>CAWBSG010000010.1:0-481201 GCA_963791365.1 uncultured Actinomycetota bacterium | reverse complement strand
GAAGCGGCCCCCGAACGACGACAGGAGGTGATGGACGAGTTCAAGACTCGCCCGACCGATGTCGGGCAGATTGGCTGCTCACCCAACGGGAAAGTGGCAGTGCGGCTGCCACCCTCGTCGTCCCCCCACTCTCAAGGAGAACCTCTACACGGAGTGGTGGCTCACGCGCTTGATATCACCACGTCCAGCGATTAGCGACTGGACGATTCGCCGGGAACGATGGCGAACTCGCCGACGACGGTCTCGCCATTTACCTCATACAACGGGATCGCGGTTGTCGTCTTCTGCCGCGTGAAGTCCTTCACTAGGCTGGTCGCTGGCTGAGGCCGATCGGTCGCGAGGACGTAGCCGAAGGCGCCGTTCGTTCCGTATGCAGCGATCAGGTCAGGCCCGGGGTTGTCGGCGTCGATGTTCATACCGGAGCCATACGTCTGACCGTTCGTGTTGACCGGATACGGCGGACTTGCGACCACCTCTTCAGGCCGAGGGTCTCGAAACCGGCCATCGTCAGACGATGTATGAGACGACACACTCTCACGATCGCCATCAAACGCCATTGAGAGGTTTGGGCCCAAGACCAACGCTCCAGCAAGTACGCCTGCAAGCGAACTCCCCACGACGAGCGCAACGTTCCGAAGCTTCATCTGCATGACCATTCCCCGTTAGTTGCTCTGGTACTGGACGGGCGACCCGGGCGGGTAGCCGTATGCATAAATGCCAGCGCCGGGCCGATAGGCCGCAACCTGACCGTCACCGTAGTAGTTGCCGGCACCGCAGTCCCCGTACCCGGCCGTGCTATCCAGGGTCGAGACGATGGGGTACGGGTTGTACCGCCAGGGTGTGTCTACGCAGAGCGTCCCGTTGCTCTTCCATAGCGATGCCTGCGTGCCGATGTAACCGGTGGGGACCTGCGCACCGTTCTTGGTTCCCATCTGCACTGCGCCGTTCGCGTCACCACCGTTGTCCGTCGACACTCGAGTGCGGTACTCGTAGGAGTACCCGCCAAAGGGACCCATCTCCGAATACGCGCTGAACGCAACGCCGGCGAATGCCGCCGTGCTGATCAGACAGCTCCCTAGCAAGGCGCCTGCCATCGCAGCCCGCAACCCTCTGGTACTAGTCCTGGTCATGCTCACCCCCGTGAGTTTGTCCCGCCCCGATGACGGTGAAGGGAACTTATAGCCGGCCGGTCGCACCTGTCCATCATTCGTTGATGAGATGCAGGCGGGCCGCTGAAGGTTGTCGAAATCGATACCGAGTAGCACCTTCGCCATGTGGCAACAACGCAGGCCAGATCCTGACTGAGGCGCGTCCCGCGAGCCCATCGGCTCGCGGAGCGTGCCAGTGCGGGATCCGTGACCGGTGTTGAGGTCGCCGATGTGCTCGTGCTGCGCATCGCCATGCTTACCGACCAGCCAACAGTGGAGTGTCGAAAGATATCCGAGCGAACGCGCTGAGTGTCCGAGCCCCTTTGGCTGCTATGGGCGTCGCTTATTTCCGAATATTGATGCGTGCCATGGCGCCTGTCGGTGTAGGCGTCAAGCCTTCAGCGCCCTGGACAAAGTCTTCTGAGCGTCCTTGGCGCTAAGGATGACGCGGCTCTTGCATCCCGCGGCCGGACACGGCGAACCGGGCTGCTGAGTGGCTGTGCACCAGTGCTTAGACGCAGGAGACCCCGGCTGTATTCACTCGGGTGTCATTGTTGATTACTTCCCAGTGAGTGATTGACCGGGAGCCGGTGTACACGCTAAAACTTGTCCCGGTCTTACTCGACTGCTTCAACTGGCCGCTCGAAGTGATCCAGTCGATGAGCGACGTACCACCGTCGGTAGTAGCGCCGATGCGAACCTGCTGGTCGGGTCCACATGTCTTCGAACCGCCAGCAATGTAATTGGCGGAGGCGGAAGGTGCCGTAAGGAATACAATTGCGAGCGCTGCAACGACGCAGCCACCCCGACGTGATGTGGTTCGTGTCATGTTGTCCCCCGAGAGTCTTGGCCTGAATAAGACGCGCGGCCCGCCAGCTTGAATAGCGGCCTCACGCGTGCAGCGAGTGTGCTCGCGTCTCATCCGTTCCGTCAAGGGTCCGAGAGCAAGGGTCCTACGGCGGCCGTACTACAGCTTCCGGAAGTCGCTAACTCGTAGAGTGCAGCGCGTACGGGTGACCGCCTCTGGCTAGAGTTCCCGCGTGATCCCGACTGCTGCGGAGCGGAACACCCCGCGCTGGAGGTCCGAGGACAGGCTGCCCGGCTGGGTCGGCGCGATCTGCCTGGCGAGCCTGGCCTTCTTCCTGCGTCGGTGGCATCTCGGCACCCCTCACCAGTTCTCCTTCGACGAGACCTACTACGCCAAGGACGCCTGGTCGCTGCTCAACTTCGGCTACGTCCGTGCCTACGTCGAGGACGCCGACAAGACGATCCTCAACGGCAACGTGACCGGGCTGTGGCGCGACGACCCGTCGATGATCGTGCACCCCGAGGTCGGCAAGTGGCTGATCGCCGCCGGCATCGAGGTCTTCGGCATGGAGCCGTCGGGGTGGCGGATGGCGTCGGCGGTGATCGGCGCCCTGATGGTCCTGCTGATGTGCCGCTTCGTGCGCCGGGTCACCGGCTCGACCGTGCTCGGCGTGGTCGCCGGGTTGCTGCTGTCGGTCGATGGCCTCCAGCTGGTGCTGTCGCGGCTGGCCCTGCTCGACATCTTCCTAGCGTTCTTCACGTTGCTCGGCGTGCACTGCGTCGTCGCCGACCGCCAGTGGCTGCGCGACCGCCTCGCGGCGGAAACCCGCGAGAGGTGGTGGCGTATGTGGTGGCGACCGTGGCTGCTCGCCGGCGGCGTCGCCTTCGGCCTCGCGTGCGGCACCAAGTGGTCGGCCGTTTACGCGCTCGCGGCCTTCGGCCTGCTGGCCTGGCTGTGGAGCGCCGGTGCCCGCCGCGCGTTCGGTCAGCGCCGGCCGTTGCTTCGCTCGGTGGTGCTCGACGGCATCCCCGCCTTCCTCGCCCTGGTGGGCGTGGCCCTGGTGACCTACGTCGCGACCTGGACCGGGTGGCTCATGCACGCCGACGCGTATGAGAGCAGCTCGACGCTCACCAACAGCCAATACACGACCTACGGTGGTGACGACCCGTGGCCGACGGCGTCGCAGCCGGACGCGCACGGGTTCGGCGAGGTGAAGCAGTCGCTGCGATCACTCTGGTCCTACCACCAGGACGTCTACACCTTCCACACCCACTTCCTGAACGACTCCACCCACATCTACGCCAGCAAGCCGTCGACCTGGCTGGTGATGGGCCGCCCGGTCGGCGTCGACGCTCAGACCGACATCCAGCCGGGCGCTCAGGGGTGCGACGCACCGACCGGCTCGACGTGCATCCGGCAGATCCTGCTCATCGGCAACCCGGTGATCTGGTGGGGCGGCTGCCTGGCCATGATCGCCTCGCTGCTGCTGTGGATCGGCGCGCGCGACTGGCGCCACGGCGTCGCCGTGCTCGGGCTGGCCAGCACCTGGCTGCCGTGGTTCTTCTACGACGACCGGCCGATCTTCTTCTTCTACGCCATCACCAGCCTGCCGTTCCTGGTGCTGTCCGTCGTCCTGGCGATGGGGCACCTGATCGGCACCTCCGACGTGCCGACCCCGCGGCGTACGTTCGGGGTCGTCGTGGCCGGCAGCTACACCGTGCTGGCGCTGGTCGCCTTCGCGTGGTTCTGGCCGATCTGGACCGACGTGCTCCTCACCAAGTCCGAGTGGGACGCCCGGATCTGGCTGCAGCGCTGGATCTGAGAGCGGAAGGAATCGCGCAGGGTCACGCTCCCTCGTCGCTCCTGCGGCCTGTACGGCGGACTCGATGCCGGGCGCATGCAGCGGCCCGTGGCCGATCTGCGTAGTGTCGCGTGCCGGGTTCAGTGGAGTCTCCATCAGACCAGGCACGCGTCAGCTCACCAGGGATCACCTGCAAATCAAGCATGGCCGCAAGCCGAACCCTGACTGACGAACACCCAGCAAAACGGGGGACGCCGAATGCCGTCTCTGCAACCGGCACCGTATAGCCCGTCCGGAACGTTTCCCGGGACGCGGAGGCTATTCGGTGCGCCCTCCGATCGGGCGAGGAACGAGTGGTTTCCGTCCGCAGCAACTCACCGACTCCGGCGTGATCCCAGTCAAGGGAGGCGTGTGACTCATCCACCGATCGTCAAGTTCACTCGTCGGGGTCGAAGAGCTTGAGGAATTTCTCCCGCGGGATCAGCACGCGACGGCCGAGCCTGACCGAGGGGATCGTGCCGTTCTCGATACCGGCCGTGACTGTCCGGGGGTCAACCCCGAGGGCTGCTGCGGCGTCCGTGCGGGTGATGACCAGGCTGGGCGCGCTGCGCAGCGCCTGAATCGTCATAGTGGCTGCTCTCATGTCGCATCTCCCAATATCCCGCGCCCTGTGGAGGTCTGCGACTGTACACGTTCGCGCTTGATGTTTCAAGAGCGACGGTGTATGTTTCCTATATGGAGCAACGCCAACGAGGGAACCCCCCCGGGAACACGAACGCGCATGTAGCGGCGAACGTGCGCAGTGCGCGGCAGGCGATCGGCATGGACCTCCGGACGTTCTCCGAGCGGGTCAAGGAGACCGGACGAGCCATGTCGACCTCGGCGTTGAGCAAGATCGAGAACGGCGACCGGCGCGTGGACGTCGATGACCTGACCGTCTTCGCCAACATCCTGCAGAGCACGCCGGCCGCGCTGCTGGCACCACCCGAGGGTGCTTCGCCGCCAACCGGTTTGCCTGGCGGCCAGTTCAACCACGAGGAGATCCAGGCATGGGTCCGGGGCCAGGCCAAGCTCACCACCGAGGACCTGGCTCGCTACTGGAAGGACGAGTACTTCTCCGCGGTCAGTTCCATCCACTACTACGAGAACCTGATGATGCAGTACGCAGAGGGACGCGAGGGCAACCAGCTGCACCGCGCGACCTACGAGGAGCGCTTGGCCGCATTCCGTGCACGTCGTGATGCTGCTCGCGTCCGGCTCCTCGCCCTCGACCCCGAGGCGCTGCCGGCACCTCGTGACGACACGGCTGACGGGTGGGCCTGACATGTCCGAGAAGCCGGGCCGTCGTTCTCGGTCCCGGCACGCCGGATCGATCACGTCGTACGAGACTCAAAGTGGGCAGCGTTGGAAGTTCCAGATCTACGTTCCCGCGGACCCCGAGCGGCCCGAGGCCGGCGACAAGCGGCTTACCCGCGGCGGGTTCAAGAGCCTCGACGAGGCACAACGAGTACTCGCAGAGGCATTGACGAAGAAGAAGGCGAACGCGCGGTTCCAGGCCAAGGCGCCCACCATCGGAGACTACGCCGAACACTGGATCGCCGGGTTGCGGCTGCAAAACTCCACCATCGAGGGCTACAAGAAGGTCATCCGCAACCACGTCACGCCCTACCTCGGATCAATCCGACTCGACAAGCTCACCGCCACCAGGATCGCGGCCCACTACCGACAGTTGGAGACCTCCGGGCGCCGCGACAGAACCGGGTACGGGACGCCGCTGTCGGCCAACACCGTCTCCAAGGTCCACGTCCTGCTCGCCTCGATGCTCGACGCCGCCGTCGATGACGGGCTGATCCTGGTGAATCCCGCCAAGAAGAAGCGAGCGGTCAACCCACCCAGCTCGAGCCAGGTGCGCGCACAGAAGCCGGAGATCATCACCTGGACCGGCCCAGAGCTCCACGCCTTCTTGGCCTGGGACCGAGACGAATACCGTGACGAACTCCTCCCGCTGTGGCGCACCATCGCCTACAGCGGCATGCGCCGATCCGAGGCGCTGGCCCTGCGCTGGGGCGACCTGAACTTCACCACTGGCAGGCTCGCCATCAGGCGCGCTGCCGATGTGACGATCCGCAATTTGGCGAAGACCACCAAGACAGGATCAGCGCGAGTCCTCGACCTCGACAGCGACACCCTCGCAGTGCTCAAGACATACAAGGCAAAGCGGGGAGCCATCTCGCTGACCCTTGCCCGGGCGGATGCCTACGTGTTCGGCAACAACGCGGGCCAGATTCGTTCGCCCAACGAGGTCAGCCGGCGCTGGATCACCCGCGTCGAGCGGGCGCAGGCCGAGCTGGGCGAACTGCCGCGAGTGACCCTCAAGGGCCTGCGGCACACACACGCGACCCTGCTGCTCGAGCTGGGGGAGCACCCGAAGGTCGTTCAGGAGCGGCTTGGGCACTCCACGATCACCACGACGATGAACATCTACAGCCACGTCACTCCAACGATGCAGAGGGCCGCGGTGGATCGCTTCGCTGCGCACCTCGACGAGGCTTAGCACATATTTCGGCACATGAGCCCTTGAAGGGCGCTGACCCGGACCAAGAAGGCCCAGGTCAGCGGCTGTTTTCCTCTGGCGGAGGTAGGGGGATTCGAACCCCCGAGGGCGTTAACCCAACCCGCTTTCCAAGCGAGCGCCATAGGCCACTAGGCGATACCTCCGCCGAGGAGAGTACCGGTCGGCTCGGGGGACGGTGAAATCGCCCGTGCCGGGTCGCCGAGGCCCTGGGTTTGGGGGCCGGATCGGCGCTCGCCTAGACTTCCCGGCAACCCCCCACGCGGCGTCACCTCGCCCAATCCCCCAGGGCCGGAAGGCAGCAAGGGCAAGTGAGCTCTGACGGGTGCGTGGGGGGCCTCTTCATGTCCCGGCACGTGCGGCAGGCCGGGCCCGGTGGTCGCTGTGGGTGCCCCCGGTTAGGGTTCACGACGTGGAGTCACCGCTCGCGCTCTATCGCCGCTACCGGCCCGAGACCTTCCAGGAGGTCATCGGGCAGGACCACGTGACCGAGCCGCTGCGCGCCGCCCTCGCGGCCAACCGGGTCAACCACGCCTATCTCTTCTCCGGGCCGCGCGGCTGCGGCAAGACGACCTCGGCCCGCATCCTGGCCCGCGCGCTCAACTGCGCGCAGGCGCCGGTCTCCGACCCGTGCGGCGAGTGCGACAGCTGCCGCGAGCTGGCCCGCGGCGGACCCGGCTCGATCGACGTCATCGAGATCGACGCGGCCTCCCACGGCGGCGTCGACGACGCCCGCGACCTGCGCGAGAAGGCGTTCTTCGCGCCGGTGCGCGACCGCTACAAGGTCTACATCATCGACGAGGCCCACATGGTCACCACGCAGGGCTTCAACGCCCTGCTCAAGCTGGTCGAGGAGCCGCCACCGCACCTGCGGTTCATCTTCGCCACGACCGAGCCCGACAAGGTGCTGCCGACCATCCGCTCGCGCACCCACCACTACCCCTTCCGGCTGATCCCGCCGCGCCTGCTCAGCGACTACCTCTCCCAGCTCGCGGGCGAGGAGGGCGTGGCCATCGAGCCGGCGGCGCTGCCCCTCGTCGTACGCGCCGGGGCGGGGTCGGCGCGCGACACGCTGTCCGTGCTCGACCAGCTGCTCGGCGGCGCCGGCGAGACGGGCGTGACCCACAAGCTCGCCACCGACCTGCTCGGCTTCACGCCCGACTCGCTGCTCGACGAGGTCGTCGAGGCGTTCGCCTCGCGCGACGGTGCGTCGGTCTTCTCGGTCGTCGACAAGATCGTCGAGACCGGCCAGGACCCGCGCCGCTTCACCGAGGACCTGCTGCGCCGGCTCCGCGACCTGGTCATCGTCACCGCCGTTCCCGACGCCCCGGCCACCGGGCTCATCGACGTCCCGCAGGACGCGGGCGAGCGGCTCGTCGCACAGGCCGCGCGCTTCGGCGCGATCGAGCTGAGCCGCGCCGCCGACATCGTGGCGGCCGGCCTGACCGAGATGCGGGGCGCCACCGCGCCGCGGCTCCTGCTCGAGCTGCTCTGCGCCCGGGTGCTGCTGCCCGGCGCCGACCACACCTCCGACGGCGTGATGGCCCGCCTCGAGCGGCTCGAGCGCCGCCTCGACGTCACCGGCACCCCGGCTCCCGCGCCGGCTGCGCCGGTGGAGACGCCCACCCCGGTCGCCCAGGACGCCCCGGCCCCGACCCCCGTCGCCCCGGCCCCCGACGAGCCGCGCCTCCGCCGCTGCTCCCGCCGCCGCTGCCCCGGTCCGCGACGAGCCCGGCCCGCCGCCGCCCCCGCCGATGCCCACGTCGGCGCCGCAACCCGCCGTGGCGCCGCGGCTGCCGAGCCCGTCGCGGCCGCGCCGGCCCCGGACGAGCCCGTCGCCGAGCAGCCGGCCGGACCGCAGGGCGGTCTCAGCCTCGTCGACGTACGCCGCCTGTGGCCCGACATCCTCGAGCAGACCAAGAACCGTCGCCGCCTCGCGTGGATGGTGCTCTCCCAGCACGCCCACGTGGTCGACGTCGACGCCACCCGCCTGACCGTCGGCTTCGCCAACGCCGGCGCGCGCGACTCCTTCGTCAACGGCGGCTGCGACGAGATCCTGCGCCAGGCCTCGATCGACGTCGTCGGCATGGACTGGCGCGTCGAGTCGATCGTCGACCCGAGCGGCGCGCGCGCGCAGGCGCCCGTCGTGCGCCAGGCCGCCACCGACGTCCCCCGCCCCGGACGCCCCCCGGCCGCAGTGCCGGCGCCCGACGGTCCGCCGGACTGGGTCACCGGCGGTGCGGCACCGGCCGTCGAGGCCCCCGAGCCGGTCCGGCCCCCGCCGAGCCGCCGGTCTCCGCGGCGCCGGCCCGCGAGGCGCTCCAGGCCGCGCGTGCCGGTGGCGTGGCCGAGCCGGGCGCGCCGGTCCGGTCGGCCGACGACGACGTCGACCGCGACGACCCCGATGCCGAGTCGGCGGCCCTCGACACCGAGTCCCTCCTCAGCCAGACGCTCGGCGCCCGGCTGATCGAGGAGATCCGGAACGACTGATGTCCACCTCCACCCAGACCCCTCGATCTCCACGGGAGACCCGATGACCCAGAACCCGTTCGACGCCCTCGGCGGAGGCTTCGACATGAACGCCCTCCTCCAGCAGGCACAGCAGATGCAGCAGCAGCTCGAGGAGGCGCAGGCCAACCTCGCCAAGCAGACCGTCGACGGCACGGTCGCCGGCGGCGCGGTCACCGTCACCGCCAACGGCGTGGGCGAGCTGGTCGGCGTCACCATCCGCGCCGGCGAGTTCGACGGCACCGACCCGGACGACCTGTCCGACCTCTCCGACCTGATCGTCGCCGCCTACCGCGACGCGCGCGCGAAGTCCGAGGCACTCGCCGGTGACTCCCTCGGACCGCTGTCCGAGGGTCTGGGCGGTGCGGGCGGCGGCCTGGGCTTCCCCGGCCTGGGCTGAGGGTCTCCGTTGTACGAAGGCGTCGTCCAGGACCTGATCGACGAGCTGGGCAGGCTGCCCGGAGTCGGTCCGAAGAGCGCTCAGCGCATCGCGTTCCACCTGCTGCAGGCCGAGCCCGTCGACGTACGCCGGCTCGCCGACGTGCTGATCGAGGTCAAGGCCAAGGTGAAGTTCTGCTCGATCTGCTTCAACGTCAGCGAGGACGAGCAGTGCCGGATCTGCCGCGACGAGCGGCGTGACCCGAGCATCCTGTGCGTCGTCGAGGAGTACAAGGACGTCGTCGCGATCGAGCGCACCCGTGAGTTCCGCGGCCGCTACCACGTCCTCGGCGGCGCCATCTCGCCGATCGACGGCATCGGCCCCGACCAGCTCCACGTCAAGGAGCTGATGCCGCGCCTGGCCAACGGCATCGTCACCGAAGTCATCCTCGCCACCGACCCCAACCTCGAGGGCGAGGCCACCGCGACCTATCTCACGCGACTGCTGCTGCCGATGGGCTTGCGCGTGACCCGCTTGGCGAGTGGACTGCCGGTGGGCGGTGACCTCGAGTACGCCGACGAGGTCACGCTCGGCCGTGCGTTCGCCGGAAGGAGATCAGCACAATGAAGGAGGGCCCAGTGACCAGCGACCAGACCGAGAAGATCAGGTTCGAGGAGGCCATCGCCGACTCGGTGACGAGCTTCCTGCTCGCGCTGCGGGCGATCGCCCGCGAGGGCAACGGTGCGGAGGCCGTCTCGCTGCTGCTGCTGGAGATCAGCCAGGTGCTGCTGGCCGGCGCCCGCCTCGGCGCGCAGACCGACTTCACCCCGCGCGAGGAGTTCCAGCCCGACGTCGGCCCCGAGGCCGACATCGACGAGCTCCGACTGCGCCTGGCCGAGATGCTCGAAGGCGTCGACGCCTACACCTTCGTCTTCGACCCCTACGTCCCGGAGGTGGTCGAGAGCCGGCTCTCCGACGACCTGGCGTCGATCGCGATCGACCTCGAGAACGGCCTGCGCCACTTCCGCGCGGGTGACGTCGACGAAGCGCTGTGGTGGTGGCAGTTCTCCTACGTCAACAACTGGGGCAACCTCGCCGGGGCCGCGCTCAACGCCCTGCTCACCGTCGTCGCCCACGACCGGTTCGACACCGACTTCGAGGAGAACGCCGAGGCGGCCGCCGTCACGGATGAGATGCTGGAGACCGGGCCGGGCTCGCAGTCGTAGAATCGGGGACGGCCTGCCGGCAACGGCGCCAGCGGGCACCTTTCCCTGAACCGCGGCCAGCGCGCCGTACCCCGATCCTCGAGGACCACACCGTGGGCATTGTCGTGCAGAAGTACGGCGGCTCCTCGCTCGCCGACGCCGACGCCATCAAGCGCGTCGCGAGGCGCATCGTGGAGGTCAAGAAGTCCGGCCACGACGTCGTCGTCGCCGTGTCGGCGATGGGCGACACGACCGACGACCTCTACGACCTCGCCAACGGCGTCTCGCCGCTGCCGCCCGCACGCGAGATGGACATGCTGCTCACCGCCGGCGAGCGGATCTCGATGGCGCTCGTCGCGATGGCGATCAGCGACCTCGGCTTCACCGCCCGGTCGTTCACCGGCTCCCAGGCCGGCGTGATCACCGACTCGGTGCACGGCAAGGCGAAGATCATCGACGTCACGCCCGGACGGATCACCCAGGCGATCGGCGACGGCCACATCGTCATCGTCGCCGGCTTCCAGGGTGTCTCGGCCGACACCAAGGAGATCACCACCCTCGGCCGTGGCGGCACCGACACCACTGCAGTCGCGCTGGCGGCGGCACTCGAGGCCGATGCCTGCGAGATCTACACCGACGTCGACGGTGTCTTCACCGCCGACCCGCGCATCGTGCCGACCGCCCGCAAGCTCGACAAGGTCTCCTACGAGGAGATGCTCGAGCTGGCCGCCTGCGGCTCCAAGATCCTGCACCTGCGGTGCGTGGAGTACGGCCGTCGCTACGGCATCCCGATCCACGTCCGTTCGTCGTTCAGCCAGCTCGAGGGCACCTGGGTGGTCAACGACCCGCGGCCCGAACGAACCGAGGAAGAGAACATGGAACAGCCCATCATCGCCGGCGTCGCCCACGACGTCAGCGAGGCCAAGATCACCGTCGTCGGCGTCCCGGACAAGGTCGGCGAGGCCGCGCGCATCTTCGAGGCGCTGGCCGACGCCCAGATCAACCTCGACATGATCGTGCAGAACGTCTCGGCCGCCGCCACGAGCCTGACCGACATCTCGTTCACGCTCCCGCGCACGGACGGCCAGACCGCGATGACCGCGCTGGCGCGGATCCAGGGCGAGGTCGGCTACGACAAGCTGCTCTACGACGACAAGATCGGCAAGGTGTCCCTGATCGGCGCGGGGATGCGCTCGCACCCCGGCATCACCTCGAAGTTCTTCGCCGCGCTGGCCTCCGCCGGCGTCAACATCGGGATGATCTCCACCTCCGAGATCCGGATCTCGGTGATCGTCGACGAGAGCGTCGTCGCCGACGCCGTCCGCGCCACGCACACGGCGTTCGACCTGGACGCCGACGAGGTCGAGGCGGTCGTCTACGGGGGGACCGGACGATGAGCGTCAACATCGGCATCGTCGGCGCCACGGGGCAGGTCGGCGTCGCGATGCGCCAGATCCTGCTCGATCGGGACTTTCCGGCCGACCAGGTCCGCTTCTTCGCCTCCTCGCGCTCGGCCGGCACCGTCCTGCCGTTCGGCGACCGGGAGATCACCGTCGAGGACGCCGAGACCGCCGACCCGACCGGCCTCGACATCGCCCTCTTCTCCGCCGGCGCCACCACCTCGCGCGCGCTCGCGCCGACGTTCGTCGACGCCGGCGTGATCGTCGTCGACAACTCCTCGGCGTTCCGCAAGGACCCCGAGATCCCGCTGGTCGTCTCGGAGGTCAACCCCGACGCCATGGCGGCCGTCATCGAGGCCGGTCGCGGCATCATCGCCAACCCCAACTGCACGACGATGGCGTTCATGCCGGTCCTCAAGCCGCTCCACGACGAGGCCGGCCTGACCCGGCTGGTCGTGGCGTCCTACCAGGCCGTCTCCGGGTCCGGTGTCGCCGGTGTCGAGGAGCTCGTCCAGGGCGTGACCGCGGCGGGCGACAAGGCACGCGAGCTGGCGTACGACGGGTCCGCGATCGCGTTCCCGGAGCCGGTGAAGTACGTCGCGCCCATCGCGTTCAACGTGCTGCCGATGGCCGGCTCGATCGTCGACGACGGCCGCAACGAGACCGACGAGGAGCAGAAGCTCCGCCACGAGTCCCGCAAGATCCTCGGCATCCCGGACCTGCCGGTGTCGGGCATCTGCGTCCGTGTCCCGGTCGTCACCGGCCACTCGCTCGCGATCAACGCGGAGTTCGAGCGGCCGATGACCCCGGCACGCGCCCGCGAGATCCTCGGCTCGGCGCCCGGCGTCGAGCTCGACGACGTGCCGACACCGCTCAAGGCCGCCGGCAACGACCCGACGTACGTCGGCCGGCTCCGCGCGGACGAGGGCGTGCCGGACGACCGCGGTCTCGCGCTCTTCGTCAGCAACGACAACCTGCGCAAGGGCGCCGCGCTCAACACCGTCCAGATCGCCGAGCTGATCGCCGCCGCGCGCTGATCCTCAGCGGACGTCGTGGGGCTCCGCGACGTCCTGCCGGGCGCCGTCGTCCACGACGGCGTTGGTGACCCACCACGACCCGCAGTAGGCCACGACGGCGGTCACGGGCACGGCGATGGCGGACCACCACTCGTCCAGGGAGCCGAGCAGGAAGAGCAGCACCAGCACGGCCATGATCCCGACGGCCAGGAGACTGGTCGAGCCGGCCTCGGGCTCGCCGAAGCGGGCGAGCAGCCAGCCGCCGGCGAGCGCGAGCAGCGCCAGCACGAGGAGCAGGATCAGGAAGCCGGGTCCGCCGCCGCACGACGACGTCCCACGCACCGCTTCGCAGCTGCGACCGGCGAGCCATGCCAGGAGCACGGCGAGCCCGCCGACCACCAGGCCGGTCGCGGCCGCCGCGGGCAGGCCGGACAGCGGGAGCTCGCGAGGGACACGTGCCTCGTGGTCCGCCGGCTCGTCGTCCTCGTCCTCATCGACCACCGGCACCACGGCGGTCGCAGGCTCGTACGCCGGTTGCGCCGGGACCTCGACGGTCGGTGCCGCGACCGGCTCGGGCTCGGGCTCCGGATCGGGCTCGGGCTCGGGCTCCGGATCGGGCTCGGGCTCGGGATCGGGCTCCGGTTCGGGTGCGACGTCGTCGGGCGGCGGTTTCTTCTTGCGCCGGAGCGAGAAGGAGGGCATCTCCAGCGAGGGCCCGTCGTCGGTGTCGTCGTCGGGCTTGCCGGTGTCTGCCATGGGGGCAGTGTGTCAAAAGGTCTACGTCGCGACCATCCAGTCGAGGACATCCTGGATCTGCGCGTCCCAGAGACCCCACTCGTGGACGCCGGGCCGTAGGTCGGTCGTCACGTCGAGTCCGCGCGCCCGCGCCTCGGCGACGAGGCGTTCGTTGGGTGGCATCAACCGGTCCTCCTCGGTCCCGCAGCCGACGTACAGGCGCGGGGCCGTGACGGGGTCGAGCGACGCGAGGAGCTCGAAGAGGTCGTCCTCGGGTCCGAACGCGCCGGCGAACACCCGCTCCACGATCTCGGCGCGCTCGAGCAGCTCCCCGATCTGCCGGATGTCGGCCACACCGGAGAGCGAGGCCACCCCGGCGTAGCGCTCGGGGTAGGTCAGCGCGTGCTTGAGCGCACCGTAGCCGCCCATCGACAGCCCGGCCACGAACGTGTCGGCGGGCTCCCGGGAGACCCGGAAGAACCGCTCGACGACCTGCGGGAGCTCGTCGGAGACGTAGTCCCAGTAGCGGTGGCCGTGCTTCTCGTTGGCGTAGAAGGAACGGTCCACGGCGGGCATCACGACCGCGAGGCCTCGCGCGGTCGCGTACCGCTCGATCGAGGTGTAGCGCAGCCATGCGGTGTGGTCGTCGGAGAGCCCGTGGAGCAGGTAGAGCAGGCGGGGCGGACCCTGCTCGGCCGCGCTGCTCACCCCGATCTGCTCCTGCGTGGGTTGCGGCAGCACCACCGTGATCGAGGTGCCGCGTTCGAGGGCGTCGGAGAAGAAGTCACACGTGAGCAGCGCCATCGGACCACTGTAGGGAGGACGCAGCGAGCCGGGCCCGGCCCGCCGAACGACGAACGGACCCGCCTTCCGGCAGGTCCGTCATCTGGTCGGGGTGACAGGATTTGAACCTGCGGCCTCGTCGTCCCGAACGACGCGCGCTACCAAGCTGCGCCACACCCCGCCACCCCGCCGAATCTCCGGCTGGGCAACGCGGGCGAGCATACCGGAGCGGCGAGGGCCGTCCGAAATCGCCCCGACCCGCGGCGACTGGGAGGGCGAGTCCGACACTTGGAGGCCGTTGCAACCCCCTCCATGTGTCGGAGTCCCCGCACGTGCGGGGACTCCGACAGGCGGGCCCCTCAGGCGCGGGGAACGAGGGTCATCAGGGTCGCCTCGGGGCGGCAGGCCACCCGGATCCGGACGTACGGGTTCGTGCCGAGGCCGGCCGAGACGTGGAGCCAGGCCGAGCCCGTGTCGTCGGGCGAGGAGTCCGCCGGGTGGCGGTGCAGGCCCCGCGCACGCGCCGGCTCGATGTCGCAGTTGGTCGTCAGCGCGCGGCCGCTCCCGTTGAACATGGGGAGGCACACCTGGCCGCCGTGCGTGTGCCCGGCGATGATCGCGTCGTAGCCGTCGCCCGCGAACTGGTCGAGCACGCGGAGGTACGGCGCATGCGTGACGCCGAGCCGGACGTCGGCGCCCGGGTCGGCCGGACCGGCGACGCGCGCCAGGTCGTCGTACTCGAGGTGCGGGTCGTCGACGCCGGCGAAGGCGATCGACGTACCACCGAGGTCGAGCCGGCCGAAGCCGTTGGTCAGGTCGAGCCACCCGGCGCTGTTGAAGCGTTCCTTCATCTCCGGCCAGGGCAGCTGGCGCCCGGACGTGTGGCGCCTGCCCGTGTCGGGGAGCAGGTAGAGGAACGGGTTGCGCATGCCCGGCACCCAGTAGTCGTTGGAGCCGAGGACGTAGACGCCGGGCACGTCGAGCAGGCCGCCGAGCGCGTCGGTGACGACCGGCACCGACCGCGGGTGCGCGAGGTTGTCACCGGTGTTCACGACCAGGTCGGGCTCGAGGGCGGCGAGCCCGCGCAGCCACTCCTGCTTGGCCCGCTGGTCGGGCGCCATGTGGATGTCGCTGAGGTGCAGCACCTTCAGCGGCGCGTGCCCCTGCGGCAGCAGCGGCACCGTCACCCGGCGCAGGGTGTACTGCCGCGCCTCCCAGGCGGCGTACGTCGTCAGCCCGGCGCCGGCGAGCGCGCCGAGGCCCAGCGAGCGCCGGAGAATGGGGAGGAAGGACATTCGGACAGGCTGCCACAATGGGCTGCATGAGTGCTCTGAAGGACCGTCTCCGCGCCGACCTCACCACCGCCATGAAGGCGCGCGACGAGCTGCGCTCCTCGACCCTGCGGATGGTGCTGACCTCCATCACCAACGCCGAGGTCGCCGGCAAGGAGGCCCGCGAGCTCACCGACGACGACATCCTCGGTGTCCTGTCGACCGAGGCGAAGCGGCGCCGCGAAGCGGCCACCGCCTTCGCCGACGGCGGCCGCGATGAGATGGCGGCCAAGGAGGCCGCCGAGGGCGAGGTCATCGCGGAGTACCTCCCGACGCCGCTCACCGACGCGGAGATCTCCGACCTGGTGTCGGCGGCCATCGCCCAGACCGGCGCAGCCGACGAGGGCATGCGCGCGATGGGCAAGGTGATGGGCGTCGTCACGCCCCAGGTCAAGGGTCGCGCCGACGGCGGTGCCGTCGCTGCGGAGGTACGCCGCCAGCTGGGCTAGCGGTTCCCCCTGCCTCCGCCGTTGCCGTTGCCGTTGCCGTTGCCGTTGCCGTTGCCGTTGCCACCACCGTTGCCGTTGCCGCCACCGCCGGTGGACGGCGGCGGCGGGACGTAGCCGGTCGAGGCGTAGAGCGTGACCGTGTCGCCACTGCTCAGCGACGTGCCTCCCTCGGGGGAGGTGTAGGCCACCAGGCCCTTGTCCACCTCGGAGTTGACCTGGCCGCCGTCGGCGACGCTGAAGCCGGCCGCCTCGAGGGTCGAGGTGGCCGCCTCGACGCTCTGGCCGCTCACGTCGGGGACGGTGCTCAGCACGCCGGCGATCTCGTCTCCCGGTGGCGCCTGGAAGTCCTCGTAGTCGAGCTTCGCGGAGACGGCCGCCATCGCGTCGCCCCAGATCGGCCCGGCCACGGTCGACCCGAAGGCCTCGTAGATGGGGCTGCCGCCCACGGTCTGTCCGTTGAGACTCACCCACTCGCCGAACTCGTTGGCACCCGCGACCATCGCGACCGTGGCGAGCGTCGGGGTGTAGCCGGCGAACCACACCGACATGTTCTGCTGGTTCGTGCCGGTCTTGCCGGCAGACGGCTTGTCGATGGCGATGTTCTGGCCGAAGCCACCGGGCTCCATCACGCCGCGGAGGATGTCGTTGACCGCATCGGCGGTGGCGCCGGGCATGACCTGCTCGCACTCGGTGGAGAACTCCTTGAGCGGCTGGCCCTGCGCGTCGAGCACCTCGGTGACCGGGCGCGGGTCGCAGTGGAGGCCGCGAGCGGCGAAGGTGGCGTAGGCCTGGGCCAGCTCGAGGGGGCTGCTGTCCGAGACGCCGAGGATCCACGACGGCACCTTCTGGGCCAGCGGCACCTTGACGCCCATGTCGGCGGCGAGCTGCAGCGGCTCGCACATGCCGGTCTGGGTCTCGAGCTGAGCGAAGAACGTGTTCACCGACTGCTGGGTGCCGGAGTACATGTCGAAGGTGCCGGAGCCGGTGGAGTTGGAGACGTCCCAGCCCTCGGCGTCACCGGCGTAGGGCCCGTCGCAGTTCTCGAACTCCTCGTCGTCGATGTGCATCGACTCCGGGGAGTTGATGCTCGTGCTCAGCGGGATGCCCTGGTTGATCGCGGAGGCGAGGACGAAGACCTTGAAGGTCGACCCGGCCTGGAAGCCGTTGGCGTCGCCGTACTTCTTGGGCACGACGTAGTTGAGGTAGGTCTGGCCGGCCTTCTTGTCCTTGCCCATCGGCCGCGACTGCGCCAGCGCGCGCACGTCGCCGGTGCCCGGCTCGACCATCGCGAGCCCACCGATGGCCTGGTCGGTCGGGAAGACGTGCGCGGCGACCGACTGGTCGGCGGCCTTCTGCATGTCGAGATCGATCGTGGTCCGGATGGTGAGGCCGCCGTTCTTGAGCGCCGTACGACGCTCCTTGGGCGTGTCGCCGAGGACCGGGTCCTTGAGCAGCCAGTTGACGGCGTAGTCACAGAAGAACGGTGCCTGCGACTGCTGGCAGCCGTTGGCGGCGTTCTCGATGTCGAGGGTCTTCTCGATCGGCTTGGCCTTGAGCCGCTCGGCCTTCTTCTCGCTCAGCACACCGAGCTGGGCGAGGCGGTCGAGCACGACGTTGCGCCGGTTCTGGGCCCGCTCGGGGTTGTCGACCGGGTCGTAGCCGACGGGGTTCTTGACCAGCCCGGCCAGCGTCGCCGACTCGAGCAGGTTGAGCTTGTTGGCGTTCTTGGAGAAGAAGTGGCGCGCGGCGGCCTGGACGCCGAAGGCGCCGTCGCCGAAGTAGGCGATGTTGAGGTAGCGCTCGAGGATCCAGTCCTTCGTGTGGTTCTTCTCGAAGGCGATCGCGTAGCGCAGCTCGCGGATCTTGCGGGCGTACGTCTCCTCGGTCGCGGCCGCCTTCTCCTCGTCGGTCTCCGCCTGGTAGAGCAGCGTCTGCTTCACCATCTGCTGGGTGATGGACGAACCGCCCTGCACCGAGCCGCCGTTGGCCTGGTTGGTGATGAAGGCGCGCAGGGTGCCCTTGAGGTCGAGGGCGCCGTGGTCGTAGAAGCGGTAGTCCTCGATCGCGACGATGGCCTTGACCATGGGGCGCGAGATCGACTGGAGCGGGACGTTGATCCGGTTCTGGTCGTAGAGCGAGGCGATGAGGTTGCCGTTGACGTCGTAGATCCGCGTCTTCTGCGACAGGTCCTTGGCCTCGAGCGACTCGGGGAGGTTGACCATGTTGGTGCTGACGTCCTTGGCGGCCACGCCGACCAGGCCCGCGAACGGGATGGCGAGGCAGGCGATGAGGACACCCATCACCACCGCGACGGCGCCCATCACCGCGAGGTGCGAGGCGATCCGGCCGGCGTTCGGACGCCCGTGCGGGCGCCTGGCGGACGTGGGCGTGCGGGAAGACATGGGCACCAGAGTACGGTGCGAGGGCCTACCACCCTCAATTCCACCCGCGCAGCCGAATAGTCACATCGGACTATGCGAATTGAGCCACTCGGCCCCTGTCTGGACCGGGGTCATGTCGTTTACTTTTCTTCTCGAGGTAGGGATGGCCGCTATGGGGGCGGCTGACCGGCTCGAGAATCGTGGGGAACGACTATGTGGGTTGAGGACTGGGCATCGCGCGCCGCTTGCAAGGCGGACACGCCCGACGCACTCTTCGTGCGCGGCGCGGAGCAGAACAAGGCCAAGCAGGTCTGTGCGGGTTGCCCCGTGCGGACCGAGTGCCTGGCCGAGGCACTGGACAACCAGATCGAGTGGGGTGTCTGGGGCGGCATGACCGAGCGTGAGCGCCGTGCGCTGCTCCGCCGTCGCCCCGGCTCGTCGTGGCGCTCGATCCTCGAGACCGCGCGGACCAAGGTCGAGACCCCCTCCGTCACCGTCTGATCCGGGACCCGCTCGTACGGGGTAGGAGCGGGCATCGGCTCATCCCTGGTCGGCGAGCCGTTCGCCGATCTCTCGCAGGCCGTCGAGGTCGTGGACGTCTCCCGCCATCGCGGGCACGATCGCGGTCGGCACGTGCGGGTGGGACGCGGCGAACCTCTGGCGCAGGTGCTGCTCGCGCTCGACGATCCGGACCCGGTCGGCGTGCAGCCGGAGCAGTCCGGCGGTGAGTGACGAGGAGTCCTTGGCGCGCAGCCGGTCGGCGGCGGCGATCGACTCCTCGGCCGAGAGCTCCGTGCGCGCCGACGGGCTCGCCCGGTTGATCACCAGGCCGGCCAGCGGCATGTCGTCGTCGGTGAGCCGGTCCACGAAGTACGCCGCCTCGCGCAGCGCGTCCGGCTCGGGAGCCGCGACCACGACGAACGCCGTCCCGTCGGCCTGCAGCAGGGCGAAGGTCTTCTCCGCACGCTGCCGGAAGCTGCCGAAGAGCGTGTCGAGGGCGGTCACGAAGGTCTGGACGTCGCGCAGCATCTGACCGCCCAGGATCTTGCCGAGCGCGTTGGTCACCACCGACAGTCCGGCCGTCATCAGCCTCGCCGGCCCCCGCGCCGGCGCCACCAGAAGCCGGATCAGCCGGCCGTCGAGGAAGCTGGACAGTCGCTCGGGCGCGTCGAGGAAGTCGAGCGCGGATCGCGACGGGGGCGTGTCCACGACGATCAGGTCGTAGGTGCCCTGCTCGCTGGCCTCGCGGTGGAGCTGGCCCAGCTTCTCCATCGCCATGTACTCCTGGGTGCCGGCGAACGAGCTCGACAGCGCGACGTAGAACGGGTTCTCCAGGATCTGCTTCGCCTTCTCCGGGCTGGCCTGGCTCTCGACCACCTCGTCGAAGGTGCGCTTCATGTCGAGCATCATCGCCTCGAGCGTCCCGTCGCCGGCCGTGGCGATGTCGGGCACCGGGCGCGGGGTGTTGTCGAGCGACTCGATCCCCATCGCCTGGGCGAGGCGGCGGGCCGGGTCGATGGTCAGCACGACGACCTTGCGGCCCCGCTCGGCCGCGCGCAGCGCGAGGGCGGCGGACGTCGTCGTCTTGCCGACCCCGCCCGAGCCGCAGCACACGATGATCTCGGTGCCGCGGTCGTCGAGGAGGGCGTCGATGTCCAGGATCGGGGTGAGGTTCATGCCATGCCCTGGGCGCGGAGGAGCTGCGCGAGCTCGAGAAGGGCACCGCGGTCGATGCCGTCGGCGAGCCGGGGCAGCTCGTAGGTCGGCAGGTCCTCGTCCGCGACGAGCGCGCGCTGCTCGTCCTCGAGCTGACGGCGTACGGCGTGGTCGCGCGCCTCGTCGACGAGGGAGGTGACGAGGGCGGCGTCGACGTCGATCTTGGCGCGCTTGAGGTCTGACGTGATCGCGGTCGGGTCGACCTCGTCGTCGCGCACGAGCGCGAGCGAGGCCGCGCTGAGCGCCTGCGGCCGGACCAGGTTGACCACCATGCCGCCGACGGGCAGGCCGGCACCTCGCAGCTCGGCGATCCCGTCGGACGTCTCCTGCACCGGCATCTCCTCGAGGATCGTGACGAGGTGCACGGCCGTGCGCGGCGAGCGCAGGAGCGCCATCACCTTGTCGGCCTGGGTCTTGATCGGCCCGACCTTCGCGAGCCCGGCGAGCTCGGAGTTGACGCCGAGGAACTGGCAGATCCGCCCGGTCGGCGGCGCGTCCAGCACCACCGCGTCGTAGGTGATCTGGTGCCTGTGCCGCCCACCGCGCGGACGTTGCACCGCCTCGTAGACCTTGCCGGTGAGCAGCACGTCACGGACGCCGGGTGCGATCGTGGTGGCGAAGTCGATGACCCCGAAGCGGTCGAGCGCCTTCCCGGCGCGACCCAGCTTGTAGTACATCGCGAGGTATTCCAGGAGCGCCGACTCCGGGTCGATGTGGAGGGCGTGCACCTGGCCCGCCCGCCCGTTCTCGTCGGGCGCACCCTTGGCGATGCGGCGCTCCTCGTAGGGCAGTGGGTCGACGTCGAACATCTTCGCGATGCCCTGACGTCCCTCGACCTCGCAGAGCAGGACGTTGCGCCCGGACGTCGCCAGCGCGAGCGCGAGCGCCGCCGCGACCGTCGACTTGCCCGTGCCGCCCTTGCCGGTCACCACGTGCAGACCCACCTGGGGCCAGTCGGGGGAGCGGTCCGGGTGGGCGGTCACCAGTCCAGCCTAGAGGCGGCCACCGGCACCACCCGGAGGGGCGGAATGTGGTCCCGGCCCACACAGTGGCGACGCTCACAGGGCCAGTAGGGTGCCGGACATGGACAAAGTGGTCAGCTCGGCCGCCGCTGCGGTGGCCGACATCCCGGACGGCGCGACCCTCTCGGTCGGCGGATTCGGACTGTGCGGGATCCCGTCGGTCCTCATCGAGGCGGTGCTGGAGGCCGGCACGACCGACCTCGAGGCGGTCTCCAACAACTGCGGCGTGGACGAGTGGGGCCTGGGCCGGCTGCTCTTCGAGAAGCGGCTGCGCCGGATGATCTCGTCCTACGTCGGGGAGAACAAGGAGTTCGCCCGGCAGTACCTCTCCGGCGAGCTCGAGGTCGAGCTGACACCGCAGGGCACGCTGGCCGAGCGGATGCGCGCGGGAGGGTCCGGCATTCCCGGCTTCTACACCGCCACCGGTGTCGGCACGCAGGTCGCCGAGGGCGGCCTGCCGTGGAAGTACGACACCGAAGGCAACGTGATCGTGGCGTCGCCGCCGAAGGAGACCAAGGTCTTCTCCGTGCGTGATGGCGAGGGGGGCGGTGTCGTCGAGAAGGAGTACGTCCTCGAGGAGGCCATCGTGGCCGACTTCGGGCTGGTGCGGGCCTGGAAGGGCGACCGGCACGGCAACCTGATCTACCGCGACTCGGCGCGCAACTTCAACCCTCTCGCCGCGATGTGCGGGCGGACCACGATCGCCGAGGTGGAGGAGCTGGTCGAGCCCGGCGAGCTCGACCCCAACGACATCCACACGCCCGGGGTGTTCGTCCAGCGCGTCGTCGCGCTGACGCCCGAGCAGGCCGCCGACAAGCGGATCGAGAAGACCACCACGCGACCGCGTCCGTCGACGGACTCCTCGGGCGACGCGCTCGTCGACGACGCGGCGACGCACGGACTGGGAGGCTGAGATGAGCTGGAGTCGTGAGGAGATGGCGGCCCGTGCCGCGAGCGAGCTCGAGGACGGCTCGTACGTCAACCTCGGCATCGGGCTGCCGACGCTGGTGCCCAACTACGTCGCCGACGACGTCGAGCTGGTGCTGCAGTCGGAGAACGGCATCCTCGGCGTGGGGGCGTACCCGTTCGAGGGCGAGGAGGACCCCGACCTGATCAATGCGGGCAAGGAGACGGTGACGCTGCGCAAGGGGGCGTCGTTCTTCGACTCCGCCCAGTCCTTCGGGATGATCCGCGGCGGCAAGATCGACGCCGCGATCCTCGGCGCCATGCAGGTCTCGGCCGCCGGTGACATCGCCAACTGGATGATCCCGGGCAAGATGGTCAAGGGCATGGGTGGCGCGATGGACCTGGTCCACGGCGCCAAGCGGGTGATCGTGCTGATGGAGCACACCGCCAAGGACGGATCGCTGAAGATCCTCGACGAGTGCGACCTGCCCTACACCGGCAAGCGCGTCGTGCAGCGGATCATCACCGACCTCGCCGTCATCGACGTGATCGACCCCGCCACCGGCGAGGTGGCTCCGTCCGGCACCCACGGCGACCGCGCGCTCAGGCTCGTCGAGCTCGCCCCGGGCGTCACCGAGGACGAGGTGCGGGAGAAGACCCAGCCGACGCTGGTCTGACCTCGTTCCTGCTCTCGAACCACTCCTCGAGCGCGCGGCGCGCCTCCTCGTCGAGCGGGTTCGAGGGGTCGGCCAGGATCTCGCTCTCGACGTGCTCGCGCGCGGCGTCGTACAGCGGCGGGGTCAGGGCGTACGGCAGGTTGTCGACGTACCAGGGCCGGAAGACGCGCGCGCCCAGGGCCTGCAGCAGCAGGGCGAACAGCCCCGGTCGGCCCCGCCGGACCCAGAAACCCACGGCCCGAGCCACGACGACGGCGGTCCCGTACGCCAGCGCCATGATGACCGCGGTCGAGACGATCTCGTCGCTCGCGAAGTTGTCCGTGATGGCGGTCAGGCCGCCGTAGTAGACCGGCAGGAGGACGTCCACCTGGTCCACGAGCGGGCCGACCTGGTCGGCCACGCCGGCGAGCCGCTCGAGCGAGTCGAGGTCGGGACGTGCGCTGTAGGCGTTGCCGACGTGGCCGATCGCCTCCCGGACGTTGTCGATCGTTCCGGTGATCCCGTCGATCTCGAGGACGTCGCGCGCCCGGCCCACCTCGTCGTACGTCGTGTTGATCGCGTCGAGCGTCGCGACGCTCTCGTCCGCCGTCCTCTCGAGCTCCTCCTGGGGGAGGGTGTTCTCGCTGAGGTAGGTGACCGCCGCCTGGATCTCCTCGCGGTGGTCGACGACGTACCTCGCCTGCTCCCACTCCTCCGCCAGGCTCGGCACCGCCCTGACGGCGTCGCTCGCCTTGCCGCCCGCGGTCTCGGCATCGCTCAGGACCACGGCCAGGACGGCCCCGAGGCCGTACGCCTTGATCGCTGTCTCCAGGAGCGAGCCGGCCAGCAGTCGGCCGAGCTCCAGCCTGCTCCGGAGTGTCGAGAGGTCGAGTCGTGGCACAACGCAGTCCTTCGTTCGTCCGTCGCGTGGATGAGCCAGTCTCCGTCGCGCAACGGCGTCCTGGGCCGCGCCGGGCCGATGTCCACCCGGATGGGTGCCGGTTGTGGCCCGCCTCGATCGCCTGGACGCAGCGCAGCTCGCGCGGCCGGGTGCGGCCCTGAAATTGATCAGGTTTGAGTGGTGAGCGGGATGCACGCGCTCCCCTCTGGGAATCTCGACACGTGACCGTGCCGACCACTGACGAGCGATGCGTCGCGATCAAGGAACTGATCGAGGCGGCTGACGAGTTCGCCCAACGTGCTAGTGACTCAGGAGACCTCCCGCGACCGATCGCGCCCCGGCACCGTCTCGCATCACCAGCACGCTCATTCCGCAACGCTCTGGCGCCTGGCCGAACGAAGGCTCCGCACCCGGATCCGCGAGATCGAGCTCGGCATCTGAAGACCGCCAGCACGTCAGATCGACGCTCTTCACGGACTGCCCGCGTCTCGGAGAAGACGCGTCACACCGCCGCCAAGGCGCGCCTCTTGCAGGCATCAAGACCGGAGGTCTCGATCACAGGCGGGCTCGCAGCCACGCCGTGTCGTCGATGGTTGGCCGGCGTCAGTCGGGCAACTTCGGCCACAGTACGTCGGCGCGGCTGTAGTGACCTGCCGCGTCGAACCAGCGCTTGGCGTGGAGCGTTTGCCGGAGGTCGCAGTCGGCGACGATGATGCCCTCGGTGTCATACAACGGCCCCGCGATGACCTCGCCGGACGCAGGGGCAACGATGGCTGCCCCACCCCGGCCGAAAACGTCGGTGTCTGGGAGCGGCCAGGGGAAGTCGTCGCCGAATGCAGCGCGCTGGATGAACTGGGGCACTGACACGACGAAGGCTCCGGACTCGATGGCGATGTGCCTGATCGTGGCCTGCCATCCGTCGGAGTCGTCCGCTGTCGGAGCGAGCCAGATCTGCGGGCCGCCTTGGTAGACCGCCCACCGCGCCAGCGGCATCCGATTCTCCCAACAGATCAGCCCACCGAGCCGACCCAGGTGTGTCTCGGTGACCTGCAGGTCGTCGCCCGCGCCGACGCCGTGGAAGAGCCGCTCGTGATGTGTCGGCATGAGCTTGCGGTGCTTGTTGAGCAGGCCGTCCGGACCTACCAGCAACAGCGTGTTGTAGAGGCTGCCGGGGCGCTCACGCTCGCGCTCGTTGACACCTATGGCGCAGAGGATGTCGTGCTCCCTGCATGTGGCGGCGATCCGGTCGACGACGGGGCCGGGAACCTCGACCGAGCTGGCCCAGAGCCGCTCCCACAGCGCGTTGCCGTCGCCGCCCGTCAGGTGAGCCCAGGCGTATGACGGGTAGAGCGAGAGGAACGTCTCGGGAAACACGACCAGCTGGGCGCCCTGCCCGGCCGCATCCGCGAGGAGGCCAAGCGCCTTGTCGAGGCTGGCTTCCAGGTCGAGCACAACCGGCATCGCCTGGACTGCGGCGACCCGGACCGTGGGCAGCGTGGGCACGTGCTCCATTTCGGCAGAGTAGCGCGTCCTCAGCTCCCGCCTGTGCTCGATCCGGTGGGCAGCCGCATGGAGAGCTTCCCGCCGAACACCTGGACCGAGTCTGGCCAGACGTCGGTCCTGCGGGAATCGTCCAAGTAGCCGCGATTGCCCCACAGCGACCGCGCCGATCTACGCCGGATAGACGTCCACGCCGACGGGTGCCTCGAGGATCATCCGCGCCTTCTCCGGGTGGATGCGGTGGGTGCCGGCGTGGTCGACGAGGAAGCCGAGGCCGTGAGGGGTCAGCCAGACGTAGCGGCCTTCGCCGCACTGGCGTGACTGGTAGCCCGCGTGGGTCTTCCAGCGGTGGTGTCGTCGGCCGAGGGGGCCGGAGTTGTGGGAGCCGGTCTGTTCCGGCGGGGGATCTCGCCCCTCGTCGCCGTGGTCGTAGGCGATGGGGTGGTCGAGATCGACGCTGCGGCTCGTCGAGGTGGCCCAGGGCCAGTAGTCGCCGCCGGTGACGAGGGCGGCCTCGTGCAGGGGGACGTGCAGCACCCCCTTCGGCGCCAGCGGGGTGAGGTCGACCTCGCGGAGCGCGTCGAGGAGGTCCGCGGGGAAGGCGAGGGCACGCGCCGGAGTCGCCGGCTCGTCGAGATCGAGGTCGAGGTCCAGCTCGGGGTCGGGAGCGGAGTGCTCCAGCAGGAGGGTGAGGAGCTCGGCGGGACGGGCGAGCCACCCGAAGGCGAGGGCGCGGAGCTCGTCGGGGCCGGCGTCGGGATGACGGGGCGCGATGATCTCGCCGACCCGGTGCACGACGGCGTCCACGGCAGCCGCGTCGCCGGCTTCGAGGCGGGCGATGAGCATGCGTAGGCCGTGGTCATCCGTCCGGCCGAGGCCGACATAGCGGCGCCGGCGCTCCGCCTCGCACCGCTCGTCGTGCAGCTCGGTGTCGGCCTCGATCACCTTCGCCTCGGCGACCGAGAGGACCCGCCCCGGGCCCTCGGTCGCGATCATCCGGGAAACCGCGGAGTCCACCACGTCGACCTTGTCGAGCGGCAGGTGGCGGGAGAGCCTGGCGACGCGCCTGGCCACCCACACCTCGCACTCGCCGCGCCGGGTCACCGCCCAGGTCAGAGGCAGCCGGTGCTCGAGGTCGAGGACGTCGGCCAGCATGGTGCTCGTGGCGGTGACCCCGGCCCCGCGCGCCAGGGCGATCTCACCCAGGCAGAAGTCCTGCACGCCGGGAGTGCCGTCCCCACCGACAGTCGCGGCCGGGATCCACGCTCAGATCCACCTGTTGGACAACAGTTTTCGAGAGCCTGAGCGACGCGGGTCGGCGCCGCTGACGCGCGCGGCTGATCGTCGTCGAGGGCACCGCGCCCAGCCTTCCTGACCACTCGTAGCGCACAATGGAACCGTCCGGTCGGCCCTCTCCCCCGTGGGCCGGCCGGACTTCTGTCCGCGCTAGGACGCGGACGGAGCCGTACGCCGCGCTGCGAGGACCCCGAGCACGCCGATGGCCACGGCGATCGCGTAGACCACCGGGAACGGGTCGACGTCCGAGCGCACCGCGACGGCGTACGCGATCCCGCTGAGCGAGAGCGCGAGGGCCGCGCCGAGGGAGTCGGCGACCGAGAGCGCGGACGAGTTGAAGCCGCGGTCGGCGTCGGTGGTCACGGCGAGCATCGCCACGCTCGTGCGGGGGTAGGCGAAGCCCATCCCGACGCTGGCGAGCACGTAGGCGGCGATCGGGGCGACCGCGGGGAGGTCGACGCCCCTGGAGCGCAGGAGGACGACGACCGCGACCCCGGTGACGCCGGCGAGCACGATCGTCGTGCCGAGCCGCATCGCCGCGACGTTGCCGACCTGGGTGCCCAGGCGCGAGGACACCTGGCTGGACGCCGCCCAGACCACACCGACGCAGGTGAGCGCGATGCCGGCCTGGCCGGGGGAGAGGCCCCAGAGCTCCTGCAGGGCGTAGACGATGTAGGCCTCGGCGCAGAAGAAGGCGGCGCTGAGCAGCCCACGGGTGACGATGACGGCCGGCAGCCCGCGGCGGGCGAGCAGCGCACCGGCCGGCAGCAGCGGACGCAGGCCCACCATGACGAGGACGAACGCCCCCGCCGCCGCGACGAGGGTCAGCCCGCTCCCGGAGCCGAGGAGCTCGAGCGACAGCACGGCCACGGCGGCGAGCAGGGCCCACCAGAGCTGCCCGCGCGTGGTCGTGGCCGGGGTCTTCGGCGTGGGCAGCGCACGGAGCGAGGGGGCGACGAGGACGGCGGCCAGCGCCACCAGCGCCACCATGCCGAGGAAGACCCAGCGCCAGCCCACCGTGTCGGCGACGAACGCGGCGACGGCCGGACCGAAGAGAGCCGGCAGCACCCACGCGGCGGCGAACGACGCGAAGATGGCCGTGCGGAGCGCGGCCGGGTAGATCAGGCCGACCACGACGTAGATCGCGACCACCATCGCGCCGCTGCCCAGGCCCTGGAGCACCCGGCCGACGACGAGGACCTCCATCGACGGCGCGGTGCCGCACACCACGAGCCCGAGCGAGAACATCGCCATCGACGCGAACAGCGGTCGCAGGGCGCCGCTGCGGTCGGTCCACATCCCCGACGCCACCATGCCGACCACGCCGCTCGCGAAGGGCGCGGCGAAGGCGAGCGCGTAGTAGTCGAAGCCGTCGAGGTCGCGCGCCACCGTCGGCATCACGGTCGTCACGGCCATCGCCTCGAAGGCGGCGAAGGCGATGAGCGAGAAGAGGCCGATCGTCGTCACGGCATAGGCGGGCGAGAGGATCCGCTCGCGCGACTCGGTGGTGCTGCTGGTCACGCGGTCGACGGTAGGTCCTCACGTGCACCTGAGGTCAATCGGAATATCCCCCGCCGTCCGGACGCTGGGCAGACAGTGACTGCTCTCTCCGTGCTCGACCTCGTACCCGTGCGCAGCGACCAGACCACCGGCGACGCCATCGCCGCGTCGCGTGGCCTCGCGCAGGTCGCCGACGAGCTGGGCTATCGCCGCTACTGGGTCGCCGAGCACCACAACATGCCGGCCGTCGCGGCGACCAACCCGCCCGTCCTCATCGCGATGCTCGCCTCGGCGACACAACGCATCAGGGTCGGCTCGGGCGGCGTGATGCTGCCCAACCACGCGCCCCTGGTGGTGGCCGAGCAGTTCGCCCTGCTGGAGGCGGCGTTCCCCGGCCGGATCGACCTCGGCATCGGCCGCGCGCCCGGCACCGACCCGCTGACCAGGTACGTCCTGCGCGGCGGCAGCGCCGAGTCCGCGGACGAGGCCGTGACGAAGTTCCCCGAGTACGTCGAGGACATCCGCACGCTCATGTCGACCGACGGCGTCGAGCTGCAGGTCGGACCGCGCCGCCAGCCGCTGCGCGCGACCCCGGCTGCGACGTCGGTGGCCGAGATGTGGCTGCTCGGGTCGTCGGACTACTCCGCCCGGCTCGCCGCGGAGAAGGGCCTGCCGTACGTCTTCGCGCACCACTTCTCCGGCGAGGGGACCGGCGCCGCGCTCGACCTCTACCGGTCGTCGTACGTTCCGTCTCCCGAGCACCCCGCGCCGCGCACCTTCCTCACCGTCAACGCCGTCGTCGCCGCGACGGAGGAGGAGGCGCGGCGCCGCGCGCTGCCCAACGTGCAGCAGATGATCGCGCTGCGCACCGGGGCCCCGCTGCACCCGCAGCGGACCCTCGAGGAGGCAGAGGCGGTCGAGATGACTCCCGAGCAGCGCGCCTTCGGCGAGGCGATGTCGAAGCGGTGGGTGGTCGGCTCGGCCGAGCACGCGCGGGCGCAGGTCGAGGAGCTCGCGGCGACGTACGACGTCGACGAGGTGATGATCCACCCGGTCGCCGGAGCGGACGCCGGCACCGACGCCCGCACGTCGCCGAACCGCGAGGAGACCCTGCGCCTCCTCGCCCCCTGACGTCAGCGGGCACTTCCTCGCGCTGCAGGACGCTGAGCGGGCACTTCCTCGCGCTGTCCCGCACGGCCCAGCGCGAGGAAGTGCCCGGTCGGCGCGTTTGAGCGCGAGGAAGTGCCCGGTCGGCGCGTTTGAGCGCGAGGAAGTGCCCGGTCAGTGGCGCTCCTCGAGGCCGACCGCCTCGCGGAGGTTGTCGACGGCCTCCCGCAGCTCGTGGCTGTCGTCCTCGAGCTGGGCGTCCATCAGCGCGGCGAGCGCCTCGGCGAGGACGTTGAGCTTCTCCTGCATCGCCTCGGTGTTGCGGCGCCCGGCGTTCTCGAGGAGCACCAGCAGCAGCAGCGAGAGCACGCCGCCGAAGGTGTGGATCGCCAGCTCCCACTTGGTGCTGCTCGGCCACAGCGGGTAGCTCACCGCCCAGACGACGACGATCGCGACGACCGCCGCGAAGAACGGCGCCCGGCTGATGAGCTTCGTCGAGACGGCGACGAACTTCTCGAAGGGGTCGAGCCCGTCGTTCTTCTTGCGACTCTCGGCCGCCTCGCTGCGCTGCTGGTCCATCCTCGGAACCTAGTGGTTGCGGGGACCCGCGTCGTCCCCCTCACGACCCAGGCCCGCGTCGCGTGCGCGGATGATCACCTCGGCGCGGTCCGTCGCCCGGAGCTTGGCGAGGATGCTGGTGATGTTGTTGCGGATCGTCTTGGGGGAGAGGAACAGTCGCTGCGCGATCTGGGCGTTGTTGCGACCCGCTGCGATGAGGTCGAGGATCTCGGTCTCCCGCTCCGTCAGCTCGGGGAACGGTCGGTCCGGTCGGGTCGGTGGCGCCAGCACCTCGGAGATCCGCGCGGCCAGCGACGCTCCGAAGACGACACCACCGCCGTGCACCGTCGAGATCGCGCGGACGATCTCGTCCTGCTCGGCGCCCTTCCGCAGATAGCCGCGCGCACCGGCGCGCAACGCGGACAGCACGGTGCCGTCGTCCTCCCCCATGGTCAGCACCAGCACCCCGGTACCGGGATGTGCGGCGACGACGGCGCGAGTCGCGTCGATGCCGTTCATCACCGGCATCTGCACGTCCATGATCACCACGTCGGGTCGGTGCTCCTCGACCAGCGCGACCGCCTCGGCGCCGTCGGACGCGCGGGCGACGACATCGATCTCGGGCAGGGGGTCGAGCAGCGAGGCGAGGCCGTCGCGGAAGACGGGGTGGTCGTCGACGATCAGCAGCCGGATCGGCCCATCAGGTGCGGTCATCCAGGGATCCTCTCTCCGAAGGGGAGCACCGCGCTCACGGTGGTGCCGCCGTCGTCGGGGCAGATCACCTCGCAGCGCCCGCCGAGCTCCTCGGCGCGCTCGCGCAACGACAGCAGTCCCACGCCGGCGGTGACGTCCGGACCGATGCCGCGTCCGTCGTCGGCCACGGTGACGGTGAGCGCGGTGGGAGCGGCGTCGAGGCGTACGTCGACCCGGCTCGCGCCGGCGTGCTTGACCACGTTGGCGAGGGCCTCGGACACGATGCGGTAGGCCGCCACCTCCACGGCGGCAGGCAGACCTGTCGTCCCGTCCGCCTCCACGCTCACCTCGACCTCCGACCGCACCCGATCGGCCTGCTGGCGCACGGCGGCCTCCAGGCCCAGGTCGTCCAGCGCGGGTGGGCGCAGGTCGTGCACGAGCCGGCGCACGTCGTCGAGGGCGTCGCTGACCTCTGTCCGGGCGAGTCCCAGCAGCTCGCGCGCGCGGGAGGGGTCGGCGTCGATGGCGTTGCCGGCCGCCTGCAGCCGCAGCGCGACGCCGCCGAGCACCGGCCCCAGGCCGTCGTGCAGGTCGCGGCGGATGCGGCGGCGGTCGTCCTCACGGCCGATCACGAGGCGCTCCCTGCTCTCCTGGAGCTCGGTCGCCAGCAGTCGGGCCCGGATGGCGACGGCCGCCTGGCGCACGAGGTCGACGAGCAGGCCCTGGTCGCGGTGGGAGAGCATCGAGCGGAACCCCTGCACCGGCAGCACCAGCCGGCCGACGCGCTCGCCCTGGTAGGCGATGTCGATCTCCTGCACCTCCGCGGGCGAGGTCCCGTGGGAGGCGGAGAGCAGACCGCCAACGGGGGTGAGCACCTCCACGCGGACGTACGCGACCTTGAAGGTGTCGGCGACGGCGTTGGCGAGCGCGGGCAGCGCCTCGTCGATGGTCCCGGTCGTCTCGAGCCGCGCGGCCAGGGCAGACACGGCGCCGTAGCGGTCGCCGCGCCGGCCCAGCAGGACGCGGCGTACGACCCCACCGAGCCAGGTGCGCAGGGGTCCGTAGACCACGACGGCCAGCACCAGCACGACCAGCGTGACGTCGCGCTCGTCGAGCCGCTCGCCGAGCAGGGCGCTGGCCCCGGCGATGACCGCGAGGTCGAAGGCCACGACGACTGCGGCCACCACTGCTGTCGTCAAGGTCCAGGCCACGAGTGCGTCGACGTCGCCGAGCTCAGGGCGGAGCAGCCCGATCGTCACCGACACCGCGAGGGTGGCGACGGCGAGGTCCAGGAGGACGGTGGTGACGGTGCCCCCCAGCTCCAAGGTCGCCGCGCCGACGACCATCAGCACGCACATGATCCCGGCCCACAGCAGCCACCGCAGCTGGGTGCGCTCGTGCGCCGCGGCCTGGCGGTGGCGAACCCACACCAGGCCGACTGCGGCGACGATCGAGCCGAGGGTCAGCACCTGGGCGACACGCAGCAGCGTCTCGACGGCGCCCGCCGGGAGCGGGATGCCGACCTCGGTCGAGCCGACCGGTTCCCCGGCCGAGAAGACGACGGCGTCGGGCGCGAGCAGCAGCATGACCGGGAGCGCGACGGACGCCACTGCGACGGCGATCCCGACGCGCCGCCAGCGGCCCGGCAGGAGTCGGCCGGTTGGGTAGAGCAGCAGCAGGGCCACCATCCCGGTGAGCAGGAACGAGCCGAGCCGGGCGACGAACCAGTAGGCGAAGTCCGTGCCGGGCAGGTCGCGGGCGAGGCTGTAGGGCGCCCAGCCGTAGAACGTCCCGTCGAGGGTCCACAGCACCGCGAGCAGGCCGAGCACCCGGCCCACGGCGTGGCCGGGACGGGCGAGGAGCACGACGGCTGCGGCGACGGCCAGCAGCAGTCCGGGCAGGGCGGTGGCGGTGGCGGGTTCGGTGTGGGCGGCGACGCGCTGGGCATGGGTGATCGAGAGGTCGAGCCACACCGAGGCTGCGACCGCCGCAAACGACACCAGAGCCACGGCGACGGGCTCGAGGAATCTGCTCACGCGAGCAGTATCACTGCGCGGAGGTCCCGCCGTCCCGGGAGCACGGTCCCTCCTCGACGGGACTCCACGAGGGGACCGCGCACGGGACCGCGCTCCCTGACGGAGGGGGCGCCGGGACCGCGAACGTTCTGGGTGTGCCGCAGACGGCGGCTCCACCAGCCCGATCGACATCCCGAAAAGGAGTCACCACCGTGACGATCTCGCACTCTCCCGCTCCCGCCCGCTCCGACGTGGCCGCCTCGGCTCCGACCGGCTCGGGCCCCCGCCACCCGTACGCCCTGCACGGCCGCGCCCTCTCGGTCGGCGCCGTCGCCTGGTCCGCTTCGATCCTCGCCGTCGGCCAGGACCCCCACACCACCCCGGGCCTCGCCGTGTTCGGCGTAGGGTCCGGCCTCTTCCAGGTCGGGCTGCTCTTCCTGCTCCGCACGCTGTGGCGCACGCAGGCGCTGGGTGAGGGCAGGCTCGCCCGCGGCGTGCTTCGATTCGAGACCTTCGCGGTCGCCATGGCGATGGCGTCGACGTTCGTGGACGCCATCGGGGTCTCCGACCTCACCCAGCCGGCGTGGCTCGTGCTCGACCTGTTCTGGCCGCTGTCGATGCTGGGCATGTTCCTCATCGGCATCCGGATCGCGATCGCCGGCCGATGGAGGGGCGTGTCCCGCTTCTGGCCAATGGTCGCCGAGAGCTGGGCCGTGGTGACCATCCCCGCGATGGGCATCTTCGGCGAGGCGGCGGGCAGGTATGTAGGCGCGCTCCACCTGCTGGTCGGCTACACCGTGCTCGGCCTCGTCGTCAGCCGCAAGACCGACTGATCGCTGCACCTCACCGGCCCCGGACCTACTCGGTCCGGGGCCGGTGTGCGCCCCGAGTAGGGTGCGAGCCATGACCCAGTGGGAATACCAGGTGGCGCCGATTCCGCTCCACAACGAAGCGCTCATGCTCAACAACTTCGGCCAGGACGGCTGGGAGCTGGTGGCCATCCACACCAACGCCCAGGGCGGCCTCGTGGCCTTCCTCAAGAAGCCGAAGGCGGCCTGACATGGGAGCCGAGGCGAAGCTCGCCGAGCTGGGCATCACCGTCCCCGACGTGGTCCCGCCGCTCGCGGCGTACCAGCCCACCGCCCGCACCGGGAACCTCGTCTTCACCGCCGGCCAGCTGCCGGCGCGCGACGGCGAGATGCTCGCTGTCGGCAAGGTCGGCGGTGAGGTGACCGAGGAGCAGGGATATGAGTGCGCGCGCCAGTGCGCCCTCAACGCGCTCGCCGCGGTCAAGGCGGAGATCGGCTCGCTCGACGACATCAAGCGGATCGTGAAGGTCGTCGTCTTCGTCGCCTCGACACCCGACTTCACCGGCCAGCCCAAGGTCGCCAACGGCGCGTCCGAGCTGCTCGGCGAGGTCTTCGGCGAGGCCGGCAAGCACGCCCGTTCGGCCGTCGGCGTGTCCGTGCTCCCGCTCGACGTGCCCGTCGAGGTCGAGATCGTCGTCGAGATCTGACGACGCCGTGAAGCGTCCGCCTCTCCCCGAGGCGCTCGTCGCCCAGGCCCGTTCGTACGCCGAGGGCGCGGCGACGCCTGCCGAGCCGCGGGACGCCGCCACCGTGGTGCTGCTGCGTCCGGGTGCGGCCGGGGCGTCGGCGGGTCCGGAGATCTACCTGCTCCGCCGTCAGACGTCGATGGCGTTCGCCGGCGGCATGTGCGTGTTCCCCGGCGGCGGGGTCGACCCGCGCGACTACGCCGACGAGCTGGTCGAGCGTGGCCTGTGGGCGGGACCGTCGCCGGCCGAGTGGGCCGACCGGCTGGGCGTCGACGAGCCGAAGGCGCGGGCGCTGGTGTGCGCCGCGGTGCGCGAGACCTTCGAGGAGTCGGGCGTGCTCCTGGCCGGTGCCGGTGCCGACGAGGTCGTCGCCGACACGACGGGTGAGGACTGGGAGGCCGACCGGGTCGCACTCGAGTCGCGCGAGCTGTCGATGACGGCGTTCCTCGAGCGGCGTTCCCTGGTGCTGCGCACCGACCTCCTCGGTCCGTGGTCGGGCTGGCTGACGCCGGTCTTCGAGCCGCGCCGCTACCGCACGTGGTTCTTCGTCGCCCGGCTGCCCGAGGGCCAGGTCACCCGAGACGTCTCGACGGAGTCGTCGTCGGTGACGTGGACGGCCGCGATGGACGCGGTGGATCAGGTCGAGCGGCGAGAGATCCTGATGATGCCGCCGACCTGGCTGACCTGCCTCGACGTGGGGCAGCACGCCGATCCCGACACCGTCCTCGCCGAGGCGCACGGCCGCCACGTGGAGATCTTCACCCCCGAGGTCGTGCCGGACGGCGACGAGTTCATCTTGTCGACGCCCCCGCACTACTCGGCGTTGATGGCTGCTCGATGAGCTGGACCGGGGGCTCGTTCGGCACGACGGGGCAGTGCGTCCTCGCGCCCAACGCCGACATCATGACCCTCGACGGCACCAACACCTGGGTGCTCCGCGACCCCGACTCGTCACGGTCCGTCGTGGTGGATCCCGGCCCCTCGATCACCGCGCACCTCGACACGATCGACGCCGCCGCTGCCCCTGATGGACGGGGGAGCGTCGCCGTGGTGCTGCTGACCCACCACCACGCCGACCACAGCGAGGCCGCTCGGGAGTACGCCGAGCGGCACGGGTGCGGCGTACGCGCCCTGGACCCGGCGTACCGCCTCGGGTCGGAGGGCCTGGGCGAGGGCGACGTCGTGGCGGTCGGCGGGCTCGAGGTGCACGTCGTGGCGACGCCCGGCCACACCTCCGACTCGCTGTCCTTCGTCGTCCCTCAGGACAACGCCGTGCTGACCGGCGACACCGTCCTGGGCCGCGGCACCACCGTCGTCGCGCACCCGGACGGCCGGCTCGGTGCGTACCTCTCCTCGCTCGAGCGGCTGCACGCCCTGTGCGGGTCGCAGGGGATCACGTCGGTCTGGCCCGGCCACGGACCGGTGATCGACGACGCCCTCGGCGTCATCGACCACTACCTCGCCCACCGACGCGAGCGGCTCGAGCAGGTGCGTGACGCGCTCGCGACGCTTCCCGACCTCGACGACCCGGCGCGCGCCGTCGTGGAGATCGTGTACGCCGACGTCGACCCGGTGCTGTGGGGTGCGGCCGAGCTGTCGGTCCGCGCGCAGCTGGCCTACCTCCGCACCTGAACGGGTTGCGCTCTCGCCGGGTCGGGGAGTGAGGTGGGGGTCATGACCGACTCTCCCGTGGACCAGCTGGCGCAGGCGCTCGACCAGGCTGGTCGCGCGCTCGACACCGTCGACGACGACAACCTCGACAACCCCACGCCCTGCTCGGACTGGACGGTCCGGCAGCTCGCCGCACACATCGCGACGGGACCGGGCACGTGGGCGAGGATGACGCGGGGCGAGGAGGTCGACTGGAGCGCGATCCCCGAGGTGCCGGACGGGCAGTGGGGCCAGACGTTCCGGGCCGGTGCCGACGAGCTGCTCGCGGCGATGCGCGGCATGCCCGCCGACCAGCAGGGGGCCGCCGGGTTCCAGGTCGCGGAGTACGCCGTGCACTCCTGGGACCTCACCCGCGGCACGGGTGCCGACCTCGCCCTCGACGACTCCCTCGCCGAGACGGGGCTGGCCGCGATGCAGCAGGGGCTGACCGACGAGAACCGGCAGGGTGCCTTCGGGTCCGAGGTGTCGGTGCCGGCCGACGCGTCGGCGTACGAGCGCCTCGCCGCCTTCTCCGGCCGCGACCCGCAGGTCTGACCTCGACGCTCGCGTCGGGGTAGTCCAGTGAGGGATGGCTGTCGATCGACCGTCTGGACAGCCACATGTCACTGGACTACCTCCCGGCCCGGGTAGTCCAGTGGACAATGGTTGCTGCAGCAGCCCGTGGACAACCACATCTCACTGGACTACCTCGGCCGGAGGCGCCGCCAGAGCCACCGCAGCCCCATGAGGACGGCGATCGCGCCGGCGACGCCGAGGCCGATGATCCACGAGATGTCGCGCTCCGGCCCTCCGAAGTCGTATGTCAACTGCTGCGACGAGGTGCCGTCGAGGTCGGGGATCAGGTCGACGGCGATGCTGAGCGAGCCGACGAGGTTCGCGTCGGCGCGACCCACGGAGCGGCGCCACGTGCTGGTCTCACCGACAGTCGGGGTGGTGACCACGAGCTCGCCGGCGTTGCCTCTCGTGTCCTGCGCCAGCAGCACCTGCAGCCGGTCGTCGAGCCAGCCGAGCGGGCGGAGCTCGACCGCCCCGAGGGTGTCCTCCGGGAACGGGTGCTCCAGGAGCTCGCCGGCGTCCGTGTCCCAGGTGTACGACGACGTGTCCACGGACGTCCGGAGCGCGACGTGGCGACCGTCGGGGGAGAAGGCGCCCGCCCCGAACCCCGGACCGGAGTAGACGCCGACCGGGCTGCGGTCCGGCTCGGCAATGAGGAGCTCTCCGGCCACCCGCCCGACGAGCGCGGAGCCGTCGTTGGCCACCGCGACGTCGACCGCGTCCGACGGAAGACGTACCTGGCGGGGACGTGCGTCCGAGGTGTCGACCCTGCCGAGCAGTGCCAGCAGGCCGTCCTGCGTGGTGGCGATCCAGGCGAGCCAGCGTCCGTCCGGCGACCAGCTGAGCTCGTTCACCAGCAGGCGTTGGCTGTCATCGGCGAAGGCTCGCACGGAGCGCCCGGTCTCGAGGTCCACCACGGTGAGGTAGGTGCCCGACTCGGCGGATGCGTCCTGGTAGGCGATCCTCCGCCCATCGCCGGACAGCGCGAGCGCGATCGGCGCCTGGTCCCAGCCCGGCAGGTCCAAGCGGTGCGGCAGCCCGTCGGTCGCCGTGATCACCACGGGATCGCCCGAGGCCGAGATGAACGCCGCCGAGCCCTTTCCCACGGCGAGGTCGGTGGTGACCGGGAGGTCGCCGGGGATGTCGACGATTTCGCTGGGGATCGCGCCGCCGTCGACGACCTCCGTGGAGGCCGTACGCGCCTCCTGGTCGTCGGTCGTGGAGACGAGGGTCGCGATGCCGGCGACCGAGACCACGAGCGTGACGACCGCGGCGACGAGGACGGCCTGCCTCCGGCGCCGGGCAGCGACGCCGCGCTGCCAGAGGTCGTCGTCGACGGGCAGGGGGTCGACCGCGTCGGCCACGCGGTTGAAGGAGGTGCGGAGGTCGGTCATGCGTCTGCTCCGATCAGCTCGGCGAGCTCGGGCGCGAGCGTGCGCAACCTGGCCAGGGACTGGCGGGTGGTCGACTTCACGGTGCTGGTCGAGAGCCCGAGAGCGCGGGCCGTCTCGACCTCGGTGAGGTCCTCGTAGAACCGCAGCACGAGCACGGTGCGCTGCTTGGGCGTCAACCGGGCGAGCGCCTGGTCGAGCGTGAGCCGCAGGTCGGTGTCCGAGGACACGGCCGCCCCGTCGTGGGTGAGCAGGGGTGTCTCGGTGATCTTGCGGCGTCGCCACCACGAGATGTTCTGGTGATACATCGCGCGCCGGACGTAGGCCTCCGGCGAGGTGTGGATCCGGCGCCAGTGCTTCACCGCCTGGATCAACGCCGACTGCACGAGGTCCTGGGCGAGGTGGTGGTCGCCGGTCAGGAGGTACGCCGTGCGTGACAGCGCCGCGCTGCGGGCGGCGACGAACTCGTCGAAGCCGTGCCTGTCTGCTGTGGTCACCGGACCCCCTTCACCACGTACGACGCAGGACCGAGGCGTCCCGGGTGGCATCCACGGAAAAGAACTTACGCGCGGCGTCGACCCGTCACGGCGAGGAACACGAGACCGGACAGGACCGCCAGCACCCCGGCCGCACCGTAGACCCACCGGGCCGACCCCGGCTCGTCGGCCGGCTCGGCGGCGAAGTCGTGCGTGAGCTCCTGGTCCGGATCGCCGGTGAGGTCCGGGATCAGGTCGACGGCGAAGCTGCTCGCCTCGGGTGGCAGCCGCGGCAGGAACTCGCGGTAGGTCCACTCCGCCTCCGGGACGTCGGGCGAGGTGAGAAGGGCCAGCCGCGGCCGCTCGACGACGTCGCTCGGTGGCGGGTCGATGATCGCCACGAGCGTGTCCTCGTCGGCCCAGCCGACCGGGGTCACCACTGCACCGTCGCGATAGAGGTCGGCGGGGAGCGTGCGGTCGACCGAGATGCCCGAGACCCGGCTGCTCCGACGCGGTGGGATCCGCTCGAACGGCGCCGCCATGACCTCGCCGTCCGAGTCCAGCGCGACCATGTCGAAGCTGGGGGAGGGGATGCCGCGCGCGCCGAAGCGGCCCTGGATGTCATTGTTCTCCGACGGGCCGGCGACGTCGATCCAGGCCGCGACCCGTGCACCGTCGTCGTCCATGCCGTTCCACCGCAGCCGGGCCGAGTCCGGTTGCCACGTGATCGACGTGACCGTGGCTCCGCGGCCCCCGTTGTGCGCGAACTCCGTCACCTCACCGGTGCGCAGGTCGGCGAACTGGATCCGGTCGCCCACGGGAGTGGCGTCACCACCGCTCCACCAGGCGACCTGATAGCCGTCAGGGGACAGCGCGACCACCCTTCCGTCGATCGGGAAGTGGTGGGACCGACCATCCTCTGCGCCGATCAGCACGAGGCCGTTGCCACCCAGCGCCACGGACGCCCGGCCGATCGCGTAGTCGTCCTCGAAGTCCCCGGGGACGTAGTCGATCCGGCTCGGGATCGCACCGCCGGGCATCTCGCCAGCCGGCTGCGGCGCTTCCCGGTCGGGACGTACGGCGATCGCGCCGATCCCGACGACGAGGGCGACGACGGCCAGCAGCGCTGCACCCGCACGGGAGACGCGCGTACGACGCCGCGCCCGGCGGCCGCGGTCCCACGCGGACGGGTCGGGGGAGAAGGGCTGGGTCTCGGCGAGGGAGGCGAGCTCCGCGCGCAGGTCGGTGTGTGACGGGCTGGTCATGCGTCTGCTCCCACCAGGTCGGCGAGCTCGGGGGCCAGGTCGCGCAGGCGGCGCAGGGCGTCGCGCGACATGGACTTGACCGCGCCGCTGGAGATGCCCAGCTCGGCGGCCGTCTGGACCTCGGTGAGGTCCTCGAAGTAGCGCAGCACCAGCACGGTGCGCTGTCGCGGCGTGAGCCGGCGCAGGGCCTGCTCGAGGGTCAGTCGGATCGTCGGGTCGGCCGCCGGCACCGGGGAGTCGTACGACTCCAGCGACGTCTCGGCGAGCTTGCGGCGCCGCCACCAGGAGATGTTCTGGTGGTACATCGTGCGGCGGACGTACGCCTCGGGCGAGGTCTCGATGCGCTCCCAGTGCTTGGCGGCCTGCACCAGCGCGGCCTGCACGAGGTCCTCGGCGAGGTGGTGGTCACCGGTGAGGAGGTACGCCGTCCGGGCGAGGGCAGGACCGCGCGCCCGGACGAACCCGTCGAACCCGGATCGATCGGTCATGTTCGGACACCCCCTTCATCACCTACGACGCAGACGAGCGCCGGTGCGGGGGTCAGCAGCAGCGGAGAAGCTTCAGCGGGCGCGGCGCGAGAGCCGCTCGAGGTCCATGATCACCACGGAGCGGGGCTCCAGACGCAGCCAGCCGCGCGAGGCGAAGTCGGCGAGCGCCTTGTTGACCGTCTCGCGGGAGGCGCCGACCAGCTGGGCGAGCTCCTCCTGGGTGAGGTCGTGGTGGACGTGGACGCCGTCGTCGGCGGTGCGGCCGAAGCGGTCGGCGAGGTCGAGCAGCGCCTTGGCGACGCGGCCCGGGACGTCGGAGAAGACCAGGTCGGCGACGACGTCGTTGGACTTGCGGAGCCGGCCGGCGAGCTGGGACAGCAGGCCGCGGGCGACCTGCGGGCGGCCGTCGAGCCACTTCAGCAGGTCCTCGTGCGACAGCGAGGCGAAGGTGGCGTCGGTGACCGCGGTGACCGTGGCCGAGCGCGGACCGGGGTCGAAGAGGGAGAGCTCGCCGAACATCTGGCCGGGACCCATGATCGCGAGCAGGTTCTCGCGGCCGTCGGAGGCCGAGCGGCCGAGCTTCACCTTGCCCTCGGTGACGACGTAGAGCTTGTCGCCGGAGTCGCCCTCGTGGAAGAGGACCTCGCCGCGCCGCAGCGTCGTCTCGGCCATGGAGCCGCCCAGGGCGGTGGCCGCCTCGTCGTCGAGCGAGCTGAACAGCGGTGCCTGCCTGAGCACGTCGTTGTCCACGTCATTCCTCCATGATTCGGTGCGCCCCGTGCCCTGCCCGGCGATGGTCCATCGGGATCGGGATGATCCTAGCCGTGGTCCGGGTCACAAAAGCGACTCTCCCCTCTCATCCCTCCCCTCGCCCCACGATCGTGCCGCTCCGCGTCACCCTCCGGGGTGTCGGCAGCGGACCGTACGCTGGGCCCGTGCCTGCCCCGATCGAGAAGATCAAGCCCGACACGGCGCTCGTGCGCCGGGCCCGCCGGATGGACCGGATCCTTGCCGCGACCTACCCCGACGCGGCTGCCGAGCTCGACTTCACCAGCCCCTTCGAGTGCCTCGTCGTCACGGTGGTCTCGGCGCAGACCACCGACCGGCGGGTCAACGCCGCCAGCCCCGCTCTCTTCGCGGCGTACCCGACCCCCGAGGCGATGGCCGCGGCCCCGCGCGAGCACCTCGAACAGCTGCTCGGCCCGCTCGGCTTCTTCCGTGCCAAGACCGACGCGCTGCTCAAGCTCAGCCAGGCGCTCGTCGCGGACCACGACGGCGTCGTGCCGGCGAGGCTCGACGACCTCGTCAAGCTCCCCGGGGTCGGGCGCAAGACCGCCAACGTCGTGCTGGGCAACGCCTTCGGCCTGCCGGGGATCACCGTCGACACCCACTTCGGGCGGCTGGCCCGTCGCTTCGGCTGGACCGAGGAGACCGACCCGGTCAAGGTGGAGCACGCCGTCGCAGCGCTCTTCCCCAAGCGCGACTGGACGATGCTGTCGCACCACCTCATCTGGCACGGCCGCCGCCGCTGCCACGCCAAGAAGCCGGCCTGCGGCGCCTGCCCGCTCGCGAAGCTGTGCCCGTCCTACGGCGTCGGCCCGACCGACCCGATCGTGGCGGAGAAGCTCGTCACCACCCAGGGGCCCGCGTGAGGAAGCTCCTCCTCGCCGTCGTGGTCCTCGCGACCGTCGCGGGGCTCTACGCCGTCTGGTCCTACGACGACGGCGGCATCGTCGTGCGCCCGCCCGACGTCGAGGTCGACACCGCCGAGCTCCGCGCCGTCAAGGACCGGATCGGGATGCTCGACTGCGAGCCCGGCAGCGGTGCACCGGTCGAGGGTGGGCTGCCGGAGGTGACGCTGCCGTGCCTCGGTGGTGGTCCCGACGTCGAGCTCTCCTCGCTGCGCGGTCCCACCGTGATCAACCTCTGGCAGGCCCGGTGCGAGCCCTGCCGCCTGGAGATGCCGGCGCTCGAGGAGTTCCACCAGCAGTACGGCGACCGGGTGGCCGTGATCGGCATCGACTTCAACGACGTGCAGCCGGCCGCCGCGCTGGCGCTGGCGGAGGACACCGGGGTCACCTACCCGTCGATCGCCGACCCCGGCGGCGACCTGATGACCGAGACCGCGTTCGCGATCGGACGGCGTGGGCTGCCGGCGTTCCTCTTCGTCGACGCCGACGGCGAGGTCGTCGGGCAGTCCTCGGGTGGTGTCGAATCGGTCGCCGAGGTCAGGGAGCTGGTCGCCCAGCACCTCGGGATGACCTTGTGAGCGACCTGCCCGGGTGGCTCGCCCCGGTGGTGGAGGCGGCGTCGACGATCAGCGTCCACGAGCTCACCCGCTTCATGCCGCCCGAGGACAGCGACCCGCGCCGCGGCGCCGTTCTGATGGTGTTCGCGGACCGCGAGGTCGATCCCGACGGTCCCGACCGGCCCGGTCCCGACGACCTCGCCCACCGCGGCGAGCTGCTGCTCACCGAGCGCGCCCACCACATGCGATCCCACCCGGGACAGGTGTCCTTCCCGGGCGGCCGGCTCGACGACGGCGAGGCCCCGGTGGACGCGGCGCTCCGCGAGGCCTGGGAGGAGATCGGCCTCGACCCGTCCGAGGTCGAGGTCTTCGGCGAGCTGCCCGAGCTGTGGCTGCCGCCGAGCAACTTCGCGGTCACCCCGATCCTCGGCTACTGGCGCCACCCCGGCGACGTACGCATCGCGAGCCCCGACGAGGTGCACGAGATCCACCGGGTCGCGATCGCCGACCTCCTCGACCCGGACAACCGGATCAACGTCCGCCACCCGAGCGGATGGACGGGGCCGGGCTTCCTGATCGGCCCCGGTCGCGACGTGATCCTGTGGGGCTTCACCGCCGGGATCATCGCCCGGCTGTTCTCCTACCTCGGCTGGGGCGAGGACTGGGACCGGGCGCGGATGCGTGACCTGCCGGACCACATGCTGCAGGGTGTGCCCAGAGGCACCGACCTCGCGGACAATCCGGCGCAGAACACCAGGCTCGAGGAGTAGGCAGTGAACGTCCTCGACTGGTGCCTGCTCGCACTCGTGGGGATCTATGCCCTCTCGGGCTACTGGCAGGGGTTCATCACCGGGGCGTTCGCGACCGCGGGCCTGCTGCTCGGCGGCCTGCTCGGGATCTGGGCGGCGCCGCTCGCGCTCGGGGATGCGGCCCCGTCGCTGTGGGTCTCGTTGGGTGCGCTCTTCATCGTGATCGCCGCCGCGTCGCTGGGTCAGGCGGTCTTCCAGCTGGCCGGATCCCGCATCCGGGCGCGCATCACGTGGCAGCCGATCCGGGCGGTCGACGCGGTCGGCGGGTCCGCGCTCAGCGCGGTCGCCGTGCTGCTCGTGGCGTGGGCCCTCGGCGTGGCGGTCTCCGGCACCCGCATCAGCGGGATCACCCCGCAGGTGCGCGACTCGGCGATCCTCGCCAAGGTCGACGCGACCCTCCCGGCCGACTCGAGCCGGGTGCTCCAGGCCTTCAACAACGTCGTCGGCACGACGTTCTTCCCGCGCTACCTCGAACCCTTCGCGCCCGAGCGGATCGTCGCGGTCGAGCCCGGCGACAAGCGGATGCTGACCGACCCCGACGTGGTCGTCGCGCAGTCGAGCGTCGTCAAGGTCCGCGGCTCCAACGGCTGCGGTGGCGGCGTCGAGGGCACCGCCTTCTTCTACGCGCCGGGCCGGCTGATGACCAACGCGCACGTGGTCGCCGGCGTCACCCGACCCGAGGTCGAGGTGGCCGGCTCGTCGGTCGTCGCGTCCGTCGTGCTCTACGACGCCGACCTCGACATCGCGGTCCTCGCGCTGCCCGACACCGGCGTGCCGCACCTCACCCTCGACACGGCCGCCGAGACGGGCGACAACGTCGCTGTCCTCGGCTACCCGGAGGACGGCCCCTACGACGTGGAGGTCGGTCGCATCCGGTCGCAGCAGCGGCTGCGCTCGCCCGACATCTACGGCGACGGCACGGTCATCCGTCAGGTCTTCTCGTTGCGCGCGCTCATCCGGCCGGGCAACTCCGGCGGCCCGATCGTGACGTCGGGCGGCGACGTCGCGGGCATGGTCTTCGCCGCGTCGGTCAGCGACAAGGACACCGGCTACGCGCTGACGGCCAGCCAGGTGAGCGAGTCGGCGGCACGAGGCCTCACCCGGAAGGCCCCGGTCGACACCGGCACCTGCGTCCGGTGAGCCTCAGCCGTGGCCCTTGAGGGCGTCGGGGATCTGCTTGCCCTGCCGGATCGCCTTCTCCGGTCCCTTGACCTGCTTGACCTGCTTCATCCCGATGAAGGCGAGCAGCGCGGCGATGAGGACGTAGAACGCGAAGACGATCAGGAACGCCCAGTGGAGGTCGAGGCCGTTGCCGTTCCAGTGGATGAAGTAGGCCAGCGAGACCGACAGCATGATGATCGCGAGAAGGCCGAGGAAGGCCGCCCCGGCGAACAGGCCGATCCCGACGCCGCCGTGCTTCACGCTGATCTTGAGCTCGCTCTTGGCGAGCTCGATCTCCTTGGAGATGAGCGTGGAGATGTCGCGCTGGGCATCGACGACGAGCTTGCCGATCGTCGGATCGGTGTCCTTGATCGGTTCGTTGGCCATGTGGAGGAACCTTTGCGTGTACGCCGGTGAGCTGACGGCTGCGACCCTACCAACGGGCCACGGCCGCCCAGCCTGCGACTAGAGTGGGGTGCAGGTGAGCCGGGAAGTCTGGTCGGCCCGTGACGGTCTGTCTCGGTCATGAGTTACCCCGTCCACCCCGAAGGAATGCGCCAGCCCATGGCCTCACGCCCGCACGACCCCCACTCGCCAGGTCCCGGCGACGACCTCTGGGAGACCGGGCCGGTCTACCTCGCCAGCAACCGCCCCCTTGCGCGGCTCGTGGCGCGACCGGTGCGCGAGTTCCTCCGGGTCGAGGCCGCCGGCTCGCTGCTGCTGCTGCTCGCCGCGGCGATCGCACTGGTGTGGGCCAACAGCCCGTGGTCGTCGTCGTACGACTCGCTGTGGCACGCCCACATCGTCCTCGACGCCGGGCCGCTGCACCTCGACGAGTCGTTGCAGCACTGGGTCAACGACGCCCTCATGGTCATCTTCTTCTTCGTCGTCGGGCTCGAGATCAAGTACGAGCTGGTCAACGGCGACCTGCGCGACCCCAAGACCGCAGCCCTGCCGATCGTCGCCGCGATCGGCGGGATGGTCGTTCCGGCGGGCCTCTACCTCGCGCTCAACCCGCCCGGCAGCGACGGCAGTGCAGGCTGGGGCATCCCGATGGCCACCGACATCGCCTTCGCGGTCGGGGTGCTCGGCATCCTCGGGCGGCGGATCCCGTCGGCAGCCCGTCTCTTCCTGCTGACGCTGGCGATCGTCGACGACATAGGGGCGATCCTGGTGATCGCGATCTTCTACACCTCCGAGCTGTCGCTCGGCTGGCTGGCGCTGGCGATCGGGCTGCTCGGCGTGATGGCCGTCGCCAAGTACCTCAAGATCTGGACGGTGGTGTTCTACGCCGTCCTCGGCGTCGGCGTGTGGTTCGCCCTGCTCGAGTCGGGCGTGCACGCCACGCTCGCCGGTGTCGCGATCGGGCTGCTCGCCCCGGCGCGTCCCCTGCTCAACGAGGACGTCGCCCGCGAGTACGCCGGGACGGCGCTGCGCGACCGCCACCTCAACCCCGACGAGCTGGCCCGGATGAGGTTCCTGCTCAAGGAGTCGGTCTCCGTCGTCGAGCGGCTCCAGACCTCGCTGCACCCGCTGTCGGCGTACGTCGTCCTGCCCGTCTTCGCGCTCGCCAACGCCGGCGTCGAGCTCGGTGCCATCGGCAAGGTCTTCACCGAGCCGGTCGGCCTCGGCATCATGCTCGGACTCGTGCTCGGCAAGCCGCTCGGCATCTTCGTGGCGTCGTTCGCCGCCGTACGCCTCGGGCTGGGGCGGCTGCCCGACGGCACCACCTGGCCGATGGTCATCGGGCTCGGCGCCGTCGGCGGCATCGGATTCACGGTCTCGATCTTCATCGCCGGGCTCTCCTTCCCGGGCGCCGACCTGCTGACCGACGAGGCGAAGATCGCGATCCTGCTGGCCTCGCTCCTCGCGGCCGTCGTCGGCGTGATCGTCCTGCTCGCCTCGACGAAGGCCCAGGTCGAGTCGGCGGACCCGGACGACGAATAGGCGACTCGACTAGGCGGGAAGGACCACCTGGAAGCGGCAGCCGGACGCGACGTTGTCGACCGCGACACGGCCGTGGTGGGCCTCCACGATCCCCTTGACGATGGCGAGGCCGAGCCCGGCTCGGGCGGTGTGCACGTCCTGGACCTCGAGGCCCTCGGGGGTGCGGGCCGACGTGCCGCGGTAGCCGACCTCGAAGACCCGCTCGCGGGCCTCGTCGTCGATGCCGCCGCAGCCGTCGGTCACCGCGAGCTCGATGCCGCCGTCGACCGGCCGGGCGAGCACGTGCACCGAACCGTCGGCGGGGGTGTGGCGGATGCCGTTGACGATGAGGTTGGCCAGCACGCGGGTGAGGCCCGCCGGGTCGGCGTCGACCTGCAGGCCGTGCGGCACCTCGCCGTCGAGGCGTACGCCCCGGGCCCGGGCCACCGGGTCGGCCGCGGCGAGTGCCTCGCTGACCAGGTCGCCGAGCACCACGGGCTGCGGCGCCACGACGAGCTGGCCGGAGTGGATGCGCGAGAGCTCGAAGAGGTCGTCCACCATCAGCACCATCCGGTCGACCTCCCCACGGATCTGGCGGTGGTAGCGCACGGGGTCGGCGGCGATCCCGTCCTCGAGGGCCTCCGCCATCACCCGGATGCCGGCAAGCGGCGTGCGCAGGTCGTGGGACACCCACGACACCAGCTCGCGGCGCGACACCTCGAGCTGCTGCTCGCGTTCGCGTGCCTCGGCGAGGCGCCGGTTGGCGGACTCGAGCTCGGCGGCCAGGTCCTGGAACTCCGCCGGCCCGCGGCGGACGGCCGCGACGTGGCCGCCCGCACCGACGCGGCGTACGTCCTCGCGCAGTGACTGCGACCACCGGACGAGCGCAGTGGCCAGCACCAGCGCGACGATCAACGACACCACCGCGGCGGCGCTCGTCACGATGAGCACGACGGAGCGGTCGTGGTCGGAGATCAGCATCCGCCGCGAGATCGCCTGCACGCCGAGCAGGACCGTGAGGGTGGTGACGACCCCGACGACGGCGAGCTGCCAGCGCAGCGAGCGGTGACGCAGCGCCCAGCCCGCGAGCAGGCCCAGCAGCCCGACGATCACGCCGCTGCCGATCGCGACGACCCAGATCTCGGCGAGGTCGCTCATGCGGGGTCGCTCATGACGTTGCCTCCCAGCGGTAGCCGACGCCCCAGACGGTGCGGAGCCGCACCGGGTTGGTCGGGTCGGGTTCGACCTTCTCGCGCAGCCGTCGGACGTGGACCGTGACGGTCGACTGGTCGCCGAACGACCAGCCCCACACCTGCTGGAGCAGGTCGTCACGGGAGAACGCGATGCCCGGTCGAGACACGAGGAAGGCCAGCAGGTCGAACTCCCGCACCGTCAGCGCCGTCTCCTGCCCGCCCTTCGTCACGAGCCGGCGGGCGCGGTCGACGACGAGGTCGCCGTCGGTGAGGACCGGGGGCGTGCTGGTGTCGAGGCTCCCGGAGGCGCGCCGCAGGATCGAGTCGACGCGCAGCACCAGCTCGCGCGGGCTGAACGGCTTGGTGACGTAGTCGTCGGCGCCGATCTCGAGGCCGACCACGCGGTCCTGCTCGCTGCCCAGTGCGGTGAGCAGCACGATGGGCACGTCGGAGGTGACCCGCAGCCGGCGCGCGACCTCGAGCCCGTCGAGCCCCGGCATCATCAGGTCCAGGACGATGAGGTCGGCGGGCTCCTCGCGCACGGCGTCGAGGGCACTGGCGCCGTCGATCGCCTCGCGGACGTCATGCCCCGCGGCCCGGAGGTAGGAGACGACGACCTCGCGCACGGTGGGGTCGTCGTCGACGACCAGCACCTTCGCCACGTCGATCACCCCTTCGGCCGGGACCGGCGCGCCCGGAGGTACCCGGCGGCGGCCACGAGCAGGACCACGATCGCACTCATCGTCCACCACGTGGCGGCGTAGGGCCGATCGAGCAGCGTCGGGTTGTCGGCGCGCGCACCCGCCCGCGTCAGCATCGGGACGGTCGCGACCGTCAGCGTGCCCCACACCACGAGGGCGATGGTCGCCGGCGCGCGCCACGCCTGCGGGAGCAGTCGCGCCCCGACGGCGCAGGCGCCGATCACCAGCGCGGACAGCGCGACGTCGTGCGCCGCCACCCCCACGCCGAACCAGATGCCGACCTCGAGCCACTGCCCGGGATCCTGGCGGGTCAGGAGCAGCACGGCTCCGTAGAGACCGACCAGCACGCCGAGGGTGCCGATCGCGAGCCGTGTCCTCATGTCGACACCTCGATCCGCGACAGCCACTTGGTCTGCAGCACGCCCGGCCGGTTCGGCGCGATCAGCCGGCACGGGTAGCCGTGGTCGAGCGCCAGCGGCTCGCCGGACAGGTCGAGCGCCAGGAGGGTGCGCTCGTCCGAGGCGAAGTTCGCCGGCAGGGTCGTACGCCGGAACGGTCCGGACTCCTGGAGCGAGGTGACCACCACGTCACGGTCCGCGGGCGCGTCGACCGAGGCCAGCAGGTCGGCCAGCCGGACGCCGGACCAGGTGCCCTGCGCGCTCCAGCCCTCGACGCAGGCGATCGGCAGGTCGACGGTCCGCTGCGGCATCGCGCGGAGGTCGGCGTACGTCAGCGAGCGGGCGACCGTGCCGTCGACGACCATCTCGAGTCGCCAGTCGGACGAGGTCGCGGACTCCTCGACGCGGGCCGCGCGGGCCGACTTGTTGATCGGCACGCCGCCCGGTCCCTCGCCGGTGCGGACCGCGAAGACGGACGCCTGGCGCAGCCAGGTCACGGTGCCGCCAGCCGTCGCGAGGGTGGCGACCGCTGCGGCGGCGAACGTCGTACGCACGAGTCCGCGCCGCGACAACGCTCCGGGGCTCGTCGCGGTGGCCCGGTCGTGGGTGGTGGCGTCGATGTCGCTGGTCAGCACGTCGCGGATGATCGGCAGCTTCACCGCGATGTGCACGACGAGCGCCCCGATGGCGACCCAGGCGATGGCGTAGTGGGTGGTGCGGAAGGAGAAGGAGGTCCAGGGGTACCACTGGGCCGCGTTGGCCACGCCGGTCGCGAGCTGGAAGATCGCGGAGGCGACGAGGACGGCGATCGAGGCGCGTTCGAGGCTGGTGAGGAGCAGGGCCCGGGGGTCGCGCAACGGGAGGCCCTCGAACAGCTTGGGCAGGACCGACCACAGCTTCACCAGCAGGAGCGGGATCGCGGCGATCCCGGAGGTGACGTGCAGCCCCTGGGTGAGGCGGTAGCCCCAGCTCGGACTCGTCGGGAACGGCACGGGATGGCTGGGCAGCTGGGCGTAGTGGCTGATGAGCCCGGTGACGAAGCAGAGGCCGAACGCGATGCCGAGCCAGAGGCCGACCCGGGCCGCGACCGCAGGAGAGCGGAGCCGCGAGGTGAAGAGGTCCGGCGTCGGGGGTGCGAGCCGCGGCGTCACGCCGCCGCCTCCGACAGGACCGCCGCCCAGCGGTCGCCGAACCGGTGCACGCCGAGGACGTGGAGTCCCGCCGCGGTTGCGGTCGGCACGATGTCGTCGACGCCGAGCGTGGCCCAGCGGAAGGGCCGGCTGCGGCAGTCACGGGCCTCCAGCGCGGCCCAGCAGGTCACGAGCGCGGCGCCGGGCCGGTCGAGCTCGACGACGACGCGGCCGCCGGGGACCACGACCGCACGCACCCGGCGCAGCAGCTGGACCGGGTCGCCGCCGATGCCGATGTTGCCGTCGGCGAGGAGCGCGGTGTGCCAGCGGCCCTCGCCCGGGAGCGGGTCGAAGACGTTGCGCCGCATCGCCGGGACACCGCGCTCGATGGTCATCGCGACGGCGGCCGGCACGACGTCGATCCCGAGCGTGACGTGGCCGTGGGTCGACAGTGCCTCGGTCAGCCGTCCCGGGCCGCAGCCGATGTCCAGGGTGGGCCCGTCGCACAGGGCGACGATCGCGTGGTCGGACTCGTCGGCCGGCCGACTCCAGAGGTGGACCGGCAGCGCCACCGGCTCCGCACCGATCCCGACCACGACCGTCGGGGCGCCGCCGAGTGCGCCGGCGAAGACCTCGCTGAACGACTGCTCGATCACGACGCCTCCTCCGCCCGGAGGGTCCGCCACGCCTCGGCGAAGCGGGTCTCCGGCGCCAGCCGGGCGACGAGGTCCGCGTCGTCCGGGGTGTCGACGTCGGTCATCGCGGCGGCCTGCGCCACCCGCGCGCCGGCCCGCTCGAGGGCACGCTGGGTGTCGGCGAACGTGGTGTCCGTCGACATCGGCACCTGCGCCAGGTGTCGTACGACGTCCGCGTCCCGGCGGGCGAGCGCCCACCAGCCGCCGTCGGTGGCCGGCGCGAGGACGGCGTCGTGGTCGGCCATCGCGGCGGCGACCTCGTGGAGGGCCGCGGCCGTGACCTGCGGGGTGTCCATCCCGATCTGGACGACCAGCCCGGGACCGGCGTCGGCGTGGGCGCCCACGAGCCGCTCGGCGAACCCGTCGCCTCGCTGGGGGGTGATCGTCCAGCCGTCGAGGGCGACCCGGATCGCGTCGCCGCGCACCGCGTCGGACAGGTCGCCGGCGAGGCTGAGGTGGCCCTCCGCCCCGGCCTCGCGGCAGGCGTCGAGGGTGTCGAGGAGCGCGGCGGCGGCGAGGTCGGCCGCCTCGTCGGCACCGACCAGCGCACCGAGCCGGGTCTTCACGCGACCGGCGACGGGTGCCTTGGCGACCAGCAGCACCTTCATCGTCAGCACCTTCATCGCAGCACCTTTGCGAAGTCGCGCGCGGTCCGCAGGGTCCCGCTCACCGAGCCCGACACCTTCGACCGAGTGCCCACGGCGCGGGGGTGGTAGTCGACGTCGTGCTCGCTGACCCGCCAGCCTGCCCGGGTCACGGCCTGGAGGAGCTCGACCGGGTAGCCGAAGCGGCGGTCCTGCAGCCCGAGGTCGAGCAGCGCCTGGCGCCGGCACACCCGCATCGGGGCGATGTCGTGGGCGTCCATCCGGATCCGGCGGCGCAGCCAGGCCGTGATGAGCGTGTTGCCCGCCCGGGCGTGCCAGGGCCACACCCCCCGTGCGACCGGACGACGTCGACCCACGGCGATGTCGGCGCGGCCGGACGTGACGTCGGCGAGCAGCGGGAGCAGCTGGTCGGGGTCGAACGAGCCGTCGCCGTCCATGACCGCGACGTAGTCGGCGGTCGCGGCCTCGACCCCGGCGTGCACCGCGGCGCCGTACCCGGGTGTCGACTCGGTGACGACGCGGGCGCCCAGTCGGCGCGCGACCTCGGCCGTGTCGTCGCGCGAGCCGTTGTCGACCACGATCACCGAGAACACCTCGGACACCCGCGGCAGCAACGCCTCCAGCGCAGGCCCTTCGTCGCGACAGGGGAGGACGAGGTCGCAGGTGGGCACGTGACGGACGCTAGTCAGGCGATCCGGTGCAAGCCATGGTTCTCACCCTTACGGACTGGTGACATCCGCTGCGGCGGGCGGGCCGGGTGGAGCGTCGTCCCTAGGCTGGCGCACATGACCGACGCCACCGCCTCACGCCGTGCGGCGGTCGGTCTGGGGGTCGCCCTGGTCGTCGTGACGGCGTCGTTCGTCGTCCCGCCGCTCGCCGGCTGGGACGTCGACGCTCGCAGCGACATGCTCGGTCTGCCGCCGCTGCACGGCTTCGTCGACCTCAGGGCCTCGCCGGCCAGCCTGGTCGCCGTCCTGCTCGCCGTGGCCGGCGTGTGGCGCGGCGAGGCGGTCGCCCGGACGCTGTCGTGGCGCCGGCTGCTGCTGGCGTCGTACGTCGTCGGGCTGGCGTGGCTCGTCTCCCTCGCGCTGGTCGACGGCGAGGTCGGGCTCACCCGCGTGATGACCAGCCCGACCGAGTACATGGTGTCCGCGCGGGAGATCAGCGACGTGCCGGCGATGCTCCGCGAGTACGTCGACCGCATCCCGTACTCCGCCGCGGACAACTGGCCGATCCACCTGGCCGGCCACCCGCCCGGCGCGGTGCTCCTCCACGTCGCGCTGGTGCGCCTCGGGCTCGGCGGCGACCTGGTGGCGGCGCTGGTCGTGGCCGTCATCGCGGCGACCATCCCGCTGGCGACGATGGTGACGCTCCGGCTGCTCGGCGCCGAGCGGTGGGCGCGCCTCGCGGCGCCGTTCCTGGTCCTCTCCCCGGCCGCGGTGTTCCTCGCGGTGTCCGGCGACGCGGTCTTCACCGCGCTGGCCGCCTGGGGGCTGGCCGCGCTCGCGGCCTCGGCCCGCGCCACCGGTCGCGGTGGCCTGCTCGGCTGGGGTGCCGTCGCCGGGCTGCTGCTCGGCTGGTGCGTGATGAGCTCCTACGGCCTGCCGCTGCTGGGGATCCTGGCGCTGGCCGTGCTGTGGCTGGCGCGGTCGTGGTGGCCGCTGCCGGTCGCCGCCCTCGTTGCGCTCGCGGTGGTCCTGGGCTTCGCGGCGCTGGGCTTCGCGTGGTGGGAGGCCTACCCCGTCCTCGCCGACCGCTACTGGGACGGCATCGCCAAGACCCGCCCGTTCTCCTACTGGGCATGGGGCAACCTCGGCGCCCTGCTGGTCTCGGGCGGACCGCTCCTCGGTGCGGGGCTGGCGGTCGCCGCGCGCCGCCACACGGGCGCTGCGCGGACCGTCGCGGTGCTCGCCGGGGCGGCCGCACTGACGGTCGCGATCGCCGACCTGAGCCGGATGTCGAAGGCCGAGGTCGAGCGGATCTGGCTGCCGTTCGTGCCGTGGCTGACGATCTCGGTGGCCCTGCTCCCCGGCGGCTGGCGGCGCTGGGGGCTGGCGCTCCAGGTGCTCACCGCGCTCGTCGTCGAGCACCTGCTCTACACGAGCTGGTGAGGCTCAGGCCCGCAGTGGTGCGGTCGCGAAGGCGCGCAGCCCCTCGTCGGGTCCGACCTCCGCGGTGAAGCCGAGCTCGCGCGAGGCGAGGTCCGGGGAGGCGACGACGTGGCGCACGTCGCCGGGCCGGAAGCCGCCCGTCACCTCGGGTGCGATGTCGCGGCCGGTGCCCTCGGCGACGCGGGTGGCCACGTCGAGGATCGTCACCGGACGACCGGAGCAGACGTTGTAGGCCGACCAGCGCGGCGTACTGCCGGAGGCGACCGCCGCCAGGGCGAGCACGTTGGCGCGGGCGACGTCGTCGACGTGCACGAAGTCGCGCACCTGCCCGCCGTCCTCGTAGACCTGCGGCGCCTCGCCGCGCTCGAGCGACGAGCGGAACATCGCGGCCACGCCGCTGTAGGGGGTGTCGCGCGGCATCATCGGGCCGTAGACGTTGTGGTAGCGCAGCGCGACCGCGGCGGCGCCGGCCTGGCGTACCCACGACGAGGCGTAGTGCTCCTGCGCGAGCTTGCTCGCGGCATAGCTGCTGCGCGGGTCGAGCCGGGCGTCCTCCGGCACCAGCTCCCAATCGAGCGGGCGGTCGCAGACCGGGCAGTGGTTGTCGAAGTCGCCCGCCTCCAGTGCCGCGACCGACCGGACCGGAGGCAGCTGGGACCCGTGGTCGGGGCAGGCGTAGCGGCCTTCGCCGTAGACCACCATCGAGCTCGCGAGCACGAGCCGGTCGACCTCCGCCTCGTGCATCGCGGCGAGCAGGGCGGCGGTGCCGAGGTCGTTGTGGGAGGCGTACGCCGGCAGGTCCCCGACGCGCACGCCGGCGCCGACCAGTGCGGCCTGGTGGCAGACGACGTCGACCCCGCGCAGCGCGTCGGTCCAGGCCTCCGAGCCTGCGTCGCGGACGTCGAGCCGGAGCGTGCCCTCCGGCGGCACGGACGAGCCGTGGGCCGAGTCGAGCATCAGGTCGACGCCGACCACCTCGTGCCCGGCCGCGGCGAGCTGTCGTCCGATCGCCGCGCCGATGAATCCGGCCGAGCCGGTCAGCAGCACCCTCACGCGCCCGGCACCTCGTAGGTCAGGTCGATCCCGTCGGACCACGTCGCGCAGGTGCAGCCAGCGGGGTCGGGCAGTGCCTCGACGGCCGCGGCCAGGATGCCGGTCAGCCGCTCGAGGTTCTGCCTGAAGAGGGCGAAGACCTCGTCCTGGCCGACGCCCGCGCCGGACTCGGCCCCGGCGTCCATGTCGGTCACGAGGGCGAGCGGCGCGTAGCACTGCCCCATCTCGCGGGCGAGCTGTGCCTCGGGGGCGCCGGTCATGTTGATGAGGTCCCAGCCCTGCCCGGCGTAGTGCCGCGACTCCGCGCGCGTCGAGAACCGCGGACCCTCGATGACCACCATCGTGCCGCCCGTCGTGACGTCCGGGTCGGCCGCGGCCAGCGCGGCCGAGACGCCCGGGCAGTAGGGGTCGGCGAACGGCAGGTGCACCGCGCCCGACTCGACGTACGACCCGATCCGGCGGTGCGTGCGGTCGACCAGCTGGTCGGGCACGACCAGGTCGCCCGGCGCCACGGTGTCCCGGAGCCCGCCGACGGCGCACGGCGCCAGCACCTGACGTACGCCGATCGACCGCAGCGCCCACGCGTTCGCGCGGTAGGGGATGGCGTGCGGCGGGAAGTCGTGGTGCGCGCCGTGCCGCGGCACGAACGCGACCCGCCGACCGGCGACCTCGCCGATCGAGACCGGGCCGGAGGGATCGCCGTACGGCGTCGCGACGGCGTGCTCGGTCGCGTCGGCGAGGAACGAGTAGAAGCCGGTGCCGCCGATGACGGCGACCTCGGCGCGCGGGGTGTCGGTCACCTCGTCACCCTAGTGAGCACCCGCACGCACGCCGGGGGGTATCTAGGGACGACCTGGTAGGTCGGGAGGCCCTTTCGCCCACCATTTCGTCCCTAGATACCCAGCGCGAGCCGTCAGTCCTCGGAGGCCGCCGAGCCTTCCTTGTCCTTGATCAGGTCCATCACCGTCGAGTCGGCGAGGGTGGTCACGTCGCCCACCTCGCGGTGCTCGGCGACGTCCTTGAGCAGGCGGCGCATGATCTTGCCGGAGCGGGTCTTGGGCAGCTCCGGCACGACCATGATCTGGCGCGGCTTGGCGATCGCGCCGATCTCCTTCTGCACGTGCTTGCGCAGCTCCTCGACGATGTCGGGCCCGCCGTCGCCGGCCCCCCCTTCGGTAGCACTGTCGCGGAGGATGACGAAGGCGCAGACCGCCTGGCCGGTCGTCTCGTCGGCCGCACCCACGACCGCCGCCTCGGCGACCTTCGGGTGCGACACCAGCGCCGACTCGATCTCGGTCGTCGAGAGGCGGTGGCCCGACACGTTCATCACGTCGTCGACGCGCCCGAGCATCCAGAGGTCGCCGTCCTCGTCCTTCTTCGCGCCGTCCCCGGCGAAGTAGAAGCCCTGCTGGGCGTAGCGCGACCAGTAGGTGTCCTTGAAGCGCTGGTCGTCGCCCCACAGGGTGCGCAGCATCGCCGGCCACGGCTGGGTCAGCACGAGGTAGCCGCCCGAGCCGTCCGGCACGGACTCGCCGTCGTCGGTCACGACGTCCGCGCCGACACCGGGCAGCGCCTTCATCGCCGAGCCGGGCTTGCCGGCGGTGACGCCGGGCAGCGGGCTGATCATGATCTGGCCGGTCTCGGTCTGCCACCAGGTGTCGACGACCGGGCACCGGTCACCGCCGATGACCTCGCGGTACCAGACGTAGGCCTCCGGGTTGATCGGCTCGCCGACCGACCCGAGCAGCCGCAGCGACGACATGTCGTACGCGTCGGGGACCTCGCGGCCCTGCTTCATGAACGTCCGGATCGCGGTGGGCGCGGTGTAGAAGATCGTCACCTTGTAGTCCTGCACGATCTGCCACCAGCGGCCCTTCTCGGGCGTGCCCTCGTACATCACCTGCGTCGCACCGTTGGCGAGCGGGCCGTAGACCATGTAGCTGTGGCCGGTCACCCAGCCGACGTCGGCGGTGCACCAGTAGACGTCCCCGGGCTCATCGACACTGCCGGGCTTGAGGTCGAAGACCGACCAGTGGGTGTACGACGTCCCGGTGAGGTAGCCGCCGGTGGTGTGCAGGATGCCCTTCGGCTTGCCGGTCGTGCCGGAGGTGTACATGACGTAGAGCGGGTGCTCGGAGTCGTGCAGCTCGGCCTCGTGCTCGGCCGACGCGTTGTCGACGGCGTCGTGCCACCACACGTCGCGACCCTCGTTCCAGTCGACGTCCTGGCCCGTACGGCGGACCACGAGGACGTGGCGGACGAGGCTCTGCCCATCAGGTCCGGCGGTCTTCTCGACGGCCTCGTCGACGGCCGGCTTGAGCGCGCTGGCCGCGCCGCGGCGGTAGCCGCCGTCGGAGGTGATCACGACCTGCGCCTCGCAGTCGGTGATGCGCGAGGCGAGGGCGTCCGCGGAGAAGCCGCCGAAGACCACGGTGTGGGGCGCGCCGAGTCGGGCGCAGGCGAGCATCGCGACGACGACCTCGGGGATCATCGGCATGTAGATCGCGACCCGGTCGCCCTTCTTCACCCCGAGCTCGGTCAGCGCGTTGGCGGCCTTGGAGACCTCGTCCTTGAGCTGGGCGTACGTGATGTCGCGGGTGTCGGCCACCCCGTCGTGGATGGGCTCGCCCACCCAGTGGAGGGCCACCTTGTCGCCGTTGCCGGCATCGACGTGGCGGTCCACGCAGTTGACGGCGGCGTTGATGGTGCCGCCGACGAACCACTTCGCGAAGGGCGGGTTCGACCAGTCGAGGACCTGGTCCCACTTCTGGCCCCAGTCGAGCCGGTCGGCCGCCTCGGCCCAGAAGGCCTCGCGGTCGGAGTCGGCACGGGCGTAGGCCTCCTCCTTGACGTTGGCATCGGCGGCCAGGTCGGCGGGCGGCTCGAAGCGCCGCTCCTCGCGGGACAGGTTGGACAGGGTCTGCTCGGACAAGGCTCTCTCCCTCGGACGGACGTGATCGTCGTCACCGAACCTACTCGCCGGCGGTGGGTCGTCGGCAGGTCGCCGGACGCCGTGAACGACGGACGGTCAGAAGGCTGCGATGGGCGGCGGCCTGTGGAATTCCGCGACCGGCACCCTCACCGCGAGCGGCATCACCTTCTCGGGCCCCGGCGGGCACCGGCATCTGAGCCGCCCGCACCACCGCGCCACACGTACGACGCCCCGGAAAGCCAGGCTTTCCGGGGCGTCGTACGTCTTGGTGCCGATGTCAGGCGGTCAGTGCAGGTCCTCCCCGGCTGCGTGCCGCGCGACCAGGGCCGTCTTGCCGGGGAACCGGATCTCCTCGACCAGCTCCTGCATCTCCGCGGTCGGCTCCTTCGTCACCTTCGAGACGGCGACGGTGACCGCGAAGTTGATCAGCATGCCGATCGTGCCGAAGCCCGTCTCCGCGATGCCGAAGATCCCGGCGGAGTTGCCGTAGATGTCGATGGTCCACAGCATGTAGGCCGACGTGGTGACCAGTCCCGCGAGCATGCCGCACGTGGCGCCCATCGCCGTGCACCTCTTCCAGAAGATGCCGAGCACCAGGATCGGGAAGAAGCTGGCTGCGGCGAGGCCGAACGCCAGCGCGACCACCTGGGCGACGAATCCGGGAGGGTTGATGCCGAGGTATCCCGCCACGACGATCGCACCCGCCATGGCGATGCGGCCCACGAGGAGCTGCTTGGCCTCCGTGGCAGCCGGGTTGATCTTCTTGTAGTACACGTCGTTGGCGACCGACGACGAGATCACCAGCAGCAGGCCCGAAGCGGTCGAGAGGGCGGCGGCGAGGCCGCCCGCGGCGACGAGGCCGACGATCGGAGCGGGCAGGCCGCCGATCTCGGGCGACGCCAGGACGATGATGTCGTTGTTGATCAGGATGTCGCCGTACTGGATGGCACCGCTGCCCAGGCTGGACACCGGGTCGCCGTTGGCCGCGGTGATCAGTCCGACGTCGGCCCACGTGCCGAACCACGACGGCATGTCCGCGATGGCCGTGCCGTCGACGTCCTTGATGATCTGCAGCTTGCTGAAGGCCGCCACCGAGGGCGCCGTCGTGTAGAGCAGCGAGATGAAGAACAGCGCCCAGAGTGCCGAGTAGCGCGCTGCGCGCACCGACTTGGCCGTGTAGAAGCGCACGATGACGTGCGGCAGTCCGGCCGTGCCGAACATGAGCGCGCCGGTGATCAGCAGCATGTTGAGCATGTTGGTGGAGCCGAAGGCGTCGGTGTAGCCGGCCAGCCCGAGGTCGGCCTGCAGGCCGTTGAGCTCCTCCAGGATGCGGCCGAAGCCGATCTGCGGCACGGCGATGCCGGTGACCTTCGCCGACACCGCGACGGCCGGGATCAGGTAGGCGACGATCAGCACCGAGTACTGCGCGACCTGGGTCCAGGTGATGCCCTTCATGCCGCCGAGGACCGCGTAGAAGAACACGATCGCCATGCCGATCACCACGCCGGTCGTGGTGCTCACACCCAGGAACCGCGTGAAGACCAGGCCGACTCCCGCCATCTGGCCCGCCACGTAGACGAAGGAGACGACCAGCGCGGCGACCACCGCGATCATCCGGGCGGTCTCGGAGTATCGATCACCCACGAAGTCGGGGATCGTGTACTTGCCGAACTTGCGGAGGTAGGGCGCCAGCAGCAGGGCCAGGAGCACGTACCCGCCGGTCCAGCCCATCAGGTAGACCGAGCCGCCGTAGCCGTTGCCGGCGAACGCGATGATGCCGGCCAGCGAGATGAACGACGCGGCGCTCATCCAGTCGGCGGCGATGGCTGCTCCGTTGGCGGGCGCGGGGATGCCGCCGCCGGCGACGTAGAAGCCCGACGTGTCGGAGACGCGGCTCGCGTACGCCACGTAGATGTAGACGCTGAAGGTGAGGACGACGAAGACGAGGGTCCAGGTCTGGATCGAGGTCATGAGTGGTGCACCTCCTCCTCGTACTCGTCGACGCCGAACTCGGCGTCGAGCTTGTCCATCCGCCACACGTAGACGGCGATGAGCAGGACGAAGACGATCGTCGCGCCCTGCTGGGCGAACCAGAACCCCAGCGGGAAGCCGGCGACCACGACGTTGTTGAGGGGCTCGACGAAGACGATGCCGGCGCCGAACGACACCAGCGCCCAGATCGTCAGCAGGACCGCCATCAGCCTGAGGTTTCTGCGCCAGTACTCCTGGCGTTGTGTTTCATCCATCGGGGGGACCTTCCGCGTCAGGTGAGCGTGGGCAGACCAATCAAGGAGGAACGGGTTTGTGGCGAGGGTCACAACCCGGGCCGCGGGGGTCAACGGGTGGGTCGGGCAGCGGCGGGTACTCGTCGGTGGACGGTAGGTCTGCGTCGGCGGGCGGTCGGGCCGTCCCGCCCATGACGGCCGTCCCGCGGTTAGAGTCCTGACCATGACGAACACGGCCAAGGCCCCGACGAGGGCTGGTGTCGACCCGCGTCGCAAGCGCCTCGGCCTGGCCGTGCTGATGGTGGTCGTCGGGTCCTTCCTCCCGTGGCTCGACACCGCGGTGGGCTCGATCTCCGGCGCACGCGGGCCGGGGCTGTGGACCTTCTACGCCGCGATGCTGGGCATGGCCGGCGCTCTCGTGCCGCACCGCCGGATCGCCGGTGCGCAGGCCGCCGTGATGGGCGGCGTCTGCGTGGTGCTGCCGGTGTGGCAGCTGGTGCGCGCGCTCGACCTCCTCGGCACCGAGGGCTGGCTGCCGGGCCCCGGCATCGTCCTGGTCCTCGGCGGCGGGGTGCTGGCGCTCGCGACCGCGCGTGCGTTCCTCACCGCTGACTGACCGCCCGACCGCCCGACCGTGCGACGCTGTGCCGTGTGCACCTGACACCCCCGCGCGCCGCCGCGCGGACGCTGACGATCGTGTGGGTCCTGCTCACGCTGGGCGTGGTGGCGGTCGGCTGGCTGCTCACCCACCCGCTCGAGTCGAGCGTCGACCCGTGGGACGACAGCGTCGTGCAGGGGATCGCCGACCGGCGCTCGCCCACGATGGACGTCCTCGCCGCCTGGGGGAGCCACGTCGCCGACACCATCGTGGGGGTCATCGTCGCGGCGGTCGCGGCCCTCGTGCTCTGGCGCACGCAGCACACGCGCCGGCCGCTGGTGTACTTCACGGTGCTGGTCGCCGGCACCCTCGCGCTCTACCTGATCGTCACTGCGCTGATCACCCGCGACCGGCCGCCGGTCGAGATCCTCGACCCCGGCCTCGTGCCCGACCACAGCTTCCCGTCCGGCCACGTCGCGACCTCGATCGTCGTCTACTGCGCCCTCGCCATCTACCTGTTCCGGACAGTGCCCGCCTCGCGACGCTGGGCGTGGCTGCTCTTCCTCGCACCAGTGATCGTGGCCCCGTCGCGGCTCTACGAGGGCGCCCACCACCCGACCGACGTGCTGACCAGCCTGGTCGTCGCGCCGCTCTGGGTGGCGGCGGTGGCGCGTGTCCTCCTTCCGGAGCCTGCCCGGGGCCCTGACAAGGTGGAGGCATGACCTCTCCCATCGTCGTCGTGACCGGAGCGAACGGCCTCGTGGGCAGCCACGTGGTCGCCGCGCTCGTCGAGCGGGGTGCGATGGTGCGCGCGGTCGTACGCCGCCCGGGCACGGCGCCCGACCTGTCCGGCGTCGAGGAGCACGTCGGCGACTTCGGCGACCCGGCGTTCGCTGCCTCGGTCGTGGCGGGGTCCGACGCGCTGGTGACCACGGTCCACCCGCTGGGCGGCGACCGCGACGAGCAGCGGCGCGCCGGCCTCGACGGCACGCTCGCCATCGCCGAGGCGGCCCGTGACGCCGGCGTACCCCTGGTCGTGCACATCTCGACGGCAGGCGTCTACGACCGCAGCCCGGAGACCGGCGACGTCACCGAGGACTCCGCGCTCGTCTCCGACGACGCCAACGACTACTCGGTGATCAAGCGGGACATCGACGCGGCCCTGGACCGGCTCGGCGGCACGACCCGGGTCCTGGTGCGCCCGCCGATGGTCCTCGGCCCCGGCGAGTCGTCCGTCTGGAACACGGTGCAGCCGGCCGCGATCGCCGAGGACGAGTCACGCCGCCACGCGAACGCAGGCGCGACGGCGGCGTGGGTGCACGTCACCGACCTCGCTGCGATCACCGCCGACGTCGCGACCGGGGCGATCCCCCCGCGCGACGACCTGTCAGCCGGCCCCGTGCTCGGCGGCTGCACGCCGGTCAACGTCGCCAGCGGCGACGCCGCCACCCAACGCGACTACCTCGGCACCGTGTGCGACTCGCTCGGTGTCGAGCCGGTCTGGGACGACAAGCCGGCCTGGACCGGCCAGATCCGCGCCGACCGCGCCCAGGGTTGGGGCTGGTCGCCGCGGGTCTCGCTCGACGACGCACTCGCGGAGCTTCGCGCCGGCCTGCGCTCCTGACCACACCACCCCTCGCACACCCTCTGGAGCCTCCATGGAGTCACGCCGCTTCCCCCGCACCTCCTTCTCCGCCTCGGTCGTCGGCCTCGGCACCTGGCAGCTCGGCGCCGACTGGGGTGACGTGAGCGAGACCGACGCGCGTGCGGTGCTCGAGGCGTCGGCGGAGGCGGGCGTGACGTTCTACGACACCGCGGACGTCTACGGCGACGGTCGCAGCGAGCAGGTCGTCGGCCGCTTCGTCGCCGACCACGCCGATGCCGGCTTCACCGTCGCGACGAAGATGGGCCGGCGCGCGGAGCAGGTGCCCGCGAGCTACGTCGAGGCCAACTTCCGCACCTGGCTCGACCGCTCACGCCGCAACCTCGGCGTCGACACCGTCGACCTCGTGCAGCTGCACTGCCCGCCGAGCGAGGTCATCGACGACGACGCGACCTACGACGTCCTCGACCGCCTCGTCGAGGAGCAGGTGATCGCGGCATACGGCGTCAGCGTCGAGACGGCCGACCAGGCACTCAGCGCCATCGCCCGTCCACACGTGGCCAGCGTCCAGATCATCCTCAACGCGTTCCGGATGAAGCCGCTCGACGACGTGCTGCCGGCCGCGCAGGCCGCCGGCGTCGGCATCATCGCCCGGGTGCCGCTGGCGTCCGGCCTGCTGTCGGGGAAGTACGGCCTCGACACCACGTTCGCCGAGGACGACCACCGCACCTACAACCGCGACGGCAGCGCCTTCGACGTCGGCGAGACGTTCTCCGGCGTCGACTACGCGACCGGCGTGGAGGCGGCGCAGGCGTTCGCGCGCCTCGTCGACCGCGACCTCTCCGACGTGACGCCGGCGCAGGCCGCGATCGCGTGGGTGGCGCAGCAGCCCGGCGTCACGACCGTGATCCCCGGCGCTCGCAACGTCGACCAGGCGACGTCCAACGCCGCAGCCGGCTCGGTCGGCGCGCTGCCGGACTCGCTGCTCGAGGGCGTGGCGTCGCTGTACGACGAGAGCATCCGCGAGCAGGTGCACGGGCGCTGGTAGCACGATGAACCTGCACCGGCTGGTCGTCTCCGCGGAGCGCGCGTGGGACTCGGCGCGATCCCGCTCGCGGTCCCTCGACCACTTCCGGATCGAGCCCTACCTCGGTCACGGCGGCCCGGCGGGCGTGGTCGTGCGCGGCCGGGTCCTCGACAACCCGATCGCGTCGGAGGCCGTCGCCGACGAGGGCATCCGCGCGGCGACCCGGCGTACGCTCCGGCATTTCGTCACCGACGAGCTGCCCGGCGTCCCGCTCCGGGTCACGGTGGCCGGGACGAGCGTCGACACCGAGTCCGACGCCGAGGGCTACTTCCTCGTCCGTGTCCCCGCGCCGCCCGGCTCCCTCACCTCGCCATGGACGACGGGCACGATCGAGCTCCGCGGCGACTACCGCGGCCTCACCGACGTGCAGGCGGAGGTCGAGGTGCTCGTTCCGGCCGCCGGTGCGCGGTTCGGCGTCATCTCCGACATCGACGACACGATCTTGGAGACCGGCGTGCAACGGGCGCTGCGGATGGTCGTGCAGACCATCACCGGCTCTGCCCTCACGCGGACGGCGTTCCCCGGCGCGCCGGAGCTCTACCGCGACCTCGCGGCAGGGGTGAATCCGGTCTTCTACGTCTCGTCGAGCCCGTGGAACCTGCACGCCTTCCTGCTCGCGTTCCTGCGGCACCGGGGGTTCCCGCTGGGGCCGGTGCTGCTGCGCGACCTCCTCGGCACCCGCGCCGGGCGCGAGCAGAAGCACGCGCGCATCGAGGAGATCCTCGACCTCCACCCGAACCTGCCGTTCGTGCTCCTCGGCGACTCCGGCGAGAAGGACCCCGAGATCTACGCCGACATCGTCCGCGCCCACCCCGATCGCATCCAGGCGGTCTACATCCGCGAGGTGCGGCTCGACCCGGGGGACGGTCGGGTCGAAGAGATCTCCGGCGCCTGGGGGTCGGACGTGCCGTTCGTCCTCGCCGCGGACTCCGACGCCGTACGCCGTCACGCGACGGGCCTCGGGCTCCTCTGAGCCTCGGCGGTCTATGGCCGCGCCCCGCCTCTGGGGGTGGCGGCACATCGCATCGCCCGCCCTGGGGGTGGCGGCACATCGCATCGCCCGCCTGGGGGTGGCGGCACATCGCACGTCAGGGGCGTACGAACCTGTCATGTGCCGCCACCCCCGGCGGCGAACCTGTCATGTGCCGCCACCCCCGGCGGCGGCCGAGTGCGGGAGAACACCAACCGAGGGCGATGACTCAGCCGACCATCGCCAGGCCGCGTGCGCGGCGGAGCCGGACGGCGTGGCCGGCGGTGGCCAGGGCGAGCCCGACGACGTACACCAGCGTGGTCACCGCGAGGTAGCCGATCGTGTCGCCGAACCAGTTCCAGTCCGACGCGGACAGGTCGCCGAAGGCGGCCTCGGACCCGCGGGTGGCCTCGAGGACCAGCTGCGCGGTCTGGAAGGTGAACATGTGGGCGAAGGCGAGGCCGAACGCGACGTACGCCGCCAGGCGCGTGTGCAGCATCAGGCCGAGCGGGAAGGCCGCGAGGGCGGCGACGAGGATGAACATGTGCGTCTCGTTTCATGAGCGGGTGTGCGGACGTCACCACCTTCGACGGCCGCCGGGGTCCCGGCATCCGGGCGAGCGCTGGTGGCGAGCGCGGATCATCCGTACGTGCCAGCACGTAGGCACGACAGCACCGCGAGGGCGACAATGCGGAGGTGCACCACCGGCTGACCTACGCGGTCCTCGCGACACTGACAGCGGTGTACGTCGTCGCCGCCACGGTCCTGGTCGCGGGAGCCGGACCGACGTCGGCCGACGTGGCCGCCCGGGCCGCGGGCGCGGTGGTGGCCGGGACCGGACTCGTGCTGGCGTGGTTGATCGTCAAGGCACGTCGTCACCAGCCCGGTGCCCCCGGCCCTGGCGATGATCTCCGCGCTGGCCGTGCTGGTCGCGGCCATCGAGGACTGGGGCCGCTCGGCGTCGTCGGCCGATCCGTGGCCGGCGGCCGGGCTCGCCGAGCCCCTGGTGCAGGCGATCTGGCCGTGGCAGCTCGTCGGCTTCCTGCTCCTGCTCGTGACCTTCCCCGCGGCGTCCCTGCGCCGCCCCGTCGCGCGGACCGTCGTGGCAACGGGCGCGACGGCGGGGGTCCTGGTCCTGGTCGGCAACTGGGGGACGGACGCGACCGGCGGGTTCTCGGGCTGGCGGGTGCCGGTGGTCGTGCTCGGGCTGACGGCGCTGGTCGGGTCCGTCCTGCTGGCGACGGTCGACCTCGTCCGGCGCTCGCGCCGCGCCGGACCCGTCGAGCGGCAGCAGGCCAGCTGGCTGCTGCTGGCCACCGGGGTGGTCGTCCTGCTGATGGTCGGCAGCTGGCTGACGGTGCCGCAGCTGGTGCCGGCCGAGGTGGGGTACGCCGCATTCCTGGTGGCGACGTACGTCCTGGTGCCGGGCGCGGTGGCGGTCGCGGTGATCCGGCACGACCTGTTCGACGTCGACCGGCTCCTCGGCGACACGGTCGCGGTCGTCGCGACGTCGCTGGCGGCGGCCCTCACCTGGGCGGGCACCGTGGTGGTCGTGCAGGGTGCGGTCCGGGACGCGGCCGGGATCGAGACCGGCGCGGCCGCCTTCACGACCGCGCTGGTGCTGGTCCCCGCCTACCGGTGGGCGCTCCGGTGGAGCGCTGCGGTCTTCGACCGCGAGCGCACGGTCCTGCTCGGTGCGGTGAGGGCGTTCGCGGCCGACGTGCACCAGGGATCGCGTGAGCCCGAGGAGGTCGAGGAGGTGCTGGCCCGGTTGCTGCGTGACCCGGGGCTGCGGGTCGGTCTCGCCGTGCCGGGGCACGCCGGCTTCGTCGACCCCTCGGGCACCCCGGTGGACCTCCGTCCGGACGCCGTCCTGCGCGCCGGCGGCTCGGAGATCGGTGCGGTGCAGCTGACCCGGCCCACGGCCCGTCAGCGTCGGCTCGCCCAGGAGGCGGCGCGGCTGTGCTGGAGCGCGTTCGAGAGTGCGCGCCTGCGCGCCGGACTGCGTACGGCCCTGGCCGAGGTGGCGCACAGCCGGACCCGCCTCGAGGTGGCCGCCGCCGACGAGCGGAGGCGGCTCGAGCGCGACCTGCACGACGGCGCGCAGCAGGCGCTGCTGGCGATCGGCATGCGACTCCGGTCGGCACAGGCCGGTCTGCCGCGCGGGTCGAGCGAGCACGCGGACGTCGAGATCGCGATCGACCAGCTCGGCGAGACGGTGGCCGAGCTGCGCCGGATCTCCCAGGGCATCAGGCCGGCCCGGCTGGACGACGGCCTCGGCGCAGCGCTCGACGCACTCCGCTCCTCGACGCCGATCCCGCTGACGCTGACCGTCGACCCGGCGATCGACCGGGCGGTGGTCGCGGAGAACGTGGCGCAGGCGGCCTACTTCGTCGTTGCGGAGGCCGTCGCCAATGCGCTGAAGCACGCCCACGCGCGGGCCATCTCCGTGGACGTCACGTGTGTCGACGGGGTGGAGGTCGAGGTCTGCGACGACGGCATCGGCGGCGTCGACCCGCTCGCCGGCCTGCTCGCGCTGCGGGACCGGGTGGCGTCGGTGGGCGGCACCCTCGAGGTCGACAGCCGGCCCGGCAGCGGCACCCGGGTGCGGGCGGTGCTGTGATGGAGGTGGTGGTCGCCGAGGACAGCGTGCTGTTCCGCGAGGGTCTCGAGCGGATCCTGCGCGAGGCCGGTCACGTCGTGCGGGTCGTGGTCGACGGCGACGAGCTGCTCGCAGAGGTGGGTCGGTCGCGCCCGGACCTGGTGATCACCGACGTCCGGATGCCGCCCGGGAAGCACGGCGACGGTGCCCGCGCCGCCTCCGTCCTGCGTGCCGCGGACCCGACGTTGCCGATGGTGCTCCTGTCCCAGCACCTCGAGCTCCGGCACTGCGCCCACCTGCTCGGCCAACCGGGTTTCGGCTACCTGCTCAAGGACCGCGTGCTGGCCATCGACGACTTCCTCCGGGCCCTCGAGTCCGTCGCCGCCGGTGGTGCTGCGGTGGACCCGTCGGTGGTCCGGTCCCTCGTCGGCGACTCGACGCGCGCCTCCCGCCTGGACGCGTTGAGTGGTCGCGAACGGCAGGTGCTGGCGCTCGCCGCCGAGGGCCACACGAACGCCCGGATCGCCGCCGAGCTGGGTTGCGCCGAACGCACCGCCGAGAGCCACATGCGGTCGGTGTTCCAGAAGCTCGACCTCCTCGACGACGGCCTGTCCCATCGCCGCGTGCTGGCCGTGCTCGCCTTCCTCACCTCCACCTAGGGCCGGGTCCACGCGGTGCGTCGTCCGTGGTCGAGGATGGGCGCGTGAGCACCGACCGTGTCTTCGGCCAGCTGCCCGACGGGCGCGACGTCCGGTTGCTGACGATCGGGTCCGCGCCCGGCCCCGTCGTCGAGGTGCTCACCCTGGGGGCGACGGTGCACCGGCTGCTGGTCGCCGGTGGCGACGGCGTACGCCGCAACGTCGTGCTCGGCCACCCCGGTGTCGCGGAGCGGCTGACGAGCACCGACTACATCGGCGGCACGATCGGGCGCTACGCCAACCGCATCGCCGCCGGGCGGTTCCCGCTCGGCGGTCGGACCGTCGAGGTGCGGGCCCACGACCGCGGCAACAGCCTGCACGGTGGGCCGGAGGGGTTCGACGCGCGGCTGTGGGGTGTCGTCTCCCACTCGGCGGACGAGGTGTCGCTGTCGCTGGTCAGCCCCGACGGCGACCAGGGCTTCCCGGGCGCCGTGACCGCGATCGTGGGCTACCGCGTCTCCGGAGACACCGTGTCGGTCGAGATGTCGGCGACGACCGACGCGACGACGGTCATCGGGATGACGAACCATGCGTACTTCAACGTCGCGGGCGAGGACGCCGGCACGATCGACGACCTCCTGCTGACCGTCGACGCCGACGAGTACACCCCGGTCGACGACACCGGCATCCCGCTCGGTGGGCACGAGCCGGTGGCCGGTACGCCGTTCGACCTCCGCTCGTCGGCACCGCTGCGCGCCCGGCTGGACCACAACCTCGTCGTGCGCGGCGACGGGCTGCGCCGCCACGCATCCCTCTCGTCAGCGCGGACCGCGACGACGGTCGAGGTGTGGAGCGACCAGCCCGGGCTGCAGGTCTACACCGGCGACGCGCTCGACGGCCCGCGCCACCAGCGCCGAGCCGGCGTCGCCCTCGAGCCGCAGGTCTTCCCCGACTCCCCGAACCACCCGGAGTGGCCCTCGCCCGTGCTGGCGCCGGGGGACACCTACCGCTCGACGATCGAGTGGCGCTTCAGCTCCTGCTCATGAAGATGTCGGGGTCGGGCAGCGGCTCGAAGCCGACGCGCGCGTAGACCTCGTGCGCGTCGCGGGTCGCGAGCAGGACGCGGCTGAGCCCGATCGGCTCGAGCCGTTCGATCACCGCGTCCACCAGCATCCTGCCGACGCCACGGCCGCGGTGGTCGCGGTCGACGTACACGTCGGCGAGCCACCCGAAGTTGGCGTGGTCGGTGAGCACGCGGGCGTACGCCACCTGCTGGCCGTCGGCGGTGAAGACCCCGAAGTTGAGCGAGTTCCGCGCGGCCGTCTCGACGTTGTCGCGGGTGCGCCCCATCGCCCAGTAGGCGTCGGTGCTGAGCCACGGGTGGATGCGGTCGAAGTCCATGTCGGCGAGGTCCGTGCGGATCTCGTAGCCCTCGGTGGTCATGCCGCCGATCCTGACATTCCTTGCCGGCCCGCTCTGTCGCAGGCTCCCCGACCGGTCGATGATGACCCCATGGGTGACGCCGAGCTGAGTCTCGAACGCATGGTCAAGGCCCCGATCAGCGCCGTCTTCGAGCGGCTCGCCGACATCGAGTCCATCAACGAGTGGCAGCCGCCCCAGGGGAGCATCCGCCGCGGCTCGCGCCAGACCTCGCCCGGACCGGTCGGCCTCGGCACGACGTACGAGGACTCGACGCTCTTCGGCAAGGCATCGGGCGAGGTGTCGGCCTTCGACCGACCCCGCGAGCTCGAGTTCCACTGGTGGCAGAAGGCGCCCTGGGGCGCGATGCTCGCCGAGGGCTGGCCCCGCTACACGCTCGAGGCGGTGGGCGAGAGCGAGACGCTCGTACGCCACCATGCTCGGCTGAGGACGTACGGCGTCTACGCACCAGCGGCTCAGGTCCTGAAGCGCATCGCGATCCGCGAGCGGATCGCCGTGCTGGACGCCTTGGCGGCGTCCTTCACCTAGCGGCCGCCGAGACCGTCGAGAGTCGCCATGTCGTCGTCGCTGAGGGAGAACCCGCCGACGTCCGCGTTCGACCGGATGCGCTCGGCGTTCGCGGACTTCGGGATGACGACGACGTCGTGCTGAAGGTGCCACCGGACGATCACCTGCGCCGGCGTGCGGTCCAGGCGCTCGGCGATCTCCACGATCGCGGGGTGGTCGAGCGTCCCGCCGCGAAGGGCGCTGTAGCCCTCGACCGCCACTCCACGCTCGCGGTGGTCGGCGATGGTCCGGGCGTCGAAGAGCAGCGGGCTCCACCTGATCTGGTTGATCGCGGGCGTCACGCCGGTCGCCTCCGCGACCTCGTCGATGAGCGCGGCGTCGAAGTTGCTCACGCCGATCTCCTTCGCCAGGCCGGCCTCGCGCGCCTCGACGAACGCCCGCCACAGGTCGGCGTTGGCCGACCCCGACCCCGGCCAGTGGATGAGCCACAGGTCGACGTGGTCGACCTGCAGCAGCTCGAGGCTCTTGCGCAGCGTGTCGATCTCGCGGCCGGCGTTGTCGGGCGGGCACTTCGTCGTCACGAACACCTCGTCCCGCGGCACGCCGCTCTCGGCCAGCGCCCGGCCGACCTCCGCCTCGTTGCCGTACACGGTTGCCGTGTCGAGGTGGCGGTAGCCGCTCTCCAGCGCGCTCGCGGTCGCCCGCACGGCGTCGTCGCCGGTGATCTGCCAAGTGCCGAAACCCAGGAGCGGGATGCGCGTGCCGCCGTCGAGGGTGAGCGTCTGGTCGGGCAGCTGGATCGCGTCGGAGGTCATGTTTTCCGATGCTAGCCAGCGCCGAAACAGCGGAGTTGCCGCCGATGCCCTATTGTTCATGGTGTTGAAGGGTCGACCCCCGGGTCGTCCTGGCCGTACAAGACGTGCGGCTCGTATCTCGTACTCCTGGTTTTCGGTTCGCTGGACTCCATCAGGTGGATGTCTTCAGCGGCCCGCCGGCACACAGCCCGCGAGCGAAAACAAAGGAAAAGCATCATGGCTTCAGGAACTGTCAAGTGGTTCAACGCTGACAAGGGCTTCGGCTTCATCGCGCAGGACGGCGGCGGCGAGGACGTGTTCGTCCACTTCTCCGCGATCCAGTCCGGTGGCTACAAGTCGCTCGACGAGAACCAGAAGGTCGAGTTCGACCTCGCCCAGGGCCCCAAGGGTCCCCAGGCCGAGAACGTCCGCGTCTCCTGATCTGACGCACTGAGAGCCCTCGACCGCTTCGGCGGTCGGGGGCTCGTGTCGTTCACCCCCCACGTGCGGAATGGGCTAGGTCTGCGACCCGCGTTCGCGCGGCAGGCGCACGCGTACGACGCTCGCGCCCGACTCCGACTCGACCCCGATCTCGCCCCCATGGTGCTCGACCACGATTCGACGGGAGATGTCGAGGCCGAGGCCGGTCCCCTTGCCGACCTCCTTGGTCGTGAAGAAGGGCTCGAAGGCGTGGGCGGCGACCTCCGCGGTCATGCCGGGGCCGGTGTCGCGGATCTCGACCACGACGTGGCTGGCGTCGGCGTACGTCCGGACGGTCAGGGTGCCGCTGCCGGCCATGGCGTCGATGGCGTTGTCGATGAGGTTCGTCCAGACCTGGTTGAGCTCGCCCGGGTTGGCCGTCACCACCGGCACGGAGTCGTCGTACTCGCGGACGACGGCGATGCCGCTCTCCCTCAGCCGGTGGCCGAGCATGATCAGCGTGCTCTCGAGGCCGTCGACGACGCGGACCTCCTGCACGGCGGCGCGGTCCATCTGGGAGTAGGACTTCACGGCCGACACGAGGTCGGAGATGCGGCGGGTCGAGTCCTGCGCCTCGTTGATGAGGGCGGTCGTCGTGACGGCCGAGACCACCCACTCCAGACCGGCCTGCAGGGCTGGGCCCGACAGGGCAGACAAGACGCGCTCGAGCCACGAGGTCGAGACGCCCGCCGCCGCCAAGGACGGAGCGATCGCCCACGACCGCTCGATCGAGTGGTCCTCGAGCCAGTCGGTGAGCGACTCCTCGAGGTCTGACAGCTCCACCCCTGTCGGCGCGGACACCGGGTCGATCGAGCGGCGCAGCTCGTCGAGCGCGACGAACTGCTCGGCGTGGATCCCCTCCTCCGCCAGTCGTTGCAGGGAGGCGAAGGCGTCGTCGCTCGACTGCTGGAGCGCGCCGACCGAGCGGACCGCGGCGGAAGCCGGGTTGTTGATCTCGTGTGCCAGCCCGGCGGCGAGGGTGCCGAGCGCGACGAGGGCCTCGCGCTGGCGGACACCGTGCTCGATGCGCCGGGCCGTGCCGATCAGGCCGCGCAACAGGTGCACCGCGAAGGGGAACCAGGTCTCGCCGAAGCGGCCCAGCTCCGGTGCCGGCAGCCGGAAGACGCGCGTCTCGGCCATCACCCGCGCGGAACCCATGTAGACGCCGTTGTCGTCCCATGCCTTGAAGCCGCCCGCCCACTGGCCGGCGTTCTCCATGGTCGCCATGACCGCTTCCTCGTGACCGATCCGCCGGATCAGGTCGATGCGGCCGTCCAGCAGCACCCACCAGTCCTCGGCCGGCCGGCCCTCGTGGAAGATCCGGTCGCCGGCGGCGTACGTCTCCTCCGTCCCGGCGGCAGCCATGTCGGCCACCTGCTCGTCGGTGAAGGCGTCGAGGATCGGGACCGCGCGCAGCTCGTCGGCGAGCGTCATGTCGCCGCCAGGTAGCGGTGGACGAGGTAGACCGACATCGCGCCCTCACCGACGGCCGAGGCGACGCGCTTCATCGAGTCACGGCGTACGTCGCCCGCGGCGAAGACGCCCGGCACGCTGGTCTCCAGGGCGAACGGGCCCCGCTCCAGCGGCCACGCGAGGTCGGCGGGCAGGTCCGGGCCGGTGAGCACGAACCCGCGCTCGTCCCGCGCGACCGACGACCCCAGCCACTCCGTACGTGGAGCCGCGCCGATGAAGATGAAGACCGAGCTGGTGGCGACGTCGTCGACGCCGCCGGCCGACCGGTCGCACAGGGTGATGCCCTCGAGGTGGCCGTCGCCGCGCGTGCCGACGATCTCGGTCTGCAGCCGGACCTCGACGTTGGGCGCGTCGTGGATGCGGGTCACGAGGTACTGCGACATCGACGCCTCGAGCGAGGTGCCGCGCACGACGAGCACGACCTGCGTGGCGTACCTGGCGAAGTTGAGGACGGCCTGCCCGGCCGAGTTCGCCGCGCCGACGACGTACACGTCCTCGCCGACCGTCTGCGTCGCCTCGCTCGCGCTGGCGCCGTAGTAGACGCCGCGGCCGACGAAGTCGTCGAGCCCGGGCGCATCGAGGCGGCGGTACGACACCCCGCTGGCCACCAGGACCGCGCGGGCCTCGATGTCGGCCGAGCCGTCGAGCAGCACCGCGCGCACGGGGCCGCGCGTCTCGAAGCCGACGACGTCGCGCGCCAGCACCATCTCGGCGCCGAACCGCGACGCCTGCGCGACCGCGCGGTGGGTGAGGTCGGCGCCGGAGAGGCCCTTGGGGAAGCCGAGGTAGTTCTCGATCGACGCGCTCTGACCGGCCTGCCCGCCCGGTGCGTCGCGCTCCACGACGACGACCTGCAATCCCTCGGAGGCGGCGTACACCGCAGCCGCGAGGCCGGCCGGCCCGGCGCCGACGACGCAGAGGTCGTAGAGCGGCTTGGTCGCCTGGGTGCTCAGGCCGAGTGCTGCGGCGAGGTCGATCGTGGTGGGTGAGCGGAGCACCGACCCGTCGGGGAGGGCCACCACCGGGAGCTCGCCCTCGCCCGCGACCTCGAGCAGCCGCGCGGCCTCGTCGCCCACTCCCTCTGCGTCGATCTCGAGCCACCGGTAGGGCACGTGGTTGTGGGTGAGGAACGTCTTGACCTCGTGGGTCCGGTCGGACCAGCGGTGCCCGACGACGCGCACCTCGGAGTCGCGGTCGGGGTGGCCGTGCGCCCAGTCGCCCAGCAGCTCGTCCAGCACGGGGTAGAGCCGGTCCTCGGGCGGGTCCCACGGCTTCATCAGGTAGTAGTCGAGCGCGATGTCGTTGATCGCGCGGATCGCGACGTCGGTGTCGGCGTACGCCGTCAACAGCAGGAGCTTGGAGTCGGGCGACTGCTCGCGCACCTGCTGCAGCACCTCGATGCCGGTCATCCCGGGCATCCGCTGGTCGCTCACGACGGCCGCGATCGGGCGGTCCTTCAGCAGCTGGTCGGCGAGGATCTCCAACGCCTCGGGCCCGGACGTGGCACGCAGGACGCGGTAGTCCTCGCCGTACCTCTGTCGCAGGTCGCGCACGACGGCTCCGACCACCGCGACGTCGTCGTCGACCGCGAGGATGGCGGGCTTCGCCATCGGCACCTCCCCGTCATCGTGTCGTCGGTTCGGACGCTACTTCGGTGAGCGCGTGCGAAACAGGGTGGTCGAGACCAGTCGGGCGCAGGTGAGGTGTCAGTGGGCGCGGCTAGCATCGGGAGATGCCGGCTGGGAGCCACTGGGGTACGACACCGCGTGCCAGCGTCGAGGCGGAGTGTGAGCGCCGCGGCGAGCGGGCGGTGGTGTCGGGCTGCATCGCCCTCCTGCGCGGCAGACCCGTCGACGGCGAGCTGATCATGGCACTCGGCGGCCCTCCCGCCGATGGGGTCCGCACCGGCGGTGAGCCCGGACCGGACTACTGGCTCAGGGTGTGGGCGGCTCGTGGACTGCGCTACGCCTGGCACGGCTCGGCACGCGGCGCGGTCCTGGCCGCTCTCGACGACGAGGCGTGGCGGGTTCGCGAGATGGCGGTGCGGGTGGTGGCCGAGCGCGGGCTGCTGCAGGCGCGTACGAAGGTCGTCTCGATGCGGTCCGACCCGTCGACGCGGGTACGGGTCGCCGCCGGCGCGGCGCTCGAGCGCCTGTCGGCCTAGTGCCGCGGCTTGCGCCTCACGTGCAACGCGCTCATGGCGAGATGGGCGACCGTGGCGCCGAGCATGCCCATCACCTGGCCGAACGAGCGGACGTGGAACGAGTTCACGCGTCCCCGTACCCCGAGCTCCGGTGGACATGCGTGCACGGGACGGGCGTACAGGTCCATGTCTGCCCGGGGGCGTCGAGGGGTACGTCAGTGGGAGACGGTCGGCACCGGCCGACCCACGGATGGAGGAGCGGTCATGGGACTGATGGCATCAGTGCGCGAGTGGCTCGAGCGGCGCAAGGCGCGAGGATCCGGAGGCGGCCTGCTGGGCCAGCCCGGCACGACGCAGCAGCCCGGACGTGCCGGCGGGGGCCCCGCCGAGGGTCCGATGGAGGGGGGCAGCACCGGTCCGAAGGGCCCGGACGGATCGGTGACGTAGGGCTCAGCTGTCCGGAGTCGTGGTTCCCCGACGCGATCGACCTCTTGACCTCACGTGCGCCTGAGCCGCCACAATCGGTGCCATGACCGATGTCCAGGAGTTCCGGATCACGCTGACGGTCGACGACTTCGACGCCGCCGTACGCCTCTACCGCGACGCGCTCGGCCTCCCGGAGGTGGCCGACTGGAGCAGCGACCAGGGGCGGGTGCTGCTGCTCGATGCGGGGCGGGCGACGCTCGAGCTCTTCGACGAGCGGCAGGCCGCGATGGTCGACGACCTCGAGGTCGGGCGGCGGGTGTCGGGGAAGGTGCGCTTCGCCCTCCAGGTGCCGGACGCCGACGCTGCTGCGGCGTCGTTGACCGCGGCCGGTGCCACGGCGGTGGCCGATGCCGTCGACACGCCCTGGGGCGACCGCAACGCCCGCGTCGCCGCGCCGGACGGGATGCAGCTGACCCTCTTCACGCTCGGCGACGCGGGGTAGTCCAGTGACATTTGGCTGGCAGACGGGCGTCTGGACAGCCAAGTCTCACTGGACTACCCCGACGTGCGCCTGGTCGGGTGTGGCTTCCGCAGCGTGTCCGGCAGCAGCTGCGCGCCCGGACCCTGCGACGCGGCCCAGTCGCCGGCGTTGGAGAAGGCGCAGGAGCGGAGGCTGAGGCAGCCGCAGCCGATGCAGTTGTCGAGGCCGCCCTTGAGCCGCTGGAGCGCGGCGATCTGCTCGTCGAGGCGAGCGGCCCAGTGCTTCGAGATGCGGTGCCAGTCGGCCTTGGTGGGCGTGCGGTTCCCGGGCAGCCGGCCGAGCTCGTCGCGGATCTCACCGATCGTGAGCCCGACGTTCGACGCGGCACGGATGAAGGCCAGCCTGCGCAGCACGCTGCGTTGGAAGCGGCGCTGGCCGCCACCGGAACGGTGCGCCTCGATCAGACCCTCGGCCTCGTAGTAGCGGATCGCCGACGCGGCGAAGCCGCTGCGCTGCGAGATCTCGCCCATCGGCAACAGGTCGCGCGAATCCATCATCACCTCTTGAACTCAAGTTCACTTGAACTTGAACCATGGTGCCATGAACACCACAACGAATGCACGGGTGGCACTCGTCACCGGAGGATCGGCCGGTCTGGGACTGGCCCTGACCAGGGCGCTCGCGGACGCCGGGTGGCGGGTGATCACCGACGGCCGCAGCGAGGAGAAGTTCAAGGAGGCAGACCTCCCCGACGGAGTGACGGTCGTCGTCGGCGACCTCACCGACGCGGACCACCGCGACCGGCTGGTCGCCGAGGTCGGACGGCTCGGCCGGCTCGACCTGCTGGTCCACAACGCCAGCACGCTCGGCCCGCTGCCGATGAAGCCACTGGCGGAGGTCGACGTCCCCGACCTCGCGCAGGTGTGGCGCACCAACATCGGGGGCCCGCTCGTGCTGACCTCGACGATGCTGCCGTGGCTGCGCGAGGCGGACGGCGTACTGCTCTCGATCAGCTCGGACGCGGCGGTCCACCACTACGAGGGCTGGGGCCTCTACGGCGCGAGCAAGGCGGGGCTCGACCACGTGACGCTGACGTACGCCGCGGAGACCGGCCTGACGGCGTACGCCGTCGACCCCGGTGACATGCGCACCGCGATGCACCAGGACGCGTTCCCCGGCGAGGACATCTCCGACCGGCCCCTGCCGGCGACGGTGGTGCCGCGGCTGATCGCGCTGCTCGACCAGAGGCCGGAGAGTGGCCGCTACCGGGCGGAGGACTTCCGATGACGCTCCTCACCGAGACACCGCACACCCACTTCGCCGCGTCGGCGTTCGCGCCGCGGCCCGCCGAGGAGCGCGGCATCGCCCGCGACGAGGTGCGTCTGCTCGTCGCGACGCCTGATGGGCTGTCGCACGAGCGGTTCCGCGACCTGCCGGACCACCTGCGGGCGGGCGACGTCCTGGTCGTGAACACCTCGGCCACGATCGCCGCCGAGGTCGACGCCGAGCTCGCCGGCGGACCGGTCGTGCTGCACGTCGCGCACCACCTCGACGACGGCGACCGCGTCGTCGAGGTGCGCACGGCGCCCGACGCCGCCCGGGCCATGCTCGAGGCGAGCACCGGCGACGAGGTCCGGGTCGGGGACGTGACCCTCGTGCTGCGCGAGCCCTGGCCCGGCGCGGCCTCGTCCCCGACGGGCACCGGCAACCGCCTGTGGCGCGCCTCGGTCCGCGGCGACCTGGACCGGCAGCTCGACCGGAACGGTCGGCCGATCGCCTACGGCTACCTCGACCGTCGCTACCCGCTGACGAGCTACCAGACCGTCTTCGGCCGGCACCCCGGCAGCGCCGAGATGGCGTCCGCCGGGCGGCCGTTCACCGATGCCCTCGTCACCCGCCTCGTCACGGCGGGCGTCCAGCTCGCGCCGGTCACGTTGCACACCGGCGTCTCGTCGCAGGAGGCCGGTGAGGCGCCCGGGCCGGAGTGGTTCGAGGTCCCGCCGACGAGCGCGCGGGTCATCAACGGCGCCCGCGCCGACGGTGGCCGCGTGATCGCCGTGGGCACCACGGCGACGCGGGCCGTCGAGTCGGCGGTGCGCGGGTCGTACGTCGTCGCCGACCGCGGCTGGACCGACCGGGTCATCACCCCCGCCGACCCGCCCCGCGTGGTCGACGGCCTCGTCACCGGCTGGCACGACCCGATGGCCTCGCACCTGCTCCTGGTCGAGGCGGTCGCGGGCGAGCGCCTGACGCAGGCGGCGTACGACGCCGCGGTGGCCGAGGGCTATCTCTGGCACGAGTTCGGCGACTCGGCGCTGCTGATGCGGCGCTGACTGCCGCGAACCTGAAGACGCAATCCATGGCCTGCGTCCGGGGGGCGGACCTACAGTGTCCGGGTGATCGATGCCTCGCGCCCCGCTCGCGCGGACCTCGGCCTGCTGACGCCGGGCACGCACCTGTGCGCCTTCGGCACTGACGGGCCGCCGCTCGACCAGGTCGCGTCGACGTTCGTCCGCCAGGGCCTGGTGGCCGGCGACCAGCTGCTCTACGTCGGCACCGAGCGGCAGGTCGCCGCCCTCCTCCGCCTCCTTGCCGTGCACCTCGATGCGACCGACGCACTGTCCACCGGCCAGCTCCAGGTGAGCTCCTTCGAGGACGCCTACGGCACCCGGCGCCCGGACGACCTGGGTGCCGTCGCGGACGGCTTTCGGGCGGCGGCCGCGTTCTCGCGCAAGCACGGCTTCCCCGGTCTCCGGGTGGCCGCGCGGATGGACGGCCTCGCCGAGCTGCTGGGCTCGGTCGAGGAGGTCGTGCGGTGGGAGCGGATGTCGACCGGGCTGCAGCGCGAGATCGGGGTCACCTCGGTGTGCCTCTACGACACCGACAGGCTCGGGGCCGGCCATGCCGACCTGATCGCCCGGGAGCACGCCGGGCTGGCGCCGAGCGTCGACGAGCCGCCGCTCGCCGCCTTCCTCGCCGTGGACGAGCCGTGGGGGATGAGGGTGAGCGGTGAGGTCGACCTCTCGAACCGCGACCTGCTGCACCGGATGGTGCTGTCGCGCGCCGACGTGTATCACCGCGTGCGCCTCGATGTCTCCGGCCTGACCTTCGCGGACGTCGGCGCAGTGGCGCGGCTGCGCGCGGTGGCGGCCGCGCTCCCGGAGGGCGGCTCGCTGGTGCTGCACCGGGTGCCCGACGTCGTACGCCGCATCCTGGACGTCACCGGTCTCGGGCACGAGCGGCTGAGGCTCGAGCCGTGAACGCGCCCGCCACCCACACCGGGCTGCTCTACCAGGGCGACCGGGAGTACGCCGTCGAGGCGGGGGGCTTCCTCAGGGACGGTCTCGAGCGGGGGAACCGCGGGCTCGTGATGGCGCCGCCCGCCCGGGTCGACCTGCTGCGCTCCGAGCTCGGCGTCGACGCCGACGAGGTGGTCTTCGTCGAGGACTCCGTCGCGTACGCGCCGCAGTGGAACGTCTATCGCGTGCTGCTCGCCTTCGCCGCGGAGGCGCCCGGCGTCCGCTCGACCGTGATCGCCGAGCAGGCGCTGACGAGACGGGTGCCCGCCGAGCTCGTCGACTACCGGAGGCTCGAGGCGGCGGTGAACCTCGTCTTCGCCGAGCACCCGGTCGACCTGCTCTGCCCCTACGACGCCGGTGCGTTGCCGGCCGACCTGCTCGACATCGCGCTGCACACCCACGGTGCGGTGCTGTCGGGTGGCGCGGCGGCGCCCAACGACAGCTTCGACGACCCGTCGGTCCTGCTCGCCGACCTCGCCACCGTCGTGTCCCCGCCCCGCGACGCCACGACCCTCGACTGCCTGTCGACCGCGGACGTGGCCGAGGCCCGCCGGCTGGTCCGCCTCCGCGGTGCCGAGGTCGGGCTCGGTGCCGAAGCGGTCGACGACATGGCGCTGGCGGTCACCGAGGTGCTGACCAACGCGTTGGTGCACGGGGCGCCACCCGCGATGCTGCACCTGTACGACGCCGGCGCGACGTGGGTCTGCCACGTCCAGGACGGCGGGCGCCAACCGGTGGACCTGCTCACCGGGCTGCTCCCGCCGAGCGAGCCGTCGGACCACGGCTACGGCTTGTGGCTCGCGCGTCAGCTCTGCGCGGCGGTCGACGTCGGCAACGACACGTCGGGCACGCACGTCCGGCTGCACGTGCGCCCGGAATAGGCGAAGTCCCGAGCCCTGAGGGCTCGGGACTCCACCGCCGCTCGCGGGGTCAGGCCTGCTGGCCCAGCGCGAACTCGATGTTGCCCTCGGCGTCCACGCCGCCGTCCAGGACCTTGTCGTCGAGCAGCACCGCGGCTGCCTCGTCGACGTAGACGGTCGCGCCGTCCTGCTCGACGACCTTGTCGCCGGGGACGGCCTGGTCGGCGGGGCTGACGGACAGGGACTGCCCGTCGGGCTCGGTGGCGATGCGCAGGCCGGAGATGGCCGGCACCTCCTGCTCGAGCTTCTTCACGATCTCGGTCACGTTCTCGGTGAGAGCAAGCATGTGGCTCTCCTTCCGACTAGCGAATGTGTCACCTCCACCATTGCGGGGATCGCCATCTCGATCAAACCGAGGCCGAGTGGCACGTCATCGCGATGCCGTCGAGCAGGAGCGGTACGTCGATCGCGATCGGCGGCCAGAGCCGGAAGCTCACGATGTCGGCGGGCATGTGCTGGTCGTGGACCTAGGGTGGGGTCAATCTCGAGGATCGGGGCACCGGTGTCGGTCGCCACCGAAGGAGCCAACGATGCAGCTGCACGCCGTGATCGTCCCGCCACTGGACGTGGTCCACGATGCACTCGAAGCGGCGCGGGAGATGCTGACGCCGGCGCCCGCTGCCGACGACACCGCGAGGGGAGGAATCGTCGACTGGCTCCGCGGTCGTCGGCGAGTCGATGCCCCCGCCGCACCCGCCGTCACCATGGTGCCCGCACCACCCGAGGCGGTCTTCGTGCGCCTGGCCAAGTTCGGCAACGTCACGGCGGACGACGCCACGCGACTCGCCGGGGCCATCGAGGCGCAGGCGCACACGTGGCCGGTGCCCCTGCTGCAGGTCAGTGCGTTGTGCGTGGCGGAGGAGCCGCCGTTCGACGTGACGGCCCAGCTCGACGGCGAGGCCGACGCCCTGCGCGACATCTTCCGCAACGTCAACGAGATCGCGCACTCGCAACGGTTCTTCCTCGACCGTCGAAGCTTCCGCAGCGAGCTCGTCCTGGGATCGTTCGGCGTCCCGGACGGCGCTCCGGCCCCCGACGCCGTTGCCGGCGCGGAGGCGCCTCACGTGGGTCCACGGTGGTCGCCGTCCCACGTCACGCTGCTGCGTACGTCCTTCGTCGACGGCAAGGCGACGTTCGCGGAGTTCGCGCGGATCCCGCTGGCTGCCGAACCCCCCACCTAGCGCTGGAGGTCGACGGCCTCGGGCGTGTGGAGTCGGACCATGAACCGGCCGGCGTGGGCGGGGACGGAGGCGGCGGTCAGCCGGGAGACGACGACCATGGTGAGGAAGGACGCGGGGACCGACCACGCGGCGGGTTGCTCGAGGAGGGCGGCGGTCCAGCCCGATGCCGACGTGGCGCCGAGGGTCCAGGCGACCGCGGCACCCGAGCCGATGCCGCCGACCAGCAGTCCGGCGATGGCGCCGGTCGGGGTGAGGCCGCGCCACCAGATGCCGAGCATGAGCAGCGGAGCGAACGTCGAGGCGGTCACGGCGAAGGCCAGGCCGACCGTCCGGGCGACTGCGACGTCCTGGGCGGGCAGCGACATCAGCAGCGGTACGACGACGGCGATGACCGCGGCGACGCGGAAGGCGGCGACCCCGCCGAGCCGGCGCGTGCCCCACCGCCGCCCGGTCACGTCCTGCGAGAGCACGCCGGCGACCGCGATGGTCAGCCCCGAGCTGGTCGACAGGAAGGCCGCGAACGCGCCCGCGGTGACGAATCCCGTCAGCACAGCCCCGAGCGCCCCGCCCACCACCAGCGACGGCAGCTCGAGCACGAGCACGTCGGACCCGCTGGCGACGAGGTCGGGGGCGTAGATGCGGCCGAGCGCGCCGTACACGGGTGGCAGGAGGTAGAAGATGCCCAGCAGCATCAGCACCGCGAGCGTCGTGCGACGGGCGGCTCGCCCGTCGGGGTTGGTGTAGAAGCGCACCACCACGTGCGGCAGGCCCATCGTGCCGAGGAACGTCGCGACGATGAGGGAGTACGTCGTGTAGAGCCCGATGCCGCCCCCGGGTGTGGCGAGCGGGATCGACCACGCCGCCGGCGCGGCCGCGGCCGGGTCGGCGGCGCCATCGGTCATCCAGACGGCGAGAAGGACGAAGACGGGGATGAGGAGCGCGGTGAGCTTCAACCAGTACTGGAAGGCCTGGACGAAGGTGATCGACCGCATCCCGCCCGGGCTCACCGAGGCCAGCACGACGAGCGCGACGACCAGCGAGCCGGCCCACGGGGGCGCGTCGATCGTGGCTCGCAGGGTGACGCCCGCACCCTGGAACTGCGGGAGCAGGTAGAGCCAGCCGATCGCCACGACCAGCACCGAGCAGAGCTTCCGCACGCCGCGGGAGCCGAGCCTGGCCTCGGCGAAGTCGGGCAGCGTGTAGGCCCCCGAACGACGCAGCGGCGCGGCGACGAGGACCAGGAGGACGAGGTAGCCCGCGGTCCAGCCGACCGGGTACCAGAGCATCTGCGCCCCGAAGGTCAGCAGCAGGCCGGCGACCCCGAGGAAGGACGCCGCGGAGAGGTACTCGCCGCCGATCGCGCTCGCGTTCAGCCGCGGCCGCACGGTGCGCGAGGCCACGAAGAAGTCGCTCGTCGTGCGCGAGACCCGCAGGCCGAAGGTGCCGATCGCCAGCGTCGCGATCGACACCAGCACGACCGCGACGACGCCGGGGAGGATGTCGGTGCTCATCCGGGGTCCCCGCGGCGTTGTCCGGGGGAGCGAAGCGGAGGAGAAGAACGTCGTGGGGTGGTCATCGCGACCCGTCCTCCGGCAGCACCGAGCTGACGAGGTCGGCGAAGTCGCGCTCGTTGCTCTCCACCCGGCGGATGTAGAGCCAGCCCAGCAGCACCAGCCACGGATAGGCCAGCACCCCGAGCAGCAGCCAGGCCACCGGCACCGGCCCGACGCGCACGTCACCGAGCGACGGGAAGAGGTGGAAGACCAGTGGCAGCAGGCCGAGCGTCACGCCCAGCGCCCCCAGCACCTGGAGAGCCAGCACCAGCTGCTCGCGCAGGAGCGAGCGCATGAAGACCTCGCCGAGCGCGGTCTCCGCGTCGATCTCCCGCGTCCCGGCAGGGCGTACGACGTCCGCCCGACGCCGCGGTGGTCCGGTCACCCGCACGCGCGGACGCGGTTGCTCCGTCACGACTCGCGCCGGGTGAGCACCGACCGCAGCTCGCGTGTGTGCCGCCGGCTGACAGGCAGCTCCTCGCCGCCGATCACGACGCTGACCCGGCCGCCCTGGCTGCGCACCTCCTCGACGTGGGGGAGCGCGACCAGCACGGAGCGGTGGATGCGGACGAACCCGGCCGGCGACCACTGCTCGGCGAGCGACGACAGGGGAGTGCGGACGAGGTGCGAGCCGTCGGCCGTGTGCAGCCGGGCGTAGTCGCCCTGCGCCTCGACGTGGGTGATCTCGGACCGGTTGATGAAGCGGGTGACGCCGCCGCGCTCGACGGGGATCTGCACGTCACCCGAGGGCGCCGGGCCGCCGGCCTCGACCACGCGGCGTACCGCCTCGGCAAGGCGCTCCTCGCGCACCGGCTTGAGGACGTAGTCGACCGCGCGCAGCTCGAAGGCCGCGACCGCGTGCTCCTCGTGCGCGGTCACGAAGACCACGGGTGGCGGGGACTTGAAGCGCGACAGCACCTGCGCGAGGTCGAGACCGGTGAGGCCGGGCATCTGGATGTCGAGGAAGACCGCGTCGACCTCCTCTGCCTGCAGCACCCGCAGCGCATCGGTCGCGGAGTCGGTGCCCATCACCTCGCGGATGCGCGGGTCGCGGCCGAGCAGGAAGGTCAGCTCGTCGAGGGCGGGGCGCTCGTCGTCGATGACGAGGACTCGTAGAGCGGTCATACCTGCACCCCCGGGGCGAACTTCGGCACCCGGACGATCACCTTGGTGCCGGCGCCGGGTGCGGTCTCGACGACCAGACCGTAGTCGTCGCCGTAGGCATTGCGCAGCCTCGCGTCGACGTTGCCCAGCCCGACCGCGTCCACCGACGCATCGCCGGCGAGGGCCTGGCGGACCCGCTCGGGGTCCTCGCCGGTGCCGTCGTCCTCGACCTCGATGATGCACTCCTGGGCGTGGTCGCGCGCGGTGATGGAGAGCCGGCCGATGCCGTCGTCCTTGTCGGCGCTGGCCTCCAGCCCGTGGCGTACGGCGTTCTCGACGAGCGGCTGGATGCAGAGGAACGGCACCGCCACCGGCAGCACCTCGGGCGCGACCTGCAGCGTCACCTGGAGCCGCTCGCCGAAGCGCGCCTGCTCGAGCAGGAGGTAGCGCTCGACGGAGCGGAGCTCCTCGGCGAGGGTCGTGTACTCCCCGTGGCGGCGGAACGAGTAGCGCGTGAAGTCGGCGAACTCGAGCAGCAGCTCACGGGCGCGGTCGGGGTCCGTACGCACGAAGCTGGCGATCGCGCCGAGCGAGTTGTAGACGAAGTGCGGGCTGATCTGCGCCCGCAGCGCGCGCACCTCCGCCTCCATCAGCCGGGTCCGCGAGAGGTCGAGCTCGGCCAGCTCGAGCTGCCCGCTGACCCACGACGCCACCTCGTCGGCCGCGCGCACGAGACCGCCGGTGGTGTGCGGGGCGCCGACGACCAGCGCCCCGACGAGGGTGTCCTCGACGACCAGCGGGCTGACGATCGCCTGCGTCACCTGGCAGCCGCCGCCGTCACAGACCAGGGTGCGCTCGTCGACGATCATCGTCCGCCCGGTCTCCGCGACCTGGCTGATCGTCGCCGCGAGCTGGCTCCGGTGGTGGCCGCCCAGCCCGTCCCACGCCAGCAGGCCGCTCGTGTCGCCGAGGCCGGCGGCCGGGGTGCCGAGCAGTGCGCGCAGGTGGCGTACGGACCGCTCGGCGCTCGCCGACGTCAGGCCCTCACGCAGCGCCGGGCTCGCCAGGGAGGCGTTGTGCAGCGCCCGGAACGCGGCGCGGTCGGCCTCGCCGCCCAACGACGTACGCCGCCACCTCCACGCCATGCCCGGAGGGTAACCGCCTCAGCGCTCGCAGGACTCCCGGCGCTCGGCCCGGCAGGTGTCCCGGCCGCGTTCTCCGTCGACGCGGTCGCGTCCGGGGCCTCCGAAGAACACGTCGTCGCCGTTGCCCAGGTGCGCTCGGTCGCGCCCCGGCCCGCCGAAGACCCGGTCATTGCCACCCACGGCGTCGAACACGTCGTTGCCCCGACCGCCGACCATCCGGTCCGCCGAGCCCGCGCGGCTGCTGATCGAGTCGTGGCCGCGTCCGCCGAGGAGGACGGTCGAGCCGATGCAGGTGTCGAACGCCTCGAACGTGCCGTCCGCGTGGACGCTGAGGACGTCCCGGCCGTTGCGAGCGTCGATCCGTCCGTCGCAGCTGTTCACGGCGAGCGTGTTCGGCCCGTCGGTGCCGACCAGCCTGGCGCGCGGGGCGGAGACGAAGCTGTCCTCGAAGCCGGTGGCGGCGAACACGGGCCCGTCGTCGATGCGCACGGTCCCGTCGCGGAGGTCCCACTCCACACCGCCGTCCTCCGTCCCGAAGTCGAACCGGTCGCGACCCTCGCCACCGGCGAGGCTGGTACCGGCCGGCAGGAGGCCGCCCACGTGGAGCGCGTCGTCGCCGGCCCCGAGGTCGGCGACGACCGGAAGCGTGTCGAAGAGCCAGAAGGACTCGTCGGCCGCGCCACCGCGGATGTCGAGCCTCGCACCACCCGCCGACGCGTCCGACAACGAGAACGTCTCGATGCCGGTCCAGCGGCGCACCACCGTTGTGTCCCGGCGGAGCTCGCCGGTGACATTGTCGAGCTGCTGGGCGCCGGCCTCGAGGAAGACCCCGAGGCGGTCGACGCCGGCACCACCGTCGATCACGGAGCCGGTGGTCATCGTGCCGGTGAACCCGAGCCCGTCGTCACCGGCGCCGCCCCGGAGCACGTCGTCGTTGGGCAGCCCGTCCTGGCCGCTGCTCAACGAGTCGGAGCCGCCGCCACCGACGAGCACGTCGACGTCGTCGTCGAGATAGCGGACCGACGAGCCCTCGACCACGATGCTCCCGGCTCGGACGTAGTTGCCGGCATCGCCACCCTCGAACCGGTCGGCGCCGTCGCCGAGGACGGCGTCGACGCTCCATGAGTCCGCGGCCGTGCCGTCGACGACGTCGTTGCCGTCGCCGGTCTCGATGCGGACGCCGTAGACCTTGCCCGGTCGGGCGTCGCGGCCCGTCACGCACACCAGGTCGTCGCCTCCGAACGTGTCGACCCGGGGACTCCCGTTGGTCACCACGACATCGCGCCCTTCGGTGCCGGTGATCACCGTGCTCCGCTGGCCCACCAACGTGGCGGCCTCACCGCGGCAGGTCTCGCCCGCGGCGCTCGCCACCGACGTCGGTGCGAGGAGGGTGAGGCCGAGGACTGCGGCGGCACCCAGCGTCGTGCGCCGCGCGCTCATCGCTCGCACCGGCGCTCGCGCTCGGCGGAGCACCGGTCGCGCCCGGGGCCGCCGTCCGCGAGGTCGCGGCCGCCTTCGCCGCGGATCGTGTCGCGGCCACCGTCGCCGTGGAGGCGGTCGCCGCCCGGGCTCCCGTAGAACGAGTCCTTGCCCCGGCCGCCGCGCATCGTCGCGGACTTCGCGCAGCGCACCGAGTACTCCTCGAAGATGTAGTCGCGGTCCCAGATGAGCTCGTCGTCGCCGTGGCCGCCGGTGATCTCCGTCGTGCAGGCGTGCGCGATGAGGGTGTTGTCCCGCGCGTCACCCACCAACGAGACCCGGCGTGCCATCAAGAACGCGTCCTCGATCCCCGTTGCGGGGAACGTGTGGCCCGTGGCCTCCAGCGTGTCCCGCTTGAGGTCGAGGGCGAGGCGTCCCGTCGAGCGGGCCGCCACCAGGTGGTCATCCCCGGAGCCGGTGTCGATGCGGGTGCCGGGCGCCAGGAGCGTCCGGTCCAGCCAGAGGTTGTCGTCCCCGGCGAGGGTGGAGGCGACGAGGAGGGTGGGGTCGGGGCCGTAGGTCTCGACGGTGACGTGGTCGGCTCCCTCGGTGCCGGAGTACGTGAGCTCGGCACCGTGGGCTTCGACGTAGAGGCCCTCGAAGGAGCTGAACCGCGCGGAGCCTCCCTCACCGACGTAGGTGCCCGCGGCCATGTCGAAGGCGCCCGTGGCGTCGACGCGGGCAGTGAGGGTGTCGTAGCCGTTGCCACCCGCGAGCAGGCCCTCCGGGGTGGTGCCCGGTCCGTCGAGCCGGAGCATGTTGTCGCCCGGGCCGAGGTGGATCACGTCCGACCCGCCCGACGTCGTCACGGTGTCGCCACCGGCGCCCGCGCGCACCACGTCCACGTCTGCCGTGCTGCCGCCCACGTCGCCGGTGTCGACCCAGTCCCCGGCGGGACCACCCTCGAGCGTGTCCGCGCCCGGACCGAGGTCGGTGTCGACGTAGTAGCCGGCCAGCGTCGCCGAGGTGGTGTCGACGAGGTCGGCTCCGGTGCCTGCGTCCACGTAGAGCACGTTGCTCCTGGTGCCGACGGGAGCGACGCAGATCAGGTCGTCCCCACCGAGGCTCGTCACACGTAGCGAGCCGCCCGTCACGATGACGTCGCGACCCTCGGTGCCGGTGACGTCGGGCCCGGTGCCGACGATCGTGGCCGCCTCTCCGCGGCAGGTCTCACCGGCGGCGCTCGCGCTCGCGGTCGGTGCGAGCAGGGCCAGGCCCACCATCGCGGCAACGGTCAGTGGCGTCGTACGACGCATGGTCTCCCCCAGAAGTGCAGTGGTGTCAGCGGAAGTCGATGAGCAACATGTCGGTGTCGCCGCCGTCGCTCACGACCGGTCCCTCCTGTGACGGCTCGTCGCCGCCAGAAGTTGTCTGCTCGTCGCGATCGATGACGGCGGCGCGGTAGCAGCGGGTGACGTAGGGGATCTGCATGCCGTCCATGCCGCGGCCGTAGTCCGCGTAGAAGGCACGCACGTCCGCGAGGTGCTCCTCCTGGTCGGCGTCGTCCATCACGAGGTAGGACGACCGCGACCGCGCCAGGTCGAGGATCGTCTCGCGGTTGACCTCCTGCCAGTGCTTGAAGGAGGTCTCCTCCATGAACCCGAAGAGGTCGCTGTGCACGAGCTGTTGTGCGGAGCTGGTGTCGAGGTCCTGGCGGCCGAGGAGGTCACCCATCCTGCGCACCCACGGGATGCGCTCGTCGCGGCTGTTCCAGACGAGGGCGAGGTGCCCGCCGGGCTTGAGGATGCGGGCGATCTCGGGGAGCGCCACCTCGTGGTCGAACCAGTGGAAGGCCTGCGCCACGACGACGACGTCGACCGAACGGTCGTTGGCCGGGATGTCCTCGGCGGTCGCGACCTTGGCGCTGACCTCCGGCACGCGCTCGCGCAGCACCTCGAGCATCGCCTCGTCGGCGTCGGTCGCGAAGACGGCGTGGCCGGCGTCGACGAGCTGGCGGGTCAGCTTGCCCGTGCCGGCGCCGAGCTCGAGGACCACCTTGGCCTCGCCGCCGGTCAGCCAGGTCACGGCCTCGGCGGGGTACGCCGGCCGGCCGCGGTCGTACGCCTCGGCGACGGAGCCGAACCGCCGCGCGCGGTCGACGGTGGCGGGGGTCTCGGGGAGTTCGTCGCTCATCGGGGTCAGGCTACAAGCGACGGCGCCGCGCACGGCTCAGCGACGTGCCTCGCAGCTCCTGCGGACCTCGGTGTCGCAGGTGTCCCGTCCCCGGGCGCCGTCGGCGCGGTCGCGACCACGTCCGCCGACGAGGAGGTCGGGGCCCCCGGAGCCGAGCAGCCGGTCGGCACCGCTCCCGCCCAGGAAGCGCATGCGACGGCCGTCGCGGCAGCGGAGGTCGCCGGCGCTCGAGCTGCCGGTGACCAGCGCCGAGATCCGGTCCCGTCCACCGCGCCCCGCGACCCTGGCGCGGCAGGCGTTCACCCGGAGGTCGTTCGCCGCACCGGTCCCGACGAGCTCCACGTCCGGGGCGACGACCGTGGCGTCCTCGAAGCCCCGTGCCGCCACGGTCTCCTCGACCGTGCCGCGCCCGGTCGAGAGCCTGCCGCGAGCCAGGTCGAGGTCGACGTCCGAGACCGTGGGCATCACGAGAGCGAGCCAGTCGCCTCCACGGCCACCGCTGAAGGACGCGTTGCGGTGCGTCCTGTCGGCGGAGATCACGGTCAGCTCGTCGTTGCCGCCGCGCATGCCGACCTGGAACAGGGTCGTCCTCCGCAGCCCGTCGAAGGAGAGGCTCTCGTCGCGGACGTCGCCGCGGAACGCGAAGTGCGTCAGGCCCGGGTGGGACTGCACCGAGAAGTCGGTGAACCCGCTGATGGCCTGGTTGGCCGGCCACCGCGCGGCGCCGAGGACACCGAGATTGGTGTTGATGCTCATCCCCCACGTCTCGGGCTGCAGGCGCAGGAGGCTGTCGGCGCCGCCGTCGAGCACGCCGGTGCCCGTGGCGCTTCCGTGCCACGTGACCTCGATGTGGCCACCGTGGATCTCGTCGGAGTTGGGATGCCCGGGCTGCCCGGTGTGCACGGTGTCCCTCTTCCCGATGCCCGGACCCGCCCAGATCACGTCCGTGCCGGCGTCGTCGTACGGCGCGGAACCGGCCGTCACGTCGTCGTGGGCCGACGAGCCGTGGAAGGTGTCGTCACCCTCGCCGAGGAAGGTCGTCGTGCCGGTCGCCGCCGTGGCGTCGACCACGTCGTTGCCGGCGCCGGCCCTCACGATCGGGTTGCCGTAGTCGCCGGCGATGCAGATCAGGTCGTCACCGCCCAGCGCATCGACGGCGCCGGCGGTGTCGGAGTAGATGACGTCGGCGCCCTCGGTGCCCACGACGTGGGTGGCGCCCGTGCCGTCGACCGTGACTGGCTTCCCCTGGCAGGTCGGTGCCTGCGCCGTCGCGGTGGCCGGCTGCAGCAGCGCGGCGCCGATCAGTGCGGTCGTGAGCAGCATCGAGGTCCGGCGCACGTGATCCCCCTGTGGCGTGGTGTGGTCGACCATAGACGCGCGGCGGGCCGACGAAGTTGCCGGGGATACCGTCCTCCCCATGACCGACCCGCTCGCCTGGCTCACCGACCTCGAGGGGGTCCGCTCGGCCTACGCCGGCACCCGCGACGGGATCGACGTGATGCTGCGCGACCGCGGGCTGCGGCGCACGTCGCCCGAGATGACCGCCGACTCCCTGCTGCGCGGCGCGCACGCGAGCGCGGTGCTCGAGGGGTCGTCCTCGTCGCTGGAGCAGGTGCGGGCGGGGGAGGCCGACGAGATCGCCGCCGACGCCGTACGCCTCTCGGCCTCCATGCTCGCGCTGGCACCGCTGCTCAAGACCGCCCCGCTGCAGGCGATCGCGCGGCTCCACGCCGTCGTCGGTGCTGCCGCCCTGTCGACCGACGAGCTGGGCCGACCCCGCGACGCGGCATCCGCCGACAGGCTGCGCGGAGTGGCCGAGCTGCTCCTCTCCGACACGTCGGCGCCGGCGCTGCTCGTCGCCGCCGTCGTCCACGCGGACGTCGCGACGGCGGCTCCGTTCGCCTCGCACAACGGGATCGTCGCCCGGGCGCTCGAGCGACTGGTGCTGGTCTCGCGCGGCGTCGACGCCAAGTCGCTCGTCGTGCCCGAGGCCGGGCACCTCGCCCACCGGGCGGCGTACGAGTCGAACCTGCGGGCCTACCGCGACGGCGGCCCGAGCGGGGTGCACGCCTGGGCGATGTACGGCGCCGAGGCGTTCGCCGCGGGCGCCGAGGCGTCGCCGCTGCGGGGGTAGTCCAGTGAACTCTGGCTGCCGGGCCCGGGTAGTCCAGTGAGCTTTGGCTGCCGGGATGCTGTCGGGTCGACCATTCGTCACTGGACTACACCGCACCGCGGCTGACCCACGACATGCGAGCGGCACCCGCTCACGTGGATCGGGTGCCGCCGCTGACACGTGATGCCGTGGCTACCAAGCGTGCACTTCTCAATCGCTGGCTCGGGCAGATCCCGAAGGACCAGCACCCCATCGGATGGGTGGATCGCCGCGTGGGTACCCGGTTCACGTGCTGCTGTGGAGTTCTCTTCCTTAGTTCTAGTCCGGTCCCACCGCACCTTCAAGGGTTGACTTTGACCCCGGCCGGTGGGTGCGCGGGGATCGCCGCGACACGCCGGGTACGACACGCCGCCACGACACCCCGCCACGACACCGCGCGACGGCGGACGTCGGTCAGGCCAGCAGGCCGTCGCGGAGGGCGGCCGCGAACGTCGGGGCGAGCGGCAGTCGCGGGACCAGCGTCGCCTGGAAGGCGTGGTAGACGTCCGGCTTCCCGGACCACGTGAGGCTGCTGGGGGTGAGGTCGGTCGCCAGCTCGTGGTGCCACGAGCCGTGCTCGGTGTCGCGGAAGTGGTCGGCGACGTGCTGCCACCAGGTCCGGTACCACGCGTCGTACTCCGGCTCCCCGGTCGCCGCGTGGAGCGCTGCCGCGGTCGCGATGGCCTCCGCCGCCACCCAGTGCATCCGCTCGCGCACGACGGGTGCGCCCGACCAGTCGACGGTGTAGACGAAGCCGTCGGCGCCGTCCACGGCCCAGCCCTCGCGCACCGAGGCGTCGAAGAGTGCGCGGGCGTCGTCGAGGAGCCACGCCGGGGCGGCGTCGCCGAGCGCGGCCCGCAGGTGGAGGGCCAGGCGCGCCCACTCCAGCCAGTGGCCGATGGTGGCGCCGTACGGGCGGAACGGGTGGGCCGGTTCGTCGATGTTGTAGTCGAGGACCGGCGTCCAGGTGTCGTCGAAGTGCTCGGGGATGCGCCAGCCGTTGCCCCGCGCCAGGTCGTGCACGACCCGGGTGAGGATCCGCTGCGCCCGGTCCCGCAGTGACGCGTCGTCGAGCACGTCGGCGGCCGACAGCAGCGCCTCGACCGTGTGCATGTTGGCGTTGACGCCGCGGTAGCCGTCGAGAGTCGTGAAGGCCCGGTCCCACTGCTCGCGCACCATGCCGTGCTCGTCGTCCCAGAAGTGGTCGAGCAGGACGCCGAGGGCCTCGTCCAGCAGCTCACGACCGCCGGGGCGGTCAGCCGCGGTGGCGCTCGCGGCGGCGAGGACCACGAAGGCGTGCTCGTAGGCCGTCTTGTCGGTCGACGCCGGACCGTCGGCACCGACCTCGGCGTACCAGCCACCGTGCTCGGCGTCGCGGAAGCGTCCGCGCAGCGCGGCCACTCCGTGGTCGGCCAACCGTCCGCAGTCGGGGCGTCCCATCAGGTGGCCCAGGGAGTAGACGTGGGTCATCCGGCAGGCGACCCAGAGCGGCTCGGGCCGGTCGGGCTCGGGTGCGCCTGACTCCGACAGCCAGGCGAACCCGCCGTCGGGGTGCACGGACGCGCGACCGAAGTCGAGCAGCCCGTCGCCCTCGGCCTCCAGCCAGCGTGCGTGCGCCGGGTTGCCCAGCCAGCCGCTCACCCGGAGATCTTCCGGCGGTGGTTGGCCCACATCACGCCGCCCGCGGCGACCACACCACCGACGGCGAGGGCTGCGAGCGTCGGCTTCGCGGGCGGCAGCGGGACGCGCCGGCGCAGGGCCACGGGTCGTACGAAGCTCAGGACAGGCCACTCGTTCGCGATCGCGATCCGGCGCAGCTCGCGGTCGGGGTTCACCGCGAAGGGGTGCCCGACGACCCGGAGCATGTGCACGTCGGTGATGGAGTCGCTGTAGGCGTAGGAATCGGTGAGGTCGTAGCCGACCGTCTCGGCGAGGTGCTCGATCGCCCGCGCCTTCTCCTCGGCGTACGCGTAGTAGTCGATCTCGCCGGTGTACTTCCCCTCGACGATCTCCATCCGGGTCGCGACCACCCGGTCGGCCCCGAGCATCCGCCCGATCGGCTCGACGACCTCGGCGCCGCTCGCGGACACGATGACGATGTCGCGTCCGGCCGCGCGGTGCTCCTCCATGAGGGTCACGGCCTCGTCGTAGACCAGCGGCTCGACGATGTTGTTGAGCGTCTCGTCGACGATCTCGCGCACCGTCGCCACGTCCCAGCCGGCGCAGAGCTGCGACATGAACTCGCGCATCTTGTCCATCTGGTCGTGGTCGGCGCCACCGGTGAAGAAGACGAACTGGGCGTACGCCGAGCGCAGCATCGCCCGCCTCGAGATGAGTCCGCCCGCCTGGAACTCGCGGCTGAAGGCCAGCGTGCTCGACTTGGCGATGATCGTCTTGTCGAGGTCGAAGAAGGCCGCGGTGGGGCGGGGCATGCCGTCATCGTAGGGGCCCGCAGCGTGCGTTCGTGGGCCAACGGCCGTCCACAGCCGCCCTCCTTCCGCTCTCGTCCACAGGCGATCGACCGGTGGGCTGTCCGACGTCGGTGGCCGGGCCGAGCCTTGTCGCCATGTCCGTCCTCCTCCTCACCCGATCGGTTCCCGTCCACGAGACCGTCGTCGCACTGTGTGCTGCGGCCGGGGTCCCGGCCGACGTGAGTGCTGACCCCTCGCCCTCCCTCGCGTCGTGGGGCGACGCCGACCTCGTGCTCGTCGGTGCGGACCTGGCGGGCGAGGTGGCGACGCTCGCTCCACCGCGCCGGGCCGGCGTCCACGTCGTCGGTTCGTCGCCGGGTGACGCCGCCTTCCGCCACGCGCTCGCGCTCGGGGCGGTTTCGGTGGTCGACCTTCCCGAGGCGTCGTCATGGCTCTCCGACGCGCTGGCCGACGTCGGCGAGCGCGCGTCGCCGGGCCGTGTCGTCGGGGTGGTCGGCGGCTCGGGAGGGGCCGGCGCGACGACCCTCGCGTGCGCGCTCGCCCAGTGGTACGCCGCCCGCGGGCCGGCACTCCTCGTCGACGCCGACCCGCTCGGGCCGGGCGTCGACCGGTTGCTCGGGCTGGAGGGCCGTGGCGGCGTGCGCTGGGAGGGGCTGGCCGAGACGTCCGGTCGGCTCGGCGCGCGAGCGCTGCGGGAGGGCGTGCCTCGGGAAGGCGTCCTCGGCGTGCTCACCTGGGCGGGCCTCCGGCGGCGCCTCGACGTCCCCACGGCTCGACGGATGCTCGACGCGGCCGTGCGCGGCCATGACCTCGTCGTGCTCGACCTGGCCCGGCAGGGCGGTGCGTCGCTGGTCGAGCTGGTCGACCGGTGCGACGAGCTGCTGGTCGTCACGCCGGCGACGGTGCCGGGGCTGGCGGCGACGGCCAGGCTGGTCGCGGACCTCGGGCGGGAGGGCCGCGCCGGGCTGGTCGTCCGGCCTGGCAGCCTCAGTGACGCCGACGCCGCGCGGGTGACGGGGCTGCCGGTGGTCGCCACGGTGGGGGAGCAGCGCGGGCTGGCCGCCTCGGTGGACCGCGGTCTCGGCCCGCTGACCGGTCGCGGGCCGCTGGCCCGCGCCGCCCGCGACCTGCTGGAGGCGGCATGAGCTCAGGCATGGCGACGGTGCCACCGGCGGTGCTGGACGACGTTCGCCGTCGACTGGCGGGTGCGGCGGGCGAGCTGACACCGCACCGGGTGGCCGAGGCGTTGCGCGCGTCCGGCGCACCCGTCGGCGACGCGACGGTGCTCGCGGTGCACGACGTGCTGCGCCGCGACGTCCTCGGGGCCGGTCCGCTGGAGGAGCTGCTGCGGCTGCCGGACGTGACCGACGTGCTGGTCAACGGCCCCGACGACGTCTGGCTCGACCGGGGTGGCGGGCTGGAGCGGGCGGCGGTGTCCTTCCCGGACGACGCAGCCGTGCGCCGGCTGGCCCAGCGACTCGCCGCCTCGGCCGGGCGCCGGCTGGACGACGCGACCCCGCACGCCGACGTACGACTGCCCGACGGCACCCGCTTCCACGCCGTGCTGGCACCCGTCGCCCGGTCGGGCACGGTCCTGTCATTGCGGATCCCGCGAGGGCGGGTCTGGACGCTGCCCGAGCTCGTCGCGGCCGGTGCCGTCCCGCCGGACGGCGCGTTCCTGCTGGAGGAGGTCGTCGACTCGCGGTGCGCCTTCCTGGTGACCGGCGGGACCGGCACGGGCAAGACGTCGGTGCTGTCGGCGCTGCTCTCCCTGGTCGATCCCGGCGAGCGGATCGTGCTCGTCGAGGACGCCAGCGAGCTGCGGCCCGACCATCCGCACGTCGTGGCGCTCGAGGCTCGCCCGCCCAACATCGAGGGCGCGGGGGAGATCACCCTCCAGACCCTGGTGCGCCAGGCGCTCCGGATGCGTCCCGACCGCCTGGTCGTCGGAGAGGTGCGCGGCGCCGAGGTCGTCGACCTGCTCGCGGCGCTCAACACCGGGCACGGCGGCGGGTGCGGCACGCTGCACGCCAACTCCGCCGCTGACGTCCCGGCCCGGATCGAGGCCCTGTCGTTGGCCGCCGGGCTGCCCCGGGAGGCGGCGCACAGCCAGCTGGCCTCGGCGCTGGACGTCGTCGTCCACCTCGGCCGCGGACGTGACGGCCGCCGTCGCGTGCTCGAGCTCGCCGCGCCCGAGCGCGGGCCGAACGGGTTGGTCTCGCTGCGGACCGCAGCGACGTTCGAGCGCGATCGCGTCGTGCGTGGACCTGCGGCGGGAGCGCTCGCGAGGCGGCTGGGCTCGGTGGCGTGGTGAGCGGCTGGGCCGCAACGGTCCTGCTGGCCGCAGCGGTCGCGGTGTGGTGGCCGCCGCCGACGTCGCCGCCCCGGGACGCGTCGGTCCGCTCCGTCCCGTCGTGGGGACGGATCGTGCGAGCGGGCCGACGCAGCAGGCTCGCGGCCGACCAGGCAGCGGTGGTGGAGGTGTGCGACCTCCTCGCCGCGGAGCTCGCCGCCGGGCGACCACCCGGGGCGGCCCTCGCGACTGCGGCCGAGAGGTGGCCGCCGCTCGTCGCCGCGGTGGAGGCGGTGCGCCTCGGCGCGGACGTCCCCGAGGTGCTGCGACGGCTCTCCGAGGAACACCGCGGCGCCGCCGACCTGCGGTGGGTCGCCGGCGCGTGGCAGGTGGCGCAGCGCTCGGGCCACGGTCTCGCGGCGGCGCTCGAGCGCACGGCCGACGGCCTCCGCGCCCGTCGGCGCACCCGTCGCCTCGTCGAGTCCGAGCTGGCGTCGGCGCGGGCGACCGCGCGGCTCGTCGCCTGCCTGCCGCTGGCCGTGCTGGTGATGGGAGCGGGTGCGGGGTCCGACCCGTGGTCGTTCCTGATCCGTACGCCGATCGGCTGGGGCTGCCTCGTGGCGGGCCTCGGGCTCGTCACGCTGGGGCTGTGGTGGATCGAGCGGCTGGCCGACCGGGCGAGCGGGCCATGATCTGGCTCAGTGCGCTCGGCGCAGCCTTGGCCGTCCTGTGCTGGATCCCGGCCCACCCGCGGCCCTACGCCGCCCCGCGTGCTCCCTCGACGATCAGCCCGAGGCCCGTGGCGGCCGTCGGCGTGGGAGCCGGTGCGTGGCTGTTCGTCGGTGGTCCGGCCGGCCCGGTCGCGGGGCTGTGTGCCGCAGCCGCCGCCTGGTGGGTGCTGGTGCGGGCCGAGACGCCCTCGCGGCGTCGAGAGCGCGAGGAGGTGCAGCGGACGTTGCCCTACCTCATCGACCTGTTTGCCGCCACGGTTCGAGCCGGTGCGGAGCCGGTCGCCGGGCTCGCGCAGGTCTGTGCCGCGCTGCCGGGTGCAGCCGCCGACCGGCTGGCACCCGTGGTCGAGCACGCGCGGTGGGGCGCGTCGGGGATCGAGGCCTGGCGGACGGTGCTGTCCGACGACGAGCTTGCTCCGTTGGGGCGGGCGATGGTGCGGTCGCTGACCTCGGGTGCGCCCGTCGTGCCGACCGTCGAGCGGCTGGCCGACGAGCTCGCCCGTGAGTCGATGGCGCGCGCCGAGGACGCCGCCCGTCGCGTCGGGGTCGCGGCCGCGGTGCCGCTGGGCGTCTGCCTGCTTCCCGCGTTCCTGCTGCTCGGAGCGGTGCCGACGGTGGCGTCGCTCTTCAGCTCGGTGGCGCCGTGACGTGCCGCCAGACGTCCACAGGTGGAGCTCCGACCGCCTCGTCCACAGCCGGAACGGCGTCGGGATGCGGGTCGGTCACCAGCCCCCGAGGGTGGTGCCACGGCGGGGCTCATCAGGGGCTCCGGGACGAGAGGGGAAGCGATGAGGATCGCGCGCCACCACGCCACGCCGGCGGAGCAGGGCATCACGACAGCGGAGTACGCGGTCGGCACGGCGGCGGGAGCAGGATTCGCCGGCCTGCTCTACAAGCTGCTCACCGGCAGCTTCGGCGACCAGCTGCTCGGCCGCCTGTTCGACCACGTCATGGGCCTGCTCGGCATCGGCTGATGGGGGCGTGGCGCCGGGGCGACGCGGGTGCGGCCACCGCCGAGCTCGCCCTCGGCATCCCGCTCCTGGTGGCGCTGACGGCCGGGCTGGTGTGGATGCTGGCGGTCGGAGCGGCTCAGGTCCGGGTGATCGACGCGTCTCGCGAAGCGGCGCGAGCCGTGGCGCGGGGGGACGACGTCGCCGCTGCCGAGGCGGTCGCCCTCCGCATCGCGCCGCGTGACGCGCGGGTCCGGATCGAGACGGACGCGAGCCGGGTCGTGGTCGTCACCGGCGCCCGGGTCCCGGGTCCCGGTGGGCTGCTGGCCTCGCTGCCCGGGGTGACGGTCTCGGCCGAGGCGGTGGCGTTGGTGGAGTCGTCATGAGGCGGCCCGAGCGAGGTGCCGCGACCGTCCTCGTCGTGGCGATGGCGGGCGTGCTGATGTTCGTGATGACCGGGCTCGCCGCGGCTGGCGGTCTCGTCACCGCGCACCGCCGGGCTCAGGCCGCCGCCGACCTCGCGGCTCTGGCCGGGGCCTCACACCTCGACGACGCCTGCGCCCGTGCCCGGGAGGTCGCACACGCCAACGGGGGCGCGCTCGGGGCCTGTCAGGTGGACGGCACCAACGTCGTCGTCGAGGTCTTCGTGCCCGGCCCTCACGTGCCGTGGCGGGAGGTGCAGGTGACGGCCGAGGCGCGTGCCGGTCCTTCTTGATCGGTCGACCGGTGTGTGTCGAGCGGTGTGTGTCGAGCGGTGTGTGAGGAGGGTTCTGGGGTTGCGAAATCCCCCTCACGCACCGCTGGCCGGTGCGTCGTCCGACGACACCGGCGGGGCGGTGGGTGAGGAGGATCGGAGAGCGGCGGAATGCCCTTCACGCACCGCCGGCAGGAGCGGTGCCGACGGGCGCGGGAGTCAGGTCCGGTCGCGGTCGGTGTCCGTGTCGCCGTCGGCACGGCGCTCGGCCTCGACCCGCTCGAGCTTCTGGTTGAGCTCGGTGAGCTCCTTGCGCTCCTTGCGGTGCGCCAGGCCCCGCTTGGTGCCCCACTTGAGGATCGAGAAGCCCCAGAGGATCGCGGCACCGGCGGCGACGCCGACGATGAAGGACTCGAGGGTCGTCACGCCGAAGCCGAGGAGCTCGCCGCCCGAGCCGGGCTCGCTGACGAAGATCGCCGACAGGATCGCGATGCCGCCGAGGATGATGAGGGCCAGACCGAGGAACACCATGGGCCTGAACCTAGTCCCCCGCCGCCGCAACCGGTGCACCCGCGAGGAGGGCGTCGAGCAGCAGGATCGCGCCGTCCTTGTCGAGCGGGTTGTTCTGGTTGCCGCACTTGGGCGACTGGATGCACGACGGGCAGCCGCTCACGCACTCGCAGCTCGCGATCGCCTCACGGGTCGCGGACAGCCAGCCGACGGCCGTGTGGAAGCCACGCTCGGCGAAGCCGGCGCCGCCGGGGTGGCCGTCGTACACGAAGACGGTGAGCAGGCCGGTGTCGGCGTGACGGGCGGTCGAGACGCCGCCGATGTCCCACCGGTCGCAGGTGGCGAAGAGAGGAAGGAGGCCGATCGAGCAGTGCTCCGCGGCGTGCGCCGCCCCCGGCACGTCGAGCGCCGCCAGGCCGGCCTCGGCGACCACGTCGTCGGGCACGGTCCACCACACCGCGGTCGTCCGCAGGGTGCGCTCGGGCAGGTCGAGCGGTTCCTCCGACAGCACCTCGCCGCCGGGTTGGCGCCGCTTGAGGAAGGACACGACCTGGTGTGAGACGTCGACCTCGCCGAGGGAGAGCTCGCAGCCCGCCCACGACGTCCGCTCGCGGGTGCTGACGATGCTGATGTCGGTCACCTCGCGAGCCGTCGTGCTGTAGGTCGGCTCGTCGCGGTGCATCGTCGCGACGTGGTGCTCGAGGTCGAGGTCCTCGACGATCCAGCTCTCGCCCTGGTGCACGTAGACCGCGCCGGCGTGGGCCTGGTTGTGCGCGCCGCCGGCGTCGACGGTGCCGACCACCCGGCCGGTGCCGGCCTCGATCAGCTGGACGGGCGAGCCGCCGGCGGAGCGGATGTCGACGAGGTCGGCGGCGCGGCCGCGGTCGGTCCAGAACCAGCCGCGCGGACGTTTCCGGAGCAGCCCGAGGTCGACGAGGTCGTCGACCACCTCGCGGGTGGTCGGGCCGAAGTGCGGCAGGTCCGCCTCGGTGAGCGGGGACTCCTGCGCGGCCGCGCAGAGGTGCGGCCCCATCACGTGAGGGTTGGCGGGGTCGAAGACCGAGGCCTCGACCGGTGCCCCGATCAGCGTCTCGGGGTGCGTGACCAGATAGGTGTCGAGCGGGTCGTCCTTGGCCACCAGGATCCCCAGGGCGTCCTGCGCGCCACGGCCCGCGCGCCCGACCTGCTGCCAGAACGCCGCCCGGGTGCCGGGGAACCCGGCGATCAGCACGGCGTCCAGCCCGCTGATGTCGATGCCGAGCTCGAGGGCGTTGGTCGCGGCCAGCCCCATCAGGTCGCCGCGGCGCAGCGCGGCCTCGAGCGCGCGGCGCTCCTCGGGGAGGTAGCCGCCGCGGTAGGCCGCGACCCGGTCGGGCAGCGACGGGTCGACCTCGGCGAGGAGGTCGGCCGCCGTCGCCGCGACCTGCTCCGCGCCGCGGCGCGACCGGATGAAGGCGAGGGTGCGCACGTCCTCGGCCACCAGGTCGGCGAGCAGGTCGGCGACCTCCGACGACGCCGCCCGACGCACCGGGGCGCCGTTCTCGCCGGCGTGCGAGGTGAAGGGCGGCTCCCACAGCAGGAGCGAGACCCGCCCGCGCGGTGAGTCGTCCCGGGTCAGGGCGACCACGTCGAGCCCGGTCAGCCGCGATGCCGTCACCTCCGGCTGGGCGACGGTCGCCGACGCGAGCACGAACGTGGGGTGCGCGCCGTACATCGCACACACCCGCCGCAGCCGGCGGAGCACGTGCGAGACGTGGGCCCCGAAGACCCCGCGGTAGTGGTGGCACTCGTCGACGACGACGTACTGCAGCGAGCCCAGCAGCCGCGACCACCGGTGGTGGGAGGGGAGCAGGGAGCGGTGGAGCATGTCGGGGTTGGTCAGGACGTACTCGCCGTGGTCGCGCGTCCAGTCGCGCTCCTCGCGCGAGCTGTCTCCGTCGTGGGCGGAGAGGCGTACGTCGAGTCGCAGCGAGGCGAGCCCGGCGAGCTGGTCGTGGGCCAGCGCCTTGGTCGGCGCCAGGTAGAGCACGGAGGCGCCACGCTCGCCGCGCGGACCGCGCGCGGCCCGGATGGCGGAGAGTGCCGGCACCTGGTAGGCCAGCGACTTCCCCGATGCCGTGCCGGTCGCGACGATGACGTGGTCACCGGCATGCGCGGCGTCGGCTGCGACGACCTGGTGGCGCCACGGACGCGCGACCCCCTGGGCCGCGAACGCACCGCGTACGTCGTCCGGCACCCACTCCGGCCAGTCCTCGTGGACCGCCTCGCGCGCGGGCAGCACCTCGAGGTGGCGGAGCCGGTCCTCACGCCCCGGGACCTCGGTCAGGCGACGCACCAGCGACTCCACCGGAGGCAGCACGTCGGGGCGGGAGGTACTCACCCCGGAAGTCTGACTCACGGCGACGACAGCGCCGGAGGCGATGCCCGCGAGGAGAAGTGCTGGGGACACCTGCGAAACCGGTGGGACTCGTGGTTTGATACCACCCGGAACAGGGGGACACACGGTGTGTCCTGCACGCGTCCAGTCCGAGCATTCGGGAACCGGGGAGCAGTTGTGGATCTCACCCTTGCCACACGCGAGGTCGATGGTCGCGCCGTCGTCGCTGTCGGCGGAGAGATCGATGTCTACACCGCACCCAAGCTGCGTGACTGCATCACCGAGCTCGTCGGCGCCGGCACCTACGACATCGTGATCGACCTCGAGGCAGTCGAGTTCCTCGACTCCACCGGTCTCGGCGTGCTGGTCGGCGGCCTGAAGAAGGTCCGGGCCCACGACGGCTCGCTCGACCTGGTCTGCACCCAGGAGCGCCTGCTCAAGATCTTCCGGATCACCGGGCTGGCCAAGGTGTTCGTCATCCACGACTCCGTCGGGCTCGCACCCGGCGCCTGAGAGCCCCGCGGCCGCTCTCCCTCACCCCTCCGGGCAGGCTCGGAGGGGCTTTGTACGTTCCGCCCCCGATACCCCCGTGTGGTGTAGGTCACCCGATCCCGTGATCTGGATCACCTCTGCGTAGACTCCGGCGCGTTCACGGATCTTTTACGTCCTAGGAGGACACGCATGACGGGGATCTTGCCCGCAGTCGTGAAGCCGGAGCTCGCAGGTGGAAACCTCGTCCTGGTCGTCGTCGTCGCCCTGATCGCGCTCGGCGCGCTCGGGATGGCAGCGATGTTCAGGTCGCAGGTCTTGGCCGCGGGCGAGGGCACCGACAACATGAAGACCATCGCCCTGGCAGTCCAGGAGGGCGCCAACGCCTATCTGACTCGGCAGTTCCGGACCCTGGCCATCTTCGCGGCGATCGCGTTCTTCGCATTGCTCGTGCTGCCGGCCGACGACACCACGGTGCGCATCTTCCGGTCGGTGTTCTTCATCATCGGCGCGGGCTTCTCGGCGGCGGTGGGCTATCTCGGCATGAACCTCGCCGTGCGTGCCAACCTGCGCGTCGCCGCAGCCGCCGAGACAACCGGTCGCGAGCCGGCCATGACGATCGGCCTGCGCACGGGCGCGATGGTCGGCATGCTGACCGTCGGGCTCGGCCTGCTCGGCGCCAGCCTCGTCGTCCTGTTCTTCCAGGACGAGGCCCCCGACGTGCTCGAGGGCTTCGGCTTCGGTGCGGCCCTGCTCGCCATGTTCATGCGAGTCGGCGGCGGCATCTTCACCAAGGCCGCCGACGTGGGCGCCGACCTGGTCGGCAAGGTCGAGCAGGGCATCCCCGAGGACGACCCGCGCAACGCCGCCACGATCGCCGACAACGTCGGTGACAACGTCGGCGACTGCGCCGGCATGGCCGCCGACCTCTTCGAGTCGTACGCCGTCACCCTGGTGGCCGCGCTGATCCTCGGCTCGCAGGCCTTCGGCGACAAGGGACTCGTCTTCCCGCTGCTGATCCCCGCCATCGGGGCGCTCACGGCGGTCGCGGGTGTCTACCTCACGAAGCCCAAGGCGGGCGAGAACGGCCTGGCGACCATCAACAAGTCGTTCTACCTCTCCTCCGGCATCGCCGCCGTGGGAAGCATCGTGCTGTCCTACCTCTACCTGCCGAGCAGCTTCGCGGACTTCACCAACATCGCCGTCGACCTGTCCGGCTCCGAGGGTGACCCCCGCTTCATCGCCGCCTCGGCCGTGGTGATCGGCATCGTGATGTCCGCCGGGATCCTGGCCCTCACCGGCTACTACACCGGCACCGAGTACCGCCCGGTCAAGGACGTCGGCAAGACCTCCCTCACCGGGCCGGCCACCGTCATCCTGTCCGGCCTCTCGGTCGGCTTCGAGTCCGCGGTCTACACGACCCTGGTCATCGGTGCCGCGGTCTTCGGCGCCTACCTCCTCGGCGGCGCGGCCCTCACGGTGTCGCTCTTCGCCGTGGCCCTCGCCGGCTGTGGTCTGCTGACGACCGTCGGCGTCATCGTCGCGATGGACACCTTCGGCCCGGTCTCCGACAACGCGCAGGGCATCGCCGAGATGTCGGGCGACGTCAGCCCCGAGGGCGCGCAGATCCTCACCGAGCTCGACGCCGTCGGCAACACCACCAAGGCGATCACCAAGGGCATCGCTATCGCCACCGCGGTGCTGGCCGCCACGGCGCTGTTCGGCTCGTACGCCACGTCGGTGTTCGAGTCCCTCCGCGAGGCCAACGTGGGTGCCGACGAGGCCTACCTGCTGGACTTCAGCGTCTTCAACCCGGCGGTCATCGTCGGCGTGCTGCTCGGTGCGGCCGTGGTGTTCCTCTTCTCGGGCCTCGCCATCAACGCGGTTGCCCGCGCTGCCGGCGCGGTCGTGATGGAGGTCCGCCGCCAGTTCCGCGAGATCCCCGGCATCATGGAGGGCACCGGGCGTCCGGAGTACGGCAAGGTCGTCGACATCGTCACCAAGGACTCGCTGCGCGAGCTCGTGACGCCCGGCATCCTCGCGGTGCTGGCCCCGATCGCGGTGGGCTTCGGCCTCGGCGCGACCGCACTGGCCGGCTTCCTCGCGGGAGCCATCGGCACCGGCACCCTTATGGCCGTCTTCCTCGCCAACGCCGGCGGGGCGTGGGACAACGCCAAGAAGCTGGTCGAGGACGGCCACCACGGTGGCAAGGGCTCGGCCGCGCACGAGGCAACGATCATCGGTGACACCGTTGGCGACCCGTTCAAGGACACTGCCGGTCCGGCCATCAACCCGCTCATCAAGGTGATGAACCTCGTCTCGCTGCTCATCGCGAGCGCGGTCGTCTCCCTGAGCGTCGGCGATGACCAGAACGACGTCCTGCGGATCGTGATCGCGCTCGTCGCGGTGGCGATCATCGCGGGCGCGGTGATCATCTCCAAGCGTCGCGAGGTCGCGATCTCCGACGACGGTGACAACACCGGCTCGTCGTCGTTCACCCCGCACGCGCCCGACCCGCACAACGCCTGACCCTGCACGACCCAGCGGCCCGCCACTCCTCCTCGAGTGGCGGGCCGCTGGCGCGTCGGGGCCGGGTCAGCGCTCGCCGAAGTGCGGCCGCGTCAGCTCCGTGGTGAGCCCTCCCAGTGCGGTGCGGTCATCGGTGTCACCGGCGTGCGGCCCCTGCAGCCACTCGGCGAACGACCAGATCTCCCCGAGCCGCCACTCGAGGTCGAAGAGCCGCACCATCTGCGGGTCGTGGTCGACGTCGCGTCCCTCGTGCACCAGCGTCGCGAGGTCGCGCTCGCGGGGCGCGAGCAGCAGCGACTCCCAGTCGATCAGCCACGTGCGACCGCGGGCGAGCCACTGGTTGCGCACGTGCGGCTCGCCGTGCGTGACGACGTACGCCGCCGGGTCGGCGAGGCCGACGAGGCGCGCGTGCTCGCGAGTCCACCCGCCCACCTGGGCGAGGTGCTCGACCACGAGCTCACGTGCCGCCGGTCCGAGCGGGCCGCCCCACGGCTGCTGGAGCAGGTCGCGGAGCCGGTGGGGGAGGTCCGGAGGGATCTCCGTCGTCCAGGTCCGCGCACTCGCCGGTGCCGGCGCCGCGTGCAGGAGGGTCAGCAGGTCGGGCAGCTCGGCGACCGACTCGTCGGGCCGCCGCCCGTCGAGCCACCCGGTGACGCTCACGGTCCGGGCGCCCAGCGCGACGGTGGTGCCGCCGTCGGACCGGCGCAGCGACGGCCAGACGAAATCGAGGTCGAGTGCGGCCGCCGAGGCGTACGCCGCCTCCAGGCTGGCGTGGGTGTGGCGGGGCAGGTCGGGGTCGAGCGTCGCGAACAGCGTCGGCTCGCCGTCGACATCGACGCGCCAGTGGTGCGCTCCCCAGCCGACCGGCAGGTGCTCGACGGCAGTCGCCTGCGGCTCCCAGTGCTCGCGGACCAGGTCGAGGATGTCGTCATCGGTCAGGTCGGGTGGGCGTTCGAGCACCGGTTCATCGTGGCACGGGTGGTCTGCGAGGCTGGCTCCATGCCGTCAGGTCTGGACTTCACCGCGCCGCTGCGCGACGCACTGCACACCGCCGACTTCACCTACGACCGCGTCGCCGAGTCGATCGGCGAGGACGCGCACCGTGCGCTCGGGCGCAACGAGACCCTGCCTGCACTGCGGCGTACGACGTCGGGCGGGCCCCTCGACACCCTGGTCCGGCTGTTCCTGCTGCAGGCCACGGTCAGCCGGGAGGACGCCGACCGGGCCCTGCCCGGGCTGGTCGACCGGCTCTGCAACGCCGGGCTGCTCGAGCAGAGCGTCAGCGAGGTCGCGGCGCGGATGGACTGCCGCCCCTACGCGGCCGCCGAGGCAGGCCTGGACCGTGACCTGTGGGTCGTCTCCGACCTGACGCCCGGCCTCGACGGGACGCCCGTCGCCGTCGGCCCCGACCACGTGCTCGGCATCTCGAGCGCGTCGACGAGCCTGGCCCAGCTGACGATGCGCGAGCCGGTCGGCTCTGCCCTCGATCTCGGCACCGGCTGCGGCGTCCAGGCCCTGCACCTCGCCCGCCACACCGGCCGCGTCGTGGCGACCGACGTCAACAGCCGCGCCCTCTGGATGACGCGGCTCAACGCCGAGCTCAACGGTGTCGAGGTCGAGGTCCGCGACGGCTCGTTCTTCGAGCCGGTGGCCGGCGAGCGCTTCGACCTCATCGCCACGAACCCGCCCTTCGTCATCTCGCCGGCGACCGGCGAACGGCTCGTCTACCGCGACTCCGGCCTGCCCGGCGACCGGGTCGTCGAGCACATCGTGCGGACCGGACCCGACCACCTCGCCAACGGTGGCTGGCTCCAGGTGCTCGCGAACTGGTCGATCGTCGAGGGCCGGCCCTGGGACGAGCGGCTCGGCTCGTGGCTGCGCGACGACTGCGACGCGCTCGTCGTGCAGCGCGAGACCCTCGACCCGGCGGCGTACGTCGAGCTCTGGCTCAAGGACAGCGGGCACCATGGCGGTCCGGAGTACGTCCAGCGCTACGACACCTGGCTCTCGTGGCTCGAGGAGCAGGGCATCGAAGGCGTCGGCTTCGGGTGGATCAACGTGCGGCTCGGCGGCGGGAGCAACGGACGCCACGACCTCCTCGAGTGGCCGTACGACGTCGAGCAGCCCATCGGCCCGGCGATCCACGCCTGGGGCGAGGCGGTCGCCGACCTGCGCGGCGTCACCGACGACCAGCTGCTCGACCGGACCCTGCGCGCCCGCGACGACGTGCAGCAGGAGACGGTCGGACGCCCGGGTGCCGAGGACCCCGAGGCGATCGTGCTCCGCCAGCAACGCGGCTTCCGCCGTGCCCGCACGGCCGACACCGTCGAGGCCGCGTTCCTCGGGGCCTGCGACGGCGACCTGACCGTCGGCCTGCTGCTCGGCGCACTGGGCTCGCTGCTGGAGCGCGACGAGTCCGAGCTGCGGACGACCTACCTCCCGGTGGTGCGCGAGCTCGTCGGCGAGGGCTTCCTCGAGATCGACGCCCGGTCAGACCCCGGCCACGTCCGACGGTAGAACGGCACGCTCCTCCGCGAGCGAGCGGTCGCGGAGATCCACCAGGTCGCGGCGCACGCTCGCGGACAGCAGCTCCACCCGCCCGACCGCCGTGAGCGCCGGCGCGTTCGACGCCCACGGCCGAGCACTCACCCAGCCGAGCCGGCGGACGTGACCGAGCACCTGCTGGCCACAGGCGTTGAGCGACGTCGTGCCCAGGTGGTCGGCGATCCGCACCTGCGTGACCGGACCCTCCGGGCCGATGGCGGCATTGGCCTTGCCGACGACCCATGCGACACCTGCCGCCAGGCGCGCCGGAGTCATCCGCTCGGCGAGCTCGGGCAGCCGCTCGCGCACCAGCAGGAGGCACTCGCGCAGCGGTGCGGCGAGGTCGGCGGGCAGCAGCGCTTCGCGCAGGTCGGTGAGCAGCTCGTCGGCGACCAGCCAGGCCTCGTCGGCGACGGGGTCGAGGTGGTCGCGCAGGCGGGGGAGGACGACCGGCGAGGCCGTCATCGCCAGCAGCTCCTCACGGCTCCCTGCGACGCAGTCGAGCCAGTGGAGCGCCTGCACGTGCCGGGGAGGCGGCGGCGGGCTCTGCACCACCCGCGGCCGGGCGTCCTCGTCGTGGCGGCGCGCCACGTCGGCGTACGCACTAATCTCCACCTGCTCGCTCCAGGCGTCGACCAGCCGGCCGTCGACGAAGACGAGGTGGCTGAGCCGGCCCTGGTCGTCCAGCCGTTCGCGCGGCTCGCGCCAGAGCGTGTCGTCGTAGTAGCGGGGGTCGAACATCGGTCCTCCTGGAGATCGGTCGGGATGCGTGTCCCTCCACGGTCGAGACGGCCTCCGACACCGCGGCAGGCCTGTCCACAGGTGGCGATCCGGGGTGCCTCGTCCACAGCCGCGAGGTGTGAAAGTGGTCAGTGACGGCGTCCGACACGCCCGGTCCAGACCGGGACCCGGCACGGCGGTGGACGTAGTCCACGCCAGGCGCCGATCGCCGCCCGGGGTGGCGAAGTCGAGATGTGGCGCTACCGTTGCCGCGCTGAGCACCGCGCAGCACGCAACAAGAGGGAGCAATCTGAAGTGGCAAAGCTCGTCATCGTCGAGTCTCCGGCCAAGGCCCGCACCATCGGGGGCTACCTGGGCAAGGACTACGTCGTCGAGTCCTCGATCGGGCACATCCGCGACCTGCCGAACAACGCGGCGGACACCCCGGCGAAGATCAAGGACAAGCCGTGGGGGCGCCTGGCCGTCGACGTCGACAACGGGTTCGAGCCCTACTACGTCGTGCCGCGCGACAAGAAGAGCCACATCGCCAAGCTGAAGAAGCTGGTCAAGGACGCCGACGCCCTCTACCTCGCCACCGATGAGGACCGCGAGGGCGAGGCGATCGCGTGGCACCTCCTCGACGAGCTCAAGCCGCCGAAGGGCCTGCCGGTCCACCGGATGGTCTTCCATGAGATCACCAAGGCCGCGATCCTCGCCGCGGTCGAGAACCCGCGCGACATCAACGACGACCTCGTCGAGGCCCAGGAGGCGCGCCGGATCCTCGACCGCCTCTACGGCTACGAGGTGTCCCCGGTGCTGTGGAAGAAGGTCATGTCCGGCCTCTCCGCCGGCCGCGTCCAGTCGGTCGCGACCCGCCTGGTGGTCGACAAGGAGCGCGAGCGGATGAAGTTCCGCGTCGCGTCCTACTGGGACATCGACGCCACGTTCGACGCCGGCAGCGGCCACGACCCGCGGATGTTCCCCGCCAAGCTCTACAGCGTCGACGGCGTCCGCGTCGCCCGCGGCTCCGACTTCGACAACACCGGCGTCCCCAAGGGCAAGGGCGAGCGCGTCCACCTCTCGCGTGCCGACGCCGAGTCGCTGGCCACCGGCCTCGCCGACACGACGTACGACGTCCGCTCGGTCGAGTCCAAGCCCTACCGCCGCTCGCCCTACGCCCCCTTCCGCACCACCACGCTGCAGCAGGAGGCCAGCCGCAAGCTCGGGATGAGCGCGAGCGTGACGATGTCGGTCGCGCAGCGGCTCTACGAGAACGGCTTCATCACCTACATGCGCACCGACTCCACGACGCTCTCGGGTGGCGCGGTCGGTGCCGCCCGCGACCAGGTGCGTGAGCTGTACGGCGCCGAGTACCTGCCCGACGCGCCGCGCACCTACGCCTCCAAGGTCAAGAACGCCCAGGAGGCGCACGAGGCGATCCGGCCCGCCGGCGAGTCGTTCCGCACCCCCGCCCAGACCGGCCTGTCGGGCGAGCAGTTCCGGCTCTACGAGCTGATCTGGATGCGCACCGTCGCCTCGCAGATGAAGGACGCCGTCGGCAACTCGGTGACGATCCGCATCGGCGGCGCCGCGACCGACGGCCGCGACGCCGTCTTCAGCGCGAGCGGTCGCACGATCACCTTCCACGGCTTCCTCAAGGCCTACGTCGAGGACATCGACGACGCGTCCAAGCGCCGCGACGACGCCGAGACCCGCCTGCCGAACCTGGTGCAGGGTGCCGCGGTGTCCGCGGCATCGCTCACCCCCGAGGGCCACGAGACGAAGCCGCCCGCGCGCTACACCGAGGCGACCCTCATCAAGGAGCTCGAGGACCGCGAGATCGGCCGCCCGTCGACGTACGCCTCCATCATCGGCACGATCCTCAACCGCGGCTACGTCTACAAGAAGGGCACCGCGCTGGTGCCGGCGTGGCTGGCGTTCTCGGTGATCCGGCTGCTGGAGGAGCACTTCCCGCGGCAGGTGTCGTATGAGTTCACCGCCTCGATGGAAGACGTCCTCGACGAGATCGCCGGCGGTCGCAAGGACCGCGCCACCGAGCTCGGCGAGTTCTACTACGGCGCCGGCGACGTGATCGGGCTCAAGACGCTGGTCACCGACCTCGGCGAGATCGACGCCAAGGAGATGGCGACCTTCCCGATCGGCGAGGGCATCGACCTCCGGGTGGGCCGCTACGGGCCGTACGTCGAGGGCCCGCCGGCCGAGGACGGCCCCGATGGACAGGCCGGTGCCCCGGTCCGGGCCAACGTCCCCGACGACCTCCCGCCCGACGAGCTCACGGTCGCCAAGGCCAAGGAGCTGCTGGCCAACCCCGCCGGCGAGGAGCAGGTCGTCGGCAACCACCCCGACACCGGCCTGCAGATCGTCGCGAAGAACGGTCGCTTCGGCCCCTACGTCACCGAGCTGCTCCCCGACGACGCGCCCAAGAGCGCCAAGCCGCGCACCGGCTCGCTCTTCAAGTCGATGACCCTCGACACGGTGTCTCTCGAGGACGCCGTCAAGCTGCTCGACCTGCCCCGCATCGTCGGCACCGACGAGGACGGCACCGAGATCACCGCGCAGAACGGTCGCTACGGGCCCTACCTCAAGAAGGGCACCGACTCCCGCTCGCTGACCGCCGAGGACCAGATCTTCGACATCACCCTCGACCAGGCCAAGGCGATCTACGCCCAGCCCAAGCAGCGCGGGCGCGGCGCGGCCACCCCGCCGCTCAAGGAGCTCGGCAACGACCCCGTCTCCGGGCAGCCCGTCATCGTGAAGGCGGGTCGCTTCGGCGAGTACGTCACCGACGGCGAGTACAACGCCACGCTCCGCAAGGACGACACCGTCGAGTCGATCACCCTCGAGCGCGCGGCCGAGCTCCTCGCCGAGCGGCGCGAGCGCGGTCCGGCCAAGAAGGCGGCCAAGAAGGGCGCGAAGAAGGCGCCGGCCAAGAAGTCGACCGCCAAGAAGACCGCTGCGAAGAAGACCGCTGCGAAGAAGGCCACTGACGAAGGCTGCCGCCAAGAAGTCCTGAGGGCGGTCCTCCGTCCCTGCAGCTTCACCATGGGATGTCGGCGAACCTGCACTTCCCCATGTCAATTGACCGTGGGAAGTGCAGGTTGACCTACATCCCATGGTGGAGCAACGACGAAGGTCTACGTGAGCGCTACATAGTGGATGCGGGAGGGCCACTGCCTGCGCGTCTCCGCGAGCGGGGCAGGCGGCAGCGCGTGTCGCACCCCGCCCGTAGGGTGTGCGCGTGAGCACCCCCCGGCGTTCTTCTCCTCCGCTGCGCTCCCCCGAACAACGTCGCGGGGACCCCGCGTGAGCACCGGGGTCTTCTCAGAGCACGGGCTCTTCGTCTGCTTCGAGGGGGGCGACGGGGCCGGCAAGTCCACCCAGTCGCGGCTGCTGCGCGACTGGCTGGTCGAGCGGGGTCGGACCGTGCTGCTCACCTTCGAGCCGGGGGACACCGAGGTCGGCAAGGAGATGCGCCGGATCGTGCTCGACCCCGCGACCGGCCACCTGTCCGACCGCACCGAGGCCCTCCTCTACATCGCCGACAAGGCCGAGCACGTCGACCACGTCGTGCTCCCGGCGCTCGAGCGGGGCGAGGTGGTGATCACCGACCGCTACGTCGACTCCACGCTGGCCTACCAGGGCGCCGGCCGTACGCTCGACGTGGCCGAGGTGGAGGCCGTCGCCCGGTGGGCCACCGCCGACCTGCGCCCGCACCTCACCGTGGTGCTCGATCTCGCGCCGGAGGCCGGGCTCGGGCGCTTCGACGGGCGCGACCGGATCGAGGGGCAGTCGCTCGAGTTCCACCAGCGCGTGCGGCAGGGCTTCCTCGACCTCGCCGCCGCCGACCCCGACCACTACGCCGTCCTCGACGCACGTGCGCCGATCGACGAGATCGCCTCGGCCATCCGCGCCCGCGTCGAGCCGCTGCTGGAGGGCCGGTGACCACCGCCACGCGCACGGTCTGGGACGACCTCGTCGGCCAGCGCCCGACGATCGAGGTGCTCAAGCAGGCCGCGGCCGGGCAGGGGATGACCCACGCCTGGCTGATCACCGGACCTCCCGGCTCGGGCCGCTCCAACGTGGCCCGCGCCTTCGCGGCGGCGCTGCAGTGCGAGCGGCGTACGGGCTGCGGTGAGTGCGAGGCGTGCCGTCTCGGGATGAGCGGCTCGCACCCCGACATCACCTGGGTGCGGTCGGAGACGTCGGTGCTCTACGTCGGCGACATGCGCGAGCTGGTGCTCTCGGCGGCGAAGTTCCCCGCGATCGGTCGCTGGCACATCGTGGTGATCGAGGACGCCGACCGCCTCGGCACCCCGGAGAACCCGCGCACCGGCAACGCGCTGCTCAAGGCGATCGAGGAGCCGACGCCCAGGACGGTGTGGCTGCTCTGCGCGCCGACCGTGCAGGACGTGCTCCCGACCATCCGCTCGCGCTCGCGCACGCTGACGCTGGCCACGCCCGGCACCGACGACGTCGCGCGGTTCCTCACCCGCAACGACGGGATCTCCGAGACGGTCGCCAGCTTCGCCGCCCGAGCCAGCCAGGGCCACATCGGCCGAGCCCGGGCGCTCGCGCTCGACGAGGAGACCCGGTCGCGCCGTCGCGAGGTGATCAGCATCCCGGCGGGGCTGACCTCGCTCGGCTCGTGCATGACGGCCGCCACCAACCTCGCCGAGCTCGCCAAGGAGGAGACCGAGGCGATCACGGCCGACGCCGAGAGGCGCGAGCTGGAGGACCTGCAGGCGATCTTCGGCAGCGAGCGCAAGGACACCACCAGCCGCTCCTACCGCGCCGCGCTCGGTGCGCTGGAGAAGGTGCAGAAGCAGAAGGCCAAGCGGCGGGTGCTCGACGTCATCGACCGCGCGCTGATGGACCTGGTCTCGGTCTACCGCGACGCCATCGCGCTCGCTGTCGGGGCGCCTGGCGCGCTCGTCAACGAGGAGCTCCGCGGCGACGTCCAGGCGGTTGCCCGGGTCGCCACTCCCGACGAGCTGCTGCGGATGATCGACGCGATCTTCACCGCGCGCGAGCAGATGCTGGAGTTCAACGTGCCGCCGCAGCTGGCACTCGAGTCGATGATGGTCGCGCTGCGGCTGCCCGGAGGTCGTCGGTGAAGAAGGTCGTGGCGATCGTCGCCGTGCTCGCGCTCGCGCTCACCGCCTTCATCGCGGTCGGCCTCGCGATCCAGGGCATGACCCCCGACGAGCCCGCCGCCCGGCCCACCCCGTCGCCCACCACGCCCCCGCCGCCGTCGGTCACCGAGGCGCCCGACGACGCGCTCACCGGGCTCTACTCCCAGCGCATCGACTGGTCGCCCTGCGACATCAACGCCGACCAGGACTGCGGCACCCTCACCGTCCCGGTCGACTACGCGGAGCCCGAGGGGGAGACCATCGACCTCGCGCTCCTGCGGGTGCCGGCGAGCGGGGCGCGCGTCGGCTCGCTCGTGGTGAACCCGGGCGGCCCGGGCGCGCCCGGGACGTCGTACGCCTCGGCCGCCGCCCGCGTCTTCCGCCAGCCGCTCCTCGACGGCTTCGACGTCGTCGGCTTCGATCCTCGCGGGACGGGCGAGTCGGCGCCGGTCGACTGCCTCAGCGACAGCGAGCTCGACGACTACCTCGCGGGCGACCCCACGCCGGACACCCCGGCCGAAAAGCAGTCCTACCGGGAGTCCGTGCTCTCCTTCGGCGCCGAGTGCGTCGCGGCCTCCGGACCGGTGCTCGGCCACGTCACGACGATCGAGGCGGCCCGCGACATGGACGTCCTCCGCTCGGCGCTCGGCGAGGAGAAGCTCACCTACCTCGGGGCGTCGTACGGCACCAAGCTCGGCGCGACCTACGCCGAGCTCTTCCCCGGCAGGGTGGGCCGCCTGGTGCTCGACGGTGCGGTCGACGTCTCGCTCGACCCGCAGTCGATGGCCCTCCAGCAGGCCGAGGGATTCGAGACCGCCCTGCGGGCCTACGTGCAGAACTGCCTGGACTCCACCGACAACTGCTTCCTCGGTGACACCGTGGACGAGGGCCTCGCCACGATCGGCGACCTGCTCGCCTCGATCGAGGAGCAGCCGCTGCCGGCGGGGGATCGTGAGCTGCAGGTCGGCAACGCGTTCTACGGAGTCATCACGCCGCTCTACAACCGCGACTACTGGTTCCTGCTGAGCACCGCGCTCACCTCGGCGCTCGACGGCAAGGGCTCGGCACTGATGGACCTCGCCGATGCCTACGCCTCGCGCAACCCCGACGGCTCGTACGCCGACAACTCGATCGAGGCCAACTACTCGATCAACTGCCTCGACGACCCGACGTCGGTGCCGTTCGCGCAGGTGCCGTCGCTCTACCCGGCGTTCGAGGAGGCCTCGCCGACGTTCGGCCGGATCTTCGCGTGGGCGATGACCGGCTGCCGCGGCATCGAGGTGGAGTCCAGCGAGGAGCCGCTGACCATCACGGCGGAGGGTGCCGCACCGATCCTGGTCCTCGGCACCAGCCGCGACCCGGCGACGCCGATGATCTGGGCCGAGGCGCTGGCCGGTCAGCTGGACTCGGGGGTGCTGGTCGAGCGCGACGGCGACGGCCACACGGCGTACAACTCCGGCAACGAGTGCATCGACTCCCTCGTCGAGGACTACCTCCTGGACGGGGCAGTCCCCGACGACGGCACGACCTGCTGATCGGTTCTGGCCCCAGCCCGCCGGGGCGACGCCGAGGCGGCACCGCCGCCCACCCCCGGATTTCTGTCCCGGCCGGCGCGCTCCGTATACTCGCCCGCGGCCCATCGAGCACCGCTCGAAGCCACGCCGCCTTAGCTCAGTCGGTAGAGCGAGTCACTCGTAATGACTAGGTCGTCAGTTCGATTCTGACAGGCGGCTCCGACGCCCCCGGGGACCCGAGACCCTGGGGGCGTCTCTGTGTCCCGGCGCCGCGCAGGCGTTCCTCCATGCGCAACGCGTCGCGTCGGACGCAACACAGGGCTTGTGGTGCGGGGGCCTGCACCCTCATCATCGAGGGGCTGCCCGCAACGGCGCCGGCGGCGGAGGGATCGCCATGACCATCAGCGTGTTCGACCTGTTCAAGGTCGGGATCGGTCCGTCCAGCTCGCACACGGTCGGGCCGATGCGGGCGGCGTACCTCTTCTCCGACGGGTTGCGCACCGACGGCCTCCTGGCCGGGGTGGCGAAGATCCACGTCGAGCTGTTCGGGTCGCTCGGCGCGACGGGACACGGCCACGGCAGCGTGAAGGCGGTCGTCCTCGGCCTCGCCGGCGAGCAGCCGCACCTCGTGGACCCGGTCGCCGCCGACCCGATGGTGCAGCAGGTCCGCGACAGCGGGCGGCTGGAGGTGGCGGGGAGCCACGGGATCGCCTTCGACGCGGACGACGACATCGTGATGCACCGGCGCAAGCGCCTGGAGTTCCACACCAACGGCATGGTCTTCCAGGCCTTCGACGCGACCGGGGGCGAGCTCCGCAGGCGCGAGTACTACTCCGTCGGCGGTGGCTTCGTCCTCGGTGAGGACGACCTCGGCAACCCCGCGGTCGTGCCCGACGACACGCCCGTGCCGTACTCCTTCCACAGCGGGGACGAGCTGCTCGCCATCACCCGGTCCACCGGCCTGCGGATCAGCGACGTGATGCTCGCCAACGAGCTCACCCGGCGGTCCGAGGACGAGGTACGCCGCGAGCTGCTGGCGATCTGGGCGGTGATGCGCGAGTGCGTCGATCGCGGCAGTCGGACCCCAGGGGTGCTGCCGGGCGGGCTGAAGGTGCGCCGCCGCGCGGCCGAGCTGAAGGCCAAGCTCGATGTCGAGTGGGCCTCCGGAGTCGCCGACCCGCTCATGGCGATGGAGTGGGTGACCCTCTACGCGCTGGCGGTCAACGAGGAGAACGCCGCGGGCGGACGGATCGTGACGGCGCCGACCAACGGCGCCGCGGGCATCGTGCCCGCGGTGCTGCTCTACTACCACCACTTCGTGCCGGGAGCCGACGACGACGGCGTGGTCCGGTTCCTGCTGACCGCCGCTGCGATCGGCCTGCTGTTCAAGGAGAACGCGTCCATCTCCGGCGCCGAGGTCGGCTGCCAGGGCGAGGTCGGCTCGGCGTGCTCGATGGCCGCCGGTGGTCTGGCCGAGCTCCTCGGCGGCACCCCGGAACAGGTGGAGAACGCGGCCGAGATCGGCATCGAGCACAACCTCGGGCTCACCTGCGACCCGGTCGGCGGGCTCGTCCAGATCCCCTGCATCGAGCGCAACGCGGTGGCCTCGATCAAGGCGATCACGGCCGCCCGGATGGCCGTGCGCGGCGACGGCTCGCACCACGTCTCGCTCGACAAGGCGATCAAGACGATGCGCGAGACCGGGCGCGACATGAAGGACAAGTACAAGGAGACCGCCCGAGGCGGCCTGGCCCTCAACGTGGTGGAGTGCTGACGGGCCGGCATAGTCCGGACACGATCGGTGTTGGCCCCAGGAGACGAGCTCCCGAGGGAAAAGGACACCTGATGCGTGCTGTGGTCTACACCGAGAGCGGCGACTCCTCCGTGCTGGAGCTGGTCGAGCGGGAGGTGCCGGAGCCGGGTCCCGGCGAGGTGCGCGTGCGCATCGTCCGCGCCGGGGTGAACCCCACCGACTGGAAGTTCCGCGCGGGCGGGATGGGTGAGCTGGCCTTCCCCGAGATCGTGCCCGGCCAGGACGGTTCGGGCATCGTCGACGCGGTGGGGCCCGACGTCTCCGACCTTGCCGTGGGCGACCGCGTGTGGACGATCCTCGCCCAGCACCAGCGCCCCGGAGGCACGGCGCAGGAGCAGGTCGTCCTGCCGGCCGACCGCGTGACCGTGCTGCCGGACGCGGCGTCGTACGACGTCGGCGCATCGCTCGGCGTCCCGGCGGTCACCGCCCACCGCGCCCTCACCACCTCCGAGGACGGACCGGACCGGCTCGCTCCCGGCTCGCTCGACGGCATGACGGTGCTGGTCGCGGGCGGTGCGGGCGCGGTCGGCAACGCGGCGATCCAGCTCGCCCGCTGGGCCGGCGCGAGGGTGATCAGCACGGTGAGCAGCGCGCAGAAGGGTGACCTCGCCTCGGCTGCCGGTGCGCACCACGTCGTCAACTACCGCCAGGGCGACGCCGCCGCCGCGATCCGCGACCTCGCCCCCGAGGGTGTCGACCTGGTCGTCGAGGTGGCTCCCGCGCAGAACCTCCGGCTCGACGTCAGCGTCATCAAGCCGCGCGGCACCATCGCGATCTACGCCAACAACGGTGGCGACGAGGTCACGCTCAGCGTGCGCGAGACCTTCTCGACCAACGCCCGCTTCCAGTGGGTGCTCCTCTACACAGTCGGGTCGGCCGCTCTGCGCCGCGCGGCGGAGGACATCTCGGCAGCGCTCGCCGACGGCGCGTTCGGCGTCGGCGACGACCACGGCCTGCCGCTGCACCACTACCCGCTCGAGCGGACCGCCGACGCGCACGCCGCCGTCGAGGCCGGCGCGGTCGGCAAGGTGCTGATCGACGTGGCCGAGGCCTGAGGCGCGGACGCAAGCGGACCGCAAGCCGGGCGCAAGAAGGCGGGTGTCTCCTTGGTGACATGCCCCGACCGGGGCACAGCCGCACCGACACAGGAGCACCTGAGATGTCCAGCACCCGCACCACCCGTATCGCCGATCGTGCCCGTGGCACGGGCCGGCACCGTCCCCACGTCCTGCGCCGCGACGGCATCGTCCAGGCGCCGAGCGACGTCCCGATGCCGGACCGCTACCGGTCGGCAGTCGCCGCCGGCTGGAGGCCCCTCGCGTGATCGGGGTCGCGCGCCGACCACCTCCCGATCCCCCGGTTCCGTGTCAGGAGCCGGGGGATCGTCGTGTCCGAGCCGCCCGCTCGAGCCGCGTGCGCCACAGTCGGCTGCCGGTGCGGTCGAGCGCGTCCAGTCCGACGGCCGCAGCTGCGATCGCCCGGTCCGGGTGGCCGGCGGCCGCCTCCGCCTCGGCGAGCATCGCGTAGATGATCGGGTCGTGCATCCGGGTCCCGGTCGCGCGATAGCCCTCCGCCGCCTCGCGCGCCATCTCGACGGCGCCTGCCGCAGCGGCCCCGCCAGCCGTCGCGTCGCCCCAGCTCTCGTTGATGGCGGCGAAGTGCTCGAGTAGCCCGGCCCCGGCGAGCCGACCCAGTCGCCGCCCCTCGATGCCGTCCGCGTGGGCCTTCCGGGACTCGCCGAACGCGGCGTACATCATCCCGCGGGTGGCCAACGCGTCGCTCTCGTCGGACGGCCCCGACAGGTGGGCCTGCCGGACCATCTCGTCGGCCACGGCGATCGCCTCGTCACGACGCCCCGCCTCGGCCAGGGCGTGGCAGAGGAACATCCGGATCCGCACGGCCGGATCGCCGAAGGCCAGCACGAGCAGGCCGACCCCGGCCCCCTCCGCCAGCCGCAGCGCATGCTCGAGCTCGTCGACCGCGGGCTCGGCCTCGCCGAGGCACCACAGCACCGACCCGCGGGCGAGCCGTCCGAGCAGGGCGAAGCGGTCGGCGGCCCCCGGCGTCGACGCGGCCGCGGCGTGGGCGAGGACGGCATCGGCGAGGCTCTGGACGGCAGCGAAGTCGCCTGCCATCAGGAGCCACAGGTAGCGGCGGTAGACCGCCGCGAACACGTCCGGACCGGGCTCCAGCCGTAGCGCCAGCTCGAGAGCCCGGCCGAGGGCCTCGCCGGCCTGGGGAGCGCCGAGGCCGAGCCGGGTCATGGCGAGGGTTCCGCGCCGGGCCTGCAGGGCCAGCTCGAGACCGTCGCGCCGGGCGCCGGCGGGAAGCCGCTCCAGCAGGCCGAGGGCGCGATCCATGACCTCGTCGGCGTGGTCAAAGGCCAGCTGGGCGATCGCCCGGTCCACCGCCTCCGTCGCGGTGGAGACGACCAGCCCGGGCTCGACCAGGTCGCCGCCCTCGATCAGCTGGTGCGCGAGGTCGTCGACGTCCACGTCGGGACGCACCGACATCGCCTCGCCGACCGCCGCGTGCAGGCGCATCCGCGCACGGGCACCGAGCTGGGCGTACAACGCCTCCCGGATCAGCGCGTGCTGGAAGTGCAGGGCGGGCGCGGGCGAGCCGACCTCGGTGGCGAGCCCCGATGCCACCGCCGCGGCCAGCCCGCTGTCGACCTCGTCCGGAGGTAGTGCCGACACCGCCTCGAGCAGTCCGAGCTCGCAGTCCCGGCCGACCACGGCGGCCACGTCGAGGAGCCGCCGCGCCGGCACCGGGAGCCGGCTCAGCCGGTGGGTCAGCACGTCGTGCACGGTCCCGGGGATGTCGTCCCACGCGAGCTGCGGATCGCTCGAGTCGCGGACCAGGCGGGCGAGCTCCTGGAGGAAGAAGGGGTTGCCGCCCGTGCGGGCGGTGGCGCGTGCGGCCAGTGCCTCGTCCGGCACCCACCCGAGGCGTACGGCCAGCAGGTCGCGCGACGTCTGATCGGTGAGCCCGGTCAGCCGCAGGCGCTCGGTGGCGGGCGTCCGGGCGAGTCGGGCGAGCATCGCGCCGAAGGCCCCCGCCGGCTCGGCGTCCTCCACGCGGTAGGTGCACAGCAGCACCAGCGGGACGTCGTGCGCCCGCGCGGCGACCGTCGACACGAGCGCGAGGCTCGCCTCGTCCGCCCAGTGCAGGTCCTCCAGGACGATGAGCAGACGATCTGACCTGCGGGCCTCGTCGGCGAGGAGCCCGGCCACCGCGTCGTGGAGAGCTGCCTGTGTCTGGCTCGAGCCGTCCACGGTCCCCATCAGGACGCCGGCCGGGCCGTCGCCGGGGATTCCGGGGAGGTTGCGGAGGACCTGTGCCCACGGCCAGTACGGCGAGCTGTCGCTGGTCTCGTTGGCGTGGCCCACGGCCACCGCCGACCCGTGGGCCCGGGTCCTCGCTGCGACCTCCTGCACCAGTCGCGTCTTGCCTATCCCCGCCTCGCCGGAGACCACCCAGACCGCACCGGGCCCCTCGGCGCTCCGGCGTACGGATCGCTCGAGGAGGTCGACCTCGGCCTCCCGGCCCAGCAGCGGGTGCTCCTCAGGCCGACGGGCGGCGCCGGGCGCCTGCGGGGTGACGTCGTCGACGGCCGCGGTGCGCGGCGGCGACCAGTCCAGCGCCGGGTCCTGCTGCAGCAGCTGGGCGTGGAGGCGACGGAGCGCCGGGCCCGGATCGACCCCCACCTCGTCGGAGAGCTGCTCGCGCAGCGACTGGTAGGCCATGAGCGCGTCGGTCTGGCGCCCGCTGCGGTAGAGCGCCAGCAGGCGCAGGGCGTGCAGGCTCTCGCGCAGCGGCTGGTCCGCGAGCAGGTGCTCCGCGGCGGTGGCCGCGTCGGCCGCGCGACCCACACCGAGCAGGGCCTCCACCCGGGTCTCCTCGGCACGCAGCACGAGGTCGGTGAGCCGCTGTGCCTCGGCGGCGGCGACCGGCCCGAGCGCATCGACCACGTCGCTCAACGGCTCGCCGGTCACCAGGGCAAGTCCCTCGTCGAGCAGCTCGAGGGCGCCTGCCGGGTCGCCGGTGACCCGCGCCCGCGCGGCCTCGGCCAGCCGCGTCAACCGCCAGGCGTCGAGTGCGCCCTCCGGGAGCTCGAGGACGTAGCCGGGAGCCCGGCGCCTGACCCGCACCGGTGGCAGGGTGACCGTGTCGTTGCTGGAGGTGTCGCCCAGCGCCCGTCGCAGCCGGGAGACGCACACCTGCAGCGACGACAACGCGGACTCCGTGGTCGAGTCGCCCCACAGCTCGGTGAGCAGCCGGTCGACGGACACGACCCGGCCGGCGTCGGCCGCGAGCAGGCCGAGGAGCCCGCGCTGCAGCGGGGACGAGATGCCGCACGCACGTCCGTCAACCGTGGCCGAGACCGGGCCCAGCACGCGGACCAGGGTGTCCGGAACGGGCGCGGTGACGTCCTGCGGTGTCACGCGGGCCTCCGTTCGGGGTGCACAGGTCGAGACACTAGGTGTCACGTCGGTTGCGGAGGAAGGTCTTGCGGGGTGCGGGTGACGCCGACATGGCCGCCACGCGCCCCCCGACGCGTGGCGGCCTTCCCCCGGCGGCGCCGGCGAGCTCTCAGACCGGTCGGTTGCTCCGGATGACGCCCGCCGGGTCGGTGGCGGCCTTGACCTGGCGCAGCCGCGCGCGGGCGGCCGGTGAGAAGGTCGAGCCGAGGTCGGACTCGACGCCCAGGAAGTTGAAGAGCGTCCGCCCGCTGCGCTGCGAGCCCAGCGCCGTACGCACCTCGTCGAACGCCGCCTCGATCGCTTCCGGCAGTCCCGGAGCCACGGGCACGCCGAGGCAGAAGACCGTGTACTCCTCGGCGATCGCCCCGTTGGGGCCGTCCTCGCTCGTCGCGCGGGCGAGAGCACCGCCGAGGTGCCGGATCTGCACGACCGTCAGCGGGACGTCGGCACCCGCACCGGCGGCGTCGACGAGCCGGTCCAGGGTGGCGTCATCGAGGCCGTGGAGCAGCTCGGAATACTCCTGGGTCGGCATCGGGTCAACCGGCTCGGCAGCGATCCCGCCCAGCTGGGAGAGCGGGACGATGCCGACCGTGTCCATGACCTGGGCAGGCAGCTGCCGCAGGCGGCTGAGCAACCGGTTGGCCTCGGTCTCCGAGCCGAGGAAGGTCATGTCGACCGCCACGAACGCGCGGCCCCGGATGAGCTCGGGGAGCTCGGGCATCGGCGGGAACCGGAACAGCTGGGCCCACAGGGTGAGCTCGTCGGGGGCGTCCGCAGTGATCTGGCGGAACGCCCGCAGCACCGGACGAGCCATCTCCAGCGGCCACAGCATCCGGCCGCCCACGATCGGACCCACGTGGTCGAGCATGATCTCGACGGCGAGGACGACGCCGAAGTCGCCGCCGCCCCCGCACATCGCCCAGAACAGGTCGGGGTCGCTCGCCGGAGTGACCCGGCGGCGCGCCCCCGCGGGGTCGACGACGTCGTACGCCACCACGCTGTGCGCCGTCATCCCGAGGGCCCGGCTGAACCAGCTGAGCCCGCCGCCGAGGGTGAAGCCGACGACGCTCGGGTCGGGGCTGCTCCCGGCGAGGGCCATCAGGCCGGTGGGCTCCAGGGCAGCGAGGAGCGTGCCCCACTTGACCCCCGCGCCGACGCGGGCGACCCGTCGCTCGACGTCGATGGTGATGTCCTGGAGCGCGCCGGTGCGCAGCAGCACGGTCCCGCTGAGGGCCGTCGTCGCGCCGTGGCCGACCGGCTGCGTCGAGACGCTGAGGCCGTGACGGGCAGCGCAGGTGACCGCGGCGACGACGTCGTCGGGCTCGTGCACGGTGACCACGGCGATCGGCTGCTGGTCGACGTTGACGGTCCAGCCCAGGCGGGCGTGGTCCCATCCCGCGTCCTCCGGCAGGAGGACGCGGTCGGGCAGGAGGGCGACCAGGTCGCGGAGGGCGGGGCCGGGGTCACCGGGTTCGCGAAGGTGTGGACTCGCGGTGAGGGGCGGGGAGGTCTCGAGGTCGGTCATGGTGGTGCCTTTCGGGTGTCTGGTGGTGCCAGGTGTGTCCAGGGGGATCAGGGGCGGGATCAGCAGTCGACGGAGGGGTTCCAGGGCGCGAAGACGCCAGCGGGATTGCTGTCGAAGAGCCAGACGTGCAGGTCGTAGTGGACGGGCATCATCGGGTTGTGGCCCGGCATCGGGCCGTCGAAGGGCTGACCGAAGAGCGTCGGGCGGTCGGGGTCCGTGTGGACGTCCTGGTCGGCGTCCGCCTGGAACCACTCCGCGCCCAGCAGCCGCATCGTCCCGTCGTCGGTCGGCTCGTAGAGCAGGATCGACGGCTTGGTGGCGTCCGGTGCCTCGGCGGCGCGCGCGGGGTGCAGGTAGTGCACGCCCATCCCGCCTTCGTCGGAGACCTCGCATCCGGACACGGCGATGAAGCCGGCCGCCTCGGCGACGCGGACGTCCTTGAAGGGCGCGAGCGACTTCTTCAGTGCGGCGAGCTGCCGACCGGCGCCGTCGCGGGAGTGGGCGGCGGCCCCGCCGGAGGCTGTCTCGGTGTCGTGCGCGGTGGCGGCGCCGCCCGTGATCAGGCTGCCGGCTACCAGGGCGGTGCCGGCGACAGCAGAGGCCGCCAGTCGGGCTGCGCCGGGACGGAGGGACGTACGGACGGAGGTGCGGGTCGAGCGCTTCATGGTGGTCTCCAGCGATGAGGGTCGGATCGGATGACCTGACCCTGCTGGGACCTGCTTGCCGGCTGCTGACCGATCACTTGCCGTCGGCTCAGGTGTTCGCACCGCGCGCGTCGACCAGCCACGTGCCGTCGCCGACGACGTACGCGTCGGCGAGGTTGACCGCGTTGCAGACGTGGTTGGGCACGACGCGCACACGCGTCCCGCGCGGGGCGTCGAGGCCGGTGACGGTCGCGTGGTGCTCGGACAGGGCGGTGATCCGTGCGTCGGGGTGGTCGAGGAGCCGGCCGAACCCCGTGGCCCAGGCCGAGCGGTCGGCGCCGAGCACCTTGCTGCCGGCGTCGAGGACCACCCGGTCGGGGTAGCGGCCGACGACGGTGGCGACGACCGTGAGGGCGATCGCGTGAGGCGTCGCCGCGCCGAGCTCCCACTGCTGCGCGTCGCCGAACACGTAGACGCCGGGCCGGACCTCGGTCAGCACGTCGCCGTGGGCGAAGCCGACCGAGGGAGTCGAGCCGCCGCTGACCACCGCGCACGACAGTCCGGCACGGACCAGGAGGTCACGGGCGGTGCCGAGCTCGCGCGCCTCGTCGGAGGCCGCCGAGGCCCGCGCATCGGGGGAGTAGGAGTGACCGGGGAAGGTGAAGACGCCGTCGACGGCCAGCCCGAGGTCGGACGCGGCGCGCGCGATGCCCACCGCGTCGGCGGCCGGTACGCCGCTGCGGTGGTGGCCGCTGTCGACCTCCACGCGGACCCGCAGCCCGGCGTCGGCCAGCCGCGAGAGCTGCCGCACCGACTCCACCGAGTCGACGCCGACCGCGACGCTCGCCCGGGAGAGGACGCCACGCAGACGTCCGGCCCGCTCGTCGTCGACCCAGAGCGGGTAGGCGATGAAGAGGTCGTCGCACCCCTCCGCGAACACCTCGGCCTCGGCGACCGTCGCGACCGTCAGCCCCACCGCGCCCGCCGCGAGCTGGAGCCGCGCGACCTCGAGCGACTTGTGGGTCTTCGCGTGGGGGCGCAGCGCGAGACCCGCCGAGGTCGCCGCCTGCTGCATCGCGTCGATGTTGCGCTCGAGAACCTCCGGGTCGATCCGGACGTGGGGTGTCGGCCTGCTCACCTCGCCATGCTGCCAGCCCCGAGGGGTGATTGACGCTCCGATCCCGCGGCGTGAGGGTGGAGGCATGGACACGCCTGGGCTGGTGCACTGGACGAGGACGCTCGAGGACACGACCGCGCTGGACGCCGCCGTCCACGCGCTCGAGCCGCTCGTCGACGCCGCGTTCGCGACCGGCACGCGCGGGGAGGTGCTGCGCGGCGAGTGGCTCGGCCACGCCGTCCACCCCATCCTCACCGACGTCGTGCTCGGCACGTGGGCCTCCGCGACGATCCTCGACCTGGTCGGCGGGCGGGACTCGCGCGGCGCCGCCCAGCGGCTCCTCGGCGTGAGCCTGCTGGCCGTCGGACCGACCGCATGGACCGGTTGGGCCGAGTGGGCCTCCGCCACCGACCGGGACAAGCGGGTCGGCCTCGTGCACGCGGCGACCAACGCCGTCGCCATCGGCATCTTCGCCTCCTCGTGGCTCGCCCGGCGGCGCGGCGAGCACGGGGTCGGCGTACGTCGCTCGCTGACGGGTGCGGCCGTCGCGTCGGTCGGCGGCTACCTCGGCGGCCACCTCGCGGCCGCGCGCAAGGTCGGCACGCACGACCCCGCGTACGCCGACTGACCGACCCGAGATGTGTCCGAGGTCGGCGAACTTGTGGACCTCCGGTGAACCCATCGTGGTCGGATCCGTCCGTACGATCCACCGGTGCGGCACGTGCTGGTGGTCGAGGACGACAGTGATGTCGCCGTCCCGCTGGCCAGCTTCTTCCACGCCCGGGGCTTCGACGCCGCGATCGCGGCGACCGGGCAGGAGGCCCTCGACCACGTCGCCTCGATCCGCACCGACCTGGTGCTCCTGGACCTGATCCTGCCGGACCTCGACGGCATGGAGGTCTGCGGCGGCCTGCGCAACAGCGGCTTCACCGGCGGGATCATCATGCTGAGCGGGCGCGACCAGGAGATGAACGTGGTCACCGGCCTCGACGCCGGTGCCGACGACTACCTGGCCAAGCCGTGCTCGGTCGCCGAGCTCGAGGCGAGGGTCGGCTCGGTGCTGCGGCGGATCAGCCGTGCCTACGCCGTGCCGGCCGGGGGCCTGCTGGACGTGGGCACGGCGGACGTCCACGCGGGCCTCGAGGTGCGCGACCACCGCATCACCTGCGGCGGTGTCGAGGTCGTGTCGGGCGGACGTGAGTACGACGTCCTCGCCCAGCTGATCGCCCACAGGGGTCGGACCGTGGCGACCGGCGACCTCATGGACCGGGTCTGGGAACCGGACTGGACGGGCTCGCCCGTCGTGCTGTCCAGCGCCGTCGGTCGCATCCGGAAGCGCCTGGCGGCGGCCGGTGCTCGCGAGCGCGTCGAGGCCGTCCGCGGCGTCGGCTTCCGCCTGACCCACCCGGGCGGTCCCTGACGCCCTACTGTTCCGGGTCATGGACGTGCTGGACGAGCCCGCGCCCCGGATCACCGCCGACCAGGTGCCGGAGATCGTCGCGACGCACTGGGGCATCGAGGTCGACGACGTCGTGCCGCTGCCGAGCGAGCGCGACCTCAACTTCCTCGTCGGGCGCGCCCACGTGCTCAAGGTCTCGAACCCCGCCGAGTCCCGGGCGCTGGTCGAGATGGAGGTGGCGGCGATGCGGCACGTCGAGGTCACCGACCCCGACCTGCCGATCCCGCGGGTCGTGCCGGCACGCGGCGGCGACGGCATCGTCACCGTCCCGGACGCCGACGACCGGGAGTGCCTGGCCAGGCTCATCACGACCGTGCCCGGCGCGCCGCTCGAGGGACAGGTCGTCACCGAGGACGTCGCCGAGCAGGTCGGCGCGGCAACGGCGCGCACGGCCCGCGCGCTGCGCGGCTTCTTCCACCCGGCAGCGGGCACCCGTGAGCTCGACTGGGACGTACGCGCCCTCCCGGCCGTCGCGGCGAAGGCGGGGCTTCGGCTCGACGACCCCCTTCACGCGATCGTCGACAGGGTGGCCACGGTCCTGCCGCGACTCGCCGCGCTGCCCAGCGGCATCCACCACGCCGACGTCACCCTCACCAACCTGCTCGCGGCCGACGGCACGATCACCGGCGTCATCGACTTCGGCGACATGCACCACACGAGCGACGTCGCCGACCTCGCCGTCGCCCTCACTTCGGTGCTCCGCAACACCAGCGACACCCAGGTCTCCTCGCCGTGGGAGCTCGCCGGCGCGACCCTTCGCGGCTACCAGCGCCTGCGCCCGCTGTCCCACGACGAGGTCGAGGTGATCGGTGAGCTGGTGCTGTCCCGGCTGGCGCTCGGCACGATCATCTCGCGCGGCCGCTCCGCCGCCCACCCCGACAACACGGCGTACATCACCCAGTACGACGACGCCAACGCGCGTACGACGACCGAGCTGGCGCGGTTGTCGCCGTCCGAGCTGGCGCACAGGCTGCACCGCCTCGCCGGGACCCGACCGGCCAGCGCCGGGAGCCACGTCGCGGACCGACGGGCCGACGCGATGGGCGGCACCGTCGCGCCGCTGTTCTACGACCAGCCGCTGCAGATCGTCAGCGGCGAGGGCGCGTGGCTGACGGCCGCCGACGGGCGCCGCTACCTCGACGCCTACAACAACGTCGCGGTCGTCGGCCACGCCGACCCGACCGTCGCGCTGCGCGTCGGCCGGCAGCTCCGCCGGCTCAACACCCACTCGCGCTACCTGCACGCGGAGGTCGTCGAGCTCGCCGAGCGCCTGGTGGCGACGATGCCGGTCGGCCTCGACACCGTCCTCTTCACGACGTCGGGCACCGAGGCCAACGAGCTGGCCTGGCGGCTCGCGACCGAGTGGACGGGCGGCAGCGGCGCGCTCATCGTCGAGCACGGCTATCACGGCACGACCCGCTGGATGGCCGACCTGAGCTCCAACGAGTGGCCGCCCGGTCACCGACCCGAGGGGGTTGCCACGTTCCGCGCGCCCGTCGCCGGCGAGCTCGGTGTCGGCGACCTCGGTGCTGAGGCGACGACGGCGATGGTCCGGGCCGCGGGGGAGGACCTCGCGGAGCGCGGGCACCGGCCGGCACTGCTGCTGGCCGACTCCGGCTTCACCAGCGAGGGCGTGCACGACGCGCCCGCGTCGTACGTCGAGGGGCTGCGCGCGGGCGCGCACGCGACAGGCGCGCTCTACCTCGCCGACGAGGTGCAGGTCGGCTACGGCCGCACCGGTCCCGCGATGTGGCGCTTCGCCACGTCCGGCGTCGTGCCCGACCTGGTCACCCTCGGCAAGCCGATGGGCGCGGGCTACCCGATCGGTGCTGTGGTCACGCGGCGGGAGGTCGTCGACCGGTTCGCCGAGCGCTGGGAGTACTTCTCCACGTTCGCCGCCACGCCGGCCGCGGCTGCCGCCGGCAACGCCGTGCTCGACGTGCTGGAGGACCGGCGGTTGCCCGAAAAGGCGCTCGTCACGGGTGCCTACCTCGCCGGCCGCCTGCGGGACCTGTCGGGTGGCAGCGAGCTCCTCGGCGACGTGCGGGCGATCGGGCTGGTGGCCGGCATCGACGTGGTGGACCGGCCGACCGCCCATCGACTGCTCCAGGCGCTCGTCGCGCAGGGTGCCCTCGCCGGGCTGACCGGACCGGACGGCACCGTGCTCAAGGTGCGACCGCCGCTCGTCTGGGACGCCACGCACGTCGACGTGTTCGTCGACGCCCTGGCGCGGGCGCTGGAGGTGTGACCCACGCCCCGTGCTCGCGGAGGGTCTTCTCAGCCGACGCCCGGCTGAGCCTCGGCTTTCACACTCTTTGCCACGATGGAGGCATGCAGACGCAGCGACCCGTCCAGCGCCGCGACTCCTGGCAGTCGGCGGCGCTGGTCACCGGCGCCTTCGTCGTCGTGCTGTGGCTGCTCGAGATCCTGGACACCGTGTCGGGCCATGCCCTCGACTCCTACGGCGTGCAGCCCCGCACCGAGGACGGGCTGGTCGGCATCGCGCTGGCGCCGCTGCTGCACTTCGGTTTCGACCACCTGGTCAGCAACACCGTCCCCGTCGCCGTCCTCGGGTTCCTCACGCTGGCGACCGGGGTCGCGCGAGGGCTGCTCGCCACCGCGATCATCTGGGTCGTCGGGGGGCTCGGCGTCTGGGTCTTCGCCCAGCCCGGCAGCAACCACGCCGGCGCGTCGGTGCTGATCTTCGGCTGGATCGTCCTCCTCGTCGTGCGCGGCTTCCTCAACCGGCGCACGACCGAGATCCTCATCGGCGTCGCGGTGTTCCTGCTCTACAGCGGTGCCCTGCTCGGGGTGCTCCCCGGCCAGCCCGGCATCTCGTGGCAGGGCCACCTGTTCGGCGCCATCGGCGGGCTCGCGGCGGCCCGGCTGCTCACCACCCGCGTCCGTGCCGACGACCTCGCCTACTGATCCGGCCGGCCGTTCGGGTCCGGGATGCTGTCCGGCAGGTCCCGGACCGGCATCACGACCACGTCGTGGATCTTCCAGTCGAGGTCGCGCAACACCTCCACGGCGGCTTCCAGCTGGTCGAGGCTCGGTCCGGTCGCACCCGTCGGCCTGACGAACGACTCGACGTGGAAGACGTGGCCCTGGTCGCGGACCCTGCTGCGGCTCGCGTCGACCCACGGCAGGCGGGACAGCGCCTCGTCCACCTGGCGGGTGAGCGGGTGCGGCTCGGCGTCGTCGTAGGTCCGGGCGCGCTGGTCCATGAGCGCGGTGGTGGCGTAGCGCAGATTGGTCCAGCCGTCGCGGACGATGGACAGCGAGATCAGCAGGGCGGCGCCGGCGTCGGCCCACCACAGCCCGACGCCGATGCCGAGCACGCCGGCGATCGTGCCCGCTGCCGTCATCCAGTCGGCCTTCTGCATGTCGGCATCGGCGAAGAGCACCTTGTCGTGCAGCTCCTTCGCCAGGGGGAGCTTCATCCGGCCCAGGACGAACGGCCCGATCCCCGTGTAGACCATCGCGGCGACCATCAGCCAGCCGGCCCAGAACGTGTGTCCCAGCAGGTGCACGGTGCCGATCGGCGGGTGCTCGGCCCGGATGAGGCTCACCGCCGAGTCCTCGATCAGCAGCAGGCCGACGGCCAGCAGGGCGACGGCGGCGGTGAGGTGTCCCACGCCGGTCGACCGGTGGAAGCCGTAGGGGTGGTCGGCGTCGGGGCGGCGACGCGCACGGCGTACGGCCAGCAGGAACGCCATCGGCGGTACGAGGGCCAGGGTGTCCTCGACCCACGCCGTCTTCATCGCCTGCGAGCTGCCGGCCGTGAGGAAGACGACGGTCACGCAGGTGAGCATGTACGCGAGGGTGACGACCTCGAGCTTCTTGGCGCGCGTGAGGGCGCGGGCCTGTCGGTCCGGCAGCAGGGTTTCGCCAAACCGGTGACCCTCGCCCGCCTCGCCCGCCTCGCCCGCCTCGCCCGCGGGGCTCACGGCGTGCCCGCGTGCTCGTCGAGCCACCGCTCGAGCTCGGACTGGAGGGCGTTCTCCCCCATCGGCACCATCATCACGTGGGCCTCGGTGGCGCCGCGCGCCTCCACCTCGGCGTACGGCCGGGTGAGCCCCACCTTGTCGACCCATGCGTTGGCGTCGGTGAACCCGCCGACGGCGAGGTCGAGCTCGGCCTCCTCGAGCATGGTCACCAGCTCCTCCTCGCCTGCGACCGTCCACTCGACCTCGACGTCCAGGTCGTCGGCGAAGTCCTCGACCAGGCGGGGCTCCTGCCCACCGGGGGCACCGCCTCCTCCCGTCACCTCGACCCAACCCGACCTCGGTGACACACCCACCCGCAGCACGCCGTCGGCGCGCACGCGGTCGAGCGTCCCGTCGGGGTCGGTCGGGATCGTGACACCGCAGCCTGATGCCACGATCACGCAGGCGACCGCCACGGCCCACCGGGTGAGCGCTCTCATCAACATCTCCTCGTCGAACGGCGATCGGGTCTCGTTCCCCGTACCCCGTCCGGCCCCTCCTCAGACATGTCGGACGGATGGCGCATGCCTTCCGAACCAGTGGGTACACCGATCTCACGTCGGGGCCGCCTCGCCGCGGCCTCGACGGCCAGCTGTGAGGCCCGTCGAGAGCTCCTGCCGTACGCCGTGCGTGGAGTTCCGACGGGCCTCGCGCATGTCGTGCCGCTCCGCGGGTACGTCCGCACCATGACCGCCCTCACCTGCCTCGTCCTGAACTGCACCCTGAAGCCGTCGCCCGCCGAGTCGAGCTCCGAGCTGCTCGGCTCGCAGGTGCTGGAGGCGTTCCGTGACCGCGGAGTCGCCGGGACGATCGAGCGCGTGGTCGACCACGACGTCCGCTTCGGGGTGAGCACCGACGAGGGCGACGGCGACGGCTGGCCCGGGCTGCGGCAGAAGATGCTGGACGCCGACATCCTCGTGCTGGTGACGCCCATCTGGATGGGCCAGCCGGGCTCGGTGGCCAAGATGGTGCTCGAGCGGCTCGACGCCGAGCTCTCCGAGACCGACGACGAGGGACGCCTGCTCACCTTCGGGAAGGTCGCAGGGGTCGGCGTGGTCGGCAACGAGGACGGTGCCCACCACACGAGCTCCGAGCTCTTCCAGGCGCTCAACGACGTCGGGTTCAGCCTGCCGCCGCAGGCGGTGACCTACTGGGTCGGCGAGGCCATGCAGGCCGTCGACTACAAGGACCTCGACGAGACGCCCGAGAAGACCGCCGGGACGACCGAGGTCCTGGCCCGCCACGCGACGCACCTGGCCCGGCTGCTCAAGGAGTCGGTCTACCCGGCGGGCGACTGAAGCCGCCGCTCAGCCTGCTCGCAGCGGGCCCTCGCCCAGGTGGTCGAGCAGGTCGCGCGGACCGTCGTGGACGGTGGCGGCTCCGGCGGCGAGCAGACGCTCGGCACTGACGCCGCCGCTGCGCAGCCCGATCGACGACATCCCCGCGGCTGATGCGGACTCGACGTCCCACGTCGCGTCGCCGATCACGACGCCGGTGCCGCCACCGGCTCTCTTGAGGGCCAGCTGGACGAGGTCCGGGGCCGGCTTGCTCGCCACGTCGTCCGAGCCGGTCACCACGGCGTGGAGCCGGTGGCCGACACCGACGATGTCGAGCAGCTCGTCGACGAGGCCGGACTCCGACGAGCTCGCGAGCACCACCCGGTGGCCCTGCTCGATCAGCCCGTCGACGAGCTCGGGGGCGCCGTCGAGCGGGGTGATCATCCGCAACCCGTCGCGGAAGTGGATGTCGTGCAGCTTGCGCACCTCGTCGCCCACGGCGGTCTCCGCGGATGTCCCGGCGACCTCCGCGACCACGCGGTCGCCACCCATCCCGATGGCCTCGTGGATGCGTACGGCGCCCACGTGCAGGCCGACGTCGTGGAAGGCGGCCTGCCAGGAGACGACGTGCTGGTAGACCGAGTCGACGAGGGTTCCGTCGAGGTCGAGGACGACCACTGGACGTGAAGGATCGGTGCTCACGGGCTCCACGTACCCGTTCTGCCGGTTCCCATGCACGGGGACGCGCGCACGCCCGGGCGGGTGTGGCGGGCCGGGGGCACGGAGGGCACCATCGAAGGTCCACCCCATCGACGTCAGGGGATCGCGTGGAGCTGCTGCCGCAGAGCAAGGAAGCGCTGGACGAGTACGTCACGCCGACCGTCGACGACGTGGAAGGCCTCCTGCGGGTCATCGAGGGGTGGGCCGTGCGGACGGTTCCCGAGTGCGTCGCGCTCAGCGTGACCATGCTCGACGACGACCTCACCTTCACCCTGGTCGACCCCGACGCGAGCATGGCGCCGGGCGCGCGCGAGACCATGACCGGCCCGCCGGGGGAACCCGACTTCGCGCTCGACGAGCACGGGTGGGCCGCGATGGCCCGCGAGCGAGCCTTCGGCGGGATCGCCAGCACCGTCTGCCTGCCGGTGGTCGAGGCGGGCCGCGCCGTGCTCAACATCGACCTCTACGCCTCCACGGCTCACGCCTTCCACGACCGGATCGACGGCCTCGTCGCCGCGCTGGGCGCCTGGCAGGCTGGTGCCGTGACCAACGCCGACCTCGGCTTCGACACGCTGCGGCGGGCCGAGGCGGCTCCCGAGCGGCTGCGCGAGCAGCGCCTGGTCGACGTGGCCGTGGGGTTGGTCGCCGCCCGGGTGGGGGTCACCACCGACGACGCCTCCGGGCTGCTCGTGCAGGCCGCCGATCGGGCGGGGATCACCGAGTCGCAGGCCGCCACCGTCGCCCGGATCCTGCTGGCCTGAGCCGACTCCTTCCGCACGGCCCCACGTCGGAGCGCATGCGCCACGCCCATCGGGGTACGTACGGGCATGGATCGACACGGCAACACCGCACCCCGGCACATCAAGGTCGCGATCATGGACGAGAGCGAGCTGGTCGTGCACGGCATCCGCGCCATGTTCGAGCCGCACTCCGCCGTCGTCTCCGTCGTGCCCTACCGCACCACCGGCCCGGCGCCGCTGTGCGACCTCACGCTCTACGAGCCCTCCGCCCACCGGCGTACGACGTCCGCGCCGCAGCGCTTCCCGACCCGCATGGTCGCCTTCGGCTGGGACTGCAGCCCGGAGGCAGTGTCGACCGAGATGTCGCGCGGCGCCGCGGGCTTCGTCAGCAAGTGGCTGCCCACTCGGCGCCTCATCTGGAACCTCCTCCAGATCTCCGAGGGCCGCGTCGTCGTCGACGCATGGGACGGGCACGGCGAGGCTCCCAAGCGCTCCGCCGACAAGTGGCCGCTCACGCACCGCGAGACCGAGGTGCTCTCGATGATCGCCTCGGGCCTGGCCAACCGGGACATCGCCGAGCAGACCAACCTCAGCATCAACTCGGTGAAGTCCTACATCCGCGGGGCCTACGCCAAGATCGAGGTGACGTCGCGCTCGCAGGCGGTGCTGTGGGCGATCCAGCACGGTCTGCTGATGTCGGGTGACGCCGATGCCGCCCGTCCCCGCGTCGCCGTTCGCGCGTGACCCGCTTCGGCTACTTCCTCTCCTGTGAGGAGTACGCACCGGAGCAGCTCCTCGATCAGGCGCGGCTGGCCGAGCGCGCGGGCTTCGACGCGCTGTGGATCAGCGACCACTTCCACCCGTGGACCGACGCCCAGGGCCAGTCGCCGTTCGTGTGGTCGATGATCGGCGCCATCGCGCAGGTGTGCGACCTGCCGGTGACGACCGCGGTCACCTGCCCGACCGTACGCACGCACCCGGCGGTGATCGCCCAGGCGGCGGCCACCTCGGCGGTGCTGCTGGGGGAGGGACGGTTCACGCTCGGCGTCGGCACGGGCGAGGCGCTCAACGAGCACGTGCTCGGCGACGCGTGGCCGCGCACCGGCATCCGCCTCGAGATGCTGGAGGAGGCCGTCGAGGTCATCCGCAGCCTCTGGACCGGTGACGTCGTGTCCCACGAGGGCAAGCACTACGAGGTCGACACCGCACGGATCTACACGCTGCCCGACACCCCGCCGCCGATCTACATGAGCGCCTTCGGGCCCAAGGCCCTCGAGGTGGCAGGTCGCATCGCCGACGGCTTCATCACCACCAAGCCCGACGCCGACTCGGTGGCGAGCTTCCGGGACGCGAAGGGCGCCGACGCCCCCGCCCAGGCGGGCTTCAAGGTCGCATGGGGGCCCACCCGGGACGAGGCGATCGACGCGGCCTACGCGCTGTGGCCCAACGCCGGCGTGCCCGGCGAGCTGAGCCAGGTGTTGCCGAGCCCCCAGCACTTCGAGCAGGCCGCCGAGCTGGTCACCCGCGAGAAGTTCGCGGAGAACGGCGCCTTCGGACCGGACGTCGACGAGCACGTCCAGGCGTTCGCGCCGTTCGTCGACGCCGGGTTCAGCGAGGTGTACGTCGCCAACATGGGCCCGCACTACGCCGACATGATCGCGGCCTACGGCTCCGACGTGCTCCCCGAGCTGAGGCGCAGCGCCGGGTAGCTAGCCGTCGTACTCCGGATCGCCCTCGACGTCGGCCGGCCGGGCCTCGTGACCCTCGCGGCCGCGGGTGCGACGCAGCTCCTTCATCTCGGCCTCGAAGACGTGGCGCTGCCCGTCCATCAGCTCGTCGAGCGCGCGCTGGTGCAGCCCCCTGGCGCGGGCGTAGAACCCGTCGTCGTACTCCTCGACCATCTGGAACGACCACATCCCGGGGATCGGGTTGCTGCCCAGCACGTCGCGGTCCATCGCGTCTGCGATGTCGGTGTGGCCGGCCTCGCGCAGCAGCCCTTCGGCCTCCTCCAGGGTGCTCTCGGCGCTGCCCATGAGGCGGTGGAAGGCGAACAGGTGGCCGCGGGCGTCCTCGACGTGGTCGAGCGCCGCAGACAGCTTGCCGACCGCCTCGACCGTCTCGTCGGTGACGCCCTCCGGGCGGCGGTGCTCGGGCGCTGGGCTGCTCATGTCCCGACCTTCACACGCTGCTCGGTGCCGACACCACCCTCGACCGGGCGGGATGGTGCATGCATCGGGGAAGCCCGGGGCACTGTCGGGCATGACGCTCACGCACCAGCTCGCCGCATGAGGCTGCCCAAGCCCCGCGGCCCACTCAGCGAGTGGGTCGTGGCGCACCTCGCCCACCCGGCCGAAGGGCGCGGCGCTGTCCCGCTCGCCGACTCGTCCGACGACGAGTGCCTGTCGTTGTGGGCCCTCCACGAGCTCTCCTACCGCGGGTTCGAGGACGCGGCGGACGACGCCGAGTGGCAGCCCGCCGTCCTCGGGCTGCGGCACGAGCTCGAGCTGGCTCTCGAGCAGCGGTTGCGCCAGCGCTGGCCGGGCGCCGGACCCGAGGTGACTGACGTGCCGCGCGCGATCGAGACGCTCGTGGCCGCCGACGACGGTCCGTCACTGGCCGACCACGTGCGACGGTCCGCGACGACCGACCAGGTGCTCGAGATGCTGCGCCAGCGCTCGGTCTACCAGCTCAAGGAGGCCGACCCCACGACGTGGGTCATCCCACGGCTGCCCACCAGGGCGAAGGCGGCGCTCGTCGAGCTGCAGTACGACGAGTACGGCGACGGCGACCCCAACCGGATGCACTCGCACCTCTTCGCGCGCGGGATGGCGGCCGTGGGGTTGCGTCCCGAGTACGGCGCCTACGTCGACGACGCACTGCCGCAGACGCTCGAGCTCAACAACGCGCTCACGATGTTCGGCCTGCACCGGAGGCTGCGAGGTGCGGCGATGGGCCATCTCGCGGCCTTCGAGATGACCAGCTCGATCCCCGCTCGCAAGATCGCGCAGGGACTCGGACGGCTCGGGCTCGACGGCCCGATGGCGATCTACTACGACGAGCACGTCGAGGCCGACGCCATCCACGAGGTGCTGGCCACTCGCGAGATCTGCGGCTCCCTCGCCGAGGACGAGCCGGACCAGGCCCCTGAGATCCTCTTCGGCGCCTTCACGTGCCTGGACCTCGAGGCGCGCCTCGCGTCCGCGCTGCTGGCGTCGTGGGACGCCGCATGACTCCACGCCCCGAGGGCGGGGACTTCGACCATCCTGACGTGATCCTCCAGCCCCACGGCCCGATGCTGCTGCGCGGTGCGAGGTCGGTGCAGGACGCATCGGGCACCGTCCACGCCGTCGAGCGCCCAGTCGTCGCGATCTGCCGCTGCGACAAGTCCAGCCGCCTGCCGTGGTGCGACGGCACGCACAAGGTCATCCCGACCACGCACCCCCGATCGAGCCGCACGACCCGAGAGCCAGAGGAGACCGAACGATGAAGGCAGTGACGTGGCAGGGACCGAAGGACATGCAGGTCACCGAGGTGCCCGACCCGAGGATCGAGGAACCGACCGACGTGATCGTGGAGGTCACCTCCACCGGGTTGTGTGGCTCCGACCTCCACCTCTACGACCCGCTGTCGCCGTTCATGACCGCCGGCGACGTCGTCGGGCACGAGCCGATGGGCATCGTCCGGGAGGTCGGACCGGGCGTCGAGAAGCTCCAGCCCGGTGACCGCGTGGTCGTGCCCTTCAACATCAGCTGCGGCTCGTGCTGGATGTGCGACCGGGGGCTGTTCAGCCAGTGCGAGACGACCCAGAACCGCGAGTCCGGCACGGGCGCCAGCCTGCTCGGCTACAGCAAGCTCTACGGCCAGGTCCCGGGTGGCCAGGCGGAGCTGCTCCGGGTGCCGTTCGGGGACTTCGGGCCGATCAAGGTGCCGGAGGGCCCGACCGACGACAGGTTCCTCTTCCTCTCCGACGTGCTTCCCACCGCGTGGCAGGCGGTGGAGTACGCCGACGTCGAGGACGGCGGCGTACTGGTCGTGGTCGGCGCCGGCCCGATCGGCGACATGGCCGCCCGCATCGGGCTGCACCGCGGACTCCGCGTCGTGGTCGTCGACTCCGTGCCCGAACGCCTGGACCGGGTCCGTGGCCGCGGCGCCGAGACGATCGACCACACCGAGGTCGACGGGGTGGGCGACCGCGTCCGCGAGCTGACGGACGGGCGCGGTGCCGACGCCGTCATCGACGCCGTCGGCATGGAGGCGCACGGCTCGCCGGTGGCCGAGACCGCACAGAAGGCGCTCGGACTGCTCCCGAAGAAGGTGCAGGAGAAGGTGATGCTGACCGCCGGCTCGGACCGGCTGGCGGCCCTGCTGAGCGCCATCGACTCGGTGCGACGCGGCGGCACGATCAGCATCTCGGGCGTCTACGGCGCTCCCACCGACCCGCTGCCGATGTTCGAGCTCTTCGACAAGCAGGTGCAGCTCCGGATGGGTCAGGCCAACGTGCGCCGCTGGAGCGACGACATCCTCCGGCTGCTCGACCAGGACGCGGACGTGCTCGGCGTCGAGTCCTTCGCCACCCACCACCTGCCGCTCGCGGATGCACCGGAGGCATACCGGAAGTTCCGCGACAAGGAGGACGGCATGGTGAAGGTCGTGTTCACCCCGTGAGACTCCCGCGCCGTTCGGCGCGAGCCAGGGTCATCGACCCGCAGGTCGTCCTGGTGACGGGCGCCTCGAGCGGCATCGGCGAGGCCGTCGCCCGACGGTCCGCCGCACGCGGGGACCACGTGGTGCTCGTGGCCCGCGACGAGGCCTCGCTGGGCCGGGTCGCCGAGCTGTGTCGAGTCGCCGGCGCCGCGTCCGCGCTGACCGTGGTGGCAGACATGGGCGACGACACCCAGGTCGCCGCGGCCGTGGCGGCGACCAGGGCACGGCACGGACGGATCGACCTGGTCGTCAGCTGCGCCGGGGTCGTCGCCTACGGGCGCATCCCCGATGTCCCGGTCGCGGTGTTCGACCAGGTCGTGCGCACCAACCTGCTGGGTTCGGTCAACCTTGCCCGCCACGCACTACCGGTCCTGCGCGAGCAGGACGCGGGATCCCTGGTGCTCGTCGGCTCGGTCATCGGTCACATCGCGGTCCCCGACATGGCGGCGTACGTGCTCAGCAAGTGGGGTGTCCGCGGGCTCGTCCGACAGCTGCGGGTCGACAACCGCGACCACCCGGGGCTGCGCATCGGCTACGTCGCCCCCGGAGGCGTGGACACGCCGATCTACGAGCAGGCCGCGACCTACGGCGGGTCCGTCGGTCGCCCACCGGCTCCGGTGGCCACGCCCGAGCGGATCGCTGCCCGCGTGCTCGTCGTCGCCGAGCATCCGTGGCGCGGTGGGCAGGCCGGGCTCTCCAACCACGTCATCCGCCTCGGGTTCGCCGCCTTCCCCGGGATCTACGACCGGCTGGTCGGGCCCCTGTTCCGGGTCGCGGCGCAGGACCTGGTGGCGCCGGTGGCCCACGGCCCGGGGAACGTCCTGGACTCGTGCCCGGAGCGCAACTCGCTGCGGGGGTCGCACGGGAACGCGGTGCGTGGGATCGTCGCCAACCTCGCCGAGCTGCGTCGCCGCAGGTCGAGCCGACCTCGCCGAGCCGGCTGGTCGACGCCCTAGCCGCGCCGGCGGAACGCGCTGGTGCGGCGCTCCCACAGGGCGGCGCGGGCCGCGTTCGCGCCCGCCGCACCGTGCACGCCGCCACCCGGGTGGGCCGACGCGGAGCCGAGGTAGAGCCCGCGTACGCCGGTGGCCGCCCGCCCGCGCATGGCAGGCACCGGACGGAAGACCAGCTCCTGGTGGAGCTGGGAGGTGCCACCGTTGACGGCCCCTCCGAGGAGGTTCGCGTTGCGCGTCTCGAGCTCGTGCGGTCCGAGCACCCGGCGGGCAGCGACGAGTGAGCCGAAGCCGGGAGCCCGCGCCTCGATACGGGCCTGCATCCGGTCGGCGAAGCGCTCGAGGTCGTCGTGGTCCCACTGCCCGGTGACCTCGCCGCCGGCGTCGTACCGGGTCAGGTCGGGTTGCGGGACGTGGGTGTAGGCCCAGAAGGACTCGGTGCCCGCCGGCGATCGTGACGGGTCGCTCGTCGTCATCTGACCGGTCAGCAGGAAGGGCCGGTCGGGCACGACGCCCGACGCCACCTGGGCCAGGGTCTGCGTCATCTCCTCCACCGAGTCCGCGACGTGCACCGTGCCCGGCGCCGCGGCCGGCGTCCCTGACCAGGGGATCGGCCCGGTCAGGGCCCAGTCGACCTTGACCGTCCCCGGGTCGAGCTCGAAGTCGCGCATCCCGCGCACGACCCGCGCCGGCAGGTCCTCCTGGCGGACGAGGCCGCCGAAGAGGTGCGGGGCGACGACGTCAGCCACCACGACAGGGGCGTCGTGCTCCGCGCCGTCGCGCGTGATCACTCCGGCGACGGCCCCACCGCGTACGACGACCCGGGTGACCGGCGCATCCGTCTCGATCCGCCCGCCGAGGGTGGTGAAGCGGGCGACGAGGGCGTCCGTGAGCGCCTGCGCACCGCCGCGCGGCACGGGGAAGCCGACGGTCTGGCCGAGCATCGTCATCAGCACGCCGAAGACGCCCGATCCCGGCGAGGCGAGCGGGAAGTCGGCATGCCCGGCGTTGCCCGCCAGCAGCAGACGAGCGGCGGGCCCGCCGAAGAGCTCACGGCCCAGCGACGACACGGGGGTGGCGAGCATCCGCACGGTGTCCAGCCCTCCGGATCGCGCGAGCCGGGGCAGCAGCCGAGCCCCTGCGCGCACCGGCGGGAACGGCGAGGTGAGGGCATCGACCATCGGCGGTCCGATGAGGTCCCACGTGCGGCAGAGCCCCAGCCACGCGTCACCGTCGCCGGCGTGCAGGGCGTCGAGCCCGGTCGCGGTCAGGTCGCGGTCGCGGTGGAGCACCGCCCACTCCCCGTCGCCGAAGGGGTGGCCCAGCACGGCCGGGGCGTGCTCCCATGCGAGCCCGTGCTCCTCGAGGTGCAAGGGGGTGATCGCGCGGGAGGCGACAGCCAGCGGGTAGAACGCGCTGAACGTGTCGTGCACGAAGTCGGGGTGCACCTCGCGGTCGCTGCGCACCGCACCGCCGGGCGCCGACTGCGCCTCGAGCACGAGCACGTCCCAGCCCGCGTCGGCCAGCACGTTGGCCGCCACGAGCCCGTTGGGGCCGGCGCCGACCACGATGGCGTCGTGGCGGCGACCCGCCGCCGTCACCTCGCCCGTCCCTCCACGACGAAGGCGAGCCGGCGCAGCGTCTCGAGGTTGCGCACGTGGAGCTGGGGGTCCTGGACGGCCTTGGGGATGAGGGCGCCCGGACCGGACGTGGCCTGCTCGCCGATCGTCACGACGGTGTCCGTGCCACGGGTCCGGAGGGTGATGTCGACGTGAGCCTGTCCCGCGGGCCACCCGCGGGCGAGCAGCAGGAGGCGCTCGTTCGGCTGCATCTCGAGCACCTCGGTCGTGTCGTCGATGAGCAGCGGCCACGTCCCGACACTGTGGTGCAGCCGGGTGCCGACCGCCGGCCACCCCTCGTCGACGGCACGCATCCGAGCGGCGCCGACGACCCAGAGTGCATAGAGCCACCCGTCGGACAGCACGGACCACACCTGCTCCGGCGTCGCGGAGATCGGCCTGCTCGTCGTGCTCATGCGGTGCTCACCATCATGTCGCGCAGGTACCCCCCGACGACACGGTCATGCGCCGCCGGCGCTCAGGCCGGCAGCGTGCCGTGCTGGAGCACGTGCTCGGCGACCTCGCCGATCTTGGTACGCCGGCTGCGTGCCGATGTGCGGAGCCTGTTGAAGGCCCGCACCGGGTCGAGGGCCTCCTCGGCCATCAGGTAGCCGACCGCACGCTCGATCACCACGCGGTAGTCGAGGGCGTACTGCAGCTGGCGCGCCAGCTCGCCGGCGGTGTGCGCCTCGACCGCCGCTGTCATGGTCGTGGCGACGACCTCGGCGAAGCGGGCGATCGCAGCCACCTCGCTGTCGTCCCAGTCGTGGGCCCTCTCCCGGTAGACGTCGAGCGTGCCCACCGGCACGCCGCCGATCCGCACGGGGGTGCCGAGCACGGCGCGCACCGGCTGGTCGGCCATCGCCCGTGCCAGCGTCGGCCAGCGCTCGGTCTCGGCCCTGACGTCGCTCGACGTCACGGCACGTGCGGACACGAACGCCGACGTGCAGGGTCCCTCGCCGGCCTCGGCCTCGGTGCGCTCCAGCTCGCGCCCCGGGCCGTCGCTGGCCGCGACGTAGCGCAGCACGTCCTGCTCGTCTGCGACGAGGATGCCGGCGCCGTCGACGGCGAAGAGCGCAACGCACGCGTCGAGGACCTCATCGAGGGCCGTCACGACGCCGTCGTGACCGTGGCCCGACGTGGCGAGCCTGCGCAGGCTGGTCGCGAGGGCCGCTGCGTCGATGCTCATGGCACGAGTGTCCTACGCCGACGAACCGCCTGACCAACCGGAGGCGGGGAGCTGGGCCTCGAAGGACTCGAGGATCTCGTTGTCCTCGGTGTCGGCGGTGCCGTCGTGGACCACGACGAGGACGTGCGCCACGGTGCGTACCTTGGTGTTGCTGTCCTGCGAGACGCGCAACATCGTGCGCCACGCCTGTTCCGTGCTGCAGCCGTAGCGGGCCGACAGCAGGCCGATGGCCATGCCGATGTCGCGCTGCGACTTCATCGCCTCATGCAGGTGGGCCACCTCGTCCCGGAGGGTGTCGGGTGGCTCGGTCGCCTGGGCAGGCGGGGAGTGCTCGCCTGATGGCTTGTGCTTGCCAGACATGCGCGTCACCTTTCAATGACGTGAGGTCCGCGGACACAGGGCGGAGACAGGGCGTCGAACGGTCCAATACTAACCAATCCGTTCATCACCCCCAGGGGTGAAGGTCGCGTCCCGGTACTAGGATCGGGCGCGGCTCGAGAACAGGGTCGTGGTGTCCTCACCGGGAGGGTGACGTTGCCGCAGGAGCGTGCGCGCAGAGGGTCTCCGGACGTCTTCAGCTTCGAGGACTCCGGCGACCGGGCCCGCCTGTGGCTCGACACGGTCTTCGGCACCAACCTGCGCCTGACCGGCCCCCTCGGTGGCGTCCAGCACCACCGCACCGACCGCGGACCGGTCGTCTTCGACGCCCTCCGGATCGACGCGTGCTACACCTTCGACTCCGACCCCCTCCCGATGCTGGTGGTCGTCGACGTCCTGCGCGGCTACGTCGAATACGACCGCGACGGCGTCACGGACCGGGTGCGCGACGGTGACTCCGCCCTGGTGGCCGGTTGGGACATGGCCTTCGCCGGTGCCGCGGAGTTCCCCGAGCTCCGCACCACGTCGCTGTCGATCGAGGCCTTCCTCGCCGCAGTCCGGGAAGCGGACCCCGAGCACCCCGGGACCCACGTCATCTTCACGTCCTACACGCCGCACTCGCCGGCCGCGGGTGCCCGCTGGCGCGCGACCGTCGACGAGGTCAGCTCGATGCTCCTCCCGGACGCCAGCCGGGAGCAGGAGGACGCGGCGGCACGGCTGCTGGGCCACACGCTGCTCCACACCTTCCCCAACAACGTCGTCGTCAGGGCTGCGCAGCCCGGCGTGGAGGACGCAGCGGACGACCTCGACGACTCGCCCTCGACGGTGCGGCTGGCCGCTCGCATCATCGAGGCCCACGCCTCCGAGGAGCTCTCCCCCGGCGACCTCGCGCGTGAGTGCGGAGTCACCCCGCGCGCGCTCCAGTACGCCTTCCGCAAGCACCTGGGCTGCACCCCGCAGGACTACCTGCGAAGGGTCCGGCTCGACCTGGTGCGCCGCTCCCTGCGCGACGGCACGTCGCCGTCGGTGAGCGCGGCGGCGGCCACCCACGGGTTCTTCAACCCCGGTCGCTTCGCCTCCTACTACCGCCAGGTCTTCGACGAGAACCCCGGACAAACCTTGCACAAAACCGAAATTTGACCCGGTCGATTTCGTTTTGCGGCTGTCGCTCTGGTCTGGACCGGTCGAGAGTCGAGGTGCTTGCTGGAGACCACGGTGAGAGAACTACCCGCCGGAAGGAACCCGCCAATGGTTCCCGTCTCGCTCGTTCGCGCACGTCCAGCACATCCAGCTCCGCAGCCGACTCTCGAAGGCCCGGCTCGCGCCCTGCGCACCGACACGATCGTCGCCGACCTCAAGCTCGTGTCGCCCGAGTCGTCGGACTCGCGCACCCTCACGACGACACTCATCGAGACCAACGTCGGGGTCGCCCGGTCGATGGCCAGCCGCTACCGCAACCGCGGGATCGACCTCGACGACCTCGAGCAGGTCGCCCTCCTCGGCCTCACCAAGGCGGCCCAGCGGTTCGACCCCGGTGCCGGCCACGACTTCCTGTCGTACGCCGTCCCCACGATCCGTGGCGAGCTGCGCAGACACTTCCGTGACGCCGGCTGGATGGTCCGGCCGCCACGTCGCGTGCAGGACCTGCAGGCCCGCATCTCCCGCGCCCAGGAGGAGCTCGAGTCCCGGCTCCGTCGCTCGCCGCGACCGAGCGAGGTCGCCGCACACCTCGACGTCCCGGTCGACGACGTCGTCGAGGCGCTCACGGCGGATGGGTGCTTCACCCCCACCTCCCTCGACGGGCCGGTCGGCGACGGGTCGTCGTCGCTCGGTGACCTCCTCGGCTTCGAGGACCACGCAACCGCGGCGGCCGAGGCGAGGATCGTCCTCGAGCCCCTCATCGAGCGGCTCTCGGCGCGCGACCGGCGCATCCTCACGATGCGCTTCGTCGACGAGTGCACCCAGCAGGAGATCGCCGAGGCGATCGGGCTGACCCAGGCCCAGGTGTCGCGGGTGCTGACGCGCATCCTGGCCGGACTCCGGGCCGACCTGAGCCGCAACCCCGCCGCCTGACCTCACGAGTCGAAGCCGAGCCCGGCGGCGTCGAGGGCGCGCAGGAACACGTTGCGCCGCCCACGACGGTGGTCGGCCCGGTCGAGCGACCATCGCGTGAGGTTGATCCCGACCGACGCGAGCGGCTCCGGCGGGAACGGCAGCGGCCGCTCCCGCACCATCCGGAGCGATGTGCGTTCGGTGTCCCCGCCCGCGAGCAGGTCGAGCAGCACCTCGGCCGCGAACCGGGTCGCCCCGACGCCGAGGCCGGTGAAGCCGGCTGCGTGCGCCACGCGGTCGTCGTGGCTCAGGCCGTAGAACGCGGTGAACTGGGTGCAGGTGTCGATCGCCCCGGCCCAGCGGTGGCTGAAGCGCACGTCCTCGAGCTGCGGGAAGGCCGCCAGGAAGTGCGAGGCCAGCCGGGTGTGGCTGTCCGCGCGGTCCTCGTGGCGCGCGGCGACCCGGCCGCCCGCCGGGTAGATCGCGTCGTACCCGCCCCAGAGGATCCGGTTGTCGCGGGTCAGTCGCGAGTAGTGGAACTGGTTGGCGAGGTCGCCCAGGCCCTGGCGACCGGCCCAGCCGATCGACGCCAGCTGCTCGTCGGTGAGCGGCTCGCTCATCAGGACGTAGTCGTAGACCGGCACGGTCATCAGCCGGTTGCGTCGCAGCAGCGACGGGAACACGTTGGTGGCGAGCACGACGTGGTCGGAGGTGACCACGGCGCGGTCGGTGTGCACCTCGACCCCGGACGGCGTACGTCTCAGCGCGGTGGCGGCCGAGTGCTCGTGGACCTCGACGCCGAGCTCCGCCGCCACCCGGGCGAGCTCCACTGCGAGCCGCGCCGGATGCACCAGCGCCGTCTCGTCGGGCTCCACCGCCCCGGCGAGGAACAGCGGGCTGTCGATCTCGGCGCGGACCTGGGCGGCGTCGAGGAAGCGCTCCTCGTCGCGCAGCCAGTCGACCTGGTGCTCCTCGACCGCCACCGACAGCATGCCGGTGCGCTCCCACTCGCACGCGATCCCGAGGTCGCGCACGTCGGCCTCGAAGCCGGCGAGGTTGTCGTGGCCGAGGCGGGCGAGGACGTCGTACTCCTCGGGCCAGCGTGACCGGCCGTTGTCCTCGCCATGGGTGAGGGACGCCTCGCAGAAGCCGCCGTTGCGCCCCGACGCCGCCCACCCGACCGTCTTCGCCTCCAGCAGCACGACGCGGCGACCGGGGTCGCGGCGCTTGGCGTGCACCGCGGCCCAGAGGCCGAGGTAGCCGCCGCCGACGATCGTGAGGTCGGCACGCGCCGACGCGGTCAGCTCGTCGTACGTCGTGACGGCACCCACGTCGTCGATCCAGAAGACCGACAGCGCACTGCTGGCGAGCGCCCGCTCGACGACGCGGGGGTCGGGGGCGTGTCGCTCGTAGGCGGTCCGGTGCGCTGGCACGAGCACTCAGGCGGTCGCGGTGAGCGCGGCGTCCAGGATCGCGAGACCTTCTCGTGCCTCGTCGTCGGTGGTGGTGAGCGGCGGGACGACGTGGATCCGGTTGTAGTTGACGAAGGGCAGCAGGCCGCGCTCCTGGCAGGCCTTGACGATCGCACCCATCTCGGGGCTCGACGCGCCGTAGGGGGCGAGCGGCTCGCGCGTCGCACGGTCGCTGACCAGTTCGATCGCCCAGAAGGCACCGGTGCCGCGCACCTCGCCGATCCGGTCGTGCGTGTCGGCCAGAGCTCGCAGGCCGGGACCGAGCACGTCCTCGCCGAGCCGGGCGGCGCGACCCACGACGTCCTCGTCCTCCATCGTGCGGATGGTGGCGACGGCGGCCGCGCAGGCCAGCGGGTGGCCGGAGTAGGTGAGGCCGCCCGGGTAGGTGCGGTGGGCGAAGGTCGCGTGGATCTCGTCGCTGATCGCGACGCCGCCGAGCGGGACGTAACCGGAGTTCACGCCCTTGGCGAACGTGATCAGGTCGGGCGTGACTGGCTCTCCACCAGACGTGCCGTGCTCGACCGCGAACCAGCGACCGGCGCGGCCGAAGCCCGACATCACCTCGTCCGCGACGAGCACGATGCCGTGGCGGTCGCAGATCTCCCGCACCCCGGTGAGGTAGCCCGGCGGCGGCACCATGATCCCCGCGGTGCCGGGGATGGCCTCGAGCACGATCGCCGCCACGGTGGCCGGTCCCTCGAGGGCGACGACCTGCTCGAGGTGCTCGAGCGCGCGCTGGCACTCCTCGGCCTCGGTGGTGGCGTGGAAGGCGCTGCGGTAGAGGAACGGGCCGAAGAAGTGCACGGTGCCGGTCGAGCCGTGGTCGCTCGCCCAGCGGCGGGGGTCGCCGGTCATGTTGACCGCGAGGTGCGTGCCGCCGTGATAGCTGCGGTAGGTCGTCAGCACCTTGTGGCGGCCGGTGTGCAGCCGCGCCATGCGTACGGCGTGCTCGTTGGCGTCGGCGCCGCCGTTGGTGAAGAAGACGTGGTCGAGGTCGCCGGGGGTGTGGCTCGCGATGAGTCGGGCGGCCTCCGACCGGGCGCCGTTGGCGACCGCCGGCGCGATCGTGCAGAGGTGCGCCGCCTGCTCCCGGATCGCCGCCACGATGCGCGGGTGCTGGTGGCCGAGGTTGGTGAAGACCAGCTGGGAGCTGAAGTCGAGGTAGCGCTTGTCGTCCGCGTCCCACACGTGGCTGCCCTCGGCGCGGGTCACCACCATCGGGGAGATCTCGGCCTGGGCGGACCAGGAGTGGAAGACGTGCGCGCGGTCGAGCTCGTAGGCCCGCGCGGCGTCGTACGTCTGCGACAGGTCACCGGCCAGGTCGGTCGTCTGCTGCGTCATCAGGTCAGTCATTGCGCGGGAATCCCAGCTCGAGGCCGCCCTCGGGGCGGTTGGCGGGGTCGATCCACCGGGTGGTGACGACCTTGCCGCGGGTGAAGAAGTGGACGCCCTCGGCGCCGTGGGCGTGGGTGTCGCCGAAGAGCGAGCGCTTCCAGCCGCCGAAGGAGTAGTAGGCGACCGGCACCGGGACGGGGACGTTGACGCCGATCATCCCGACGGTGACGTCGGCCTCGAAGCGGCGAGCCGCGCCGCCGTCGTTGGTGAAGACCGCAGTGCCGTTGCCGTACTCGTTGGCGTTGACCAGGGCCACCGCCTCCTCGTAGGACTTCGCGCGGACCACCGAGAGGACCGGTCCGAAGATCTCCTCGCGATAGATCTCCATGTCGGGGGTGACGTCGTCGAAGAGCGTCGGACCGAGCCAGAAGCCGTCGCTGCCGCCTCGCGCCGCGACGTCGCGACCGTCGACGACGACCTTCGCGCCGGCGGCCTCGCCGGAGTCGATGAAGGAGCTGACCTTGTCGCGGTGGGCCCTGGTGACGAGCGGGCCCATGTCGGCCTCCTTGCCGCCTCCGTCCGCACTCGTGGCGTCGCGACCGCCGTCGCCGATGAGCAGGGTGCGGGTGCGGTCGGCGATCCGGGCGACCAGCTCGTCGCCGATCGGGTCGACCGCGACGAGCACGCTGATCGCCATGCAGCGCTCACCCGCACTGCCGTAGCCGGCGTTGACGGCCGAGTCGGCGGCGAGGTCGAGGTCGGCGTCGGGCAGGACGACCATGTGGTTCTTCGCGCCGCCGAGCGCCTGGACGCGCTTGCCGTGGCGGCTCGCGGTCTCGTAGACGTACTCCGCGATCGGGGTCGAGCCGACGAAGCTGATCGCCTGTACGTCGGGGCTGGTGAGCAGCGCGTCGACCGCGGTCTTGTCGCCGTGCAGGACGTTGAAGACGCCGTCGGGCAGCCCGGCCTCCTGCCACAGAGCGGCGAGCCAGTTGGCGGCGCTCGGGTCCTTCTCGCTCGGCTTGAGCACCACGGTGTTGCCGGCGGCGATCGCGATGGGGAAGAACCACATCGGGACCATCGCGGGGAAGTTGAACGGGCTGATGATCCCGACCACGCCGAGCGGCACCCGCTTGGAGTGCACGTCGACACCGGTGGACGCCTCCTCGCTGTGTCCGCCCTTGAGCAGGTGGGAGATGCCGCACGCGAACTCGACGACCTCGAGTCCCCGCGAGATCTCGCCGATGGCGTCGGAGTGCACCTTGCCGTGCTCGGCGGTGATGATTGCGGCGAGCTCGTCCTTGCGCCTGGCCAGCAGCTCGCGGAACGCGAACATGACCTGCGTCCGCCGGGCGAGCGAGGTGGTGGCCCAGCCGCGGGCCGCTCGCGCGGCCGACTCGATGACCTGCGCCGCGTCGGCCTCGCTGGCCAGGGCGACCCGGCCGGTGACCCGGCCGGTGGCGGGGTTGGTCACCTCGGACCAGCCGCGGGGGGAGCCGGACAGCTCGGCGCCGTCGACCCAGTGCACGATGTCGTTCGTCATGCCCCCATCCTCTGCGGCCGCGCCATGTGCGACGGGTGTCGGATCGTAGGATTCCCGGACCTCGTTCGGACATTCCGTCGCCCCGGGCACGCGTAGGCTGCGCCCGTGACCGAGGTGACGCCGGGTGTGACGCTCCAGGAGGCACTCGGCCTGCCCACCTTCCGCCGGGCCGTGCCGGAGGTGGTCGCGGGCGCGGCCGGCCTCGACCGGCCGATCCGCTGGGTGCACGCCACCGAGCGTCTCGACGCAGGCTCGTTGCTCCGCGTCGGCGACCTGCTGCTCACGATGGGCACCGGCCTGCCCGGCGACGGTGACGCGGACGGCCTGGTGGCCTTCGTCGACGCCGTCGCCGACTCCGGCGCCGTCGGGATCGTCGTCGAGCTCGGCCGCCGGTGGGCCACCGACCTGCCCCCCGCCCTGGTCGGGGCCTGCGAGGGGCACGGACTCCCGCTCGTCGTGCTCGGCCAGGAGACCCGCTTCGCCGCGCTGGCCCAGGAGATCGGCGAGCGCGTCGTGGACCGCCAGCTCAGCGAGCTGCGCGAGGCCCAGAGGGTGCACGAGACCTTCACCGAGCTGTCGTTCGGGCAGGCCGGGCCGGTCGAGATCCTGCAGGCCGTGCAGCGGATGGCCGCAGGCCCCGTGGTGGTCGAGAACGCCCAGCACCGTCCGCTCGACTACTTCGCCGGTCCCGACGAGACCGGGGGATTCCTCGACGGCTGGCCGGCCCGGTCGCGCCGGGTGGAGGTCGCGGGCCGCACCGGCTGGGACGCCGCCAACGGCTGGCTGGTGACGCGGCTCGGCACCGCCGACCAGGTGTGGGGCCGGCTCGTGATCGGCTCGCCCACCCCGCCATCGCAGCGGCTCGTCGCCGTCGCCGAGCGGGCCGCCGCCGCGCTCGCCCTCCACCGGCTCCACGACCGCGACCGCGGCACCCTCATGCGGCGTACGCACCTCGAGCTGCTGTCCGGCCTCATCGAGGGCCGCGACTCCGACGACACTGGCTCCGACGAGCTGGGCCGCCGCTGCGAGCTGGCCGGCTTCCCCGTCCGGCGCCGCTCCTTCGCCGGTCTGGTGGTGCGGCCCCGGATCGGTGCCGCCTCCCCGGCCGACCTCGACGAGGTGGCGGCGACGACCGTCCGCGCCGCCCACGGACTGCGGCTGCCGGCTCTGGTCTGCGAGGTCGAGCGCGACCTGCGGGTGCTGGTGTCGGCGGTGCCGTCGGCCGACACCGACGACCTGGTGGACCGGCTCGCGGCACGGGTGCACGCCCACCACGACGTCGTGGTCGCCGCCGGTCGCGTGGTGGCCGACCGGACCGGGATCGCACGCTCCGTCGCCGAGGCGGGCCAGGTCGCCGACGCGGCACCGCAGAGGCGCCGCGAGCAGGACCCCGACGTGCACCGGCTCGCGGACCTCCACCTGCGCGGACTGCTGGCCCTGCTCGGCGCGGACGACCGGCTCCGGCTCTTCGCCGACCGCGAGCTCGCGCCGCTCAAGCAGCACGACGGCGCCGACGGGGCGCGCACCGACCTCGTCGCCGCCCTCCGCGCGCTGGTGCTGCACCCGGCGAGCAAGACCGAGGCGGCCGCCAGCCTGCACCTGTCCCGGGCGGCGTTCTACGACCGGCTGGCCCGGATCGAGAAGATCCTCGATGCCGACCTCGACGACCCCGACGTACGCGTCTCGCTGCACGTCGCGCTGCTCGCCGACGAGCTCGTCAGTGATCCCCGGCTGACCGGGGATCACTGACACCTCCGGCGCGGGTCCGCCGGATCGTCCGGCTCGGAGCGGAACTACCGACAGATCGTCGGCCGCCGCGGCCGATCGCCGGGGGACGATGGCCACATGTTCCGTGTGCTCGACGTCGACGCCGACGTGCCCACCTCGCCCCTCGACCCGGGCACCGTGCTCGACGGCGCGCCCGAGGCGGGCTCGCGCGCCCTGGCGGCCGTGGCCGGGGTCGAGGTCGGCATCTGGGAGATGAGCCCCGGCACCGCGACCGACGTCGAGGTCGACGAGGTCTTCGTCGTGGTGTCCGGCGCGGCCACCGTCACCTTCGACGACGGTGAGGCGGTCGACCTCGGACCCGGCAGCGTCGTCCGGCTCCGCGCCGGCGAGCACACCACCTGGGTCGTCCGCGAGACGCTCCGCAAGATCTACGTCGCCTGAGAGGCAGGTCCCGATGACTGACACGATCCGCAACTTCATCGACGGCGAGCTCGTCGAGTCGGCCACGACCGACTTCATCGACCTGGTCGACCCGGTCACCGGCGAGGTGGACGGCCGCTCGCCCGTCTCGACCCCCGAGGAGGTCGACCGGGCGTACGCCGCGGCGGCCCGTGCGTCGGAGTCGTGGAAGCGGCTGACGCCGGGGCGCCGGCAGGCCTACCTGCTCGACCTCGCCACTGCGGTCGCCGCGCGGCGCGACGAGATCAGCGAGGTGCAGGCGCGCGACACCGGCCAGCCGGTGCGCTACGTCGCGAGCGAGGAGGTCGACCAGGGCGTGGACCAGCTCCGGTTCTTCGCGGGAGCCGCGCGGCTGCTCGAGGGCAAGTCGGCGGGGGAGTACCTCGAGGGGCACACCTCGAGCATCCGCCGCGAGCCGATCGGCGTCGTCGGCCAGGTGACGCCCTGGAACTACCCCTTCGCGATGGCCATCTGGAAGATCGCCCCCGCCCTCGCCGCCGGCAACACGATCGTGCTCAAGCCGAGCGACACCACGCCCCGCTCCACCGTGCTGCTCGCCGAGATCGCCGGCGCGATCCTGCCGCCCGGCGTGCTCAACGTCGTCAACGGCGACGCGACGACGGGACGGCTGCTCGTCGAGCACCCGACGCCCGGCCTGGTCGCGATCACCGGGTCCGTCCGTGCCGGCATCGAGGTCGCGTCGTCCGCGGCGAAGCACCTCAAGCGCGCCCACCTCGAGCTCGGCGGCAAGGCGCCGGTCGTGGTGACGCCCGACACCGACCTGCCCCGCGCGGCCGGGCTCATCGCCGCGGCGGCGTACTTCAACTCCGGTCAGGACTGCACCGCCGCGACCCGCGTGATCGTGCACAGCAGCATCCACGACGAGTTCGTCGACCTGCTGGTGGCCGAGGCCGAGAGCACCCGCCCCGGCCCGCCGTCCGACACCGACGCCGACTACGGCCCCCTCAACAACGCGGCGCACTTCCGCAAGGTCGAGGCGTTCCTCGCCGACCTGCCCGACCACGCGGTCGTCCGCACCGGCGGCACGCGTCACGGCGACGTGGGCTACTTCTTCGCGCCGACGGTCGTGACCGGCGTGCAGCCAGGACGACCGGCTCGTGCAGGAGGAGGTCTTCGGCCCGGTCCTGACCGTGCAGTCCTACGACGACGAGGCCGAGGCGGTGCGGATGGCCAACGGCGTGCCGTACGGCCTCGCGGCCAGCGTCTGGACCCGCGACCACGGCACCGCCGACCGGCTGACGCGCGAGCTCGACTTCGGGTGCGTGTGGGTCAACACCCACATCCCGTTCGTGTCCGAGATGCCGCACGGCGGCTTCGGTCACTCGGGCTACGGCAAGGACCTGTCCGGCTACGGGTTCGACGACTACACGCGCATCAAGCACGTGATGACCGCGCACTACTGATCGTCACGCGTCGCCGGGGACCCCGACGTCGAAGACCGCCAGCAGGTCGGCGAGGGTCCGGTAGTAGCCGACGAGCACCGTCAGCTCGGTCACCGTCGTGGTGCCGAGAGCGGCGACCAGGTCGGCGTACTCCTCGTCGGGCAGCACCGGCGTGCCGGCCAGCAGGCGTCGGCAGAGGTCGTACGCCGCCCGCTCGGCGACGTCGTCCGACGCGAACGCGCCGCCCGCGATCGCCGCCAGATCGGCGTCGGTGAGGCCGGCCGCTCGTCCGACGCGCTCGTGGGCGTAGCGCTCGAACGCACAGTCGGTCGCGGCGGCGACGGTCAGGATCGCGATCTCGCGCACCCGGTCGGTCAACCCCGTGCGGTAGCGGACGGCGCTGCCGAGCTCCTGCAGCGGACGGCCCAGGGCCGGCTCGTGGACCATCACGCCGAACGGCCCGATCAGCACGCCGCCGCTCGTGGTGAGGGCGAAGTGCTGGGCGCCGCTGCCGCGCGGGCCGCCGACGATGTCGTCGTACAACGCCCGCTGGTCGGCGTCGAGGTCGTCGGGGGTCAGGTCGGGCAGTCGCATGCCGTCATGATGCCCACGGTCGGGCATGCTGGTCGCATGCGCTTCACCGAGCACGAGCTGACCGTCGCCGTCACCTCGGCCGCCAAGGTCGTCGCGGGCGGCCGGATCGGGCGGCGCCGCGCGAAGAACGACGACGCGTGGGAGGCGATGACCAAGATCGAGCGCTACCACGTCCTCGAGGCCGTCGGCAGCCAGGTGCTGCCGGTGCTGCTCGCGCTTCCCGACGTCGAGGTCGAGCCGGGGACCCGCCCGACGTTCACCGACGCCCAGATCGCCGCCGCGGTGGAGGCCACCCTCGGGGAGACCGGCGTCGGCCGGCTGCGGCAGAAGGTGACGGTCGCCGCGCGCCTCACCCTCGTGCGTACGGCCCTCGCCCAGCTCCCGGTCCGGCAGGACCCGGACGCGCTCATCGTCCCCGACTCGTTGTGACCTGCGACACCTTGCCCCCGGCCGCCTGAGAACCCTGAGGCCCGCGCTCAGGTTCGGTGCGTACCGTCGACCGGGATGAGCCACCTGACACGCACCCGTACTGCCCTCGGCCTCGTGGCCGCCACCAGCATGATCGTCCTGTCCGCCTGCGGCGGGAGCGGCGACTCCTCCTCGGACGCCGAGAAGGACGCCGCCGCGAGCGAGACCCCGAGCGCGAGCGCCGACGCCGGTGACGGCCCGGACCTGTCCGGCATCCCCGACGTCGTGGCCGAGGTCAACGGCGAGGAGGTCACCAAGGAGGAGTTCGTGCCGCTCTACCAGGCCGCCTTCCAGCAGGCCGCCGCGCAGGCGCAGACCAGCGGCCAGGCGCCCGACGAGGAGCAGCTCAAGAAGCAGACCGCCGACGACCTCGTCTCCACCGAGCTCCTCGCCCAGGAGGCGGAGTCGCGCGGCATCGAGGTCAGCGACGACGAGATCGACGCCGAGCTCGAGGACCTCGCGACGCAGAACCAGATGGGCTCCGCCGACGAGCTGCTGGCGGCGATCGAGAAGAACGGCATGTCCGAGGACCAGGCGCGCGAGCAGGTCGCGACGCAGGTGCTCGTCGAGCGGCTGGTCGAGGACGAGGACGGCAGCACCACGCCGTCCGACAAGGAGCTGCGCGCGATCTACGCGCAGGCCAAGGAGCAGGCGGCCGGCCAGGGCGGCGAGGACGGCCAGCAGATCCCGCCCTTCGCCCAGGTCAAGGACCAGATCGCCGAGCAGGCGAAGTCCGAGCAGGTCGGCAAGGTCGCGCAGGCCCTCCTCGAGGGACTTCGCAAGGACGCCGACATCACGATCAACCTCTGACGCGAGCCGTCGGTCGAGGACGGCCGCCCGGGACACGCCTGCCGATCTGTGGATCTCGCCCCGGATCGGTGCGCGAGAGCCTATGTTGCTCTCGTGTGGCAGTCCTGTGCAGGTGAGCATCGTGCGTCCGGGCACCCGAACCGGGGGTACACCCGCTCATGACCGCACGGACCGCCCTGTCGCCCAGATCGACGCTGGGCTTCGCCGTCGCCTACGCCGTCCTCGCCGTGGTGGCACGGCTCACGGTGGTGGACGGCCACGCGGTGAGCCTGGTGTGGCCCGGCGCCGGCATCGCCGTGCTGTGGCTGCTCGCGGAGTCGCCGCACCGCCAGGGCCGGGTGCTCGCGTCGCTGCTGGCGATCCACTTCGCGGTCGTCTGGCTCACCGGCGCTCCCACCCCGGTGCCCGTGCTGGGCGCGGTGTCGCTCACCTGCCAGACCTGGCTCACCGTGGTGCTGCTCAGGCGCTGGTGCCCGACCCTCCTGGGGGCCGGAGGGACCGAGAGCTTCCGCTCGCCCCGCTCGCTCGCGTACACGTGCAGCGCGGCGACCCTGGGCAGCCTGCTGGGTGCCGGCATCGGGACCCTCGGTGTCTGGCTCTCCGGCGCCCCGGTGGACGTGTGGGTTCCGCAGGCCTGGTTCGGACGTCACCTCACCGGCATCCTCGTGTTCGGGTGCGTCGGCCACCTGGCGTGGGAGTGGCGCACCCAGCACGTCGCACCTCGCGCACAGGGCGGGTCCCGTCCGGAGCTCGTCCTGCTGTGGGTGGTCTCCGTGGTCGCGGTGGTCGGGATCTTCCTCCAGCCGCTTCCGATCGTCTTCCTGGTCGTGCCGCTGTGCGTGTGGTCGGCGGCCCGCTTCCCGACGTTCCTGGCCGCGCTGCACGCGCTCGCGATGGGAGTGGGCGGCCTCCTGCTCACCCTCGCCGGCATGGGCCCCTCCACGAGCATGGACAACCCGGTGCGGGAGGTCCTGGTGGGCCAGATCTTCCTGGTGGCCGTGCTGCTGACCGGCATGGCCGTGGGCACGCTCAGCGACCGCATCGATGAGCTCGTCGTCCGGATGGGACGGGCGCGGGCCCGGGCGGCCGAGCAGGCCGAGCTGCTCGCGGAGATGACCGAGAGCATGGACGAGGGGCTGGTCGTCCTCGACCGTGCCGGCCGGATCGAGCGCAGCAACGGCGCGAGCCGACGGCTCGCGCACCGGGTCAACCCGGGGGCACCCGACGAGGTGGCCCTGGCCGACCTGGTGGAGCTCGTGCTCAATCCGGCTCCCGCCCACACCAGTGCATCACGGCCCGAGCTCGGCGTCGGCGACGTACAAGTGCCCCTTCACTCCGGCGGCGTCATCGTGCTCGCGGTGTCGCAGGCCGTGCTCGCCAGCCAGCGCGGCGATGACAGTCGCTCGGGCCTGCTGCTCGTGCTCAGCGAGGTGACCGAGCACCGGGAGGGCATGCGCCCCCTGGTCGGCTTCGCGTCCACGGCCGCCCACGACCTGCGCGGGCCGCTCACGGCGATCCGCTCGTGGCTCGACCTGGCCGCCCTCGACCTCGACCCCGACAGCGACACCCGGGCCTCGATCGAGCGCGCCGAACGGTGCGCGGTGCAGATGGCCGACCTCATCGACGACCTCCTGGCGCACGCCATGGCCGAAGCAGGTGACCTGGTGGCGCGCGACGTCCCGCTCAGCGGGGAGGGTGGGGTGCTGTCCCACGCCGCCGCCCTGCTGGGACCCGACGACGTGCTCGAGGTGCCCGACGGGCTGCCCTTCGTGCACGCCGACGAGGTGGCTGTCGGCCAGCTCTTCCTCAACCTCGTCGGCAACGCCGTCAAGTACGCCCGCCCGGGCGTGCCCGCCCGGGTCACGGTGCGGGCGCAGCGGCAGGGGTCCCGCGTGGTCGTCGACGTCGAGGACAACGGCGTCGGGGTCCCCGAGCACGAGCGGACGGTCATCTTCCAGAGGTTCCACCGGAGCGACTCGGTGCGTGCCGCGTTCCGGGGCGCCGGCATGGGCCTGTCCATCTGCCAGACCATCGTGAGCCGCCACGGCGGCTCGATCGAGTGCCTGCAGGCGGACCCCGGACCGGGTTCCGTGTTCCGCTTCGACCTCCCCGCGGCCACCACCGTCGTGACGCCGGGGCCCACGTCCGGGAGTGCCCGAAGCGACCTGCTGCGCAGCGCGTAGGCCCTCGCCTCAGACGTTCCGGCGGTACTGGCCCCCGACCTCGAAGAACGCCTCGGTGACCTGCTGGAGCGAGCAGACGCGGGCCGCGTCCATCAGGACGGCGAACACGTTCTCCCCGGAGATCGCGGCGTCCTTGAGCCGGGCGAGCGCCTCCTGCGCCTCGGCGCCGTGCGCGGCCTGGAAGGCCCGCACGCGGGAGAGCTGCGACTCCTTCTCGGCGTCGGTGGCGCGGGCGAGCTCGATCTCCTTGGGCTGCGCGTCGGCGGCCGACTCCTTGACGAACGTGTTCACGCCGATGATCGGCAGCGAGCCGTCGTGCTTGCGGTGCTCGTAGAGCATGGACTCGTCCTGGATCCGCCCGCGCTGGTAGCCGGTCTCCATCGCGCCGAGCACGCCGCCGCGCTCGTTGATCGCGTCGAACTCGTGCAGCACCGCCGCCTCGACCAGGTCGGTGAGGTCGTCGATGACGAACGAGCCCTGGAGCGGGTTCTCGTTCATCGCCAGGCCCCACTCGCGGTTGATGATCAGCTGGATGGCGAGCGCACGGCGTACGGAGTCCTCCGTCGGCGTCGTCACCGCCTCGTCGTAGGCGTTGGTGTGCAGGCTGTTCGCGTTGTCGTAGATCGCGATGAGCGCCTGCAGCGTGGTGCGGATGTCGTTGAAGTCCATCTCCTGCGCGTGCAGCGACCGGCCGCTCGTCTGGACGTGGTACTTCAGCTTCTGCGACCGCTCCGAGGCGCCGTACTTCTCCCTCATCGTCACCGCCCAGATGCGGCGGGCGACGCGGCCGAGCACGGTGTACTCGGGGTCCATGCCGTTGGAGAAGAAGAACGACAGGTTCGGCGCGAAGTCGTCGATGTCCATCCCGCGGGCGAGATAGGCCTCGACGTAGGTGAATCCGTTGGCGAGGGTGAACGCGAGCTGGCTGATGGGGTTCGCCCCGGCCTCGGCGATGTGGTAGCCGGAGATCGACACCGAGTAGAAGTTGCGCACCTGCTGCTCGATGAACCACTCCTGGATGTCGGCCATCATCCGCAGGCAGAACTCGGTGGAGAACAGCGCCGTGTTCTGGCCCTGGTCCTCCTTGAGGATGTCGGCCTGCACGGTGCCGCGGACGTTGGCGAGTGCGTACGCCGTCACCGTCGCGCGCTCCTCGGCCGACGGCTCTCGACCCTCGCGCTCGGTGAACGCTGCGAGCTGCTGGTCGATGGCGGTGTTGAGGAAGAAGGCCAGCACCGTCGGGGCCGGGCCGTTGATGGTCAGCGACACCGACGTCGTCGGGGCGACGAGGTCGAAGCCGTCGAAGAGCTCCCTCATGTCGTCGAGGGTCGCGACCGAGACGCCGGAGGTGCCGACCTTGCCGTAGACGTCGGGGCGCGGGTCGGGGTCGCGGCCGTAGAGCGTCACCGAGTCGAACGCCGTCGAGAGGCGGGTCGCGTCGTTGCCGTGGGACAGGATCTTGAAGCGGCGGTTGGTGCGCGCCGGGTCGCCCTCGCCCGCGAACATCCGCGCCGGGTCCTCGTTGTCCCGCTTGAACGCGAAGACGCCGGCGGTGAAGGGGTAGTAGCCCGGCAGGTTCTCGTTGCGCCAGAACCGCACGAGCTCGCCGTGGTCCGCGAAGCGCGGCAGCGAGACACGCGGGATCTTGTTGCCGCTGAGCGACTCCTTGGTCAGCTTGGTGTGGATCTCGCGGTCGCGGACCTTCACCACCTGCTCGTCGCCGGAGTAGGACTCGACGACAGCGGGCCAGGCCTCGATCTGGTCGATGACCTCGCGGGGCACCGCCGTGCGTACGGACTCGAGCAGCGCGTCGAGCGGCCCCTCGCCCCCCTCATCGGTGGTCGAGGAAGGACGAGGTCCTGTCTCGAAACCCCTCAGCCTGTCGCGCACGGCCTCGACCTGCTGCAGCTCGCGCGCCGCCTCGGCCAGCTCGGTCGTGCGCGCGTGGTAGCCGCGGACCGTCTCGGTGATCTCGGAGAGGTAGCGCACCCGGTCGGCCGGCACGACCTGCCGGATGCCGGACGAGTGGCGTACGTCGACGTGCGGCAGCGTGCCGTCGCTGACGGCGAGGCCGGCGTCGGCGAGCTCGGCACGCAGGTGCTGGTAGAGCGCGGTCACGCCGTCGTCGTTGAACGTGGCGGCGCTGGTGCCGAAGACCGGCATGTCGTGGGGCTGCTTGCCGAAGGCCTCGCGGTTGCGGACCAGCTGGCGGCCGACGTCGCGCAGCGCGTCCTTGGCGCCGCGGCGCTCGAACTTGTTGATCGCGACGGTGTCGGCGAAGTCGAGCATGTCGATCTTCTCCAGCTGCGAGGCGGCGCCGAACTCCGGCGTCATGACGTAGAGCGAGTGGTCGACGAGCGGCACGATGCCCGCGTCGCCCTGGCCGATGCCGGGCGTCTCGACGATCACCAGGTCGTTGCCGGCGGCCTTGAGCACGTCGATCACGTCGGCGAGGTGCTCGGGCACCTCGTGGGCGCCGCGGGTCGCGAGCGAGCGGAAGAAGACCCGGTCGCCGTCGAGGGAGTTGGCGCGGATCCGGTCGCCGAGCAGCGCCCCGCCGCCCTTGCGTCGGGTCGGGTCGACGGCGACGACGGCGATGCGCAGCTTGTCCTGCTGGTCGGTGCGGAAGCGGCGTACGACCTCGTCGGTCAGCGACGACTTGCCCGAACCACCCGTGCCGGTGATGCCGAGCACGGGCACGACGCGACGCGTGGCGGCGGCCCGGACCTCGGTGAGCATCGCCGCGTCGAGGCGCCCGCCCTCGGCTCCGGTGATGGCGCGGGCGACGGCGAACCGGTCGCCGCTCAGCACCTGCTCGACGGTGACCGCGCCCTCGGACCAGAGGTCGACGTCGCAGTCGGCGACGACGGAGTTGATCATCCCCACCAGGCCCATCTTCTGGCCGTCCTCGGGCGAGAAGATCGTGACGCCCGACTCGCGCAGCCGGGTGATCTCGGACGGCACGATCACGCCGCCGCCGCCCCCGACGACCTTCACGTGGCCCGCGCCCTGGGCGCGCAGCGACTCCACGAGGTACTCGAAGTACTCCACGTGCCCGCCCTGGTAGGACGACACCGCGACGCCCTGGGCGTCCTCCTCCAGCGCGGCGTCGACGACCTCCTGCACGGAGCGGTTGTGCCCGAGGTGGATGACCTCGCAGCCCTGGCTCATGAAGATCCGCCGCATGATGTTGATCGAGGCGTCGTGGCCGTCGAAGAGCGCCGAGGCGGTGACGAGGCGGATCGGGTTCTCGGGGGTGTGCAGGTCGGTCATGAGTAGATAGTAGGACTTCCAACTATTACTCGCGAGTCACCAGCCCGACCCCGCTGTAACGCCCGGTTAGTGGTTGTACCCACCCTGATGCATGGGGGTGGGTAGGTGCAGTAACCCGGCGTTACAGCGGCGGGCAGCTCAGAGCGACTCGCCGAGCCCGGTCCGCAGGGCGGTGAGCCGGTCCGTCAGCTCGCGTACGTCGGACGCGGGCAGGCCGGGGGTCTCGAAGACCTCCCCGTTGAGGGCCGCCGTCGCCTCCTCCACCGCCTCGCGGCCCGCGTCGGTGAGCACCGCGCGCACGACGCGGCGGTCGGCGTCACCGCGGACGCGCTCGACGTACCCCTGGGCCACCAGCCGGTCGACGGCGCTCGTCACGCTCGTCGGGTGCACCTGCAGCAGCGACCCGAGCCGCGACATCGGCATCGCGGCGTCGCGGGCGAAGGACAGCAGCCGCAGCACCTCGTAGCGGGCGAACGTCAGCCCCCGCGGGCGCAGCACGGAGTCGATGCGCTCCATCAGCAGCTGCTGTGCGCGCACCACCGAGGTCACCATCGCCATCCCGTCCGCGGCGTCCGGCCAACCGTGGGCCACCCACTGGCGGTGGGCCTCGCCGATCGGGTCGCGGGTCATGGCTGGAGGCTAGTCAGCATCTCGTGGGCCTCGACCATCGCGGGGCCGTACCAGGTCAGCAGCCGTCCCGAGACCAGGCGGGTCGGGGTGCGCAGCGCCTCGGGTCCGTCGTCGGCGGTGAAGACGTAGGGCTCGTCCGGGAGGAGGACGACGTCCGCGCCGGCGCCGTCGATGTCGTCGGTCGTGACGGTGGGGTAGCGCCCGTCGCGACCGGACAGCAGGTTGACCAGCCCCGCCCGCTGGAGCAGGTCGTCGGTGTAGGTCGACGCGCCGACCACCATCCAGGGGTCGCGCCAGATCGGGACGGCGACCCGGAGGCGGGGCGGCGCGGGCACGGCCCAGAGCGCGCGCGCCTCGACGAGCCAGTCGGGATCGGGCCGCCCGAGCGCCCCGCCGAACAGCCGTGACATCGAGGCGAGCGACTCCTCGACGGTCTCGATCCGGGTGACCCACACCGCGACGCCGGCGTCACGGAGACGGCGTACGTCGAGCTCGCGGTTCTCCTCCTGGTTGGCCACGACGAGGTCGGGCGAGAGGGCCCGGATCGCGGCCAGGTCGGGGTTCTTGGTTCCGCGCACCCGCGGCACCGGCAGGTCCGCGGGGTGGGTGCACCACTCGGTGGCCCCGACGAGGACGTCCGGCGCCGACGTCGCGAGGGCCTCGGTCAGGGACGGCACGAGCGAGACGACACGGGTCGCAGGCGCCGTCAGCGGGACGTCGTGGTCGAGGTCGTCACGCATGACACGAAGGCTAGTGACCGCGCGGGTGATGGGAGTCGGCGCCTTGGCGTGGTGGAGTTGCCCCATGAACGCACCCCACGACGTTCTTCTCCTCCGCTTCACCCACCCGGACAACGCCGTGGGGACCCCGCCATGAGCAAGCGTCTGCGGTCCGCCGCGGTGCTTCCCGTCGACGGCGTGGAGCAGGCAACCGCCGAGGACCGGACGTTCCCCGCCCTCGACCCGTCGACCGGCGAGACGCTGTGGCAGGTGCCGGACGCGGGCCCGGCCGACGTCGTGACCGCGACCACCGCGGCAAGGCGGGCCCTCCTCGAGACGCCGTGGAGCACCGACGCCAGGCTCCGCACCGAGTCGCTCCGGTACCTCCAGGTCGCCCTGCGCGACCGGTCCGACGACCTCGCGCTGCTGGTGGCCACCGAGACCGGCGTACCGGTGTCGTTGCGGACCGACCACCTGGACGCCCCGATCGCCCAGATGCGGGTCGAGCACCGCGACCAGGCGCCAGCGGTGACCGCCGTGATCACGCCGGGGACGTCCCCGCTCGCGGTCGCCATCGAGGAGGTCGGCCGCGTGCTCGCGGCCGGCGGCACGGCTGTCCTCAAGCCTGCGGGCGAGGCGTCGAGCGCGGCGCTCGAGCTCGGCCGCATCGCCCTCGACATCCTGCCGCGCGGCGTGCTCAACGTGGTCACCTCGCGTGACCCCGACGTCGCGATCGCGCTCACCCTCGACCCCCGCATCGACGCCGTGGCGTTCACGGGTTCGTCGGTCACCGGCGAGCGGGTGCTGGTCGCGGCGAAGCGGGCCGGCAAGGACGTACGCATCGACATCGGCGGGCCGAGCCCCGTGCACGTGGAGGACGACGACGACCTTGCGACCGTCGTCCGGGCCGCCGCCGCCGCGCTCGCCGCCAACGCCGGTCAGGGCTGCCGGCTGCCCGCGAGCATCCTGGTGCCTCCCCACCGCTACGACGAGGCCCTCCGCCTGGCCGTCGAGGCGATGCGAGCGGTGGTCGTCGGCGACCCGACCGACCCCGACACCCAGTGCGGACCGCTCCGCTCGCGCGTCGCGCGCGACCGCGTCGCGCGCTACGTCGCGCTCGCCCGGTCCGAGGGCGGCGTGACGGTGCTCGGCGGCGAGGTGCCGGAACGGCCGGGCTGGTGGGTGACGCCGACGGTCATCGGCGGACTGTCGCCGCAGTCGCGCCTGGTGCGCGAGGAGGTCCTCGGGCCGGTGCTCATGGTCGTCGCGGACGACCCATCGGCACGTGCCTGATCCCGTCCTCGTCGAACGCCGGTCCCGTCACCTCGAAGCCGTAGCCCTCGTAGAACGCCGTGAGCCCGGTCTGCGCATCGAGCCGCACCTCGCGCTCGCCGCAGTGCGCCATCGCCGCGTCCATCAGCAGGGCGGCCAGCCCACGCCCGCGGGCGGACGGCGCCACCACGACGCGGCCGATCCGCGCCCATGCGCCGTCGTCGAGCACTCGCAGCGTGCCCACCACGACGCCGTCCTCGCCGAGCAGCACGACGTGGCGCGTCGTCGGCTCGACGTCACGCCCGTCGAGGTCGGGGTAGGGGCAGTCCTGCTCGACGACGAACACCTGCTGCCGCAACCGCCACACGTCGTACGCGGTCCGCGCAGGCAGCTCGTCGAAGGACGCGGTGAGGACCTGGGGGCCGGGCATGCCTGGAGCCTAGGTCTAGGCTGGAGCCACAAGACAGGGGAGCACGCGCAGGCGTGCTGAGAGTGCGGAGCAGACCGCAGACCCTCCGAACCTGATCCGGTTAGCACCGGCGATAGGGAGTCCAGATGACGCACGCACCCGTCCGCGCTGCCCTCACGGCCACGATCGCGGCCCTCACGCTCTGCGGCTGCAGCCTGATGGGCGGCGACGAGCCGTCCTCGCCGCAGACCTCGGCCGTCGACGGTGGCGGGAGCACCGGCGGCGGCACCGTCGTGCTCGCCACCCACGAGTCCTTCCACCTGCCCAAGAAGCTGGTGCGCGCGTTCGAGGAGGAGACCGGCCACACCCTCGAGGTCCGCGCCGCCGGCGACGCGGGCACGCTCGCCACCAAGCTCAGCCTCACCGCGGACAACCCGATCGCCGACGCCGCCTTCGGCATCGACAACACCTTCGCCTCCCGCCCCCTCGGCGAGGGCGCGTTCGCCGAGTTCTCGCCGTCCGCCACCCCGCCGGAGGAGTACGCCCTCGCCGACGGTGGTGACCGGCTCGTCCCGGTCGACTCCGCGAGCGTCTGCGTGAACGTGGACACCGCGTGGTTCGCCGAGGAGGGGCTCGAGCCGCCGCAGACGCTCGACGACCTCACCGACCCGGCGTACGCCGACCTGCTGGTGACGCCCGGCGCCTCGACCAGCAGCCCCGGGATGGCGTTCTTCCTCGCCACCGTCGCCGAGCACGGCGACGACTGGCCGGACTACTGGACCGACCTGCTGGCCAACGGCGCGAAGGTCGTCGACGGCTGGGAGGACGCCTACTACGGCGACTTCACCGCCGGGTCGGAGAACGGCACCCGCCCGATCGTCGTGTCGTACGACTCGTCGCCGGCATTCACCGTCGCCGACGGCAGGACGACGACGGCAGCCCTGCTCGACACGTGCTTCAGGCAGGTGGAGTACGCCGGCGTGCTGGCGGGCGCCGACAACCCCGCGGGCGCCGAGGCGCTGATCGACTGGATGCTGAGCGACGAGGTGCAGAGCGCGCTCCCGGAGTCGATGTACGTCTTCCCGGTGATGCCCGGCGCGACCGTGCCCGACGACTGGGCCGAGTTCGCCCCGCAGCCCACGGACCCCTACGAGGTCTCCCCGGAGGAGATCGCCGCGAACCGCGAGCAGTGGCTGACCGAGTGGACCGACGTCGTCTCGCGATGAGGCGCATCCTCGGGCTCCTGCTGCTGGCCGCGGGGCCGGTGCTGGTGCTCGGCGTCCTCTTCGTCCTCCCGGTGACCGGCATGGTCGCCGAGGGGTTCGTCGCCGACGGACGGTTCGCCCCCGGCGCTGTCCTCGACGTGCTGGCGCGGCCGCGGGTGCACCGGGTCGCGTGGTTCACGGTGTGGAGCTCGGGGGTCGCGACCGTGCTGTCGGTCGTCCTCGGCCTGCCCGCGGCGTACGCCCTGCACCGGCTCGCGCTGCCCGGGCGCGCCGCGGTCCGTGCGGCGCTGCTCGTGCCCTTCGTGCTGCCGACCGTGGTCGTCGGGGTGGCGTTCCGCCAGCTGCTCGGCGAGGGCGGACCGCTGGGCGGGCTCGGCCTCGACGGCACGCCCGTCGCGATCGTCTGCGGGCTCGTCTTCTTCAACGTCGCCGTCGTCGTCCGCACCGTCGGCGTCGCGTGGGAGTCGCTCGACCCGCGACCCGGCCAGGCAGCGGCCGCGCTGGGGGCGTCGCCCCGGCAGGTGCTGCGCACGGTGACGCTGCCGGCCCTGCGGCCGGCGATCGTGGGCGCCGCGAGCATCGTCTTCCTCTTCTGCGCGACGGCGTTCGGCATCGTGCTCACCCTCGGCGGAGTCCGGCACGCGACCGTCGAGACCGAGATCTACCTGCTGACGACCACCGTCTTCGACCTGCAGGCGGCCGCCGCGCTGTCGGTGCTCCAGATCGTCGTCGTGGTCGGCCTGCTGGCACTCGCGGCACGCCTGCGCGCGGTGCCCGACCCGACCGCGCACCGCACGGTCACCCCTGTGCGCGCCGTACGACGCGGCGACGCGCCCGTGGTGGCCGCGACCGTGCTGGTGCTGGGCGCGATGCTCGTGCCGATCCTCACCCTGGTGCTCGGGTCGCTGCGGGTGGGCGGCGACTGGGGGCTGGGCAACTACCGGGCGCTGTCGAGCGCCGGCGACGGCCAGGCGCTGCTCGTGCCCGTCACGTCGGCGCTGGCCACCAGCCTGCGCACCGCTGTCGACGCCACCTGGATGGCGTTGCTCGTCGGGGTCCTCGTCGCCGCGATCGTCACCCGCCGCTCGCACTCCGTCGCCGAGCGCCGGGTCCGGTCCACGCTCGACGGCTTCTTCATGCTGCCACTCGGCGTCAGCGCGGTGACCCTCGGCTTCGGCTTCCTCATCACCCTCGACCAGCCGCCGCTCGACCTGCGCGACTCGCCGCTGCTGGTGCCGATGGCGCAGGCCCTCGTCGCGCTGCCGCTGGTCGTCCGCACGCTGACGCCCGTGCTGGGCGGGATCGACGACCGGCAGCGTCAGGCGGCGGCGTCGCTCGGCGCATCGCCGTGGCGCACCGTGCTGACCGTCGACGTGCCGGTGGCGTGGAAGCCGATGCTCGCGGCGAGCGGGTTCGCGTTCGCGGCGTCGCTGGGGGAGTTCGGGGCGACGTCCTTCCTCGCGCGCGACGACAACCCGACCCTGCCGGTCGTGATCTTCCGGCTGCTCGGCCACCCCGGTGCGATGAACTACGGCATGGCCCTGGCCGCATCCGTCGTCCTCGCCGTCGCGACCGCGGTCGTGATGCTCGCGGTCGAGCGGCTCCGCGTCCCCGGCGTGGGAGCGTTCTGACATGTTGGCCCTCGACGACGTGACCGTCCGCTACGGCGACAGCGCCGCGGTCGACGACGTCTCCCTCGAGCTCGCGACCGGCCGGGTGCTCGCGGTGCTCGGGCCCTCGGGCTGCGGGAAGTCCACACTGCTGCGCGCCGTCGCCGGGTTGGAGCCGCTCGCGGGCGGCTCGATCTCGTGGGACGGTGCCGACCTGGCCGGCGTACCCACGCACAAGCGCGGCTTCGCGCTGATGTTCCAGGACGGCCAGCTCTTCGCCCACCTGACCGTCGCCCGCAACGTCGCCTACGCGCTTCGCCTGCGCCGTACGCCGTCCGCGCGGGTCGCCGCCCGGGTGCGCGAGCTGCTCGACCTCGTCGGCCTCGCGGGCTACGACGACCGGCTGCCCGGCACGCTGTCCGGTGGCGAGCGGCAGCGGGTCGCGCTCGCCCGGGCGCTCGCGGTCGAGCCGCGGCTGATCCTGCTCGACGAGCCGTTGTCGGCCCTCGACGCGACGCTGCGGGTGCGGCTGGCCACCGACCTCCGCGACATCCTGCACACCGCCGGCACCACCGCGCTCCTGGTCACCCACGACCACGAGGAGGCGTTCGCGCTCGCCGACGAGCTCGCGGTGATGCGATCGGGGCGGGTGGTGCAGGGCGGGGCGATCGACGAGGTGTGGCGCGAGCCGGTCGACGAGGACACGGCGCTCTTCCTCGGCTATGCCCGCGTGCTGCGCGACGAGGCGGCGACGCGCGTGCTGGCCGCGGCGGGGCTGCGGTCGGCGTACGCCGTCGCCCTGCGCCGCTCGGCGTTGGTCGTCGACCCCGATGGCCCGCTGCACGCCCGCGTCGAGTCGGCCCGGGTGACGCCCGAGCAGGTGCGGCTCGTGGTGGAGGTGGACGGCCTCGGCACGGTCGACGCGGTCGCGCCGCTCGGCAGCCGGGTCTCGCCGGGCGACGACGTCGCGCTCCGCGTCGATGTGACGAGGCTCGCGGTCCTTCCGATCACCGTGGGCTCTTGACCGCTCCCTAGACTGGCCCCCGTGTATCGACCGGCCTACGCCCTGCTCGTCGGCATCGCCGCAACCATGGGCGTGCTGGCGCTGGCGGCGTCGATCACGCTCGACCGCCCGCTGGTCGACCCGGAGGGCTTCCTCGGCCCGTCATGGCTGAGGCTGCCGCTGCTCGTCCTCGGCGCCTTCGCGCTGGACCTGCTGCCTCGCACGCTGTGGGGGTCGAGGATGAAGCCGGCGCTGATGCCCGAGCTCGCCCGCGAACGCATCCGCGAGCACTGGGACCGCGAGCGCCTGATCCTGACGGTGCTCGGGCTGGTGTCCTTCTACATCACCTACGTCTGCTACCGGAACCTCAAGTCGTTCCTTCCCTTCATCATGGGCGAGGACAAGTACGACCGGGAGCTGCACCTCGTCGACCGGGCGCTGATGTTCGGCCACGAGCCAGCGACGATCCTGCACACCCTCCTCGGCACGGGGATCTCGGCGCACTTCCTCTCGACGATCTACCTGTGGTTCCTGCCGCTGGTGCCGCTCGCGCTCGCGGCCTGGCTGGTGTGGTCGCGCAACATCACCTTCGGCTACTGGTTCGCCACGTCGCAGTGCCTGGCGTGGACGCTCGGCACCGCGTCCTACTACGCGCTGCCGACCCTCGGTCCGGGCTTCCAGTACAGCTACCTCTACGCCGACCTCGCTCCCACCGGCTCGACCGCCCTGATGGAGGCGCTGTCCTACGGTCGCGACGGCGTGCTGCGCCGCGGCCTCGAGGGCTCGGTGCAGTCGGTGGCCGGCTTCGCGTCCCTGCACGTCGCGATCACGCTGCTGGTGGCGCTGATGGTGCAGTACACGCTCCGCAACCGGATCCTCCACATCGTCTTCTGGGCCAACTTCGCGATCACCGTCGTCGCCACCCTCTACTTCGGCTGGCACTACATCGCCGACGACCTCGCCGGCGTCGTCATCGCCCTCTTCTCCTTCTGGCTCGGCGGACTCGCCAGCGGGCAGAAGTTCGATCGGCGCGGGCTGGCCTCGCACCCGACGTCGACCACGTCCCAGGTCCCCGTCGACGCCGACGTGGACTGACCGGCGTACCTCTCCGCATCGCCGCCTCTCGGCGATCCGAGAACTACAAGAATGTAGTTTGCAAGCCGACACGCCGAGCACGGGTGAAAAAGTTGGGGAAACTGTTCCCAGTGTGACGAAAGTTCTCTAACGTGGCTCGCGTTGCCCGTGCGAAGGGGAAGTCGCACGGGCGCTCGAGACCCCGAGGGGAACCCCCGTGCCCGTCGCTCCACCGCTCGACCCCGCTCCGGCGTCACGTCGTACGACGTCACGCTGGGCGACGGCGATCGTGCTGGTCGCCGGACTCGCGCTGGGGGGCGGTCACGGTGCGGCGTTCGCGGACGACGACGCGGTGCCCACCGAGGCCGACGTCGCTGCGGCGACGAAGGACGCGGCCGACAAGGGCCGCGACGTCGCCGGGGTGCAGGCCGACCTGATCCGCGCGAATCTCGCGCTCGACGGCGCCGGCGACGCGGCGGCCCAGGCGGCCGAGGCGTGGAACGGCGCCCGGTGGCGTGCCGCCGAGGCCCGTCGGGAGGCGAGGGACGCGCAGGCGTCCGCCGACGCGGCCAGTGCCGACGTCGCGGCGCAGCGCGAGCTCTACGCCGCCACGGTCGTCCGCTCCTACGAGGAGGCCGCGCAGATCCAGGGCCTCGCCGCCGTGGTCGAGTCCGACGGCATCGCCGCGCTCATCGACCGCAGCATCACCGTCGGCAACACCTCGCTGGTCCTCGACCAGCAGTACGACTCCTTCACCGCCGCCTCCGCCGTCGCCGACGTGGCCGCGACGAACGCCGAGCAGGCTGCAGGCCGCGCGAGCGCGGCCGAGCTCGAGGCGGAGCAGGCCCGTGACGCCGCGGCGCAGGCGCAGGCCGCCGCCGGTTCGCGCGCCGAGGAGATCGCGGCCGACAAGGCCGACCTGATCGCAGAGCTCGCCGCCCTCCAGGGCATCAGCGTGCGGCTCGCGGAGAAGCGCCAGTCGGCGCTCGAGCGGGAGGCGGCCGAGGCCGCAGCCGCCGCGGCCCAGGCCGCCGCGGACGCGCAGGCACAGGCCGAGGCCGCGGCGGAGGCGGAGGCGCAGGCCCTCGCCGAGCAGCAGGCACAGCAGCAGGCACAGCAGCAGGCGCAGCAGCAGGCGACCCAGACGCCCACCAGCAAGCCGACCCCGACCAAGGCGCCGACCACGACGCCGACCGCGACGCCGACGGCGACGCCCACCGCCACGCCGACGGCCACGCCGACGGCCACGCCCACCGCCACGCCGACGGCCACGCCGACGGCCACGCCGACGGCCACGCCGACGGCCACGCCGACGGCTACCCCGACCCCCACCCCGTCGCCCAGCGGCGGAGCGTCGGCGGCCGTCGCGTTCGCCGCCTCGCAGATCGGCAAGCCCTACAAGTACGGCGCGTCCGGCCCCGACGCGTGGGACTGCTCCGGTCTGACGGCGGCCGCCTGGGCCCGGGGCGGGAAGTCGATCCCGCACTACTCGGTCGCCCAGTACACCCAGTCGACGCGCATCAGCGCGAGCCAGCTGGCGCCCGGCGACCTCGTCTTCTGGGGCTCGTCCAGCAGCCCGACCTCGATCTACCACGTCGCGATCTACATCGGCGACGGCCAGATCATCCACGCCCCGCGCACCGGCCGGGACGTCGGCCAGGAGTCCATGTACTACTGGCGCACGCCGAACTTCTTCGCTCGGCCCTGATCAGGGGAGAGTCGCGCGCCCTGGTCGTGGGGAGGGCGCGCGACTCACCTCACCTTGCGCGCGAACCGCGCGGCGAGCTCGCCCGGGTCGAGGTCGCCGTCCAGCACCAGCCGCGTCGGCCACGCGGACGTGTCGATGCCGGACAGCTCCTCGAAGAGGTCGAGGTCGCGGGCGTAGAGCTCGGTGATGCGGACCACGTCGTCCGTCGTGGGGGCCGTCCCGGGCACCTGCTCAGCGCCGGCGTGCCAGTTGCGCAGCGGCGGCACCCGCTCGAAGCGCGGCAGCTCGAGGAAGTCGGTGGTGCGGTGGACGGTGTCCTCGAAGTCGCCCAGCATCGCCCGCAGCTCGAGCAGGAGCCACTGCTGTCGGCCGAAGAGCTCGAAGCCGCGCTGCAGCTGCTCGCCGTAGAAGCCACGCGCGATCCCGGTCATGTGCCGCCACCGCATGGTGCGTACGTCGTCAGGCACCTCGTCGGGCAGCGAGGTGTGCGGCCACTCGGTGAGGAAGTCGGGCCAGTCGGGCCAGGCCAGGTTGCGCGAGCGCAGCATCACCCAGTGCGAGAAGAGCCGTTCGAGTGGGTCGCGGAAGACGGCGACCAGCGGCATCCCCGGGTCGTAGGCGTGCATCCGCTCGAGCGCGTGCGGCCAGTAGAGGTACGTCGGTGAGGCGTCGCCGACGAGCCGGTGGACCGGTGCCCGTCGCGGCGCGCTGTAGTCGCGCGCGTAGTCGGGCGCCGACCAGTCGACCGCCTCGTCGTCGAAGTAGTGCCGCTCCTTGTCGGGGGGCTGGCACACCAGCCGGTGCTGGTTCAGCGTGACCGCCAGCGTCGACGTGCCACCCTTCTGGACGCCGACGATCGCGTAGTTGTACGCCATCGTCCCCAGGGGCTCGCCCGACGAGGTGGCATCAGACACGTTCATCGCCGCGAACCTACCGGCAGGGCTAGTTTTGGCCCATGTCAGCCGACAAGGCCACCGAGCAGGTTCCCCCCATCGCCGACGAGATCCCGACGCCTCTGCCTGAGAAGCCGCAGGACACGGAGCGGCTCGAGAAGACGGGCCCGCCCGCCCACGGGACCGGCTACCGCCAGCCCGAGGTCGACGTGGCCGCGCTGCGCACGCTCCTCGACGGCCCCTACGCCGAGGTCCGCGACCTGGTGCGCGACAACCTCGCCGAGCACGCGCACATCCTCCTCGACCAGGAGCAGATGACCACCGCCGACTTCCGCGAGCAGGTCCTGGACGTCGTGGTGATGATGGCCGGCACCGGCCAGACCGGCATGGGGTTCCCGGAGGAGTACGGCGGGGGCGGCGACATCGGCGCCTCGGTCGCGGCCTTCGAGACCCTCGCCATGGGCGACCTGTCGGTGCTGGTGAAGGTCGGCGTGCAGTTCGGTCTCTTCGGCGGCGCGATCCTCCAGCTCGGCACGAAGACGCACCACGACGCGTACCTCGCCGACCTCGTCAGCGGCCGCACGATGGGCTGCTTCGCGATGACCGAGAGCGGTCACGGCTCCAACGTGCAGGCCCTCGGCACCGTCGCGGCGTACGACACCGCGACCCAGGAGTTCGTGATCACCACTCCGGACGAGGCGAGCCGCAAGGACTACATCGGCAACGCGGCGGTGCACGCCGAGCTCGCCGCGGTCTTCGCCCAGCTCGAGGTCGACGGCGAGCGCCACGGCGTCCACGCCTTCGTCGTGCCGATCCGCAGGGACGGCCGGGTCGTCGACGGCGTCCGCATCGAGGACTGCGGCCCCAAGATGGGGCTCAACGGCGTCGACAACGGCCGCATCTGGTTCGACGGCGTGCGGGTGCCGCGCACCGCGCTGCTCAACCAGTTCGCCGAGGTGACGCCCGAGGGCCGCTACCTCTCGCCGATCGACAACCCCAACAAGCGCTTCTTCACGATGCTCGGCACCCTCGTCCAGGGTCGGGTGTGCGTCGGCGGCGCGGGCATCAACGCCGCCAAGGTCGCGCTGACCATCGCCACCCGCTACTCCGTCCGCCGTCGCCAGTTCGAGGCGACGTCGCCCGACGAGGAGCAGCTGCTCCTCGACTACGGCATGCACCAGCGCCGGCTGCTCCCGCTCATCGCGCGGACCTACGCCCTCCACTTCGCGCAGGAGGTCGTCGCGGGCCAGCTGCACGACGTCTTCTCCGGCCCCGGTCCGACGGACGAGGTGGGCGACGAGCACGGCCGCCGGATGCTCGAGTCCCGTGCCGCCGCGACCAAGGCGCTCGGCACCTGGCACGCGACGCGGACCATCCAGGAGTGCCGCGAGGCGTGCGGCGGCGCGGGCTACATCAGCGAGAACCGCTTCGCCGCGCTCAAGGCCGACACCGACGTCTTCACCACGTTCGAGGGCGACAACCACGTCCTGCTGCAGCTGGTCGCCAAGGGCCTGCTCACCGACTACGCCGGCGAGTTCGAGGACATGGACCAGCTCGGCATGGCCCGCTTCGTCGCCGGCCTCGCGGTCGAGACCGTCGTCGAACGGACGGCGGTGCACAAGCTCGTCCAGTCGGTGCGCGACCTGCTGCCCGGTGGCGACACGTGGGACCAGGAGGCCGGTCTCCTCGACCCCAACTACCAGCTCGCGATGCTGCGCTTCCGCGAGGAGCACATGATCGGCGGTGTCGCCCGGCGGCTGAAGCGCGGCATCGACCAGGGCCAGAACCCGGGCGCCGTCTTCTCCCGGGTGCAGGACCACGTCATCGCGGCGGCGCGCGCGCACGCCGAACGGCTGGTGCTGGAGGCGTTCGTGGCGAAGACCGCCGCGCTGCCCGACGGCGACCTCAAGGTCACCCTCAACCTGCTCTGCGACCTCCACGCGCTCGGCACGATCGAGGCCGACCGTGCCTGGTTCATGGAGCACGGCCGGCTCTCCAGCGCACGCTCGAAGGCGATCAGCCGCGAGGTCGGCTCGCTGTGCCGCAAGATCCGGCCGCTCGCCGTCGACCTCGTCGACGCCTTCGGCGTGCCCGAGGAGATGCTGCGCAGCCCCGAGCTGCTGACCTGGACCCACACCGGGCCCGCATGAGGCTCCACGGCGCCCTGGGCTGCTTCCGGCCGGCGAGAGGTGGGACACGATGACCTTCGGAGGACTACCGACCCGCTGGGAGCCCGTCGGTGGCAGCCGCGGCGTGGCACTCGTCGCTCCGGGACGCGCCTACTCCCCGAGTGCGCCGCTGCTCGAGTTCGCCCGGCGCGCGCTGCTCCAGCACGGGTTCACCGTCCAGCAGCTCTGGTGGGACTCGGAGTCGCGCGGTGACGAGGAGGAACCCGAGGCGTGGGTGCGTCGCCACCTGCAGGCCGCACACGCCCAGGAGGATGCCGACCACGTGCTGGTGGTCGGCAAGTCGCTCGGCACCCGTGGCGCGTCGTACGCCGCCGAGCGCGGTCTCGACGCGATCTGGTTCACCCCGCTCCTCGTCGATCCGGGGCTGGCCGAGGCCGTGGGCGCCAATGCCGGTCGCCAGCTCCTCGTCGGCGGCCTGGCCGACGAGCTCTGGGACGCCTCGATCGCCCGCGAGCTCGCCGAGAGCGGCTGCGACGTGCTCGAGGTCGCCGACGCCGACCACTCGATGGGGACCGACGACGCCGTCCGGACCGCCGAGATCCACCTCGAGGTGGCCCGGGCGACCGAGGCGTTCCTGTCACAGATCTGATCTCGCGCGGACGCTGTAACGCCGGGTTGGTTGCTGTACCCACCTCCGAGCAAGGGGGTGGGTACAAGCAGCAACCCGGCGTTACAGCGCGCGGCGACGTGTGGAGGCCGCGGACGAATGGGAGCCGCTGAGCCTCAGGCGTCCTCGCCGAGGCTGTCGTCGGCGATGTTGTCGAGGTCGTCGCCGTGGCCCTCGGTCGTGAAGCGCTCGAAGGAGGCGTGGACCTCCGCCTCGGCCTCGACGCGGCCGACCCAGTCGGCGCCCTCGACGGACTTGCCGGGCTCGAGGTCCTTGTAGACCTCGAAGAAGTGCTGGATCTCCAGCCGGTCGTACTTCGAGACGTGGTTGATGTCGCGCAGGTGCTCCAGGCGAGGGTCGTGGCTCGGGACGCAGAGGACCTTGTCGTCGCCACCGGCCTCGTCGGTCATCCGGAACATGCCGATCGCGCGGCACTCGATCAGGCAGCCGGGGAACGTCGGCTGCTGCAGGATCACCAGCGCGTCGAGCGGGTCACCGTCCTGGCCGAGGGTGTTCTCGATGAAACCGTAGTCGGCCGGATAGGCCGTCGAGGTGAAGAGCATGCGGTCCAGCCGGATGCGGCCGGACTCGTGGTCGACCTCGTACTTGTTGCGCTCACCCTTGGGGATCTCCACCAGCACGTCGAACGTCAGCACGTCTTCCTCCACACTCTCCGGCACGCCCGTGGGCCGGGACTGGTGCCATCGTCGCGCGTCCGACGGTGGGCCCGACGCGTCCTGCTGGGGGCAGTCTCGCGCACAATGGGCCCGATGCGCGAAGCGAGAGGGCCCCGAGGGCGACATGAGGTACGCCATCTCGCGAGTCGGTGGCTGCCGGTGCTGCTCGTCCTGGCGATCCTCGGAGCCGGCGTCGGCGCCCATCGCTTCGAGTGGGGCCAGCGCTACCTCCCGTGGCTGGCCGCCGATCCGGTGACCGAGCCCGAGGCGGTCCTCCCGCCGGCCGGGCTCGACCTGCCGGACTGGGACCCGACCGTCACGGACGCCGACCCGGTGGTCGGGACGGCCGACATCGCCCCCGACAAGGTCGCCGCCGCGGTCACCCCCGACCTGGCCGACCCCGACCTCGGCAGCCACGTGGTCGGCGCGGTGAGCTCGCTGCAGCCCGGGTCGCCGGTGTGGACGTCGGGCGACGGTCGCTACCTGCCGGCCTCCACCACCAAGCTGCTCACCCTCGGCGCCGCGCTGACCACCCTCGGCCCGGACCACACGTTCACGACCAGGGTGGTGCGCGGCGAGGGCCCACGCGAGGTCGTGCTGGTCGGCGGCGGCGACCCGCTGCTCGCGAGCCAGCCGCTCAGCCTCGCGGAGGCCGCGTCGACGTACCCGATCCGGGCCGACGTGACCACCCTCGCGCTCACTGCGGCCAAGGCCCTCGGCGGTCGGGGCCGCGTCACGGTCCGCTTCGACGACAGCCTCTTCACCGGGCCGACCGACAACCCGGCGTGGCGCCGCGACTACGTCCCCGACGACATCGCCAGTCCGATCACGGCCCTGATGGTCGACAGCGGCATCGCGCCCGACCGGCTCTCGCGCTCCGACGACCCGTCCCTCGCGGCCGCACAGGTGCTCGCGTCCGCGCTCGCCGCCGCCGGGCTCCGGGTGGTCGGCGAGCCGCAGCGCGTCGTCGCGCCTCCCGGCGCCGAGGAGCTCGCCTCGGTCGAGAGCGCACCGCTCTCGGAGATCGCCGAGCGGATCATCGACGTCAGCGACAACGAGGGTGCCGAGGTGGTCGGCCACCAGGTCGGCCTCGCGGTCTCCGGGACGGGCTCGTTCGAGGGCGGGGCGGCCGCGGTGCTCGAGACCCTCGGCGGGCTGGGCATCGACGTCTCCGGTGACGAGGTGTACGACGGCTCGGGCCTGTCGCGGCGCAACCGGGTCGCCACCTCGACGCTGCTCGCGCTGATCCAGCACGCCGCCGGCCCGGACGGCGAGGCGATGCGCAGCCTCGTCACCGGCCTGCCCGTCGCGGGGTTCACCGGGTCCCTGGCCTACCGCTTCGACGAGGGCCCGCCGTTCGCGCGCGGGCTGGTGCGGGCCAAGACCGGCACCCTCCGCAACGTCCACGCGCTGGCGGGGATCGCGGTCGGCCGGGACGGCGAACCGATGGCGTTCGTCTTCGGGGCCGACAAGGCGCCCGACGCGAGGAAGCTCGATGCCCAGCAGGCGCTCGACCGCGCCGCCGCCGCCCTCGCGGCCTGCCGCTGCTCACAGGCCTCCGGCTAGGGTCGCTGGATGGACATGGTCGACTGGGACTTCGCGGTGACCGTCGGGTCGAAGCTGGCCGGACCGGGCCCGGTCGTGTCCGCCGACGAGGCGCTCGCCGCCGTCGCCGAGCTCCGCACCGGCGCCGAGCGCTCGACACCGCTGGTCCAGGAGTTCACCGGGTTGCGGACCGACGCCGGGACCGCGCCCGTGCTCGTGGTCGACCGCGGCGGATGGATCCAGGCCAACGCCGACGGGTTCTCCAGGATCCTCGCCCCGATCGTCGACAGGCTCGTCGAGAAGAAGGGCGAGCCCGGTGCCGTCGCCGGCGCGATCGGCTCGCGGGTCACCGGCGCGGAGGTCGGCCTGATGCTGGGCTTCCTCGGCACCAAGGTGCTGGGCCAGTTCGACCCGTTCCACGAGCCGCGCGGACGGCTGCTCCTCGTCGCCCCCAACATCGTCCACACCGAGCGCGAGATCGGCGCCGACCCGACCGACTTCCGCCTGTGGGTGTGCCTCCACGAGGAGACCCACCGCGTCCAGTTCACCGCCAACCCGTGGCTCGGCGAGCACCTGCTCGCCCAGATGAACGCCGTCGCCGCGACGATCGAGCCCAGCGTCCTCGTCGACGGCCTGCGCCGCGGCGCGGAGGCGATCCGCAGCGGCGACGGCAGCATCGTCGACCTCGTCTCCACGCCCGAGCAGAAGGAGATCCTCGACCGGGTCACCGGCGTGATGTCGCTGCTCGAGGGTCACGCCGACGTCGTGATGGACGGTGTCGGCCCCACCGTGATCCCGTCGGTCGCGCAGATCCGCAAGAAGTTCAACCAGCGCCGCCAGGGCGTCGGCACCCTCGACAAGCTCCTGCGCCGCCTCCTCGGCCTCGACGCCAAGATGGCGCAGTACCGCGACGGAGCCGTCTTCGTCCGCCACGTCGTCGACAAGGTCGGGATGGACGACTTCAACGCCGTCTGGAGCGGGCCGGACGCGCTGCCGTCGAAGGCCGAGATCACCGACCCCGACGCCTGGATCACCCGCGTGCTGTGACGCTCCACCCCTCGCTCGCCGCCGTTCGTGCACCCGTCCGCGCCGCGCTGTCCCTCCTCGGGCCGGGCGACGTCGTCGCGGTGGCGTGCAGCGGCGGAGCCGACTCCCTGGCGCTCGCCTCGGCGGCGGTCTTCGAGGGCCACAAGCTCGGCCTCGGCGTCGTCGGGGTCACGGTCGACCACGACCTCCAGCCCGGCTCGGCCGAGCAGGCCGCCCGGGTCGTCGCCCAGCTCGCCGCGCTGGGCGTGGACGAGACGCTGACCGCCCGCGTGCACGTCGACGCCACGTCCGGGCTCGGGCCGGAGGCCGCCGCCCGCGAGGCGAGGTACGCCGTCCTGGCGGAGGTCGCCGACCGGCTCGCCGCGCGGACGGTGCTGCTCGGCCACACCCTCGACGACCAGGCCGAGACCGTGCTGCTCGGCCTCACCCGCGGCTCGGGCGGCCGCTCGCTGCAGGGGATGCGACCCAGCTTCGGCGTCTTCGCGCGCCCACTCCTCGGCGTACGCCGCATCGACACGCTGACCGCCTGCCAGGTCGAGGGCCTCGAGCCGTGGGACGACCCGCACAACGATGACGCCGGCTTCACCCGGGTGCGGGTACGCCATCGGGTCCTGCCCGTGCTCGAGGACGAGCTCGGCCCCGGGATCGCCGAGGCGCTCGCCCGCACCGCAGACCAGCTGCGTGACGACACCGCCCTGCTCGACGACCTCGCCGCAGCGGCCCTCGACGACGCCCGTCGCCCGGCCGGCCTCGACGTCGAGGCCCTCGCCGCCCAGCCGCCGTCCCTGCGCCACCGGGTCCTCCGCGCCGCGGCCCTCGCCGCGGGCGTACCAGCGTCCGAGCTGACCCGCCGCCACGTGCTGGAGGTCGACCGGCTCCTGGTCGCCTGGCGCGGTCAGCAGTGGGTCGACCTGCCCGGCCGCCAGCGCGCCCGGCGACGCGACGGCCTGCTGGTGATCGAGGCGTCCTGAGACCCTAGGCTGCAGCCCATGGACTCGTCCCACGTGGAGCACGACCTGGTCAACATCCTCTTCACCGAGGCGCAGATCCAGCAGCGCCTGGGGGAGATGGCGCTCCAGATCACCGAGGACTACGAGGGCCGCGACCTCCTCGTCGTCGGCGTGCTGCGCGGCGCGGTGATGGTGATGGCCGACCTGGCGCGGGCGATGCCGATCCACCTCGAGATGGACTGGATGGCGGTCAGCTCCTACGGCTCGGGCACGAAGTCGAGCGGCGTCGTGCGGATCCTCAAGGACCTCGACACCGACATCAGCGGCCGCGACGTGCTCATCGTCGACGAGATCATCGACACCGGCCTGACCCTCAGCTGGCTGGTCAACAACCTCTCCAGCCGCAACCCCGCGAGCGTCGAGATCGCGACCCTGCTGCGCAAGCCGGAGGCGCTGTCGATGCCCGTCGAGCCGAAGTACGTCGGCTGGGACATCCCCAACGAGTTCGTCGTCGGCTACGGCCTGGACTATCGCGAGCGCTACCGCAACCTGCGCGACATCGGCACCCTCGCGCCCCACGTCTACTCCTGACGGACGCCGACGGGGCCCACGCCGCTTCACCCCTCCTGAAAGAATGGGCGTCCGCGCGGCCTGTAGCGTCGCCCCACCAACTCCGAACCGGTGAAAGTTGCCTGTGAAGCGCATATTCAAGGGTCCCTGGCTGTGGATCGTCCTGTCCGCCTTCGCGGTGCTGCTGGCGATCCAGTTCCTCGCGCCCAGCGACGGCTACGACGAGGTCGAGACCTCCACCCTCTCGAAGTACATCGCCGACGGCGGTGTCGAGAAGATCGAGATCGACGGCGTCGACTTCGAGGCGCGCGCCACGCTCGACGACGGGGTACGTGACGACGGCAACAAGGTCGTCGCGTCCTACGTCGCCGGCCAGGAGGAGACCCTCGTGGCCTCCGTCCAGGAGCAGGTCGACGCGGGCACCATCGAGTCGTACAAGTCGGAGACTCCGTCACCCAGCTTCATCGGCTCGCTGCTCGCGACGCTCCTGCCGTTCGCGCTGATCATCCTGCTGTTCATCTTCTTGATGAACCAGGCCCAGGGCGGCGGCGGTCGCGGCGTCATGCAGTTCGCCAAGTCCAAGGCCAAGCTGATCACCAAGGACATGCCGAAGACGACGTTCAGCGACGTCGCCGGCTGCGAGGAGGCGATCGAGGAGCTCGGCGAGATCAAGGAGTTCCTCACCGACCCGGCCAAGTTCCAGGCCGTCGGCGCGAAGATCCCCAAGGGCGTCCTGCTCTACGGCCCGCCCGGCACCGGCAAGACGCTGCTCGCCCGCGCCGTCGCGGGTGAGGCGGGCGTCCCGTTCTACTCGATCTCCGGCTCCGACTTCGTCGAGATGTTCGTCGGTGTCGGCGCGTCGCGCGTGCGCGACCTGTTCGAGCAGGCCAAGGAGAACCCCCCGGCGATCGTCTTCATCGACGAGATCGACGCCGTCGGTCGCCACCGCGGCGCCGGCATGGGCGGCGGTCACGACGAGCGCGAGCAGACGCTCAACCAGCTCCTCGTCGAGATGGACGGCTTCGACGTACGCGGCGGGGTCATCCTCATCGCGGCCACCAACCGCCCCGACGTGCTCGACCCCGCTCTGCTGCGCCCGGGCCGCTTCGACCGGCAGGTGCAGGTCGACGCCCCCGATCTCAACGGTCGTCACCAGATCCTCAAGGTGCACTCGCGCGGCAAGCCGATCGCGCAGGACATCGACCTGCTGAGCATCGCCCGTCGCACGCCCGGCTTCACCGGTGCCGACCTGGCCAACGTGCTCAACGAGGCCGCGCTCCTCACCGCCCGCGAGAACCAGAAGCTGATCACCGACGAGACCCTCGACGAGGCGATCGACCGCGTCATCGCCGGTCCGCAGCGGCGTACGCGCCTGATGAGCGAGCGCGAGAAGCTGATCACGGCCTACCACGAGGGCGGACACGCGCTGGTCGCCGCGGCGCTGCCCGGCACCGACCCCGTGCACAAGGTCACGATCCTGCCGCGCGGGCGTGCGCTGGGCTACACGATGGTGCTGCCCGACCGCGACAAGTACTCCCAGACGCGCAGCGAGATGCTCGACAACCTCGCCTACATGCTGGGCGGGATGGCCGCGGAGGCGCTGATCTTCCACGACGTCACCTCCGGTGCCGGCAACGACATCGAGAAGGCGACCGGGCTGGCCCGCGCGATGGTGACGCAGTACGGCATGACCGAGCGCCTCGGCGCGGTGAAGCTCGGCGACAGCAACTCCGAGCCGTTCCTGGGCCGCGACATGGGCCACACCCGCAACTACTCGGAGGAGACCGCGGCCGCGGTCGACGGGGAGATCAAGACGCTGCTGGGCCACGCGCACCAGGAGGCCTTCGAGATCCTCGAGCGCAACCGCGACGTCCTCGACACCCTGGTGCTGGCGCTCCTCGACAAGGAGACGCTCGACAAGGCCGAGATCGCCGAGATCTTCGAGGCCCTGCGGATGAGCTCCGCGCGCCCGTCGTGGACCGGCTCCCCGGAGCGTGTCCCCTCGACGATCCCCCCGGTCGACATCCCCCAGGAGATCCGCGACCGCGTGAGCGCCGGCGCGGCCGCCCAGGAGGAGGAGACCCGCAGCGGGGTCATCCTGACCCCGCCTGGCGCCGGTGGCGACATCCACGGCGTTCCGGACCAGGGCCCGGAGACCCCGACCCCGCCGTCGCCGGACTCCCCGTGACCGACCCGATCACCGTGCCGGAGCGCGCGCCCGAGGACGTGCCGGCCTTCGACCACGACCGCGCCGAGGCCGCGGTCCGCGAGCTGCTCGCGGCGATGGGGGAGGACCCCGAGCGCGAGGGCCTGCGCGACACCCCGGCCCGCGTCGCCCGCGCGTACGCCGAGCTGACGCAGGGGCTGCGCCAGACCGCCCGCGAGGTGCTCACCACCACCTTCGACCTCGGCCACGACGAGATGGTGCTCGTGCGCGACATCGAGCTGTGGTCGATGTGCGAGCACCACCTGGTGCCGTTCACCGGTGTCGCCCACGTCGGCTACATCCCCGCCGAGACCGGCAAGATCACCGGCCTCTCCAAGCTCGCCCGGCTGGTCGACGTCTACGCCAAGCGGCCACAGGTCCAGGAGCGGCTGACCACCCAGGTCGCCGACTCGCTGATGGAGATCCTCGAGGCGCGCGGGGTGATCGTGGTGATCGAGGCCGAGCACCTCTGCATGACGATGCGCGGGGTCAAGAAGGCCGGCGCCCGCACGATCACGTCGGCCGTGCGCGGCTCCTTCCTGAGGAACCAGGCCACGCGCGCCGAGGCGATGGCCCTGATCCACTCGGGCACCAGGTGAGCGAGGGCATCCGGTCCCACGTGCCCCGGGTGATGGGGATCATCAACGTCACCCCCGACTCCTTCTCCGACGGCGGTCTCTTCGCGACCACGGAGGCGGCCGTCGCGCGGGGCCGGTTGCTGCTCGAGCAGGGCGCCGACCTCCTCGACATCGGCGGCGAGTCGACCCGGCCCGGCGCCGTCCGCCCGCCCGTCGCCGACGAGCTCGACCGGGTCGTCCCGGTCATCCGCGAGCTGGCCGGCGAGGGTGCCGTCGTCTCCGTCGACACGATGCGCGCCGAGGTCGCAGCGGCGGCGCTCGAGGCCGGCGCCACGGTCGTCAACGACGTCTCCGGCGGCCTGGCCGACCCCGCGATCCTCGACGTCGTCGCGGGCAGCGAGGCGACCTACGTCGCCATGCACTGGCGTGCCCATGCCGACCGGATGCGCGACTTCGCCGACTACGAGCCCGACGGGGTCGTCGCGACCGTACGGCGCGAGCTGGGCGAGCGGCTCGCAGGGGCCGTGGCCGCCGGCATCCCGCGCGACCGGATCGTGCTCGACCCCGGGCTGGGGTTCGCCAAGCAGTCGCACCACAACTGGGAGCTGCTGCGCGCGCTCGACGAGCTCGCGGGGCTCGGCTGCCCGCTGCTCGTCGGCGCGAGCCGCAAGTCGTTCCTGGGCAGCCTGCTGGCCGACGACGACGGCCCGCGACCGGTCGACGAGCGCGAGCACGCGCACGCGGCGCTGGTGGCGCTGCTGGCGGCCCGCGGCGTCGACTACCTGCGCGTGCACGACGTACGCGCCACCCGCGACGCGCTCGCCGTCGTCGCAGCGATGGGAGGGACCGCATGACCGACGACCCCTTCGAGACGGGCGCAGGGCGCCCTCCTCAGGACGAGCCCTTCGAGACGGGCGCAGGGCGCCCTCCTCAGGACGAGCTGTCGATCACGGGGATCGAGTGCTTCGCGCACCACGGCGTCTTCGACTTCGAGAAGCGCGAGGGCCAGACCTTCGTCGTCGACCTCGTGCTGGGCATCGACACCCGGGCCGCGGCGGCGTCCGACGACCTCGAGGACACCGTGAACTACGGCACGCTGGCGCTCGACGTGAAGGCCGCCGTGGAGCGGGACCCCGTCGACCTGATAGAAACCGTCGTCCAGCGCATCGTCGATGTGTGCCTGTTGGACAGTCGTGTTGAATGGGCGCGAGTCACGCTCCACAAACCTGATGCACCCATCGACGCGACGTACTCGGACGTCGCGCTGACGATCACCAGAACGCGAGGCAACGCTCATGACTGAGACCCCCAACCCGAACATCGTGGACACCGACTCACTCACCGGTGAGATGCACCCGATCCGCCGGGTCGTGGTCGCCCTCGGATCCAATCTCGGGGAGCGCCTCGCGTCGCTGCAGGGCGCGGTCGACGCGCTCGCCGACACCCCCGACTTCTTCGTCACCGGCGTCTCGCCGGTCTACGAGACCGACCCGGTCGACGCCCCGGACGGCTCCGGCCCGTTCCTCAACGCCGTGGTCCTGGCCGACACCACGCTCCCGGCGGCCCGCCTCATGGAGCGCGTCCTCGCCGTCGAGGACGCCTTCGACCGCGACCGCAGCGACGTACGCAACGCGCCGCGCACGCTCGACGTGGACCTGATCGTCGTCGGTGACCGCCGCTCCAACGAGGACTTCCTTCGCCTGCCGCACCCGCGGGCCCACGAGCGCGCCTTCGTCCTCCAGCCGTGGCACGACCTCGAGCCGGACGCCGTCTTCCCCGACCGCGGCCCGATCGCCGACCTGCTGTCCGCGGCGGACTCGGCCGGCGTCCGCAAGCGCGAGGACATCTCGCTCGACGTCGAATGAGCACCCCGCGACGTCCTGCTCTTCCGCTGCGCTCCTCCGCACGACGCCGCGGGGACCCCGCGTGACCACCCCCCGGTGAGCGACACCGGTCCGGAGGAAGACCCTCCGGAGCCGCGCGGGAGCCTCCGCCCCACCTCGGCGCGCGCCCTCACCGTGTGCGCCGTCGGCGGACTCCTCGGTGGATGGGCGATCCACCCGGTGGTGAGCCGGATCGCCGGTCGTGCGCCGCTCGTGTCGTGGACGCAGGTCCTGGCCGTCGTGCTCGTGGCGGTGATCATGGGCTTCCTGGCCTGGCACACCTGGCAGACCGTGCACGTGCGCGGCGAGCGCCTCGAGCTGCACCAGGCGATGAACCGCCTCGTGCTCGCCCGGGCGTGCGCCCTGGGCGGCACGCTGATCGCCGCCGGCTACGCCGGGTACGCCGTCAGCTGGCTCGGTGACGCCTCGCAGTACTCCGACCGCTGGATCACCCGGTCGGTCGTCGCGGCCCTCGGCGGCGTCGGCGTGACGCTCGCCTCGCTCGCCCTCGAGCGTGCGTGTCGCACGGACGGGGGTCGGCCGCGGCCCTAGTCTGGCCGCATGCCTTCCCAGCAGCCCCAGCAGTCACAGGCGTCACGTACGCCCGCTCGCCGACGTCAGCGCAGTACGCGCCTGGTCGTCGCCATCGCCCTGCTCGCGGTCGCTGCCGCGGTCGTGATCGGCGCCCTCGCCTCGTCCTCCGCCACCTTCACCGCGTTCGCCGCGGTCCTGGCCGTCCTGGCCGGCGCCGCCGCCACGCGGATCACCCACTCCGAGCTGATGGCCGCCCGGGTCGAGGCAGCGCAGGACCGCGCCGTCCAGGCCCAGGAGTACCGCGCCCTCACCGAGCGTCGTACGGCCGAGTCGGCTGCGTTCGCCGCCGACATGCGCCGCAAGATCGCCGATCGCGAGGAAGCCATCGACGTCCTCGAGCGTGCCCTGTCGTCGGCGCAGAAGAACGCCGCCGAGCAGGCCATGAAGCGCGCCGAGGAGTCCCGTCGCGCCGACTCGGCCGACCGTGGCCGTGACGCCGCCGAGCGGGGTCGCGACGCCGCCGAGCGTGGCCGTGACGCCGCCGACAGCCGCGCTGCCGAGGCGATCGTCGCGGTCGCCGAGCTCGAGGCCGAGATCGACGTGCTGCGCGCCGAGGTGGACTCGCTGCGCGTCGCCGCCGCCCGCAGGGACCACCGCAGCGCCTGATCCTCCTCACGCACCGCCCCCGGGTGTGTCGTACGCCGACGCGCCGGGCAGCGGTGTGTCAGGGGGGTCCTGGCCCACGGAAATGCCCCTCACGCACCGCCCGGCAGCATGCTGCGCCGGGGTGCGGAAGAATGACCGCTCGTGATCCCCGACGACAACCGGTTCGAGAGCGACCCCACCGACCTGCTGCCCGAGGATCCGGGCCTGCCCGAGGGCTGGGTCGCCGAGGCGCCGGACGGCTCCGACCCGGCCACCGTCGCGCGCCTGACCGCGCTGCTCCGCGGCCACGAGCGTGCCGGCCGCGGCTGGGCCGGCTCGGGTGAGGAGGAGGTGCTGGTCGAGGTCTCCGACCGCGGGCTGACCACGCGCGAGAACCTCGTGGTCCGCGACCCCGAGGGTCGGATCCGGGCGTGGGGGAGCGTGCACGACCGCGCCGAGGGCCGGATGCTCCTCGTCCACGTCGTCGACCGCGAGGTCGACGAGCGGCTGGCCGACCGCTGCAGCGACGTGCTCCTCGAGTGGGCCGACGCGCAGGCCCGCGCGGTCGGCGCCGCCCGCGGCCTGGAGGTCCAGCAGATCGACACCGGCTCCTTCGCCGACGACGAGCGCCAGCACCGCTGGCTGGCGGACGGCGGCTTCGACCGGGTCCGCACGTGGTGGCAGATGAGCCGCTCGGTCGAGGCCGACGAGGCCGAGCTGGTCCCGGACCCGGCGCGCTGGGAGCGGAAGGGAGTCGTGTTCCGCCTGGTCGAGCGGCAGGGTGACGGCCTCCCCTCCGAGGCGGACCTGCGCGCGATCCACGACGTGCTCGAAGGAGCCTTCACCGACCACTTCAACTCCGCGGAGGAGACCTTCGACGAGTTCATCCACCGGCTCCGCGAGGATCCCGGCCACCGTTGGGACCACTGGTGGCTGGCCGAGATCACGGATGCGGGAGAGGGCGGCGACGAGGTCGAGCCGGCCGGTGCCCTCGTCGGCACCGTCAGCGAGTCGGCGACCGGGCCCCACGGGTCGTACGTGTCCTACCTCGGCGTCCTCGAGTCCGCGCGCGGCCGCGGCGTGGCCACCGGCCTGCTGCGCACGATCATCGCGGACGCCGCCTCCCGCGGGCGCGACCGCGTCGGCCTCGAGGTGGACGCCGACTCACCGACCGGCGCCGACGGGCTCTACACGTCGATGGGCTGGGGCACGAAGTACGTCACCGAGTCCTGGCACCGGGATGTGCGCGTCGAAACCAAGCCGGTCACGTAGGAGTCAGCGCAGCGACTCCCGCAGCGCCTTGTGCACCCCGGCGGGAGTGAGTACGCCGACGAACGTCGGGCCGCGACGGACGCCGACCATCGCCTTGTCGTCACGCAGCATCGCGGCGAGGGCGTCCTCGAGCGAGGAGTCGATGTCGATCGCCGAGCCGAGGTCGCCGGTGTTGACGCCGTCGAGCGGCTCGAGGTGCTCCTCGCGGAGCCGGGTCACGGTCAGCGTGCGCAGGCCGCCCGCACCGACGAAGTCGGCGACCTGCTCGTCGGCCGGGTGGGCGAGCAGGTCGGCCGGGGTGGCGTACTGGGAGAGCTTGCCGCCGCCCGCGAAGACGGCGACGCGGTCACCCATCCGGATCGCCTCGTCGATGTCGTGGGTCACCAGCACGACGGTCTTGCCGAGCTCGGCCTGGAGCCGGCGGAACTCGTCCTGCAAGCGACCGCGGACGACCGGGTCGACCGCGCCGAACGGCTCGTCCATCAGCAGCACGGGCGGGTTCGCGGCGAGCGCCCGTGCGACGCCGACGCGCTGGCGCTGACCGCCCGAGAGCTCGTGCGGGTAGCGTCGGGCGTACTGCGCCGGGTCGAGCCCGACCGTGTCGAGCAGCTCGTGGGCACGCTCGCGGGCGGTCGCCTTGGACTCGCCGTAGAGCAGCGGCACGGTCATCACGTTCTGCTCGATGCGCTGGTGGGGGAAGAGGCCGATCTGCTGGATGACGTAGCCGATGCCGCGGCGCAGCTCGACCGGGTCGGCGTCGGTGACGTCCTGGCCGTCGAGCCAGATCCGGCCGGTGGTCGGCTCGATGAGCCGGTTGATCATCTTCAGGGTCGTGGACTTGCCGCAGCCGGACGGACCGACGAGGCAGACCATCTCTCCACGGGCCACGTCGAGGTCGAGCTCGTGGACCGCGACCGTGCCGTCGGGGTAGGTCTTGCCCACCCCTTCGAGCCGGATCATCGAGTCGCCGCTCCGTGTAGCGTCCATGCGTGTGACCTTACTGGGAGCCGCCGACGAGCCGAGCTGCTACAGCCGCCTCGTCAACGACTGGGTCTGCCTGGAATACGTCTCCGACCGACAGCAGCAGATCGTCGACGCGACCGTCCAGCACATCGGGATCACCGTCGTCTCCGTCGTCCTGGGCCTCGCCATCGCCTTCCCGCTGGCGCTGCTGGCCGGCCGCCTGCCGCGGCTCGAGTCCGCGATCCTGGCCGTCACCACGGGCATCTACACCGTCCCGTCGCTGGCGCTGTTCCCGCTGCTCGTCCCGTTCACCGGCCTGACCGCCACGACCGTCGTGATCGGCCTGGCCCTCTACGCGCTGACGATCCTGGTCCGCAGCCTGCTCGAGGGACTGCGGTCGGTGCCCGACGACGTACGCGAGTCGGCGACGGGCCTCGGCTACGGCCGCGGCCAGCTGCTGCTCAGGGTCGAGCTGCCGCTCGCGCTGCCGGTCGTGATGGCCGGCCTCCGCGTGGCCACGGTCTCCACGGTCGCGCTGACGACGGTCGGGTCGCTGGTGGCCTACGGCGGCCTCGGCAACCTCATCAAGGACGGCGTGCTCACCAACTTCCGCGCCGAGCTCTTCACCGCGTCCGTGCTGTGCGTCGTCCTGGCGTTCGTGCTCGACGCACTGCTGGTCCTCGCGCAACGGATGCTGACGCCCTGGACGAGAGGGGTGCGGGCATGAACACCCCACGACGTTCTTCGCCTCCCCCGCTCCGCTCCTCCGCCGAACAACGCCGCGGGGGCCCCGCATGAGGGTCTTCGCCGACATGTGGGACTACCTCTCCGACGGCGCCAACTGGTCAGGCAGCGACGGGATCGCCGCCCTTCTCGGGCAGCAGCTGCTGCTCACCGTCACGGCGCTCCTGATGGCGATGCTCGTGGGCCTGCCGATCGCCCTGTGGCTCGGGCACCTCGGTCGCGGCGGCTTCCTGGCGATCAACATCTCCAACGTCGGCCGTGCGATCCCGACGTTCGCGCTGCTCGCGCTGCTCGTGGTGGCACCGTGGCCGGGTACGGATCAGCTCGGGCCCTACGGCCGCGCGGGGCTGGCCACCCTGCTCGCGCTGACGCTCTTCGCGCTGCCGCCGATCATCACGAACTCCTACGTCGCCATGCGCGAGGTCGCGCCCGACGTGCGGGAGGCCGCACGCGGCATGGGCATGACGGGGATGCAGCGCTTCTGGCGGGTCGAGCTCCCGCTCGGCCTGCCGCTCGTGGTGTCCGGCCTCCGGCTCGCGCTGGTGCAGGTGTGGGCCACCGCGACGATCGCCGCGCTCGTGGCCGGGCCGGGGCTCGGTCAGATCATCACCGACGGGTTCTTCCGCTCCAACTACGGCAAGGGCATCGCCGGAGCGCTCGTCGTGGCGGCGGTCGCGCTGGTGCTCGAGCTGCTCGCCGCACTGGCTCAGCGCGCGGTCGACCCGTCGCGTCGCGGCACCCCTTCAGGTGGTCACGCGGACGCGTTGTCGGTGACCGGGGCTACCGTTGAGCCGCCCGCCGAATCCGTCGGCTGACGACGCACATCCGGACACGCGCAGCCGCACGCTGCGGGACACAGAAGGAACATCATGCACATCGCACGCTCGCTGGCCGCGATCCTCGCCGCCGGCGCACTCGCACTCACCGGCTGCGCCGGTGACGACCTGTCCAACGACGACGCCTCCGACGACTCGAGCTCCTCGGGCGGTGACAAGGGCTCGGTGACCATCGCCGGCCAGAACTTCCCCGAGGCGACCCTCGTCGCATCGATGTACGAGCAGCTCCTCGAGGACGCCGGCTACACGGTCCAGACCAAGCTCGTCGACTCCCGCGACGCCTACATGCCGACGTTCCCGGGCGACGTCGACATCGTCCCCGAGTACGTCGGCGGCATCGTCAACTTCCTCAACACCCAGGAGAACGGCGACTCCGCCGAGCCGTTCGAGGCCGGCGACGGCCAGCAGCTCGCCGACGACGGTGCCGACCTCCTCGACGCCGCCGGCATCGAGCTCCTCGACATCTCGCCGGCGACCGACACCAACGCCTTCTTCGTCACCCAGGAGTACTCGGAGTCCGAGGGCGTCACGACCCTGTCCGACCTCGAGGGCATGAGCGTCGTCCTGGCCGCGGCCCCCGACTGCGAGGGACGCCTCGACTGCGAGGGCGGTCTGTCCGACGAGTACGGGATCGACGTCACCAAGGTGCTCGAGCTCGGCTACGCATCCGACCAGACCTACCAGTCGGTGATCAGCGGCGAGTCCCAGCTGGGTGAGACCTCCACCACCGACGGCACCCTGGAGTCCCAGGGCCTCGTCGTCCTCGAGGACGACCTGGAGATCCAGCCGGCGCAGAACCTGGTGCCGGCGATCTCGGCCGACTTCCTCGCCGAGCACGAGGACATCGCCGACATCCTCAACCCGCTGATGGCGGCCCTCACCACCGAGAACCTCACGGAGATGAACGGCCAGATGGCCGTCGACCGGGCCAAGCCGGAAGACGTCGCCAAGGAGTTCCTCGAGTCCGAGGGCCTGCTGTGAGACGAGCAGCCGTGAGCGAGGAACGAGCTCGCGGCGTGGGCTCGGCCAGAGTGCCACCGCCGCCGACTGTTCATCACGGTATGTAGCCGAACAGGCACTTCCCCGGGTCAATTGACCTGGGGAAGTGCCCATTGACCGACATCCCATGGTGCAGCGACAACGGGACGGAGCAGGTCAGACCTCGTGGTCCCGGAGCGCCAAGGCCTCCGGGGCCACGGTCGTCTCGTCCAGCACCGAGGGGGGTACGGCGAGCCGCCAGGCCCCGGTCGCGACGTCCTGCGCGCGAGGCGCCGGTCCGTCGAGGGCTCCGGCCCACTCCATCAGCCCGACGACGTCCGCCCGCCGGTCCTCGGCGATGAGCCAACCTGCGAGCCGGTGCACCGGCGGCAGCCCGCTGTGCACGAGCGAGCGCCGGCCCCAGAACTCCAGCACCCCGGCGCGCAGCAGCCGCCACCACTCCTCGGACGCCCCCGGCACCAGCAGGAAGTAGCGCCACAGGTCGCCGGCCAGGACGCGGTCGACGAAGACGTCCTCGACCTCGGCCGAGCCGTGCTCGCGCACCGACGCGAGCGCCTGCCGCTTGGTCTCCCAGCGGTCGGACAGGTCCTGCACCGATGACGCGCGGGTCTGGGTGATGGAGCCCTCACGGATCCGCCAGTGGTAGACGACCTCGTCGAGCACGTCGAACGATCCGCGGAGGAATGCCCGCGTGGTCGTCGGCTGGTCCTCGTAGCGCACGCCCTCGGGCCACGCGAGCCCCGCGGCGTCCCAGAAGGAGCGACGCCACACCTTGTTCCAGGCGAACACGTCGCCGAGGATCTCGGGTCGGTCCTCGATCCGCGCCCTGCGGGACGGCCGGTGGAGCCGGCGCATCCAGGGCGGTTCGACGAGGTCGGCGCCCTCCCAGCGCACGATCGAGCCGGTCGCGAAGTCGGAGCCCGACTGGTCCAGCGCGCCCACCAGGTCGGCGTACGCCGTCGGCGGCAGGACGTCGTCGGAGTCGAGGAAGGCGAGGTAGTCGCCGCGCACCTGCAGGGTGCCGAGGTTGCGCGCGGCCCCCAGCCCCCCGTTCACGGAGTGGATCACGCTGATCCGGTTGTCGCGGTGCGCCCACTCGTCCGCGATCTCGCCGGTGCGGTCGGTCGAGCCGTCGTCGACGATCACCGCCTCCCACCGGCGGTGGGTCTGCGCGAGGAGCGAGCGGACGCAGTCGTCGAGGTAGTCCTCCACCCCCCACGCGGGGATCACCACGCCGAGGAGGGGAGCCCGGGAGAACAGCCGCATGAGGCGCGAGCGTAGTCGCCGGTAGGCTGCCCGCCGTGACTGAGCAGGCCAGAGCGATCGACGAGATGAACCCCGACGGTGTGCCGCGGAAGGTCCTCCTCGTCGCCGGCGCCGGACGCAGCGGCACCAGCACGCTGGCCGGGATCGTCAGCAAGCTCGGCATGCACGTGCCCCTGCCCGAGGTGCCGCCGGACGACTCCAACCCGCGCGGCTTCAGCGAGCCGCAGTGGGTCGTCGACGTCCACGACGAGTGGCTCGCCGAGGCGCTCGTGCAGGTCAGCGACTCCCGTCCCGGCGCGTGGTTCGAGACCGGCAAGATCTGCAGCCGCGAGCCCGCGCGCATCCGCGTCAGCGAGTGGCTGGAGCCGCACTTCGACCAGCACCCCGAGCTCGTCGTCAAGGACCCGCGGCTGAGCTGGTTCCTCGGTCTCTGGCGCGTCGCCGCGATCCGCACGGGCGCGACGCCGGTCTTCGCCACGATGCTCCGCCCGCCGGCCGAGGTCGTCGGCTCGAAGCAGAAGTACTACGCCAACAAGCTCGGCTCGGCCCACCTCACCGCCAGCTGGGTCAACATGCTGCTCCACACCGAGCGCGCCACCCGCCCCGCCGAGGGCGACGGTGGCCGCGTCTTCGTGCGCTACGAGGACCTGCTCACCGACTGGGTGCGTACGACGACCGCGCTGGGCCACGCGCTCGACCTCCAGACCATCATCCACACGCGCAGCGACCAGATCCGCGAGGTCCACCGCTTCATCGACCCCCACCTGCGCCGGGTCACCTCCACCCTCGACGACCTCGCCCTGCCCAGGCGGCTGCACGACCTCACCGCCGAGACGTGGGAGCAGCTCAACGACCTCGCCGACGAGGGCGGCGACAACCCGTCCGCGCACGCGACCTTCGACCAGCTGAGAGCGGAATACGTCGACCTCTACGAGGAGGCCGAGGCGATCAGCCGCTCGACCGCCGAGCACGCCCGCCTGCAGGCGCGTCGCCGGGCGCTGGCCGAGGGCGGGGCCGAGCCCCGCTCGTTCGCGGACCGGGTGCCTCACGACGTACGCGCCGCGATCCCGCCGTCCGTGCGCCGCGGGGTGCGCAAGGCGCTGGGGCGCAGTCGAGAGCTGTCCGGGGACGACCAGCCGTGACCGTCCCGATCGGATCGGGCCACGGCCTGACCAACCTCGAGGGCCACGAGGAGTTCGACATCGTCTGGCCGTGGAACCAGCCCGGCGGACTGCGCCGCGGCGCGACGGCCGTGCTGCGGGTCAAGAACGAGGCGCCCGGCCTGCGCTTCGTGCTCCCGCCGCTGCTGCGCGCCTGCGACCACCTCCTGCTGGTCGACAACGGCTCCGACGACGGCACCGGTGAGGAGGCCTTGCGGGTGGCCGCAGAGCACGGCCTCTCCGACCGGTTCACCCTGAAGGAGTACCCGTTCCAGGTCGCCCGTGCCGGCGCCGAGCACCTGTCGGTCAACGAGCGCTCGGTGCACTCGCTCGCCTACTTCTACAACTGGTGCTTCTCCCACGTCCGCACCCGCTACTCGTGGAAGTGGGACGGCGACATGGTCCTCACCACGGAGGGCGAGGTGTCGATGGCCGACCTGTCCTGGCAGGTCGGGATGGCGGAGGCGGTCATCCGGTTCCCGCGCCACGGTCTCTACATCGAGTCGGACCGCAAGGCCTTCCTCGACCTCGGCCTGCGCAACATCGAGGAGTGGGGCTTCCCGATGAGCCCCGACTACGTCTACACGAAGGCGCCGGAGTGGGAGATCCGCACGACGCCCGACCGGATCGAGCAGTTCGCGCTGCCCCAGGGCCTCTGCGTCGAGCTCAAGTGGCTCGACGGCGACGAGTTCGCCCACTGGACCAACCCCGAGTCCTTCGCCACCTCGATCCGGAACCGCCGCAAGCGCCGCGAGTGGCTGGTCTGGAACGCCCTCCACGACGGCGAGGTCCCCGAGGGCGTCGTCGAGATCGTCGCTCCCGAGGGCGTGCACGTGGTCGACCACGTCACCCACACCTGGCTGCCCCGCGCCCCGCGGCCCTTCGTGGTCGACGACCCCGACCACGCCCAGCTGCACCTGCGGGCGTAGGGGCGGTATCCAGCGCCTGTATCTAGGGACGTTCTGGTGGGTCGATCGATGGTCGGACCTACCAGAACGTCCCTAGATAGCCGGGCAGACGAGGAGGTGGGCGTACGCCGACGTGGCGTGCGTCACCCCTCCGGAGCGTTCCGCCACGGAATCGGTGGGCGTAGGCTCGAGGTGATCGCAGTAGATCGGTACCCGCGAGGGACTGAAACGAAGAGGTCGACATGACGAAGTTCCGCATCGGTGTCGTGGGCGCAGGTCGCGTCGGCGCCGTCCTGGCCGCCGCGCTCCGCTCGGCGGGCCACGAGATCGTCGCCGCCGCAGGCGAGTCCGACGCCTCGCGTCGCCGGGTCGACCAGCTCCTGCCCGGGGTCGAGGTGGCCAAGCCCACCGACGTCGCCCGACGCAGCGACCTCCTGCTGCTCACCGTCCCCGACGACATGCTGTCCAACGTCGTCACCATGCTCAGCGCGAGCGGCGCGATCCGCGAGGGCCAGGTCGTCGTGCACACCAGCGGCCGCCACGGCCTCGCCGTGCTCGAGCCGGCCCGCGAGGTCGGCGCCCGCACGGTCGCGATGCACCCGGCCATGACCTTCACCGGCACCGATCTCGACCTGCCGCGCCTCGAGGGCTGCGTCTTCGGCGTCACCGCCGACGCGCCCGACCGCGAGCTGGCCGAGGACCTGGTCGCGGACCTCGGCGGTCGCACGATGTGGGTGCCCGAGGACCGCCGCACGCTCTACCACGCCGGTCTCGCCCACGGTGCCAACCACCTCGTCACCCTCGTCGCCGAGGCCATGGAGATCCTCTCGGCGGCCGGCGCCGACGACCCCGCCGCCACCCTCCGCCCGCTGCTCACCGCCGCGCTCGACAACGCGCTCGAGCAGGGCGACACCGCACTCACCGGCCCCATCGTCCGCGGCGACGTGGAGACGGTCCGCGCCCACGTCGCCGACCTCGTCGCCAACGCGCCGCAGACGCTGCCGTCGTACGTCGCCATGGCGCGCGCCACCCTCGACCGGGCCGTCACCGACGGCCGGCTGCTGCCGATCCGCGCCTCCAAGATGCTGCGCGTGCTCGAGGCGGCGGAGATCGACTCCCCCGTCGAGCACCGCGCGCGATGACCTCGGGCCCCGTCCTCGCGAGCACTCGCGAGGAGCTTGCCGGCCTGCTCGCCGACGCCCGTCGGACCGACAGTCGCATCGCTCTCGTGCCCACGATGGGGGCCCTCCACGCGGGTCACGCCAGCCTGGTGCGCACTGCCCGCGAGGCCACCACCGGCCCGGTCGTGGTGAGCATCTTCGTCAACCCGATGCAGTTCGCGCCGACCGAGGACCTCGACCGCTATCCCCGCACGCTCGACGCCGATCTCGAGGTCTGCGCGGCCGGGGGCGTCGACGTGGTCTTCGCGCCATCGGTCGAGGAGATGTACCCCGGCGGATTCAGCCACGACTCGGTCCACGACGGCGTGACGGTCGCGCCAGGTGCCCTCGCCACGATCCTCGACGGCGCGTCGCGCCCCGGCCACTTCGACGGCGTGCTGACCGTCGTCGCCAAGCTCTTCGGGCTGGTCCGACCGGATCTCGCTGTGTTCGGCGAGAAGGACTACCAGCAGCTGACCCTCGTCCGCCGGATGGTGCGCGACCTGTGCATGGGCATCGAGATCGTCGGCGGCGAGACGGTCCGCGAGCCCGACGGCCTCGCCCTGTCGAGCCGCAACCGCTTCCTCGACGCCGGGCAGCGGCAGGCCGCGACGGCCCTCAGCCGCGCGCTGCGAGCCGCCCAGGAGCGCGCGGCGTACGGCGTACCGGCCGCGCGCTGGGCCGCGATGTCGATCCTCAACGTCGAGCCCGGCCTCGAGCTCGACTACCTGGCCCTCACCTCGTCCGACCTCGGCGCGGCGCCGGAGACCGGTGAGGGACGCGTCCTCGTGGCCGCGAGGCTCGGCACCACGCGACTGATCGACAACATGTCGATGACGTTCGACCGCATCACCCCCGATGCGAACCAGGCGGGGACCGCAGCCGCGGCCTCGACCACCTCGGAAGGGAACAGCTGATGTTGCGCACCATGATGAAGTCCAAGATCCACCGGGCCACCGTTACCCAGGCCGACCTCCACTACGTGGGTTCGGTCACCGTCGACGAGGACCTGCTCGACGCCGCCGACCTGCTCGCCGGCGAGCTGGTCCACATCGTCGACGTCACCAACGGCGCCCGCCTCGAGACGTACACGATCGCCGGCGAGCGCGGGTCGGGCGTGATCGGCATCAACGGCGCCGCCGCGCGCCTGGTGCACCCCGGCGACACCGTCATCCTCATCGGCTACGCCCAGATGGAGACCGCGGAGGCCAGGGAGCACAAGCCGCACGTCGTCTTCGTCGACGCCGACAACCAGGTGATGGCCATGGGCCACGACCCGGCCGAGACCTTCGGCGACCGGGCGCTGACCCGTGGCGACCTCATCGGCCGCACGGTCACTCGATAGCCTGCCCCGATGACAGACCACCGGCCGGTCCCGGGCCGCCTGCGGGCGCCCGCACCCGGCTGGACCACGCGCGCCGACGTCGTCGTCGTCGGCTCCGGCATCGCCGGACTGACCGCCGCCCTGCGGATCCACGCCGCCGACCCCTCGCTGCACCTGCTCGTCGTCACCAAGGACGTGCTGGCCGCCGGCTCGACCCAGTGGGCGCAGGGCGGCATCGCCGCGGCGCTCGGCCCCGGCGACACCCCGGAGCAGCACGAGCGCGACACCCTCGTCGCCGGCGCGGGCGCCTGTGACGTCGAGGCCGTGCGGGCGCTGGTGACCGAGGGTCCGGACGCCGTCCGCGAGCTGATCGCGCTCGGCACCCAGTTCGACCACCACCCCGACGGCGAGCTCTCGCTGACCCGCGAGGGCGGTCACCACCGCGACCGCATCGCCCACGCCGGCGGCGACGCGACCGGTGCCGAGATCCAGCGCGCCCTCATCGCCGCGGTCGAGCGCGCTCCGGAGATCGAGGTCGTCCAGCACGCGCTGGCCGTCGACCTCCTCCGCTCCGCCGACGGCGGCATCGCCGGGCTGACCCTGCACGTGCTCGGCGAGGGCCAGCACGACGGCGTCGGCGCCGTGCACTGCCGCGCGGTCGTGCTCGCCTCCGGCGGGCTCGGCCAGGTGTTCAGCCAGTCCACCAACCCGAGCGTGTCCACCGGCGACGGCATGGCGGTCGCGCTGCGCGCGGGCGCCCGGCTGCGCGACCTCGAGTTCGTGCAGTTCCACCCGACGGTGATGTGGCTCGGGCCCGACTCGCAGGGCCAGCAGCCGCTGATCTCCGAGGCCGTCCGCGGCGAGGGTGCGTTCCTCGTCGACTTCGAGGAAGACCGCTTCATGCGGGACGAGCACGAGCTGGCCGACCTCGCGCCACGCGACGTGGTGGCCAAGGCCATCACCCGCCGGATGATCGAGTCGGGGCACCCTCACATGTGGCTCGACGCCCGCCACCTCGGCGCGGAGTTCTGGGGCAAGCGGTTCCCCACGATCCTCGGTGTCTGCCGCGAGCACGGCGTGGACCCGGTCACCGAGCTGATCCCGGTCGCGCCCGCCCAGCACTACGCCTCCGGCGGCGTCGCGACCGACCTGTTCGGTCGTACGTCCGTGCCCGGGCTCTACGCCACCGGCGAGGTCGCCTGCTCCGGGGTGCACGGCGCCAACCGGCTCGCGTCGAACTCGTTGCTCGAGGGCCTCGTCTTCTCCCGTCGGATCGCCGACGTGCTGCCCGGCGAGCTGCGCCCGTGGGCGGAGCCGACGACCGACGACCGCACCGAGGGCCTCGTGCACGGCGAGCGCCGGCGAGCCATGCAGGACGTGATGACCACGCGCGTGGGGGTGCTGCGCCACGCCACCGGCCTGGCGGAGGCGATCGAGTTCCTCGGCACGCTCGACCCGGGCGACGCCGAGGTCGGCCCGCCGGCGTGGGAGACCAGCAACCTCCACACGATCAGCACCGCCCTTGCCGCTGCGGCCGCGATCCGCACGGAGACTCGTGGCTCGCACTGGCGCGAGGACTTCCCCGACCGCGATGACGCGAAGGCCGGCCACATCGACTCGTGGGTCGAGGCCGACGGCGGCATCCGCGCCGAGTGGGCGTACGCACCGTCGACCGATCCGAGCACGGAGGTGCCCGCATGACGAGGCTCAGCGACGTCCCCGCCGACCTGCGTGACGAGCTCGTCGCCGCCGGGCTCGACCTCGACCACGTGTGGCAGAAGATCGCCGAGGCGCTGTCCGAGGACCTCCCCGACCATCGCTCCGACGACCCGACCAGCTCCACGACCGTCCCGCTCGACGCCCGCGGCGAGGCGGTCTTCGCCGCCCGCGAGGCGGGCGTGGTCGCCGGCCTCGGTGTCGCAGCGGTCACCTTCCACATGCTCGGCGCGGACGCGACCGTCACCGACCGGCTGCCCGACGGCACGCGCGTCGAGAAGGGCGACGTCGTCATGCGCGTCGCGGGCCTCACCCAGCGGATGCTGGTGGCCGAGCGCACTGCGCTCAACCTGGCCTGCCACCTGTCCGGCGTCGCGACCGCGACGGCGCGGTGGGTCGAGGCGCTCTCGGGCTCGCCGACCCGCGTCCTCGACACCCGCAAGACGCTGCCCGGGCTGCGCGCCCTGCAGAAGTACGCCGTGCGCTGCGGCGGCGGCGTCAACCACCGCGCCAGCCTCCAGGACATGGCGATGGTCAAGGACAACCACGTCATCGCCGCCGGCGGCGTCGTCCCCGCGCTGGCGGCCATCCGCGCCGACCACCCGGGCCTGCCCGTCGAGGTGGAGGTCACGACGCTCGAGCAGCTCGACGACCTGCTCGCGCTGCCGCAGCCGCCGGAGCGGATCCTGCTCGACAACATGACCGACGAGCTGATGGCCGAGGCCGTACGGCGTACGGCCGGGCGGGTGCCGCTCGAGGCCAGCGGCGGCATCACCCTCGAGCGCGCCGCGCGCATCGGCGCGACCGGCGTCGACTTCGTCTCGGTCGGCGCCCTCACCCACTCGGTCGTCGTGTTCGACATCGGCATGGACCTGACCACCCCATGAGCTTGCTGGCCGCCGACATCGGCAACAGCCACACGTTCGTCGGGCTGCTCGACGGCGACGAGGTCACCGCGCACTGGCGGGTCAACACCGACGAGCGGCGTACGGCCGACGAGTGGGCGGTGCTGCTGCGCGGCCTGCTGGGCGAACGCGTGGACGACGTCGCAGGGATCGCCGTCTGCGCCACCGTCCCGTCCGTCCTGCACGAGTGGCGCGAGATGCTCGAGCGGCACTTCGGCGACGTCACCGCGATCGTGGTGGAGCCCGGGGTGCGGACCGGCATCCCGGTCCTGATGGACAACCCGCGCGAGGTCGGCACCGACCGCATCGTCAACTCGCTCGCCGCCGCCACGCTGCACGGCGGACCGGCCATCGTCGTCGACTTCGGCACCGCGACGACGTTCGACGTGGTCAATGCCAAGGGGCAGTACGTCGGCGGCGCGATCTCGCCCGGCATCGAGACCTCGCTGGACGCGCTGGGCCGGCGCGGCGCGCAGCTGCGCAAGATCGAGCTGGCCCGACCGCGGTCGGTGATCGCCAAGAACACCGTCGAGGCACTGCAGAGCGGAATGATCTTCGGCGTCGCGGCCCAGGTCGAGGGACTGGTCGAGCGAATGATCGCCGAGCTGGGGGAATCACCCGAGGACGTCACCGTGATATCCACGGGACATTTGGCCGCGCTCCTGGTTGATGACTGCCGGTGTTTCACCGTGCATTCCCCGTGGTTGACACTTCAAGGTTTGCGGCTCGTCTTCGAGCGCAATTCCTGAATTGCCACGTCAGGGAATTCCTGACTCGCTCTTCTTTTTGCCAGATCAATTCAATTGCTGGCACACTGCGGGCGATGCGTTTAGCCCCGAACGCTCGAGAGACAAGGGAATTCAACATGGCACAAAAGGTCAACATCGTCCTGGTCGACGACCTCGATGGCACCGAGGCGAGCGAGACCGTCACGTTCGGCCTCGACGGCACGACGTACGAGATCGATCTCAACGACGCCAACGCCTCCGCCCTCCGCGACGCGCTCAGCGGCTACGTCGGCCACGCGCGCAAGGTCACCGGCGGCGGGCGCCGCGGTCGCAAGTCGGCCGGCTCGACCTCGACGTCCAACACCAAGGACGTCCGGGAGTGGGCCAGGGCCCAGGGCATGGAGGTCTCCGAGCGCGGCCGTATCTCCGCCGACGTGCAGCAGGCCTACGACGCCGCCCACTGAGCGACGTACAACCCCTGTAACGCCGGGTTAGTGCTTGTACCCACCCCCTTCCATGGGGGTGGGTACAGCTACTAACCCGGCGTTACAGCGTCCGGGGTCGTTCGCTGTGAGCGGACGACCTCGATCCGTGGGCGGGAACACGTAGGCTGATCTCGGGCGTTGAGCCCAGTGTCCGCAACCCGTCCGACTCGGGCGGGACGGGCGGACCACGCAGACGTAGAGGAGCGCACATGTTCGAGCGGTTCACCGACCGAGCCCGGCGAGTTGTCGTGCTGGCCCAGGAAGAGGCCCGCATGCTCTCCCACAACTACATCGGGACCGAGCACATCCTGCTCGGCCTCATCCATGAGGGCGAGGGCGTCGCCGCCAAGGCCCTCGAGTCCCTCGACATCTCCCTGGAGGCCGTGCGCGCCCAGGTCGAGGAGATCATCGGCCAGGGCCAGCAGGCGCCCTCCGGCCACATCCCGTTCACCCCGCGCGCCAAGAAGGTGCTCGAGCTCTCGCTCCGTGAGGCGCTCCAGCTCGGCCACTCCTACATCGGCACCGAGCACATCCTGCTCGGGCTGATCCGCGAGGGCGAGGGCGTCGCCGCCCAGGTGCTGCAGAAGCTCGGCGCCGACCTGAACCGCGTGCGCCAGCAGGTCATCCAGCTGCTCAGCGGCTTCCAGGGCAAGGAGTCGGCCTCGGCCGGCGCCCAGACCTCCGGCTCGGGTGGCGAGGCGCCGTCGAGCTCGCTGGTCCTCGACCAGTTCGGCCAGAACCTCACCCAGGCCGCGCGCGAGGGCAAGCTCGACCCCGTCATCGGGCGCGAGCAGGAGATCGAGCGCGTGATGCAGATCCTGTCGCGCCGCACGAAGAACAACCCCGTCCTCATCGGTGAGCCCGGCGTCGGCAAGACCACGATCGTGGCCGGCCTGGCGCAGGACATCGTCAAGGGCAACGTGCCCGAGACGCTCAAGGACAAGCAGATCTACACGCTCGACCTCGGCGCGCTCGTCGCCGGTTCGCGCTATCGCGGTGACTTCGAGGAGCGCCTCAAGAAGGTGCTCAAGGAGATCCGCACCCGCGGCGACATCGTGCTGTTCATCGACGAGATCCACACCCTCGTCGGTGCCGGCGCGGCCGAGGGCGCGATCGACGCCGCCAGCATCCTCAAGCCGATGCTGGCCCGCGGCGAGCTGCAGACCATCGGCGCCACGACGCTGGACGAGTACCGCAAGTACCTCGAGAAGGACGCCGCGCTCGAGCGCCGCTTCCAGCCGATCCAGGTGCAGGAGCCCTCGATCGCCCACACCATCGAGATGCTCAAGGGCCTGCGCGACCGCTACGAGGCGCACCACCGCGTCACGATCACCGACGAGGCCCTGGTCTCGGCCGCGACGCTGGCCGACCGCTACATCTCCGACCGGTTCCTGCCGGACAAGGCCATCGACCTGATCGACGAGGCCGGCTCCCGGCTGCGGATCCGCCGGATGACCGCTCCGCCGGACCTGCGCGAGTACGACGAGAAGATCGGCGACGTGCGCCAGCGCAAGGAGGCCGCGATCGACGGGCAGGACTTCGAGGCCGCGGCCCGCCTGCGCGACGAGGAGAAGCAGCTCTCCGCCCGCCGTGCCGAGCGCGAGAAGCAGTGGCGCGCCGGCGACCTCGACGAGATCGCCGAGGTCGACGAGGAGCTGATCGCGGAGGTCCTGGCCGTCGCCACGGGCATCCCGATCGTCAAGCTCTCGGAGGAGGAGTCCACCCGTCTGCTCAAGATGGAGGACGAGCTCCACAAGCGCGTGATCGGCCAGGAGGAGGCCGTCAAGGCCCTCAGCCGTGCCATCCGGCGTACGCGTGCCGGCCTCAAGGACCCCAAGCGCCCCGGCGGCTCGTTCATCTTCGCCGGCCCGTCCGGTGTCGGCAAGACGTGGCTGTCCAAGACGCTCGCCGAATTCCTCTTCGGTGACGAGGACGCGCTGATCCAGCTCGACATGAGCGAGTTCTCGGAGAAGCACACCGTGTCGCGCCTCTTCGGTTCGCCGCCCGGATACGTCGGTTACGAGGAGGGCGGCCAGCTCACCGAGAAGGTGCGCCGCAAGCCGTTCTCCGTCGTTCTCTTCGACGAGGTCGAAAAGGCCCACCCCGACATCTTCAACAGCCTGTTGCAGATTCTCGAGGAAGGCCGCCTGACGGATTCCCAGGGTCGCGTCGTCGACTTCAAGAACACCGTCATCATCATGACGACCAACCTCGGGTCGCGTGACATCGCCAAGAGCGTCAACCTCGGCTTCGGTGCCGTCGGCGCCGACGCGGCCGGCTCCTACGAGCGGATGAAGAGCAAGGTGTCGGAGGAGCTCAAGCAGCACTTCCGTCCCGAGTTCCTCAACCGTGTCGACGAGATCGTCGTGTTCCCGCCGCTGTCGCAGGAGCAGATCGTCGCGATGGTCGACAACATGATCGCGGCCGTCGAGCTGCGCATGAAGGACCGCGACATGTCGCTCGAGCTCACCACGCCCGCCAAGGCGCTGCTGGCCGAGCGCGGGTTCGACCCGGTGCTCGGTGCACGACCGCTGCGTCGCACGGTGCAGCGTGAGATCGAGGACGTCCTCGCCGAGAAGATGCTCTTCGGTGAGGTCGGCCCCGGACAGATCATCCTGGTCGACGTCGAGGGCGAGGGCCCGGCGGCCACGTTCACCTTCAAGGGTCAGAAGAACTCCAGGGTCCCCGACCTGCCGCCGTTCGAGACCGCCGACCTGGCGCTCGAGCCGCAGCGTGACGACGAGGGCAACCCCGAGGGTCCCGATGACACCGAGGGACCGGTCGACGTCCCGCGCGACCCCGCCTGACCCTGCCTCACCTGATCACCCCGGGAGCGCCCAGCGCCCCGGGGTGATCTGCGTCAGGAGGCCGTCGTCGACGAGTCCGGACAGGCAGCGCTCGCGCTGCTCGGTGCCCGGCCACGCCGCCTCGACGCGGGCCAGCGAGACGCTGTCGTGCTCGCGCGCGAGCGCCATGATGCGTCCGCGGCACTGGCGGTCGGTGCCGGCCCACGCCTGGCCGCGGCGGGGCGGTCCGTCGTAGGCCGGGAAGCCGGCGCGCCGCCACGCGCACGCCTCGGCGATCGGGCAGGCGCCGCAGTCCGGCTGGCGGGCCGTGCAGACGAGTGCGCCGAGCTCCATCGTCGCGACCGCCCAGGTCGCGGCCGTCGCGGGCTCGTCGGGCAGCAGCGCGGTGGCGACGTCGCGCTCGGCCCGGGTCACCGCCGGAGCCGGGAACTCGGCTCCGGACACGGCACGGGTGAGCACCCGTCGCACATTGGTGTCGAGGACGACGTGGCGCTGGCCGAACGCGAAGCTGGCGACGGCCGAGGCGGTGTAGTCGCCGACGCCGGGCAGCGCGAGCAGGTCGGCGTACGACGTCGGCACCGCGCCGTCGTGGCGCTCGACGATCGCGACGGCGGCTGCGTGCAGCCGCAGCGCGCGACGCGGGTAGCCGAGCCGGCCCCACATCCGCACGGACTCGCCGGCGGTGTCCGCGGCGAGGTCGGCCGGCTCCGGCCACCGGTCGAGCCACGCGGCGTGCACGGGCAGCACCCGGGCGACGGGGGTCTGCTGGAGCATGAACTCGCTGACCATCACCGACCACGCCGTGGCCCCGGTGCCGCGCCACGGCAGCTCCCGCGCGTGGTCGTCGTACCAGTCGAGCACCGCCTCGTGCAGCGCCGCGGGGGAGGGAGTGTCCATCGCGGCGATCGTAGGTGAGCCGGTGCGCCTCCGCCGCGACGGGCCGCTCGCTACCTACCCTGACGCCATGGCGTCGACCGTGCGACCTCGCGGGCCGCTCCCGGCCCGGGTCTACTGGACCCGACGCGTGGTCGTGCTCGCCGTCCCGATCCTGCTCGTCGTGGTGCTCGCGCGCGTCCTCGGCGGCTCGTCGGACGGCCAGGACGCCGCCCCCGACAAGGCGACCCGGGCCGGCGCCACGGTCGAGGAGACCGCCGCGCCCACGACCGGCCCGACGGCGGGCGACGCGGCCGCGGGGACCAAGAAGGGTTCGGGCGCCAAGGGCAAGAAGGGCAAGAAGGGCAAGCAGGGCACGAAGAACGGCACCCAGGAGACGACGCCTCCCGAGCCGGTGCTGGCCGAGCCCACCGGGCCGTGCGCCGACTCCGACATCGTCGCCACGCCCGTCATCACGTCGGCACCCGGTGGCGCCGACATCGCGATCACCATCAACCTGCGTACGACCTTCGCCGAGGCCTGCACCTGGCAGGCCTCGCCCTCGACGATGACGGTGACCATCACGTCCGGCGAGGACTACATCTGGAGCACCCGCGAGTGCCCGGCCGCGATCCCGCCGCAGGACGTCGTCATCCGCCAGGCAGTGGACGCACCCGTGGTGGTCACGTGGTCGGCCAAGCGCTCCGACGAGACCTGCTCCAACCGCACCGAGTTCGCGCTCCCCGGCTTCTACCACGTCGAGGCGGCCGCCCTCGGCGGCGAAGGCACCGACATCCAGTTCGAGCTCGTCCCGCCCCAGCCGGGCGTGGTCACGCGGACCGCCGAGCCCGAGCAGGGTGGCACGAAGAAGGACGGCTCGACCTCCCACACTCCCGGTGAGGACGGCGAGGGCAACTCAGCGGGCTGAGCGCGGCCTATATGTAGCGCTCGGTGATGCTCGACTCGGCGAGGCGGGACAGGCCTTCGCGGACGCTGCGGGCGCGGAGCTCGCCCACGCCCTCGACCGCCTGGAGGTCGTCGATGCCGGCGGAGAGCAGCTGCTGGAGGCCGCCGAAGTGCTCGACGAGGCGGTCGACGACTGCCGCGGGCAGTCGCGGCACCTTGGCGAGCAGCCGGTAGCCGCGGGGCGCGACCGCGGCGTCGAGGTGCTCCGCTCCGCCGAGGCCGATGACCCGGGCGACCGCCGCGGGGTCGACGAGGTCGGTGGGGGAGAGGCCCTCGAGCTCGGCGAGGTGCACCTCCGGGCTGGTCTGGCGGCGCTTGCCCGTCGGCAGGTAGTCCCGCACGACGAGCTCGCGCTCCGCATCGACGCCGGTGACGAGCTCCTCGAGCTGCAGGGACAGCAGCCGGCCGTCGGTGCCGAGCTCCAGGACGTAGTCCTCGATCTCGCGGGCGATCCGGATGACCATCTCGAGCCGCTGGGCGACCGCGGCGACGTCGCGCACGGTGACCAGGTCCTCGATCTCGAGTGCCGACAAGGTCGCCGACACCTCGTCGAGGCGGAGCTTGTAGCGCTCGAGCGTGGCCAGTGCCTGGTTGGCGCGCGACAGGATCTTGCCGGAGTCCTCGAGCACGTGGCGGGTGTGGCCGACGTAGGCGGCGATGATCTGCATCGACTGGCTCACCGAGATGACCGGGTGACCGGTCTGCTTCGCGACCCGCTCGGCGGTGCGGTGGCGGGTGCCGGTCTCCTCCGACGGGATCGTGTGGTCGGGCATCAGGTGCACCGCTGCGCGGTGGATCCGGGTGAGGTCCTTGTCGACGACGATCGCGCCGTCCATCTTCGCCAGCTCGCGCAGTCCGGTGGCGGTGAAGGGGACGTCGAGGGTGAATCCGCCGGTCGAGATCGAGTCGACGATCTTGTCCTGCCCCAACACGATCAGGGCGCCGGTGCGGCCGCGCAGGATCCGCTCGAGGCCGTCGCGCAGCGGCGTACCCGGAGCGATCGACGCCAGGGTCGCGCGCAGGCGGAGCTGCTCGTCGTTGCGCTCGGCCACCGGTCCTCCACCTGTTCGTGCTGGCACCGCCCCCGGGCACCCCGGTGAAGTGTAGGGCGCACCCGGGGTTTCGGTCGTTCCGTTAACAAGCCGTGACCTGTCACGTCGAGCGGCCTAGAGCGGCGGCGTCAGCTCGAGGGTGAGGAGGGCGCCGAACACGTCGTCGACCTCCACCACCGTGAGGCCGTCGACGACGCGCCGACCGGGGATGCCGCGCTCGCTCTCGAGCACGCGACCTCGCGGGACCACGGCCACCTTGAAACCCTGCCGGGCGGCCTCGGCGATCCGCTGCGGAAGGTCGCGGACGCGCCGCAGCTCGCCCGCGAGCCCGATCTCGCCGATCGCGACGGCACCGCGTGGTGCGGGCACCCCGAGGTGCGAGCTGGCGACCGCCACCGCGATCGCCAGGTCGGCGGCGGGGTCGTGGAGCTTCGCCCCGCCGACGGTCGCCACGAAGGTGTCGCTGCCGGCGATCCGGAGCCGGGCGTGGCGCGTCAGCACAGCGAGCACCATGTCGACGCGGGACGACTCGACGCCGGAGACCGTACGTCGTGGGCGCTCGAGCGGCGACGGCGTGAGGAGCGCCTGCACCTCGGCGAGCAGCGGGCGCCGACCCTCCATCGTCACGGCCACGCAGGTGCCGGAGACGTCCTGCGTGTGGTGCTCGACGAACAGCCCGGTCGGGTCGGTGACGGCAGCGATGCCGTCGGAGGACAGGTCGAAGCAGCCGACCTCGTCGACCGGGCCGTAGCGGTTCTTCATCGCGCGGACCATCCGGAACCGGGAGTTGCGGTCGCCCTCGAAGTGGAGGACCACGTCGACGAGGTGCTCGAGCACGCGCGGTCCGGCGATCGAGCCGTCCTTCGTCACGTGGCCGACGAGCATCGTGGTGATGTTGCGGGTCTTGGCGACCCGGATGAGCGCGGCGGCGACCTCCTTGACCTGGGTGACGCCGCCGGGCACGCCGTCGATGCCGGAGGCGCCGATCGTCTGCACGGAGTCGACGACCACGAGGGACGGCCGCACCTCCTCGATGTGGGTGAGGACCGCGCCGAGGTCGGTCTCGGCCGCGAGGAACAGCTCGTCGTGGACGCCGCCGGTGCGGTCGGCCCGCAGCCGCACCTGGGCGGCCGACTCCTCGCCGGTGATGTAGAGCGTGCGCTGCCGGGTGCGGGCGGTCTGGGCCGCGACCTCGAGCAGCAGGGTGCTCTTGCCGACGCCGGGCTCGCCGGCGAGCAGGATCGCGGCACCGGGCACGAGGCCGCCGCCCAGCACGCGGTCGAGCTCGGGCACGCCGCTCGAGCGGGCGACCGACTCGGTGATGGCGACCTGGCCGATCGGCACGGCCGGCGTCGAGACCGGACCGGCAGTGGCGCGCAGCGTCGGCGCGCCGACCTCCGCGACCGAGCCCCAGGCCTGGCACTCGCCGCACCTGCCGACCCACTTGACCGTCTCCCAGCCGCACTCCGTGCAGCGGTAGGAGGAGCGGGTCTTCGCCTTGGTCGACATGGTCCTCACGCTAGGTCAGCGCACCGACAGCGACGGCGTACGGCGCGCGCAGCAAAGAGGCCCGAGACGACGCCCGAGACGGCGCCGCGAGACGGCGCCCGGTCCGGCGCCGGTACGGACCACCTCTCCACAGGTCGCGCCCGGATCCTGTGGAGCACGCCCGGATCCTGTGGACGGCGGGGCGATTTCTGGGGATGGAGGACGCCGATCCGTGGAGGAGCCATCCCCTCGGAAATGGGCGTGCACAACCCCTTGCGCGAGCCGTCCGCGACCCCGTAGAACTCTCCCTACGCAGCCCCGCAAGGGGAGGCGGGACGACTCGGAGACGAGGGTCCATCCGGCAGGGAGGCTTCGGCCGAACAGCCGCCGCGACTGGGTGACGCAGGCGCGGGGACTCGCGGGGAAGAGGCGTCGACCGGAGGTCGTCACATGATCCGGTCACCGAAGGGCCCTTGCGACTCATACTCGCGAGGGCCCTTCACCATTTCCCCGGCTCCCGCAGGCCTATGCTTCACGCAGTTGGATCGATCAAGGGGGAGCCATGACGCGCAGCGATCATCGGTCCGGCAGCCAGCTGCCGGTGACTCCGACGACCCTCGCCGACGTCGCCGAGCGGGCCGGCGTCTCGCGCCAGACGGTCTCCAACGCGGTCAACAACCCCGACCTCCTGCGGCCCGACACCCTCGAGCGGGTCCGGCAGACGATCGCCGAGCTCGGCTACTCGCCGAACCGCGCCGCCCGCAACCTCCGCACCCGCACCTCCTCCCTGATCGGGCTGCGCTTCACGCCCGCCCAGGAGGGCACGGCCAACGCGATGATGGACCGGTTCGTCCACTCGCTCGTCGAGGCCAGTGACGAGGCCGGCTACCACGTCCTGCTCTTCCCGGCCGACGACGAGGACCCGGTCGGCGGCTACCACAACCTGCTGCGCTCGACCGCCGTCGACGCCTTCGTCGTCACCGACACCTACCTCGGCAACCCTCAGGCCGCCTGGCTGAGCCAGCAGCGGGCGCCGTTCGTCGCCTTCGGTCGCCCGTGGGACGAGGACACCGCGCGGCACGTCTGGGTCGACGTCGACGGTGCCGGAGGCACCCGGCTCGCCACCCAGCACCTCATCGACCGCGGCCACACCCGCATCGCGTGGATCGGCTGGCGCAGGGACTCGCCGATCGGCGAGGACCGTCGCGCGGGCTGGCTCACGACCATGCACGCCAACGGCCTGTCGACGACCGGGCTGGCCTCACGGGTCGAGGACGTCGTGCACAGCGGGGCGGAGGCCGCAGCCGTGCTGCTCGACGGTGCCGAGCCCACCGCGTTCGTCTGCGCGTCCGACACCCTCGCCATGGGCGTGCTGCACACCCTCTGGATCCGCCAGCTCGCCCCCGGCCGCGACATCGCGGTGGTCGGCTTCGACGACTCCCAGGTCGCGCAGGTCTTCCCGGTGGGCCTGACGTCGGTACGCCAACCGCTGGAGGACGTGGCGGTCGAGATCGTCCGGACCCTGCGTGCGCTGCTCGCGCACCAGCCGGTCGAGGCGCGTGGCGTGCTCCTCGAGCCCTCGCTGGTGATCCGGGAGTCCAGCTAGTCGAGGTCCGCCCAGCGGCGACGGCCTAGTAGTGCCGCCACCAGAGGTTGACGGCGTAGTCGACGTCGGTGCCGGTGTGCTCGGCCAGGGCCCGGTCCGCGACGGCCGGCGGCAGCTCGATGCGTACGACGGCCTCGAGGTCCGCACGGGTCTCGAAGGCCCAGCCCATGTCGATCTGCCGGCGCTGCCACCCGTGCGTCGACCAGAACCGCTCCACGGCGTCGGCGTCGACCTCGGGGAAGCCGCGAGCGAACCACCGGCCGAAGGTGGACCTGGTCGGGTCGTTGTCGATCACGAACGCGGTGCCGCCGCGGCGTACGACCCGGTCGAGCTCACGCAGCCCGGGTTCGGAGCCGGGGCCGAAGAAGTAGGCCCATCGTGCGTGGGCCACGTCGACCGACGCGTCCGGCAGTGGGAGCTCCTGGGCGGCGCCCTTCACGACCGTGACGTTGCGCAGCCTCTTGGTACGCCGCTTGGCGAGCGGCACCAGCGGGGGGTGCGGCTCGACGCCGACGACGCTCGCCGCGGACTCGGCCCACAGGGGCAGGTGGAAGCCCGTGCCGCAGCCGATGTCGAGGAACGCGCGTCCGGCCCAGTCGCCGATCTCGCGCATCGCTCCCACGACCCGTCCGTGGGGGTCGGCGGCACGGTTCTCCAGCTCGTAGAGCCCCGGGGTGTGCCAGATGTTGGGGGAGGGCCTGGGTGCGTGGACCAAGCTCAGATGCGCACGAGCCCGTGGGGCGTCTGCAGCTGGACCGCGACGACGCCGGGGGTGCCGTTGGGGGCGACCCACTCGACCTTGACGTCCTCGAGCGGGGCATCGACGGTCTGGCCGAGCCACTCGCTCACGCGCTGCGGGTCACCGGCGATCTCCAGGCAGGCCAGCGAGTAGTCGCCAGCGGCGCCGTGGCTGGGGTGCAGGTCGGAGGGGGACTGCCAGTGGATGAAGTAGGGCAGCTGCGGGTCGTTGAGGAGGCCGTTGACGCCGATCTGCTGCCAGAGCAGCTCGGTGCCGTCGGGACGGTGACGGTTGCCCTTGACGGCCTCTCGGCCGAGCCGCTCCTCGACCGGGGCGATGTCGTCGACGGAGACGACCCAGCCCATCCAGCCGCCGCCGAGGGCGGACCGGGCGCGCACGGCCTGGCCGAAGGGCGCCTTGTCGCTGGCGGGGTGGTCGAGCACCTCGACGATCTCCATGTAGGTGTCGCCGGCCAGCGGCAGGATCATGTTGCGGGTGCCGAAGCGAGGGTGCACGCCTCCGGTGACGAAGTCCGTGCCGAGCAGCCCCCCGATGCGCTGGGCGGTGCTGGCAAGTCCATCAGGTCCGGCGGCGAAGCTGACGTGGTCCAGGCGCATGCAGAGATTCTCTGCCCTGTTCATCTCGTGGAGGGACACCGGGGTCGGGTTGTCTTGACGTCGAGGCAATCTCGAGGCGCGGACAGCGCGCGCGTCAGCGCGGGTCGGCGGGGTGCAGCGCGAGGGCCGAACGGGAGCGCACGTGCGCCTCGCAGTGGCGCACCAGCTCGACGTACGCCTCGCGTCCCATCAGCTCCACGAGCTCGGCCTCGTGGGTGACGAAGACGGGCTCGAGGGCGACGTGCGCCTCGGTGTTGCCGGAGCAGTACCAGTCGAGGTCGTGCCCGCCCGCACCCCAGCCGCGACGGTCGTACTCACCGATCGAGACCTCCGTGTACGACGTGCCGTCCTGACGCTCGACGGACCGGTACTGCCGGCGGATCGGCAGCTGCCAGCAGACGTCGGGCTTGGTCTCCAGCGGGTTGCGACCCTGCCGGAGGGCCAGGCCGTGGAGGGCGCAGCCGGCGCCCACGTGCCCGCTGTCGTTGGCGAAGTCGGTGCGGTTGTGGAAGACGCAGGCCTGCTGCCCGTCCACGTCGACGGCCAGCGTCTTGCGCTCGCCGTCGTCGTCGGTCTCGACCCAGTCGGACTTCTTCACCGCACGCCCGGGGTGGAGCTGCCAGTCGCCCGGGGTCAGCTGGGCGACGAACCCCGCGACCCGCTTCTCGTCGTCCTTGTCGGCGAAGTGCGCGCCCAGCGTGCAGCAGCCGACGTCGGGTGCGTCGGCGTAGATGCCCTGGCAGCCCTGGCCGAAGATGCACATGTAGGCCGACGTCAGCCAGGTGAGGTCGCAGCGGAACACCTGGCCCTCGTCGGCCGGGTCGGCGAACTCGACGTACGCACGCGGAAAGACCAGGTCGACTTCAGGCACTCGCAGAGCCTAGTAGCGTGGCGGGCATGCGCCTGGGCGTCCTCGACATCGGCTCCAACACCGGCCACCTGCTGGTGGTGGACGCGCACGGCGGAGCCGCCCCGCTCCCGGCCTCCTCGCACAAGCAGGCGCTGCGCCTGGCCGAGCACCTCGACGACGACGGCGCCGTCACCAAGAAGGGCATCAAGGCCCTCACCGACTTCTGCGCCTCCGCGACCGAGATCGCCGAGGACAAGGGCTGCGAGGAGATGCTCGGCTTCGCGACCTCCGCGGTCCGTGACGCCGTCAACTCCCACGACGTCCTCGAGCACGTCGAGAAGCACAGCGGGGTGACCCTGGAGGTCCTCTCCGGCGAGGACGAGGCGCGCCTCACCTTCCTGGCCGTACGCCGCTGGTTCGGCTGGTCGGCGGGCCGGCTCGCGGTCTTCGACATCGGGGGCGGCTCGCTGGAGATCGCCGGCGGCACCGACGAGAACCCCGACGTGGCGTGGTCGCTGCCGCTGGGTGCGGCGCGGGTCGCGCGCACGTGGTTCGCCGCAGGGCGCCCCACCGACGACGACGTACGCGAGCTTCGCAAGCAGGTCCGCGCCGAGATCGCCCGCGACGCCGGGCACCTGCTGCGTCCCGGCCTCCCGGACCGCGCAGCCGCCACGTCGAAGACCTTCCGCTCGCTCGCCCGCATCTGCGGCGCCGCGGCCAGCGGCGACGGCCCGCTCGTGCCGCGGGTCCTCGCGCTCGAGGCGTTGTCGCAGTGGATCCCGAAGCTGATGGACATGTCGTCCGACGAGCTCGCCGACCTGCCCGGGGTCTCGCCGAGCCGCACCCACCAGATCGTCCCCGGCGCCCTCGTCGCCGAGGCCTGCATGGACATCTTCGACCTGACCGAGCTGGAGATCTGCCCGTGGGCGCTGCGTGAGGGCGTCATCCTCGAGCGCCTCGACCAGATCTCGGTCGTGACGAGGTCGCACTGATCCATGGCCTCGACGACCGGCCCCCTGATCGGCCTCTCCACCGCCTCGGTCTACCCCGAGTCGACGGCCCACGCCTTCGGCTGGGCGGCGTCGCTGGGCTACGACGCGGTCGAGGTGATGGTCGGCATCGACGCCCTCAGCCAGCAGGTCGATGCCGTGAAGAAGCTCAGCGACCACCACCAGGTGCCCATCTGTGCGATCCACTCGCCCTGCCTGCTGTTCACCCAACGCGTCTGGGGCACCGATCCCTGGGGCAAGCTCGAGAGGTCGGCCGAGATGGCCCACCAGGTCGGCGCCGACGTGGTCGTCGTGCACCCGCCGTTCCGGTGGCAGAAGGACTACGCCGCCGGGTTCGTCGAGGGCATCGCGTCGCTGGAGGCCCGCACGGGCATCGCGTTCGCGGTGGAGAACATGTATCCGTGGCGGGCCTCGTCGCGCCGTGGCATGGAGATGTACCTGCCCGGCTGGGACCCCAGCGGGGAGCAGTACGCCAACACGACCATCGACCTCTCCCACGCCGCCATCGCGCGCAGCGACGTCATCGAGATGGCCGACCGGATGGGCGACTCGCTGCGCCACGTCCACCTCACCGACGGGTCCGGCTCGGCCAAGGACGAGCACCTCGTCCCGGGGCGCGGCGTGATGCAGGCCGAGGAGTTCCTGCACCACATCGCCCGCACCGGCTTCTCCGGCCACGTCGTCCTGGAGATCAACACCCGCCGCTGCACCACCCGCGACGAGCGCGAGGCCGACCTGGCCGAGTCGCTCGAGTTCGCCCGGGCGCACCTCGGTGTGACGACCCCATGAGCCCGCGGTGAGCACGCGCGCCGCCCGGGGCCGGCGACCCGGCGCTCCCGACACCCGCGCTGAGGTGCTGGCCGCCGCGCGCACGTCGTTCGCCGAGAAGGGGTTCCGCGGCACCACGATCCGTGCCGTCGCGTCCGCCGCCGGGGTCGACCCGGCGCTGGTGCACCACTACTTCGGCACCAAGGACGACCTCTTCGTCGCCGCGCTGGAGATCCCCGTCGACCCGCGCGAGGTGCTCGCCCCGGTGGTCGCCGCGGGTCCGGACGGCGCGGGCGAGCGCCTGCTGCGGACCTTCCTGTCGGTGTGGGACGACCCCGACATCCAGCCCGGCCTGCTCGCCCTGGTCCGCTCGATCATGGCCGACGACAACGCCGGCCTGGTGCGCGACGGCTTCATCCCGGTCGTCGTGGGACCGGTGCTCGCCGGTCTGGTGACCGACCGGCCCGAGGTGCGGATCCCGCTCGTCGCCAGCCAGATCGTCGGCCTGATCGTGGCGCGCTACGTCATCGCCTTCCCGCCGCTGGCGCTGATGCCGGCCGAGGACCTCGTCGCCCGCGTGGGCCCGACGCTCCAGCGTTACCTGACCGGCGACCTGCCCTGACCTTCCTACGTCCCTCCCGCGCGGTGTGTGAGGAGGATTCGAGGGCTCGGGAATCCGCCCCACGCACCGCTCGTACGCCGACACGCCCACCTGCCGTGTGGCGCGGTGTGTGAGGAGGATTCGGGGGCTCGGGAATCCGCCCCACGCACCGCGCCGTCGGGGGTTGACGAGGGCGTCGCACCGCGCGCACAATTCAACACATGATGAAAAACGTCGTGCAGGTGCGTGACCTCGTCGTCGTACGCGGCTCGCGGGAGGTGCTGCCCGGGATCTCGCTGGACGTGTCGGCGGGCGTCACCGGGCTCCTCGGACCGAGCGGGTGCGGCAAGACCACGCTGATGCGCTGCCTGGTCGGGGCGCAGCAGGTGCGCTCAGGCACCGTCGAGGTGCTGGGTCAACCCGCGGGCAGCGCGCCGCTGCGCACGCGGGTCGGCTACGTCACCCAGGCCGCGAGCGTGTACGACGACCTCACGGTCGTCGAGAACCTGAAGTTCTTCGCCCGGGTGCTCGGCGTCGACCCGGGATCGGTCGACGAGGCGATCGCGTCGGTCGACCTCTCCGAACACGCCGACCAGGTGGTGTCGCGCCTCTCCGGTGGTCAGCGCAGCCGGGTCAGCCTCGCCGTCGCGCTGCTCGGCAGCCCCGACCTCCTCGTCCTCGACGAGCCGACGGTGGGTCTCGACCCGGTGCTGCGCCGCGACCTGTGGCAGCTGTTCCACCGCATCGCCGACGCCGGTGCAGCCGTCCTGGTCTCGAGCCACGTGATGGACGAGGCGGAGCGCTGCCACCGGCTGCTCCTCATGCGCGAGGGCCGGATCATCGCCGACGGGCCGCCCGACGAGATCCGCGAGCGGACCGGCGCCGCCGACATCGAGGGTGCGTTCCTCCACCTGGTCGAGAAGGAGGCGGCGGCATGAACCCGCGGATCCTTGGATCGAGGAGCCGAGGGACGAGGCGTCTCGAAATCACGCTCGCCGTCGCGGGCCGGGTCCTGACCCAGGTCCGCCGCGACCACCGCACGCTCGCGATGCTGCTGGTCGTCCCGTGCCTCCTCATCAGCCTGCTGTGGTGGATGTTCCAGGACCTCCCGGGCGACCTGTTCGACCGCTTCGGCCCGGGCCTGCTGGCGATGTTCCCCTTCATCGTGATGTTCCTCGTCACGAGCGTGACAACCCTGCGCGAGCGCAGCAGCGGCACACTCGAGCGGCTGCTGACGATGCCCCTGGGCAAGCTCGACTTCCTGTTCGGCTACGCCCTCGCCTTCGGCCTGCTCGCCGCGGTCCAGGCGGCCCTCGCGGTCGGGGTGAGCGTCGGCCTGCTCGGCCTCGACGTCAACGGACCCGTCTGGCTGCTCGGCGTCGTCGCGGTCGTCGACGCCGTCCTCGGCACGGCCCTCGGCCTGCTGGTCAGCGCCTTCGCGACGACGGAGTTCCAGGCGGTGCAGTTCATGCCGGCGTTCGTGCTCCCGCAGATCCTGCTGTGCGGACTCTTCGTCCGGCGTGACGCGATGCCCGGCGTGCTCGAGGCGATCAGCAACGTCCTCCCGCTGTCGTACGCCGTCGACGCGATGCAGGAGCTCGTCGGGGCGGCCGACCAGGCTGAGGTGTGGCGATCGGTGGTCGTCGTCGCGGCCTTCGCGCTGGCCGCTCTCGCGTTCGGGGCCGCCACCCTCAGGCGACGGACTCCCTAGCCCGGCGTAGCCTTCGGCCATGTCGTTGCTCCGTCAGCCGATCCTCCTCCTCGCCCGCAGCCAGGGCGTCAAGAAGCTCGTCTCGACGATGCCCGTCTCCAGCGGCATCGTCACGGGCTACGTCCCCGGCGAGCACACCGCCGACGCCGTGCGCGCGACGTCCGTGCTCGTCGACGCCGGCCTCCGGGTGACGCTCGACTACCTGGGCGAGGACACCACCGACGCCGCCCAGGCCGAAGCCACGGTCGCGGCGTACAAGGACGTGCTCTCCGAGCTGTCGTCCCGCGGCCTCGCGGCCCATGCGGAGGTCTCGGTCAAGCTCAGCGCGATCGGCCAGTTCCTGCCCGACAGCGGCCACAAGGTCGCGCTGGAGAACGCCCGCGACATCTGTCGCGCGGCCCGCAACGCCGGCACCACGGTGACCCTCGACATGGAGGATCACACCACCACCGACTCGACGCTCTCGATCCTGCGCGAGCTGCGCAAGGACTTCCCCGAGACCGGCGCCGTCCTCCAGGCGATGCTGCACCGCACCGAGGCCGACTGCCGTGCGCTGGCGTACGAGGGCTCGCGCGTCCGGCTGTGCAAGGGCGCCTACATGGAGCCCGAGGAGGTCGCCTTCCAGGAGAAGATCGACATCGACAAGTCCTACGTCCGCTGCCTCAAGGTGCTGCTCGCGGGCCAGGGCTACCCGATGATCGCCACCCACGACCCGCGGATGGTCCAGATCGCCTCGTCGCTGGCCAGCCGATTCGGCCGCCGCGCCGGCACCTACGAGTTCCAGATGCTCTACGGCATCCGCCCCGACGAGCAGAAGCGCCTGGCGGCCGCCGGCGAGACGATGCGCGTCTACATCCCCTACGGCACCGAGTGGTACGGCTACCTCATGCGCCGTCTGGCCGAGAAGCCCCAGAACCTCGCGTTCTTCGCGCGCTCGCTGGTCTCGAAGAAGTAGCAACGCCGGAGACCCGGCGCGCCACGCAGTAGATTGCGCCCATGAGCACAGCGATCATCGGCGCGGGCGTGATGGGGGAGACCCTGCTGTCCGGCCTCGTACGCGCCGGGCGCCGCGTCGACCAGCTGATGGTCGGCGAGAAGCGCAGCGAGCGCGCCCGCGAGCTCGAGGAGCGCTACGGCGTCGCCGTCGTGTCCAACCGCGAGGCGACCGCCAAGGCCGACACCGTGGCGCTCGTGGTCAAGCCGCAGGACATGGGTGACGTGCTCGACGAGATCGCGTCCGACCTGCGTCCCGGCCAGCTGCTGGTCTCGCTGGCCGCGGGCATCACCACCGCCTTCATCGAGTCGCGCGTGCCCGCGGGCGTCGCCGTCGTCCGCGTCATGCCCAACACCCCGGCACTCGTCGACGAGGGCATGGCGGCGATCTCGCCGGGATCCCACTGCGACGAGGCCCACCTCGCCGAGGTCGAGGCGCTGATGGCCTCGACCGGCAAGGTGTTGCGCATCCCGGAGAAGCAGATGGACGCGGTCACCGCGATCTCCGGCTCCGGCCCGGCCTACATCTTCTTTGTCGTCGAGTCGATGATCGAGGCGGGCGTGCACCTCGGCCTGCCGCGCGCCACCGCCACCGAGCTCGTCGTGCAGACGCTCGTCGGGTCGGCCGCGATGCTCCGCGAGACCGGCACCCACCCCGTCGTCCTGCGCGAGCAGGTCACGTCCCCCGGCGGCACCACCGCGTCCGCGCTCCGCGAGCTCGAGATCCACAAGGTCCGCGCCGCGTTCCTCGCCGCGATGGAAGCCGCTCGCAACCGCTCGCGCGAGCTGGCCGAGGGATCCTGACGCCGCCTGCCGGATGAGGGCTCAGCTGCTGCGCAGCTGGCGGACCAGCCCGAGCCCGTCGTCGACCAGGCCCCGGACGAGCGGCAACCGGGTGAGTCGTACGGATCGGTCGACGATCGGGACGAGCCCGGCCACGAGGGTGCGCGTGCGCTTCTGCCCAGGGCTGTCGTCATACACCCAGAAGAGCACGACGCCCATGTGCAGCAGCCACAGCAGCTCGGGCAGCTCCTGCCGGAGCGCGGGCGCGACCTTGAGGTCCGACCCCTCGACGGCGCGACGCATCAACGCCGTGCTCGCCTCGCGGGCGGGCGCCGACTCGGCCGAGAAGGGCGAGAGGGGTGATCGGGGATCCGCGGCGTTGCGGAAGAACTGGCCGCCGAAGTCGTGGAACGGCTCGGCCACGTCGACGAACGACTCCATCACCCCCTGCAGCCGATGGGCGAAGGATGTCTGGTCGAGCGCGGCCTGCGCCGCGGTCGCGTGCTCGACCTGGATCTGGTCGTAGAACGCCTGGATCAGCTCCTCCTTGCCGGAGAAGTAGTAGTACGCGCTGCCCAGCGAGACGCCTGCCTCGTCGGCGATCGCGCGCATCGTGGCCGCGTCGTACCCACTCGAGCGGAACAGCCCCAGCGCCGCGTCGACGATGCCGGCCCGGGTCTGCTGGCCCTTCGCCGTCCGCTTCTCCGCCACGCCCGTCACGCCCGTCACGCTAGGAGACGGCACGGCGCGCCGGGCCGCGTCCGGCGATCCAGGCAGCCAGCGGTCCGCCCAGCGCTGCACCGCCGACGAGCGGCATGACGAGCCACCAGTCGTCTCCCCGCACGAGGGTGACGTCGCCGGCAACCAGGAACGGGGCGAGCATCGTGAGAGGAGTGAGCAGCGAGCCCAGGACGCATGCCCGCCGCCGCGCGACCCCGGCCGGCAGGTGGGCTCCGACCAGGAACGTCAGCTGGATGCCGACGGCAACGCCCACCACCGCTCCGATGACTCCGCCGTAGCTTGCTCCCATGAGGACGAGGAAGACCAGCCCCTCGGTGTCGCCGGAGCCGTCGGACACGCTGATGCCGGCCGCGGCCAGCATGATCGCGGTGCCGACCGCCGCGCCGGCGAACCCACCGAGAAGTGGGCCGACCAGGATCCACAGCGGCTGCGGGCGGTAACCGGTCATCGGAGCTCCTGAGTTGAACGTGTTCAAAAAGAGAATGGCAGAACGTGTGGACACGTTCAAGTCCAGCCGTACGACCGCACCGTCGACGCGCGGGAGTAACGTCCGCCACATGGAGTGCGCCGGCCCGACGTCTGTCGTGTTCGACCCGACGCTCACCGACTACAACTTCGGCCCGACCCATCCGATGTCCCCGGTCCGCGTCGACCTGACGATGCGGCTGGCCGAGGAGCTCGGCATCCTCGACGGCCTCAAGCGGGTCGACGCCCCGATGGCCACCGACGAGCAGATCGCCACCGTCCACGGGCAGGTCCTCATCGACGCGGTGACGCGCGCGGGCACCGAGCCGGGCTACGAGTCACCCGAGTGCGGGCTCGGCACCGACGACGACCCGGTCTTCAAGGACATGCACATCGCCAGCGCGCACGTGGTCGGTGCCACCCTCGAGGCGGTCCGCCAGGTCTGGAGCGGCGAGTCGCTGCACTCGGTCAACATCGCGGGCGGGCTGCACCACGCGATGCCGGACCGGGCGAGCGGCTTCTGCATCTACAACGACGTCGCGATCGGCATCAAGCAGCTCCTCGCCGACGGCGCCGAGCGGGTGGCGTACGTCGACATCGACGTCCACCACGGCGACGGGGTCGAGGCGATCTTCTGGGACGACCCGCGCGTGCTGACGATCTCGCTGCACGAGACCGGCCAGATGCTCTTCCCCGGCACCGGCTTCGCCGGCGACACCGGCGGGGACGGTGCCGAAGGGACGGCGGTCAACGTCGCGCTCCCGCCCGGCACCTCCGACGCGGGCTGGCTGCGCGCGTTCCACGCCGTCGTACCCCCGCTCCTGCGCGAGTTCGCGCCCGACGTGCTCGTCACCCAGCACGGCTGCGACTCCCACATGGACGACCCGCTCGCCCACATGATGCTGAGCATCGACGGCCAGCGGGCGGCGTACCTCGCCCTCCACGAGCTCGCCCACGAGGTCTCCGGCGGCAAGTGGGTGGTCACCGGCGGTGGCGGCTACTCCATCGTCGACGTGGTCCCGCGGTCGTGGGCGCACCTGCTCGCGATCGTCTCCGGCCGCCCGATCGAGCCCACCGTGGCGACGCCGCCGGAGTGGCGGGCCTACGTCGAGGAGGTGCTGGGCGCGACGGCCCCGCACCGGATGACCGACGGCCGCACGCCGGCGTACCGCGACTGGTCGGCGGGCTACGACCCGGACTCCTGGCTGGACCGCGCGATCAACGCGACCCGCACGGAGGTCTTCCCGCTCCACGGCCTCGATCCGCTCCCCTGAGCGACCAGGCGGCGAGCGCGAAGGGTAAAACTTCAAGCAGCCACGCCGCGAGTCACACAAGTTTCTTTGGCATTCCTCTTCCCCACGCGTCACGCGCCCCCTAATCTCAGTCGGAGCGGCACGCCTGTGACGCCGGTGGGGAAGCCGGCGCCGTTCCGCGACGAAGGATCGGTGCACACCATGGCTGAGAACACCCCTGGAGACATGTCCGAGGCCAGGTTCCTGACCATCGCCGAGGTCGCCGCGAAGATGCGCGTCTCGAAGATGACCGTCTACCGTCTCGTCCACGGCGGCGAGCTGCCCGCGGTCCGCGTCGGTCGCTCGTTCCGGGTCACCGAGGACGACGTCAACGAGTACCTGCGCAAGAGCTTCTACAACGCCGGTTGATCCGCCCGCTGCGCTGCGTGATCCCACCGTCCTGAGGCGATTCCTCCCCTCACCCCGCTGCCAAGTAGGGTGTCGGGGTCCGGCCGACGAGCGTCGGCGGAATAGGAAGGTCTGATCCACGTGGGTTCTGTCATCAAGAAGCGGCGCAAGCGCATGGCCAAGAAGAAGCACCGCAAGCTCCTCAAGAAGACGCGCGTCCAGCGCCGCAAGCTCGGCAAGTAACACCCTCGACCATGGGACGGGTCGTGCTGGTCACCGGGATCTCCCGGGACATCGGCCGACGCTTCGCGCGCGCCGCGGCCGGCGACCCGTCCATCGATCGAGTCATCGGGGTGGACGTCGTCCCCCCGCGGGGCGACATCGGGGACGTCTCCTTCGTCCGCGCTGACATCCGCAACCCCGTCATCGCGAAGGTCCTCGCGAAGGAGGACGTCGACACCGTCGTCCACATGAGCGTGATCGCCACCCCCGGCTCCGCCGGCGGGCGCGGGACGATGAAGGAGCTCAACGTCATCGGCTCCATGCAGCTGCTCGCTGCGTGCCAGAAGTCGACGACGGTCGACCGCCTCGTCGTGAAGTCGACCACCACGGTCTACGGCTCGAGCCCGCGCGACCCCGCGATGTTCACCGAGGACATGGGGCCCAAGCGGCTGCCGTCCTCGGGCTACGCCAAGGACGTCTTCGAGATCGAGGGCTACGTCCGCGGGTTCGCCCGCCGACGCCCCGACGTCGACGTCACGATGGTCCGCGCGGCCAACGTGATCGGGCCCCACGTGTCGAGCCCGCTCACCAACTACTTCCGGTTGCCCGTGATCCCACGGGTGCTGGGCTTCGACCCCCGCCTGCAGTTCCTCCACGAGGACGACCTGATGCGCGTGCTCAGCCACGCCGCGACCCACTCGGTCCCCGGCACCTTCAACGTGGCGGGCGACGGGCCGATGACCCTCGCCCAGGCCGTACGCCGTCTCGGCACGCCGTCGGTCGCGTTGCCCCGGTTCGCCGTCGGTCGCCTCGGCGCCACGATGCGCCAGGCCCGCCTGTCGGACTTCTCCCCCGAGCAGCTCGGGTTCCTCACCTACGGTCGGGGTGTGGACACCACCCGGATGCGGACCGTGCTCGGCTTCGAGCCGTCCTTCACGACGGCCGAGGCCTTCGCCGACTTCTGTCGCTCGGTCACGCCGGCGACCGAGCGGGTCACGGAAGGAGCAGGTCGTGGCTGAGGAAGCACGCGAGGACGCGGTCGTCATCCCGATCGGCACCGGCGGTCGTCCCGGGCGCGGCTCGGGCAGCGCACGCCCGTCGTCCGCCGCACGCAACCTGTCGGCGACCCGCAAGCCCGCCGCCGCGCCGAGGAGGACGGCCAAGGCCACGCCTCCGAGGAAGAAGGCGACGACGAGGGCGGAGGCGAAGGCGAAGGCCACGCCGACCCCCGACCCGACGCCCACCGAGCAGCCGGCGGCGTCGGCGCCGTCGGGCGACGCACCGACGACGGGGATCCCCGTCGGCGACTGGATCGCGGCCCTGCAGGGCGCCGCGCACGAGGTCCTCGGCGACGACTGGGAGCGCCGCGCCGCCGAGCTGATGGCGTTCGCCCGCCGCCGGCTGGAGGGCGACTACGAGGTCGACGACTACGGCTTCGACCGCGAGCTGACCGAGCGCTTCTTCATGGCGGCGCTGCGGCCGATCGCCGAGAAGTGGTTCCGCCTCGAGGTGCGCGGCCTGGAGAACATCCCGGCCGAGGGGGGAGCGCTGGTCGTCTCCAACCACTCCGGCACCGTCCCGCTCGACGGCCTGATGACGATGCTGGCCGTCCACGACCACGCCCACCGGTTCCTGCGCCCCCTCGGCGCCGACCTCGTCTTCAAGATGCCGGTCGTCAGCTCGCTCGCGCGCAAGGGCGGCGCGACGCTCGCCTGCGTCGAGGACGCGGAGCGGATGCTGTCGGGCGGCGACCTCGTCGGCGTGTGGCCGGAGGGCTTCAAGGGGATCGGCAAGCCGTTCAGCGAGCGTTACAAGCTGCAGCGGTTCGGCCGCGGCGGGTTCGTCTCCGCGGCGCTGCGCACCGGCGTACCCATCATCCCGCTCTCCGTGGTCGGCGCCGAGGAGATCTACCCCCTCGTCGGCAACGTGCCTTCGCTGGCCCGGCTGCTCGGTGTGCCCTACATCCCGATCACCCCGTTCTTCCCGTGGCTGGGCCCGCTCGGCATGGTGCCGCTGCCGTCGAAGTGGATCCTCGAGTTCGGCGAGCCGATCCGCACGGACTCCTACGACCCGGCCGAGGCCGAGGACCCGATGCTGGTCTTCAACGTCACCGACCAGGTGCGAGAGACCATCCAGCACACGCTCTTCGACCTGTTGCGCGAGCGCGACGGCGTCTTCAGCTGACCCGTCCGCCAGCCCTGCGGGTCAGGGAAGCAGGCCACCGGTCACGTTGCCGGTGGTGCCGCCGGTGGCGCCGTTGACGACTCCGGTGACCTCGCCGATCAGTCCGCCCGTGGCGTTGTTGACCGAGCCGGTCAGCCCGCCGATCGCCCCGCCGGTGACCCCGTCGAGCTGGGTGGCGATGTTGTCGGTGGTCTCGGTGACCTCGTCAGTGAGGTCCTTGACCGGCTTCGTCGGGTCGCCCTTGGTGGGAATGGTCGGGGTGGGCTTCGGTGTCTCGGGCACCACGGCGGGCGTCTTCGCCGGCACGGAGGGGGTCGGCGACGGGTCGGGAAGCAGCCCGTCCGGCGACTGGAGCGCCTTCGGGATGGTGATGCCGGAGACGTCCTGGCCCGACAGCGGGGCCGCCTCGAGGGTGACCTCGTCGATGTCGAGGCCCTGGACGAGGTCGAGCGGCGCGCTGCTGAGCAGGAAGTCGGGCGTGCGGGTGAGGCTGCCCGCGCAGAGGCCGCAGGCCGTGCTGATCTCGATGTCGAGGTCGGTGAGGGTGCGGCCCGCGGTGAGCAGCTCGTCGCCGGCGCTCTCGGGCAGGTCGCGCTGGAGCGCGTCGAGGCGCTCCATGCTCGTCGAGGTGAATGCGCGGGCGATCCGGACGTCCTCGTCGGAACCCCCGGAGCCGTAGGCCGTCAGCAGGCTGCGGACGCCGTCGCCCGACTGCTCGGTGAAGATGTCGAGGGTGTCGGGGATGAGCTGCTCGGCGCCGCCGTCGCCCGCCGCCATCTCCTCGAGCTCGGTCAGGCGGGTCCCGGCCTGGGCGAGGAGGGCGCGGCCGCGTGCGGAGTCGTCTCCGGCGAGGCGCACCTGTGCGGACTCGATGCCGCGCTTGACACCGTAGAGCGACTCGCCCGGCAGCGAGGTCTGGGCGGCCACGGCCATCGTGGCGGTCGCGCCCACGAGGGCGGCACCGCCGAGCAGGGTGGCGAGGCGGCGGTCGCGTGGCCGCGTGGTGGCGGGCATGGCCAGTCGCTGCGGCGCGGGCGGCTGGCGCACGAGCGCGGTGTCGGCCTCAGCCATCAGGCTCTCGCGGAGCGAGCTGACGAACTCGGCGCGGGGGGCCACGTCCGGCAGGGCACGCAGGTCGGACACGAGCCCCACGAGCTCGGCGAAGCGCGCGGCCTCGCGCTCGGAGAGCGGGGTGCCGGGCCCCCGGGTGAGGAGGGCCTCGAAGTCGTCGGCACGGCGTCGTGCCGAGAAGGCGGTTGTCATCGCGCCCTTCCTGTCTCGCTGCTGGTGGGTCCTCCCACACAGACGAACGAACAAGATCGGGTGCAAGTTACGGGTGAGGCCATCAGTCTCTCAACCCCTCCGGCATCAGCTTGGCGAGATTGCGCACGCCGCGGAGCTGGAGCTGCTTGACGGCACCGTCCGAGCGGCCGAGGGCCTGTGCCGTCTCGGCGATCGACATCCCCTGCAGGAACCGCATGATCAGGCACTCGCGCTGCTCGGTCGGCAGCTCGGTGAGGGCCGTCAGCAGGACCTCGTTGGTCAGCCCGGCGATGACCGCGCTCTCCGGCCCCTCGGTCGCATCGTCGTGCGGCGTCATGTCCTCGGTGGTCATCTCGAGGCGCGTACGACCTGCCTTGAAGTGGTCGGTGGTGAGGTTGCGCGCGATGGTCATCAGCCAGGCGCCGAAGTCCTTGCCCTGCCACCGGAAGTTGTTCATGCTGCGCAGCGCCCGGAAGAAGGTCTCCGAGGTGAGGTCCTCGGCCAGCGCCTGCGAGCGGGTGCGGTAGTAGAGGAAGCGGTAGACCGAGGCCTGGTAGTGGTCGTAGAGGAGGCCGAACGCCTCCTTGTCTCCCTGGCGGGCCAGCTCGACGAGCGCGATCAACCGCTCGCCCTCGGCCTCGTCGACCTCGGACGACGCCGCCTGGTCCTCGTCGCCGACGGGGGAGCCGCCTCCGAACCGGTCGCCGTGGTCGCCGTGGGTCGGCAGCGACGCCGAGCCGGGGGCGGCCGTCTCGGCGTACAGGATGCCGCCGCCCGCGAGGCCGGGCAGCGGCGGAGAGAGGGCAGCCCACACCGCGCGCCGGAGCGCGTCGAGGCCGTCCTCGAAGGCATGCATGCGGTAGTCCCTCCCGGTCGCAGCAGTCTTCACGATAAATGGCTGCGGCGTCCTTGTGAACCCGTGAGTAACTACGAGTTACAGGGAGTCAGGAGCGGTCGCGCCCCCGCACGCTGACGCCGGCGGCGACGGCACCCGACACGGCGCCGGCGACGGCGGCTGCCACGAGACCGGCACGGGCGGCCTTGCGACCGGTGCGGTAGTCGCGGATCCGCCACCCGTGGGCCCGGGCGTGCGCGCGCAACCGCGAGTCGGGGTTGATGGCGCAGGGGTCGCCCACCATCGAGAGCATCGGCAGGTCGTTGGAGGAGTCGGAGTAGGCCGAGCAGCGGGCCAGGTCGAGGCCCTCGCGCGCGGCCAGCGCCTTGATCGCCTCGGCCTTGGCCGGCCCGTGCAGCAGGTCGCCGACGAGCTGGCCGGTGTAGACGCCGTCGACGTGCTCGGCGACGGTGCCCATCGCCCCGGTGAGTCCGAGCCGGCGCGCGATGATGCTGGCGATCTCGATCGGAGCGGCGGTCACCAGCCAGACGCGCTGGCCCTCGTCGAGGTGGAGCTGGGCGAGGGCACGGGTGCCGGGCCAGATCCGGTGCGCCATCGCCTCGTCGAAGATCAGCTCGCCGAGCTCCTCGAGCTCGGCCGTGGTGTGCCCGGCGATGAAGGACAGGGCGGAGGCACGGGCCTCGGCGACGTGGGCGGGGTCCTCGACCCCGACGATGCGGAAGTAGGCCTGCTTCCAGGCGGCCCCGGCGATCTCGCGGGTGGTGAAGAACTTGCGGCGGTGCAGCCCGCGCGCGAGGTGGAAGATGCTCGCGCCCTGCATCACCGTGTTGTCGACGTCGAAGAAGGCGGCGGCGGTCGGGTCGCTGGGCAGCGTGAGCGCGCTCTCGACCTCCGCGGCCGCCGCGGCGGCCTCTCCCGCGAGGGCCGATCGCTGCTGCAGGTTGAGCCTGCGCGGTCGCTCCGACGGGGTCACCCGACGAGCCTAGCCGGGCCCGAGCCCGCCCCGGCTGTGGAAGGATCGATCCATGCCGCGCAACGACATCTCCGCGTTCGCGGCCGAGGCCGCCGAGGACGTGCCCGACAGGCAGGCCCTCGTGGAGAGCGGCGGGCGCACGCTCACGTGGGCCGGGCTGGAGGACGAGGTCGCCCGGATCGCGACCGGCCTCGGCTCGCACGGGATCCGGGCGGGCCAGCGGGTGATGATCCTCGTCGGCAACCGGATCGAGTTCGTGACGACCTACCTCGGCGTGCTCCGCGCCCAGGTCGTCGCCGTCCCGGTGAACCCGCGCTCCACCGCCGGCGAGGTCGCCCGGATGATCGCCGACTCGGTGACGCGGCTCGTCGTGGCCGACGAGACCGCCGTCGACGTCGTACGCCGGGCGCTGGCGGAGCTGGACGACGTCGCCGCCCCGACCGTCGTGGTCACCGGCACCGAGCCCGGGCCGGGCGAGGTCGCGTTCGCGGCGCTGCGCGCGGACGTCGTACGCCCCGTGCCGCCGCTGCCCGACCCCGAGAAGCTCGCCGCGCTCCTCTACACCAGCGGCACGTCGGGTCGCCCCCGCGCCGCGATGCTCAGCCACCGGGCGCTCCTCGCCAACATCGAGCAGGTTGCCGCCGTGGAGCCGCCGATGATGCACGGCGACGACGTCGTCCTCGGCGTGCTGCCGCTCTTCCACGTCTACGGGCTCAACGCCGTCCTCGGCGGGGTGCTGCGCCACCGCGCGCGGCTGCTGCTGGTCGAGCAGTTCGAGCCGCAGGCGGTGCTCGACCTCATCGACGACGAGGCGTGCAGCGTCGTGCCGATCGCCCCGCCCGTGTTCGCGCACTGGCTGCCCGACGAGCACCTGCGCGAGCGCCTCGGCCCGGTGCGGCTGGTGCTGTCGGGCTCCGCGCCGCTCGAGCCGCACGTGATCGAGGAGTTCACCTCGATCACCGGAATCCCGGTGCACCAGGGCTACGGCCTGACCGAGGCCTCGCCCGTCGTCACCAGCACGCTCTGCAGCCAGACCAACCAGGCCGGCTCGGTCGGGGCAGCGCTGCCCGGCATCGAGCTCCGGCTGGTCGACGAGACCTACCACGTCGTCGAGGGCGAGGATCCCGGCGTGATCCAGGTCCGCGGCGCCAACCTCTTCAGCGGCTACTGGCCGGACGGGTCGGACGGCCCCGATGCCGACGGCTGGTACGGCACCGGTGACGTGGGCTTCCTCGACCCGAGCGGCGACCTCTTCCTGGTCGACCGGGTCAAGGAGCTCGTCATCGTCAGCGGCTTCAACGTCTACCCGACGGAGGTCGAGGACGTCATCCGTGAGGTGGACGGCGTGTCCGACGCCGCGGTCATCGGCGTCCCCGACCCCGAGACCGGCGAGGCCGTGGTGGCCTACGTCGTCGCGTCCCGTCCGGTGACGCACCTCGAGGAGGCCGTCCGGGCGCACACGATCGTGCGGCTGGCCCGGTTCAAGCAGCCGACGCGCATCGAGGTGGTCGACGCCCTCCCGCTCACCGTCACCGGCAAGGTCCAGAAGGGACGCCTGCGCGGCATCGAGCGGCGCCGGATCTCCGAGCTCCTCGAATGAATGCCCCACGCCGTTCTTCTCCTCCGCTCCGCTCCCCCGAACAACGCCGCGGGGACCCCGAGTGAGCAGCGCGCGCATCACCTTCTACTCCCGCCACGGCTGCCACCTCTGCGACGAGGCCAGGCGGGTCGTGGCGCGGGTCTGCGACGAGCTGGGGGAGTCCTTCGACGAGGTCGACGTCGACGCCGACAGCGACCTCGCGGACCGCTTCGGCGACGAGGTCCCGGTGACCTTCGTCGACGGCCGGCAGCACGACTTCTGGCGCGTCGACGAGGCCCGGCTGCGGGCAGCGCTCGGCTGAGCCGGCTCGTCGGGGAACGCCTCCCCGACCGGGGGCGCGTGCGGCGCGCTCGCGACAGCCTTGCGCGGTGCCGGTGATGCAGCGGGTACGTCGCAGCAACCGCACAAGGACGCGGTGGTCACCACACCCGGCGGACGCTGTCGACACCCGGCGCGGGTGGGTCATCTCACATGTGCTAGCCCGACCTCCTCTCGTTTTGTTCTCCCGTTCACAAACTCCTACAGTGACCGGGTCAGGCGATCCCCGTCACCTGGCTGGAGAGAAGCAAGCTGTGACCGCACGGACCCCCGACTCTGCCCGGGACATTCCCGAGGCAACTGTCGCCAGGCTTCCCGTGTACCTGCGTGCCCTGATCGGCCTCGCGGAGGGCGGGACGACCACCTGCTCCAGCGAGGAGCTCGCCGCGACGGCCGGGGTCAACAGCGCCAAGCTCCGCAAGGACCTCTCCTACCTCGGCAGCTACGGCACCCGGGGCGTCGGCTACGACGTGGAGTACCTCCGCTACCAGATCGCCCGCGAGATCGGCGTGACGCACGACTGGCCCGTGGTCATCGTCGGCATCGGCAACCTCGGCCACGCGCTCGCCAACTACTCCGGCTTCCGCAGCCGCGGCTTCCGCGTCGTCGCGCTGCTCGACGCCGACCCCAGCCGCCACGAGGAGGTCGTCGCCGGGCTCGACGTCCGTTCCTTCGAGGACCTCGAGTCGATCGTCACCGAGCACGACGTCTCCATCGGCGTGATCGCGACTCCTGCCGTCGCCGCGCAGTCGGTCGCCGACCGGATGGTCGCCGCGGGCATCACCAGCATCCTCAACTTCGCGCCGAGCGTCCTCTCGGTGCCGGACGGCGTCGACGTACGCAAGGTCGACCTGTCCATCGAGCTGCAGATCCTGGCGTACCACGAGCAGCGCAAGTCGGTGGCACCCGCAGCGGAAGGGGTGTCATGAGCGAGCGGAGCGAGCGAATCATTCAGCGCAGTGCGTCATGTGCCTCATCGGCGCACGGAGCGAAGCGAGTACGTCCATGAGCGTCCTCGTGGTGGGCATCTCCCACAAGTCCGCGCCGGTCGAGCTGCTCGAGCGGCTCGTCCTCGACCCCGACGGCACGGTCAAGCTGATCGAGGACGTCATCGCCGGTGAGCACGTGACCGAGGCGACCGCGATCGTCACCTGCAACCGCCTCGAGGTCTACGCCGAGGTCGACCGCTTCCACGGCAGCGTCGAGGACCTCTCCGGCCTCCTCGTCGCCCGCGCCGAGCAGTCCACCGAGACGCTGCTGCCGCACCTCTACGTCCACTACGACGAGGGCGCCGTCTCCCACCTCTTCCAGGTCGCCGCCGGACTCGACTCGATGGTCGTCGGCGAGGGCCAGATCCTCGGCCAGACCCGTGACGCGCTGCGCCTCGGTCAGGAGCACGGCACCGTCGGCCCAGCCCTCAACACGCTCTTCCAGCGGGCCCTGCGCGTCGGCAAGCGCGCCCACGCCGAGACCGACATCGATCGTGCGGCCCCGTCGCTGGTCACCGCCGCGCTCGAGCGCAGCAGCGTCCCCGTCGCCGGTGCCCGCGCGCTCATCATCGGTGCCGGTGCCATGGCGTCGCTGGCCGCCGCCCACCTCGCCCGCGGTGGCGCGGGCGCCATCACCGTGCTCAACCGCACGTCCGCCAGCGCCGAGCGGCTCGCCGGTGAGTACGGCGCCACGTCCGCGCCGCTGTCGGCGCTCGCCGACGAGCTGGCCGCGGCCGACATCGTGGTCTCGTGCACCGGGGCGCCCGAGCCGCTGGTCCGGCTCGCCGACGTCGTCACCGCCCGGACCGGCAGCGACCGTCCGCTGGCCGTCATCGACCTCGCGCTGCCGCACGACGTCGACCCCTCCGTCGCCGACCTGCCCGCGGTCGAGCTGATCAGCCTGGCCGGCCTCGCCGACGAGCTGCGCGGCCTCGAGTCGGCCGCCGGCGTCGACGACGTCCGCACCATCGTCGCGCAGGAGATCGCCGCCTTCCTGGCCGTACGCCGCCAGGCGAGCGTCACCCCCACCGTCGTCGCCCTCCGGTCGATGGCCACCACCGTGGTCGACGCCGAGATGGAGCGACTCGCCGCACGGCTTCCCGGGCTCGACGAAACGACCCGCGCCGAGGTGCTGCAGACCGTCCGACGCGTGGCCGACAAGCTGCTCCACGAGCCCACCGTCCGCGTCAAGGAGCTCGCCGACGCCGAGCCGGCCGTGTCCTACACCGCCGCGCTGGCCGAGCTGTTCCGCCTCGACCCCGAGGCCGTGGACGCGATGACGCGAGCGGAGGGCAAGCCATGACCACCCCGCTCCGCCTCGGCACCCGCGCCTCCGCGCTGGCCACCACCCAGTCCGGTCTCGTCGCCGACCTGATCCGCGAGCGCCTCGGCCGCGAGGTCGACCTGGTCGAGGTCTCCACCGAGGGCGACCGCAGCTCGGCTCCCCTCGCCACCCTGGGCGGCACCGGAGTCTTCGTCAGCGCGCTGCGCGACGCCCTGCTCGACGGGCGGGTGGACGTCGCCGTCCACTCGCTCAAGGACCTCCCGACCACGCCCGCCGACGGCATCGCGCTCGCCGCCGTGCCGCAGCGCGAGGACCCGCGCGACGCGGTCGTCGCCCGCGACGGGATGACGCTCGGCGAGCTGCCGGTCGGCAGCCGCCTCGGCACCGGCTCCCCGCGCCGGGTCGCGCAGCTCGAGGCGCTCGGGCTCGGCCTCGACATCGAGGGCATCCGCGGCAACGTCGACACCCGGGTCCGCAAGGTCCGCGAGGGGTCGTACGACGCCGTGGTGCTGGCCCGCGCCGGCCTGGCCCGTCTCGGTCGCCTCGACGAGATCACCGAGGTCCTCGACCCCCTCCAGATGCTTCCCGCCCCCGGGCAGGGTGCGCTCGCCGTCGAGTGCCGCTCCGGCGACACCGACCTGGTGGACGCACTGTCCCGGCTGGACGACGCCCCCACCCGTGCCGCGGTCACCGCGGAGCGGGCCGTGCTCAACACCCTCGAGGCCGGTTGCTCCGCCCCGCTGGGTGCCCTGGCCGAGGTCGTCGAGGGCGAGGACGGGGAGGAGCTGTGGCTGCGCGCCGTGGCCCTGTCCGAGGACGGGGGCCTGTCCGTGCGGATGAGCGCCACCGGCCCGGTCACCGAGGCCGAACAGCTCGGCAGACGACTCGCGAGCGACATGCTCGACGACGGAGCAGCAGACCTGATGCAAGCACCACCAGTGAGGAACACACACGCATGACGCGAGTACAGACCCCGCAGGCCACCACCCACGACAGGGGTGCGACCCAGGGTTGGGTGTCGTTCGTCGGCAGTGGACCCGGAGACCCGGGCCTGTTGACGGTGCGTGCCGTGGAGCTGATCCAGAGCGCCGAGGTGGTCGTCACCGAGGCGCCCGAACACGTCGACCTGGTCCGCTCCGTGCTCGGTCTCGCCCTGGGCGAGGACGGCCCGGAGATCGTCGACGGCGGCTTCGGCGAGGACGGGCAGCCGCTCACCCACGCCGCCCGCGCCAAGGTCGTCGTACGCCACGGCAAGAAGCAGCGCGTGGTGCGCCTGATGACCGGCGACCCGTTCCTCTACGCCTCCGGGCCGGAGGAGGCGCAGGCGTGCGTGAAGGCCGGCGTCGGCTTCGAGGTCGTCCCCGGCGTCTCGTCGGTGAGCGCGGTCCCGGCCTACGCCGGCATCCCGCTGACCACCAAGCGCCACAAGGAGATGGCCGTCGTCACCTGCGGCGACAAGGTCGACTGGAGCGCGTACGCCGACGACCGCACGCTCGTCCTGCTCTCCGGCGTCGGCAGCATCGGCGAGACCTCGGCCGCGCTGGTCGAGGCCGGCCGGTCGCCCGAGACGCCCGTCGCGGTGACCCGCGTCGGGACGACGACCGAGCAGCAGACGCTCATCTCGACCCTCGGCGCGGTCGCCGCCGACATCCGCTCGGCGCGGATCGCGCCGCCGGCGATCATCGTCATCGGCGACGTCGTCGACCTGCGTCAGACACTGTCGTGGTTCGAGACCAAGCCGCTGTTCGGCTGGCGCGCGCTGGTGCCCCGCACCAAGGAGCAGGCCGGCTCGCTGTCCCGTCGCCTCCGCGAGTACGGCGCGGTGCCCGAGGAGGTGCCGACCATCTCGGTCGAGCCGCCCCGCAACCCGCTCCAGATGGACAAGGCCGTGCGCGGCCTCGTCGAGGGCCGCTACGAGTGGATCGCCTTCACCTCGGTCAACGCGGTCAAGGCCGTGCGCGAGAAGTTCGAGGACTACGGCCTCGACGCCCGCGCGTTCTCCGGCCTCAAGATCGCGGCCGTCGGCGACAAGACCGCCCAGGCCATCGCCGACTGGGGCCTGCGCGCCGACCTGGTGCCGTCCGGTGAGCAGTCCGCCGCCGGCCTGCTCGAGGACTGGCCGCCCTACGACGACGTGCTCGACCCGATCAACCGGGTCTTCCTGCCCCGCGCCGACATCGCCACCGAGAACCTCGTCGCCGGCCTGATCGACCTGGGCTGGGAGTGCGACGACGTGACGGCCTACCGCACCGTGCGCGCCACCCCGCCGCCGGCGCCGGTCCGCGACGCGATCAAGACCGGCAAGTTCGACGCGGTCGTCTTCACGTCGTCCTCGACCGTGCGCAACCTCGTCGGCATCGCCGGCAAGCCGCACCCGTCGACGATCATCGCCGTCATCGGCCCGGCCACCGCCAAGACCGCGGAGGAGCACGGCCTGCGGGTCGACGTGCTCGCGCCGACGCCCGACGTGGAGGTCCTCGTGGACGCCCTCGCCGACTTCGGCGCCGCCCGACGCCTCGCGATGCTGGAGACCGGGGAGCCCGTCACGCGGCCGAGCGAGCGCACCGCCTCGGGCCGGAGGAAGGCGCGGGCCAAGTGAGCGAGGAGCACCGCGAGATCGCGACCCCGCTCGTCCGGCCGCGCCGGCTGCGACGCACGCCTGCGCTGCGCCGGATGGTGGCCGAGACGTCGGTGCAGCCGAGCTCGCTGGTGCTCCCCGTGTTCGTCCGCGAGAACGCGACCGAACCGCGGCCGATCTCGTCGATGCCGGGCGTCGTCCAGCACTCCCGCGACTCGCTCAGGGCCGCGGTCGCGGAGGCGGCCGAGCTCGGCCTCGGCGGCGTGATGCTCTTCGGCGTCCCGGAGACCAAGGACGCCACCGGCTCCGGCGGCATCGACCCCGGCGGCGTGCTCAACCTCGCGATCACCGACGTGGTCGCCGAGGTGGGCGACCAGCTCACGGTGATGTCCGACCTGTGCCTCGACGAGTTCACCGACCACGGCCACTGCGGACTGCTCACGCCCGACGGTGACGTCGACAACGACCTCACGCTGGCGGCGTACGCCGACATGGCGCTGGCGCAGGCCGCGGCCGGCGTCGACATGGTCGGTCCCAGCGGGATGATGGACGGCCAGGTCGGTGTGGTCCGCGCAGCGCTCGACGCCGCCGGCCACCACCACGTCTCGATCCTCGCCTACTCCGCGAAGTACGCCTCGGCGTTCTTCGGGCCGTTCCGCGAGGCCGTCGACTCCTCCCTCGTCGGCGACCGCCGGACCTACCAGCAGGACCCCGCCAACGCCCTCGAGGGTGTGCGCGAGGTGCTGCTCGACGTGGAGCAGGGCGCCGACATCGTGATGGTGAAGCCCGCCCTGGCCTACCTCGACGTCGTACGCCGCGTGCGCGACGCCGTCGACATCCCCGTCGCCGCCTACAACATCTCCGGCGAGTACTCCATGGTCGAGGCCGCCGCCGCCAACGGCTGGATCGACCGCGAGGCCGCCATCATGGAGACCCTCACCTCGATCCGCCGCGCCGGTGCCGACGTGATCCTCACCTACTGGGCCTCCGAGGCCGCGCGCCTCGTCCGCCGCTGATCCCTCGCGGGAGGTCCTACGGAGCGGGCAGGCGGTTGCCCTGACCCGGTGGCGTCAGCGACCGCTCAGGGGTTGAGCAGCTTGTTGGCGCAGTCCAACAGCTCGTTGGTGCCCGTGAGCGGCAGGTCGATCACGCCCTGTGAGGTGCAGATGGCGATCGCCTCGGCGAGGGTGAGCGTCTGCGAGATGGTCGCGGTCGGGAGCGGCGGGAGCGTGGTGGGCACCGTCGGGTTCACCGTCGGGGTGCTGGTCGGCACCGGGTTCTGCGAGGTCGGCGTCGACGTCGGGCTCGAGGTGGGCGACTGGGTCGGTGTCTGCGTGGGAGCCTGGGTCGGTGTCGGCGTCTGCGTCGGCGCCTTCGTGGGCGACTTCGTGGGCTTCACGGTCGGCGTCGAGGTGCCCTTGCCGCCACCCTTGCCGCCGCCGGTGTTGCCGCCCTTGCCGCCGGTGCCCTGCGTGTCGGGCATGATCACGCCCGAGGTGAGGACCGAGGTCGGGACCGCGCTGAAGTCGCCGTCCATGTAGGCCTGCATGATCGACAGGACCAGGTCGACGTAGTCGTTGGAGTGGTTGTAGCGGTAGACCGCGGCGCGCTGGCCCTTCTCGGCGGACAGGTCGTCGTCGCCGGAGCAGAGGTAGACGGAGGTCGCGAGGGCCGCGTCGTCGATGTCCTGGGGGTTGCGGGTGCCGTCGCTGTCGCCGTCCACGCCGACGACCGACCAGGTCGAGGGGATGAACTGCATCGGGCCGACCGCGCGGTCCCACTTCGTGTCGTTGTCGTACTGCCCGGCGTCGGTGTCGGGGATGCTCTGGGTGTTGTTCTTGCCGTTGAGGGCGATGCCGTAGATGCCGGGGCGGGCCACGCCCTGGTCGTCGAGGGTGTTGCCGCCGAAGCGACCGTGGTCGGACTCCACGCGACCGATCGCGGCGATCAGCTCCCACGGCAGGCTGCAGCCGCGGTCGGCCTTGTTGATGACCGCCTCGGCACTCTGGTACGCCGCGAGAGCGGCCTGCGGGATGCTGCTGGCCGAGCCGGGGGTCAGGGCCGCGGTGCGGGTGACGGCGTCCCCGACGCTGGCGGGCGCCTCGATGGCGGAGGCCGGCAGCACGGTGCCGTCGGGGAGCGTGCCGGGGCCGTTCTCGTCGGCGCTCGCGGCGGTGACGCCCACGCCTGCGAGGCTGGCGGTCCAGGCGGCGCTGAGCACGGCCAGAGGGACGATCGCGGTCGCCCTGTGGAGTCGGCTGAAAGTCGACATGAGTATCGCTCCCCTTGAGTTCTGCAAGCCATGATGCCCCCTCCGGGCGCCACGTACACCTCCCAACGAGTGAAAAGGGCCACAAGTTACGCACCAGTCACTTGTGGGCCACGGCACACGGCGAGACGCCCCCGGTACGCCGAGTGGGAGGTCTTGCCCGGCTACGGGACAATGAGCCGGTGACCTCCGCGACGACACCCGCGACGACACCCGCGACGACACCCGCGACGACACCCGCGACGACGGCGGCGAGCCAGGCGTTGTTCGACCGTGCCCGCGCCGTGACGCCGGGAGGCGTGAACTCGCCCGTCCGGGCCTTCACCGCCGTCGGGGGCACGCCCCGCTTCATCACCTCGGCCTCCGGGGCCTGGCTCACCGACGCCGACGGCAACGACTACGTCGACCTGATCTGCTCGTGGGGACCGATGCTGCTCGGCCACGCGCACCCCGAGGTCCAGGCGGCCGTCGCCGCCGCGGTGGCCCGCGGTACGTCGTACGGCACCCCCACCGAGCCCGAGGTCGAGCTCGCCGAGGAGATCGTCGCGCGCACCCCGGTCGAACGGGTCCGCTTCGTCTCCTCGGGCACCGAGGCGACGATGTCGGCGATCCGGCTCGCCCGCGGCGTCACCGGCCGCGACCTCGTCGTGAAGTTCGCCGGGTGCTACCACGGCCACGTCGACCCGCTCCTGGCCGAGGCCGGCTCGGGCGTCGCGACGCTCGCCGTGCCCGGCACCAGCGGCGTACCCGCCTCGACGGCCGCCGAGACGCTGGTCCTGCCCTACAACGACCGTGACGCCGTGCTCGCCGCCTTCGAGGCCCACGGGTCGCGCATCGCCTGCCTGATCACCGAGGCCTCGCCGGGCAACATGGGCGTCGTCCCGCCGGCGCCGGGCTTCAACGCCTTCCTCGCCGAGACCTGCCGCGCCCACGGCGCCCTGTTCGTCAGCGACGAGGTGATGACCGGGTTCCGGGCCACCGAGCAGGGCGGCTGGGGCCTGGACGGCGCCATCGAGGGCTGGGTGCCCGACCTGATGACGTTCGGGAAGGTGATGGGCGGCGGCTTCCCCGCTGCGGCGTTCGGCGGTCGTGCCGACGTGATGTCGCACCTCGCGCCCGAGGGGCCGGTCTACCAGGCCGGCACGCTCTCGGGGAACCCGGTGGCGACCACCGCGGGCCTCGCCACGCTGCGGCTGGCGACGCCGGAGGTCTACGACCACCTCGACGCCACGGCGGCCACGATCCGCGCGGCCGTGTCCGAGGCCCTCCGGGCGGCGTCGGTGCCGCACGTCGTGCAGTCCGCGGGCACCATGTTCTCGGTCTTCTTCCGCGACGATCCGGTCCGCGACTTCGTCGAGGCGGGTCAGCAGGACACCGCGGCCTACGCCGCCTTCTTCCACTCGATGCTCGACCAGGGGGTCTACCTCCCGCCGTCGGCGTACGAGTCGTGGTTCGTCTCCGCGGCCCACGACGAGCGTGCGATCTCCACGATCCTCGACGCCCTCCCGGCCGCCGCGCTCGCAGCGGCCACCGCCACGACCGAGGGAGGTCGCTGACATGGGCGTCCAGACCATCGTCCACCTGCTGCGGCACGGTGAGGTGCACAACCCCGAGGGGGTGCTCTACGGCCGCCGCGACGGGTTCCACCTGTCCGACCTCGGCAACCAGATGGCGCAACGGATCGCGGAGTCGATCGGCGACCGCGACATCGTCCACCTGCGTACCTCGCCCCTCGAGCGCGCCCAGGAGACCGGTGCACCCCTCGCCGCGGCGCGTGGGCTCACGCCGGTGATCGACCCGCGGGTGATCGAGTCGACCAACGCCTTCGAGGGGCTCAGCTTCGCCGACGGCGCCATGACGCTCGTCAAGCGCCCGCGCCTGTGGCGCCACCTCTACAACCCGCTCAAGCCGTCGTGGGGCGAGCCGTACGACGAGATCGCGGGCCGGATGGTCGCCGCGATCCACGACGCCCGCGACGCGGCGAGGGGCCACGAGGCCGTCGTCGTCTCCCACCAGCTGCCGATCTGGACGACGCGGCTCTTCCTCGAGAAGCGCAGCTACCTCCACCACCCGAAGAACCGCCAGTGCACGCTCTGCTCGCTGACGAGCGTGGTGTTCGACGACGACCTGATGGTGCAGGTGCGCTACTCCGAGCCCGCGGGCGACCTGATCCCGGCCGGCGACCGGTCTGCGCCGTTCTCGGCGGGCGGGGCGCCGGAGGAGGACCGGCCCTGAGGATCCTCCGCTCGTCCGTCGTCGCCCTCGTGGCGCTCGCCTGCCTGCTCGCGCTGGCCGGCTGCTCCGACCTGTCCGGGACCGGCGACAAGGGCTACATCACCGGCGAGGGCGTGCCGACCGAGGTGAAGGCGGCCGACCGTGGCGCGCCGGTCGAGATGACCGGCACCGACCTCGAGGGCAACGAGGTCGACCTCGCCGACCTGCGCGGCAAGCCGGTCGTCGTCAACGTGTGGTGGTCGGAGTGCCCGCCCTGCCGGGTCGAGCAGCCCGACCTCAACGAGGCGGCCGCCGAGCTGGGTGACACGGTCACGTTCCTGGGGCTCAACATCCGCGACTCCGGGGTCGAGAAGGCGCAGGCGTTCGTCCGCAACAACGACGTGCCCTATCCCTCGGTCTACGCGCCCGACGGCCGACCGCTGCTGTCCTTCGCCGGCACGCTCAACCCGCGGTCGATCCCGAGCACGGTGGTGCTCGACGCGCAGGGCCGCGTCGCCGCGTCCGTGCAGGGCCGCATCCCGACGACCCGGACGCTGTTGTCGCTGGTCGAGCAGGTGAGCAATGAATGACTGGTTCCGCGACACGGCGCTGTCGGGGTCGCTGGTCCTCGCGCTGCCCGTCGCCCTCGTCGCCGGCCTGGTGTCGTTCTTCAGCCCCTGCGTGATCCCGCTGCTCCCGGGCTACCTGTCCTACGCCACGGGCATCTCCGGCGGTGACCTGGCGGACGCGCGACGCAGCCGGCTCGTGACCGGGGCGGTCCTGTTCGTCCTCGGCTTCGCCGTCGTGTTCGTGCTGCTCGGCAGCCTCACCGGCGCGGCCGGGGCCTGGCTGTTCGTGCACACCCGCCAGCTCAACGTCGTCCTGGGTGTCATCACGATCCTGCTCGGCGTCGCCTTCCTCGGCGCGTTCGGCTTCCTCCAGCGCGACTGGCGCATCCACCAGGTGCCGGCCGTCGGCCTGGCCGCGGCACCCGTCATCGGCTTCCTCTTCGGGGTCGGCTGGACGCCGTGCGTCGGACCGACGCTCGCCGCGATCAACGTGCTCTCGGTCAACGAGGCGACCGCCACCCGCGGAGCCGTGCTGTCGGGGGTCTTCGCCCTCGGGCTGGGCCTGCCCTTCATCGCCGCCGCGCTGGCCTACCGCCGGATGACGCGCGCGTTCGCCGCCGTACGCCGCCACCAGCAGCTCATCGTCCGCCTCGGCGGCGTGATGATGATCGTCGTCGGCATCCTCCTCGTCACCGGCTGGTGGGACCACCTCGTGCAGTGGCTCCAGCTCCAGGTCGTCCAGGGCTACTGGGTGCCGGTGTGACGCAGCTCGACCGACGGCCGTCCGACGACCGGCAGGCCACCCCGCTCCCCGCCGACCTCGACGCGCGCGGCCTGGCCCGGTGGAGCTGGCGCCAGCTCACCTCGATGCGCACGGCCCTCGTGCTCCTGCTGCTGCTCGCGCTCGCGGCGATCCCCGGCTCGGTGATCCCGCAGGAGGACATCGACTCGCTCGCGGTCGCCCAGTGGCGCGACAACCACCCGCGCCTCGCGCCCGTCTGGGACCGGCTCGACCTCTTCGCGGTCTACGGCTCCGTCTGGTTCTCCGCGATCTACATCCTGCTGATGATCTCGCTCGTCGGCTGCATCATCCCGCGCCTCTTCGTGTACGCCCGCGCGCTGCGGGCCCGGCCGCCCAGAGCTCCCCGCCACCTCTCGCGCCTGCCGGAGAGCACGTCGTACTCCTGCGAGGAGGACCCCGACCTCGTCCTCGACCGGGCCGCGGCCCTGATCCGCAGACGCCGCTTCCGCGTCGACCGGACCGAGGGCGGCGACTCGGTCGCCGCCGAGCGCGGACACCTCCGCGAGGCCGGCAACCTGCTCTTCCACCTCGCCGTGATCGTGGTGCTGGTCGGCGTCGCCGTCGGCAGCCTGTTCGGCTACCGGGGCGGCGTCATCATGTTCGTCGGCAAGGACTACGGGTTCTCCAACACCCTCACCCAGTACGACGACTTCGCCCCCGGGGACCTCTTCGACCCGGCCGTGATGGAGCCGTTCGCCTTCGACATCACCGAGTTCGACGTCGACTGGATGACCGACGGTCGTCGCGCGGGGCAGGCCCGCAAGTTCGTCGCTCACCTCGACTACGAGACCGAGCCCGGCGCGCAGACGCAGCAGTACGACCTCAAGGTCAACCATCCGCTCTCGATCGGCGACACCGACGTCTTCCTCATCGGCCACGGCTACGCGCCCGTCATCACGATCCGCGACGGCGAGGGCGACATCGCGCAGAGCGGGCCGACCGCGTTCCTGCCGATCAACCCGCAGACGTTCGAGTCCTTCGGCGTGGTCAAGGCCGCCGACGCGCAGCCCACGCAGATCGGCCTCGAGGGCACGTTCTACCCGACCTTCCAGCTCGGCCGCGACGCCGACGGCACGCTGTCGATGCCCTCGTCGGCCTTCGGCAACGCGGTCGACCCGCTCGTCTCGCTCCAGGTGTGGACGGGCGACGTCGGCCTCGACGACGGCACCGGCGCCTCCGTCTACGTCCTCGACAAGTCGAAGGCGACCCGGCTCACCAAGGCCGACGGCCAGCCCTTCCGGATGGACCTGCGCCCCGGCGAGCGCGTCACGCTGCCCGACGGCCTCGGCAGCGTCACCTTCGAGGGCCTCGAGCGCTGGAACAAGATCCAGATCAGCCGGTCGCCCGGCAAGTTCGTCGCCCTCGGTGGTGTCGTCGCGGCCCTCCTCGGCCTGCTCGGCTCGCTGTTCGTGCGACCGCGCCGGCTCTGGGTGCGGGCGCGGCGTCAGGCCGACGGGACGACACTCGTCGAGGTGGCGCGGCTCGACCGGTCGTCCGGGGGCGACCCGGAGACCGGGCGCGACGAGCTTGCTGGGATCGTGGCAGCACTGAGACAGGGCAGGGGAGAGGACGAGTCGTGACCGACGCACAGTGGGAGACCCTGAGCAACCAGGGCGTGGCCGCGGCAGGGGTGGTCTACTTCCTCGCCCTCCTGGCGTACGCCGTCCAGTGGGCCGCGCTGCGCGACGTGCCGGTCCGCGAGGCGGTTGCCGCCGGTGGCGGGACGCTCGCCGACGACGTACTCGACGAGGACGTCGCCCACCGCACCGAGATGGCCGGCCGGCTCGGCGTCCTGCTGGTCGGGATCGGTGCGCTGGCCCACCTCGTCGCCCTGCTGGGCCGGGGGATGGCCGCGGATCCCAACCGGGTGCCGTGGGGCAACATGTACGAGTTCACGCTGACCGGCACCTTCGTCGTCGTCGCGATCTTCCTCGCCACCACACAGCGCTGGCGGCTCGCGTGGCTCGGCCCGATCGTCGTCGGCTTCGTGCTGTGCATCCTGCTCGCCGCCGTGCTCTGGCTCTACGAGCCGGTCGCCCCGCTGACCGAGGCCCTCGAGTCCTACTGGCTCGTCATCCACGTCGTCGCCGCCTGCATCGCGACCGGCGCCTTCACCCTCGGCGGCATCACGTCGATCCTCTACCTGCTCAAGGCCCGCTCCACGAAGGAGTCGGGCTACCTCGCCCGCCTGCCCGAGCTCGCGGCGCTCGACCGGATCTCCTACCGGATGCACGCCTTCGGTTTCCCGGTGTGGACGTTCGGCGTGCTGATCACCGGCCCGATCTGGGCGCACCAGGCGTGGTCGTCCTACTGGAACTGGGACCCCAAGGAGGTGTGGGCCTTCATCACCTGGGTGGTGTACGCCGCCTACCTCCACGCTCGCGCGACCGCCGGCTGGCGCGGGCGCAACGCCGCGATCCTCGCGCTGGTCGGCTCGGCGACGCTGTGGTTCAACTTCATCGGCATCAACTACTTCAGCACGACGAGCCAGCACTCGTACGCCCAGGGGGCCGCCGTGGAGCGGACCGTGGAGCGGTCAGTCGTCCTCGGGCTTGGGCTTGGGCTTGGGCTTCCTGGGACGGTCGAGCCCGCGCAGGAAGTCGGGGTCGTCGTCGGGGCCGAGCGTCCGGGGACGTGAGCCGCCACCGCCGTCGAGGCGCCGCAGCATCAGCTTGACCAGCGCCCACACGACGAACGCGATCGCCGCGACGACGAGCACCACCTTCAGCATTCCTCCAATGTAGCCAGCCACGCCTAGGCTGGTGGCCGTGAAGGAGTTCGTGGTCTACACCGTCCTGCGCATCGTGCTGTTCCTCGCCTCGTTCGGCGTCGTCGTCGGGATCATGGCCCTGCTCTTCGACGGGCAGTACAACCTGTTCTGGGCCGTCGTCCTGGCCTTCCTGGTCTCCGGCATCGGATCCTTCTTCATCCTCGACCGCCAGCGCGAGGCCTTCGCCAGGCGCGTCGAGACCCGCGCCGCCAGGGCGTCGGCCGCCTTCGAGGAGCGCAAGGCGCGCGAGGACTCGGACTGACCTGGTCAGAACCCCGTGAGGCAGTAGGGCGGCTCGACCAGGTCGGCCATCGCGGCGAACCGGCGTACGGCGTCGTCACTGCCGCCGAGGCGACGTGCGCGGTGGAGGGCAGCGACCGTGACCCCGCCGAGGTAGATCGAGCCCAGGGTCTCGGTGGTCAGCGTGACCTCGGCCTCCCGGTTGGTGCGCGACACCCGCGCGCGGGCGGCGGAGGTCTCGATCGCGTAGCTCCCGGACGCATGCCCCTGGGGATCGTCGACGCCGAGCACGACGCTGCCATCGGCCGTCCAGGGACGCGCGGCCAGTGCCCGTTCGACGTCGAGGACCCGGATCCAGAGGAACTCCGAGGACTTGGTGAGCGTGAGCCGGTTGAGGTCGACCAGTGCCCACAGCAGGGGGTCGTGGGGGTGGGCGATGTTGAACGTCACCTTGCGGACGTGGTCCATGTCGGCGAGGAAGGCCCACAGGGCGAGCTGTGACGCCGGGGTGAGGCCGACCATCTCCTCGACCTTCGTCGACTTCTCCTCTCCGGGCGTGAAGAGCACGAACCCGTCGACAGCACCTCCAGCGTCGAGGTGCACCGCGGCCCGGACCTTGCCGTTGGCGCCCCGGTCGTTGAAGTCGTAGGCGCCCGTGTGGATGTCCTCGTACTGCGAGGGCCACGCGACCGATCCGTGCTGCCGGGCGTGGAACGTGTCGAAGACGGCCTGCACGTGCGGCCAGGCGTCGGCGGGCTCGAGGAGCTCGACGCGACCGGGGTCGGTGAAGGACCGCAGCGCGAAGCCGGGGGAGGCGTCGAGCTCGACGGTCTGACCGAAGGTCGCCGGTCCGAACCCCCAGCGGCCGTAGATCGTCGCCTCCGAGGCCGTGAGTGCCGCGACCGGCACGTCGTGGGCGACGGCGTCGGCGAGGTCGTCCTCGATGAAGCGTCGGAGCAGCCCGCGGCGACGGTGGGTGGAGCTCGTGGTGACGTCGGAGATCATCCGGAGCGGGAGCAGCTCGTGCCCCGCGTTCAGGGACTTGTCGAAGCTGGCGTAGGTCGCCACCGGCATCGGACCGGCGCCGAACTCGCCCTGCGGCAGCCAGGCGCCGCGACAGGTGACCTCGTCGCGGCGGTAGTGGTCGATCCAGCGGGTGATCATCTCGTCGTCCGGACGGGGGTCGCGGAATCCACGCAGCACCGCGCCGATCCAGCCTCGGCGCAGCGCGACGGCGTCGTCGGAGTCGTCCGCGAGGTCGAGGATGGCGAAGTCGTAGTCCATCCGCACGACGCTAGTGAGCGCGCACCCCGGCGGCCACGGGTTTTCTCAGCCGATCACGAGGAGCGGTGCGGCGACGAGCACCGACCAGGCCAGCTCGGAAGCGCCGGTGCCGGCCAGCACCGGGACGAGTGCCGGCCCTGCGGCACCGCCGAGCACCGCCTTCGTCGGCGCGGCCGCACGGGCGAGGAAGCCGAGTCCCAGCAGCACCCACCACGTCGTGGCAGCCGCGACCGCGACCACCGCGGCTGCGGCGACGAGGACGAGGAAGGCGTAGAGGTAGCGGGTGCGCTCGTCCCCCAGGCGGACCGCGAGGGTGCGCTTGCCCGCGACGGTGTCGGTGGGGATGTCGCGCAGGTTGTTGGCGACGAGGATCGCGCACGCGAGCGCGCCGACGCCGATGCCGGCGTAGAGGGCCGGCCACTCCCAGGTCTCGGTCAGCACGTACGTCGTACCGACGACCGCCACCAACCCGAAGAACACGAACACCATGACCTCGCCCAGTCCGAGGTAGCCGTAGGGCTGGTCGCCGCCGGTGTAGAACCAGGCCGCGACCACGCAGACCGCGCCGACCGCGACGAGCCACCACGCCGTCGTGGCGGCGAGGACGAGGCCCGCGACGGCGGCGACCCCGAAGGCGGCGAAGGCCGCCGCCTTCACGGCCTGCGGCGTCGCCGTACCCGACCCGACGAGGCGCATCGGCCCCACGCGGTCGGCATCGGTGCCACGGATGCCGTCGGAGTAGTCGTTGGCGTAGTTGACCCCGACCTGCAGCGCGAGGCTGACGACGAGGGCGAGCAGCGCCTTCCACCACGCGAGGTCGCCGAGCCCCACCTGGTCGACGTACGCCGCGACGCCGGTGCCGGCGAGGACGGGTGCGACAGCGGCGGGGAGGGTGCGCGGTCGGGCGCCGGCGAGCCAGTCAGCGGGTGAGGTCACCGGTGGATTCTGGCAGTCCGTCGAGCGGCGACTCGCCGCCGGGCTGGGCGGGCTGCTCGACGGTCGGTGGGCCGACCGGTGCGTGGGGGTCGTCGCCGGCGTGCGCGGCCGCGTCGGCCAGCACGTCTGCGGGAACGTGGCGCTCCAGGAAGCGGCGCGCCATCGCCGTGGACGGGTGGATGGCGATCGCGGCGAAGGTGATCAGCCCCGCGATGACGAGCCAGCCCCAGGTGCTCCAGGTCATCGCCAGGAACGTGAAGGCGGCCGGTGCGCCGACGTGGCCGAGGGTGCTGCTGAGCTCGGCGGCGCCCTGGTACTCGCCGCGGCGGCGCGGGTCCATCAGCTCGGCCTCGAAGGTCCAGCTCGCCGCGGAGAGGTAGAGCTCGGCACCGGTCAGGGTGACGTGGCCGAGGAAGAACAGGGCGATCGTCCAGAGGCCGACGGTGTGGTGCGTCGACAGGGTGATCACGCACGAGATGATGAAGAAGACCGTCGATATCCGGATCGCGCGCAGCGCCGTGGTGACGTCCTTGATCCCGCGGGCAGCAGCCATCGGCAGGACGATGCACATCACGGTGTTGGTGCCGAAGAGCAGCGACAGGATCACCCACGGGGCGTCGGTCTTGTCCACCAGCCACAACGGGATGACGACGTTGAGGATCACCTGGTTGGTCCAGAGCATCCCGCTGAAGAACGTGGTGGCCAGCCACCCGACGTTGCGCATCGGGCCGGGGCCGGGGATCTTGACCTTCCGCTCCTCCGCGGTCCGCATGTCGTGCTTGGCGTCCGGCAGGCGGGTGATGTTGTAGGCGTTGACGAGGAAGACCACCGCAGTGAACAGCGGCACCACCATCAGCAGCGTCAACGACTCCGGACCGAGCGCGATGATGCCCAGCAGGGAGCCGAGCGTGAAGCCGACGTTGAGCGCGGAGTACATGTAGGCGCGGGAGCTGACCCGCTCCTGCGGCGGCAGGACGTCGATCGTGTACGCCCCGTGCGCGACGCCGCCGAGGGCGCCGATCACCTCCATCACGACCGCCATCGCGATGTAGCCCTGGAAGCTGTCGATGAAGGGCCAGACGGCGAACATCGCGCCCTGACCCGCCGAGCTGATCGCCCAGCAACGCTTCGCGCCGAGGCGGTCGACCACCCGGCCCATCGGGTACGCCGCGATGAACGACGCGATCCCCGCGATCGTGAGGCCGAGGCCCACCTGGACCACGCTCAGCCCGACGACCTGGGTGAAGAACACCGCCGACCCCGCCATGAACGTGCCCTCGCCCAGCGCGAACAGCAACGACTGGGTGGCCAGCCTGCCCGCCAGCGGGGACGGGGGAGTGGCCTGCTGCCTCAAGGTCGTCACGATGCTCATCGCGGACATTGTCCGTCGCGGGTCCGACACCCGTCCTCCCATTTACCGCAGGGGGCGGGTGGTGCTCGTCACGATGCTGAGTGCTGAGTGCTGAGTGCTGAGTGCTGAGTGCTGAGTGCGGGAGGTGTTACTCGGCCGGGTGATCGACGAAGGACCGGCGCGAAGCTACCTGGTGCCCCTCGTCGCGGACCTCCCCGGAAACGCGCCAGCCGGTGGCCTCGTAGAACGTCCTGCCCTGCTCGTGTCGAGCGAGCGTCCAGAGGATGCCCTCCAGGTAGTCCGCCGCGCGCAGGCCCTCGAGGGCGCGGTCCATGAGTCGACGACCCACCCCACGACGCCACGCAGTCGGGGCCACGGCAATCGTGTCGAGCTCTCCGAGGCCGGGGTCGATCGGATCGCGGCTCGAACAGATCCCTGCGAAGCCCACGACCGTCTCGTTGCTCTCGGCGAGCCACCACCGCCCCGGTGCGGCATCAAGGTCTGACGACCAACGGCTGATCTGTTCGCCGTTGAGCACGCGGGGCGGCATGACGGGGCGGCATGAGACGTGCGAAGCCCTCATTCCACGATGCGACGTACGCGCGGGCGATCGCTTCGGCGTCGGTCGGCGTCGCCGACCGCACGTGGGGATGCATGAGCAGAGTCTCGCAGCAGCGCGCTGCACCGTGTGCTCTCGCTGAGCTACGCCAGGTCGACAGCGTCGCCAGAGTGGCGGCGCCGTCATCGTGTTCGAAAAGAGTTCTCCACAGATGTGTTCGAGCAGGTCAGAGTGTCGGTGGTCTCTGGGACGATGGATGCATGTCCACCACCACCCTCGAGGCTCCGGCAGCCGGGTCCACCACTCGGCTGGTGCTGGACCGCGCGAGCGCCGCCCTGGCCGCGCGGCGGCGTGCCGAGGTCGAGGTGCTGGAGGCGGCGCTCGCGTGGGCACACGCCCACCCCACGACGTTCCAGGGCGACGCGGCGGGGTGGCGTCCGGACGCCATCCCCATGCCCGGCTCGTACGCCGCGGTGATGTTCGGCGAGAAGGCGATCCCGATCGCCGGTCCCGGTGCTCCGTTGGTGGCGGAGTTCGCGGTGTTCGAGCTCGCCGCCGCCCTCGACCAGACCGACGAGGCGACGCTCGCGTTGCTGGGCGACGTTCTCGACCTCGCCCACCGGCTCCCGCGCCTGTGGGCACTGGTGCGCTCCCTGCGGGTGCCGGTGCACCTGGGCCGGGAGGCGGCCCGCCGGTCCCGCGACCTCTCGCTCGACGCGGCTGCGCACGCGGACCGGCTGCTGGTGTGGCAGCCGCGTCGGCTCAACCCGCACCGGGTCGGGGTGCTGGTGCACGAGGCCCGGTTGTACGCCGACCCGGACCGGGCGATCGCCGACCACGACGCCGCGCTCGAGACCCGGAAGGTCGACGTGCGACTCGACCGGGGTGCGCCCGGGACGGGCGAGGTGTTCATGGTCCTCGACGAGGCCGACACGATCGCCTTCGACCACACCGTCTCGACCATGGCGGCCACGATCGGGGCGCTGGGGCACCACGGCACCCAGGACGTGCGTCGTGCCCACGCCGTCGGGCTGCTCGCCGACCCGCAGGCCGCGCTGGACCTGCTGGCCGCCCATGACATCGCCGACCCCGACCGACCGGTCGACCCCGAGGGCGACCCGGGCGTCTGTGTCGCCGACGACCTCGCCCACGCTCCCGCCAACCCGTTCCGCCGTCCGACGCCGACTGGTGGCCGCCAGGAGGATGGTGAGGGTGGTGAGGTGGTGCTGGTCTTCCACGTCACCGACCGCGACCTCCTCGACGACCCCCACGGTGTCGCCCACTCACCGAAGCTCGGCCCGGTCCTGACCGGCCGGCTTCGGTCCTGGCTGCTCACCGCCGCGAAGGTGACGATCAAGCCGGTCGTCGACCTGGCGTCGTGCCGGCCGGTCGACCACCACGACCCACCCGCCCGGATGGCCGAGGCCGTGCGCCTCCGCGACACCACCTGCGTCTACCCACGCTGCGGGCGACCGTCCGAGGCTTGCGACCTCGACCACATCGACGCCTACGTCCCGATGGACGAAGGTGGACCGCCCGGCCAGACCAGCCCGGTCACGCTCGCGCCCCTGTGCCGCAAGCACCACCGCGCCAAGACCTTCGGCGACTTCACCTACCGACGACTCTCCGACGGCTCCTACGAGTGGACCCTCCCCACCGGCATCCGGATCACCACGGACGAGGCGGCACCACGGCCCGTTCCGCCACCGCGGCGCCGACGAACCTGACCGCCCCGCCAGCCCGACACCGACCGGTGATCGGGCTGCTCGTGCGCCCGGATCCTGCCTTCGAGCGCGCCCCGACACGACGAGCGACGGTTCAGCGCGGGGCGCGCCAGAGCTGTCCGCCGACCACGACCCACAGGTTCCTGCCGTGGCCGCGGCCAGCGTCGAGCCGTCCCGGGGGGAGGGGATCCGCCGTCCACGGGCGATGTGCACCGCCGACCCACAGCTGGGGTCCGGTCTCGGCGCTCTGGAGGGCCAGCGCGACCTCAGTGCCGGAGGCGTCTAGGACGCAGACCATCGGGTGGTCGGGTTGCAGGGGCACCGCCGGAGTCTCCAGCCGGGTGCCGTACTCGTTGAACAGGAGCGGATGACCAGCGCGGTGGCCGGCGATAGCGGCGGAGAAGCCAGAACGGATGTCGGTGAAGGCCTCAGGAGCCGGTTCGAGATCGCGACGGGTCCAGCCGTCGTAGGGGTCGCAGACCCAGAACTGCTCGCCGGGCTCTTGCCCGCCGCCTCTGAGCAGTCCGGCCACGCACGCCACCATGGCTGCTTGGCCCACGACGATCGACGTCGACTGCGGGTCCGCCGCCACCGTCCAGAGACCCGGTCCCTCCGGCGGGTCTCCGCCGACGGTGTCGATGGTCCTCAGCCGGCCGTCTTCGTGGAGGGCAACGAGGTGGACGTCCTCGTCGCCGCAGACAGGCCACAACCGGACGAGGTCACTGGTGTCCACGTCGCCGCAGATCGTGAGCGGCCCGCGAGGACTGCCCGGCGGGCCGGGCAGACGGTCCTCGAGCAGGTGGAGCGGCGGCAGGCTGGCGGTGGACAGCTCGATCTGCTCCGAGACGGCGGCGAAGAAGACGGGGTCCGAGCCAGGCACGTCGAAGATCTGCGTGCCTCGCACCGGATCGACAACGGCGGCGAAGGGTCCACCGGAGAGGTGCCCGTACACCAGCACCGTGTCGTAGTGTCCACGTTCGACGCCAGTGATCACCGCGTCGCCCAGCGCGACGTGCTCCCACTCCCTCATGAAGTGTCTGCCTCTACTTGTCAGCCGGACTGCCCTTCAGGGTCCTCCTCCGGCTCGAAGGTGCTGCCCTCGCCGTCAGTCATGCCGACCTCCACGCCCACGGCGTCATCGTCCTGGTCCGTCGCGTCGGCCGGTCGGCCGGCGCGGGGTTCGTCGGGCTGGTTGCTCATGGTGCCTCCTCGTCTCACCGGAGCCGTACCCGTCCCGGGCGTGACAATGCGCGCCGCGCAGGTCGGCCTCCGATCTACGGTGCCCCGTCGTCGCCGCCCTCGTCGACCTCTCCCGGAGGACGTTCCCGCGCCATGCGCCGGGTGTCCCGCTCGATGCGCTGGGCCCGGCGTTTCTCGAAGAGCAGGATGGCGACGACCACTCCGATCATCACCATGACGGTGACCACGAGCCTGAAGGCGTCCATCAGTCCACGATGCCACGCACCGCCAGGGCAGTCAGCCCTCCGAGCCGGGCACCACCCGGAGGTCGCGGTCGGCGCCGTCGCCGAGGGCGCGCAGCGCCTCCTGGTAGGCCTCGCTGTCGTGGGTGGCGACCGCGGCCTCGACCGACGGGAACTCGATGAGCACGGTGCGGGTCACCTCGGCCAGCTCGAACGTGGCCTCGGGGTTGCCGCGGGCGAGGAAGCGACCGCCACCGTCGCGGATCGCGGGCCCGGCGAGCTCGGCGTACGCCGTCACCTTGTCCTGGTCGTGCACGGCCTTGTAGACGCAGATCCAGTACGCACTCATGTCGCGACCCTATGACGGTGCGCGAACCTCCTGTGCCCGGTGTCGGTGCCATCCGTCGCGCACAGGATCGGCAGAGCCGTTAGCGTGCGTCCGTGAGTTTCCTTCGGCCCTCGGACGAGCCCTCGGTCGCGGTCAGGCAGCTGTCGCGGTGGCTCGAGTCCGACAACCCGGACCCGCTGCTGATCGAGACCTCCGGATCCACCGGCAGGCCCAAGAGAGTCGTGCTGCCGCGTCGCGCGGTGCTCGCGAGCGTCGAGGCCTCGGCCCGGCGGCTCGGCGAGTCCGGCCGCTGGCTGCTCGCGCTCCCGTCGTCGTACGTCGCCGGGGTGCAGGTGATCGTGCGCTCGCTCGTCGCCGGCCACGAGCCGATCATCGTGGACGGCCTCGACGTCGGGCGCGCCGCCGCGTCCGACCACAGCACCACACCGACGTTCGTCTCGCTCGTGCCGACCCAGCTCCACCGGATCCTGGCCAACCCCGAGCAGCTCGCCTCGCTGGCCCACATCCACACCGTGCTCATCGGCGGCGCCGGCCTCGACGCCGACCACCGCCGGCTCGCCGAGGAGGCGGGCGTCAACCTCGTCTCCACCTACGGCTCGTCCGAGACAGCCGGCGGGTGCGTCTACGACGGCGTTCCGCTCGACGGCGTCGGCGTCACCCTCGGCCAGGGCGGGCGCGTCCGGATCGCCGGCCCGACGCTCTTCAGCCACTACGAGTCCGACCCCGAGCTGACGGCGGCGTCGGTCGACGACGGCTGGTTCCTCACCTCCGACGAGGGACACTTCGACGACGACGGCCGGCTCCAGATCGTCGGCCGCATGGACGACGTCGTGATCAGCGGCGGGGTGAAGATCCCGATCGCCCTCGTCGCCGAGCGGCTCCGCGCGCACCTCCAGGTCGAGCAGGCCGAGGTCTTCGGCGTCCCCGACGCGGAGTGGGGCCAGAAGCTCGTCGCGATCATCGTCGGCACGGCCAACGACGCCGAGCTGCGCGACTGGGTCGGCGAGGTCCACCCGCGGTCATGGGCGCCGCGCGAGTTCGTCCGCGCCTCGAGCCTCCCCACGCTGCCCAACGGCAAGGTCGACCGCCAGGCCCTCCAGGCCGGGCTCTGATGCCCGACGGCGCTGCCCTGCACGTCTTCTCGATCCCCCTCCGCACCCGCTTCCGCGGCATCACCGTGCGCGAGGGCGTGCTGCTGCGCGGCGAGGCGGGCTGGGGCGAGTGGTCGCCCTTCCTGGAGTACGACGACGCCACCTCGCGACCGTGGCTGGCCTGTGCCCGCGAGGCCGCCGACATCGGTTGGCCGGCCCCGCTGCGCCGCGAGGTCCCGGTCAACGTCACCGTCCCCGCCACCGACCCCGAGCGCGCGCACGCGATCGTCCTCGCGGGAGGCTGCCGCACCGCCAAGGTCAAGGTCGCCGAGCGGGGCCAGGCCCTCGCCGACGACCTCGCCCGCGTGGAGGCCGTCCGCGACGCCCTCGGCCCCGACGGGCTCGTCCGCGTCGATGCCAACGGTGGGTGGGACGTCGACGAGGCGGTCCGCGCGATCGCCGCGATCGACCGGGCCGCCGGCGGCCTGGAGTACGTCGAGCAGCCGGTGATGGCGGTCGAGGACCTCGCCGTCGTGCGCCGTCGCGTCGACGTGCCGGTCGCCGCCGACGAGTCGATCCGTCGCGCGGCGGATCCCTACCGCGTGCGCGACCTCGAGGCCGCCGACATCGCCGTGCTCAAGGTGCAGCCCCTGGGCGGCGTACGCGCGTGCCTGCGGATCGCCGAGGACATCGGCCTGCCGGTCGTCGTGTCCAGCGCCGTCGAGTCGAGCATCGGCATCGCCGCCGGCGTCGCCCTCGCGGCCGCCCTGCCCGAGCTCCATCACGCGTGCGGGCTCGCGACCGTGCAGCTGCTCACCGACGACGTCGCCGCCAGCCCGCTGCTCCCGGTCGAGGGGATGCTGCCGGTCGGCCGCGCCGAGGTGGACGACGACGCCCTGCGCCGGCTCACGGCTCCCGACGACCGGGTGGACCACTGGCGACGGAGGCTCGAGTCCGTAGGGCAGGATCAGCCGGTGTGAGCAACCCCTCCACCGAGCTCGCCCGCACCGTCGTCACGGCTCTGCGAGGCGCCGCCGTGCACGAGGTGGTCGTCGCCCCCGGTTCGCGCAACGCCCCGCTCTCGTTCGCGCTCTACGACGCCTCGACCGCGGGCGCGATGCGGCTGCACACCCGCATCGACGAGCGGACGGCCGGCTTCCTCGCGCTGGGCCTGGCCAAGGTCGGCGTCCGGCCGGCCGCAGTGGTCTGCACGTCCGGCACCGCCGTGGCCAACCTGTTCCCGGCCGTCATGGAGGCGGCGCACGCCGGTGTCCCGCTCGTCGTCGTGACGGCCGACCGGCCCGCGCGGCTGCGCGGCACCGGCGCCAACCAGACCACCGACCAGGCCGGCATCTTCGGCGGCTTCGCCCCGACCCTCGACGTCGCGGCCGCGGACCTCGAGGAGCTCCTCGCGTTCCTCCGGACGCACGAGGGACGGCGTCCGGTCCACCTCAACGTCCAGCTCGACGACCCGCTCCTGCCCGACGACGACGGCTGGCAGGTCGGCGAGGCGCCGACGTGGGCGGCACCGGCCGTCGGCCCGCCGACGGAGCGGCTGGTCCTCGAGCCCGGCCCGCGCACCGTGGTGGTCGCCGGCGACGACGCCGGACCCCCGGCGCGGGTGCTCGCCGAGAAGGCCGGCTGGCCGCTGCTCGCCGAACCGTCGAGCGGGTGCCGCACCGGCGGAAGCGTGGTCCGCACCTACCGACTGCTCCTCGACGGTGCCCTCGGCCGGCAGGTCGAGCGCGTCGTGGTCTTCGGTCACCCCACGCTGTCGCGGCCCGTCTCCCGGCTCCTGGCCCGCGACGACGTCGAGGTGGTGGCCGTGCGGCACGCGGGCAGGTGGTCGCAGCGACCGTTCGCCGTCGCCCACGAGGTCGACCAGGTGGACGTCGACGGGGCGGACGACACCGCGTGGGGCGACGCCTGGCGCGACGCCGACCGCCAGACCTCGCGTGCGCTTGACCGGCTGCTCGACGACGAGCCGGACCTGACCCCGTACGAGGTCGCCGGCGCCGTCAGTCGGGCGCTGCCTCGTCGCGGCCTGATGTTCGTCGGCGCCTCCAACCCGATCCGCGACCTCGACCTGATGGTGGCGTCCTACGAGGTCGGCGGGCGGCGCAAGGTGATCGCCAACCGTGGCCTCGCCGGCATCGACGGCACGACCTCCTCGGCGATCGGTGCCGCCCTCGGCCGGCCGCAGTCCTCACGCGCGATCGCGCTGATGGGCGACGTGACCTTCCTCCACGACTCCACGGGGCTCTTCCTCGGCCCTCGTGAGGAGCGCCCCGACCTGACGATCGTGGTGGTCAACGACGACGGCGGGTCGATCTTCGCGACGCTGGAGCAGGGGGCGCCGGCGTACGCCGACCGCTTCGACACGCTCTTCGGCACCCCGCACGGAGCGGACCTCGCCGGCCTGTGCGCGGCGGCGCGCGTGCCCCACCTGCGGGTCACCGGCCTGCCGGAGCTCGAGCAGGCGCTGGCGATGCCCAACGGCGGCATCGAGGTCGTCGAGGCCCGGGTGCGTCGCGACAACCGCGCGGACCTCGACACAAGAATCCGCGCGCTGGCCCCGTAGCGGGGCCAACGCGCGGATCGCGTGGAGCGTGGTGGAGACGGTCAGGCGACCGGGGTCTCCCAGACGCGCACCCAGTCGACGTACATGTGCTGGGGGAGCTTCTTGTCGGGCATCTCCAGCGCCTCGTAGTCGGAGGCGAGCAGGCTCAGGATGAGGTACTGCTGGGCCTTCGAGACGCGGGCCGACGTGCGCCAGGTCTCCTTGCCGTCGATGTAGAAGACGATGACCTTCGGCGTCCACTGGACCGAGAACACGTGGTAGTTCTTCGACCAGCCGTCGCGCCTGTTCTGCAGGAACGAGGTCGAGTTCTTGATCCACGAGCCGGTCTTGATCAGGCGCTGACCCTTGTACCAGTGGATGAAGCTCGTCAGGCCGCCCTGCGGGTGCTTGTCACCGAAGTACTCGATGATGTCGATCTCGTGGCCGTCGCTGCCGGGCTTGTTCTCGCCGACCGGCTGCATCCAGAAGCTGGCGTGCTGGCCCTGGAGCTTGTGCATCTTGACGCGCGCCGAGGCGACGCCGTAGCGGAAGCTGAAGCCCTTGTCGGTGCCGACGTGCCCGTTGAGGCGGTAGGAGATCCGCTTGGTCTTCTTGCGCGAGACCGCCTTGCACTTGTCGGAGCGCGAGCGGTCCTTGATGACGCTGAGCCGCAACGCGCCACGGGACACGTCGACAGCGGCCGGGTCGCCCTTCGAGCAGACGCGCTTGCTCAGGGGCTCGTAGTTCTGGCCGCGCATGCCCCAGACGGGGTTGAGCGTCGAGCCACTGAACTCGTCGGTGAAGGTCGGGGTGAGCCAGCGCGCGGTGTCGACGCTCTTGCTCTTCACGGCCTTCAGCGAGCCCATCTTCTGGGCGGTGACGCGGTAGGTCAGCGCCTGGCCGCGCTTGGACACGGCGGCCTTGAAGTAGGCCTTGCCGGACTTCTCCTGCTTGGCGGTGCCGACCTTCTTCCACGACGAGCCGCGCTGCTGCTCGAGGACGACCTTGCGGCCGACCTTGACCGGCTTGATGGTCGCGATCGCGGAACCCTTGGCGGCGTTGGCGCTGGCGGTGCGCTTGCCGGGCTGGACGATCTGCGGCAGCACCTCGAGCGAGATCTTCTGGCCCGCCTTCTTGGTGGTGACCGACGTCGACGCGGCGCGGGCCGCGGAGCCGGAGTCAGTGGCCGAACCCGTCTCGGTGCTGAGGAGAAGGGACGCGGGCAGGATCAGCGCGAGTGCGCTGCCTGCGAACACGCGGCGTGCAGACATGTGGACTCTCTTCGTCTCGGGTGCGATTGGCTTTTCCCCCAGGGCACTCCACCCGTCGGAGGCCTCACGATCCTAACCGCGCACCCCTTCCCGCGGGCGATTCCCCGCCGGTTCGGCGGGCCTAGTCTGGACGGCATGCGCATCACCAAGCTCGGCCATGCGTGCGTCCGGATCGAGCACGACACGAGTGTCGTCGTCATCGACCCCGGTGTCTTCACCGAGCCCGGCGCGGCCGCCGGCGCGACCGCCGTCCTCCTCACCCACGAGCACCCCGACCACTGGACGGCCGAGCAGCTCCGCGGCACCGATGCGGTCATCTGGACGACGCACGCGGTGGCCGACGTCCTCGCCGCCGAGGCGCCCGACCTCACCGAGCGCGTACGCCGGATCACGCCGGGCCAGACGTTCGACGCGGGCATCCAGGTCACCGCGGTCGGCGAGCTCCACGCGGTCATCCACGAGGAGATCCCGCGCATCCACAACAGCGGCTACGTCCTCGACGTCGACGGCCTGCTCGTCTACCACCCGGGCGACGCGCTCACCCTGCCCGGGCGCGAGGTCGACCTGCTCTGCGCCCCCGTCAGCGCCCCGTGGCTGAAGGCGTCCGAGGCGATCGACTTCGCCCGCGCCGTGGGTGCGCCGCGCAACCTGGCCATCCACGACCGGGTCTACAGCGAGGCCGGGCTCGGCATCGTCGACGGCCACATGGCGCGCTTCCTCGACCCGGCCGGCCAGTCCTACACCCGGGTCCCGGACGGCACCGACCTCGAGCTCTAGCCCGCTAGCTCGCCTCGAGCGCGTCGCGCACCGGCACGAACTTCGCCTGGGACTCCGCCAGCTCGGCCTCCGGGTCGGAGCTGGCGACGATGCCGCAGCCGGCGAAGAGGCGTACGCCGCTGCCGGTGACCTGTGCGGAGCGCAACGCGATGCCCCACTCGCCGTCGCCGGACGCGTCCATCCAGCCCACGGGGCCGGCGTAGCGCTCGCGGGGCATGCCCTCGATCTCGCGGATCAGCCCGGTCGCGGCGGCCGTCGGCGTGCCGCCCACCGCCGCCGACGGGTGGAGCGACTCGGCGAGCTGCAGCGAGGACGCCAGGTCGTGGACGACGCCGTTCACGTCGGTGGCCAGGTGCATGACGTTGGGCAGGTGCAGCACGAACGGCGCCTCGGGCACGTTCATCGACGAGCAGTGCGGCTCGAGGGCGTCGGCGACCGAGCGGACGGCGTACTCGTGCTCCTCGAGGTCCTTGGACGAACGGGCCAGGGTCGCGGCGAGCGCCAGGTCGCGCTCGTCGTCGCCCGTACGCCGGATCGTGCCGGCCAGCACCCGGGAGGTGACCAGGCCGCGCTCGCGGCGCACGAGCATCTCGGGCGTGGCGCCGAAGAGGCCGTCGACGTGGAAGGTCCAGCACATCTCGTAGTGCTCTGCCAGCCGGTGCAGGGGCCAGCGCACGTCGAGCGGCTCGTCGCAGGACGCGATGAGGTCGCGGGCCAGGACGACCTTCTCCAGCTCGCCGGACGTGATCCGGCCGACCGCCTCGGCGACGACCGACATCCACTCCTCGCCGTTGCGGGCGCCGTCGGAGAACGTCAGGCCGACCGGGGGGCGGGGTGCGGGCGCGGGCGTGAGGTCCGGGGCGTCGACCGAGACGGTCGTCAGCCAGGTGCGGTCGCCGCGGCGGCCGACGATGACCTCGGGGATGACCAGCACCGAGTCGCCGGGCTCGTCGGCGAACGCGAACGCGCCGAAGCACACCGGCCCGCTGCCGGGCTCGCCCACGGCGTCGTCGACGTCGGCGCGGGCGAGGGTCTCCGACCACCACTTCACCGCATCACTGAAGCGGGTCGGGCCGGACGTCTCGAGCCGGGCGGCGACACCCCAGCCGACCAGGCCCTCGCCGCGGCGCAGCCAGCTCACCGGGTGCTGCTCGGGGAGCAGGTCGAGGAGCGGCAGTCCGCCGAGGTCGACGGGGACGGTGCGCACGCGCAGGGGTGCGGCAAGCCCAGGCTGGGAGCCGGACGCGGGGATCGTCACGAAGGGGGAGCCTACGCCGGGGCGCACAGCGCCCGGCCGCAAGATCGGCCAAACGGCGAACAGGAGGTCCGGGAGTGACCTAGGTTGCGCGGATACATCACCTACCCGGGAGGTCGCACGTGCCCGTTCACGAATCGCCGCTCGCGCGGCTCGAGCGCCACGCCCGCACGCGTGCCCTCGAGGTCGCCGTGATCGAGCAACGCGAGCGGACCGGCCGCACGGAGTGGGCCTCCCTGACCTGGAACGAGCTCTACCGGCGCGTCATCGACGGCGCCGCCGGCATGATCGAGGCCGGGGTCAACCCGGGCCAGGTCGTCGTCATCCGCGTCCCCACCGGCGCCCGTCAGCTCGAGCTCGAGCTCGCCACGCGCATCGCCGGCGCGGTCCCGCTGCTCCTCCCCGACCACATGGCCCCCGACGAGGTGGGCCGTCTCCTCGACGAGATCGAGGTCCGGCTGGTCATCGTCGACCACGGGAGCCGGCTGCCGCTGCTGCGACGGGCCGCCCTCGCCGAGGCGCAGCTCTTCGAGTGCGACGACCGCTCGTGGGAGCGGCTGCGCGGGATGGGGCTCGAGCGCCGCAAGCGCCAGCCCGACCTGCTGTCGTACGTCGACTCGGTGCGCAGCGATGCCCCGTCGAGCGCCGTCCTCGGCCTGCCGCGCGAGAAGGCGTCGGCCTGGCTCTTCCGGCCCGAGTGCTCGGGCATGCTCGCCGACCTCGGGCCCGACGACGTCGTGCTCCTCACCGGCGAGGCGACCGATCGGTTCACCACCGTCGTCCGTGACGCGCACCTGAGCACGGGCTGCACGATGGCGTGGGTGGAGACACCCGCCGAGCTCGAGGCCGCGCTGGCGCACGTGCGGCCGACCCACGTCCTGCTCGACCACGCCACCGCCAAGGTGCTCGAGGACCTGCTGGTGACCGGCCAGGTCGACGGCGTCCCCTGGCACGAGTCGCCGCGGGAGGTGCTCGAGGCGACCTCGGCACGCGCCGCGGAGGCGAAGCTCTCGTCGCGGACGAAGAAGCTCGCCGCCGAGGTCGACGCGGTCGTCCCGTGGTGGGGCGGCCGGATGCGGATGCTCGTGCTCGACCTGCGCGTCAACCACACGATCAGCGGCCTGGCCACGGCGCTCGGCGTCAGGATCGGGCGCGTCGCGCACCACCCGGCGGTCAAGCTCGACCTGGCGCGGGAGCACACGGTGCTGGAGGTCCCGGCAGCGCCGAGGATCGAGGTCTCGGGCGTCGACCTGCCGCGCCGCGGCCGGGCGGGCGCCGAGCTCGACGCCGCCTTCTCGATCGCCTGACCTGCTGCGCCCCGACCTCGGTCAGGAGCGGTAGACGATCACCTTGTCGCCGAGGTGCACCCGGCCGAAGAGCCACTCGACGCCCGCCCGGTCGCGCACGTTGACGCAGCCGTGGGACGCGCCGTTGTAGCCGTTGGCGGCGAAGTCGGGGGAGTAGTGGACGGCCTGCCCGCCGGAGAAGAACATGGCGAACGGCATCGGGGTGTCGTAGAGGCTCGACACGTGGTCGCGAGACTTGCGGAGCACCGAGAACGCGCCCTCGCGCGTCGGCAGCTCGTCGGAGCCGAACCTCACCTCGACGGTCTTCAGCACGACGCCGTCGACCACCCAGCGCAGCGAGCGCGACGTCTTGTCCACGCACATCGCGCGCCCGGTGGTGCAGCGCGGGTCGAGGGCGGGGCCCTGCGGGACGATGTTGAAGAGCTCGGCCTTCGTCGGCTGGCGCGTCATCGCCTTGAGCCGGTCGAGGGTGCGCCGGTCGACCTGGCCGGTGACGGGGATCCTGCGCTTCGCCTGGAAGCCCTTCACCGCCTCGACGGTCTTGCCGGTGTAGCGCCCGCTCACCCGCGCGTCGTACCAGCGCACCTGCTTGAGGCGCGCCTGCACCTGGCGCACCCACACGCCCCGGTCGCCCTTCTCGAGCAGCGGGCGGCCGGGCGTGTACACGTTGTGCAGCGCCTCGGGCGTCGGCTCGGCGGTGAGACCGACCAGCTTGAGCCAGGTGCGCTCGTCGACGACGCCGCCGGTGTCCCAGCCGCGCCGCCGCTGGAACCTCGTCACGCCGGCGCGGGTCTCGGCGTCGTAGCGGCGGGTGATGATCTCGGAGTGGAGGCCGAGCTGGTGCAGCCGGCTCTGCAGCTCCCGCACGCGCCAGCCCGTGTCGCCGGGCCGGATCGGTGTGAACTCGCTGCGGGTCGACGACCCGGCGGCGGCTGCGGTGTCGGCGACGACCGACATGGTGCCGAGCGAGCAGAGCAGGGCGAGCAGCAGTGCTGTGAAGCGGTGTGACATGGAGATCCCCCGGGTACGACGTGGTCCGACAAGTGTAGGGACGCACCAGACGCCCCCCAGGTTGCGTCCGCGGGATGCCCTACGCTCGCCGCGTGGCCCGCGCTGACCTGGACAAGCAACCGACCGACGTCCGTCGCATGTTCGACACGGTCGCGAAGCGCTATGACCTGACCAACGACCTGATGACGGCCGGCATCCAGCGCAGCTGGCGCCGGTCGATGGTCGAGGCCGTCGGCCCGCGCAGGGGCGACCTCGTGCTCGACCTCGCCGCCGGCACCGGGTGCTCGAGCGAGCCCTTCGGCGCGTACGGCGCGACCGCCGTGGCCTGCGACTTCTCGGTCGGCATGCTTCGACAGGGCAGGAAGGACCGACCCGGCCTCCCGTTCGTCGCCGGCGACGGCACCCGACTGCCGTTCCTCGACGACACCTTCGACGCGGTGACCATCTCCTACGGCCTGCGCAACTTCGTCGACCCGGTCGCCGGGTTGAAGGAGATGCTGCGGGTCACCCGTCCCGGCGGGCGCCTCGTGGTGTGCGAGTTCAGCCGCCCGACCAACGGCGCCCTCCGCACCGTCTACCTCGACGGCTTCATGCAGGCGCTGCCGAGGATCGCCTCGCTCACCGCCAGCGCGTCCGACGCCTACGTCTACCTCGCGGAGTCCATCCGCGCCTGGCCCGACCAGGAAGGCCTTGCCGCGCTGATCGCCGAGGCCGGCTGGCAGCACCCGGAGTGGCGCAACCTGACCGGCGGGATCGTCGCCCTGCACCGCGCCAGCGCCTGACGGACCCACCCCGCGCGACGTCATTTAGGGCACGTGCTCGTGGTCTAAATCCGCAGGTCAGGAGGGCTGTCGTGGCCCCGGACCCCGACGTGGCGCGCGTTGCCCCGGAGTCCTAGACTGTGGCCCGCGCCACTCGTGAAGGCATTCACAAAGTCACATGCCGCTGACCGGGCGCAGTTGAGTCGGAAGGGAATCGATGGAGCTCTACACGCCGATCCTGGTGCTGGCACTCCTCGCGACGGGGTTCGCGGTCTTCTCCGTGCTGATGAGCGCACTCATCGGCCCGAAGCGCTACAACCGCGCCAAGCTCGACTCCTACGAGTGCGGCATCGAGCCGACCCCGCAGCCCGCCGGCGGCGGTCGCTTCCCGGTGAAGTACTTCATCACCGCGATGCTCTTCATCGTGTTCGACATCGAGATCATCTTCCTCTACCCGTGGGCCGTGCACTTCGAGGCCATGCGCCTCTTCGGGCTCGTCGAGATGGTCCTGTTCATCGCCACTGTGTTCATCGCGTACGCCTATGTGTGGCGTCGCGGCGGCCTCGACTGGGACTGAGGAAGAACCCCATGGGACTCGAAGAAAAGCTGCCCAGCGGCGTCCTGCTGACCACCGTCGAGGGCGTCGCCGGCTACATGCGCAAGGCGTCGTTCTGGCCCGCCACGTTCGGCCTGGCCTGCTGCGCCATCGAGATGATGACGACCGGCGCCCCCAAGTACGACCTCGCGCGCTTCGGCATGGAGGTCTTCCGGGCCAGCCCGCGCCAGGCCGACCTGATGATCGTCGCCGGGCGCGTCAGCCAGAAGATGGCTCCGGTCCTGCGTCAGATCTACGACCAGATGCCCGAGCCCAAGTGGGTCCTCGCGATGGGTGTCTGCGCCTCGTCGGGCGGCATGTTCAACAACTACGCCGTCGTCCAGGGCGTCGACCACGTCGTGCCCGTCGACATGTACCTCCCCGGCTGCCCGCCGCGCCCGGAGATGCTGATCGACGCGATCCTCAAGCTCCACGACCAGGTCCAGGCCACCAAGCTGGGCGTGAACCGGACGAACCAGATCGCCGAGCTCGAGACCGCCGCGCTGCGCGCCCTGCCCACCTCGGAGATGAAGGGCCTGCTGCGGTGAGCGACAAGAGCAACGACAAGAGCGACGACAAGACCGACGACAAGACCGACAAGAACGAGTCGGCCCGCCCCGCCGAGGAGCGCAACCTCGAGACGGCCAAGGAGAAGACCGGCACCGGCAGCGGCGTCGAGCAGGCTGCCCCCGACCAGTCCCCGGAGAACGTCCCGGCGCCCACCGGCGAGGTCCGCGCGGTGGGTGTACGCCACGGCATGTTCGGCACGTCCGGCACCGGTGACACCTCCGGCTACGGCGGACTGGTCAGCGCCAAGGTCTTCCCCGCCCCGTCGCAGAAGCCCTACGGCGGCTGGTTCGACGAGGTCTCCGACGCGCTCGAGGAGCGGCTGGAGGCCACCGAGCTCACCTCGGCCATCGAGAGCGTCGTGGTCCACCGCGGCGAGATCACCTTCCACGTCCGTCGCGAGGACCTCGCCTTCGTCGCCCAGATGCTGCGCGACGACGAGGCCCTGCGCTTCGAGTTCTGCGCCGGCGTCAGCGGCGTGCACTACCCCGAGGACACCGAGCGCGAGCTGCACGCGGTCTACCAGCTGACCTCGATGACCCACAACCGTCGCATCCGCGTCGAGGTCTCGGTGCCTGACAGTGACCCGCACCTGCCCAGCCTGGTGAGCATCTACCCCACCCTCGACTGGCACGAGCGGGAGACCTACGACATGTTCGGGCTGGTCTTCGACGGCCACCCCGCTCTGACCCGCGTGCTCATGCCGGACGACTGGCCGGGCCACCCGCAGCGCAAGGACTACCCGCTCGGCGGCATCCCCGTGGAGTACAAGGGCGGGAGCATCCCTCCGCCGGACCAGCGCAGGAGCTACAACTGACATGACGACTGAACAGGACTTCTACGCAGCGCCCGGCGACACCAGCCAGGGCCGCGTCTTCACCGTCACCGGCCAGGACTGGGACTCCATCACGCAGAGCATCGGCGAGTCCGCCGAGGAGCGCGTGGTCGTCAACATGGGTCCCCAGCACCCCTCGACCCACGGCGTGCTCCGACTGATCCTCGAGCTCGAGGGCGAGACGGTCACCGAGGCCCGCTGCGGCGTCGGCTACCTCCACACCGGCATCGAGAAGAACATGGAGTACCGCTCCTGGGTGCAGGGCACGACGTTCTGCACGCGGATGGACTACCTCTCGCCGTTCTTCAACGAGGCGACGTACGCCCTGGGCGTGGAGCGGCTGCTCGACATCGAGGACGACATCCCCGAGAAGGCGCAGGTCATGCGCGTGCTCCTGATGGAGCTCAACCGCATCTCCTCGCACCTGGTCGCGATCGCCACCGGTGGCATGGAGATCGGCGCGCTGACCGTGATGACGATCGGCTTCCGCGAGCGCGAGCTGGTGCTCGACCTGTTCGAGCTGATCACCGGCCTGCGGATGAACCACGCGTTCATCCGTCCCGGCGGTGTCGCGCAGGACCTGCCGCCCGGCGCCCTCGACGAGATCCGCGACTTCATCGCGCTGATGAAGAAGCGCCTCCCCGAGTACGCCGCCCTCTGCAACGCCAACCCGATCTTCAGGGGCCGCCTCGAGAACGTCGGCCACCTCGACCTCGCGGGCTGCCTGGCGCTCGGCCTGACCGGCCCGGTGCTGCGCTCGACCGGCTACGCGTGGGACCTCCGCAAGACCCAGCCCTACAGCGGCTACGAGGACTACGACTTCGAGGTCCAGACCTGGGACACGAGCGACTCCTACGGTCGCTTCCGGATCCGGCTCAACGAGATGTGGGAGTCGCTGAAGATCGTCGAGCAGGCCGTGGACCGCCTCGCCGGCCTCGAGGGCGCCCCGGTCATGGTCGGCGACAAGAAGATCGCCTGGCCCAGCCAGCTCGCGATCGGCAGCGACGGCATGGGCAACAGCCTCGACCACATCCGCCACATCATGGGCGAGTCGATGGAGGCGCTGATCCACCACTTCAAGCTGGTCACCGAGGGCTTCCGGGTCCCGGCCGGCCAGGCCTACGTCCCGATCGAGTCGCCGCGCGGCGAGCTCGGCGCCCACGTCGTCTCCGACGGCGGTACGCGTCCCTTCCGCGCGCACTTCCGCGACCCGTCGTTCACCAACCTGCAGGCGACGAGCGTGATGAGCGAGGGCGGCATGGTCGCCGACGTCATCGTCGCCATCGCCTCCATCGACCCCGTCATGGGAGGAGTCGACCGATGAGCGAGCCCACCACCGGCCTCGACGAGAAGACCTGGGACGAGCTGCGCGAGATCGCCGGCCGCTACCCGGAGGCCAGGTCCGGCCTGCTGCCGATGCTGCACCTGGTGCAGTCGGTCGAGGGCCGGATCACCCCCGAGGGCATCGAGGCGTGCGCCGAGATCCTCGGCATCAGCGCCGCCGAGGTCAACGGCGTCGCGACCTTCTACACGATGTACAAGCGCAAGCCGGTCGGCGACTACCACGTCGGCATCTGCACCAACACCCTGTGCGCGGTGATGGGCGGCGACCTGATCTTCGAGCGTCTCAAGGACCACCTCGACGTCGGCAACGACGAGACCACCGAGGACGGCAAGGTCACCCTCGAGCACATCGAGTGCAACGCGGCCTGCGACTACGCCCCGGTGATGATGGTCAACTGGGAGTTCATGGACAACCAGACCCCCGAGTCGGCGATCCAGGTCGTCGACGACCTCCGCGCCGGCAACGAGGTCCACTCCACCCGCGGCCCGCGGCTCTGCACGTGGCGCGAGGCCGAGCGCGTGCTCGCCGGCTTCCCCGACGACCGCGCCGACGAGGGCCCGGCCGCCGGTCCCGCCTCGCTGGTAGGCCTCAAGATCGCCCGCGAGAAGGGCTGGACCGCCGGCGCCAAGGGAGAGAAGAAGTGACCGACACCCTCACCCCCGTCCTCACCGACAACTGGGACGCCGATCGCGCCTGGACCCTCGCGTCCTACGAGGAGCACGGTGGCTACGCCGCCCTCGACACGGCGTTCGCGATGAGCCCCGACGACGTGATCGACGCCGTCAAGGAGTCGGGCCTGCGCGGCCGCGGCGGCGCGGGCTTCCCGACCGGGATGAAGTGGGGCTTCATCCCGCAGGACAACCCGAAGCCGAAGTACCTCGTGGTCAACGCCGACGAGTCCGAGCCGGGCACCTGCAAGGACATCCCGCTCATGATGGCCAGCCCCCACACGCTGGTCGAGGGCGTCATCGTCAGCTCCTACGCCATCCGCGCCCACACCGCGTTCATCTACGTTCGCGGCGAGGTCCTCCACGTGATCCGCCGCCTCCAGCGCGCGGTGCAGGAGGCCTACCTGGCCGGGCACCTCGGCACGGACATCCACGGCTCGGGCTACGACCTCGACCTGATCGTGCACGCGGGCGCCGGCGCCTACATCTGCGGCGAGGAGACTGCGCTGCTCGAGGGCCTCGAGGGCCGTCGCGGCCAGCCGCGGCTGCGTCCGCCGTTCCCCGCCGTCGCCGGGCTCTACGCGAGCCCGACGGTCATCAACAACGTCGAGTCGATCGCGTCGGTGCCGAGCATCATCAACAACGGCGCCGCCTGGTTCGCCGGCATGGGCACCGAGAAGTCCAACGGCTACGGCATCTTCAGCCTGTCCGGCCACGTCACCAACCCCGGCCAGTACGAGGCGCCGCTGGGCATCACGTTGCGCGAGCTCATCGACCTGGCCGGAGGCATGCGCGAGGGTCACGAGCTGAAGTTCTGGACGCCCGGCGGCTCGAGCACCCCGCTCCTGACGCCCGAGCACCTCGACGTGCCGCTCGACTTCGAGTCGGTCGGCGCCGCGGGCTCGATGCTCGGGACCCGCGCGCTGCAGCTCTTCGACGAGACCACCTGCGTGGTGCGCGCCGTGCTGCGATGGACCGAGTTCTACAAGCACGAGTCCTGCGGCAAGTGCACGCCGTGCCGCGAGGGCACGTGGTGGCTGACGCAGACGCTGGCCAGGCTGGAGAAGGGCGAGGGCAGCGAGTCCGACCTCGACCTGCTCCTCGACCAGTGCGACAACATCCTCGGCCGCTCGTTCTGCGCGCTGGGCGACGGTGCCACCAGCCCGATCTCGAGCTCGATCCAGCACTTCCGCGACGAGTACCTCGCGCACCTGAGTCACGGTGGCTGCCCGTTCGACCAGGCCGCCTCGACCGTCTTCGCACCTGTGGGAGCCGACGCATGACCACGACCGACAGGGCCCCCGAGAAGAGGGCACCCGACACCGTCGACACCGACCTCGTCACGCTGACGATCGACGGCGTGCAGGTGAGCGTCCCCAAGGACACCCTCGTGATCCGCGCCGCGGAGCAGGTCGGCGTACAGATCCCGCGGTTCTGCGACCACCCGCTCCTCGACCCGGTCGGCGCCTGCCGCCAGTGCCTCGTGGACATCCCCGACGCCGGCAACGGCCGCGGCTTCCCGAAGCCGCAGGCCTCGTGCACCCTGCCGGTCGCCGAGGGCATGGTCGTCAACACCCAGGCGACCAGCGAGGTGGCCGACAAGGCCCAGCAGGGCGTCATGGAGTTCCTGCTGATCAACCATCCGCTCGACTGCCCCGTCTGCGACAAGGGCGGCGAGTGCCCCCTGCAGAACCAGGCGATGAGCAACGGCCGCGGCGAGAGCCGCTTCGCCGAGAGCGGTGGCGTCAAGCGCACCTTCCCCAAGCCGATCAACATCTCCGCGCAGGTCCTGCTCGACCGCGAGCGGTGCGTGCTCTGCGCGCGCTGCACCCGCTTCTCCGAGCAGGTTGCGGGCGACCCGTTCATCGCCCTCGCCGAGCGCGGCGCGCTCCAGCAGGTCGCGATCTACGAGCGCGAGCCCTTCGAGAGCTACTTCTCCGGCAACACGATCCAGATCTGCCCCGTCGGCGCACTGACCTCGGCCGACTACCGCTTCCGCTCGCGTCCCTTCGACCTCGTCTCCACCCCGGGCGTGGCCGAGCACGACGCCTGCGGCGCCGCGATCCGCATCGACCACCGCCGCGGCAAGGTGATGCGCCGCCTCGCCGGCAACGAGCCCGAGATCAACGAGGAGTGGATCAGCGACAAGGACCGCTTCGGGTTCCGCTACGCGCAGGTCGAGGACCGGATCACCTACCCGCAGATCCGTGAGGACGGCGAGCTGCGGCCGGCATCGTGGCCCGAGGCCTTCGCCGTCGCCGCCCGTGGCCTCCGCGAGGCCGGCGCCGGAGCGGTGCTGACCGGTGGTCGCCTGACGGCCGAGGACGCCTACGCCTACGCCAAGTTCGCCCGCGTCGCCCTCGAGACCAACGACGTCGACTTCCGCGCCCGTCCGCACACTGCGGAGGAGGCCTCCTTCCTCGCCTCGCACGTCGCGCTGTCCGGCGAGGTGACCTACGCCGACCTCGAGGCCGCGCCGGTCGTGGTGCTGCTCGGCCTCGAGCCCGAGGACGAGGCGGCGACGATCTTCCTGCGGCTGCGCAAGGCGGCCCTCAAGGGGCGTACGCAGGTCGTGTCGGTCGCGCCCTACAGCTCGCGCGGCCTCACCAAGATGAGGGGCCGTCTGGTGCCCGCCGCGCCGGGCGCCGAGGTCGACGCGATCGCGTCGCTCGCGGACGCAGAGCACGGCGTCTCCAAGGACGCGGTGATCCTCGTCGGTGAGCGCCTCGCCGGCACCCACGGTGCCCTCTCGGCCGCCGCCGACCTCGCGGCCCGCACCGGAGCCCGCCTCGCGTGGGTCCCGCGCCGGGCCGGCGACCGAGGTGCCGTCGAGGCGGGCGTGCTCCCGACCCTGCTCCCCGGAGGTCGGCCGCTGGCCGAGGCCTCGGCCCGCGTCGACGTGGCCGCAGCCTGGGGCGTGGACACGCTGCCCGCCCGGGCCGGCCGTGACGGCAACGCCATCGTGGCGGCGCTCGCCAAGGGCGACCTCGGCGGTCTCGTCGTCGGCGGCGTCGACCCCGACGACACCGCCGACCCTGCTGCGTTCCGCGCGGCGCTCGACGCCGCCGGCTTCGTGGTCAGCCTGGAGCTGCGGGCGACCGACGTGACGGCTGTCGCCGACGTCGTGCTGCCGGTGGCACCGATGACGGACAAGGCCGGCACGTTCGTCACGTGGGACGGCCGTCCTCGCGAGTTCGGCGCCGTCTTCACCAACCCCGCGTCGCTGCCCGACCTCCGCGTCCTCTCCGGGATCGCCGACGAGCTCGGCCGACCCCTGGGCTTCCGCACGGTCGCCGAGGTCCGCGCCGAGATGCAGTCGCTCGGCCCGTGGGACGGCGAGCGCCCGACGCTCGACGCCGGCAAGGCGCCCCGCCCGGCCAAGGCCGGCAAGGCGGGCTCGTTCGCGCTCGCCACCTGGAAGCAGCTGATCGACCTCGGTTCGATGCAGGACGGTGAGGCGCACCTGCGCGCCACCGCACGTCCGCCGGTCGTCCGCCTCAACCGGGCGTCGTTCGAGTCGGTGTTCGGGATGCTCGAGGGCGAGCCCGGTCGCGACCAGCTCGCCACCGTCACCGGTGACCGCGGCAGCATCACGCTGCCGGTGGTGGTCGCCGACCTGCCCGACGGCGTGGTCTGGGTCCCGGCCCGGTCCTTCGGTCGCGGCGTCCTCGCCGAGCTCGCCTCACCGGGCAGCACGGTCACCGTGAAGGGAGCGAAGCAGTGAGCATCCTCGGCGTCCTGCCGCTGGCGGCAGCGGACCTGCCCGACCCGGACCTGGCCCAGTTCGGCCAGGACCCGTGGTGGGTCATCCTGCTCAAGGCCGTCCTCATCTTCGTGGTCCTGGTCCTGCTGACGCTCTTCAACATCTGGTTCGAGCGACGCGTCGTGGCCCGGATGCAGCACCGCGTCGGTCCCAACGTGCACGGGCCCTTCGGCCTCCTGCAGTCGCTGGCCGACGGTGTGAAGCTGGCGCTCAAGGAGGACCTCATCCCCAAGGCGGCCGACAAGGTCGTCTTCCTCCTGGCCCCGGTCATCGCGGTCGTGCCCGCGTTCGTGACGTGGTCGGTGATCCCCTTCGGTCCGGAGGTCAACTTCTTCGGCCACCGGACACCGCTGCAGCTGACCGACATGCCCGTGGCCGTGCTGTTCGTCCTGGCGATCGCCTCGATCGGCATCTACGGCATCGTGCTGGGCGGCTGGTCCTCCGGGTCCACGTACTCGCTGCTCGGCGGCCTGCGCTCGAGCGCGCAGATGATCTCCTACGAGGTCGCGATGGGCCTGGCGCTCGTCGCGGTCTTCCTCTACGCGGGGTCCATGTCGACGTCCGAGATCGTGGCCGCGCAGGACCGGCTGTGGTTCGGCCTGATCCTGGCGCCGTCGTTCGTCATCTTCGTCATCTCGATGGTCGGCGAGACCAACCGCGCGCCGTTCGACCTCCCCGAGGCCGAGGGCGAGCTCGTCGGCGGGTTCCACACCGAGTACTCCAGCCTCAAGTTCGCGCTGTTCTTCCTTGCCGAGTACATCAACCTCTCCACCGTGTCGGCGGTCGCCACCACGCTGTTCCTCGGCGGGTGGGCGGCTCCGTGGGGCGTGGAGAACATCTGGGAGGGCGCCAACAGCGGCTACTGGCCGCTGCTGTGGTTCTTCGGCAAGATGTTCCTGTTCATCTTCATGTTCGTCTGGCTGCGCGGCTCGCTGCCCCGCATGCGCTACGACCAGTTCATGGCGCTGGGCTGGAAGGTCCTGATCCCCGTGTCGCTGGCCTGGACCGTCGCCGTCGCCACCATCCGCGTGATCTCGCTGGAGGCGGAGAACGGCATCAACCGGACCTACCTCGTGGCCGCGATCGCGGTGCTGCTCGTCCTGACCGTCGCGCTGATGTTCGTCCCCGAGCGGACCGACGACAGCGAGCAGGTCGACGACAGCGAGGAACCGCACGACGCGTTCGCGGGCGGGTTCCCCGTCCCCCCGATGCCGGCGGGAGGCGCCGTACGCGGGGCCGCCGCGCCGATGACGTTCGCCTCGGGCCGCACCACCGTCACCGCTTCAGCGGAGGAGAACCATGAGTGAGTCCACTCGAGATTCCACTCGAGATTCCAAGGGCATCAAGGAAAGTCTCTGGGACCCGATCGCCGGGTTCGGGGTCACCTTCCGGACGATGTTCAAGAAGGTGGTCACGGAGCAGTACCCCTTCGAGAAGCTGCCCACCGCCCCGCGCTTCCACGGTCGCCACCAGCTCAACCGCTGGCCCGACGGCCTGGAGAAGTGCATCGGCTGCGAGCTGTGCGCGTGGGCCTGCCCGGCCGACGCGATCTACGTCGAGGGCGCGTCCAACAGCGACGAGCCGGACGCCGACGGCAACAGCCAGCGCTTCAGCCCCGGCGAGCGCTACGGCCGCGTCTACCAGATCAACTACCTGCGCTGCATCCTCTGCGGTCTCTGCATCGAGGCGTGCCCGACCCGGGCGCTGACGATGACGAACGAGTACGAGCTGGCCGACAACAACCGTGCGGACCTGATCTACGAGAAGTCCGACCTGCTGGCCCCGCTCCTGCCCGGCATGGAGGAGCCGCCGCACGCGATGCGGCTCGGGGACGACGAGGGCGACTACTACCGGGGGACGACGCGATGAACCACCCCACGAAGTTCTCGTTCTCCTCCGCTGCGCTCCTCCGCCCGACAACTTCGAGGGGACCCCGATGACGTTCTGGATCCTCGCCCCGCTGATGGTGCTCGCCGCGCTCGGCATCCTGTTCGTCCGCAAGGCCGTCCACGCCGCGCTGCTGCTGGCCGTGGTCATGATCAGCATCGCGTTGCTCTACGCAGTCATGGACGCGCCGTTCCTCTTCGCGGTGCAGATCATCGTCTACACCGGCGCCATCTTGATGCTCTTCCTGTTCGTGATGATGCTGATCGGCGTCGACGCCTCCGACTCGACCGTGGAGACCATCCGCGGCCAGCGGGTGATGGCGGTCGTGCTCGGCCTGCTCTTCGGCACCGTCCTCGTGGTCGGCATCAGCCAGGTCACGTTCGGCACCGTGGTGGGCCTCGACACCGCCAACAGCGGCGGCAACGTCCCGGCGATCGCCAACATCCTCTTCTCGCGCTACGTCTTCGCCTTCGAGGCGACCAGCGCCCTGCTGATCACAGCGGTCCTGGGCGCGATGGTGCTCGCGCACCGTGAGCGGCTGACCCCGAAGGCCACGCAGGCCAGCCTCGCCGCGCAGCGCATGCGCGACTTCGCCGACCACGGCAAGCACCCCGGCCCGCTGCCGTCGCCCGGTGTCTACGCCCGCCACAACGCCGTCGACACCCCGGCCCTGCTGCCCGACGGCACCGCCGCCGAGTCCTCGGTCTCGCGCGTCCTCGCGGCCCGCGGCACCGTCCGCTCCGCCCCGGCGCTCGCCGACGACATCGACGTGGTCACGGCGCAGATCGCCCGCTTCGACGGTGACAGTCCGGCGACCATGCCCGAGACGTCCGGCAAGTCCGGCGCCCCGGCGAACACCGAGGAGGACGCCACGTGAGCGAGTACGTAGTGCTTTCCGCGATCCTGTTCACGATCGGCTGCGTCGGTGTGCTCACCCGCCGCAACGCGCTGGTGGTGTTCATGTGCGTCGAGCTGATGCTCAACGCCTGCAACCTCGCGTTCGTCGCCTTCGCCAAGCAGCACGGCAACCTCGACGGCCAGATCACCGCCTTCTTCGTGATGGTGGTGGCGGCAGCCGAGGTCGTGATCGGGCTCGCGATCATCATGACCATCTTCCGCACGCGGCGTTCGGCCTCGGTCGACGACGCCAGCCTGCTGAAGTACTGAGGGAGCACCCGTGAACCTGATGTCCCACTCAGTCCTCCTCGCCGCGCCAGCGATGGCCGAGGGTGGCGCCGCGCACGCTCCCGTCGTTGCGCCCGACACCGCCGCCGGTGGCGTGTTCGACCTGCTGTGGCTGGTCGTCGCGCTGCCGTTGCTCGGCGCCTTCCTGCTGCTCGGCGTCGCCCCGTTCCTCCAGGGCAGGCTCAAGGAGAGCGCCGACAGGCACGGCCACCTGGTCGGCACGGGTGCGGCCGCGCTGTCGTTCCTGCTCAGCCTCGTGCTGTTCTTCGCGCTCCTCGGCCGCGACGCCGAGGAGCGCCAGGTCGGCCAGCACCTCTGGACGTGGTTCGAGACCGGGTCGCTCACCGTCGGCATGGACCTGCTCTACGACCAGCTGGCCGCCCTCTTCCTGCTGCTGATCACCGGTGTGGGCTCACTGATCCACGTCTACGCCATCGGCTACATGGAGCACGACGAGCGTCGTCGCCGGTTCTTCGGCTACCTCAACCTCTTCGTCGCGGCCATGCTCACGCTGATCCTCTCGGCGAACTTCGTGGGCCTGTTCCTCGGCTGGGAGGGCGTCGGCCTGGCGTCGTACCTGCTCATCGGCTTCTGGCAGCACAAGCCGTCGGCCGCGGCGGCCGCCAAGAAGGCGTTCGTCATCAACCGCGTCGGTGACATCGGCCTCTCGCTGGCCATCGCCCTGATGTTCGCGACGTTCGGCACCGCCGACTTCGCCGGCGTCAGCGAGCAGGCGGGCGAGGCGTCACAGGACACCCTCACCGCGCTCGGCCTGCTGCTCCTCCTCGGTGCGTGCGGCAAGTCCGCCCAGGTGCCCCTGCAGGCCTGGCTCCTCGACGCGATGGAGGGCCCGACCCCGGTCTCGGCGCTGATCCACGCGGCGACCATGGTCACCGCGGGCGTCTACCTCGTGGTCCGCTCCAACTTCATCTTCGAGCTCGCCCCGGTCGCGCAGACCGCGGTGGTCGTCGTCGCGACCGTCACGCTCCTGTGGGGTGCGATCCTCGGCTGCGCCAAGGACGACATCAAGAAGGCGCTCGCCGGGTCGACGATGAGCCAGATCGGCTACATGATGCTCGCCGCCGGCCTGGGGCCGGCGGGCTACCCGTTCGCGATCTTCCACCTGCTCACGCACGGCTTCTTCAAGGCCAACATGTTCCTCGGCGCCGGCTCCGTCATGCACGGCATGAACGACGACGTCGACATGCGCCACTACGGCGGGCTCAACAAGGCGATGCCGGTGACCTTCCTGACCTTCGCGATGGGCTACCTCGCGATCATCGGGTTCCCCGGCTTCTCCGGCTTCTGGTCGAAGGACCGCATCATCGAGACCGCGCTGGCCGACAACCTGGTCGTCGGGATGCTGGCGATCCTCGGCGCCGGCATCACGGCGTTCTACATGACCCGACTGATGCTGATGACCTTCTTCACCGACAAGCGCTGGGAGAAGGACGTCCACCCGCACGAGTCGCCCAAGGTGATGACGGTCCCGCTGATCGTGCTCGCGGCGCTCTCCGTCCTCGGCGGCGTGCTGCTCCTCGGCGACTGGATCGTGACCTGGCTCGAGCCCGTCACCGGCCAGGTCGAGCACCACGAGCCGCCGCTGCCCGCGCTGGTGATCACGCTGATCATCACCGCCGTGGTCGCGATCGGTGTCGCCACCGCCTGGTTCCTCGTCGGCAAGCGCGACGTCCCGCGCGAGGCCCCGCAGGACGTGTCGTTCGCGACGCGCGCGGCCCGCGCCGACCTCTACGGCGACGCGATCAACGACGCGGTCGTCGTACGACCCGGTGGGTCGCTCGTCGGCGGTCTGACCACGTTCGACCGGGTCGGCGTCGACGGAGTCGTCGAGGGCGGATCCGCCGCGGTCGGCGGCCTGTCCACCACGATGCGTCGCCTCCAGAACGGCTTCGTCCGCTCCTACGCCCTGTCCGTCCTCGCCGGTGCGCTGCTCGTGGTCCTGGCCCTCCTGGCGGTGAACTTCTCATGATCCTGTCCATCCTGATCCTCCTGCCGCTCGTCGGCGCCCTCGCGACGGCGTTCTCGCCCGCGGCGCTCGCGCGGGTGATCGGCATCGGCTTCGCCGCCGCGACGCTGGTCGCCGGCGTGGTCGCCGCCGTCCAGTACGAGGTCGACGCGGGCATGCAGCTCACCGAGACCCACACCTGGATCGAGTCGCTCGGCGTGCACTACGCGCTGGGCGTCGACGGGCTCGGCATCCTGATGGTGCTGCTGACCGTCGTCCTGGTGCCGATCGTGCTCCTGGCCGGGTGGCGCGAGTCCGACGCCGCCGGCAACAGCGGCGCCAGGTCGTTCTTCGCCTGGACGCTCGCGCTCGAGGCGATGTCGCTGGCGGTCTTCACCGCGACCGACGTGCTGCTCTTCTACGTCGTGTTCGAGGCCACCCTCATCCCGGCGTACTTCCTGATCGGTGGCTTCGGGCGCTCGGGTCGCGGTCGCGCGGCGACCAAGTTCCTGATCTACCAGCTCGCCGGCGGGCTCGTGATGCTCGCCTCGGTGATCGGTCTCTACGTCGTCTCGGCCAACTCCGGCAACCCGAGCTTCCTGCTCACCGACCTCGCCGCGATCGACATCGACCCGATCACCCAGCGCTGGCTGTTCGTCGGATTCTTCGTCGCCTTCGCGATCAAGGCCCCGATGTTCCCGGTCCACACCTGGCTGGCCGACACCACGGAGAAGGCAACCCCCGGCACCTCGGTGCTGCTGGTCTGCATCCTCGACAAGATCGGCACGTTCGGCATGCTGCGGTTCTGCCTCGGCCTGCTGCCCGACGCGTCGCAGTGGGCCACCCCGGCCGTCATCGTGCTCGCGCTGATCTCGATCATCTACGGCGCGCTGGTCGCGATCGGCCAGGACGACGTCCTCCGCCTCATCGGCCTCACGTCGCTGTCGCACTTCGGCTTCATCGTGCTGGGCATCTTCGTGTTCAGCCCGACCGGCGGCACCGGCGCGATCCTCTACATGGTCAACCACGGCATCGCGACGGCGCTGATGTTCCTGGTCGCCGGGTTCCTGATCCAGCGCACCGGCACCGCGTCGATCCGGGAGATGGGTGGTGTCGAGAAGTCGGCGCCGGTCCTCGCCGGGTTCTTCCTCGTGGGTGGCCTCGCGGCCATCGGCCTGCCGGGCCTCTCGCCCTTCGTGTCCGAGATGATGGTGATCATCGCCGCGTTCGACCACCACTGGCTGGTCGGCTCGGTCGCAGTGCTCGCCATCGTCCTCGCCGCGTTCTACGCGCTCTGGATGTACCAGCGCACGATGACCGGCCCCGAGCTCGCCCCCGTGCCCGACCTCGACCGGCGTGAGGTGGGCATCGTCGCCCCGCTCCTGCTCGCGCTCGTGCTCTTCGGCTTCTTCCCGATGCCGCTGCTCGACGTCATCAATCCCGTCGTCCACGACACCCTCGCCGGAGTGGGCATCGCCCAGGAGGCCAAGGAGGCTGGTCACCAGTGATCGAGTTCGCCAAGCCCAGCGTCGAGTACTTCGAGCTCTGGCCGCTCCTGGCCGTCTTCGGCGCCGCCTGCCTCGGCGTCGTCGTGGAGGCCTTCGCTCCCCGCGCCCTGCGCTACATCAGCCAGGTCGTGCTGGCGCTCGCCGGTCTCGGTGTCGCCCTGGTGGGTGTCGTCCTGGTCGCCCGCGACGTGACGACGTACGACGACGGCGCCGCGCGCGGCGTCCTCGCGGTCGGCGGCACGATCGCCGTCGACGGCCCGAGCTTGTTCATCTGGGGGCTCGTGCTGGCCCTCGCCATCGGCGGCGTCCTGCTCTTCGCCGAGCGCCACCTCGACGGCGGCTCGTCCGCGTTCGCCGGCCAGGCGTCCGCCGTGCCCGGCACCGACGCGGAGACCGCCGCCGTCGCGGCCCACCGCGAGCACACCGAGGTCTACCCGCTCATGATGTTCGCGGTCTTCGGGATGATGCTGTTCCCGGCCGCCAACGACCTGCTGACGATGTTCGTCGGCCTCGAGGTGCTGTCGCTCCCGCTCTACCTGCTGTCCGGGCTGGCGCGCCGTCGCCGCCTGCTGAGCCAGGAGGCGGCGCTCAAGTACTTCCTCCTCGGCGCCTTCTCGTCCGGCTTCTTCCTCTACGGCGCTGCCCTGCTCTACGGCTACGCGGGCTCGATGGACTTCGCCGCGATCAACGAGGCGGTCCGCAACGACGTCGGCAGCAGCAGCCTGCTGCTCATCGGCACCGGCCTGCTGTCGGTGGGCCTGCTCTTCAAGGTCGGCGCGGTCCCGTTCCAGGCGTGGACGCCCGACGTCTACCAGGGCGCCCCGACCCCGGTCACCGCCTTCATGTCGGCCGGCACCAAGGTCGCCGCCTTCGGCGCGATCATGCGCCTCTTCTACGTCGCGCTCGGGGCGGACCGCTGGTCGTGGCAGCCGATGCTCTGGATCATCGCGATCCTGTCGATGTTCGTCGGCGCCGCGCTCGCCATCACGCAGAGCGACATCAAGCGGCTGCTCGCCTACTCCTCGGTCGCCCACACCGGCTTCATCCTCACCGGCGTGCTCGGCCTGCAGGCGTCCGACCAGCTCGCCCTCGGCGAGATCACGTCGCTGCAGGCGGTGCTCTTCTACCTGACGACCTACGGCTTCGCGACGCTCGGCGCGTTCGCGGTGGTCAGCCTGGTGCGCGACGCCGGTGGCGAGACGACGGCGATCGACCGCTGGGCCGGGCTCGGCAAGGAGTCGCCCGTCGTGGCGGCTGTCTTCGCGTTCTTCCTGCTCGCGATGGCGGGCATCCCGCTCACGTCGGGGTTCGTCGGCAAGCTGGCCGTCTTCTCGGTGGCGCTGGCCGCAGGCGCCTGGCCGGTCGTGGTCGCCGCGGTGCTCGCGAGCATCGTCGCCGCGTTCCTCTACATCAAGGTCATCAAGGTCATGTACTTCGACGAGCCGGTCGGCGACGGCCCGAGCGTCGCGTACCCGTCGGTGCTGACGGCGACCACGATCGCGGTCGGGGCGGCGGTGACGCTGGTGCTCGGCGTGCTGCCGGGCCCGGTGCTCGACCTCGCGGCCGTTGCAGGAGAATTCATCAGGTGAGCGACTCGCCCCTCGCCCTGCCCGTCGTCGACGCCGAGCTCGAGCAGCGGCTCGTCGGACGTCTGGCGCGCGTCGAGGAGCTGCTCGCCGAGCACTGCCAGGGGCGTACGCCGTACGTCACGCGGGCCGCGACCCACCTGATGACGGCCGGCGGCAAGCGGTTCCGGCCGCTGCTCGTGCTGCTCGCCGCGGAGGCCGGGCCGCACCCGGAGGCCGACGACGTGCACACCGCGGCCTGCGTCGTCGAGCTCACCCACGTCGCCTCGCTCTACCACGACGACGTGATGGACGAGGCCGCCCTGCGCCGCGGCGCCGACACCGCCAACGCCCGTTGGGACAACCACGTCGCGATCCTCACCGGCGACTTCCTCTTCGGGAAGTCCTCCGAGCTGACCGCCGACCTCGGCCCCGACGCCGTCCGCATCCAGGCCCGGACGTTCACCCGCCTCGTCGAGGGCCAGATCCTCGAGACCGTGAAGCCCGGCCCCGACGAGGACCCGCTGGCGCACTACCTCGAGGTCGTCGCCGGCAAGACCGGGTCGCTCATCGCCACCTCGGCTCGCTACGGCGCGCTCTTCTCCGGCGCCACCCCCGAGGTCGTCGAGGCACTGCGCTCCTACGGCGAGATCGTCGGTTCGGCCTTCCAGCTCTCCGACGACATCCTCGACGTCGCCTCCGAGTCGATCACCTCGGGCAAGACGCCGGGCACCGACCTCCGCGAGGGTGTCCCGACCCTTCCGGTCCTGATGGCGCAGGCGTCGAGCGACCCGGCCGACGCCCGCCTCCTCGAGCTGCTCGGCCGCCCGCTCACCGATGACGCCGAGCACGCCGAGGCCCTCGACCTGCTCCGCAAGCACCCCGCGATGGACGAGGCCCGCGCCTACGTCCTCGGCCAGGCGACCGAGGCCAAGCAGCGGCTCGAGGCCCTCGACCCCGGCCCCGTGCGCACGGCCCTGGAGTCCTTCGCCGACGTCGTCGCGACGCGGAGCTCGTAGGCGTCTCGCTCGTACGACGGCGCGCTCAGACGGCCGACGCGTGCGCGACCAGCCGCAGCTGGTGTCGGCGGTGGTTGAGCGCCTCGATCGTGAACATCGCCAGCGCGAGCCAGACGAGGCCGAAGCCGATCCAGCGGCTGGCCGGCATCGCCTCGTCGAAGACCAGCAGGCCGAGGGCGAACTGGATCGTCGGTGCGAGGTACTGCAGGAGGCCGAGGGACACCATCGAGACCCGGATCGCGGCCGCGCCGAAGAGCATCAGGGGTACGGCGGTGATGATGCCGGTGGTGGTGAAGAGCAGGGCATGGTCGAGCCCGTGCGACCCGAAGTTGGATCCGCCGGTCGACACCAGCCAGACGACGTACGCCAGCGCGAACGGCGTCAGCACGGCGGTCTCGACCGTGATGCTCTCGACCGCGCCGGCGCCGGCCTGCTTCTTGAGCAGTCCGTAGGTGCCGAAGGAGAAGGCGAGCAGGAGGGCGATCCACGGCGGACGTCCGTAGTCGATCGCCAGCACGACCACCGCGACGAACGCGATCGCCATCGCCATCCACTGGAGCCGACGCAGCCGCTCGCCGAGGATCAGCACGCCCATCAGGACGGTGACGAGCGGGTTGATGAAGTAGCCGAGGGCGGTCTCCACGACGCGGCCGTTGTTGACTCCCCAGATGTAGCCGCCCCAGTTGAACGTGATGACCACGGCCGCGCAGCAGATCAGCAGCAGCCGGTGCCGGTCGCGCAGGAGTGCCCTGAGGTGCGGCACCCGGCGCAGCAGCACGACGAGGACGACCATGGTGAGGCTCGACCACACGATGCGGTGCGCGAGGATCTCGATGGCACCGCCGGGCTCGAGCAGGGTCCAGTAGAGCGGGAAGGTCCCCCACATGGCGTAGGCCAGCGCGCCCAGGAGCAGTCCACGGCGGCTATCTGGCACTCGCGAAGTCTAGGTGGCAGATGTCGCCTACCATGGTGCGGTCTCGGGGTTGGGACCCCGCGTCACCCAACGTCATCGTCTCTCGAGGGGGAGTTCAACATGCGGAAGTTCCGCGCATTCCTGGCAGCGCTCGTCGCTGCGTTGCTCGTCGGAGGTGTGCTCGCGACCGGAGCCACCGCTGGTTCGCGGCCCGAGCGGATCATCGACGAGGTCCCGCCGGGCACCAAGCAGGTCTCCTACAACGCGTTCAAGCTCAAGGGCACCGTCATGGAGCCGCAGGCCGACGGCACGCTGCTGCCCTACGCCAACCAGCGGGTGAAGATCCTCAAGAAGAAGTGCGGCACCTGCTCGTGGAAGACGGTCAAGAAGATCAAGACCGACGAGACCGGCGCCTACAAGACCAGGATCTACGCGCCCGCGAAGGGCCGCTGGAAGTGGCGCTCGAAGGTCGACCACTCCAACGGCTTCGGCAACACCAAGGGCAAGGTCTGGACGCTCTACTTCGACTGACGCCCGACCCACCACGCGCGACGGTCAGAGGACCGTCCAGGTGTCACCGCCGCCGATCAGCGCCGCCAACCGGGCGGACTGGTCGGCGGTGGCGTCGTTGGAGGCGCTGGCGCTCGCGACCTGCTCGCGGGCGGCGTCGTCGTACGTCGTGCGCTCGACCTGGCGGAAGATGCCGATCGGCGAGGTGTTGAGGTAGCCCGAGTCGGTCAGCCGCGAGATCGCGAAGGCCATCGTCGGGTCGGGGCTGTGCGCGTCGTGGACCACGATGTCGCCCGCGGCGACGTCGGCGGTCACCGCGACCTTCACGCCACCGGTCTCCGCGTCACGCACGAGGCACTTCGCGCCACGGCGGTCATCGAGCGGGGCGCCGAAGGTGACCGGCTCGCCGTGCACCAGCGGGATGATCGCGTCGGCCTTGGTCTCGGGCGACTTGATCGCGTCGAAGGCCCCGTCGTTGAAGATGGGGCAGTTCTGGTAGATCTCGACCAGCGACGTGCCGCGGTGTGCGGCGGCCGCGGCGAGCACGGCCGTGAGGTGCTTGCGGTCGGAGTCGATGGTGCGGGCCACGAAGGTGGCCTCCGCCCCCAGCGCGAGCGACACCGGGTTGAACGGGTGGTCGAGCGAGCCCATCGGCGTCGACTTGGTGACCTTGCCGGTCTCGGAGGTGGGGGAGTACTGGCCCTTGGTGAGGCCGTAGATCCGGTTGTTGAACAGCAGGATCGTCATGTTCACGTTGCGGCGCAACGCGTGGATCAGGTGGTTGCCGCCGATCGACAGCGCGTCGCCGTCTCCGGTGACGACCCACACCGACAGGTCCTCGCGCGCGGTGGCGATGCCCGTCGCGATCGACGGCGCCCGGCCGTGGATCGAGTGCATGCCGTAGGTGTCGAGGTAGTAGGGGAAGCGCGACGAGCAGCCGATGCCGGAGACGAAGACGATGTTCTCGCGGCGCAGCCCGAGGTCGGGAAGGAAGGACTGGACGGCCTTGAGCACGGCGTAGTCGCCGCAGCCGGGGCACCAGCGGACCTCCTGGTCGGAGGTGAAGTCCTTGCCGGTCTGCGGCAGGTCGGTGGTCGGCACCAGCTCGGTGCCGGAGCGCATGCCGGGGAGTCCCAGATCGGTGGCGCTGTCCTGAGCAGGCGCGCTGGCGCCGTCTCGAAGGGTCATCAGATGTGCTCCTTCTGCGTGGGCTCGCCCCACACGCCCAGCTCGATGTCGATCCCCTCGGCCTGGCCGACCAGCTCACCGATCGCATGCGCGAGCTCGGTGGCCTTGAGGGGCAGTCCGCGGACGTGGTTGTAGCCGACGGCGTCGACGAGGTACTTCCCGCGCAGCAGCAGGGAGAGCTGACCGAGGTTCATCTCCGGCACGAGCACCTTGTCGTATCCCCGTAGCACCTCGCCGAGGTTGCTCGGGAAGGGGTTGAGGTGGCGCAGGTGCGCCTGGGCCACCTGGTAGCCGGCCTTGCGCACGCGGCGTACGCCGGCGCCGATCGGACCGTAGGTCGACCCCCAGCCGATGACGAGCACCTTCGCCTCGCCGGACGGGTCGTCGACCTCGACCAGCGGGATGGTCTCCGCGATCCGGTCCACCTTGGCCTGGCGCGTGCGGACCATGAAGTCGTGGTTGGCCGGGTCGTAGGAGATGTTGCCGTGCCCGTCGCCCTTCTCCAGCCCGCCGATGCGGTGCTCGAGCCCGGGGGTGCCGGGGATCGCCCACGGCCGGGCCAGCGTCGCGTCGTCGCGGAGGTAGGGCCAGAACTCGGCCTCGTCACCCGAGCCGTGATTCTTCTCGGTGGCGAAGTCGGGGTCGATGACGGGCAGCTCGTCGATCGCCGGGACCCGCCACGGCTCGGAGCCGTTGGCGAGGTAGCCGTCGGAGAGGAGCAGCACGGGTGTGCGGTAGGTGACCGCGATCCGGGTCGCCTCGACCGCGGCGGCGAAGCAGTCGCCGGGTGACTGGGGAGCCACGATCGGGACCGGAGCCTCGCCGTTGCGGCCGAACATCGCCTGCAGCAGGTCGGCCTGCTCGGTCTTCGTCGGCAGGCCGGTGGAGGGGCCGCCGCGCTGGACGTCGATGACGACGAGCGGGAGCTCGGTCATCACCGCGAGGCCGATGGCCTCGGACTTGAGCGCCACGCCGGGGCCCGAGGTCGACGTCACGCCGAGGTGACCGACGTACGACGCACCGATGGCGGCACCGACGCCGGCGATCTCGTCCTCGGCCTGGAACGTCGTGACGCCGAAGGACTTGTGCTTCGACAGCTCGTGGAGGATGTCGGAGGCGGGGGTGATCGGGTAGGTGCCCAGGAACACCGGGAGGCCGGACTGGACGCTGCCGGCGACGAGGCCGTAGGCCAGGGCCAGGTTGCCGGTGATGTTGCGGTAGGTGCCCGGAGGCATCACGGCGGGCTTGATCTCGTACTGGATCGCGAAGGCCTCGGTCGTCTCGCCGAAGTTCCAGCCGGCCTTGAACGCCGCCAGGTTGGCGTCGCGGATGTCGGGCACCTTGGCGAACCGCTTGGCGAGGAACGACGTCGTGGGGTCGGTCGGGCGGCCGTACATCCACGACAGGAGGCCGAGGGCGAACATGTTCTTCGCGCGGGACGCGTCCTTGCGGGAGAGGCCGAACTCCTTGACCGCCTCGATCGTCATCCCGGTGAGGTCGACGGTGTGGACGGCGTACGCGTCGAGGCTGTCGCCGTCGAGCGGGTTGTCCTGGTAGCCCGCCTTGGTCAGGTTGCGCGCCGTGAAGTCGTGGGTGTCGACGATGATCGTCGCGCCCTTGTGCAGGTCGCCGATGTTGGCGCGCAGCGCCGCGGGGTTCATCGCGACGAGCACGTCGGGGGCGTCTCCCGCGGTGAGGATGTCGTGGTCGGCGAAGTGGACCTGGAAGGACGAGACGCCCGGCAGCGTGCCCTGCGGCGCCCGGATCTCGGCCGGGAAGTTCGGCAGCGTGACCAGGTCGTTGCCGAAGGCTGCGGTCTCCTGCGTGAACCGGTCGCCGGTCAGCTGCATCCCGTCGCCGGAGTCGCCGGCGAACCGGATGATGACTCGGTCGAGCTGCTTGACCTGCTTGGCGGATCCACTCACCTGTGTGTCCTGCTTCCCTGCGTGCTTCCCTGCGTGCTTCCTGTGTGTCCGGGGGCGTGCATCCCGGCCTCCCACAGTAGCCGCGCGGGGGCCGCGGGCGAGCCTCTCCTCGTGTGATGGACGCCTCTTCCGCGCGCCGACATCGTGGTCGGCGACCGAGGACAAATGCGACCACCGGCCGTCGCGACCTCGCTTCGTGGTCCCGGAGCGTGGCGTCACCGGCTAGCGTTCGCTCGTGACCATCACCACGACCACCGGCGAGCTGTGGGCCGCGGTCGAGGCCTTCGACGCCGAGGCTGCGGAGATCGCCCTCGCCAAGCTCTTCTGGGACGTGCCCCTCTCCGGAGCCGTCACGGGGGTCGTGCTGCCCTTCCTGCGCGAGGTCGGTGACCGCTGGGAGGCGGGGACCCTGTCGGTCGCCCACGAGCACTTCGTCAGCGACATGCTGCGCCGCAAGCTCTCCGCGCTGTCGTCGGTGCCGCCGCACCAGGTCCTGGAGGACGCGTCGGCGCGGCCACCGGTGGTCCTGCTCGCCTGCCCGCCGGGGGAGCGCCACGACCTGGTGCTGCTCTGCGTGGCACTGATGCTCCGCGAGCGCGGCGTACGCCAGCGCTTCCTGGGTGGCGACACCCCGATCCCGGCACTCGTCAGCGCGGCCCTCGCGGCGAACGCCGACGCCGTGGTGCTGGCCGCGACCAGGTCGACGGCGTTCACCGCCCACGGGTCGTCGCTGGCCAGGCTCGCCGAGGACCGTGCCCTCTACCTCGCGGGCCGCGGCGCCGACGAGCAGACCGTCGCCGAGATCGGCGCGACCGCGCTGCCCGAGGACCCGGTGCGCGCCGTGGTGTTCCTCGTCGGCGCGCTCAACGAGGTCAGCGGCAGCTGGTGACCTGCCCCGGTCCTACGCGGCCGGAGCGATGTTCTGGTTGATCCGGAAGAGGTTGCCCGGGTCGTAGGTCTTCTTGATCGAGGCCAGTCGGTCGTAGTTGGCGCCGTAGTTGGCGCGGATGCGGCCCTGGTCGTCCTCGGCCATGAAGTTGATGTAGCCACCGTCGCTGGTGTGCGGCGTGAGCGCCTCGTGGTAGTCGCGCACCCACCTGATGTTGGCCTCGTTGTCGGCCGGGTCCGGCCACATGCCGGCGATCACCGGGGCGAACCTCGCGTCCCGATAGGCGAACGCGGTGGCGTCCGAGGTGACGTCGTGGACGGCGCCGTCGATGGGGTAGAGGTGCATGGTGGACTCGACCGCCGGCACCTGGGGCCCGTGCGCGACGTGGGCGGCGATCGCGCCCTCGGTCAGCTCGGGCAGGAACGCGGCCTTCCAGTAGTGCTGGAGCCCCTTGGGAAGCAGGCCGTCGAAGGCGCTGTTCAGCGCCGGGTAGGGCATGCGTCCGACGTGCTCGGCGACGGGGGTCCCGACGGCCCGCAGCTCCTTCAGCAGCACCTCCGCGTCGGCGTCGGTGCCGTTGAAGCACGACACCAGCAGCGCCAGGGGCTCACCGACCCGGTCCTCGGGGATGAAGGGCAGCGGCGGAGCGATCTGGAAGGCGGGGAAGGCGCCCATCGCACGGGGGGCTGCGGCGATCCACTCGCCGTAGGTCCGGAACAGCTCCTCGGCGACGTCGAGCTCGAAGAACATCGGTCCGCCGTAGATGGTGTCCACGGGGTGCAGGTCGAACTCGAGCTCGGTCACCACGCCGAAGTTGCCGCCACCGCCGCGCAGCGCCCAGTACAGGTCGGGGTGCTCGGTGGCGTTGGCGGTCACGAAGGTGCCGTCGGCGAGAACGACGTCGGCGGAGCGCAGGTTGTCGATGGACAGACCGTGGGCCCGGGCCAGGTAGCCGATGCCGCCGCCGAGGGTGAGCCCGGCGACCCCCGTCGTGGAGATGATCCCGCCCGTGGTGGCCAGCCCGAAGCTGTGTGCGGCGTGGTCGAAGTCGCCCCAGTCGCACCCGCCCTGCACGCGGGCGATCCGGCGTTCGGGGTCGATGCGGATCCCCTTCATCGCGCTCATGTCGAGCACGATGCCGTCGTCGACGGTCCCGAACCCCGGAACGCTGTGCGCGCCGTCGCGGATGGCGAGCGGGAGCCCGCTCTCGCGCGCCGCGTCGACGGCGATCCTGACGTCGGTGACGTCCACGGCTCGCAGGATCGCCAGGGGCCGCCGGTCGATCATCGCGTTGTAGACAGAGCGTGCCTCGTCGTACTCAGGGGACTGTGCGGTGATCACCTCGCCGCGCGCGGCGTCGAGGATGGTGAGTGCTGGAGTGCCGCTCATGATGATGGCTCCTGGTTTCTCGGTGGTGGTGCTGGACGGGATGGGCGTGCGAGTGGGTCTGCCGGATCAGGCGAAGACCTTCTGGGCGTGGTCGTGGAACTGACGCATGGGCGCGACCGGGCCGATCTCGATGAAGACGGCGCCGTCGGAGGAGGTGGCGGTGTGGCCGGCGGGCCAGAAGTAGACCTCGCCCGCACTCGCCGTCTCGACGCTTCCGTCGGCGTGCTCGAGCCGGAGCGAACCCTCCAGCACGACCCCCCAGTGGGGGCTCGGGCACCGGTCGTCCGGCAGTCCCTGCAGGACGGGCCCGAAGTCGGTCCCGGCGGGAACCCGGATGTGCCGGATGGCCATGTCGCCGTGCTCGACGTACCTGGTCTCCAGCTCGCCCTGGGCGACCTCGACGGGCAGGTCCTTGATCGGTGTGGCCATGGTGGTGCTCCTTCTCGATGTGGTGCGCTGTGGTGGGTCACCGATGACGCTAGGGAGGCCAGGGACCGGGCGCCTGACCTGATCTGACCTGATCCGACCTGATCGGCGGCGCTCGCTCGGGGCCGCGGGGGTCAGATCTGACTATCTCGGCGGGCGCGGGATCGGGCTACAGTCGAGAGGCCATGGAATCTGCTCTGGTGAGCTCAGGCGGGCCTGCGCGGAGTCGGACCACCTTCGTCGGACGCCGGGCCGAGATGGAACGCCTCGAGACGGTCTGGGCTGCGGTCGAGGCCGATCGACGGCAGGTCGTCTTCATCGGCGGCGAGCCCGGTGTCGGCAAGACCCGCCTGGTCGTCGAGACGGCTGCGGCTCTTCGTGACCACGGCGCCACGGTGTTCTGGGGCTCGTGCCGTGAGGAGTTCAACACTCCCTACCGGCCCTTCGTGGCGATCCTGGAGGAGGCGCTGGAGCAGCTGCCGTCGGAGGCGCTCAGTGGCATCACGCCCCGGGCTGCGTCCCCGCTCCTGCGCCTGACCCCGGCCGCGCTGCGGCACTGGCCCGCTGCCGGAGAGCTCGCGTCCCCCGATGGTGACTCGCGGGCGATCCTGTTCGACGCCGTCCTCCGGGTGCTCGTGGCAGCGACCGAGCAGAGGCCCACGGTGCTGGTCCTCGAGGACCTGCACTGGGCGCCGGAACCGACCCTCGCGATGCTGTCCCACCTGGTCGAGTCGACGGCCGGAGAGCAGCTCCTCGTCCTGGCCACCCGCCGCACCACCGCCCCGGACCGCACCGACACGGTCAGCTTCACGCTCGCCGACCTGCACCGGCTCGACGGGGTGGCCCGGATCGACCTCGTCGGGCTCACCACCGAGGACGTGGTCGAGTACCTCGTGCAGGAGGCGGGGGTCTCGCTCGGCGCGGCCCGAGGGGCGGCCCCGGTCCTGCGTGACCACACCGGAGGAAACCCCTTCTTCCTCCGGGAGTACTGGCACGACCTGGCCTCCAGGGGCGGTCTGGCCGCCGTGCGGTCCGGAACGGCCCAGGCGCCGGGGTCGGTCCAGGACGCGCTGGCGCGACGGTTGGCTGCGTTCGACCCCACCCACACGCGGGTCCTCGAGCTGGCCGCGATCGCGGGAGACGCCGTCGATCCCACTCTCCTGGTCCAGGCGTGCGACCTCGGCGCCGACGCGGTCCTCGAGGGGATCGACCTCGCGGTCCGCGCCGGGCTGCTGGTCGCGACCGCCGACACCGAGGGCGAGGGCTACCGGTTCGTCCACTCGCTCGCGCGCCAGGCAGTGCTCGACCAGGTCGCAGCCTCAGACCTCGCGGCCGGGCACGCCCGCGTCGCCCGGGTGCTCGAGACCCGCACGGGCGGGGACGACCCGGGCCTCATGGCCCAGCTGGCACACCACTACGTCCAGGCGCGGGCACTCGGGCACGGCGACAAGGCCGTCCGCTACCTGGTGCTCGCCGCCCAGCAGGCGGTCCGCGGCATCGCCCACAGCGAAGCAGCCACGCTGTACGAGCGGGCTGCGCAGCTCCACGTCGCCCAGGGCCCCTCGCGGGTCGAGCTCCTGTCCGCCGCGGCACGCTGCCACATGCACGCCGGCCACTTCCCGACCGCGCGCCACATCTACGAGGAGCTGGGCAAGGACGAGAGCCCCCGGGGCCGGCTGCTCGCCGCGATCGGTCACGAGGACGCGTCGTGGCGTCCCTCCGAGAACGGTCAGCGTTCCATGGCGATGCTCAGCGAGGCCCGGCGCGCGGCCGCGCTCGAGGAGGACGATCCGCTGAACATCCGGGCGCTCGCCAGCATGGGACGGGCGGCCTCGTTCACCGGTGATCGCAGGCGGGCCGGCGAGCTCGGGGAGGAGGCGTTGCGGCTGGCGCGTGCCAGCGGTGACGACACCCTCATCGCTCTGGCCCTCGGGGCCACCCTGTGGCAGGGCCAGACTCCCGAGCTCGCTCCCACGCTCCTTGCTCGCGCGCTCGAGCTGCAGGAGATCGGCGCACGCCTCGGCGACGACGACCACCTCGGACCTGCCGCGTTCCACCGAGGCGCCTTCTCCTACCTCGTGGGCGACGAGCAGGCCTGGAGCAGCGCACAACGTGACCTGACCAAGATCGCCCTGTCGCGCGGGCAGCCCTTCTTCCGCTACGTCTCCGGATGCTCCCGCTACACCCACCGGTACGCGGTCGGCGACTTCGCGGGCGCCGAGCAGATCGTCACGTGGCTCGACGACCAGTTCAGCCAGGAGTTCGACGGCGCCACCGAGGGGTCGTGGGGCCTGCAACAGTTCATGCTGCAACGTGTCACCGGTGGCCTCGAGCAGGTCCGGCCCCTCGTCACCGGCGACGAGGGTCTGAAGGGTCACTGGGCGCCCGGCCTCCTGGCCCTCTACACCGAGCTCGAGATGATCGAGCCGGCCGCGCGTCTCCTGACGCACCTGTGCGAGCGGCTGGACGACTACCGCGCCGGGGCACAGTGGGCCGGGGTGCTGGCGTTCGCGACCGAGGCGACTGCCCGGCTGGACGACCGGGTCTCCGCGGCCGTGCTCCGTCCGCTGCTCACCGAGTACGGCGGGACCAACCTGATGGCCGGCGCCAACGCTGCCGTGTTCGGCTCCGCCGATCGCTACCTGGCCATGCTCGACTCCGTGCTCGGCGCACCCAGCGCCGACCTGCACTTCGAGCGCGCCCTCGAGATGGACCGGCGGATGGGCGCGGTCACCCACCAGGTCGAGACGCTCGCGGCGTGGAGCTGGCACCGCGCCCGCCGCGAAGGTGCGTCGGAGGGACGGCCCCAGTCACCGTCGGCCGCGCGCCTCGGTGAGGAGGCGCGGGCGCTGGCCCGGCGCATCGGTCATCGTCGGGTGCTCCAGGACCTCGACGTCGCACCGGCGCCGCATCCCGAGCGCGCCTCCCTGCCGAACGGCCTGACCGAGCGGGAGGTCGACGTGCTGCGGCTGGTGGCGGAGGGCTTGTCCAACCGTGAGATCGGCGAGCGGCTGTTCATCAGCGCCAACACCTCGGCCAACCACGTCCGCAGCATCCTCATCAAGACCGCGGCACCCAATCGCACCAAGGCAGCCGTCTTCGCCGCCGAGCAGGGCCTCCTCTAGCCACCCCCGGGGCCGGTCCGCTACTACATCGCCGCGAACGAGCCGTCCGGGGACACCGTGCCCGAGAGCTCCATGATCGCGTCGGCGGGGATGCCGGCCCGGACGGCGGCCGCGCGGATCGCTTCGACGTTGTCGGCCTCGTAGAGGCAGAACGTCTTGCGCTTGTCGGCGGACAGGAAGGACTTCAGCCAGCGGACACCGGCCTCGTCGTTGATCAGGTTGATCGACGCAGCGGTCTCCGGGTCGACCTCCAGCTGGTCGGCGAATCGTCGCTCCACCATGAATACCGGCATCCGCGTCCTCTCGACATGGACCGGGAGCCCGTCCGCTGCCAGGCCCACCGATCGGCTCGTTCCCACCAAGGTAGGCGGCCGGAGCGGCGCTGGCCAGAGTGTTGGACGACGGGCTTGGCCCGCGGAGGTCGACAGCGAAGGACGCGGGTCAGCGGTAGTTGGTGAACTGCACCGCGAAGTCGTAGTCCTGCGACTTCACCAGCTGCTGCACCGCCTGCAGGTCGTCGCGCTTCTTCGAGGAGACCCGCAGCTCCTCGCCCTGCACCTGCGCCTTGACGCCCTTGGGGCCCTCGTCGCGGATCAGCTTGGAGATCTTCTTGGCGTCCTCGGAGCTGATGCCCTCCTTGAGCGCGATGTCGATCTTGGAGACCTGTCCGGACTGGCGCGGCTCGGAGGTGTCGAGGATCTTCAGGCTCTGGTTGCGCTTGATCAGCTTGTCCTGGAAGACGCTGAGCACCGCGCTCGCCCGGTCGTCGGCGGAGGCGGTGATCTCGATGGCCTGCTCGCCCTTCCACTCGATCGACGCGCCGGTGCCCTTGAAGTCGAAGCGGGTGGCGATCTCGCGGGCGGCCTGGCTCAGGGCGTTGTCGACCTCCTGGCGGTCCAGCTTGCTCACGATGTCGAAGCTCGAGTCGGCCATGGTGGTGCCTCCTTCTGTGCGGCTGCCGGGTGCCCCCGGCGATTCGTAGCGGTGTCCGTGCCTTGCTATTGTTCCGCACGCCCCGGCAGGTTGCCCGAGCGGCCAAAGGGAGCTGACTGTAAATCAGCCGGCAACGCCTACAGAGGTTCGAATCCTCTACCTGCCACTGGACGGAACCCGTTCCAGTCGCCAGACCCCCTCACCTCGTGCGGGGGTCTCGTGCGTTGTGGGACGAGTCCCGGTCTCGCCGGCGCACCGGCCCTGTCCGACGACGTCCGGGCACCGGCATGATGGGGGCATGACGGACGCACAGCCGCGGGTCCTCGTCGTCGGCGAGGCGCTCGTCGACGTCGTCCCCGACGCCGACGGTCAGCCGCAGGACTTCCCCGGTGGCAGCCCGGCCAACGTCGCGATCGCCCTCGGGCGGCTGGGTCGCGACGTCCGGCTGGTGACGCTGCTCGGCGACGACCCCCGGGGCGCGGCGGTGCGCGCATGGCTCGAGGCGAGCGACGTCACGGTGCTCGCCCGGCCGACCGCCAGCGGGCGCACGTCGAGCGCCGCGGTCAGCCTCGACGCGAACGGTGCCGCGTCCTACGTCTTCGACCTCGACTGGCACCTCGACGAGGTCCCCGACGACGGCTGCGACGTGCTCCACGTCGGGTCGATCGCAACCGTGCTCGAGCCCGGTGCCGACACCGTCCTCGAGACGGTCCGCGCCCACCGTGGCGCGGCGCTCGTCTCGCTCGACCCCAACGCGCGCCCCGCCATCACCCCCGACCGCGCCGATCCGGTCCGCCGGGTCGAGGAGCTCGTCACGCTGTCCGACGTGGTCAAGGTCAGCGACGAGGACCTCCACTGGTTCCACCCCGACGACGACCCGGTCGCCACCGCCACCCGGTGGGCGGGCGCCGGTCCGGGGCTGGTCGTGGTGACCCGCGGCGGCGCCGGCGCTGTCGCCGTACGCCACGACGGCACCACGCTCGAGGTGCCCGGAGTGCCCGTCACGGTCGCCGACACGGTGGGCGCCGGGGACACCTTCAGCGGCGTGCTCATCGATGCCTTGCTCGGTCTCGACGTCCGCAGCGGCGACTCCCTGCGCGCCCTGTCGGACCGCGACGTGCTCGGCGCCGTCACCACCGCCGCGATCGGGGCCGCGGTCAACGTCTCGCGGCCCGGTGCGAACCCGCCGACGCGGGCAGAGCTCGACGCCGCCCTCGGGGTAGGGGAGTGACCGAGCAGGTCCACGACATCGGCAGGAGACGGGCCTGGGTCATCTGGGCGGTCGCGCTCGCCGTCTACGTCCTCGCCGTGTTCCACCGCAGCTCGCTGGGTGTCGCCGGGATCATCGCGGCCGAGCGCTTCGACATCAGTGCGACCAGCCTGGCGACGTTCACGGTGCTCCAGCTCGTCGTGTACGCCGCCATGCAGGTGCCGGTCGGCGTGCTGCTCGACCGCTTCGGCTCGCGCGCGATGCTGATCTGGGGGCTGTCACTGATGACGGTCGGCCAGCTCGGGTTCGCGTTCTCGGAGTCGTTCGCCGCGGCCGTCACGGCCCGCGCAGTCCTGGGAGCGGGCGACGCGATGGTCTTCGTCAGCGTGATCCGGCTCGTGACGGTGTGGTTCCTGGTGCGCCAGGCGCCGATGGTCACCCAGCTCACCGGTCTGTCGGGACAGCTGGGCGCGATCGCGGCCGCGGGACCGCTGTCGTACCTCCTCCACGCCTTCGGCTGGACCCGCGCCTTCGCGCTGACCTCGAGCGTCGGCGTGGTCCTGCTGGTGGCGGTGCTCGCGCTGGTCAAGGACTCGCCCTACCGCCGCGACGAGGTCGTGGCGATCAAGCTCCGCGCGCTCGCGCAGTCCGTGCGCACCGTGTGGGGCAACCCGGGGACGCGGCTGGGCATGTGGTCCCACTTCACCTCCCAGTTCTCCGCCACTGTGTTCGCGCTGCTGTGGGGCTACCCGTTCCTCGTGCAGGGGCTCGGCTGGTCGGCGAGCGGCGCCAGCAAGCTGCTGATGGCGATGACGGTGTGGGCCGTGGTCAGCGGTCTCGTGCTGGCGCGGCTGGTGGCGCGGCTGCCCTACTACCGGTCGTTCATCGTCATCGTCGTGGTCGTCGCGATGGTGGTGCCGTGGACGGCGGTGCTGATGTGGCCGGGGTCGGCGCCGACGTGGCTCGTCGTCCTGATGGCGTTCGCGACCGCGAGCGGTGGGCCGGCCGCGATGGTGGGCTTCGACCTCGCCCGCTCCTTCACGCCGGCCCAGGCGCTCGGCCGGGCCAACGGCCTGGTCAACGTCGGCGGATTCACCGCCTCGCTGCTCGTCATGGCCCTGATCGGCGTGGTGCTCGACCTGTCGTCGACGGGCGGCATGGGTTCGTACACGCTCGGCGACTTCAAGCTCGCGATGGCCGTCCAGTACCCGTTCTGGGCGCTCGGGGCCGTCCAGGTCCTGCGCTACCGCCGGCGCGGACTCGCCCACCTCGCGCGCGTCCACCCCGGGTCGGTCGAGCAGATGCGCGCGGGCCAGCCGTTCGTCCACCCCGGCATCGGCACCGAAGGCGTCTAGCCCACCCGGTGCGGTACGTCCGGTGCATGGTCGTGGTTGCCACCCAGACGGAGCGAGGTCAGCCGATCTCGCCGTCGCCGTCGGAGTCCAGGTCGCCGGTGGGGTCCTCGGCGGTCGGGTCCTCGAGGTAGTCGCCCCCCACCGGGTGGCCCTGCCACGACACCATCCGCCAGCCCGCGTCGAGGTCGCCCTCGAGCACGATCAGCGCGGTGTTGTGGAGCGGCTCGGTCGCGGGCGGGGCGTCGGGGTGGGGCTCCATGCGCCTGGAGACCCACGTGCGGAGCGCGGCGCCGTGACTGACGACCAGGGCCGCGTCGTGACCGGCGTCGACGATCGCGCGGACGGCCGCGTCGAAGCGGGCGAGGAACTCCTCGCCGGTCTCGCTGCCGGGCATCCGGCGGGTCAGGTCGCCCTCGAGCCACGCCGCGACGGCGCCGATGTAGCCGGCCACCGAGTCGTGGTCGGCGCGCATCTCGAAGTCGCCCGCCTGGATCTCCTCGAGGCCGTCGAGCGGGGTGAGCGGGAGCCCGCGGTCATCGGCGGTGGGGGCGGCCGTCTGGTGCGTACGCACCCGGCTGGACACGTAGACCGCGTCGAGGTGCTGGTCGGCGAGTGCCTTGCTCGCCGCGACCGCCTGGGCGCGGCCGAGGTCGGTGAGGTCGAGGCCCGGGTGCGCGGTGTCGAGCTCGCCGGACACGTTGGCGTGGGTCTGGCCGTGCCGCATCAGCAGGAGTCGCAAGGAAGGAGGTCCTAGTTGTTGAAGGGGGAGGTCTTGGCCGAGGCCAGCTCGAAGGCCTCGTCGAGCGAGACGCCCTCCAGCGCCTGCTCGATGTCCGCGCCGACGTGGCTGACCTCCGTGCCGCGCTCGAGCGGGACGAGCGTGTGGACCAGGCGGTCGTCGTAGGCGTGGATCATCGTGAAGGACTGCGCGGCGTCGACGCCCGAGATGAAGCGGTCGACCGGCGCCGGGTCGCTCGTGTAGCAGCTGGCGGAGGCCACGGACACCGGCACGCCGGCGAAGGTCGACCACGTGGAGAGGTGGAGGTGGCCGGCGAGGATGCCACGCACGTCGGTGCCGATGATGACGTCGGCCAGCGACTGCTGGTCGTGGAGCTCGATCAGCTCGGCTGCTCGCAGCATCGGCAGGGGGAGGGGCGGGTGGTGCATCGCGAGCAGGGTGCCGTGCTCCGCGGGCGTCGCCAGGACGTCGGCCAGCCACGCCAGCTGTTCGGGCCGCAGCTCGCCGTGGTGGTAGCCGGGCACGCTGGTGTCGAGGGCGACGATGCGCAGGCCGTCCACCTCGTGCACGCGGTCCTGGAAGCCGTCGTCGGCGGAGTCGTAGAGGCCGCGCGCGAAGGGCGCCCGCTCGTCGTGGTTGCCCATCGTCCAGACGACGATCGCGCCCATCTCCGCTGCGGCCGGCTCCACGATCGAGCGCAGCGTCGCGTAGGCGTCGGGCGCTGCCTGGTCGGCCAGGTCGCCGGTGAAGACGAGGGCCTGCGGCGCCGGGCGCACGGCGGCGAGCCGCTCGATGGCGCGACGCAGGTTGGCGACGTTGTCCACGACGCCGTAGTGCAGGCCATCGCCCGTGATCAGGTGCGGGTCGGAGAGGTGTGCGAGGGCGTGCCGCGGGGCGGCGTACTGGCCGAGCTGTTTCACGGCGCCAGCCTAGGACCCCGGCGGGAGTGGGTCAGCGCGCCGGGAGGATGCGCCCGGACACCTCGCCGAACGAGATGCGGCCACCGCCCGTGCCCGGCGCGGAGTAGCGCAGCACGACCTCGTCGCCGTCCTCGAGGAAGGTCCGCTCGCGACCGCCCGCGGTGAAGGGCTCCTTGCCACCCCACGACAGCTCCAGGAGCGAGCCGCGCTGGTCGCGCTCGGTCCCCGAGATCGTGCCCGACCCCCAGAGGTCGCCGGTGCGCACGCTCGCGCCGTTGACGGTCGTGTGGGCGAGCATCTGCGCCGGCGACCAGTACATGGTGCGGTACGGCGGCCGCGCGACGACCTCGCCGTCGAGCACCACCTCGACCTCGATGTCGAGCCCGGCGGGACCGTCGACGCGGAGGTAGTCGAGCACCTCGGGGTCGCCCTGCCCGGGGAGGTCGGTCCAGGCCGCGTCGAGCGCGGCGAGCGGCGTGACCCACGCGCTGATCGAGGTCGCGAAGGACTTGCCGAGGAAGGGGCCGAGGGGGACGTACTCCCAGGCCTGGATGTCGCGCGCCGACCAGTCGTTGAGCCCGACGACCCCGAAGGTGTGCCGGGCGAAGTCGGCCGTGCTGACGCGGTCGCCCATCGCCGAGCGGACGCCCACCACGAAGCCGAGCTCGGCCTCGATGTCGAGCCGCTGCGACGGTCCGTACGTCGGCCGGTCGTCCGTCGGCGCCTTGCGCTGGCCGGTGGGGCGTACGACGTCGGTGCCGGACACGACCACGGTGCCCGAGCGGCCGTGGTAGCCGACCGGGAGATGCTTCCAGTTCGGCAGGAGCGGCTCCTGGTCGGGGCGGAACATCCGGCCGACGTTGGACGCGTGGTGCTCCGAGGCATAGAAGTCGACGTAGTCGCCGACGGTGAACGGCATCAGCATCCGCACCGAGTCCACCGGCGACATCGCGGGCTCGACGAGGTCGCGCTCGGTCTGGTCGGTGAGCAGTCCCTGCACCCACGCCCGCGTCGACGCCCACACCTCGGGCCCTGCGGCCATGAAGGGATTGAGCGACGGCTGGTCGAAGAGGGCGTGCGTGTCGACCATGTCGGCCGCCGCGACGATGCTCAGGTCGAGCACCTGGTCGCCGATGCGCACGGCGACGCGCGGGTGCTCGCCGGAACGGGCGAAGACGCCGTAGGGGAGGTGGTCGACGTCGAAGCCGGAGCCGGCGGCTCCCTCGACCCAGGTGGTCGGCGTACGAGACGGTGTGGTCATGGTGCCTCTTTCGGGTCGGGAAGGAGTCCGAGGGCGATCAGGTCGTCGAGCGGCTCGGTCACCGAGCAGGAGCCGAACGAGGTGAACCAGCGCCGGGCCGACGCGTGGTCGGTCGCGGCGAGCGCAGCAGGCTCGCGCAGCTCGAGGGCCTCGGTCGCGTCGTCCACGGAGCCACCGTCCCAGAGCGCCTGCGTCGCCGCCATCACGTTGAGGAACCCGTGCGCGCCGCCGCCCTCGGGGTCGTGGCGCACGGCGCGGTGCAGGCCGGCGGTGGCCTTGAACGGCGTCTCGCGGTCGAGCGCGGCGTCGATCCACGCGGCGACGGTCGCGGAGCCGGGCACGAGGTCGTGGTCGACGTGGCCGAGGCGCAGCTTGAGCCGGTGGCCGCAGGCGGCGACCTCGTCGGCCGCGGCGAGCCAGGCAGCGGTGGCGGGGCCGGGCAGCTCGACGTAGACGGGGACGTCGACCTCGGCGGCGCGGGCGGCCGCGTCGATCCGGCGGACGTTGCCGACGGGGTCGTCGGCGTCGCGCACCGCGATCTCGACGGCGGCCACCTCGAGGCCCATCCGGGCCGCGGCCCCCAGCGGCCCGGCGAGCTGGCCGGCGCCACCGGTGACGACCACCGAGAGTGGTGCGCCGAAGCCGCGTACGAGCGGGAGGTCGGTGTCGCGGAGCACGAAGCTGGCGACCAGGTCGGCGTACCACTCGTCCCGGCGTGCGCCGTAGGCAGCGGTGGCGTCGTGGAGCGGAACGTCGCCGGGCGGGAAGATCGCCGCGTCGTCGACCAGGCCGCGCCACTGCTCGGGCCACTGGGCGGACGGGACAGGTGCTGGAACCGGACTCACGCCGCTACTCTAGCCACCAGATAGCGGACGCCTGCGTCCGATGATCGGACGATTGGAGCGCACGATGGCCCACTACCGAGCGGTCGGACGGCTGCCCCGCCAGCGGCACACGCAGCTGCGCGACGACGACGGCCACCTGTTCCGCGAGGAGCTGATGGGCGAGGAGGGCTTCTCGTCCGACTCCTCCCTGCTCTACCGCCGCGGCGTGCCGAGTGCGATCACCGACAGCCAGGTGTGGGAGCTCGCCGACCAGTCGCGCACGCCCAACCACCCGCTCAAGCCGCGCCACCTCAAGCTCCACGACCTGGACACCGGTGGGTGCCCCGTCGAGGGCCGCCGCCTGGTGCTCGGCAACAACGACGTCCGGATCGCCTACGTCGTCACGGGCACCGACCCGTCACCCGTCTACCGCAACGCCATCGGCGACGAGTGCGTCTACGTCGAGTCGGGCACCGGCACGGTCGAGACGGTCTTCGGCACGGTCGCCTACCGCGCCGGCGACTACGTGGTCGTCCCGCGCGCGACCGACCACCGCTGGGTCCCGGCCGAGCCGTCGCGGCTCTACGCCATCGAGGCCAACAGCCACATCCACCCGCCGAAGCGCTACCTCTCGCGCTTCGGTCAGCTGCTCGAGCACGCGCCCTACTGCGAGCGCGACCTGCACGGCCCCGAGGGCCTCGACGAGCTCGTCGAGGGCTGCCGCGACCTCACCGACGTCGAGGTGCTCGTCAAGCACCGCACCAGCGGGGGCATCGTCGGCACCCGGATGACGTACGCCACCCACCCGTTCGACGTGGTGGGCTGGGACGGCTGCCTCTACCCCTACACGTTCAACATCGAGGACTACATGCCGATCACCGGCAAGGTCCACCAGCCGCCGCCGGTGCACCAGGTCTTCGAGGGCTGGAACTTCGTGATCTGCAACTTCCTGCCCCGCAAGGTCGACTACCACGAGCTCGCGATCCCGGTGCCCTACTACCACTCCAACGTCGACTCCGACGAGGTCATGTTCTACGTCGGCGGCGACTACGAGGCGCGCAAGGGGTCGGGGATCAACGTCGGGTCGATCAGCCTGCACCCCGGCGGCCACGCCCACGGCCCGCAGCCCAGCGCCATCGAGGCGTCCCTGGGGGCGGAGTTCTTCGACGAGTCCGCCGTCATGGTCGACACCTTCGCGCCGCTCGACCTCGGTGAGGGCGGCCTCGCCGTCGAGGACCCCGCCTATGCCTGGACCTGGGCGGGTCGCGGCCCGTCGGCCGACGAGGGCGACGGCGGGCCCGCGGTGTTCAGCAACAGCTAGCCTCGGTCGCGACCCGCACCTCCAGCCGCGGTGGCCGCGATGCCGTCGGGCTCCCGGGCGGGTGGTGTGATGTCCCGGTGGTGATGGGGGAGCAGGCGGAGGAGCGGGTGCTCACGCCCCGCGCGATCGCCCTGATCCCGCTCGTGCTGGCGATGCTGTCGATGATCGGGCCGTTCAGCATCGACACGCCCTTCCCCGCGTTCGCGGAGATGGGTGACGCGCTCCGGGTGTCGTCGGGCGAGCTCCAGCTCGTCGTGACGGCGTACATGCTCGCGTTCGCGTCGATGAGCCTCTTCCACGGCCCGCTGTCCGATGCGATCGGGCGCCGCCCGGTGATCCTGGGCTCGCTCCTGGTGTACGCCGTCGCCTCGGTCGCGTGCGCGTTCGCGCCGTCGCTGGAGTGGCTGCTCGTGGGGCGCGTCGCCCAGGGCCTGGCGGCAGGCGGCTCGACGATCGTCAGCCGCACCGTCATCCGCGACCTCTTCGACGGGCCGAGGGCCCAGCGGATGATGAGCCAGGTCGCGGTGATCTTCGGGGTGGCGCCGGCGATCGCGCCGATCATCGGCGGGCTGCTGATCCAGATCGGCCCGTGGCAGACGGTCTTCTGGTTCATGGCCGCGCTGGCCCTGCTCCTCGCCGTCGTGTCGGCCGCGATGCTGCCCGAGAGCCACCCGCCCGAGCGCCGCGTGCCGCTGCGGGTCGGCGAGATCTTCCGCGGGCTGGCGGAGGTCGTGCGGGTGCCGGCCTTCCACCGGATGACCTGGGCGGCCACGTTGGTCTTCGGTGCGCAGTTCCTCTACATCGGCGGAGCCTCGATCTTCGTGGTCGACCTGCTCGGTGAGGGCGAGCTCGACTTCTGGAAGCTGTTCGTCCCGATGATCGGAGCGATGGTCCTGGGCTCCCTGGCCAGCGGTCGGTTCGGCGGCACGTTCACCAGCTCGCAGCTGATCACCCTCGGCTACGCCGTCAGCACCGCCGGTGCCGCCATCGGCGTCGTCGTCGCGCTCACGCCGGCCGGCCAGGTGCTGCCGTGGGCCGTGGTCGGCATCTCGTTCGTGGCGTTCGGCAACGGGCTGGCCTTCCCCAACATCCAGATGCTGATGCTCGACCTGCTGCCCGGCCGCCGTGGCGCCGTGATGTCGGCGTCGACCTTCGTCACGCTGGTCTTCAACGCGGTCAGCGCGGCCGTCGTCGCGCCGTACGCCGGTCGCTCCGTGCTCGGCTTCGCGATCGTGGCCGCCGCGAGCGTCGTCCTCGGCTGGGGTTGCTGGCAGTGGCACCGCATGGCCGGTCGCCGGGCCGTCGTCGGCTGATCGGACCGTGCGCGGCGGCCGGCGCTCGAGGGTCCGGCGCTCTTCGAGGGTGGCGGCAGATGGCAGCTCAGATGCCGGTCGGCGTGTTGTCTGCCGCCACCTTGGGCGGCCGCCCCTCGAGGGTGGCGGCAGATGGCAGCTCAGATGCCGGTCGGCGTGTCATGTGCCGCCACCCCGGGCGGCCTCCCCTGGTGGGTGGCGGCAGATGGCAGCTCAGATGGGGGTCGGCGTGTTGTCTGCCGCCACCTTGGGCGGCCGCCCCGCGAGGGTGGCGGCAGATGGCAGCTCAGATGGGGGTCGGCGTGTCATGTGCCGCCACCCCGGGCGACCACCCGCCTCAGGAGGTCCAGGCCCGCCAGAGGGCGGCGTACTCCCCGTCGAGGCGGATCAGCTCGTCGTGGCTGCCGAGCTCGACGATGCGCCCGTCGATGACGACGGCGATGCGGTCGGCGTCGTGGGCGGTGTGGAGCCGGTGCGCGATCGCCACGACGGTGCGGCCCTCGAGCAGGTTGTTCATCGAGCCCTCGAGCGTGCGCGCGGTGCGCGGGTCGATGAGCGAGGTCGCCTCGTCGAGCACCAGCGTGTGGGGGTCGGCGATGATCAGCCTGGCCAGCGCCACCTGCTGGGCCTGTGCCGGGGTGAGCGCGAAGCGGCCGGAGCCGATCATCGTGTCCAGGCCTTGCGGCAGCCGCTCGACCCAGAGCAGGGATCCGACCGCGCTGAGCGCCTCGCGTACGTCGTCGTCGGTCGAGCCCTCGCGGGCCAGCACGATGTTGTCGCGCACCGACCCGATGAAGACGTGGTGCTCCTGGGTGACGAGTGCGACCTCCGTGCGCAGCACCTCGAGCGGCAGGTCGACCAGCTCGACGCCGCCGACGCTGGCCGAGCCGGTGCGCGGACGGTTGATGCCCGACAGCAGCCGGCCGAGGGTGGACTTGCCGGAGCCGCTCGGCCCGACGATGGCGAGGCGCTCGCCGGGGCCGAGCCGGAGGTCGACGCCGTGCAGGACGTCGTGGCCCTCGCGGTAGGCGAAGCGGAGGTCCTCGCCCACGAGGTCGATGCCGTCGGGCAGCCGGTCGCCGGCGGTGCGGTCCGGGCGGACCTCGGCGATGCCGAGCAGCCGGCTGGTCGACGCCGCTCCGACCTGGAGCCGGTCGATCTCGCCGATCAGCCGGTCGAGCGGGTCGGCCAGCGCCTCGACGTAGAGCACGGCGGCGGTGATCTGGCCGAGGTCGACCCAACCCCGCGAGTAGGCGTAGGCGCCGACGAGCAGCGTGATCACGCGCGGGGTCTGGAAGGCGAAGTTGAGTGCCGCGAAGAGGATGTTGCGCAGCGACATCGTGTAGCGCTCGGCCTGCGCCGACACCTCGATGTCGTCGTCACCGGCCCGCACCCGCCTACGGGAGAGGCCGAGCGCCTCGACCGTGCGGGCGCCCTCGACGGTCTCGGTCAGCGTGGTGTTGATCCGGGAGTACGTCGCGCCCTCGGTGATGTAGCCCTTCGGCGCGCGCCGGAGATAGGTGCGCACCGCCCACGTCGAGGTCGCGAACGTCAGCAGCGCCGGCACGGCGAGGACGACGGAGTTGAGGAGCATCGCGCCGATCGACATCACGACGGTCAGGAGCGAGATGATCGCCATCGGGACGCCGTACTGCACCGAGCGGCTCATCGTCCCGACGTCGCGGGTCACCCGGGTGACCAGGTCACCGGTGCTCGCGCCCTCGACGGCCCCGAGCGGCAGCCGCAGGATCGTCCGGACGATGAACTCGCGCGCGGTGGAGAGCAGGTCCTGCCCGAAGAGCGTCGAGGTGCGCTGTGCGACGAACGTGAAGCCGGCCTGCGCCAGCACGACGGCGACGATCACCAGCGCCAGCTGGCCGAGCGGGCGTCCGGTGCCCTCGACGGTCGTGTTGACCAGCTCGCCGAGCAGCCGCGGCACGACGAGCCCGGCGCCGGCGGCCAGCGCGTTGAGCACCACGAGCGCGGCGAACGCCCTGCGGCGCTGGCCGAACAGGTCGCGGAAGAACGCGAGCACCTCGCGGTTGCCGGCCACCGGCCAGCCCCGCTCGGGGTTGCGGGACGCGGCGTAGACGTCCTCGGAGCGCTGGCGGCGTACGTCGTGCCGCTGCCAGAAGGCGCGCCACCGCTCGCCCCGGGAGGCGCCGGTCGGCGGGAGCAGCTCGGGCGGCACCACCGGCGGGTCGAGGGTGCGATCGCGCCAGGTGTCCGGAGAGGTCGCGAGGAGGTCGGTCACGACGACACCTCCTCGTCCATCGACCGGACGACCACGTCGCGGTAGGCGGCGTCGGTGGCCAGCAGGTCGGCGTGGTCCCCCTCGGCGACGACCCGGCCGTCGCGCAGCAGGACGACGCGGTCGGCGTGGTGCAGCCACAGGGGGGAGACGGTGCAGACGACGGTCGTACGGCCGCGCCGCAGGTCGCTGACCCGCTCGGCGATCCGCGCCTCGGTGTGGGCGTCGACGGCCGACGTCGGCTCGACCAGGACCAGGATCGGTGCGTCGGTCGCGAGGGCGCGCGCCAGCACCACCCGCTGGCGCTGGCCGCCGGAGAGGCCGCGGCCGCGCTCGTCGAGCTGGCCCTGCCACCCCTCGGGCAGCGCGTCGTAGACGTCCTCGGCGTTGGCGACCCGCAGCGCGTGCTCGGCCTGCTCGCGCGTCAGCCGGCCGTGCGGGTCGATCGCGTCCTGGAGCGTGCCGGCGAAGAGGCCGCTGCCGGTGTCGCTGACCAGCACCTGGCGGCGTACGTCGACGAGGCTGGCGGCGGACAGGTCGACACCACCGAGCCGGACGCCCCACTCGCGGGTGGCGACCTCCTCGTCACGCGCGGCGATCCGCGCGCGACGGCGTTCGCGGTCCGCGCGCGCCTGCCGGGCGGCGCGGCCCTTGAGCCCTGCGCCGTCGTCCTCGCCGACCGGGTCGGTGTCGGGCGGCAGGTAGCGGCCGAGCCGGTCGGCGAGCGCCGAGCTCTGCTCGGGGACGGCGCTGACGACGACGGTGAGCAGGTCGGGTCGGGCGGTGAAGCCGCTGAGGTCGTCGACGATCTCGCGCGTGCCGTCGAGCGGCTGCGGGTCGGCGGGGTCGCGCCACGGCGGTCGCTGCTCGAAGATCGCGATCGCCTTGCGGGCGCTCACCAGCGCGCGCGTGGCCTTCTGGGCGAGCTCGAAGAAGGTGCGGATCGGGCCGACCATGAAGAGGCCGTAGCCGAGGAAGCTGACGAGCTGCCCGACCGTCAGCTCGCCCGACTGCACCTGGCGGGTGCCGAGCCAGACCAGGGTCACGAGGAAGACGCCGGAGAAGAGGACGCCCACGGCCTCCACCGCGGCCTGCCAGACGCCGGACGAGACGCCGGCCCGGCGGGCGTGCTGCGACTGGGTGGCGTAGTTGCGGCCGAACGTGTCCTCGCCGCCGATCCCGCGCAGGATGCGCAGCCCGGCGACGATGTCGGTCGCGAGCGAGGTCAGCTCGGAGTTGCGGCTGCGCTCGACCTGCTGGCGCCGGTGCAGCGGTCGCAGCAGCGGCATCGCGGCCACCACGAGGACCGGGGCGGCGACCAGGACCACGACGCCGAGCTGCCACGACATCGTCAGCACGATGGCGGCGACGGTGAGGTACGACGCGAGCTGGGCGGCGGACCGCGCGAGGATCTCGGTCAGCGCGCCGAACTCGTCGGAGTCGCTCGCCGAGACGCTCAGCACCTCGCCGGTCGGCGACCGGCGAGGCAGCACGTGGCCCATCTGCGCGGCCTTGCGGGTCACCATCTGCGTCGTGCCGTAGAGGCTGATCAGCCAGCTGCGGACGACCAGCGTGTGGAAGACGACGCCGAAGACGCCACCCACCACGACCACCGCGAGCATCACGCCGGCCCAGCCGAGCAGGGCGCTGGTCGACCCGGTCAGGATGCCGTCGTCGACCGCGCGGCCGAAGATGTAGGGCCCGAAGGTCAGGGGCAGCAGCCACAGCAGGCACGCGAGGGTCGACAGCGCGATGACCTGCCACTGCTGGCGGAGCATCCACCGCAGGAACGCCGCGGGCGACCGGGTGTCGGGGTCCGGCGAGGGGGCGGCGTCGGTCCCGGTGAAGAACGTCGCGATCCGGGGTGGGAAGTCCTGCATGTCGCCCCGAGCCTAGGTCGCCGACCCTCTCCGGCACGACGCAATAAACCGCTCGGGCGCCCGTTCGGAGGGGGACGGACTCTGGACGGGAGAGGCAGGATGGACCCGTGAGCCCACATCTGCCCGCCCACCTGGTCAAGCGCTGGCGCGGCGTCCCCGACGCCGACATCGACGAGCGCGAGACGGAGGTCGAGGACTCGGCGCACGCCGCCGCGGGTGCCACGGCCGTCGCCGTGCGATGCGACGTGCCCTCGGCCAGATGGGCGTACGCCGGACGGCCGCGACGCTGACCCGGCTCAACCAGGTCGACGGCTTCGACTGCCAGGGGTGCGCGTGGCCCGACCCGGCGCCCGGCCACCGGCACACGGCCGAGTTCTGCGAGAACGGCGCCAAGGCGGTCGCCGAGGAGGCCACGCGACAGCTGCTCGATCGCGAGTTCTTCGCCACCCACTCGGTCGAGGACCTCACGGGTCGCACGGAGTTCTGGCTCGGCAAGCAGGGCCGCATCACCGAGCCGATGGTGCTGCGTCCGGGTGCCACGCACTACGAGCCGATCTCGTGGGACGACGCGTTCGCCACGATCGCCGGTCACCTGCACCGACTGGACCACCCCGACCAGGCGACCTTCTACACCTCGGGCAAGACCTCCAACGAGGCCGCGTTCGTCTACCAGCTCTTCGTCCGGTCCTTCGGCACCAACAACCTGCCCGACTGCTCGAACATGTGCCACGAGTCGTCCGGCTCCGCGCTCGTGGAGACCATCGGCATCGGCAAGGGCTCGGTCAGCCTCGAGGACATCCACGAGGCCAAGCTGATCCTGGTCGTCGGTCAGAACCCGGGCACCAACCACCCGCGGATGCTGTCCGCGTTGGAGGAGGCCAAGTCCCGCGGCGCCCGCATCATCTCGATCAACCCGCTGCAGGAGGCCGGCCTGGTCCGCTTCAAGAACCCGCAGCACGCCAAGGGCCTGACCGTCGGGACGGCGCTCGCCGACCTGCACCTGCCGATCCGGCTCAACGGTGACCTCGCCTTCTTCCAGGCGGTCGGCTCGCTCCTGGTCGAGTGGGACGCCCTCGACCACGACTTCCTCGCGCAGTACGCCACCGGCTTCGAGGAGTACGCCGCCCACGTCGCGGACCTCGACTGGGCCAAGGTCGAGGCGTCGACCGGCCTCACCCGCGAGCAGGTCACCGAGGCGGCGCGGATGGTGGCGGAGTCGCCGGCCACCATCACCTGCTGGGCGATGGGCATCACCCAGCACCACAACGCCGTCGGCACGATCAAGGAGATCGTCAACGTCGCGCTGCTCCAGGGCAACATCGGCAAGCCCGGTGCCGGCGTGTGCCCGGTGCGGGGGCACTCCAACGTCCAGGGCGATCGCACGATGGGCATCTGGGAGCGCGTGCCCGACCACTTCCTCGACCGGATCCGCGACGAGTTCGGCTTCGAGCCGCCGCGTGATCACGGGCTCGACACCGTCGGGTCGATCCGGGCGCTGCGCGACGGCAAGGTCCGCGTCTTCTTCGGGATGGGCGGCAACTTCGTCGGCGCCGCTCCCGACACGGAGGCCACCGAGGCCGCGATGCGCAACGCCGCGTTGACCGTCCACGTCTCCACCAAGCTCAACCGCTCGCACGTGGTGCACGGCGGCGAGGCACTGATCCTGCCCGCCCTCGGCCGCAGCGAGAAGGACCTCACGGGCGGCCGGGTCCAGCGGGTGACCGTCGAGGACTCGATGTCGGCCGTGCACGCCTCCCACGGGCCGCTCGACCCGCCGTCGAAGCACCTCAAGTCCGAGGTCGACATCGTCTGCTCGCTCGCGCTGGCCACGCTCGGCCACGACTCGCCCGTCCCCTGGGCGGCGTTCCGCGACGACTACACCGAGATCCGCCGCCGGATCGCCCGCGTCGTCCCCGGCTGCGCGTCGTACGAGGAGAAGGTGGACGAGCCCGGTGGCTTCGTGCTGCCGCACCCGCCGCGCGACAGCCGGACCTTCGAGACGCCGAGCCGTCGCGCGGTCATCACCTGCACGCCGATCGACGTCCTCGACGTGCCGCGCGGTCGCTTCCTGCTGCAGACGATGCGTTCGCACGACCAGTTCAACACCACGATCTACGGTCTCGACGACCGCTACCGCGGCGTCAAGGGCGGGCGCCGGGTCGTCTTCGTCAACCCCGACGACCTGCGTGACCTCGGCCTCGAGGAGGGTGAGGTCGTCGACCTCGTCAGCGAGTGGAAGGACGGCGTCGAGCGGACCGCCCGGTCCTTCCGCGTCGTCCCCTACGACCAGCCGCGCGGGTGCGTGGCCGCCTACTACCCCGAGGCCAACCCGCTCGTCCCGCTCGACTCGACGGCCGAGAAGAGCAACACCCCGGTCTACAAGTCGATCGTGGTCCGGCTCGACCGCCCCGGTCAGCCCGACCGGGCGTCGGGCGACTCCCACGGGTCGCCCGACCAGGGCACGGGCTCGCGTCGCGAGGACGACCCCCACCACCTGAGCTGAGCCCTCCCGCCCGGAGCCACGGGTGCCCCCCGTACGGGTACGGTGGCGCACGATGACCACGCACATCGACGTGCTCACTCCGCGCGAGGTCCCTCTGGGTGGTCCGCGGGCCATGCGCGTACGTCGCACGCTCCCGCAGCGGCACCGGTCGCTGATCGGCGCCTGGTGCTTCGTCGACCACTACGGACCCGACGAGGTCGACGACACGGGCGGCATGGTGCTGCCGGCGCACCCGCACACCGGCCTGCAGACGGCGAGCTGGCTCTTCGACGGCGAGCTCGAGCACCGCGACTCGGTCGGCAGCCTCGCGGTCGTCCGGCCCGGCGAGCTCAACCTGATGACGGCGGGCCGCGGGATCAGCCACACCGAGGTCTCCACGCCCGGCACGACCACGCTCCACGGCGCCCAGCTCTGGATCGCGCTGCCCGACGCCAGCCGCGCCTGCGACCCCGGCTTCGAGCACTTCGCCCCCGCGCCCGTGCGGGGCCCCGGCTGGGAGGCGCGCGTCTTCATCGGCTCGGCCCTCGGCGCCACCTCGCCGGTCACCACCCACACGCCACTGCTCGGCGCGGAGGTGATGCTCGCGACCGGCGGGCGCGTCGAGATCGAGGTCGACGAGACCTTCGAGCACGGCGTCCTGCTCGACGTCGGCCTGGTCGAGGTCGACGGCCAGGAGCTGAAGCCCAGCGAGCTCGCCCACCTCGCTCCCGGACGTACGACGCTCACGCTGACCGCCCACGAGGAGGCACGGCTGCTGCTGCTCGGCGGCCCGCCGTTCGGCGAGGCGATCGTGATGTGGTGGAACTTCATCGGTCGCGACCACGACGAGATCGCGACCTACCGCCGGGAGTGGCAGGACCAGATCACCGCCGACGGCGCTGTGGTGGGCTCCGGCACCGCGGTCGCGGACGGACGGTTCGGCAAGGTCGACCTCGACCTCCCGCCGATCCCGGCGCCCGAGATGCCGAACGTCAGGCTCAAGCAGCGGCACTGACCGCGACCGATCTCCGACCGATCTTGATCCTTCCCCGCAGCGGCGGGGACCGGTGCGGACCTACAGTCGCCGGATGGGGGAGACCAGCCCGCGGCAACGCCTGGCCGACGCCGCGTCCGCCTTCACCAGCAACGCCCGCAACCCCGACCTCCGCCGCGCGCAGCTGAGCTTCCTCGGCGCCTGGACGGCCGAGTGGGCGTTCACCGTCGCGCTCGGGATCGTGGCCTACCGCGACGGCGGAGCGGTCGCCCTCGGCCTCGTGGGTCTGCTGCGGATGCTGCCCTCGGCGCTGCTGGCACCCGTCCTCTCGCCGTTCGCCGACCGCGGGCGGCGCGAGCGCGTCCTCGTCGTGGTCTCGACGGCCCGCGGCGTCGTCACCGGTGCCGCCGCGGTGGTCGCGGCCCTCGACCTGGCGCCGGCGGCGATCTACGCGCTGGCGGTGCTGTCGACGATCGCCGCCACGCTGTTCCGCCCCGCCCACTCCGCGCTGCTGCCGTCGCTGTGCCACACCGGCCACGAGCTCGCCAGCGCCAACGTCGTGCGGGGGATGCTCGACTCGCTCGCCACCCTGGTCGGCCCGCTCCTGGCCGCGGTGCTGCTCGAGGTCGCCGACGTCGACGTGGTCTTCGCCGTCGCAGCCGCCGCGTCGCTGTGGTCGGCGGCGCTGCTGCTGCGCCTGCAGTACGACGCCCCGCCGCGCCCCGACGCCGTCCGGCCGCCCCACCTGTCCCGCGAGGTCGTCGAGGGGCTCGCGGCCGTCGCCCACGACCGCGACCTGGCGCTCGTGCTCGGTCTCGCGGCCGCGCAGTCCTTCACCCGGGGCGCGCTCACCGTCTTCTCGGTGCTCGTCTCGATCGAGCTGCTCGGTCGCGGGGAGCCCGGCGTCGGCACGCTGATGACCGCGGTCGGGGTGGGTGCGGTGTGCGGGTCCCTGGCGGCGTCGCTCCTCGTCCAGACCCGGCGTCTGGGCGCCTGGTTCGCGCTCGGGGTGACGCTGTGGGGTCTGCCCCTGGTGCTCGTCGGACTGGTGCCGGCGGACGCCGCGGCGCTGGCGTTCATGGCGTTCATCGGCGTCGGCAACGCGCTGATCGACGTCGCAGGCTTCACCCTCCTGGGCCGGATGGCGCCCAACGAGGTGCTGGCGCGCGTGTTCGGCGTGCTCGAGAGCCTCGTGGCGATCTCGATAGGCGTGGGCGCTGTGGCGACGTCCTGGATCGTCGACGTGTGGGGGCTGCGACCGGCCCTGGTCGCCGTCGGCCTGGTCTGCCCGGTCCTCGCCGCCGCGTCGTGGTGGCGGCTGCGGGCGCTCGACCGCGTCGTCCAGGTGCACGACACCGACGTGCGGCTGCTGCAGCAGGTGCCGATGCTGCGCACGCTGCCCCTGCCCTCGGTGGAGCGGCTCGCCCGCGGCCTCGACCCCGTCGACGTACCAGCCGGCACGCGGATCTTCGGGCAGGGCGACCTCGGCGACCGCTACTACGTCATCGAGGCGGGGGAGGTGGACGTCGTGGGTGACGGCCGCGTAGTGGGCAGCCTCGGCCCCGGTGAGGGGTTCGGCGAGATCGCCCTGCTCCGACAGACCATGCGCACGGCCACCGTCGTCGCGCGCACCGACACGCGCCTGCGAGCGCTCGGGTCCGACCACTTCCTCGCCGTGGTCTGCGGCTACACCCCCAGCGCCCGGGAGGCCTTCCTCGGCGTGGACCGGATGCTCGGTCGCTACGACCCCGACCGCTCCGACTCGTGATCCTGTCGGTGCCGTGCGGGAGGATGGCGCCATGAGCGGAGCGGGCGCCGTCGTCGGCGCGGACGGCATCGCCCGCTGCCCGTGGGGGGCCGGCGACCCGGTCAACCTCGCCTACCACGACACCGAGTGGGGGATGCGCGTCTCCGGCGAGGCCGCCCACCTCGAGCGGCTCACGCTGGAGGCCTTCCAGTCGGGGCTGTCGTGGCTGACGATCCTCACCAAGCGCCCCCATTTCCGCACGGCCTTCGCCGGCTTCGACGCCGACGCCGTCGCCGCCTTCGACGCAACCGACGTCGAACGGCTGATGGCCGACGCCGGCATCGTGCGCAACCGTCGCAAGGTCGACGCCGCCATCGCCAACGCCCGGGCGACGGTCGCCCTGCGCGAGCGCGGCGGGCTCGAGGACTTCATCTGGTCCTTCCGCCCCGAGCCGCTGCCGGCGCCGCGCACGGCGGCCGACGTGCCGACCACCTCGCCGGAGTCCGTGGCCCTCGCCACGGCGCTCAAGAAGGCCGGCTTCGCCCACGTCGGTCCCACCACGATGTACGCGCTGATGGAGGCGATCGGCCTCGTCGACGACCACCTCGAGGGCTGCCACCGCCGCGGCTGCGCCGGATGAGGGACCGGGCCGGCTCGCGCCAGTCCGTAGGCTGCGCGTCCATGACGCGCGTGCACGCCTTCTCCGCCGACGACGCACTGGCCGACCTCGACGCCACCGGGCTGGTCGAGGCCTACCGTGCCGGCACGGTCTCGATGCCCGAGGTCGTCGACGCGGCCATCGCCCGCACCGAGCAGGTCGACGGCGCCCTCGGCGCGGTGGCCCACGCGGCGTACGACCGGGCCCGCGCGGAGGCGCGCGACCCGCGACCCGGCTGGTTCGCGGGCGTGCCGACCTTCGTCAAGGACAACGTCGACGTCGAGGGGATGCCCACCCAGCACGGTGCCGACGCCTTCCGCGCCCAGCCGGCGAAGGCCGACGGCGACTTCGCCCGGATGTACCTCGCGACCGGGCTGGTCCCGCTCGGCAAGACCCAGCTCTCGGAGTTCGGGTTCTCCGGCGCCGCCGACCACGTCCGGCTCGGCCCGGTGCGGAGCCCGTGGCACACCGACCACTACGCGGGCGCGTCGTCGGCTGGCTCGGCGGCGCTGGTCGCCGCCGGGGCGGTCCCGATCGCACACGCCAACGACGGGGGCGGCTCGATCCGCATCCCCGCGGCGGTCAACGGCCTCGTCGGGCTCAAGCCGACCCGCGGCCGGCTGGCCCAGGACCGGATGATGCGCGAGATGCCGGTGCGCATCGTCTCCGACGGCGTGCTGACGCGCAGCGTCCGCGACACCGCCGCGTTCTACCGCGAGGCGGAGAAGGTCTGGCGCAACCCGCTCCTCGCCCCGGTCGGCGACATCACCCGGCCCGGGAGGGCGCGGCTGCGGATCGCCGTGGTCACCCAGGGCATCGGGCGCGACGCCAGCCCCGAGGTCCGTGCGCTCACCCTGGAGACCGCCGCGCTGCTGGAGGGGCTCGGCCACCACGTCGAGGAGATCGACAACCCCGTGCCGGACTCCTTCCCCGAGCACTTCGTGCGGTTCTGGTCGCTGCTGGCCTTCGTGATCGCCAAGCGCGGCCGCAAGGACTACGGCGACACCTTCGACCCGACGATGCTCGACAACCTCACCCTCGGCCTCGCCAGGCACGCCGGCCGCAACCTCCACAAGCAGCCGTTCTCGATCGCGGTCCTCCGCGCCTCCCGGCGGCTGGCCGCCAAGCACCGGGAGTCGTACGACGTCACGCTCACCCCGACGCTCGCGACCGAGACACCCCGGGTGGGGCACCTGCGACCCGACCGCGACTACGACGAGATCATGGACCGGCTGATGGACTGGGTCGCGTTCACGCCGCTGCAGAACGCGACGGGCGAGCCGGCGATCTCCCTGCCGCTCGCGACCACCGCCGCGGGGTTGCCGCACGGCATGATGCTGGGCGCCGGAGCGGGCCGTGAGGCCCGCCTGCTGGGGCTCGCCTACGAGCTCGAGGAGGCCGTCGGATGGCCCCGGATCCAGGCGGCGGAGGACGCCTCCTGAGCCGATTTCTCATCGCGGTGGGCGCGTGTGTATCGTTCTCCGTCGTTGCCCCTTTAGCTCAGTCGGCAGAGCGTCTCCATGGTAAGGAGAAGGTCTACGGTTCGATTCCGTAAAGGGGCTCTGGATCGGATTTCCCCCACCGGGGTCGTCCGGGCCTCCGCGGCGGGGTAGCTCAGGTGGTTAGAGCACACGGCTCATAATCGTGGTGTCGCGGGTTCGAGTCCCGCCCCCGCTACCACCAGTCACCCGCAACACCTGCAACGAAAAGGTTCTCCCATGGCCAGCAAGTCGTCTGACGTTCGCCCCAAGATCACGCTCGCGTGCACCGAGTGCAAGGAGCGCAACTACATCACCAAGAAGAACCGTCGCAACGACCCCGACCGCATCGAGCTGAAGAAGTTCTGCCCGCGCTGCCGCAACCACACGGCGCACCGCGAGACCCGCTGACGCTCTGCGCTCCACGCCTGACCCGTCCGAGGCCCCCTCGGACGGGTCGTTGTGTTCTACGGCGCCCTCCCACCCGGCTAGGGTCGTGGCATGCCTGTCGACCCCTCGCTGGTGGGCCGTGAGTTCCCCGCGCCCGTGCCCCTGACCGTGACCGCAGAACGGGTCGGTGCCTTCGCGACGGCCGTCGGCCACCCGGGGAGCGACGTGCCCCCGACCTTCCCGATCGTCCTCGCGTTCGACGCCATGCAGGCCTTCCTCGACGCCGAGCGGATCGACCTCCACCGCATCGTGCACGGCGAGCAGCGCTTCGCGTACGCCCGACCCCTGGCGCTGGGCGACGAGCTCACCGCCACGCTCACGGTCACCGGCCTGCGCCAGATCGGCGGCGCCGACATCATCGCCACCGCCAGCGAGATCGCCGACGCCACCGGCGCGGTCGTCTGCACCGGCAAGGCCACCCTCGTCCACTCGTCGGGAGGGTCCGCATGAGCGCCCTCGTCGCCGGGCAGGCCCTCGAGCCGAAGACCTTCACGGTGACCCGCGCCGACCTCGTGGCGTACGCCGACGCCAGCGGCGACCACAACCCGATCCACCAGGACGAGGAGGTCGCCCGCAGCGTCGGACTCCCCGGCGTCATCGCCCACGGCATGTACACCCTCGCCCTCGTCGGCCGCGCGGTCGCCGAGTGGACCGACGGTGCCGAGGTCGTCGACCTGGGGGCGAAGTTCACCAGCCCGGTCGTCGTACCTGCCGAGGGCGGCGCCGACGTCGTCGTCGCCGGCACCGTGAAGTCGATCGCCGACGGCCTCGCGACGCTGGCGCTCGAGGTCAGATGCGAGGGCCAGAAGGTGCTGGGCATGCCCAAGGCCGTCGTGAAGCCCGCCGTCCGTGCCTGACCCGGTGGCCGATCTCCGGGACCACACGACCCTGCGCCTGGGCGGCCCCGGTCGGGAGTGGGTGCGCGCCACCACCGAGGAGGAGCTGGTCGCCGCGGTCTCCGACGCGGACCTGGCCGGCACGCCCGTGCTGGTGCTCGGCGGCGGCTCCAACCTGGTCGTGGCCGACGACGGCTTCGACGGCCGCGTCGTCGAGGTCGCCACCACCGGGATGACCACCGACGTGGACGACTCGGGCGACCCGACCTGCTCCGGGGCGACCGTCACGATCGCCGCGGGCGAGGTGTGGGACGACGTCGTCGCCACGGCCGTCGAGCGTGGCTGGGTGGGCGTCGAGGCGCTCTCCGGCATCCCGGGGTCCGTCGGGGCGACCCCGATCCAGAACGTCGGCGCCTACGGCCAGGAGGTCGCGCAGACCATTGCGCGCGTACGGGTGTGGGACCGCACGCTCAACGGCGTGCGCACGTTCGCCGCGTCGGAGTGCCGGTTCGGCTACCGATCCAGCCGCTTCAAGGCCGACCCCGGCCGCCACGTCGTCCTCGACGTGACCTTCCAGCTCCGCCAGGGCGGCCTGGCGGCGCCGGTCCGCTACGCCGAGCTCGCGCGGACGCTGGGCGTGGAGGAGGGCCAGCGGGCCCCGCTCGCCGACGTACGCTCCGCGGTCCTCGGCCTGCGACGCAGCAAGGGGATGGTGCTCGACCCCGACGACCACGACACCTGGAGCGCCGGGTCCTTCTTCACCAACCCGTTCCTCACCCCCGAGCAGGCGGCCGCGCTGCCCGCCGACGCACCGCGCTGGGAGCAACCCGACGGCACGGTGAAGTCGAGCGCCGGCTGGCTCATCGAGCACGCCGGCTTCGGCAAGGGCTGGACGAGCCCGGACGCCGGCGACCGGGTGTCGCTGTCGACCAAGCACACCCTCGCCGTCACCAACCGCGGCGGCGCCACCACCGAGGAGCTGCTCACCCTCGCCCGCGCCGTGCGCGACGGCGTGCAGGCGCGGTTCGGCGTCACCCTCGTCAACGAGCCGGTGACCGTCGGCTGCGCCCTCTGACCCGCGCCCGCATCCGGGGTAGCTAGGGACGTTCTGGTTGGAGATCCGGCCGATCGCCTACGAGAACATCCCTAGCTACCCCGGGGCGGGAGTCAGGCGAGCCAGGCGGCGATGCCGCGCCGCGCCTCGGCGACGACGTCGGACGGGGCCTGCGACGCCTCGAACGACATCTCGGCCAGTCGGGCCAGGGTCGCGTCGTCGAGGTCGTGGGCGGCCCGCATCGTGGCGTACTGCCCCGCCAGCCGCGAGCCGAACAGCAGCGGGTCGTCGGAGCCCAGGGCCACCGTCGCGCCCGCGGCGAGCAGCTGGGGGAGCGGCACGGACGTGAGGTCGGAGTAGACACCGAGCGAGACGTTGGAGACCGGGCACACCTCGAGCGCCACCCCGGCGGCCACGATCCGGTCGAGCAGCTCCGGGTCCTCGGCGCTGCGTACGCCGTGCCCGAGCCGCTGCGCGCCGAGGCTGTCCAGGCACTGGCGCACGTGCTCGGGGCCGCGCAGCTCGCCGCCGTGCGGCACCAGGAGCAGGCCGGCGCGCTCGGCGATGCGGAACGCCCCGGCGAAGTCGCCGGTGCTGCCGCGCCGCTCGTCGTTGGACAGCCCGAAGCCGACCACGCCGCGGCCGGCGTACTGGCCCGCGAGGCGCGCGAGCGTGCGGGCGTCGAGGGGGTGGCGCGTGCGGTTGGCGGCGATCACCACGGCGATGCCGAGGCCGGTGCGCTCGGAGGCGTCGCGGACGCAGTCGAGGACCAGGTCGGTGAACTCGGTGATCCCGCCGAACCGGGCCGCGTAGCCGCTGGGGTCGACCTGGATCTCCAGCCATCGGCCGCCGTCGCGCACGTCGTCCTCGGCCGCCTCGAGCACCAGACGGCGTACGTCGTCGGGCGTGCGCAGCACCGAACGCGCCACGTCGTAGAGGCGCTGGAAGCGGAACCAGCCCTTCTCGTCGGCGGCGCTGAGCTGCGGCGGCCAGTCCTCGACGAGCGAGTCGGGGAGCACGATCCCGTCGCGCTCGGCGAGCTCGAGGAGCGTCCCGTGGCGCATCGACCCGGTGAAGTGGAGGTGGAGGTGGGCCTTCGGCAGGGCCGCCACGTCGCGGTGCCGCCCGACCCGATCTGCCACGTGTCCACCCTGCCACGCCTCGGTTCGACGGCGCTGGTCCCCTCCCCGTATGCTTCCCGTTTGGTGGATCCGCCAGATGCTTCGGCATGCCCCGGCAGGGGCAGATCCATCGGAGGGCACTAGCTCAACTGGCAGAGCATCGGTCTCCAAAACCGAAGGTTGGGGGTTCAAGTCCCTCGTGCCCTGCGAGAAGCACTGCACACAGCAACAACAAGAAGGTGGGAAACGTGGCCGACGGCAACGCGGTTCAGGACCGGCGCGACTCGCGCGGCGACGACCGTGGGCGCACCAGCCCCGTCACGTTCCTGCGCCAGGTGGTGGCCGAGCTCCGCAAGGTGGTGTGGCCCACCCAGCAGCAGCTGATCACCTACTTCTTCGTCGTGCTGGTCTTCGTCGTCGCCGTGATGGCCCTGGTGACGGTGCTCGACCTGGCCTTCGGGAAGCTGGTCTTCGAGATCTTCAGCGGTGGCAGCTCCACGCAGTGATCATCGACGAGCAGCAGTTCCCACCGCTCGTGTCCCCTCGCCGGGTCAGCCCGGCCCCGGTCCAGGTGACCGGCCCCAGCAACGAACGTACGGAGTGAGACGTGTCTGAGAACAACGACGTGGACCAGGTCGACGACCGGGTCGACGCGCCCGTGGAGTCCGCCGACGAGGTGACCCCGGAGGACACCCTCGCGGAGACCACCGAGGACACCGCCGACGCCTCCGCCGACGAGTCCGACGAGAACGACGCCTCCGACGCGACCGACGAGAACGTCGCGACCGACGAGGCGTCCGACGACGCCGACGAGGCCACCGCCGACGAGAACGACCCGCTCGAGGCGTTCCGCCGCGAGCTGTGGGCGAAGCCGGGCGACTGGTTCGTGGTGCACACCTACTCCGGCATGGAGAAGCGGGTCAAGCACAACCTCGAGAACCGCATCATCTCCCTCAACATGGAGGACTACATCCACGAGATCGTGGTCCCCACCGAGGAGGTCGCGGAGATCAAGAACGGCCAGCGCAAGATGGTCACCCGCACCGTCCTGCCCGGCTACGTCCTGGTCCGCATGGACCTCACCGACGAGTCCTGGTCGGCCGTGCGCCACACGCCGTCCGTCACCGGCTTCGTCGGCCACAGCCACCAGCCCGTCCCGCTCAGCATGAGCGAGGTCGAGGACATGCTGGCTCCCGCCGTGGTGCACGCCGCCGAGGCCGAGGCCGCTGCCTCGGGCGAGAAGGGCGCCAGCACCACGCCGCGCAAGCCGGTCGAGGTCGCCGACTTCGACGTCTCCGACTCGGTCATGGTGGTGGACGGCCCGTTCGCGACGCTCCACGCGACCATCACCGAGATCAACGCCGAGTCGCAGCGCGTGAAGGCGCTCGTCGAGATCTTCGGTCGCGAGACCCCGGTCGAGCTCAGCTTCGGCCAGATTCAGAAGGTCTGAGCGGACGGAGCTTGCTCCGGCCGGTCAGCCAGCTTTCTGAGGTTGAGGAGCGTCGGCCCAGGCGCGCTGCGAAGCAAGCGACTGGGTGACGCATCTCGAAACCCACATGAATGGCTCGATTTTCGTGAGAACGGAGAACGAGCGACAATCGAACTAGCGACATCCCGTGGCAGAGGGCGAAGTGCCCTCGTCGTGACCACAAGAGAGAAAGTAGAAGGCAATGCCTCCCAAGAAGAAGATCGCCGCACTGGTCAAGGTGCAGCTGCAGGCCGGTTCGGCCACCCCGGCTCCGCCGGTCGGTACGGCGCTCGGTCCGCACGGCGTCAACATCATGGACTTCTGCAAGGCCTACAACGCCCAGACCGAGTCCATGCGCGGCAACGTCATCCCCGTCGAGATCACCATCTACGAGGACCGCACGTTCGACTTCATCACCAAGACTCCGCCGGCCGCCGAGCTCATCAAGAAGGCCGCCGGCCTCTCGAAGGGCTCGGGCGTCCCGCACAAGGAGAAGGTCGGCAAGCTGACCAAGGACCAGGTCCGCGAGATCGCGACCACCAAGCTGCCCGACCTGAACGCCAATGACATCGACGCGGCCATGAAGATCGTCGAGGGCACTGCGCGCTCGATGGGCGTCACGACCGACTGACAGTTTCCCTCTAGAGACATGTGGGAGAGCCGCGCTGGCTCGCTGACCACATCCTTCGCACCACAGAAACGAGAAGACAATGCAGCGCAGCAAGACCTACCGCGCAGCGGCAGAGCAGTTCGACCAGGACGAGCTCTACGCCCCGCTGGCCGCCATCAAGATCGCCAAGGGCGGCTCCAAGAAGAAGTTCGACGAGACCGTCGACGTCGTCATGCGACTGGGTGTTGACCCGCGCAAGGCCGACCAGATGGTCCGCGGCACCGTCAACCTCCCGCACGGCACCGGCAAGACCGCCCGCGTCCTCGTGTTCGCGAACGCCGACAAGGCCGACGCCGCCCGCGAGGCCGGCGCCGAGTTCGTCGGTGGCGACGAGCTGATCGAGAAGGTCGCCGGCGGCTGGCTCGACTTCGACGCCGTCGTCGCGACCCCCGACATGATGGGCAAGGTCGGCCGCCTCGGCCGCGTCCTCGGCCCGCGCTCGCTCATGCCGAACCCGAAGACGGGCACGGTGACCCCCGACGTCGCCAAGGCCGTGACGGACATCAAGGGCGGCAAGATCGAGTTCCGCGTCGACCGCCACTCGAACCTGCACTTCATCATCGGCAAGGCGTCCTTCTCCGAGGTCCAGCTCGCGGAGAACTACGCCGCCGCCCTCGACGAGGTGCTGCGTCTGAAGCCGGCCAGCTCCAAGGGCCGCTACATCAAGAAGATCACCGTCTCGACGACGATGGGCCCCGGTGTCCAGGTGGACCCGAACCGCGTCAAGAACGTCGCTTCCGAGGACGAGGCCGCGCAGGCCTGATCCCAGGACGCTCCGTCGGCCCGGTCGCCCCGCAGGGGTGGCCGGGCCGATGTGCGTCTCGATCCGGTCCCGATCTGCCCGGAGGTGTCGTTTTGGTGTGGAAGCATCGGGTAGGAAGCAGATGACACCCACCCGCGCACCCAGGAGCTCCCATGCGCGTCCCCACACTGTCCCGCCGCCTCGGAGCCGCCGCCCTGGTGCTGACCGTCGGTGTGGGCGTGTCCGCCTGCGGCGGCGACTCGGGCTCTGATGACTCCTCGAGCTCGGCCAGTGACGAGTCGAGCGACCCGAGCACGGACGAGGCCACCGAGGACGCGGCCGAGGAGTCCGAGGCGCCGGCGGAGGCGTCGCTGGCCGAGCTCTCGGTCGACGACTTCTACCCGTCGGTGATGGCCGCGATGCGGGACGCCGGCAGCTTCAGGTTCACCACGACGTCGGACTCGGCCGGGCAGGCGCAGGAGATGACCGGCGAGGCCCGCTTCGGTGATGGCGGCGTCGAGATGAAGGCCTCCAGCACGGGCGCCCAGGCGATGGACCTGATCCTCGTCGGCCAGGCGATGTACATGAAGTCCCCCGCCCTCGGCACCGGGGACAAGTGGCTCAAGATCGACCTCAGCGACCCGAGCTCGCTGTTCGGGATGATCGGCAAGGCGACCGACCCCGAGGTCATGTTCAAGGCGATGGAGTCGCCGAAGAAGCTCGAGCTGGTCGGTGGCGAGGAGGTCGACGGGGTGGAGACCAACCACTACCGGATCACCATGGACCCGACGTCGTACCTCAAGGCCATGGACTTCCCGGCGGCGATGGCCGACATGCTGCCCAAGGAGCTGGTGACGGACATGTGGGTCGACGCCGACAACCTGCCGCGCAAGTTCGCGCAGACCGTCGAGGTCAAGGCCGCCAACGGTGGACCGACCACCACCGGCAACACCGAGGGCACCTACTCCGACTTCGGCACCGACGTCGAGATCGAGGCGCCCCCGGCAGCCGAGGTCACCGAGCAGCCGGGCATGTGAGGTCTGGGCTTCGCCCCTGCTTCGCCCTTACTCCCGGAAGATGCGCTCGTCGATGAGCTGTTCCTTGACCTCGGAACCCTCGGCCTCGTAGCGGCCCTGGTCGAAGCGCGTCTTGAACTGCATGACCACGCCGTCGCGTCCGAACCGGTTCTTCTCGACCGTGAGCACGGCGAACTCGCGGAAGCGCTCCGCGTTGGAGAGGTCGTAGGTCAGGTGGTGGCGCGCGACGATGTCGAACTTGTTGTTGAGCACCATCACGACGTCGGCCTCGTACGCCAGCGCGCTGGAGCCGCGGAGGTCGTTGGCGCGCATCCGTCGACCGGAGCGCAGCGCCTCCTTGTCGGCGGCGGCGATCGCGAGCACGGGCGCGCTGATGTCGATCGCGATGTCCTTGAGACCCTCGACCACCTCGGTCGAGCGGGCCTCGTCGTCGGCGTGGGCCGACTTCACCTTCTGGAGGTAGTCGATGATCACGAGCGGCGTCGTGCCGGCCAGCTCGCGGACCGCGTCGATGGCGGCCTGGATGGCGGCCAGGTCGGTGCGCGTGCCCGTCGAGCGGTGCACGAAGAGCATCTCGGAGTAGTGCGAGACCTTGGCCAGCGCCTCGACGCCCGAGGGCACCGACTCCAGACGGTGGTCCAGCGAGCTCACCCAGAGGTCGTCGAAGATCGAGCGGATGCTGGTCATCCGCACCATGTCCGAGTCGTCGAGCTCGCCGGCCTCCATGGCGATGAGCTTCTGCGTCATGTCCTCGGCGTCGTGCTCGTACGAGAAGTAGAGGACCGGGCGCCCGCTCGCCGCGTTGTTGCGGGCGACCTGCAGCGCGAAGGTGGACTTGCCGAGTCCCTGGGGGCCGGCGAGCAGGATCAGCGACCCCGCCCTCATGCCGCCGCCGATCAGCGGGTCGAGCCCGCCGAAGCCGGTCTTCCAGACCCGACCCGCAGCGTTGCGGCCGGTGAGCATGCGTTCGTCGCTGCGGGCGAGCGACGCCCCTACGGTCGTGAGCTGTTGGTCCACGCGCACCATGGAACCAGTCCTGGGACCCCTGCGGGAGCCGAATGCGACAGTTGCCGCCCGCGTACCGCGATTTGTCTGGTCCGCGAGGGGGTGCGTACAGTTCCGTCTCGAAACCCAAGACCGCAGGTTCATCACGAGCTCCAACGCGCGTGATGCGAAGGTTCGCAGCAGCGAACGGCCGGCGCAGGTGACAGAGCAGCGGCACTCGCCGCACCAACGCCCTGAGCCTGTGCTCGGGGCGTTCGTCGTCTGTGGGCCGGACGCCGGTGGTCGACACCGGAAGGAGACCCATGGCGCGGCCAGAGAAGACTGCCGCCGTTGCGGAGATCGTTGATTCCTTCAACGATGCCGCCGGCGCTGTGCTGACCGAGTACCGCGGTCTCACCGTGAAGCAGCTGCAGGACCTGCGGCGCTCCCTCGGCGAGAACGCCAACTACGCCGTGGTCAAGAACACGCTTGCCAAGATCGCCGCCACCGAGGTGGGCATCGAAGGCTTCGACGACCTGCTGACCGGCCCCACCGCCATCGCCTTCATCAATGGAGACGTGGTCGAGGCCGCCAAGGGTCTGCGTGACTTTGCCAAGGCAAACCCCGCTCTTGTCATCAAGGGCGGTGTCCTGGACGGCAAGTCCCTCGACGCCACCGAGATCGCCAAGCTGGCCGATCTCGAGTCGCGTGAGGTCCTCCTGGGCAAGCTCGCGGGCGGCATGCTCGCCTCGCTGTCCCAGGCCGTCTACCTGCTCAACGCGCCCCTCGCCCAGGCCGCCCGTCTCGCGGGTGCGCTCCAGGCCAAGGCCGAGCAGGACCCCACGATCCTCGCAGGTGGTGCTTCCCAGGGAACTGGGCCGGCTGCTTCTGCCGAGGACGCCCCGGTCGAGGAGGCCCCGGCTGCTGCCGAGGCCGCCGGGCCCGAGGCGACCGACGAGTCGGCCGACCAGGCCGCCGAGTCCACCGACGCCTGACCGGGCCGACGTACACCACCTGAAACCCGGCGCGCCGCACACTGCGACCGCGCCACACACGGAAGGAAACGCCACCATGGCGAAGCTCAGCACCGACGAGCTCCTTGACGCCTTCAAGGAGATGACCCTGATCGAGCTCTCGGAGTTCGTGAAGCAGTTCGAGGACACCTTCGGCGTGACCGCCGCCGCCCCCGTCGCCGTGGCCGCCGCCCCGGCCGCCGGTGGTGCCGCCGGTGGCGACGCCGCCGCCGAGGAGAAGACCGACTTCGAGGTCGTCCTCGAGGCCGCCGGCGAGAAGAAGATCAACGTCATCAAGGAGGTGCGCGCCCTGACCTCCCTCGGCCTGAAGGAGGCCAAGGACCTCGTCGAGGCCGCGCCCAAGACGATCCTCGAGAGCGTCGACAAGGCTGCCGCGGACAAGGCGAAGGAGGCCCTCGAGGCCGCCGGCGCCACCGTCACCGTCAAGTGACGATCCGCTAGTCGCTCTCCGAGGGGCGGTCACCGATCCTGGTGGCCGCCCCTCGGTGCATTTCGGGGTGTCGCGATCCTCGTCCGGGGCCCTGTCGCGCGGACGCGGGAGCCACTAGGATCAGGGCATTCGATGCGCATCATGAAATGAGTTGCTCCATGCGCAACAAGCGTCACGCCGCCACGATGACCCGCCTCCTCGAGAACGCCCGCTACGAGGTGCTCCCGACGGCCACCACCGAGGACAAGGTGCTCGCGCACCTGCCTCGCGACCGCACGGTGACGGTCACCGCCTCGCCCTCGAAGGGGCTCGAGGCGACGTTCGACCTGACCGAGCGGCTCGTCGGCCACGGCTACGTGGTTGTCCCGCACATCGCGGCCCGCATGGTGACCGGTCGCGCGGAGCTGGCCGAGATCGTCGAACGGCTCGTCGGCAAGGGCATCACGAGCGTCTTCGTGCCCGGCGGGGACGCCGAGGCCGCCGGCGACTACCCCGACGCCCTGGCCCTGCTCGAGGACCTCAAGGAGCTGGGCTCGCCGTTCTCGCACGTCGGCATCACCGGTTACCCGGAGTCGCACCCGACCATCGACGACGACCTCACCGTGCAGTCGATGTGGGACAAGCGCCGCCACGCCACGCACATCGTCAGCAACCTGACCTTCGACCCCTCCGGCGTACGCGACTGGGTGGGGCGGCTGCGGCGTCGGGGCGTCACCATGCCCGTCCTCCTGGGGATGCCCGGCCCCGTCGAGCGCGCCAAGCTCCTCGGGATGGCGACCCGGATCGGCGTGGGGGAGTCCACGAAGTTCCTCGCCAAGAACAAGGGCCTCTTCGCCCGGCTCGCGGCGCCCGGCGGCTTCACCGGCGAGACCTTCCTGGAGAAGTGCGCCCCGGCGCTGGGTGAGGACGGAGCGCTGGTGGAGGGCCTCCACGTCTTCACCTTCAACCAGATCGGCGAGACCGAGGCCTGGCGCACCGACCTGCTCGATCGCCTGCGCCGTAGCTAGGGACGAACTGGTAGGTGATCCGCCCCCGGGACCTACCAATACGTCCCTAGATACCAGAGTGGAGGAGGCCGGCCAGCGCCCGCTCGAGGCCGTGGTCGCCGGTGTCGACGACGGTGAGCGGCAGCCCGATGCGCGCCGCGGCGTCCTCGGCGAGGGTGCGCAGCTCGGCGTCGGGTTCCTGGGCGAGCCACACGACCCGGGTGTAGTTGCCGAAGTAGGTGTCGCGGAGCTCGGGATAGCGGTCCAGCCCCATCTCCTGCACCACGGTCCGGGCGAACGATCGTACGAGGAAGTCGGTGAGGAGGTAGGTCCCCGGCTGCTCGTCGAAGAACCGCTCGAGCCGGGACGGGCCGGCGTACACGTCGTAGCAGTGCAGGCCGGGGAGCCGCTCGAGCCCGAGCTCGCGGCAGACCTCGTCGAGGGCGCCATAGGTGCCGCAGTCGGCGTAGCCGATGACGACCCGGTCGTACGTCGTCGCCAGGCGCTCGGCGAGCGCGCGCACCTCGCCGGCGATCTTCTGCGGGTGGTTGTGCAGCAGCGGTGGAAGGGGGTGCACGTCGACCGCCCAGCCGTTGCGGTCGACGACCCCCGCCGCGGGCTGCGCGATCGCGCCGCAGGCGATCAGGGCGACGCGGTGATCGTCAGGTGCGGAACGAGAGCTGCTCGACGAAGGCGTCGTTGAAGTCGGGGCGGTCGGAGAGCTCGACATATCTCACCTCCTCGAGCAGGGCCAGCGCACCGGCCCGCTCGCGCACCGACAGGAGCGCCATCTTGGCGCCCTCGCCCGCGACGTTGCCGGCCGCGACGATGCGCAGCACCGGGAGCTGCGGCACGAGGCCGATGCGGACCGCGGAGGCGGGGGAGAGGTAGCTGCCGAACGAGCCCGCGAGCAGGACCTGCTGGACGTCGCGGTGCTCGAGGCCGAGCTCCTCGAGCAGCAGCGACCAGCCGGTGGAGATCGCCGCCTTGGCGAACTGGAGCTCGCGGACGTCACGTTGCGAGAGGTACACGCACTCGGCGGGCTCGCTGTCGGGCGTGGGGCGGTGGAGCACGAAGATCCGTTCCTCCCCGATCCTCCCGAGCCGGTCGGCGAGCGCGGGCGCGATCTCCTTGGCGTCCTCGTCGGGCACCAGCCGGCCGGTGGAGTCGAGCAGGCCCACGCGTACGAGCTCGGCGACCGCGTCGACCAGGCCCGATCCGCACAGCCCCTTGGGCTCGACGTCGCCGATCACCCCGAGGGTCACGGCGGGGTCGTCGCCCTCGGCCCGGGCGTCGAGCGTGATGACCTCGATCGCGCCGTCGGCGGCGCGCATCCCGCAGCGGATCGCGCCGCCCTCGAAGGCCGGGCCGGCGGGTGCGGCGGTCGACAGGATCGTCTCGCCGTCGCTGAGCACGATCTCGCAGTTGGTGCCGACGTCGATGAAGAGCCGGGTGCGCTTGTCGCGGTCCATCCCGGTCGCGAGCATGCCCGCGACGATGTCGCCGCCGACGTAGGCACCGAGGGCGGGGAAGAAGAACGCGCGGGCGCGCGGGTGCAGGCTCAGACCGATGTCCGCGGCGAGGACCGACGGCGGCTGGGAGGACGACATCACGAACGGCGCGACACCGAGGGGCTCGGGGTCGATGCCGAGGACGAGCGCCGTCATGGTCGCGTTGCCGGCCACGGCCACCTCGTAGACGTTCGCCGGGTCCACCCCGGCCTCTCGGCACACCTGCGCGGCGAGGGTGGCCAGCGTGCTGCCGGCCGCTGCCTGCAGCCGGCCCAGGGCGTCGGGGTCCATCATGGTGGCGCTGATCCGGGTGATCACGTCGCCGCCGAACGGCTGTTGCGCGTTGAGCATCGAGGTGACGGCCATCGGCGTGCCGGTGCCGACGTCGAGCAGGGTGCCGACCACCGTCGTCGTGCCGAGGTCGAAGGCGATGGCGTAGCGCTCAGCGGTGGTGTCGCCCGGCTCGACGTCGATGAGGTCCTCGTCGACGATGACGGCCGTCACCTTGAAGTCGGCCTGCCGCAGCACCGTCGACAGGCGTCGGAGCACGTGCAGGTCGGCGGTGAGCTCGAGGTCGTCGATGGCGTCGGTCAGGCGGACGAGGTCGGTGCGCTGGTCGGCGAGGGTCGCCTCGTCGAGCTCCACGTACCTCTTCTGCAGGGCGGGCCGCAGGATCACCTGGCGCCCGATGCCCACCGTGGCCGCCTTGGGGCGCGTGGTGAGGGGCGGCACCTCGACGCTGAGGTCGCGGGTGGCGTGGACCAGGCAGCCGAGCCGCCAGCCCTCGGCGAGCTGTCCCCCGGTGAACGTGCGCTCGTCGTGCCGGGTGACCGGCACGGACGCCCCGGTGACCCGGACCTTGCACTTGTGGCACGTGCCGTGGCCGCCGCAGGTCGAGTCGATCGCGATGCCGTTCCACGAGGCGGCGTCGAACACCGTCACGCCCGGCGGGACGCGTACGCCGCGTTGTGCCGGCGGCTGCGCGCCGCCGCCCTCGGCGAGCGAGTGCACCGTGAAGGAGAGGTCGACCCGGCCGGTGCCGTCGTGGGCGGTCGGATCGACGCCCGGCCTCTCGATCAGGCCCTCGCGGGCCACGTCGGCCAGCGAGAAGTCCGGGCCCTCCGGTCCCTCCGGCACCTGGTTCATGGCTGGGGTGTCCTCACGCGGAGGCCGCCTCCGCTGCCAGCTTGGCGCGGTGCGCCGAGATCCAGGCCGAGCCCCAGTCGTCGTGGCCCAGGAAGACGTCGGCGGCCTTGACCGCCTCCACGACGTGGGGCGTACGGGCGTCCATGATCGCGCTGGTGAGCCCGGAGGTCATCGCCATCGGCAGCCAGGTGCCGTTGAGGGTGTGCCGACCCGGCATGCCGAACGAGACGTTGGACGCGCCGCAGGTCATGTTCACCCCGAACTCGTCGCGGATGCGTCGCATCACCTCGAACGTCACCAGGGTGGTGCCCGTGTCGGCGCCGATGGGCATGGCCAGCGGGTCGATGACGATGTCGGCCTGCGCGATGCCGTACTCCTCGGTGGCCACGCGGATGATCTTGGCGGTGAGGTCGACGCGCTTGTCGGCCTCCATCGGGATCTCGTCGTGGTCGTTGGGGAGCGCGATGATCGCGGCGTCGTACTTCTTGACCAGCGGGAGGATCGCCGCCATCCGGTCGTCCTCGGCGGTGATCGAGTTGACCAGCGCCCGGCCCTGGTAGACCGAGAGGCCCGCCTCGAGCGCCTCGACGACCGAGGAGTCGATGCAGATCGGCAGGTCGGTGAGCTCCTGCACCATCGTGATCGCCTTGGCGAGCAGCTCGGGCTCGTCGGTCAGCGGCACGCCCATGTTGATGTCGAGGACGTCTGCACCGCCCTCGACCTGAGCCTTGACGTCGCGCTCGATCGCGGAGAAGTCGCCGGCGCGGAGCTGCTCTTGGAAGATGCGGCGGCCGGTGGGGTTGATCCGCTCGCCGATGAGGGTGAAGCGGTTCTCGTGCCCGATGACGTGCTCGCGGGTGGCGGAGCGGAGGACGGTCCGGAGGGGCTCGGCCGCCATCAGGCAGGGACCTTCGTGCGCTTGGCCTCGAGGAGGCTCTTGGCGCGCTTGACCGTCTGGGACGCGTCCGCGGCGTAGCCGTCGGCACCGACCGCGTCGGCGTACTCCTGGGTGACCGGCGCGCCGCCCACCATGACGATGACGTCGTTGCGCATGCCGGCCTTCTCGAGTGCGTTCATGTTGGCCTTGAACATCGGCATCGTCGTGGTGAGGAAGGCCGAGAAACCGACGATGTCGGGCTGGTGCTCCTCGATCGCCGCCACGAACTTCTCCGGAGCCACCTGCACCCCGAGGTCGATGACCTCGAAGCCGGCGCCCTCGAGCATGATGTTGACGAGGTTCTTGCCGATGTCGTGGACGTCGCCCTTGACCGTGCCCATCAGGAACTTGCCGATGGTCTGCACGCCGGTCTCGGCGAGCAGCGGCCGCAGCCGCTCCATCGCGCCTGCCATCGCGCGGCCGGCGATGAGCATCTCCGGGACGAAGAAGTCGCCCCTCTCGAAGCGTGCTCCCACCTCCTCCAGCGAGGGGATCAGGGCGTCGAAGAGCAGCGTCTGCGGCTCCATGTCGAGGCTGAGCCCGTCGTTGGTCAGCTCGAGCACGCGCGGTGCATTGCCCACCAGCGTCTCGTCGTAGAGGGCCTTCAGGATCTCCTCGGGGGTCATGCGACCACCTCCTCGGTGCGTGCGTTTCGGTGAGTGGGGCCGCGCAGCAGGGACGACAACGCGGTGGACTGGTCGAGCAGGTGGCGGCCGAGCTCGTCGAGCCGGTCCGCCAGCCGCTGGGTGGGACCCGAGATCCCGAGGGAGGCGACGAGGTCGCCCTGGTGGCCGAAGACCGGGACGGCGACACCGCTGAGCCCGATCTCGAGCTCGTCGGACGTCAGTGCCCATCCCCGCTCGCGGGTCTGCATGCCGTCGCGACGCAGCTCCGCACGGTCGCTGAGGGTCATGGACGTCGGTCGCTCCAGCTCGCCGTCGGGGAGCGCGAGTGCCTCCCACGCGAGGAAGACCTTGCCCAAGGCGGAGCAGTGGGCGGGCACGTCGACCTCGGTCCAGTCGCGGGTGCCGAGGAGGTACGTCGAGTCCACCTGCGCGACCTGGACGACCTGGGCGCCCCGGGAGACGCTGAGGTGCACCGTCTCGCCGGTCTCGTCGCCGATGCGCTGCATCACCGGTCGCGCGAGGCGGACCAGCTCCTCCCACGGGTCGTGCCGCGCCGCGTAGAGCCAGAACAGCCGACCCGCGACGTAGGACCCCGCGGGGTCCCGCTCCAGGAGGCCGGACCGCTCCAGTGCCGTGAGCATCCGCGACGTCGTCGACTTGGCCAGGCCGCTCGCGTCCTGCAGGTCGGCGAAGGACATCGGCTCGTCGGCGTGGACGACCGCGGCGACCAGGTCCGCGGCGCGGTCCAGCGCTCGCGTGCCGGTGGCGGTCTCGCTCACGGCGGTCTCCTTCGCGGGAGGGGGTTCCCTCAGGTTCCATGATGTGGAACCTTTGTTCCACATCATGAGGCTAGAAGCCGGGATGACGCGAGGTCAAGGCCTCCGCCACGCGGTGACTGCCAGGAAGTGACCCCGTCCCGCTCCAGCTCCCATCCAGTCCCGCTCCAGGAGGACCCGTGTTCCGCAACACCATGCCGCGTTACGAGGTGCTGTCCGAGGAAGCCATGGCCACCCTTGACCGGGGCTGGCGACGGCTGATGACCGAGATCGGCGTGGAGTTCTTGGACGACCGGGCCCTCGAGCTGTTCCGCAAGGCGGGGCAGCGCGTGGAGGGCAACACGGTCTTCCTCGACCCCGACTTCGTGCTCGAGCAGGTCGCCAAGGCGCCGCGCGAGTTCGACGTCCAGGCGCGCAACCCGGCCCACAACATCCACATCGGCGGCGACTCGATGGCGTTCGGCGCGGTCTACGGTCCGCCGTTCGTCCGCCAGGGCGACGTACGCCGCGACGCGACGATGGACGACTTCCGCAACTTCACCAAGCTGGCGCAGTCCTTCGCGGTGCTCGACTCGGCCGGCGGCGTGATCTGCGAGCCCAACGACACCCCGCTCGACAGCCGCCACCTCGACATGACCTACGCGCTGCAGACGCTGACCGACAAGGTCTACATGGGCAACGTGGTCTCCGGCGTCAACGCCGCGGACACGATCGCGATGTCGTCCATCCTGTTCGGCTCGCGCGAGGCGATCGAGGAGACCCCGGCGACGATCTCGCTGATCAACTGCAACTCGCCGTTGCGCTGGGACGACCGGATGCTGGAGGCGCAGTTCGAGTACTCCGCCGCCGGCCAGCCCGTCGTGCTGACGCCGTTCATCCTGATGGGCGCGATGTCACCGGTGACCATCCCGGCCGCGCTCGTGCAGCAGATCGTCGAGGCGCTGTCCGGGATCGCGCTGTCGCAGCTGATCCGGCCCGGCACCCCGGTGATCTTCGGGTCCTTCCTGTCCAACATCGACATGCAGTCGGGGTCGCCGACGTTCGGCACCCCCGAGTCCGGGCTCGGCCTGCTGTGCACCGGCCAGATCGCCCGGCACTTCGGCCTGCCCTTCCGCACCGGCGGCGGCCTCACGTCCTCGCAGGTCGCGGACGCGCAGGCGGGCTACGAGGCGCTGATGACCCTCATGCCGACGTTCCTTGCCGGCGCCAACTGGGTGATGCACTCCGCCGGGTGGCTCGAGGGCGGGCTGGTGGCCGGCTACGAGAAGTTCATCGTCGACATCGAGCTCCTGCAGATGCTGCGCCACGAGTTCACGCCGATGGAGATCGACGAGGCGTCGCTGGCGTTCGACGCCCACCAGGAGGTCGGCCACGGTGGGCACTTCCTCGGCGCGGCGCACACGATGGAGCGCTTCCGCACCTGCTTCTACCGGCCGCTGCTGTCGTCGTCGGAGAACTACGAGCGGTGGATGCGCAACGGTGGCAACGACGCCAACGCCCGCGCGACCGTGGCCTACCAGAAGACCCTCGAGGCCTACGAGGAGCCCGAGCTCGACGAGGCCGTGCGCGACGAGCTGCAGGACTACGTCATCCGGCGCCGCGCCGAGCTCGGCGACTGACCGGCCGTCGGGGCGGTGTGTGAGGGGGATTCCGCGTGCTCGGAATCCTCCTCAGCCACCGCTCGCGGACGGGCGGACCGGTAGGCGTCAGCTGAGGCCGATGAGGGTGCCGTCGTCGGCGAGGTCGATGCGCGAGGCGGATGGGTCGCGGGGCAGGCCCGGCATCGTCATCATGTCGCCGCAGACCACGACGACGAATCCGGCGCCCGCCGAGAGGCGTACCTCCCGGACGTGCAGCTCGTGGCCCGAGGGCGCGCCGAGCGAGGCGGGGTCGGTCGAGAACGAGTACTGCGTCTTGGCGACGCACACGGGCAGCTTCTCGTAGCCGTCGCGCTCGATGCGGAGGAGACGCCGGCGCGCCCTGGCGTCCCACGTCACCTGACCGGCGCCGTAGAGACGCGTCGCGATCGCCTCGACCTTCTCGGTGAGCGACAGGTCGTCGTCGTAGGTGAAGGAGAACTCGTACGGCGACGGCTCCGCGAGCGAGGCCAGCACGCCGTCGGCGAGGTCCCGGGCTCCGGCGCCACCGTCGACGAAGTGGGTGGCCGGGAAGGCGCGGACGCCCTCGCCGGCGACCAGCTCGACCACCCGGGCGATCTCGTCGTCGGTGTCGGAGGGGAACCGGTTGACCGCCACGACGCACGGGATGCCGTAGACCTCGCGGATGTTCCGCAGGTGGCGGCGCAGGTTGACCATGCCGGCGTCCACGGCGTCGAGGTCCTCGGCGCCGAGGTCGGCCAGGGGGACGCCGCCGTGGTACTTCAGGGCGCGGACGGTGGCCACCACGACCGCCACGTCGGGTCGCAGCCCCGACTTGCGGCACTTGATGTCGACGAACTTCTCGGCGCCGAGGTCGGCGCCGAAGCCCGCCTCGGTGACGACGATGTCGGCGAGGCGCAGGCCCGCGCGGGTCGCCATCACCGAGCTGCAGCCGTGGGCGATGTTGGCGAAGGGTCCACCGTGCACGAAGGCGGGAGCGCCCTCGATGGTCTGCACCAGGTTGGGCGCGAGGGCGTCGCGGAGCAACGCGGCCATCGCGCCGTGCGCGTTGAGGTCGCGGGCGGTGACGGGCTTGGTCGAGCGGTCATAGCCGATGACGATGTCGCCGATGCGGTTCTTGAGGTCGGCCCACGACTCGGTCAGGCAGAAGATCGCCATCAGCTCGGACGCCACGACGATGTCGAATCCGTCGGAGCGCGGGAAGCCGTTGGCGTGCCCGCCGAGGGCGACGGTGACCTCGCGCAGGGCGCGGTCGTTCATGTCGAGCACGCGCTTCCACGTCACGCTGCGTACGTCGATGTCGAGCTCGTTGCCGTGGTGGACGTGGTTGTCGATCAGCGCGGCGAGCAGGTTGTTGGCCGCGGCGATCGCGGCGAAGTCGCCGGTGAAGTGCAGGTTGATGTCGGTCATCGGCACGACCTGGCTCCAGCCGCCGCCGGCGGCGCCGCCCTTCATGCCGAACACGGGGCCCATCGAGGGCTCGCGCAGGCACGCCACGGTGCGGTGGCCCATGCCGTGGAGCGCGTCGGTGAGACCGACGGTCGTCGTGGTCTTGCCCTCGCCGGGCGGCGTCGGGGACAGCGCGGTCACCAGCACGAGCCTGCCGAGCGGGCGGTCCGCCAGGGAGTTCAGGTAGCCGATGTCGACCTTCGCCTTGTAGTGGCCGTAGGGCACCAGGTGTTCTTCGGCGATGCCCAGCGTCTCGTCCGCGACCTCGCGGATGGGCCGCAGGACAGCGGCGTTGGCGATCTCGATGTCCGACTGCATGACTGCTCCCTCGGTTGACACTGGTGGTGCGGTTGCGGGTGGGTCTCGTCCTCAGCGGAAGACGACGGTGCGATCGCCGTTGAGCAGGACCCGCGACTGGGCGTGCCAGCGGACCGCCCGCGAGAGCACCTGCGCCTCCACGTCGCGACCTGCCGAGACGAGCTGGTCCTGGTCGTAGCCGTGGTCCACGCGCAGGACGTCCTGCTCGATGATCGGCCCCTCGTCGAGGTCGCCGGTCACGTAGTGCGCGGTAGCCCCGACGAGCTTCACGCCACGGTCGAAGGCCTGGTGGTAGGGCCGCGCGCCCTTGAAGCTGGGGAGGAACGAGTGGTGGATGTTGATCGCGCGGCCGGTCAGCTGGCGGCACAGGTCGTCGGACAGCACCTGCATGTAGCGCGCGAGCACGACCAGGTGGGTGCCGGTCTCCTCGACGAGCTCCATCAGCTGCTTCTCGGCGTCCGCCTTCGTCTCGGGGGTCACCGGCACGTGGTGGAACTCGAGGCCGTACGACCTGACGAGGGGGCCGGCGTCGGGGTGGTTCGACACCACCGCGGGGATCTCGATCTGCAGCGAGCCGGTGCTGGCCCGGAAGAGCAGGTCGTTGAGGCAGTGCAGGTGCTTGGAGACCAGGATGAGGGTGCGGGTCGGCGCGGCGGCCGCCCACAGCTCGTAGTCCATGCCGAGCCGCTCCGCCACCGTCGCGAAGGCGGCGTGCAGGCCTTCGGCGCCAGCGGTCGCCTCGACGACGAAGCCGATGCGCATGAAGAACCGATCGGTGAGGCGGTCGCCGAACTGCTGGCTCTCCACGATGTTGGCACCCTGCTCGACCAGGAAGCCGGACACGGCGTGGACGATGCCGGGGCGGTCGGGGCACGAGAGGATGAGGACGTACTCGGCGACCTTCTCCTCGGGACGGGGGACGGGGGACATGCGACTCCTGGCTCGTGAACTGTTGCGCTCGACGGAACGCAGTCTGCGATACGCAACAGCGACTGCGCTAGTCTCGGCCCCATGTCGGACGTGATCGACCTGTCTGGGCCGGGTGGGACGCCGGCGGCGAGCTCGGCGATCACCGGTGCCGGCGTGCAGTCGGTCGACCGCGCCCTCGGCATTCTCGAGGTGCTCGCCCGCACCGGCGAGTCCGGGGTGACCGAGCTCGCCGTCGAGCTCGGCGTCCACAAGAGCACGGCCTTCCGGCTCGTCGCGACGCTGGAGGCGCACCGCCTGGTGGAGCAGACCTCCGACCGCGGTCGCTACCGCCTCGGAATGGGCATCCTGCGTCTGGCCGGCGCCACGACCGCACGCCTCGACCTGGTCCAGGAAGCCCGCCCGATCGCCCGCCAGCTCGCGGCGGACACGGGCGAGACGGTCAACATCGCGGTGCTCGCCGAGAGCTCGGCCCTCTACCTCGACCAGGTCGCCGGCTCCTCGGCGCTCCAGCCGCACAACTGGGTCGGCCAGCACATCCCGCTCCACGCGACGAGCAACGGCAAGGTCCTGCTGAGCGGCCTGGACGAGGCGACGCTCGACGCGACCCTCGGCAAGCTCGCGTCGTACACCCCCCACACGATCACCGGTCGTGCGAAGTTCCGCGAGGAGCTGGCGCGGGTGGGCGGCCAGGGCTACGCGGTCGCCGTCGACGAGCTCGAGGTGGGGCTGACCGCCGTGGCCGCGCCGATCCGCAACGCGCACGGTGACGTGGTCGCCTCGATGAGCGTCTCCGGCCCCTCGTTCCGGCTTCCCGAGGACCGCCTGGCCGAGGTCCTACGCCTCGTGGTCGCGGCCGCCGCCGAGGTCTCGCACCGCCTCGGCTGGGGTCACCGATAGGTCACGCTGTCTCGACCACCCTTGACTAGGCGGTGTCCCCACACCATCCTTCGGGGTGTCTGGCTGGTTGCGCTCGGAGCACCTGGTTGCGACATACGCAACAGTCAGCTGAGGGCAGGAGACGCGTGCCGGATCTCTACGTCGACGGAGCATGGGTCAGCGCGCGCTCGGGTGAGCGGCGCGAGATCCGTTGTCCCGCCGACGGCACCGTCGTCGCTGCCGTCGACGAGGCCGGTGCGGACGACACCGAGCTGGCCGTCGCCGCGGCGCACCGCGCGTTCCACGACGGACCGTGGCCGGCCACCTCCAGCCGCGAGCGGGGCGACCTGCTCCTGCGGCTCGCCGACCTGCTCGAGCGCGACACCGACCGGGTCGCCCGCATGGAGTCGCTCGACACCGGCAAGCGCCTGGTCGAGAGCGCGTACGACGTCGCGGACGTGGTGTCGGTCTTCCGGCACTACGGGCGGATCGCCGCCGAGGAGTCCGGCCGGATGGTCGACACCGGCAACGTCGACGTCGTCAGCCGCATCGTCCACGAGCCGATCGGCGTCTGCGGCCTGATCACGCCGTGGAACTACCCGCTGCTCCAGGTGTCGTGGAAGGTCGCCCCCTGCCTGGCCGCCGGCAACACCTTCGTCCTCAAGCCGAGCGAGCTCACGCCGCACACCGCGATCCACCTGATGCGCCTGCTCGAGGAGGCCGGCCTCCCCGCAGGCGTCGCCAACCTCGTCCTCGGCGCGGGTGCCACCGCCGGCGCGCCCCTGTCGACCGACCCCCGCGTCGACATGGTGTCGTTCACGGGAGGCCTCGAGACAGGTCGCGGGATCGCGGCCGCCGCGGCCGCGACGGTGAAGAAGGTCGCCCTCGAGCTCGGCGGCAAGAACCCGAACATCGTCTTCGCCGACGCCGACCGCGAGGTCGCGCTCGACTACGCCCTGACCGCCGTGTTCCTCCACTCCGGCCAGGTCTGCTCGGCGGGGGCCCGGCTGCTCGTCGAGGAGTCGATCCACGACGAGCTCGTCGACGCCCTGGTCGAGCGCGCGCGGGCGATCCGGCTCGGCGGGCCGTTCGACGAGGACGCCGAGACCGGTCCGCTGACCAGCGGTGCCCACCGTGACAAGGTCGAGGCGTACGTCGCCCGCGGGCTGGCCGAGGGCGCGGTCCTGCGCTGTGGCGGCGAACGTCCCAGCGATCCGGCCCTGGCGGACGGCTTCTACTACCTGCCGACCGTGCTCGACGGGTGCACCACCTCGATGTCCGTCACCCAGGACGAGTCGTTCGGCCCGGTGCTGACCGTCGAGACGTTCCGCGACGAGGACGAGGCGGTCGCGATCGCCAACGACAGCATCTACGGCCTCGCCGGCGCCGTGTGGACCCAGGACGCCGGCCGGGCCCAGCGGGTCGCGGGTCGCCTGCGGATGGGCACGGTGTGGATCAACGACTACCACCCCTACGTCCCCCAGGCGGAGTGGGGCGGCTACAAGCAGTCGGGCACCGGGCGCGAGCTGGGCCTGGCCGGTCTCGAGGAGTATCGCGAGACCAAGCACGTGTGGCACAACATCCGGCCCGCCGTGCAGCACTGGTTCTCCCCGAGGACGACGGAGTAGGCCATGGCCACGGACCGGTACGACGTCGTCATCGTGGGTGGTGGGTCGGCCGGTTGCGCGCTCGCGAACCGGCTCTCGGCGGATCCGTCGGTGTCCGTGCTGGTGCTCGAGGCCGGGCGCACCGACCGCTTCGACCCGCTCATCCATGCCCCCGCCGCACTGCCGTTCCCGATCGGCAACTCGCTCTACGACTGGAAGTACGAGAGCGAGCCGGAGCCGGCGATGAACGACCGTCGCGTCTACCACGCCCGCGGCAAGGTGCTCGGCGGCTCGTCGTCGATCAACGGGATGATCTTCCAGCGCGGCAACCCGATGGACTACGAGCGCTGGGCCGCCGACCCCGGCATGGAGGCGTGGGACTTCGGCCACTGCCTGCCGTACTTCAAGCGCATGGAGTCGCTGATCCTGCCCGACGGACAGGTCGGCGCGGACGCCTGGCGCGGCGGATCGGGTCCCCTGAAGCTCGAGCGGAGCCCCGCGACCAACCCGTTGTTCAGCGCGTTCTTCGAGTCCGCCCAGCAGGCCGGATACCCGCTCACCGACGACGTCAACGGCTACCGTCAGGAGGGCTTCGGCCGTTTCGACCGCAACATCGTCAAGGGCGTGCGGATGTCGGCCGCCCGCGCCTACCTGCACCCCGTGATGGGTCGCAAGAACCTCACCGTCGAGACGTTCGCGCACGCCACGAAGGTGCGCTTCGACGGCAAGCGGGCCGTGGGCGTCGAGTACCTCCGCGCCGGTCGCGTGCACCAGTACGTCGGCGCCGGCGAGGTCGTCCTGTGCGGTGGCGCCATCAACACGCCGCAGCTGCTCCAGCTCTCCGGCATCGGCAACCCCGAGCACCTGCGCCCGCTCGGCGTCGAGATGGTCCACGACCTGCCGGGCGTCGGGGAGAACCTCCAGGACCACCTCGAGGTCTACATCCAGTACGCCTCGCTCCAGCCGGTCTCCATCGTCGAGGGGCTCAAGTGGCGCAACCGGCCACTGGTCGGCCTCGAGTGGCTGCTCAAGCGCACCGGGACCGCGGCGTCGAACCACTTCGAGGGCGGCGGCTTCTGCCGCTCCAACCAGGACGTCGACTGGCCGAACCTGATGTTCCACTTCCTGCCGATCGCGATCCGCTACGACGGCTCCCCGCCGGCCGGCCAGGACAAGTACGCCCACGGCTACCAGGTCCACATCGGCCCGATGTACGCCGACACCCGTGGCTGGGTGCGCATCGCCTCGACCGATCCCCGGCAGAAGCCGAAGATGCTGTTCAACTACCTGTCCACGACCAACGACCGCCGCGAGTGGGTCGAGGCCGTGCGGGTGGCGCGAGACATCCTCAACCAGCCCGCGTTCGCGCCGTTCAACGGCGGTGAGCTCTCACCGGGACCGTCGGTCAGCACCGACGAGGAGATCCTCGAGTGGGTCCGCAAGGACGCCGAGACAGCGCTGCACCCGTCGTGCACGGCGAAGATGGGCACCGACGAGATGTCGGTCGTCGACCCCTCGACCATGGGCGTCCACGGCACCGAGGGCCTGAGGGCCGTGGACGCCTCCGTCTTCCCCTACGTCACCAACGGCAACATCTACGCCCCCGTGATGATGGTCGCCGAGAAGGCCGCCGACCTCATCGCGGGCCACACGCCGCTCCCCGCAGCGGACGTGCCGTACTACCGCCACCGTGGTGACTCCCCGCTGTATCCGCCCGGCGACCGTCGCAACGACCTCGTCTCCTCGACCCATCCCGCACGGGAGGACCAGCCATGACCGCAGCACTGTCCGTCGACGGCCTCTGGAAGATCTTCGGCGCCAACGCCGACAGGATCATCGGCACCCCGGACGCCGAGCTCTCCCGCGCCGACCTCAAGGCGAAGACCAGCTGCGTGGTCGGGGTCAAGGACGTCTCCTTCGAGGTGGCCCCGGGCGAGGTGTTCGTCGTGATGGGCCTGTCGGGCTCGGGCAAGTCCACCCTCGTACGCCTGCTGACGCGGCTCATCGAGCCGACCAGCGGCACCGTGTCGCTCGGCGGGGTCGACATCACCTCGGCCTCGGCCAGCCAGCTTCGCGACGTGCGCCGCAAGCAGGTGTCGATGGTGTTCCAGCACTTCGGCCTGCTGCCGCACCGCCAGGTGATCGACAACGTCGCCTACGGGCTCGAGGTGCGCGGCGTCGCCAAGAAGGAGCGGCGGGCGAAGGCCGCCGAGATCGTCGACCTGGTGGGCTTGTCGGGCTACGAGAAGTCCTACCCCGACCAGCTCTCGGGCGGCATGCAGCAGCGCGTCGGGCTGGCCCGGGCCCTGGCCGGCGACCCCGAGATGCTGCTCTTCGACGAGCCGTTCTCCGCGCTCGACCCGCTGATCCGGCGTGACATGCAGAACGAGGTCATCCGCCTGCACAGCGAGCTCGGCAAGACGATGGTCTTCATCACCCACGACCTCGCCGAGGCCCTCAAGCTGGGCGACCGGATCATGATCCTGCGCGACGGGGAGATCGTGCAGGTCGGCACTCCCGAGGAGGTCGTGGCCCAGCCCGCCGACGACTACGTCAAGGACTTCGTCTCCGAGGTCCCGAAGGCCCACGTCCTCACGCTGAAGTGGGTGATGCGCGAGCCGCGCCCTGGTGAGCCGATGGACGGCCCGGCACTGCCCGTGTCGACGATCGTGCGGCAGGCAGCGCGGGCGGCGATCGCCTCCGACGCCCCGATCCGGGTGATGGACGGGGACACCATGGTCGGGGTGGTCGACGAGGAGGACATCATGCGGGTCGTCGTGGCGGAGGAGGACTCGCCTTGACCGCCACGATCTCACCTCCCACGCCCCAGCCCGTCGAGCCCGGCGCCACGCCGCCCGTCGAGGAGCAGGCGGGCGTCAGCCGCTGGGTCCCGACGGTGGTGATCCTCGCCGCCTGGATCGCGGTCTGGTTCTTCACCAGGGGCACCGACACCCTCGCCCTGCCGGGCACGTCCCGCACCGACCTGCACGACCGGCTCACCGAGTTCCAGAACGATCTGCTCGCGGGCCGGTCGACCAACCCGCTCATGCAGTTCACCAACTCGATCGCCGACGCCCTGCGCGCGGCGGTCGAGTGGCTGCAGCGGATGATCGTGGTGGCGAACTTCCCGCGGCCGGTGCCCGAGATCGGCTGGCTGGGCACCGTCGCCATCGCCACGTTCGTCGCCCTGGTCGTCGCGAGCTGGCGGATCGCGCTGCTGGTGGCGGCCTCGTTCCTCTCCTTCGGCGTCCTCGGCTACTGGCAGGACTCCCTCGACCTGCTCATCATCACCGGGATCTCGGTCGTGCTGGCCGTCGTGATCGGGATCCCTCTGGCGATCCTGATCGGCACCCGCCACCGGGCCAACCAGGTGGTCACGCCGTTCCTCGACTTCATGCAGACGATGCCGACATTCGTCTACCTGCTGCCGATCGTGCTCTTCTTCGGCATCGGACCGAGCGCGGCCGTGGTCTCCACGCTGATCTACGCGCTGCCGCCGCTGATCCGCATCGCCGGCTTCGGCATCCGTGAGGTGTCGGCGACCACCGTCGAGGCCACCGACTCGGCCGGCCAGACCTACTGGCAGCGGCTGCTCAAGGTCCAGATCCCGATGGCGCGCAAGACGATCATCGTCGGGCTCAACCAGACGACGTTGGCGGCGCTGTCGATGGCCACCCTGGCGGCCTTCGTCAACGGACCCGGACTGGGCAAGCCGGTGCTCGCCGGCCTGCGTATCAACGACGTCGGCACGGCGTTCGTGCCCGGTGCGCTGATCGTCGTGATGGCCGTCATGCTCGACCGCACCACGACGGCGGCGAGCGAGCGTGCCGAGAAGCTCGCCCGCGGCGGCGGCGAGAACCCGCGCGTACGCCGGGGGCTGATCATCGGTGGCGGCGTGGCGACCGTGGTCGCGATCTACCTCTCGCGCACCTACGTCAGCCTGGCTGAGTTCCCGACCAACAGCATCGGTGACACGTTGGCAAGCGCGGTGAGCGTTGCCGTCGACTGGTTCACCGACACGTTCGGGGGTGCCACGGAGTGGATCAAGGACGTCATCACCAACGAGTTCCTCAACCGCACCCAGGCGTTGCTCGCGGAGTCGCCCTGGTGGCTGGCGTTCGTGGCGATCGCCGCGTTCGCCCACGTCTTCGGCGGGCTGCGCGCGCTGGTCAGCACCATTGTCTGCCTGGCCGGCATCCTCTACTTCGACCTGTGGCACGACGCGATGATCACGCTCAACATGACGCTGGTCGCCACCGTGCTCGTGATGGGCCTGGCGCTCGTCTTCGGGGTCTGGATGGCTCGCGACCGTCGCGTCGACCTCGGCATCCGGCCGATCCTCGACGCCGGCCAGACGATCCCGCCGTTCGTCTACCTGATCCCCGTGCTTGCGCTGTTCGGGCCGTCGCGCTTCACCGCGATCACCGCCGGGATCGTCTACGCGGCGCCGGCGGCCATCAAGCTCGTGGCCGACGGCGTGAAGGCGGTCTCGCCCACCACGATCGAGGCGGGCCGCTCCACCGGGCAGACCACCTGGCAGGAGATCACGAAGGTCCAGCTGCCGATGGCCAGGGGCTCGCTCGTCCTGGCCACCAACCAGGGCCTGCTCTACGTCCTGGCCATGACGGTCATCGGCGGCCTGGTCGGTGCCGGGGCGCTCGGCTACGACGTGGTCTACGGCTTCGCGCGCAGCGAGGCGTGGGGCAAGGGCCTCGCCGCCGGCATCACGATCGTGCTGGTCGGCGTGATGCTCGACCGGATCACGCGTGCCGCCGCCGACGTACGCCGTGACGACGGGCCCGGCTCCCGGCGGGCGTTCAACATCCGGCTGCCCATCGGTCCGCCCCGCTGACCACCCACAGATTTCCGAACAACGACAAACTGAGGAGAACCACCATGAGAACTGCTCGCAGCCGTGTCGTGCGCCTGGGGGCTGCCGCCGCCGTCGCAGCCCTGGCGCTCTCCGCATGTGGCGGGGGTTCGATCGGCGACCAGACCGAGGCCAACGAGGAGGCCGCCGGGGCGGGGGGCGAGTGCGGCGACCTCAACATGGCCGTCAACCCCTGGGTCGGCTACGAGGCCAGCGCCTACGTCGTCGGCACCGTCGCGCAGGACCAGCTCGGCTGCAAGGTCAGCTACAAGGAGCTCAAGGAGGACGTCGCGTGGCAGGGCTTCGGGACCGGCGAGGTGGACGTCGTGATCGAGGACTGGGGCCACCCGGACCTGGAGAAGAAGTTCTTCGAGGGAGAGGGTGACGGCACCGCGATGGACATGGGCCCGCAGGGCAACGTGGGCATCATCGGCTGGTTCGTCCCGCCGTGGCTCGCCGAGGAGCACCCGGACATCCTCGACCACGAGAACCTCAACAAGTACGCCAAGGAGTTCGCGACGTCGGAGTCCGGCGGCAAGGGCCAGTTCCTCGGCGCCGACCCGTCGTACGTCCAGTTCGACGAGGCGATCGTGTCCAACCTCGGCCTGGACTTCAAGGTCGTCTTCTCCGGCTCCGAGGCCGCGTCCATCGAGGCGTTCCGCAAGGCCGAGGAGAACAAGAAGTGGGTCATCGGCTACTGGTACGAGCCGCAGTACTTCAACGCCGAGGTGCCGATGCAGCGCGTCGCCCTGCCGCCCTACGAGGACGGCTGCCAGGACGACCCGCAGACGGTCGCCTGCGACTACCCGGAGACGGAGCTGAAGAAGATCGCCGGGACCGAGTGGGCCGACTCCGGCTCCTCGGCCGTCGGCCTGGTGCAGAACTTCACCTGGACCAACGAGGACCAGAATCTCGTCGCGGGCTACATCGCGGCCGACGGGATGTCGCCGGAGGATGCCGCTGCCAAGTGGATCGAGGAGAACCAGGACAAGGTCGAGGCCTGGCTCAGCTGACCGCAGGCCGACCAGAGGTCGACCGGAAGCACCGTTCCCGCCGCCCTCGAGCCTCCTTGACAGTGCTCGGGGGCGGCGGCGTACATTTGGCCAGTCGCACATAGCGCAACGTGTTGCGCAATGTGCAACATCGGAATTTCGTCAGGCCCAGGAGGCAACCCCCATGGCAGAGGTCCCCGCGACCGCCGACGTCGTCGTCATCGGAGCCGGCATCGTCGGCAACAGCCTCGTCCACCACCTCACCCGGCTCGGGTGGAAGAACGTGGTGCAGATCGACAAGGGAGCCCTGCCCAACCCGGGCGGCTCGACCGGCCACGCGTCGAACTTCATCTTCACCGTCGACCACTCCCGCGAGATCACCGACATCACCCTCGACTCGGTCGCGCAGTACAAGGAGATGGGCGTCTTCACCGAGTCCGGCGGCTTCGAGATCGCCCGGACGCCGGCGCGGATGGAGGAGCTGCGCCGCCGCATGTCCAGCGCGAAGGCATGGGGCATCGAGGCCGAGCTGGTCAGTCCTGCGTTCGTGAAGGAGAAGGTCCCGTTCATCGAGGAGGACCAGTTCATCGGCGCCTTCTGGACCCCCGGCGTCGGCGTCGTCGACTCCCTGCGCGCCGGCACGATCATGCGCGAGCGGGCCCTCGCCACCGGTGAGCTGACCGTCGTGCCGACCGTCGAGGTCGTCGGCCTCGACACCGAGGACGGCCCGAACGGCACCCGTCGGATCACCCGCGTGCGGACGACGGGCGGTGACATCGAGGCAGGCACGGTCGTGATCGCCGCGGGCGTGTGGAGCCCCAAGCTCGGCGACATGGCCGGCATCAGCATTCCGCTGACCCCGGCAGTGCACCAGATGATCAGCGTCGGCCCCTGCCCGCAGCTGGCCGGGACGGAGGGAGAGATCTCCTTCCCGATCGTCCGCGACATGGACACCTTCTGCTACGAGCGCCAGCACGGAGCCGACATGGAGGTGGGCTCCTACGCCCACCGCGCGATCCTCCACGAGCCCGAGGACATCCCCTCGATCGAGCAGGCCAAGCTCTCGCCGACCGAGATGCCCTTCACCTCCGACGACTTCGACCCCCAGCTCGAGCAGGCCTACGAGCTCATGCCCGAGCTGCTCGGCGCCGAGGGAGCCGAGATGCGCTACGCCATCAACGGGCTGCTGTCGCTCACCTGCGACGGCAACCCGATCCTCGGGGAGAGCGAGGTCGCCGGTCTCTGGACGGCGTCCGCGGTCTGGATCAAGGAGGGCCCCGGCGTCGGTCGTGCGGTCGCCGAGTGGATGACCCACGGGCACTCGGAGATCGACCTGCACCACAGCGACATCGCCCGCTTCCACGATCACCAGAAGCGCCGCGAGCACACCCGGCTGCGCACCACCGAGGCGTTCATCAAGACCTACGGGATCATCCACCCGGCCGAGCAGTACGAGTCCGACCGCGACCAGCGGCTCTCGCCGATGCACGACTCGCAGGCCAAGCTCGGCGCGGTGTTCTTCGAGACCGCCGGGTGGGAGCGGCCGTTCTGGTACGAGTCGAACGCCGGGCTGCTCGAGGAGTACGGCGACGCCGTGATGCCCCGCGAGCACGAGTGGGACTCGCGCTGGTGGAGCCCGATCATCAACGCCGAGCACCTCAGGATGCGCGAGGCGGCCGCGGTCATCGACCTGTCGGCGTTCTGCATCTTCGACATCGAGGGCCCCGAGGCGCTCGAGGTCGTCCAGGGCACGTGCGTGGCGCAGTGCGACGTCGCGGTCGGCAAGGTCATCTACACCCCGGTCCTGGATGCGAAGGGCGGCTTCCGCTCCGACCTCACCGTCATGCGCCTCGGCGACGACCACTTCCGAGTGGTCACCGGTGGCGCCCACGGCATGGCGGACCGGGCGTGGTTCTCCGGCCACCTGCCCGAGAGCGGCACCACGACGCTGACCGACCTCACCGACGACGTCTCCACCGTCGGCATCTGGGGGCCGCGGGCACGCGACATCGTGTCCTCGCTGACCTCCGACGACCTCTCCGACGCCGGCTTCGGGTTCCTCAGCTGCCGCGAGGTCGACCTGGGTGGCACCACCGTGCTGGCGTCGCGCATCTCGTACGTCGGTGAGCTGGGCTGGGAGCTCTACGTCCCGATGTCGCAGGCGGCCGAGCTCTGGGAGAAGCTCCTGGAGGCCGGCGCCCCGCACGGCGCCGTACCTGCCGGCATCGGTGTCTACGGCACCACCGGCCGCATCGAGAAGGGCTACCGCGCCTACGGCGCCGAGCTCGACGGCGAGCGGAGCATCATCGAGGCCGGGATGCAGCGTCCCAAGGTCAAGGCCGCCGACTTCGTCGGCAAGGAGGCCTACCTCGCCCAGCGTTCGGTGCTGGAGTCGGGGGAAGCGCCGCAGACGGTGCTCTGCACCCTGACCGTCGACGACCACACGTCCGCGTCCGGGACCAAGCGCTACATGCTCGGCGGCGAGCCGATCCTCACCCGCGACGGCGGCGCGCTGACCGACGGCCACGGGCACCACCCCTACGTCACCAGCGCCGGGTCCGCGCCGTCGCTCGGCAAGCACGTGCTCCTCGCCTACCTGCCGCCAGACCAGGCGACGATCGGCAACGAGCTGGCCGTGTCCTACATGGAGGAGCTCTACCCCGTGACGGTCGGCTCCGTGGACGCGACCCCGCTCCTCGACCCCACCAACGACAGGATTCGCTGATGGTGAGTCCGCTGGTCTGCGTCAAGCGCGTCGTCGACTCGTCCGGTGAGGTCGTCCTCACCGAGGACGGTCAGGGTGTCGACGGCCGCTACGCCGGCTTCACGATGAGCGCGCACGAGGAGTGCGCCGTCGAGCTCGCCGTCCAGGTCGCCGCCGCCGGTGACGGCTCGGCCACGGTCATGACGCTCGGCGACGCAGACGCGATCGAGCAGCTCCGGGCCGCCCTCTCCGTGGGCTGCACCGCGGCGACGCACGTCGTCGCCGACTCCCAGGCCTACGGTCCCGCCGACGTGGCCCGCGAGATCGCCGCAGTGGTACGCGACCACGAGGCCGCCGGCACCTCCCACGAGCTGGTCCTGCTCGGCAACGACGCCGCGGACAGCGGCGACTTCCAGGTCGGGATCAGGCTGGCCTACGAGCTCGGCTGGCCGGTCGTCAACGGCGTCAGCACGGTGTCGGTCGCGGACGGCGAGCTGACCGCGAGCGGAGCCGGGCCCGACGGGCACGAGACCTACCGGCTGCCGCTTCCCGCGGTGGTCACCATCCTCGAGGGCGGCGTGGAGCCGCGCTACCCCACCGTGCCCGGCCGGATGAAGGCCAAGAAGGCACCCGTCGAGGAGCGCGAGCCGACGACCGCGCCCGTCGGTCCGTCCCGCCTGCGCCTGGTGCTGCCGCCTCCCACTCCGTCCAGCGTCGAGATCCTCGGCGAGGGCCCGGGCGCGGCCTCCGCGGTCGTCGACCTCTTCGAGCGCCTGGGGGTGCTGGCCCGATGATCCTGGTGCTGATGGAGGTCTCGCCCACCGGCGAGGCCATCGAGACCTCGCTCGAGGCCGTCACGCTCGCCCGCGACCTCTCCGCCGCCGGTGGGGGAGTCCCGATCGACGCGGTCGTCGTCGGCGCTCCTGGCGACGACGCGGTCAAGGCCCTCGCCGCCCACGGCGTACGCCGCATCCACGCCCTGACCGGTCCGGCGTACGACGCCTACTCGGGCGCCGCGTGGGCCGCCGGCCTCGTGGCCGTGCGTGAGAAGGCGGGGTCGGTGGTCGTGATGGCCTCCGGCACCCCGCGCGGCAACGAGGTGCTCGCGCACGTCGGGGCCCGCACCGGGCTCCCGATGGCCGCCAACGTCATCTCGTTCAGCGGTCTCTCCCCGTTCACGGTCACCCGGCAGGTCGTCGGCGGCCAGGCGCGCGAGGAGATGCAGCTGGGCCAGCGCCCCGCCATCTTCACCGTCGCCGGCCACGCCGTGCAGGCCGCTGCGGCCGACACCCCGGGCGCCGGCGAGCTGGTGCTGGAGACGCCGGACGTCGCCGACGCCGACCTGGTCGCCCGGGTCGTCTCGAGCGAGGAGCCCGAGCCCGACCTGTCCGGCACGCTGAAGTCGGCGCGCGTCGTTGTCGGCGCCGGTCGCGGCGCGGGATCGGCCGACGGCTTCGGGGAGATCCTCGAGCTCGTCGACCTCCTCGACGCCTCGCTGGGCGTCTCGCGCGTCGTCACCTCGCTGGGCTGGCGCCCCCACCACGAGCAGGTCGGCCAGACCGGCAGCCGGATCTCGCCCGACCTCTACATCCCGTGCGGGATCAGCGGCGCGATCCAGCACTGGGCGGGGTGCAGCAGCGCCACGAACATCCTCGCGATCAACACCGATCCCGACGCCCCGATGGTCACCAAGGCGACCCACGCCGTCATCGGCGACCTGCACGAGGTCATCCCGGCGATCAACGCCGAGATCCGCCGTCGGCGCCCGGGCTAGGTCGCGCGGCGATCATGCGGGCGGGGGGCGCTTCGACGAGCCGGGCGTCGCGCTCGGTCGCCGCCCTCTCGACTGCCGCACCCGCTCCAGGGTCGCGAGCATGCGTCGCGTCGCAGGGCTCGGTCCGGGTACGGCCCCGGAGCCCTGCGTGGCTGGTGCCCGTCGCCGTCGAATGCTGGTCGTGAGGAAACCCGTGCCGGCGGAGAACAACGCACCGACGAACAGCAGCAGGGCGTCGCGTTGGCTCCCGGCCGATCTGGCTTCGACCTCGACGCCGGCGGCACAGTCGCTCTGGGCGAGCACCTCGTCGATGCGGGACCTGGACAGCGCATAGGTGCCGTCCCCTGTGGTCACCGTGCCGAAGAACGGCTCCCCGTCGGCGGCGGCCTCGGCGTCCTCGGAGTCCAGGAAGACACGTTTGGACGCCACGGTCGACCGGCACGTCCACGCCGGCGAGCCGGAGAAGTTGGCGTCCGGTGTGGGTCGTGAGCCCTGCTCGGCGAGACGGCCGTCCAGGTCCAGGACGGTCACGCCGCGGGTGATCTCGAAGCGGGGGTCGTAGTACGCGTACTGGGGATCGTGGTCCTCGTCGCCGGTGGTGGACACGACGAAGAGCCCTTGTTGGCCGGACCCGTCAAGGGCCTCGGCATTCGGCTCGTCCAGCCCCTCCAGGGAGGCACCGCTGATCACGGTCGGTAGTCCGGTGAGGGCCGGCAGGTTCACGTAGCAGCTGCCCAGGCCACGGCGGTGCACGAGCGGTGCGGTGTACGTGATGCGCAGCGGCTCGCGGTCGGCGGCCCAGTTCTCCACGCGCAACGAGGCCACGACGTCCCCGCCCGATTCCGCGGCGCTGAAAGTCAGGTCGGGCTCCTCCTTGCCTGCGGAGGAGCTGTCCACGGGCCGCGTGAACGGATCCACGCCGTACTCGCCTTGAGAGACCCCTTCGACTACGGCGTCGGCATGCGGGATCAGGACATCCACGCGGGTCGGGTTGGCCAGGGGCTCGTGATGGTCGATCCAGAACTCGGCAGTCGGGGCAATCTGGAGCGTGACTCTCGCCCGGTCATCGGGGTCGCACGTCTCCACCTGCACGCTCTGGGCGAGGGCCAGCCCCATGTCGAAGCCGCGATCGGCGGACGGGCCGATCCCCTCCACCACCACCCCGTAGCCGCGCGCCTCGATGAGCTCGAGAGGCTGCTGGCGGATCACGTAGCTCCCACCCGCGACTGCCGTCACCACGAGGGTCAGTCCTGCAAGCAGCCGGAACCATCGCACCTCGTGCCCTGTCGGGTGCCGCGACTCCCGGACCAGACCGAACGCGCCGACGACGAGGCACGCTGCCAGGACGACGACAAGCGTGCGCCCTGAGCCAAGGTCCACTCAGCTGCCCCGCCTGGCCGGTACGACGTAACCGCCCCTGCACCGCCAGTCTGTCTCTTCCCAGTCGAACTTCTCGGCGTTGCAGCGAGCCCCGGGCCGGAAGCAGGCCGGCGGTTTGAAGATGCTGAGCTTCGGCGTCGGCCAGACTGCGAACTCAGGCCGTTCGCAACCAACGGCACGCACAGTGACGCGGGTGATGTTGCCGGCTGCGTCGGTGACGCGAACGGCACGCGGGCGGGTCTTGGTCACGAGGCTCTCGAGCACCTTGTTCTTGCAGGACGCCTTGGCGCAGATCACCCTGGTCCGGATGACCTTGCCCCTGGCGCCGACCGCCTCGATCTTCTTGACGCCGGTGCCCTGATCGGTGGCGCTCAGTCGCGTGGACCATCCCTTCCGGACCGACACCGATGCGCGTCTCGGAATCTGCGGCGCCACCGGATCCAGGTTGATCACAGCGTCGACGTTCACGTCGATGCCGGGACCGAGGTACCGGACCGTGACCTGTCGAGCCTCCGGCTTGGTCGACGCGCGAAGAGCCCACGACGTGTACGGAGTGAGCGCACGCTGCTCGAACGCGCCGTCGCCGTTGCCGATGATCGCCTGCTGCGCACCTTGTGGCCAGTTCAGCTGGAGGGTGACTCCGGTCGTGTTCGTGTTGTCGATGCTGCCGTTCGCGCCGATGACCACGACGAACGGGTTGGTGCCGAAGGGGGGAGTCGGGCCCGGCGGACAGCCGTTGTAGGGGTGGGGCAGGGCGACCCCTGCCAGTGTCGGGCAGTTGTCGGCGGTGTCCGCGATGGAGTCGCCGTCCTGGTCAGGGCACCCCTCGGCGTTCACCCTGGTGTCGGCGGGCGTCGACGCGCAGAGGTCGAGCGTGTTGGGCACCCCGTCGGAGTCGGTGTCACTGGGGAAGAAGTAGATGCGGATGCTGGTCGGACCGGGTGTGACCGAATCGGTGCAGTCGCTGTCCGTGCACTTCGGCCCGACCTGCACGTAGAAGGTGCGCCCGGCGGTGATGGTCTCCGGCGCGGTGGTCTCGATGCCGTGGCCGTCCACGTCCTTGCACTCGCCGGTGGTGGACTCGGCGAGCGTGGTGCCATTGGTCGGGTGGTCCTGCGCGTTCCGGGTCAGCAGGACCGAGTCGTAGCCCGGCGTGATGGCCATGGCATAGACACGACCGTCGACGTCCGGGTCGAACGTGATCCAGCCTGTCTTGTCGGCTCGCGAGACGACCACGGTGTCGCCCACCAGCTTCTGGCAGGCGTTCATCGCCGGGGCGCCACTTTCCTCCGCCTGCAGCGAGAAGTTCGTCGGGTTGAAGGTCGTCGACTCGAGCACGAGGTTGGCCCCACCCGTGTAGGGAGCGCCACTCGGGTCCGACGCGAGCCGCACACCACCGAAGGCGTCGAAGTTGGTGCCGATGTCCACCGCCTGGCTCGGCTGGATCGCCAGCAACGGTAGGAGGATCACCATCAGAGCAGCCACCGCTGAATTCACTGCACGAACCGGGGGCCTGACGACATGGGACATGTACCGGTTATACCCCCAGAAATGACCCGCGCCACTGGTGACAATTGTATGGATTGTCCGAATTGCTGGAGGCATGCGCATTTCGGGAGCACGATCCCCGACATGCGCAATTGCATTCGCTGGTCCGTCGCCACAATTGCGATTCTGTTGCTCGCCACGGGGTGTTCCAACGAGCGGGAGATGTCAGAGCGGGGCATTCGCGGAGCGCCGGCATCCCTCGGTGGCACCACCCTGGTGGGAGCGCGGGTGCAGGCCGGTGCGCTGGGGCGGGAGGCCCTGGGCCGCGTGCAACGGGCTTCGGTCCGTCTGGTGATGATCAGCGCGGCCGGCGAGATGCTCGGCGCGGGCTCCGGCACCCTCGTGCGAGGCGATGGGCTGATCCTGACGAACGCGCACGTGGCCGATCCCGATGCGCCCGGCCTCGTCGCGCAGTACGGGCTCGCGTACGAACCGGCCGAGGTGGCCTACGTCCGGGTGGGCATCACGACCACCCCGGACGAGCCGGTCGAGTACCTCTACAACGCCAGGCTCGTCGCCAGCGACGGCTACCTCGACCTCGCCTTCGTCCAGATTCACCAGTCGGCGGACGGGCGAGCGTTGCGGGAGCGTCCGGTGCTCCCGACGATCCCCATCGCCTCGGCCGACGACGTCGCGACGGGCGACGACCTGACTGTCGTGGGTTTCCCGGCGGTGAGCAACAGCGAGACGGCGACGGTGACATCGGGTGAGCTCAGCAGCTACGTCACCGACCGCCACCTCGAGTCCGCCACGTCACCGCTGCCGGCGAGCAAGGCCTTCTTCGAGACCACGGCAGCGATCCGCCACGGCAACTCGGGCGGGACCGCGGTCAACGCCGCCGGCGAGCTGATCGGCGTACCGACGCGCCTGGCGGCTGGGCAGGGGACCGACGTCTCGATGCGCATCCGCCCGGTCGACTGGGCCACCCAGCTGGCCGAGTCGGCGGTGGGGAGCGGGAGCAGCTACCGCAGTCCGTACCTGGTCGACGCCACGGGCCGGGAGACCGCGCAGGAGCTCGGCCCCGCCAAGACCGCTGATTGCACCACACCTCGGGTCGCGAGCCTCTCGGACGACTCCGGCGCCTACGCCATGAGGTTCCGGCTCGCCGGAGTCGATCCGCGGCTGGACGTGTACGCGCTGCTCGCCCAGCAGCAGGACGGTGTGTGGAGCCCCGTGCTGGATCTCGGCCACGGCATGGTCAAGGAGGTGAGCCAGGGCGGTTGTCTGCCGGTGTCGCTCCCCGAGGGCTTGCCGGACGGGCGGTGGGCAGTGGTGCTCCGGTCCGGGCCCAGCGCCGACACCGCTCTGGGCGAGGCCGAGTTCGTCATCGGTGCGGGCTCGCAAGTGGGCACCGGTGTCGGCGAGGTGGGGACACCCACCACCGATGGGGAGTGCCGGCCCGGGGCGGCGGTCTCGACGTGGCCGTTGAACCAGGCGATCTACGTGCCCGAGGTGACGCGCCAGGTCGGTGGCGTCCTGTTCCCGGGCGGCAAGGCGGTCGTGGTGTCGAACCTGGGCTCGGCGACGGGCTACCGGGACCGGTCGACGGCCGTGTCCGTGGCGCGGGCTGCGCTACGACACGAGCTGGGACCCTGGCCCATCCAGGCGGCGCGCGAGCAGCGCTGGGTGGTCGTCCGCGACGGTGCCGGCACGTACTGGGCCCTTCTTGCCCAACGTCGCGAGCCGTTCATCGTGAGCTATTCCGCCGAAGAGGGACTCGTGACCTTCCCGAACACGGTGCACGATGCGTGCACGACGCCCACGGCTGACTACACGCTCGAGGCATGGTTCGCCACCGACTTCGAGGACACCAGGTGGCTGGACTACGACTCGACCACGAATGCCTACACCTACACGACCTGATGCGACCACGACCCGATGCGACCGCCTCGGGTCGCGGTGGCTGGGACTCACCCCTGGGTTGAGTGACGCCCGTCGCACCAGGGCGTAACCTCACGCGCAGTCCGCCGTTGCACTACTGAGCAGTAGCGAACCGGGGAGGAAAGGGTCTGCGTACATGGGTGTCGAGATCGTGGTCAACGACCTCTCCAAGTCCTTCGGCAAGCAGCTGATCTGGGGAGACGTGACGCTGACCATCCCGGCGGGCGAGATCTGCGTGATGCTCGGTCCCTCCGGCACGGGCAAGTCGGTCTTCCTCAAGACCCTCATCGGGCTGCTCAAGCCCGACAAGGGCTCGATCCTCATCGAGGGCACCGACATCGCGAGCTGCTCCGAGCGCGACCTCTACGAGATCCGGAAGCTCTTCGGCGTGCTGTTCCAGGACGGCGCCATGTTCGGCTCGATGAACCTCTACGACAACGTTGCCTTCCCGCTGCGCGAGCACACCAGGAAGAGCGAGTCGGAGATCCGCGGCATCGTCATGGAGAAGATGGACCTCGTCGGTCTCCTCGGTGCCGAGGACAAGCTCCCGGGCGAGATCTCCGGCGGCATGCGCAAGCGTGCCGGTCTGGCCCGTGCCCTCGTCCTCGATCCCGAGATCGTGCTGTTCGACGAGCCCGACTCGGGCCTCGACCCGGTGCGTACGGCCTTCCTCAACCAGCTCATCATCGACCTCAACGCCCAGATCGACGCCACGTTCCTGATCGTCACCCACGACGTCAACACGGCCCGCACCGTCCCCGACAACATCGGGCTGCTCTACCACCGCCACCTCGCGATGTTCGGTCCGCGCGAACAGCTGCTGAGCTCGGAGGAGCCGGTCGTGCGTCAGTTCCTCAACGCGCAGCGCGTCGGCCCGATCGGCATGTCGGAGGAGAAGGACGCCGACGAGCTCGCGTCGGAAGAGGGCCAGGAGCTGCCGCCGCTGCCCCCCATCCCGCTCCAGCAGGAGCCGTCCAACGGCATCCCGCGGCGCAGCCAGCGCCCGCCGGGCGAGTGGTGCAAGGAGCACGGCATCACCCCGCCGCCGGGATCGTTCGAGTCCAGCAACGCCGGCCTGGCTCCGGGAGCCTGACGACCCGTGACCACCATGTCCTCGCGCGCCTTGGCGCCCCTCAGTGTTGCGGGCAACCTCTTCGCCTTCGCCCTCGACGTGTTCCGGGCGCTCTTCCGGCGTCCGTTCCAGCTGCGCGAGTTCATCCAGCAGGCATGGTTCATCGCCTCCGTGACGATCGTGCCGACGGCGCTCGTGGCCATCCCGTTCGGCGCCGTCATCGCGCTGCAGGTCGGCGGGCTGATCAAGCAGTTCGGCGCCCAGTCGTTCACCGGGTCGGCGTCCGTGCTCGCCGTGATCCAGCAGGCCGCGCCCATCGGCACCGCCCTCCTGATCGCCGGCGCCGGCGGCTCCGCGATCGCCGCAGATCTCGGCGCGCGCAAGATCCGCGAGGAGCTCGACGCGATGATGGTGCTGGGCATCGACCCGATCCAGCGCCTCGTCGTCCCCCGCGTCCTGGCCTGCATGGTCGTCGCGTTCTTCCTCAACGGCATGGTGAGCGTGGTCGGCGTGACGGGGGGCTACGTCTTCAACGTGATCCTGCAGGACGGCACGCCCGGCGCCTACCTCGCCAGCTTCACCGCGCTCGCGCAGCTCCCCGACCTCTGGATCGGCCTCATCAAGGCGCTGGTCTTCGGTGTCATCGCCGCGATCGTGGCGTCCTACAAGGGCATGAACGCCGACGGTGGCCCGAAGGGCGTCGGCGACGCGGTCAACGAGTCCGTGGTCATCACGTTCCTGCTGCTCTTCGTGGCCAACTTCGCGCTCAGCCTGATCTATCTCCAGATCATCCCCCCGAAGGGCGGATGACCATGGCCTTCAAACCCCTCGCCTCGCTCGACACCCTCGGCGGACAGCTCGCCTTCCACCTCGGGGTGCTCAAGGCGATCCCCCGCTCGATCACCCGCTACCCGCGCGAGATCATGCGGATCCTCGCCGAGGTCACCCTCGGCACCGGCGCCCTGGCGGTCATCGGCGGCACGGTGGGCGTCATCATCGGCATGACGTTCTTCACCGGTGCCCAGGTGGGCCTCTCCGGCTACGCCGCGCTCAACCAGCTCGGCACCGCGGCGTTCTCGGGGTTCGTCTCGGCCTACTTCAACACCCGCGAGATCGCGCCCCTCGTGGCCGGCATCGCCCTCGCGGCCACCGTCGGCTGCGGCTTCACCGCCCAGCTCGGCGCGATGCGCATCTCCGAGGAGGTCGACGCCCTCGAGGTGATGGCGATCCCGTCGATGCCGTTCCTGGTCGCCACCCGCGTGGTCGGCGGCCTGATCGCGATCATCCCGCTGTACGTCGTCGGGCTGCTGTCGTCGTACTTCGCCAGCCGCCTCGTCGTGACCCAGTTCTACGGACAGTCCGCGGGCACCTACGACCACTACTTCAACGCGTTCCTGCCGCCGGGCGACGTGCTGTGGTCCTTCGGCAAGGTCCTGGTCTTCGCGGTGACGGTCATCCTGATCCACTGCTACCACGGCTACAACGCCTCCGGCGGTCCGGCCGGCGTGGGCGTCGCCGTGGGGCGCGCGGTGCGCTCGAGCATCGTCGCGATCAACGTCCTCGACCTGCTGCTCTCCATGGCCATCTGGGGCGCGTCCACCACCGTGCGGTTGGCGGGGTGAGGCGGAGATGAAGCTCAAGGCACTCGGAGTGGTCTTCCTGACCCTCATGCTCGCCTCGGTGTGGCTGACCTACGGCGTCTTCACCAAGAAGTTCACCGACTACGACGAGGTGCTGGTGAAGGCGTCCAAGATCGGGCTGCAGCTGCCGATGCGCGCCGACGTCAAGATCAAGGGCGTCATCGTCGGCGAGGTGCTCGACTACCGCCCGACCGCCGAGGGCGCCGACATCACGCTCGGCCTCTACCAGGACCGCACCACCCAGATCCCGGAGAACGTCACCGCCTCGATCCTCCCCAAGACGCTCTTCGGCGAGAAGTTCGTCTCGCTCGTCGTGCCCGAGGGCGGCTCGTCCGGCCAGGCGATCGCGGCCGGCGACGTGATCGAGCGCACCGACCTCTCGATCGAGGTCGAGCAGGTGCTCAGCGACCTCTACCCGCTCCTGCGCGCCGTGCAGCCCGCCGACCTCAACACCACGCTCAACGCGGTCGCGACCGCGCTCGAGGGGCGCGGCGAGCAGCTCGGCGAGACCATCGAGACGATGGACAGCTACCTGACCCGCTTCAACCCCGAGCTGCCCGCGCTGGTCGAGGACCTGCGGCTCACCGCGCGGGTCTCCGACACCTACGCCGACGTGCTGCCCGAGGTCGCGACGATCCTGCGCAACACGATCACCACGACCACCACGCTCGAGGACCGCGAGGAGAAGCTCAAGGCGCTCTTCAACGACGTCTCGAAGTTCGCCGACGTGGCCGAGCGGTTCACCCGTGACAACGGCGACAACCTCGTCCGGCTCGGAGACCTGGGTGCCGCGCAGCTCGCGGTGTTCGCGAAGTACGCGCCCGAGTACCCCTGCCTGCTCGGCGGCATCGTCGGCGCCGGCAAGCTCCAGGCCGAGGCGTTCCGCGGCTTCACCCTCCACATCGTCCTGGAGACGCTGCCGCACCAGCCGCGCGCCTACGGACCGCGGGACGTCCCCGTCTACGCGGACAAGCGCGGTCCCTACTGCGGGACCCTGCCCAGCCCGCCGTTCACCCAGGCCGACCCGTTCAACGCCCAGCCCGACTTCGCGGACGGGGTGAACTCACCGACCGGCAAGGGCACCAGCCGGGTCTCTCCCGGCTGGTCCGGGACCGGCGCCGGGTTCGTCGGCGGCCGGGAGGAGTCCGCCCTGCTCAAGGCGGTCCTCGCGCCCGGGCTGGGTGTGAGCAAGGACGACGTCCCCGACCTCGGAGTGCTCCTGGTCGGGCCGATGGCACGCGGTGCGGAGGTGACGCTGCGATGAGCCCCGTCCTGGACAAGAAGACCTCCATCGACCTGGTCAAGCTCCTGGTCTTCGTCGTCGTGACCTCGCTCGCGACCACGGTGCTGGTCGTCACGATCGGCAACCTCAGCTTCGGCGACTCCCGCGACTACAAGGCCGAGTTCACCGACGCGACCGGGGTCAACAAGGGCGACGACATCCGCGTCGCCGGCGTCCGCGTCGGCACCGTCGGCAAGGTCGAGATCATCGACCGGAGCCGCGCCCTGATCAGCTTCACCGTCGAGGAGGGCACGTCGGTGAACGGCGGCACCAACGCCACGATCCGCTACCGCAACCTCGTCGGGCAGCGCTACATCTCGCTCACCCAGGAGGTCGGCGACACCCAGCGACTCCCCGCCGGTACGACGATCCCGGTGTCCCGCACGCGCCCGGCCCTCGACCTGACCGTGCTGTTCAACGGGTTCAAGCCGCTCTTCCAGGCGCTCTCGCCCGAGGACGTCAACCAACTGTCCTACGAGCTGATCCAGGTCTTCCAGGGCGAGGGCGGCACGCTGGAGGGGCTGCTCGCGCACACCGCGTCGGTGACCTCCACCCTCGCCGACCGCGACGAGGTCATCGGCGACCTGATCGACAACCTGTCGCTGGTGCTGGACCACGTCGCCGACCGTGACGAGCAGCTCACGCGGCTCATCCAGTCGTTCCGCACCCTGGTCGGCGGCCTGAAGAAGGACCGCAACGCCATCCTCGGCTCGCTCGAGGACGTCTCCGCCCTGTCGGTGGAGACCGCCTCCCTCGTCGACGGCATCCGCGAGCCCTTCGTCAAGGACATCAAGGAGCTGCGGGCGGTGGCCGGCAACATCGACAAGAACAAGGCCGAGCTCGACCGGGCCCTGCAGGTCCTGCCGATCAAGCTGGACAAGATCGGTCGCACCGCGATCTACGGCTCGTTCTTCAACTTCTACCTCTGCGAGTTCCAGGGCCGGGTCAACCTGCCCGGTGGGGTCTCGCTGCCGGTCAAGTACAGCACCGGCTCGGATCGATGTGATCTCGGATGAAGCCGTTCAGGGAACGCAACCCGGTCATCGTGGGCGCCGTGAGCCTCGTCGTGATGGCGCTGGTCCTCGTGGCCGCCCTCCGCGCGGACGACCTGCCGATCATCGGCGGCGGCGACACCTACCACGCCATGTTCACCGAGGCCGGCGGCCTGAAGGTCAACGACGAAGTGCGGATCGCCGGTGTCCGCGTCGGCAAGGTCAACGAGATCCGGCTCGACGACGACCAGGTCAAGGTGAGCTTCAAGGTCGACGAAGCCGCCGACTTCGGCACGGACACCCGTGCCGCGATCAAGGTGAAGACGATCCTCGGTGCGATGTTCCTCGCCCTCGAGCCGGCCGGCGGCGGCCAGCTGGAGGAGGACGGCACCATCCCGGCCGAGCGCACCTCGTCGCCCTTCGACGTGGTCGAGGCCTTCGAGGGCCTGGCGTCCACCTCCGAGCAGATCGACACCGACCGGCTCGCCGAGTCGCTCACCACGCTCGCCGACCTCACCCGCAACACCCCCGAGGAGTTCCGCGGCGCCCTGTCCGGGCTCAGCCGGCTGTCGGCCAACATCGCCGCGAAGGACGAGCAGCTCAACTCGCTCCTCGTCAACCTCGAGCGGGTGTCGACCGTGCTCGACGAGCGCGACCAGGACATCATCAAGCTGATGGAGGACAGCGACGTGCTGTTCCGCGCGCTCGTGGCCCGCCGCGACGCCGTCCACGAGCTGCTGGTCTCCACGACGACGTTGTCCAAGGAGCTGACCGCGCTCATCGACGAGTCGCGGACCGACCTCGCACCCGCGCTGGCCCACCTCGAGAACGTGGTCGCCGTCCTCAACAAGAACGAGGACAACCTCGACAGCAGCCTGCGGCTGATGGCGCCGTTCTACCGCGTCTTCGCCAACACCCTCGGCACCGGTCCATGGTTCGACACGTGGATCTCCAACTTCCCTCCCGTTCCGCAGGTGGGCTGACCCATGGACCTCGTGAAGCGCCTCCTCGTCCCCCTGATCGTGCTCGCCTTCGTCGTCGCGGCGGCGGTCAGCGTCTTCGGCGGCGACACCAGCAAGACGGTCGTCGCGCACTTCCCGCGCGCCATCTCGGTCTACGAGGGCAGCGACGTGCGCGTGCTCGGCGTCGCGGTGGGCACGGTGACGAAGGTGGAGCCGACCGGCACCGACGTGACGGTCACGATGACGTACGACGACTCGGTCAGGCTTCCGCGCGACGCCAAGGCCGTGATCATCGCGCCGTCGGTGGTGGGCGACCGCTACGTCCAGCTGACGCCCGCCTACTCCGGCAGCGGCGACGTGCTGACCGACGGCGCCGAGCTGAGCGTCGACGACACGTCGCAGCCGCTCGAGCTCGACGAGATCTACGACAGCCTCGACCGGCTCAACGTCGCGCTCGGCCCGCGCGGTGCGAACAAGTCCGGCGCCCTGTCCGACCTGCTCTCGGTCACCGCCGACAACTTCGGCGGCCAGGGCACGTCGTTCCGCCAGACCATCAAGGACTTCTCCCGGCTCAGCGCGACGCTCGCAGGGAACAAGGAGGAGCTCTTCGGCTCGGTCGAGGCGCTCGAGGGCTTCATGAAGACCCTCGCCGACAACGACCAGACGGTGCGACAGTTCAACCAGTCGCTGGCCGACGTCTCCACGATGCTCGAGGGCGAGCGTGAGGAGCTGGTCGCCGCGACCAAGAACCTGTCGATCGCGCTCACCGCGGTCAAGGGGTTCGTGGAGGACAACAAGGACTCGCTGAGCCGCAACATCAGCGGTCTCAACCGGGTGTCGAAGGTGCTCGTGCGCCAGCGTGCGGCACTCGACGAGATCCTGCACGTGGCACCCGCTGCCCTCAACAACCTGGGCCTGACCTACAACCCGCAGGCCGGAACGCTCGACACCCGGGCCAACTTCGGGGAGTCGATCAACCAGCTCGAGGCCGATCCGGCGGCGTTCCTCTGCGGCTTCGTGGGCCAGGTCGAGCGGTCCGGCCAGGGGTGCGACACGATCACCCAGCTGCTCGGGAAGAACCGCCCCGCCGCTCTCGGCACGCCGGAGGTGCTCCCGGCCCAGGACGTCTTCGACCCCACGCTCGGCGGGCTCGTGGCGACGGACGCGGAGGTGGAGCGATGAAGCGCATGAAGGCCCTTGTGGTGGCCGGGGCAGCGGCACTGGCCCTGTCCTCCTGCGACGCCAGCGTCTACTCCCTCCCGCTGCCCGGCGGTCCCGACGTCGGTGACGACCCGATGACGATCAAGGTGGAGTTCGCCGACGTCCTCGACCTGGTGCCGCAGTCGACCGTGAAGGTCAACGACGTCAGCGTCGGCAAGGTGACCGCGATCGACCTCGAGGGCTACCAGGCTCTCGTGACGCTCGAGGTGCGCAACGACGTCGAGCTCCCGGGCAACGCCGTGGCCGAGCTGCGCCAGACCAGCCTCCTCGGCGAGAAGTTCGTCGAGCTCGGCGCCCCCGACGAGGGCGCGATCGAGACGAGGATGAAGGACGGGGCGACCATCCCGATCGAGCGCGCCGGCCGCAACCCGGAGGTCGAGGAGGTCCTCGGTGCGCTGAGCCTGCTGCTCAACGGCGGTGGCGTCGCCCAGCTCAAGACCATCACCCAGGAGCTCAACATGGCGCTCGAGGGTCGTGAGGACTCGGCGAGGTCGGTGCTCGAGCAGCTCCGCGTCTTCACCGGCCAGCTCGACGAGAACAAGGAGGACATCGTCGACGCGATCGAGTCGCTCAACCGGCTCGCCCTCGCGGCCGAGAAGCAGCTCCCGACGATCGACAGCGCCCTCGAGGAGCTGCCCAGCGCGCTCGACTCGATCGACCGCCAGCGCGACGACCTCGTCGAGATGCTCACCGCGCTCGACGAGCTCTCGTCCGTCGCCGTCGACGTGATCGCGCGGTCCAAGGGCGCGACGATCACCTCCCTCCAGCGGCTCGACCCGGTGCTGACCCAGCTCGCGGCGTCGGGCGACAACTTCACCAACGCGTTCCACGTCTTCCTCACCTACCCGTTCGTCGACGAGGTCGTCGGTCGCGACCCGCAGGTGGCCCGCAACCTGCACATGGGCGACTACACCAACCTCTCGATCACCCTCGACGTCGACGTCGCGGGCGGCGCCAGTGCGTCCCCGTCGCTGCCGACCAACCTGCCGACGGTCATCAACCCGACCGTCATCGTCAACGATGTGCTGGCGTGCCTCCAGAGCGGCTCGCTCACGAGCGAGGCCTGCAAGAAGGTGCTCGCCAACGCGCAGAAGCTCCTCCAGCTGCGCGAGGAGTGCGCCAAGCCGGAGAACAAGGACAAGGACGTGTGCCGCGAGCTCAACGCGACCCCCGGCCTGCCGTCCCCACCGGTACCGCTCCCGACCATCCCGTCCACCATCCCGCCGACGCTGGTCCCGACCACGCTGCCCACCCTCCCGGGCCTCGGCCGCGCGGGCGTGGCCGAGCGCCCGCGACGCGGTGGCCTGACCGTGGGTGACCTGATGGACCGCTACGACCCGGCCCTCGTCAGCCTCCTGATCCCGGGGATGGTGCAGCGATGATCACTCGTCGGACCAAGGTGCAGCTGCTGGTCTTCGCCCTCATCACGCTGGTCGGCGTGAGCTTCGTGGGCGCCCGCTACGCGCGGCTCGACCGCGTGTTCCTCGACCAGAGCTACACCGTGGTCGCCCACTTCGCCGACTCCGGCGGGGCCTTCGCCGGTGCGGAGGTGTCCTACCGTGGCGTCCGCATCGGCCAGGTCGACAAGCTCGTGCTCACCGACGACGGCGTCGACGTGGTCCTCGACATCGACAACGAGTTCGACGACATCCCGGCCGACGCGAAGGCCCTGGTCGGCAACCGCTCCGCGGTCGGTGAGCAGTACGTCGAGCTCCAGCCGCAGAGCGACCAGGGGCCGTTCCTGCGCGACGACTCCGAGATCGCCCGCGACCGCACGGCCATCCCGATCTCGACCGACACCCTGCTCACCCACCTCGACGAGACGGTGCGCAGCGTCGACCTGGATGACCTCCGCACGGTCACCACCGAGTTCGGCCTTGCGTTCAACGACGCCGGCGACGACCTGCAGACGATCCTCGACAGCAGCAACTCCTTCATCACCACCGCCGACGCGAACTTCCAGGTCACGGTCGACCTCATCCGGGACAGCAACACGGTCCTCAACGGCCAGATCGACTCCGAGCGCGCCTTCCGCCGGTTCGCCCGCGACCTGTCGGCCTTCTCCACGACGGTGGCCAACCACGACGACGACCTGCGCACGCTCATCGAGGACGGCTCGCTCGGCGCCAACGAGCTGCGCGTCTTCCTCGAGGACAACGAGGTCGAGCTCGGCGAGCTGATCAACAACCTCGTCACCACCGGTGAGGTCGTGGTCAAGCACCTCGACGGCATCGAGCAGCTGCTCGTGCTCTACCCCTTCGTCGTCGAGGGCGGCTACACGGTCGTGGCCAAGTCGCCGGGCACCGGCCTCTACGACGCGCACTTCGGCATGGTGATGACCGACACGCCGCACCCCTGCCTCGAGGGCTACGAGAACACCGATCGCCGCTCGCCGCTCGACGGCAGCAACCGCCCGATGAAGGAGGACACCCGGTGCACCGCGCCGGCCTCCAAGACCAACGCCCGCGGCGCGCAGAACATCCAGGCGCCCCGCCCGGCCACCGGCTGGGGCCCGGCGGACTTCGCCTACGACCCCGAGACCGGCGCCGTGACGTCCGACCCCGCCGAGATCCGGGGACTGGAGCGTGCCGGTAGCGTGGCCCCCCGCAGCCTGGGAGAGGAGACGTGGAAGTGGCTCTACCTCCAGCCCCTGCTGGCGCGCGACTGACCCCTCGGGTCCGGGTCGCGATCGCCGCCGTGCTGGCGCTGGTCGTGGCCGTCTGCGTCGCGCTCCTGATCTGGATGTCCGTCGGCGGCCGCGCGTCCGCCGACGGCGGCCTCGAGCTGCCCGACGAGCGCGAGCAGGCGATGAGCCTGACCGACCAGTTCGTCAAGCGGCTCGGGACCTACAGCCCCGACATGGTCGACGACTCCGGGCAGATGCCGGACTACCGCGAGCAGGTCCGCGAGGTCATCACGCCGAAGTTCGCCGCCGACTTCGACAAGCAGGTCGCGACGGCGGAGCAGCTGGTGGCCCAGGGCGGCATCACCCGCACGGCCGACGTGTTCGCCACCGCGGTGTCGTCGATCGACGACGACTCCGCGAGGGTCCTGGTGGCCGGCGCGTTCACCGACAGCTACGAGCAGGGCGAGGGCGACGACGCCACCACCGTCGACCAGGAGCCACTGCCGTTCCGCTTCCTGGTCGACCTCGTGGTGATCGAGGGCCAGTGGCTCGTCGACGACTTCTCGCCGGTGACCGGCGCCGACGACGAGGGGAGCACGCCGTGAGCGACGCCCCCACCTGGTACGACGTCCTCGACGTCCCCCGCGACGCCTCCACCGACGATATCCGCGCGGCCTGGAAGGTCCAGGTCGCCGACCTCGACCCGGGCGACCGCCGCTTCGACGCCCTCAACCGGGCCGCCAAGGTCCTGCTCGACCCCGGTGCGCGCGCGGCGTACGACGCCGAGCACCCGGCGGCCGCGGACGAGACGGCCGAGCCCGACCCCGAGCCCGACTCCGAGCCCGACTCCGAGCCCGACTCGGTTCCTGACCCGGCCACCCGCACCGTCCCCGGCTGGCTGCTCCTCGGACTGGCGCTGGTGGCTGCCGGCCTCGTCGTGGCGACCACCTGGACGTGGGTGGCCGGCGGCGATGGAGGAGACGACTCCGCCGCGCGCGACGCGCAGGTCGCGGCCGAGCGCGCGGTCGTACCCGTGCTGTCCTACGACTACGAGCACCTCGACGAGGACCAGGAGGCCGCGCAGGCCCTGATGACCGGCGGCTACCGCGAGGAGTACGACAAGCTCTTCACCGTCCTGGAGGAGAACGCACCGCAGACGCAGACGAAGGTGACCGCCTCCGTGATCGCCTCCGGGATCGTCCGGGCGACGGCCGAGCGGGTGCAGGTGCTGGTCTTCGTGGACCGGCCGACGACCAACAAGCTGAGCGCCGAGCCGGTCGTCTACAAGGACCAGGTGACGCTGTCGATGCAGCTCGTCGACGGCACGTGGCTGGTCGACGACATGGTCACCTCGCCCGTCCAGGGCTGAACCAATAGGTGTGTTCCGCTTGACCGGAGGGCATCCGGAGTTCATAGTCATCCGCAACGCGTGGCGTTTTCCCTTCGGGAATTGACCCCGCGTTTGAGGCGTGTCCGCATGTGCGCTATCGTGTCTCCTTGCGCCTGCCCTCAGATGCCCGACGCCCTCCGGACGGCTGTCATGGTGGTCGGCAAGCGCCGATCACTTGCTCATTTGTGAGGACACCTCTTGGCCGCGCGCAGCTCCGCTGGTAACCACATTCGCACCTCGTTCGCAAAGATCACCGAACCTCTCGAGGTTCCCCCCCTCATCTCGCTCCAGACGAGCAGCTTCGACTGGCTGGTCGGCGGAGAGCGCTGGGAGGCGGAGGTGGCAGCCCGTCGGGCCGCCGGTGACGACGTCTCCGAGAAGACCGGTCTGCAGGAGATCTTCGAGGAGATCTCCCCGATCGAGGACTTCTCCGAGACCATGATGCTCTCCTTCGACAACCCGGTCTTCCTCGACGAGAAGTACACCGAGGAGGAGTGCAAGGAGAAGGACTTCACCTACTCCCGGCCCCTCTACGTCTCGGCCGAGTTCATGAACCACGAGACCGGTGAGATCAAGGGCCAGACGGTCTTCATGGGCGACTTCCCCATGATGACCAAGAAGGGCACCTTCATCATCAACGGCACCGAGCGGGTCGTCGTGTCCCAGCTCGTGCGCTCGCCCGGTGTCTACTTCGAGTCGAGCCCGGACAAGACCTCGGACAAGGACATCTACACCGCCAAGCTCATCCCGAGCCGTGGCGCGTGGCTGGAGTTCGAGATCGACAAGCGCGACCTGGTCGGCGTGCGCCTGGACCGCAAGCGCAAGCAGAACGTCACCGTGCTCCTCAAGGCGCTCGGCTGGACCACCGAGCAGATCCGTGAGGAGTTCGGCCAGTACGAGTCGATGATGCTGACGCTCGAGAAGGACAGCGTCCGCTACGAGGTCGTCCAGGAGGACCTGCAGAAGAAGGCGCGGGGCGATGCCCCGACCGCCGAGCAGATCAACGCCGAGGTCACCCGCCTCGCGCTCCTCGACATCTACCGCAAGCTCCGTCCCGGCGAGCCGCCGACGGCCGAGGCTGCGCAGACGCTGCTGAACAACTACTACTTCAACGGCAAGCGCTACGACCTGGCGAAGGTCGGCCGCTACAAGATCAACAAGAAGCTCGGTCTCCACGAGGCGTTCGACCAGCAGACGCTGACCATCGACGACGTCGTCGCCGCGATCCGCTACGTCGTGCAGCTGCACGCCGCGGGCGTGTCGGTCGAGTCGCCCGACCTGGTCGACGCCTCCGGTGCCGTGGTGGAGGGCCCCGACGGTGCCCCCGTCAAGGTCCAGGCCGACGACATCGACCACTTCGGCAACCGCCGCATGCGCACGGTCGGCGAGCTCATCCAGAACCAGCTCCGCACGGGCCTGGCCCGCATGGAGCGCGTGGTCCGCGAGCGGATGACGACCCAGGACGTCGAGGCCATCACGCCCCAGTCGCTGATCAACATCCGTCCCGTCGTGGCGGCGCTGAAGGAGTTCTTCGGCACCTCCCAGCTGAGCCAGTTCATGGACCAGACCAACCCGATCGCCGGCCTGACGCACAAGCGTCGCCTGTCGGCGCTCGGTCCCGGTGGTCTGTCCCGCGACCGCGCCGGCATGGAGGTCCGTGACGTCCACCCCTCGCACTACGGCCGCATGTGCCCGATCGAGACCCCGGAAGGCCCCAACATCGGCCTGATCGGCTCGCTCGCGTCCTACGGACGGATCAACCCGTTCGGCTTCGTCGAGACCCCCTACCGCCGCGTGGTCAAGGGTGTCGTCACCGACGAGATCGACTACCTCACGGCCGACGACGAGGACCGCTACGTCATCGCCCAGGCCAACGCGCCGCTCGACGCGAAGATGAAGTTCGTCGAGGAGCGCGTGCTGGTCCGCCAGCAGAAGGGTGAGGTCGACGCGATCCTCGCCGAAGAGGTCGACTACATGGACGTCTCGCCGCGCCAGATGGTGTCGGTCGCGACGGCCCTGATCCCGTTCCTCGAGCACGACGACGCCAACCGTGCGCTCATGGGCGCCAACATGCAGCGCCAGGCCGTCCCGCTGGTCGTCAGCGACAGCCCGCTCGTGGGCACCGGCATGGAGTACCGCGCCGCCGTCGACGCCGGGGACGTGGTCGTGTCCGACAACGCCGGTGTGGTGAAGGAGGTGTCCGCCGACGCCATCGAGACGATGAACGACGACGGCACCTACCAGACCTACAAGCTGGCCAAGTTCAAGCGCTCCAACCAGGGCACCTGCATCAACCAGCGCCCGCTGGTGAAGGCCGGCGACCGCCTCGAGGTCGGCACGCCGATCGCCGACGGCCCCTGCACGGACAACGCCGAGATGGCGCTGGGCACCAACCTGCTCGTCGCCTTCATGCCGTGGCAGGGCCACAACTACGAGGACGCGATCATCCTCAGCCAGCGCCTGGTGCAGGAGGACGTCCTCACCTCGATCCACATCGAGGAGCACGAGGTCGACGCCCGCGACACCAAGCTCGGCCCCGAGGAGATCACCCGGGACATCCCGAACGTCTCCGAGGAGGGCCTGGCCGACCTCGACGAGCGCGGCATCATCCGCATCGGCGCCGAGGTCACCACCGGTGACATCCTGGTCGGCAAGGTCACGCCCAAGGGCGAGACCGAGCTCACCCCCGAGGAGCGCCTGCTCCGCGCGATCTTCGGAGAGAAGGCGCGCGAGGTGCGCGACACCTCGATGAAGGTGCCCCACGGTGAGTCCGGCACGGTCATCGGCGTGCGCGTCTTCGACCGCGAGGACGGCGACGACCTGCCCCCGGGCGTCAACCAGCTCGTCCGCGTCTACGTCGCCCAGAAGCGCAAGATCTCGGTCGGCGACAAGCTCGCCGGACGCCACGGCAACAAGGGCGTCATCGCCAAGATCCTGCCGGTCGAGGACATGCCGTTCATGGAGGACGGCACCCCGGTCGACGTCGTGCTCAACCCGCTGGGTGTGCCGCGACGGATGAACATCGGCCAGATCCTCGAGCTCCACCTCGGCTGGCTCGCCAAGCAGGGCTGGGACATCGACCTGCACGCCGAGAAGGGCTCCTCGGAGTGGAAGGACCGCCTCATCTCCATCCACGCCGAGAAGAGCGAGCCCGGCACCAAGGTCGCCACCCCGGTGTTCGACGGTGCCCGCGAGGACGAGATCACCGGTCTCCTGGGTGCCACGCTGCCCAACCGTGACGGTGAGCGCATGGTCAAGGAGGACGGCAAGGCCAGCCTCTTCGACGGTCGCTCGGGTGAGCCGTTCCCGGAGCCGGTGGCCGTGGGCTACATGTACATCCTCAAGCTGCACCACCTCGTCGACGACAAGATCCACGCTCGCTCGACCGGCCCGTACTCGATGATCACGCAGCAGCCCCTGGGCGGTAAGGCCCAGTTCGGTGGCCAGCGGTTCGGCGAGATGGAGGTCTGGGCGATGGAGGCCTACGGAGCGGCGTACGCCCTCCAGGAGCTCCTCACGATCAAGTCCGACGACGTGCCGGGCCGCGTGAAGGTCTACGAGGCCATCGTCAAGGGCGAGAACATCCCCGACTCGGGCATCCCGGAGTCGTTCAAGGTGCTCGTCAAGGAGATGCAGTCCCTCTGCCTCAACGTCGAGGTGCTGTCGCAGGACGGCACCGCGATCGCGTTGAAGGACGCCGAGGAGGACGTCTTCCGCGCGGCCGAGGAGCTGGGCATCGACCTGTCGCGGCGCGAGCCCAGCAGCGTCGAAGAAGTCTGAGGTGAGTCCCGGGCGGCGTGCGCGCCGCCCGGGCCCTCGGTCCCCACAAGCCACTCGTTGGCGTACTGACTCAAACAGCAACCAAAGGAACACACCTTGCTGGACGTGAACTTCTTCGAGCAGATCCAGATCGGCCTGGCCACCGCGGACGAAATCCGCGCGTGGAGCCACGGCGAGGTCAAGAAGCCGGAGACCATCAACTACCGCACGCTCAAGCCCGAGCGCGACGGACTCTTCTGCGAGAAGATCTTCGGTCCGACCCGGGACTGGGAGTGCTACTGCGGCAAGTACAAGCGCGTGCGCTTCAAGGGCATCATCTGCGAGCGCTGTGGCGTCGAGGTCACCCGCTCCAAGGTGCGTCGCGAGCGGATGGGCCACATCGAGCTCGCCGCGCCCGTGACCCACATCTGGTACTTCAAGGGCGTCCCGTCGCGCCTGGGCTACCTGCTCGACCTGGCGCCGAAGGACCTCGAGAAGGTCATCTACTTCGCCGCCTACATGATCACCTCGGTCGACGAGGACTCCCGCCACCGCGACCAGGACTCCCTCGAGAACAAGGTCGGCCTGGAGCGCGAGCGCCTCGAGAAGCGTCGCGACACCTCCGTCGAGGACCGCGCCAAGAAGCTCGAGGAGGACCTCGCCACCCTCGAGGCCGAGGGCGCCAAGGCCGACGCCAAGCGCAAGGTGCGCGACGGTGCCGACCGCGAGATGAACCAGCTCCGTGACCGCGCCAACCGCGAGATCGCGCGGCTGGAGGAGGTCTGGGACACGTTCAAGAACCTCAAGGTGCAGGACCTGCTCGGCGACGAGCTCCTCTACCGCGAGATGAAGAACTGGTTCGGCAAGTACTTCGAGGGCCACATGGGCGCCACGGCGATCCAGAAGCGCCTCCAGGACTTCGACATCGAGGCCGAGGTCGAGTCGCTGCGCGACACGATCGCCAACGGCAAGGGCCAGCGCAAGGTCCGCGCCCTCAAGCGCCTCAAGGTCGTCGACGCCTTCCGCAAGACCGGCAACCAGCCCATCGGCATGGTGCTCGACGCCGTCCCGGTGATCCCGCCGGACCTCCGGCCGATGGTCCAGCTCGACGGTGGCCGGTTCGCCACCTCCGACCTGAACGACCTCTACCGCCGCGTCATCAACCGCAACAACCGCCTCAAGCGACTGCTCGACCTCGGTGCCCCCGAGATCATCGTCAACAACGAGAAGCGGATGCTGCAGGAGGCCGTCGACAGCCTCTTCGACAACGGTCGTCGTGGTCGCCCCGTCACGGGCCCCGGCAACCGTCCGCTCAAGTCGCTGTCCGACATGCTCAAGGGCAAGCAGGGCCGCTTCCGCCAGAACCTCCTCGGCAAGCGCGTGGACTACTCGGGCCGTTCGGTCATCGTGTCGGGGCCGCAGCTCAAGCTGCACCAGTGCGGTCTGCCCAAGCAGATGGCGCTCGAGCTGTTCAAGCCGTTCGTGATGAAGCGCCTCGTCGACCTGTCGCACGCGCAGAACATCAAGTCCGCCAAGCGGATGGTCGAGCGTGCGCGCCCGGTCGTGTGGGACGTCCTCGAAGAGGTCATCACCGAGCACCCCGTGCTGCTCAACCGCGCGCCCACCCTGCACCGCCTCGGCATCCAGGCCTTCGAGCCGCAGCTGATCGAGGGCAAGGCCATCCAGATCCACCCGCTCGTCTGCGGCGCGTTCAACGCCGACTTCGACGGTGACCAGATGGCCGTGCACCTCCCGCTGTCCGCGGAGGCGCAGGCCGAGGCCCGGATCCTGATGCTCTCGACCAACAACATCCTCAAGCCGTCGGACGGCCGTCCGGTGACCATGCCTTCGCAGGACATGATCATCGGCCTGTTCTGGCTCACCGCCGAGCGTGACGGCGAGGTCGGCGAGGGCCGCATCTTCTCCTCGCCCGCCGAGGCGATCATGGCCTACGACCGCGGCGAGATCGGGATGCAGAGCAAGGTCAAGATCCGCCTCAACGACATCGTCCCGCCGCTCGACCTCGAGCTCGGTGCCGACTGGGAGGAGCGGACCGCGATCCTGCTCGAGACCACCCTGGGTCGCGTCTACTTCAACGACACGCTCCCGGCGGACTACCCGTTCGTCAACGAGGAGGTCGGCAAGAAGCGCCTCGGCGCGATCGTCAACGACCTGGCCGAGCGCTACACCAAGGTCCAGGTCGCGGCCTCGCTCGACGCCCTCAAGGACGCCGGCTTCCACTGGGCGACCCGCTCGGGTGTGACGGTGTCGATCGACGACGTCACCACCCCGGACAGCAAGGTCGAGATCCTGGGCCGCTACGAGGCGCAGGCCGAGAAGGTCCAGAAGAACTACGAGCGCGGCGTGATGACCGACGACGAGCGTCGTCAGGAGCTCATCGAGCTGTGGACCCAGGCTGCTGCCGAGGTCGGTCGCGCGATGGAGACCAACTTCGACCGCAAGAACCCGATCTACATGATGGTCGACTCGGGTGCCTCCGGAAACATGAACCAGATCCGGCAGGTCGCGGCCATGCGTGGTCTGGTGGCCAACCCGAAGGGCGAGATCATCCCGCGCCCGATCAAGGCGAACTTCCGCGAGGGCCTGTCGGTGCTCGAGTACTTCATCTCGACCCACGGTGCCCGCAAGGGTCTCGCCGACACCGCGCTGCGCACCGCCGACTCGGGCTACCTGACCCGTCGTCTGGTGGACGTCTCGCAGGACGTCATCATCCGTGAGGACGACTGCGGCACCGAGCGCGGCCTGCCCAAGCGCATCGACGACGAGCACGTGGAGACCTCGGCCTACGCCCGGGCCTCCGCCGTCGAGATCACCCACCCGGAGACCGGCGACGTCCTCGCCGCCGCCGGTGAGGACCTCGGCGACGTCAAGATCGGCGAGCTCGTGGCCGCCGGCATCAGCGAGGTCAAGGTCCGCTCGGTCCTGACCTGCGACGCCCGCACCGGCACCTGCGCCAAGTGCTACGGCCGTTCGCTGGCCACCGGCCAGCTGGTCGACATCGGTGAGGCGGTCGGCATCATCGCCGCCCAGTCCATCGGTGAGCCCGGCACGCAGCTCACGATGCGCACGTTCCACACCGGTGGTGTGGCCTCCGCGGACGACATCACGCAGGGTCTGCCCCGCGTGGTCGAGCTCTTCGAGGCCCGCTCGCCCAAGGGGCGTACGCCGATCTCGGAGTCGGCCGGCCGCGTGCAGATCGAGGAGACCGACAAGGCGCGCGTCGTCATGGTGACGCCCGACGACGGCTCCGAGGTCCAGGAGATCCCGGTGTCGAAGCGCTCGCGCCTGAACGTGGAGGACGGCCAGCACATCGAGGTCGGCCACCACATCACGTCCGGTACGCCCGACCCGCAGGACGTCCTGCGCGTGCTCGGTGTCCGCAAGGCGCAGGAGCACCTCGTGGACGAGGTCCAGGAGGTCTACCGGTCCCAGGGCGTGTCGATCCACGACAAGCACATCGAGATCATCATCCGGCAGATGCTCCGCCGGGTGACGGTGATCGAGTCCGGTGACACCAACCTGCTCCCGTCCGACCTGGTCGACCGGGTGCGGTTCGAGGAGGAGAACCGTCGCGTGGTCTCCGAGGGCGGCAAGCCGGCCTCGGGTCGCCCGGTCCTCATGGGCATCACGAAGGCCTCGCTCGCGACCGAGTCGTGGCTCTCGGCGGCCTCCTTCCAGGAGACCACCCGCGTGCTCACCGACGCCGCGATCAACGGCCGCTCCGACAGCCTCCGTGGCCTGAAGGAGAACGTGATCATCGGAAAGCTCATCCCGGCCGGCACCGGCCTCGAGCGCTACCGCAACATCCGCGTCGAGCCGACCGAGGAGGCGCGTGCAGCGGCCTACTCGGTCACCGGCTACGACTCCTACGACTACGACTTCGGTCCGTCGTCGCAGGCGGTCGCGCTGGACGACTTCGACTTTGGCTCGTACCAGAACTGATCGCGCAGCGATCAGCTCTGGTGTGACGAGCCAGGTTGAGGAGGCTCAACTCGGACGGACGCAGTCCGGACGAGTGAGGCGTCTCGAAACCGATTCGAGGTCATAGCAACGCAAGCCCAGCCCCGGTCTCCATGAGGCCGGGGCTTGGTGCATCTCGGGCCGGGGGTCTCGTGACAGGCGCCAGGGCGCCTTCCTCGACCAGCGGGGAGCGGCGCCAGGGCGCCTTCCTCGACCAGCGGTGGAGCGGCGCCTTCCTCGACCAGGGGGAGCGGCGCCAGGGCGCCTTCCTCGACCAGCGGTGGAGCGGCGCCTTCCTCGACCAGCGGGGAGCGGCGCCTTCCTCGACCAGCGGTTGGAACCGTCCTCGACCAGCGATGCCGGATCGGCCGCTCTGCTCTGAGAGAATCCCGGTCGTGACCACCTCCACGCGCCCGACCTCGTGCGACGTCCTCGTCGTCGGGGCCGGTCCGGCCGGCTCGGCCGCCGCGGCCTGGGCCGCGCGCGCCGGGCTCGACGTCGTCCTCGCCGATGCCGCCACGTTCCCGAGGGACAAGACCTGCGGCGACGGCCTCACGCCGCGCGCGATCGGGGAGATGCAGAAGCTCGGCCTCGAGGACTGGCTGCGCGGCCACACGGTCAACCACGGCCTGCGCGCGCACGGGTTCGGCCAGACGCTCCTCCTGCCGTGGCCGGGCGGCTCCCTGCCCGACTGGGGCTCCGCGGTCGCCCGCACCGAGCTGGACGACCACCTGCGCACGGTGGCGATCGAGAGCGGCGCCCGGGGGACCGACGACGCCCGCGCGGTCGGCGTACGACGTGAGGGGGAGCGGGTCGCGGCGATCGAGTTCCGCGGAGCCGACGGCACGTTCGAGATCGCCTGCCAGTGGCTCGTCGTCGCCGACGGCGTGCGCTCCCCGCTCGGCAAGCTGCTGGGCCGCGAGTGGCACCGCGACACGGTGTACGCCGTGGCCGGGCGGTCGTACGTCGACTCCGACCTGTCCGACGACCCGTGGATCAGCTCCCACCTCGAGCTGCGCGACGAGCAGGGCGACCTGGTGTCCGGCTACGGCTGGATCTTCCCGCTGGGCGACGGCACGGTGAACCTCGGCGCGGGCACGCTCGCGACGAGCCGCCGGCCGGCCGAGGTCGCGATCAAGCCCCTGATGCAGACCTACGCCAACACGATCGGCAAGGACTTCGGTCTCTCCGGCGAGCTGCGGATGCCGACCTCGGCGCTGCTGCCGATGGGAGGCGCGGTCAGCAACGTGGCCGGTCCCAACTGGGCGCTCATCGGCGACGCGGCGGCGTGCGTGAACCCGCTGAACGGCGAGGGCATCGACTACGGCCTCGAGACCGGCCGGTTCGTGGCCGAGCACATCGCGAGCGGCACCGGCCTCGGGGAGGCGTGGCGCTCGACGCTGGTCGAGCACTACGGAGAGGCCTTCTCCATCGCCCGTCGCCTGGCCGGCATCGCGACGCAGCCCCGGGTCGTGTCGGCGCTCGGCCCGGCCGGGATGCGCTCGGACTGGCTGATGACCCTGGCCCTGCGCTGGATGGGCAACCTGGTCGACGACGTCGACCGCGACCGCGCCGCCCGGGTGTGGCGCTGGGCGGGCCGGCGCTCGATGGCGCGCGACGCTCGTCCGCCGTTCCGGTGACGGAGCCGCAGGGCGAGCGCGTCTACCGCGCGACCAACGCCCTCGGTCGCGTGGTGCTCCGCCTGGTCGGCGTGGACACGCGGTGGACCGGGATCGAGCACGTCCCCGTGAGTGGTCCGGTGATCCTCGCCGCCACCCATGTCAGCTACCCGGACTTCGTGCTCCTCGAGCAGGCCGCGGTGGAGCGGGGCCGCTACGTCCGCTTCCTGTGCCGGCACGACGTGTGGAACGTGCCGCTGGTGCGGACGGCGATGGACCGGATGCGGCACGTCCCGGTGGACCGCGAGGCGCCCGCGGGGGCCTACCTCAAGGCCAGACGTCTGCTGTCCGAGGGCGAGGCGGTGGGGGCGTTCCCCGAGGCCGGGATCAGCTACTCCTACACAGTCCGCTCGTTGATGCCCGGCGTGGCGAGCCTGGCCCGCGAGACGGGCGCACCGGTCGTGCCGGTCGCCATCTGGGGGTCGCAGCGTCTCTGGTCCGTCGGCCTCCCGAACGCCCGCGGCCGGAAGCCGCGGCCCAGCCTGCGTCGCGGCCGGCGGGTCGACCTGTCCTTCGGCGAGCCGATCACCTTCGGCGCGGGCGACGACCTCACCGGGTTCACCCGGCGCCTGGGCGCGTTGCTCACCGAGCAGGTCGAGGAGCTGCAGGGGAGGTCCCACCACGTCCCGCGGCCCGGCGAGCGCGCGCCGTGGTACCCCGCCCACCTGGGTGGTCACGCACCCACCCGTGACGAGGCTGCCCACCTCGACTCGGTGCCGCGCTCGGCGGTCAGCCCGACGTGGGGGCCGGGTCGGGACGGCCCGCCGTACGCCGCTTCTCCAGCCACCCCAGCGGGTTCGTGAGCGGCTCCAGCACCCGGCGTACGGGCGGGCTGGCGAGCAGCAGGGTGAGGCCCACCGCGCCGAGGATGGTCAGCACCAGGCCGAGCACCGGGTAGGAGTCGGTGAAGCCGGGCCAGCCGATCGCCTTGAACGTCTTGATCACGAAGCCGTGGAACAGGTAGATCACCATCGTCGCCGTGCCCATCGTGGTGAACCAGCCGAGTGAACGGCGCGGAACCAGCGACATCGCAGCGAACGCGCCGAGCAGGCCCACCATCATGACCGTCAGCCGCGTCTGGAAGACGATCTCGTTGTCGATCGGGATGTCGGAGTATCCGGTGTCGTACCAGAGCAGGGCCGCGTCGGCCCACGTGTCGGTGTAGGCGGCCATCACTCCGATGCCGATCAGCGTCGGCACCGCGGCGATGCGCACCCACACGTCGTCGAGGTGGGCGAGGTGGCGCGCCTTGAGGTGCAGGCCCAGCACGAAGAACGGCAGCAGGCCCAGGAACCGCGGAATCATCAGGGAGTCGTCGCTCCACAGCCCGCCCAGCAGGCTGACGATGACCGACAGCGGCAGGAACAGCCAGTGCCGCTTGAGGATCGGCGTGACCAGGCGCCACATGAGCAGGACGATCAGGTACCACATCGTCCAGTGCGGGATGATCCACAGCGGGTACTGGACGGCCTCGTCGACGACCTCGCGGCGGTAGTAGAACAGCGCCGGCTCGAAGAGCAGGTACGGGACGGCGAGGGTGTGGAGGAGGCCCTTCATCCGGCGCCGGTCCCACTCGAACGACTTCGACAGGTAGCCGCTGACGAAGACGAACGCGGGGATGTGCCAGAGATAGATGAAGTCGTAGACCCAGTGGCTGCCGGCGGTGGCCTCGACGAGCCCGATCGCGTGGCCGATCACGACCAGCGTCACCAGCACCAGCTTCACGTTGTCGAGCCACGGATCACGGGACGCGGGGGACACGGCGCTCACCGTACTTCACTAGGTTGTGGGCATGGCATCCCTTCCGCAGCGACAGCGCGTGGGGGCGTACGCCGTCATGTTGCGCGAGCACGGAGGGCGCATCGAGGTGCTGCTCAGCCGGCTCGCACCGAAGGTCTCGCGGCCCGAGCTGTGGACCCTCCCGGGCGGCGGGGTCGACCACGGAGAGGACCCCCGCACCGCGGTGGTGCGGGAGATCCACGAGGAGACCGGGCTCGACGCGACCGTCAGCGAGACCGCACGCGTCTACAGCGCCCACCTGCCGCGCGCCTCGCGTGACGGACGGCTGGTCGACGCCCATGCGATCCGCATCGTCTACTCCGGCTGGGTGCCTCCCGACGCGCCGGAGCCGCGCGTCCTCGAGGTCGACGGGTCCACCGCCGACGCCGCCTGGAAGCCGTTCGACGACATCGTCTCCGGCGCCGTCCCGACCGCCGCGCTGGTGGGCGAGGCGCTCGCCGACCACCTGCCCTTCCGGGTGCAGCGGGTGGCGGCGTACGCCGTCGTGCTCCGCGGCGCCGAGGACGACCGCCGGGTGCTGCTGACACGGCTCTCCGCCCGCGCCGCCCATCCGGGTCGGTGGACCCTCCCCGGCGGCGGGATCGACCACGGCGAGCACCCGTCCGTGGCCCTCGCGCGCGAGGTCGAGGAGGAGTGCGGGCTGGCGTGCGAGGTCGGCGCGCTCGTCGGCGTGCACGACACCCACTTCTCGGGCAACGCGCCCTCCGGGCGGCTCGAGGACTACCACGGGGTCCACCTGCTCTACGCCGCGACGGTGGGCGACGGCGAGCCGTCGGTCCGCGAGGTCGACGGCACCACCGACTCAGCCGCCTGGGTCTCCGTCACCGACGTCCGCGACGGTCGGGTCGAGGTGCTCGACGTGGTGACGTACGCCCTGCGCTCCACCTCGGAGGTGAACCGATGACCGAGTCCGTCTTCACCTATGCCGCGCCCGGCCTGAAGTTCGGCCGGGGGGCGAGCGCGGAGATCGGCTGGGACGTCCAGCAGCTCGTGTCCGACCGGGGCGGGCAGGGGGAGGCCACCCGCGTCCTCCTGGTGACCGACCCGGGCGTCGCCGCCACCGGCCACCCGGAGCGCGTCGCCGAGGGCGTCCGCGCCCGCGGGCTGGAGGTCACGGTCTTCGACCGGGCGCGGGTGGAGCCCACGGACGCCTCGCTCGAGGAGGCGATCGCCTTCGCCCGCGACGCCGGCCCGTTCGACGCCGTCGTCGCGGTGGGAGGCGGCTCCGCCATCGACACGGCCAAGGCGGTCGACCTGCTGCTGACCAACGCGGGCTCCCTGATGGACTACGTCAACGCGCCGGTCGGCGGTGGCCGCGCGCCCGAGCAGCCGCTCCTGCCGCTCGTCGCGGTGCCGACCACCACCGGCACCGGTGCGGAGTCGACCACGATCTGCGTCCTCGACGTGCTCGCCCTCAAGGTGAAGACCGGCATCTCGCACGCCCGGCTGCGACCGACGCTCGCCGTGGTGGACCCCGACCTCACGATGACGCAGCCGGCGATGGTCACCGCGTCGTGCGGCATGGACATCCTCTGCCACGCCCTCGAGAGCTGGACGGCCCGCTGGTTCGGCGACTTCGCTGCCAAGCGGCCCGAGCAGCGGGTGCCCTACTGCGGCGCCAACCCGATCGCCGACATGTGGGCGGAGAAGTCCCTCACCCTCCTCGCCGGCGCCTTCCGCTCCGCCGTGCGCGACGGGTCGGACCGCGACGCCCGCGAGCAGATGGCGCTCGCCGCGACCTTCGCCGGCCTCGGCTTCGGCAACGCCGGCGTCCACGTGCCGCACGCCTGCGCGTACCCGATCGCCGGCCGGGTCCGCGACTACCGGCCTGCCGGCTACCCCGACGACGAGCCGATCGTCCCGCACGGGATGGCCGTCGTGATGACCGCGCCCGCCGCCTTCGCGCTGACGTTCGAAGCCTCGCCCGAGCGCCACCTGCGCGCCGCCGAGCTGCTCGGCGGACCAGTGTCCTCGGGCGGTCCGGACACCCTTCCCGCGGTGCTGTGCGACCTGATGCGCGACGTCGGGCTGCCCAGCGGCCTCGCCGAGATCGGCTACGGCGCCGGTGACGTCGACGACCTCGTGGACGGCGCACTCAAGCAGCAGCGCCTGCTCGCGACCGCCCCGATCGACGTCACCGCCGACGACCTCGCCACCGTCTTCCGGGGTTCGCTCGAGCACTGGTGACCGCGCGGCGACCTAGGATGACGGGATGAACCCCCGCCACCGCAGACTCGTGATCCCGGTGGCGCTCGGGGCACTGATCCTCATCGTCGTCCTCGCCGCCGTCCTGTGAGCGCTCCCGAGTGGCAGGCGCTGCGGGAGGCCGTCCTCGACGCCGACCGGCTCGTGCGGGCGCTGGCGAGCGGTCGGCGCAAGGGCCAGCCGGCTCCCGTCGTCGCGGGGCGTGAGGTGAGGCGGATCGAGCTCCGGGTCGTCGACCTGAAGGCCGGGCGCCACCTGCAGGTGGTGTCGTACGACGAGACGCAGGCCCACACCTCCAACCACGTGCTGGGCGACGACGCCGCCGCGGCGGTGGACGCCCTGGTGGCGCAGCCCTTCGCGAGCTGGCACGTCGACACGACGGACGCGACCCACCAGCTCCGGGTCACCAAGAAGGGCGCCCCGATGCTGCACTCCCGGGAGCGGAGCGAGACGGTCGAGGTGTCGCGCGACCACGACCGGGCCAAGGACCGGCTGCTGGCCGAGGACGACCCGGTGCTGGTCGCGCTCGGCATCAGCGACGCGCAGGGCCGGGTGAAACCCACCCGGCAGGCGAAGTACCGCCAGGTCGAGGAGTTCCTGCGGCTGCTCGACGCCAGCCTCACCGAGGCGATGGCGCAGGGACAGGTGCGGACACCCACGGAGGACGACCCGCTGCGGATCGTCGACCTCGGGTGCGGCAACGCCTACCTCACCTTCGCAGCGCACGCCCACCTGAGCCGCCGCCTCCCGGTCCGGATGACCGGCGTCGACGTGAAGCAGCAGTCGGCCGACCACAACGCGCAGGTCGCTGCCGGGCTCGGGATCGACGCCGACTTCGTCGTCGGCTCGATCGGTGACGCGGCCCTCGACCGCGCACCGGACGTCGTGCTCGCCCTGCACGCCTGCGACACCGCGACGGACGACGCGCTCGCGCGGGCGCTGGAGTGGCACGCCTCGCTGGTGCTCGCCGCACCCTGCTGCCACCACGACATCGCCTCCCAGCTCCGCACGACCGACGCACCCGAGCCCTACGCGATGCTGACCCGCCACGGCATCCTGCGCGAGCGGTTCGCCGACACCCTGACCGACGCGCTGCGGGCCGCGCTGCTGGGGCGCGAGGGCTACAAGGTCGATGTCGTCGAGTTCGTCGAGAGCGCGCACACGCCGCGCAACACGCTGCTCCGCGCCGTACGCCTGCGCGGCGAGGCAGGATCGCACCGGCGGGCCAGCGACAGCGAGACCGCCGCTGCCCGGGAGTACGACGACCTGCTGGCCGCATGGGGAGTCCGCCCCCGGCTGGGGGAGCTGCTCAGCCGGTGACGAGGGCGGACGCCGTCACCGAGACGTGTCACCGACCCCAGGGGCACGCTGAACGGTCGATCGGGCGCGCCGAACGGCTCGCGGCTACCGTGGCGCCGTGAAGGAGTGGCAGTTCCTGGCGGGCGTGGTCGTGCTGCTGCCGTTCCTGGCGGGGACCGCGTCCGGCGACGGACCGGCCGAGGCCGGTGAGGTCTTCCGGTTCGCCGATCCCGACATCGTCGAGTCGAGCGGACTCGTCTTCGCCTCCGACCAGCAGGGCGGGCTCGCGGTCACGACCAACGACTCCGGTGACTCCGGTCGGGTGTTCACCGTCGACGTGCAGACCGGGAGCACGGTCGGCGTCACGTCGTGGCCGACGGACCCGGTGGACGTGGAGGCGCTGGCGCCGGCCGGCCCGGGGCACGTCTGGGTCGCCGACACCGGCGACAACCGGCGCGTCCGCGACTCGGTCGAGGTGTTTCGCGTGCCGTTCGGTCGTCGCGACATCGCGGCCACGCCGACGGCGTACGAGCTCGTCTACCCCGACGGCCCGCGTGACGCCGAGGCGCTCGTGCACCACCCGCTCACCGGCCGGCTCTTCGTCATCACCAAGGGTGTCTTCGCCGGCACGGTGTACGCCGCCCCGCTGCGGCTGCGCGCCGACCGACCGAACCGTCTGCTGGAGGTCGGCGAGGCGCCGGGCATCGTCACCGACGCCACCTTCCTGCCGGGCGGCGGTGGGGTCGTGATGCGGACCTACTCCCAGGCCTACCTCGCGGAGTTCCCGTCGTGGCAGCCGGTGTCGTCGTGGGACCTGCCGGACCAGGACCAGGGCGAGGGAGTCGCGGTCGGCCTCGACGGCCTGCTGATCAGCACCGAGGGCCTGCGGTCGCCGGTGCTGTCGGTGCCGCTGCCGCCCGAGGCGGGCGCCACCGACCTGCGCGGACCGGCCTGGACCGCCCTGCGCTGGCTCGCGACCGCGAGGGGACTCCCGCTCTAGGCAAGAGCCGCGTCGAGCGCGGCCTGGACGTGCAGCGTGGTGCAGGGGAAGACCGGGAGCTCGACGTCGGCCTGCTTGACCAGCAGCTCGAGCTCGGTGCAGCCGACCAGCACGCCGCCGGCGCCGGCGTCCCACAGCTCCTCGATGATCGAGACCACGCGGCTGCGGGTGCGGGGGAGCACGACGCCGTGCACGAGCTCCTCGTAGATCGCGTCGTTGAGGATGTCGTGGTGCTTGACGTCCGGGACGATCACCTGCAGGCCGTGGCTGGCAAGGCGGTCGACGAAGAACGACTCCGACATCGCCACCTTGGTGCCGATCAGGCCGACGGTCTCGACCCCGGCAGCGCGCACCGCGGCCGCGACGACGTCGGCGAGGTGGAGGACCGGGATGTCGACGGCTTCCTCGACCTGGTCGGCGACCTTGTGGAAGGTGGTCGTGCAGAGGAGCAGGAAGTCGGCTCCCGCGCGCTCGACGCCCTGGGCCGCGTCGGCCAGCAGCGCGCCGACCTGGTCCCAGCGCTCGTCGTCCTCGAGGTGGGTGACCTCGGCGAAGTCGACGGTCGTCAGCGCCAGCTTGGGACTGGACAACCCACCGAGCCGTTCGCGCATCCCGAGGTTGAGGTCGCGGTAGTAGACCGCGCTGCTCTCCCAGCTCATCCCGCCGACGAGTCCGATGGTCTTCACGCGCGGCAGTCTCCCACGACCACGCCCGCCACCGCCGCCGTCTCGCCTGCTGCGCACGGCGGCGGTCCCAGGCTCAGGTCCGGTGCACCTTGTGCGCCGCCGCTTGGGCACGGGGCTTGATGACGAGCTCGTCGATGTCGACGTGGGAGGGCCGGGTGGCCACCCACGCGATCGCGTCGGCGACGTCCTCGGCGACGAGCGGCTGGTCCACGCCCGCGTACACCGCGTCGGCCCTCGCCCGGTCGCCGCCGAACCGCTTGACCGAGAACTCGTCGGTGCGCACCATGCCCGGCGCGACCTCGGTGATCCGGATCGGCTCGCCGTTGAGCTCGAGGCGGAGCGTCTCGGAGACGACCTTCACAGCGTGCTTGGCGGACGTGTAGCCGGCTCCGCCCTCGTACGCCCAGCGTCCCGCGGTCGAGCCGACGTTGACGATCACGCCGTCGCCGCTGGCGCGCAGCGCCGGGAGGAGGGCCTGGGTGACACGGACGAGCCCGAGGACGTTGACCTCGTACATCCAGCGCCAGCCGTCGATGTCGGCCTCCTCGACGCGGTCCGTGCCGACCGCGCCGCCGGCGTTGTTGACCAGCACGTGGCACACCGGCACGGCCGCGGCGAGGGCGGCGACCGAGTCGGCGTCGGTGACGTCGCAGGTGACGGACGTGCCGCCGATCTCGGCCGCGAGGTCCTCGATCCGGTCGGTGCGGCGCGCCGCGCAGACGACGTGGAAGCCGTGGGCGGCCAGGGCGCGGGCGCTCGCGGCGCCGATGCCGCTGGAGGCACCGGTGACGACGGCGGTGCGGGGCTGGGTCTCCTCGTTGCTCACGCGTCCATCCTGCCAAGATGGCCCGGTGATCATCGCGGCGGCCGACGGTTCGGCACTCGGCAACCCCGGTCCGGCCGGCTGGGCGTGGTACGTCGACGACGGCTGCTGGGCGTCCGGCGGCTGGCCGCGCGGCACCAACAACATGGGCGAGCTGATGGCCGTCCTCGACCTGCTCCAGCAGACCGCGCACGTCGACGACGACCTGCACGTCTTCTGCGACAGCAAGTACGTCATCGACTCCGTCACCACGTGGATGCCGGGCTGGAAGCGCAAGGGCTGGAAGAAGACGGGACGGCAAGCCGGTGCTCAACGTCGAGCTGATGAAGGCGCTCGACGCCGCCATGGAGGGCCGCCGCGACCGGGTCCACTTCGAGTGGGTCAAGGGCCACGCCGGACACGAGCTCAACGAGGCGGCCGACAAGCGCGCCAACGCCGCCGCGTCGGCGTACCAGCGCGGCGTGGAGCCCGACGCGGGCCCGGGCTTCGTCGGCGGCTTCTCCTCGCACCCCGCAGCGACCGTCGGCCAGGTCGAGGAGGAGCCCGACCTCTTCAGCGACCTCGGCGGGCTCACCACCCCGGACCTGTCCGACGAGGAGCACGTCGTCGCGATGGAGCGCGCCCTGCTCACCGACGAGGTGCGCGCCGACCGTGCCGCGATCGCCGCCCTGCTGCACCCCGACTGGCAGGAGATCGGCCGGTCCGGCCGCCTCTGGACGCGTGACGACGTCCTCGACGAGATCGGCCCGATCGACCCGGTGGACGTCGAGGTCGTCTCGACCGACCGGATCGGTCCCGACACGATCCTGCTGCTGTGGCGCACGTCGACGGCAGACCGCTCGACGCTGCGCAGCACGCTCTGGGTGCGCACCGGCGGGCAGTGGCGGGCCCGGTTCCACCAGGGCACCGACGAGCCGTGAGCACCGCACGGGCGTCGTGGGACAATCTCGGCGTGAATCCCGCCAAGCTCGCCGCCGGAGCCGCCCTCCTGGGTGGCCTGCTCTGGATCGCGCACGCGCTGCTCGGCGGCGGCAGCGACCCCGTGCCCGCGACGCTCCACTTCGTCGGCCTCGCCGCCATCGTGGTGGCCTCGGCGACCTTCGGGAGCACCCTCGTCAAGAGCGACGCCGTCGCCATGCGCGTCGTCGTCGGACTGGCCTCGGGTCTGCTCGCGCTCGCGTTGATCGAGGCCTTCCGGGTCACCGACAGCGGCTGGTACGACGGCTTCTGGGGCGTCGTGGCGGCACTCATCGGCGCAATCGCGCTGCTCCGGGGCCGCGGCCAGGCGGCGCCACCCCGGCCCAGGTCGGGCGGCGCGCACGCACGCTGACCACCCCTTCGGACCGCGGTCGGGAATCCCTCGCACCGCTGCGTGGTTGCACCCTGGGTGCCCGGACGCGAGCACGTCGGGACCGTCGGACGAAGGAGACACGCGTGGGCGAGCGGGTGGCGATGATCAGCCTGCACACCTCACCCCTGGACCAGCCCGGCACGGGCGACGCCGGGGGGATGAACGTGTACGTCATCGAGCTCGCCAAGCGCCTCGCCGCGCGCGGCATCGACATCGACGTCTTCACCCGCGCCACCTCCTCGGCGCTGCCGCAGGTGGTCGAGGCCGCCGACGGCGTGCTGGTGCGCCACATCGCCGCAGGGCCGTTCGAGGGCCTCGGCAAGGGCGAGCTGCCCGGCCAGCTCTGCACGTTCGCCCGCGAGGTGCTGCGCGCCGAGGCGCTGCAGCCGCTCGGCCACTACGACGTCGTGCACTCCCACTACTGGCTGTCCGGCCAGGTCGGCGCGCTCGCGCGTGACCGGTGGAACGTGCCGCTCGTCCACTCGATGCACACGATGGCCAAGGTGAAGAACGAGGCGCTCGCCGCGGGAGACACCCCCGAGCCGCTGTCCCGGGTCATCGGCGAGGAGCAGGTCGTCGAGGCAGCCGACCTCCTGGTCGCCAACACCGACACCGAGGCCCGCCAGCTCGTCGACCTCTACGACGCCAGCCCGGACGCCGTCGAGGTCATCCACCCCGGCGTCGACCTCACCGTCTTCGCCCCGCGCGGGCGCACCGAGGCACGTCGCGAGCTGGGACTCCCGGACGACGCGATCGTGCTGATGTTCGCCGGCCGCATCCAGCCGCTCAAGGCGCCCGACGTGCTGCTCCGGGCGGTCGAGGTGATGCTCGAGCAGGACCCGTCGCTGCGCCGGCGCCTCGTCGTACCCGTCGTCGGCGGCCCCTCCGGCACCGGCCTCGAGCACCCCACCTCGCTCGCGGACCTGGCCGCCGACCTCGGCATCAGCGACGTGGTCCGCTTCGTTCCTCCTGTCGCGCAGGCCGACCTCGCCGTCTGGGCGTCGGCCGCCACGGCGGTGGCCGTGCCGTCGTACAACGAGTCGTTCGGCCTCGTCGCCGTCGAGGCCCAGGCCACGGGCACGCCCGTGGTGGCCGCTGCCGTCGGCGGGCTGACGACCGTCGTGCGCGACGGCGTCAGCGGCCTGCTCGTCGACACCCACGAGCCCCGCGACTGGGCCGCCGCGCTGCGCCGTCTGGTCGACGACCCGGCCCTCGTGGAGCGGCTGGGCCGGGGCGCGATCGCGCACGCCCAGGAGTTCACCTGGGAGCACACCGCCGAGCGCACCCTCGCCGCCTACGAGCGCGCCGCGAGCCGGATGCGTGCTGAGATGGTCTCGTGAAGGAGCTCGAGATCGTCCGTGCCTACCTGGCCGACAACGACCTCGAGCACGAGGAGACCTCCCGCGAGGGTGTCGAGGGGGCCAGCTTCTCCCTGAGCCTGCCCGGCGAGAAGAAGCTCCAGACGCCCGTCCGGCTCGACGTCGGCCCGCACGCCCTCGGCGTGCACGCCTTCGTGTGCCGCAACCCCGACGAGAACCACGACCGCGTCCACAGGTGGCTGCTCGAGCGCAACCTGCGGATGTACGCCGTCTCGTTCGCGGTGGACCGCCACGGGGACATCTACCTCGAGGCGCGGCTGCCGCTCGCCTCGGTCAGCCCCGACGAGCTCGACCGGGTCCTGGGCTCCGTCCTCGCCAACGCCGACGAGTCGTTCAACGCGATCCTCGAGCTCGGCTTCGCCTCGTCGATCCGCAAGGAGTGGGAGTGGCGCATCTCGCGCGGCGAGTCGACGCGCAACCTCGAGGCCTTCCGGGGCTGGCTCGAGGCGGGGAGCGACCCGCAGGTCTAGGCGAGCTTCGGCTTCCGTCGCGTCATCAGCACGCCGACGATCGCCAGCGCGCCGCCCACGAAGGTCAGCGACGGCGGCACCTCGTCGATCGTCAGCCACGCGATCAGCGTCGCGATGCCGGGCACGAGGAACGTCGTGAGGGACAGGGCGCCGGCGTCGGTGTGCGTCAGGGCGTAGGCCCACGTCGTGAAGGCCACCGCCGTGGGCAGCACGCCGAGGTAGATGATCCACCAGAGCTCGGCCCCGCCGTCGGCGACGATGCCCGGCAGGTCACCCGAGAACGGCAGGCAGATGACGGCACCCGTCAGGAACGACACGAACACGACCTGCACGGAGGGCAGCCGCCGCAGCAGCACCTTCTGCGTCAGGACGCCGACGGCGTACATCGCGGCGGCGACGAGGACCAGCAGCACCCCGACCACGCTCGCGTCGGCGTCCGTCGACGACCCGCGCGCGATCACCGCGACGCCGGCGAACCCGACGGCCATGCCGCCGAGCAGCCAGCCGTGGAGGCGCTCGCCGAAGAGCGGCACGGCCAGGAGCGCGACGATCACCGGACCGATCTGGATGATCATCGCCGCGGTGCCGGCGTCGACGTGCCGTTCGCCGGCGTTGAGGGTGAGGTTGTAGACGCCGAACCAGCCGACGCCGCCGAGCGCGAGCAGCGTCCACTCGCGCCGCGTCGGGGCCACCCAGCCGCGGCGCAGCACCAGCGGCAGGACCACGAGGGCGGCGACCAGCAGGCGGCCGGAGCCGAGCGACCCGGGGCTGATGTCGTGGGCGACGTGGCGGATCACCACGAACGCCGAGGCCCACATCACCAGCGTGACGGCACCGGCAGCGACCGGCAGCCAGGCCGGTGGCGCGGAGGTCGCGGCGGGTGAGGTCTCCGGGTCGGATGAACGGGTCGTTGTCACGGGTCAAGCCTAGGAACGGTCATGACCGAACGCCAGCGCTTTTCGGACGTCGTACGCCGACATCCCGCCGCGCTCGCGGCCTCAGAGGTCGAGCTTGTACCCGAGCCCCCGCACGGTGACGAGGTAGCGCGGGTCGCTCGGGTCGGGCTCGAGCTTGGCGCGCAGCCGCTTGACGTGCACGTCGAGGGTCTTGGTGTCGCCGACGTAGTCGGAGCCCCAGACGCGGTCGATGAGCTGGCCGCGGGTGAGCACCCGACCGGGATTGCGCAGGAACATCTCCAGCAGCTCGAACTCCTTGAGCGGCAACCGCTGCTCGGAGCCGTCGACGGTGACGACGTGGCGCTCGACGTCCATCCGCACCGGTCCGGCCTCGAGGGTGTCGGGCATCAGGTCCGGCTCGTGGCCGCGGCGGAGCACCGCGCGGATCCGGGCGACCAGCTCGCGCGGCGAGTAGGGCTTGGTGACGTAGTCGTCGGCGCCCAGCTCGAGACCGACCACCTTGTCGACCTCGTCGTCCTTGGCGCTGACCATGATCACCGGGACCGACGACGTCGCCCGGATCTGGCGGCACACCTCGGTGCCGGGGACGCCGGGCAGCATCAGGTCGAGGAGCACGATGTCGGGTCCGAAGCGGTCGAACTCGGTGAGGGCGGTGTTGCCGTCGGCGGCGATCGCCACCTCGTAGCCCTCCTTGCGGAGCATGTAGGCGAGCGCGTCGCTGTAGCTCTCTTCGTCCTCGACGACGAGTACGCGTGTCATGTGATGGTCTCCTGCTGGTTTCTGAGGACCTGGGGGGCGGACCCGGCGTCGGGGTCGACGGGTACCACGACCTCGACGGGGGAGGTGCCGGAGCCGTGCTCGGGACTGGAGTTGCGGGGGAGGGTCAGGGTGAAGGTGGAGCCCTGTCCGTGCACGGACCACACCGAGATGTCGCCACCGTGGGTGGCCGCGACGTGCTTGACGATGGCGAGGCCGAGACCGGTGCCACCGGTGGAGCGGTGCCGGGCCGGGTCGACGCGGTAGAACCGCTCGAAGATCCGCTCGATGTCCTCGGCGGGGATGCCGATGCCCTGGTCGACCACGCTGATCTGCACCTGGTCGCCCTCGGACCTGGTCGTGACGACGACCCGCGAGCCGCTGCTGGAGTAGGCCACGGCGTTGGCGACGAGGTTGCTCACGGCCGCGCCGATCAGCTCCTGGGAGCCGAACACCTCCAGTCCGTGCTCCCCGCGCGACTCCACGGTGATCTCCTTGGCCGCGGCCTCCATCGCGCTGGTGTCGACGGCGGTGGCGACCGCGGCGTCGAGGTCGACCATCACCGGCTTCTCGAGCGGGTCGTGGGCCTGCAGCCGGGACAGCTCGATGATCTGCTGCACGAGCTTGGACAGCCGGTCGCTCTCGGTGAGCATCCGTCCGGCGAAGCGCTGCACCGCCTCGGGGTCGTCGGAGGCGTCGGTGACCGCCTCGGCGAGCAGCCGGATGGCGCCGACGGGGGTCTTCAGCTCGTGGCTGACGTTGGCCACGAAGTCGCGGCGCACCTCCTCCACGCGCTTCTCGCGCGTGCGGTCCTCGACCAGCGCGAGGACCAGCCGCGCCCCGAGCGGGGCGACGCGGGCGGTGAGGGTGCGGGCGGTGCCGCCGGCAGGTGCCGGCAGGTCGAGCTCGCTCTCGCGGATCTGGCCGTCGCGACGCACCTGCGCGACGAGCTCCAGCAGCTCGGGGACGACCAGCGTGTTGCCGCGCACCAGCCCGAAGGCGTACGCCGGCGCGGAGGCCTTGAGGACGTGGTCGGACTCGTCGAGCACGACCGCGCTCGACCGCAGGATGCTGAGCACGGCAGCGACACCGGCCTGGACGACCGGCTGCTCGACCTCGGGGAGGGTGTGGCGCTGGCGTTCGCTGATGTGCCACGCGAGCACCGCGCCGCCCGCCATCACCGCCCCGACGATCGCGGCCAGACCAGCCTGCATCGTCGGATCCACGCTCACATCGTACGCATCCGGGCGGGGTGGCCACGCCCGCTGGACGCCGGGCGCCGAGTGTTCATGCCCCGTTCACCGGGCACCCACATCTGTTCGCCTGGGCTGCCTAGGGTGGCGGGCATGCGTGAGGCATTCCATGACCAGCTCGACGGCATCTTCGCCGACCTGTCCGACATCTGCGGCATGGTCGAGGTCGCAGTCCGCGAGGCCACCAAGGCGCTGATGACCGGTGACATCCACACCGCCGACCAGGTCATCAGCGGCGACAAGGCGATCGACGACGCGCGGGAGCGGGTGGACGACACGTCGTTCCAGCTGCTGTCCCTGCAGCAGCCGGTCGCCGGCGACCTCCGGATGATCGTCTCGGCGCTCCGGATGGTCAGCGAGCTCGAGCGGATGGGCGACCTCTCGGTGCACGTCGCCAAGATCGCCCGCCTCCGGGTCCCGCAGGTCGCGGTGCCCGAGGAGCTGCGCCCGACGATGGGCCGGATGGCGGAGACCGCCGAGGACATGGTCCGCCGGGTGCGCGGCATCATCGTCGACCGGGACGTGGAGGCCGCCATCGAGCTCGGTCGCGACGACGAGGTGATGGACCAGCTCCGGCGCCGCAGCTTCACCGAGCTGCTCTCGACCGACTGGAAGCACGGCGTGGAGGCCGCGGTCGACATCGCCCTGCTCGGCCGCTACTACGAGCGGATCGCCGACCATTCCGTCTCGGTCGCCAACCGGGTGGTCTTCGTGGTCACCGGCGAGCGGCCCCAGCGGGACTGACGTACGTCTCGGCTCGCTCGCGAGCGGTGTGTGAGGGGGGTTTTCGTCGCCCGGAATCCGCGCCACGCACCGCTCACGGGCGGACGTACGTCGACGCGCTGGCGCCTAGCGACCCTGGTTCGCGACGGCTGCGGCTGCGGCCGCGGCAGCGTCGGGGTCGAGGTACTCGCCACCGGGCACGGTCGGGCTCATCGACTCGTCGAGGCGGTAGAGCAGGGGCATGCCGGTCGGGATGTTGAGGCCGGCGATGTCCTCGTCGCTGATCTTGTCGAGGTGCTTGACCAGCGCGCGGAGGCTGTTGCCGTGGGCCGCGACCAGCACGGTCTTGCCGCTCTCCAGGTCGGGCACGATCTCGGCCTCCCAGTAGGGCAGGAAGCGCTCGATGACGTCCTTGAGGCACTCGGTGCGGGGCAGGTCGTCGCCGAGGTCGGCGTAGCGCGGGTCGCCGGCCTGCGACCACTCGTCGGAGTCGTCGAGCGGCGGCGGTGGCACGTCGAAGGACCGGCGCCACAGCATGAACTGCTCCTCGCCGTACTCGTCGAGCGTCTGCTTCTTGTCCTTGCCCTGGAGGGCGCCGTAGTGGCGCTCGTTGAGCCGCCACGAGCGCTTCACCGGGATCCAGTGGCGGTCGGCGGCGTCGAGCGACAGGTGCGCCGTGGTGATCGCGCGGCGCTGCAGCGAGGTGTGCACGACGTCGGGCAGCAGGTCGGCGCCGACGAGCAGCTCGCCGCCCCGCACGGCCTCCGCGCGGCCCTTCTCGGTGAGGTCGACGTCGACCCAGCCGGTGAACAGGTTCTTGGCGTTCCACTCGCTCTCGCCGTGGCGGAGGAGCACGAGGGTGTGGGTCACGAGGCGTCCATGCCTTCCCAGTAGCCGGTCTCGTCGGAGACGACGGGGACGTTGAGCGAGACGCGCTCGCCGTTGCCGAAGTCGACGGTGATCGGGACGACCTCACCGGCCGTGAAGTCACCGGTGAGCACGATGTCGGCGGCGGGTTCGGCGAGGTTGACCAGGCCGCCCGCCGGGATGGTGATCGGCTCGAACTCGGCCGCAGTCACGCCGTTGTCCTGACCGGCCACAGCGGTGAACGTCTCCTCCTTGTTCGACCCGTTGTTGGACAACGAGGCGACGAAGGTGCCGGACCCCTCGGCCGCCGACACGACGACGGCCGACAGCACGTCGACGTCGCCCTCGCGGTTGTTGGCCCCGCTGCCCGGCGTGTAGTCACGGTCCGTGGCGTAGTCGAAGCCACAGGAGGACAGCGGGGCGGCGAGCGCGACGACCAAGGCGGTGCTCACGAGGAGTCGATGCTGCATGGGCGACAGCCTAGCGCCGGCCGACCCCGTGTCTCAGCCCGGATCCGGGCTCAGGTCAGCCCGACCGTGCGTCCGGCGACGAGGATGCCGACCACGACGACGGCCGTGAAGGCTCCGGCGACGAGCAGCAGGCGCGGCGTGCCGATGCGCAGCGCGAGCAGCATCGGCAGCGAGCGCTCGCCCTCCTCGTGGTCGGCGACCAGGCCGGGAAGGGCGACCAGCAGGTGGACCCCGAGGCCGAGGGCGGCCGCCAGCGCGGTCAGCGCCACGGTGGGCGGGGTCGTCGTCCCGACGCCGTTCCAGCCGCCGTACGCCAGGAACGCCGGGTAGAGCGCGAAGCTCGCCGTCCACGGCAGGAACGACAGCACCCGCGCGTGGAGGAAGCGGTCGCCGACCGCGGACACGACGAGCAGCGCGAGGTAGGCCAGCCCGGCCCGGCGGCCGTGCGACACGGCGAGGGGTACGGCGAGGAGCACCGCGCACGTGAGCGCGAACCAGACGGTCCCCGGGTCGAGGCCCTTGACGAGCGGCTTGTCCGGGGCGTGGCGCTCGTCGCGGCGGCGGTCGGTGAGGTCGTCGGCCCAGCCGAGGATGCCCTGGCCGACCAGCACGGTCGCGGCGACCAGCGCCACCTCGCGCAGCGGGCGACCCGCGACCGCGGCCGCGGCGCCGAGGGCGACGGCGGTCGCCAACGCCTGGCGCGGGTGGGCCGCGCGCAGCATGAGCAGCACCGCAGGCGTGGACATGGCGGAAGTATGCCCGGCGCTTCGGCGACAGGGGGTGCGACCACAGGAACCAGCGATCTGTCAAGCCGGGATGTGCCCTCTGACCTGCGCAAACGTCGTCGGGAGGTCATTCGAACCCGTGTTAGAATGGTCACCTAGGAAAGGGAACTGAACATATGACTTTCACCGTTGGCGAAACGGTCGTCTATCCCAATCACGGGGCCGCAGTCATCGAGGAGATCGAGACGCGGACGATCAAGGGAGAGGACCGCGAGTACCTCGTCCTCCGGATTGTCGCCCAGCAGGACCTGGTCGTTCGCGTGCCGGCCTGCAACCTCGATCTCGTCGGCGTGCGTGACGTCGTCGACAAGGAGGGGCTCGACCGCGTCTTCGACGTGCTCCGGGCCGCCCACGTCGAGGAGCCGACCAACTGGTCGCGCCGCTACAAGGCCAACCTGGAGAAGCTGCACTCCGGTGACGTGATGAAGGTGTCGGAGGTCGTCCGCGACCTGTGGCGCCGCGAGCGCGACCGCGGGCTGTCGGCCGGCGAGAAGCGGATGCTCGCCAAGGCGCGCCAGATCCTCGTCTCGGAGCTGGCCCTGGCCGAGAAGACGAACGAGGACAAGGCGGAGGCCACGCTCGACGAGGTGCTCGCCTCCTGAGCCTGCACGACGCCGATCGAGGCCCCTGGGACGACGGTCCCCGGGGCCTCGGTCTCGTTCTGGACGACGAGCGCGGATCGCTGCCCTACGCGCTCCTCCACGGCGAGGCGCTGGTGGCGTGCGCCGCGTGGGCGCTGGGGGAGTCGGGCGTCGAGCTCGTCGACGCCTCGGTGACCTGGTCGGGGCTGGTCGACTCGGGCGAGGACCTCGTCCTGCACGACGCGCTGTGCCCGATGACGCCGCCGGCCTTCATCGCCGCCTGCCTGGACCGGGCGCGCGCCTCCGGTGACGTCGTGGTGGGCGTGCGACCCGTCACCGACACCGTCAAGGTGGTCGTCGACGGCCACGTGGGCAACACCCTCGACCGCGACGACCTGCACGCCGTCGCCTCACCGCTCGTCCTGCCCGCCCACGTCCTGGCCCGGCTGGACCGGCGCCCCGTCACCGACCTGGCCCGGGCGGTGGCCGACCTCGCCGCGGCCGGTCACCGGGTCGCGCCCACCCCCGCGCCGCCGGAGGGCCGCCGGGTCGCGTCGGTCGAGGACGTCCGCCTCCTCGACGTCCTCACCTCGTCGTCCTCCCCTACGCGCCCGGGCTGAGCTCCACGGCCACGGCCACGTCCTCGGGGAACGTCACCTTGAGGTTGAGCGACGTGCTCGGGACCGCGGCGACCGGCACGTCGGCGTACGCCGCGACGCAGGCCGCCGTGTCGGTGCCCTCGAAGCCGTCCTCCGCCGCCGCGCGGTAGGACGCGAGCAGGTCCGTGGCGCGGAACGCCTGCGGCGTCTGGACGGCTCCCGCATCCTCGGTCACCACGGTCAGGTCGGCGTGGAGGAGCCCGGTGACCGGCACGACCGGGATCGCACCGCCGATCTCCCGCGCGGCGTCGACCACGGCCCGCCAGAGCGGCACCCCGGCGAGGGGGCGGGCGCCGTCGTGGACGACCACCACGTCGACCTCGCCCGAGCCGATGTCGTCGGCCAGCACCTGGATGGCCGCCCACTCGGACCGGTGTCGCGTGGCGCCGCCGTCCACCACGAGCACCTCGCGGTCGCCGAGGTGGGGCGCCACGGCTGCCTCCACGGCGGCCCGGTCCTCGGGCCGCACGACGAGGACGAGGCGGCGTACGTCGGGCAGGGCGAGGGCGTCACGCACCGACCAGACCAGCACCGGCACGTCGCGCAGCGTCAGCAGCACCTTGTTGACGCCGGCGCCGACCCGCGTGCCCGCTCCGGCGGCCAGGATGACGACGGCCGTGCCGCTGGTCATGGACGCGTGACCAGCGCGGTGGCGATGGCGGCGACGCCCTCCCCGCGGCCGGTGAGGCCGAGCCCGTCGGTCGTGGTGGCGGAGAGGCTGACGGACGCTCCGAGCGCCGTCGAGAGCGCCGCGGTGGCCTCGTCGCGGCGCGGCCCGAGGCGGGGCACGTTGCCGATGACCTGCACCGCGACGTTGCCGATCTCCCAGCCGGCGTCCCGCACGCGGCGGGCGGTCTCGGAGAGCAGCGCGGCGCCGGAGGCGCCGGCCCACTCGGGCTCGGAGGTGCCGAAGTTGGTGCCGAGGTCGCCGAGGCCCGCGGCGGAGAGGAGCGCGTCGCACGCGGCGTGCGCGGCCACGTCGGCGTCCGAGTGACCCTCGAGCCCGGCCGGCTCGTCGGGCCAGGCGAGGCCGGCGAGGTGCATGGGCACCCCTGGCACGAGGCGGTGCACATCGGTGCCGATGCCGACACGCATGTCGTAAGCGGGCTGTAAGGACGTCACGTCGGCATCATGCCCGGTCACACGTCACAATGGACACGTGACCGAACGCCGCCCGCCGTGGGTGCTCGCCGGGGTCCTGGCCGGACTCGCCGGACTCGCGACGAGCTATGCCACCGCGATGGTGCTGACGATCCGCGAATCGCCCGTCGTCGCGGTCGCCGAGCTGGTCATCAAGCTCACCCCGGGCGAGGTCGCCGAGCGCGCGATCTCGGTGCTGGGCCACTTCGACAAGCCCGCGCTGGTCATCGGGATCCTCGTCTTCCTGCTCGCCTGCTTCGCGCTGGCCGGGCGCCTTGCCGCGAAGGCGTGGTGGCAGCCGCTCGTGGTCTGGTTCGTCCTCGCCGGGCTCGGTCTCGGTGCCGTGGTCGCGCAGCGCTCCGCCGGGCTGGTCGACGCGCTCCCCGTGCTGGTCGGGCTGGTCACGTGGGTGACCGCCCACTCCGCCCTCACCGACGCGTTGCTCCGCGAGCGCCGCCGTCCGGACATCGAGTCGAGCGAACGCCGCGTCTTCGTGATGGTCGCCGCCGCGGTCTCGCTGGCCGCGGTCGGCATCGCGCTCGGCGGCCGCTTCGTCGGCGCGGGTCGCCGCCACGTCGAGGCCAGCCGCCGGCTTCTCCGGATCCCGGGCGTCACCCGGCGCGAGCCTCCCCCCGCCACCGCGGTCGGGCTCGCCGGGATTGCCCCGTGGCAGACGCCCAACGAGGACTTCTACCTGATCGACACGACCCTCGCGAAGCCGACCATCGAGCCGGAGGAGTGGTCGCTGCGCATCCACGGACTGGTCGAGCGCGAGCTCGTGCTGAGCTACGCCGACCTCGTCGAGGGCGACCTCACCGAGTCGTGGATCACCCTCAACTGCGTCAGCAACGAGGTGGGCGGCGGTCTGGTCGGCAACGCCCGCTGGAGCGGCGTACGGCTCGCGGACGTGCTGTCGGGCCTGGGCGTCGACGACTCGGCGGACTGCGTGCTCCAGACGTCGCACGACGGCTGGTTCTGCGCCACACCGCTCGCGGCGTTGACCGACGACCGCGACGCGATGCTCGCCGTCGCGATGAACGGCCGCCCGCTCCCGATCGAGCACGGGTTCCCGGTGCGGACCGTGGTCCCCGGGCTCTACGGCTACGTCTCGGCGACCAAGTGGGTCGTCGACATGGAGGTCACCAGGTTCGACACGGCCGTGGGCTACTGGACGACGAAGGGCTGGTCGGCGGAGGGCCCGGTCAAGATCGCCTCGCGCATCGACGTGCCGCGCTCGGGCGACGACGTCCCCGCCGGCGAGGTGCGGGTCGGAGGAGTCGCCTGGCACCAGCACACCGGCATCGAGGCCGTGGAGGTGCAGGTCGACGGCCGCGAGTGGGTGCGCGCCGAGCTCGGCGAGGTGCCGTCGGTCGACACGTGGGTGCAGTGGGCGGTCACCCTCGACGTCCCCGAGGGCGACCACTCCGTCCGGGTGCGCGCGATCGGCAAGGACGGCAGGACCCAGACCGACGTGGTGCGTGCGCCGGACCCGGACGGGTCGACCGGCCTCCACTCGATCGACATCAGCGCCTCCGCCTGAGGGGAGCCTCAGCCGTTGCGGATGACGTACGCCGTCCCGCCGGAGGCGCTGATCCAGAGTCGCTCGAACTGGGCGCGGTCGTAGACGCGACGCACCTCGGCGTTCGTCGCGCCGGCCGGGTCGTTCACCACCACGTCGCCGTCGGCCTCGAAGCCGACGATGACGAGGAGGTGGCCGTTGCTCGCCGAGATCGGCGCGCCCGCCAGCTGGTTGCGGCCGAAGGCGATCGACACGACCAGCGGCACCCCTGCTGCGATGTGGTCCTCGGCCTCGCGCAGGCCGCTCATCCGGGTGACGTAGGAGTCGCCGGCGACGAGCGTCGCGGCGTAGGCGGTGTTGAAGGCCCAGTTGCCGGTGCCGTCGTAGCCGTGGTCGTAGACCATCTTCGCGGTGTGGTCGACCACGGCGTCGGTGTGGCCGGCCGTGATGCCGGTCGGCGTGGGGGAGATGCCGTAGTAGCCCAGCACCATCGCCGTCGAGGTGGCCGAGCACCACGCCTCGCCGCCGCCGCCCCACCGCGGGTAGTGCCCGCCGTGCACCATCTGGGAGTACGTCGGGACCGGCAGCACGGTGCCGACACCCGGGCCGGGGGTGGAGGTCGGTCGCGCGGCGGAGGCATCGGCGGACGCGACCGCACCCACCCGCTCGAGGCTGACGGCCAGTCTCGAGCCGCGCGGTCGCATCAGGGTCACCCGCACCTGCCACGACGCGATCGTGCGCGCGGCGTACCAGGTGTCGACACTGACCCGACCGAGGTCGTCGGTCTGCCCGCTGTACGTCGTGCGTGCGACGGGGCGACCGGTGCGGGACCAGTCGGCGACGGTGTCCCAGGTGCCGGTCGAGCCGTCGGCGGCCATCGCGCGCACCTCGACCCGGATCAGGCTCTTGCCGGGGGTGGTGGCCTCCCACGTCGGGAGGAGCGCGGTCGCGTCGAAGCCGGGCGTCGACCACGGCGAGGTCCACGTGCCGGCCTCGTAGCGGCGGCCGGCGACCCTCCGCGGCTTCGGCTTCAGCAGTGACACCTGTCCGCGGCCGAGCTTCAGTCCCTTGCGGCTGCCGGCCTTGAGCTCGGCGTACGAGCTCCACGAGACCAGGGAGACCTGGGGAGTGGAGCGGGCCCGTGCCTCGGCGCCGTGCGCGGCTCCCACGGGGGCAAGCCCGAGGAGGACGAGCGGAAGCAGGGAGAGCGCGGCGGCGCAACGTCGGAGCACCGGACGACGATAGCCCGTCCAGCACCACACGTCCCAGGAGTCACAAGCATTGACCCTCACGGGTGGGGAAAGGGCGAATGTTCACCAAAACGTTGTGCGGGACTGTCAGGTGTTTTTCGCCACGTGTCGGTGGCTCGACCTAGCCTGTGCGAGCCGCCAACCAGGTTCTCTGCGGCCCTTGATTTTCGGAGACTTCGCCTTGCCTCGACGCGCCCCCCGCACTGCGCTCAGCTTCACCACTCTCCTCGCCCTCGTGGCCGCACCGCTTGCTGTGGGCCTGACCGCCCCCGTCTCGGCGAGCGTGTCGGGCAAGATCTCGACCTTCCCCTACACGCAGGACTGGTCAGGACTCACCGCCAGCAGCACCTGGGCGGACTTCCCCGGGGTCGAAGGATTCACCACCGGTACGAGCATCTCCGCGTCGAACCAGCCCAACACCACCGACGTGGGCACCTTGACCGCCGAGGGGACGCTCACGTCCAACCTCGCGATCCAGGCGAGCACGTCATTGCCGAACACGGTCAGCACCGGAGGAGTGCTGGGCTTCGCCAGCGTGCCGACGGCCGACAAGACGGTGGCGCTCAGCGCCACCGGGAGCATCACCACCCCGCTGCTCGCCTTCCACCTCGACACGACCGGCAAGTCCGGCATCGGCGTCGCCTACGACGTCCAGGACCTCGACAACGGCACCGACGACCAGCCGACGCGCGTGGCCCTCCAGTACCGTGTCGGCACCGCCGGGCCGTACACCAACGTCCCCTCCGCCTACGTGACGGACGCCACCACGGTCAGCAATGCCACCGTGACCTCGACGCCCGTGTCGGCCTCGCTCCCGTCCGCCGTCGACGGTCAGGCAGACGTCTTCGTCCGTGTCATCACCCTCGACAACGCCACGGGCAGCAACGAGCACGTCGGCATCGACAACATCAACATCACGGCCGGTGGTGCTCCGGCCCCGCTCGCGGCCACGGACCCCGGTGACAGGTCCGGCTACGTCAACCGCCCGCTGACCGAGTTCACGCTGGCGGCCTCCGGAGGCGCCGCGCCGTACGAGTGGGCCGCCGTCGGCGACCCCGCGATCCCCGCGGGCATCACGATCGCCGCCGACGGCACCGTCTCGGGCACACCCACCGAGACCGGCACCTTCACGATCACCGCGACCGTCACCGACGACGCCGATGCGACGGCCGAGGTGGAGTTCGACATCGTCGTCTCCGCGCTCCCCGCCCTGCCCCTGAAGACCATCCCGGAGATCCAGGGCACGGGCGCGACTTCTCCGCTGGCCGGTCAGGACGTCGCCGTCGAGGGTGTGGTGACCGCCCGCTTCCCCGACGGAGGCATCAACGGCTTCTTCATCCAGACCGCCGGCTACGACCCGGCGACCGACGCCACCCCCACCGCCTCCGACGCCATCTTCGTCTACCAGGGCTCCAGCCCGAGCTACGCACCCCCGGCCCTCGGCACCCACGTCACGCTCCTGAGCGCGCGGGCCTCGGAGTTCTCCGGCTCGACCCAGGTCACCGTCACCAACGGCGACTTCGTCGAGGTGCGGGCCGCCGCCCCCGAGGAGGCGGTCGTCCCCGGCACCGTCATCCCCGGTGCCGACTGCGGTCTGGGCAGCTGCCTCGGCACGGCTGAGCTCAACACCCTCCGCGAGGCCCACGAGCACGAGGCGTTCCTCCCGGAGGGCGCCCACACCGTGACCGACTCCTACAGCGGTGGCGTCGGCTCGTCCGCGATGCGCGGCGAGTTCAAGATCGCCATGCACTCCGACAAGCCGCTCTACATCCCGCTGCAGCTGGCCGAGCCGACCGAGACCGAGGCGCTCGCGGAGATCGCCGCGTTCAACGCAGCCCACGGTGTGGTGCTCGACGACGGTGCGACCGTGACCTACGGCGGCACGCCGGCCTACCCGTGGCTGACTCTCGACAACACGGTCCGCGCCGGCGCCAACACCACGTTCGTCCAGCCTGTGGTCCTCGACTGGCGCTTCGGCGCGTGGCGCCTGCAGCCGAGCACCCGGATCCCGTCCGGCAACGACGGCAGCGACTGGGTCGCCTTCGAGCAGGACCGCCCCGCCGACCACGCCGACGTGCTCAAGGGCGAGGGCAACCTCGAGATCGCCACCTTCAACATGCTCAACTACTTCTCCCACTCCGCCGAGGACTGGGAGAAGGGCGAGCCTGCCGACGAGGTGGCGGAGCCGGGCTCCGACCGCGACTGCTCCTTCTACTCCCAGGCCGGCGGCCAGGGCTCCGCGCCGACCTACCCGGGACGGGTCGCCGCCAACGAGTGCAGCTGGACCGACCCGCGCACGACGCCCGCGACGGTCGACGCCGCGGGTCCCCGCGGTGCCGCCCAGCGGTGCTTCTGCGACGACCTGACCCACCCGCTGGCCGACTTCGAACGCCAGGAGGCCAAGGAGGTCGCCGCGATCAACACGATGGCGTCCGACGTCCTGGGCCTCGAGGAGGTCGAGAACCCCACCAAGATCGGCTACGCAGACCGTGACTCCGTGCTCAAGCAGCTGGTGGGCGCGCTGAACGCCGACTGGGCGGAGCGCACCAGCGAGGACACCACGGCCGACCCGCGCTGGGCCTACGTCCCGAGCCCGCGTGCGGCTGCGCAGCCCGCGCTGGCCGAGCAGGACGTGATCCGCAACGCCTTCATCTACAACCCGCGCACAGTGGCGGTGGTGGGCAAGTCGGAGATCGCCCTCAACTACCCCGAGTTCCGCAACGCGCGCGAGCCGCTCGCGCAGCGGTTCCGGCACATCGACGGCACCGATGCGGACGCGTTCTGGGTCATCGTCAACCACTTCAAGTCCAAGGGTGGTCCGCCGAACCCGTTCCCGCCGGCCACCGGTGACAACGCCGACACCGGCAACGGTGCAGGCTCCTACAACGGTGACAGGATCCGCCAGGCCAAGGCGCTCGACACCTTCGCGAAGACCATCGTCGACGACAACGGCACGGAGCCGGTCTTCCTGACGGGCGACTTCAACTCCTACGCGCAAGAAGACCCGATGCTCCTCCTCGAGGACCGGGACTGGGAGGAGCTGGAGCCGGAGAACGGCGAGACCAGCTACTTCTTCGGAGGACTCGCGGGCTCGCTCGACCACGTGCTGGCCAACGAAGCCGCCCTCTCGATGGTGACCGGCCAGACCGTGTGGTCGATCAATGCCAACGAGCCGGTCTACTACCTGTTCAACCGCTACCTCTACAACGCCACGAAGCTCTACGACGACGGACCCTTCTCCGCCTCGGACCACAACCCCGAGATCTTCGGCATCAGGGCTCCCATCACCACCAGCGAGCCCGACCCGGTCGAGACCGTGCAGGTGCTTGCGTCGAACGACTTCCACGGCCGGCTCCTCAACGACGAGAACGGCGTCGCCGCTGGAGTCGCCTCGATGGCAGGTGAGGTCGAGGAGCAGAAGACCGCCAACCCGAACACGCTGTTCGCCATGGCGGGCGACGTCATCGGCGCCTCGACGTTCGAGTCGTTCATCCAGAACGACAAGCCGACCATCGACGCCCTCAACGAGGCAGGCCTCGACGTGTCGTCGGCGGGCAACCACGAGTTCGACCAGGGCTACAACGACCTGGTCCAACGCGTCATGGATCCGGACGCCGCCGAAGGCGGAGCCGACTGGCCCTACATCGCCGCCAACGTGCGCCTGGGCACCGAGACCGGCCCGTTCGCCCTCGACCCGGCCGAGATCGGCCACGGCGACGAGCACTCCAACGGTGCCTCCTGGTGGACCACGCTCGCCGACGGTCGTACGGTCGGGTTCGTCGGTGCCGTGACCGAGGACCTGCCGTCCCTCGTGGCGCCCAGTGCCCTCGAGGGCCTGGCCATCACCTCGGTGGTCGACGAGGTCAACGACGAGGCGACTCGCCTCAAGACCGACGGCTGCGACGGCGCGGCCTGCGACCTGGTCATCGAGCTGGTCCACGAAGGTGCTCCGGCGGCCAACTGCGCCACCATCGCCTCGGACGAGACCTCGACGTTCGGACGGATCGTGCACGAGGCCAACGACGACATCGACGCCATCGTGTCGGGCCACACGCACCTGAAGTACAACTGCAAGGTCGACGTCGCCGGCTGGTCGGGCAACGACGTTGAGCAGCGTCCGGTGGTCTCGGCCGGCCAGTACGGCGCCAACCTCAACCGTCTGCGGTTCGACTTCGAGCCGGGCACGGACAACCTGGTGAAGATCCGCCAGAACGTCATCAACCTCAAGAACTCCGACGAGGACGCGGAGACCAAGACGATCGTCGACGCCGCCGTCGCCGTCGCGGAGGTCAAGGGCGCCGAGGTGCTCGGCGCGGTGGAGGGTCCGTTCAAGCGGGCCCGTCGTGTCGACGAGATCACCGGCGACGTCGTGGAGAACCGGGGTGGCGAGTCGACCCTGGGCAACCAGGTCGCCGAGATCCAGCGGTGGAAGACGGGGGCCGACATCGGTGTCATGAACCCGGGCGGCCTGCGTGACGACCTCCTCGGCACGGGCGACGCCGCCGGTCCGGTGACGTTCCGCGAGGCAGCCAACGTCCAGCCGTTCGCCAACACGCTGGTCACGACCGAGCTCACCGGCGCCCGGCTCAAGCTGCTCCTCGAGCAGCAGTGGCAGCGCGACCCCGACGGCAACATCCCGTCGCGGCCGTTCCTGCGGCTGGGCACGTCGGACGGCTTCACGTTCTCCGAGGACGCGTCGCGGGACGAGGGCGACCGCATCACGGGCATGTGGCTCGACGGCGTGGCCATCGGCGCGACGGAGACCTACACGGTCTCGGCGAACAGCTTCGTCGCCACCGGTGGTGACAACTTCCGAGCCTTCACCCTGGGCACGAACACGCAGGACACGGGCTTCACCGACCTGCAGGCCACGGTCGACTACCTCGCCGAGTTCGCGTCGGACGAGCCGCTGGCCGTCGACTACGCGCAGCACGCCGTGGGTGCGAAGGTGCCGGCCGGTCCGTTCGGTGGCGGCGACACGGTGACCATCCCGGTCGACTCGTTGTCGATGACCGGCGATGGCGACGTCGCCGACTCCTCGGTGTCGGTGAGCCTCGCCGGGACGGCGCTGGGGACCTTCCCGGTCGCCACGTCCCTGCCGAACCTGCCCTACGACACCGCCGGCGCGAGCACGGTCACCTTCACGATGCCCAAGGGGCAACCGGCCGGCACGCAGTGGCTCACCCTCACCGGGGCAACGACCGGGACGGAGGCGATGCTTCCGCTCGTGGTGGCGGACAACCGGGCAGCCGCGACGGTCTCGGGCACGGCAGCCGACATCACCGCGGGTGAGGCGGGCTCCGTGCAGGTCACGGTCCTTCCGGCGACCGCCACGGGCACCGTCGAGCTGCTCCAGGGCCAGGTCACGCTCGGTGAGGGCTCCCTGACCGCCGGTGCGACCACGATCGCCATCGCGCCGGACGCGCTGGCTGTCGGGACCCACACCCTGACGCTGACGTACTCGGGTGACGAGGACGTCAAGGCAGCCACGGGCACGGTGAGCGTCACGGTGAAGGAGAAGCCTGCACCGCCGCTCGTCGCCACCACGGTCACCGGCACGGACACAGAGGTGCAGTGGGCCAGGCCCGGTTCGGTCGCAGTGACCGTGGCACCTGCCGCGGCCACCGGCACGGTCGAGCTCTACGACGGCGCCGCGAAGCTCGGCACGGCCACCGTGACGAGCGGATCGGCCACCATCCCGCTCGCGGCGAAGGCCCTCGAGGTCGGCACGCACGCGCTCGTCGTGAAGTACCTCGGCTCACCGACCCACGCGGCGTCGCAGGGCACGGTCGCCGTGACGGTGACCAAGGCGAAGCCGAAGGTCAGGGTCGCCAAGCCGAAGCCGGTCAAGGCCGGCAAGAAGGCCAAGGTCAAGATCGCGGTCGTCACCGAGGGCTACGACGCCGCCGGCAAGGTGCGCATCGTGCTCAAGGCCGCCGGCAAGAAGATCAAGGTGACCAGGGCAGTGGAGGACGGCAAGGTCGTCGCCGAGGTCACGGTGCGACGTCCGGGTCGCTACGTCGTCAAGGTGACGTACCTGGGCGACAAGCACACACTGCGGGACAAGGACCGCACGCACCTGCGGGTTCGCTGACCTCGTAGGAGCAGCAGCAGAGAAGTCCCGAGCCGCCGCCACGGTGGCTCGGGACTTCTTCGTCGTCCGCCGACGACTCGGGGGATCGCTGCCCGCGCCCCTAGACTCTGCGGGTGACTCTGAGGCTCCACGACACCGCGACGCGCGAGACCCGCGACTTCGTCCCCCTGCACCAGGGGCGAGCGGGGATCTACGTGTGTGGCCTCACCGTGCAGTCCGAGCCGCACGTCGGCCACGTGCGTTCGGCCGTGAACTTCGACGTGCTGCGCCGCTGGCTCACCGCCACCGGCTACACGGTCGACTTCATCCGCAACGTCACCGACATCGACGACAAGATCCTCGCCAAGTCCGAGGAGCAGGGCATCCACTGGTACGCCCTCGCCGCCGCGATGAAACGCGAGCTCGACTCGGCCCTGGCCGCGATCAACGTGCAGGCGCCGACGTACGAGCCGGGTGCGACCGGCCACGTCCCCGAGATCATCGAGCTGATCGAGCAGCTGATCGCCCGTGGTCACGCCTATGCGGCCGAGGACGGCAGCGGCGACGTCTACTTCGACATCCGCAGCTGGGCGGCGTACGGCGAGCTGACCCGGCAGCGGGTCGAGGACATGGAACCTGCCGGCGACGCCGATCCGCGCGGCAAGCGGGACCCCCGCGACTTCGCCCTCTGGAAGGGCTGGAAGAAGGAGACCGAGCCGCAGACCGCTGCCTGGCCCTCGCCGTGGGGTCCGGGCCGCCCGGGCTGGCACATCGAGTGCTCGGCGATGGCCGGCAAGTACCTCGGCCCCGCCTTCGACATCCACGGCGGCGGCGTCGACCTGCGCTTCCCGCACCACGAGAACGAGCAGGCGCAGTCGCGTGCCGCCGGCCGGCCGTTCGCGTCGTACTGGCTGCACAACGCCTGGATCACCACCGCGGGCGAGAAGATGAGCAAGTCGCTCGGCAACTCGTTGCTCATCCCGTCGGTGCTCGAACGCGTCCGCGGCATCGAGCTGCGCTACTACATGGTCTCCGCGCACTACCGCTCGCACGTCGAGTTCAGCTTCGAGGCGCTCGACGAGGCCGCCAAGGGCTTCCGCCGGGTCGAGGACTTCCTCGACCGGGCGGCCGGCGTGGTCGGCGCCTGGTACGCGTCGGTCCCGGAGGCGTTCACGCAGGCGATGGACGACGACCTCGGCACCCCCGCGGCCGTCGCCGTCATCCACGACTCGGTCCGCGAGGGCAACCGGCTCCTCACCGACGGCCCCTCCGACGAGCTCGCCCAGAAGTTCGGTGAGGTGATCGCGATGCTCGACGTCCTCGGCCTCAACCCGGCCGACGAGGCGTGGGCGGCGACCTCGGGCGACGACGAGAAGCTCATCGGCGTGGTCGACGCGCTGGTGCGGGGCCTGCTCGCCGAGCGGACGGCGGCGCGCGAAGCCAGGGACTGGGCCCGCGCCGACGCGATCCGCGACCAGATCAAGAACGCCGGCCTGGAGGTCGAGGACACCCCCACCGGTCCACGGTGGAACCTAGATGTAGGAAGCGTGACCTGACATGGCAGGCAACAGCAAGCGCAAGGGCGCCATCAAGAAGACCGGCAAGGGCAACCCCACGGCCGGCTCGGGCGGTCGCGTCCGGCGCGGCCTCGAGGGCAGGGGCCCGACCCCCAAGGCCACGGAGCGCCCCTACCACCAGGCGCACAAGGCCGCCAAGCGCGCCGAGAAGACCGCCACCCGGCCCAAGCGGCGTACGACGTCCGACGCCGAGTGGGCCGCGGGCCGCAACTCGGTCGTCGAGCTGCTGCGCGGCGGCGTTCCGGTGACGGCGATCTACGTCGCCGAGGGTGCCGAGCGCGACAACCGGCTGCGCGAGGCGTTCAAGCTCGCTGCCGAGCAGGGCGTCCGCCTCCTCGAGGTCACCCGCAACGAGATGGACCGGATGACCTCCGGCGCCGTCCACCAGGGCCTCGCGGCCCGGCTCCCGGCGTACGAGTACGCGCACGCCGACGACCTGCTGGAGCGGGCGGACGAGGCCAAGGAGCCGGCGCTCATCGTCGCGCTGGACTCGGTGACCGACCCACGCAACCTCGGTGCCGTCGTCCGCTCGGCCGCCGGCTTCGGCGCGCACGGCGTGCTGATCCCGGAGCGTCGTGCCGCGGGCATGACCGCCTCGGCCTGGAAGACCAGCGCCGGTGCGGCGGCCCGCCTCCCGATCGCGCAGACGGTCAACCTGACCCGCCAGCTCAAGGCCTACCAGGACGCCGGCTGCATGGTCGTCGGTCTGGCTGCCGACGGCGACATCACGCTGCCCGAGCTGGTCGCGCCCAGCGGCCTCGCCGCGGGCCCGCTGGTCGTGGTCGTCGGTTCCGAGGGCACCGGGCTGGGCCGACTGGTCGCCGAGACGTGCGACCAGATCGTCTCGATCCCGATGGCCGCGGAGCTGGAGTCCCTCAATGCCGGGGTGGCCGCCTCGATCGCCCTCTACGCGATCTCCCGGGCGCGACTGGCATGATGGTCGGGTGAGCCTTCCGCGCCGGCTGCTCCTCGGAGTCGTGCTGGTGTCCACGAGCGTCGCGCTCGGCCTGGCCGCCGCCGCGTTCCTGTTCCTCACCAGCAGCAGGACCGTGGTCCTGGTGGGGCACGACACCGTCGTACGCCCCACGATCGCGCGCGACGCCGTGATCCAGACCGGTCCGATCCTGCCCGACTTCCGAGTCCGCGACGTGGGCCCGGTCGGGGTCCAGCTGGCCCTCGGCAAGACCCAGGTCGGCTCCATCGAGGAGCTCGTCGACCGCTACGCCTTCATCGCCGGTGACCCGACGGCACAGATCGACAAGGTGCAGGGCGTCGTGGTCGACATGGCCGTCGCGGCAGCCGTACGCGGGCTGGCCGTGGGCCTGCTGCCGGTCGTGGTCTTCCTGCTGCTCGGACGGCACCGGCGCGGCCAGCTCTTCCGCGGGCTCGGCACGCGGCAGGGACTCCTGGGGCTGCTGCTCCTGCTGGTGCTGCCCGCGCTGGTCTGGCAGCCGTGGGAGTCCCCCGCCGAGACGCAGGAGGAGCAGGGCAGCTGGGAGACCCTCGAGGACTACGTCGGCGCCGAGGCGGTGCTGCCCCGCGAGGTGCGCGACATCGAGATCCGGACCAGCGCCGTCACGTCGAGCAGCAGGCGCCTGGTGCTGAGCGCACTCGGCACCTACAGCACGAGCAAGGACTTCTACTCCGAGGCGGCGGACGCTGCCGCCGACCTCGACCTCCGCACCCCCGAGGAGGGTGAGACCGTCGCGCTGCTGGTGACCGACCGCCACGACAACATCGGCATGGACCGCGTCGCGCGCGCCGTCGGAGACGCTGCCGGTGCCACGGTGGTGCTCGGCGGGGGAGACGACACCTCGACCGGTCAGCCGTGGGAGGCATTCAGCCTCGACTCCCTGTCCGAGGCCTTCGACGACTGGGATCGCTTCGCCGTCGCCGGCAACCACGACCATGGCGACTTCGTCAGCTCCTACCTTGCCGAGCAGGGGTGGACCATGCTCGACGGCGAGATCCTGGACGCCCCGTGGGGAGGCACGTTGCTGGGGATCGACGACCCCCGCAGCAGCGGCCTCGGCAGCTGGCGCGACGAGACCGGTCTGAGCTTCGGCGAGGTCGAGGACCGCCTGGCCGACACCGCCTGCGCGGCGATGGAGGACGGGGAGCGGGTGAGCACCGTGCTGGTGCACGACGCGAACCTGGGCCGTGAGGCCCTGAACCGCGGGTGCGTCGACCTCGTCGTGGGCGGCCACACCCACGTCCAGGCCGGCCCGGACGCGGTCGAGGGCGGGGACGACGCGGTGGGCTACAGGTGGACCAACGGCACGACCGGCGGTGCGGCGTACGCCATCGCCATCGGCAGCAAGCCGCGCCGCAACGCAGACGTCAGCCTCGTGACCTACGCCGAGGGCCGCCCCATCGGGCTGCAGTGGGCACGGCTCCGGACCGACGGCTCGTGGCGGGTCGGGGAGTGGGAGCCCATCACTCCTGCCCCGTGATCGCCTCGTCCGGCTTGGCGGTGAGGAAGCGGTCGATGTAGTCGCGGGCGGTGTCGATGATGTCGACCTGCTGTCCGGCCTGCTCGGAGAGGTACCACCGGTGCTCGAGGATCTCGTGGAAGACCTCGGCCGGCTCGAGCTTGCCGGTCGCGTCGGGCGGGATCATCGCCATGATCGGCTCGAAGATGGTGTGCATCCACTGGCTGGCCACCAGGTGCCGGTCCTCGCGACCGAGGTCGAAGTGGGCGGTGAAGGTGGCCAGGTCGTTGAGCAGTCGCCGCGCCTGGTTCTCCTCCACGATCATCCCCGTCAGGGCCTGGATCTCGCGGGCGTGGTGGCCGAGGTCGACGACCTTCGGCTGGATCCGGATCGAGTCGCCGCCCAGGTCGGTCACGATGTCGAGCTCGTCGACGTCGAAGCCGAGCTCGTTGAGCCGCTCCACACGCCGCTCGATCCGCCACATCTCGTCGGCGCGGAACTCCTCGGTCCCGGTGAGCTCGCTCCACAGTGCCTCGTAGCGGGTGCGCAGGCGCTCGATGATCTCGAAGCCGTCGATCTCGTGGACGGCACCACTCGCCTCGAGGTCCATCAGCTCGGCGAAGATGTTCTCGCAGCCGACGGTGATGTCGTAGTCCCGCATCCGTTCCCCGACCTCGTCGCGCAGCTCGCCGGTCTCGGCGTCGACGAGGTAGGCCGCGAACTCGCCGGCGTTGCGACGGAACAGCACGTTGGAGAGCGACACGTCGCCCCAGTAGAAGCCGGCCAGGTGCAGCCGCACCAGCAGCACGACGATCGCGTCGATGAGGGTCGGGACGTGCTCCGCGGTCATCCCGCGGCTGAAGAGGCTCCGGTAGGGCAGCGAGAACTGCAGGTGCCGGGTGATCAGCGCCGCCGGCAGCTCCTCGCCGGTCTCGTCCTCGCGACCGGTGATGACGCCCTGCGCCACGACGGCCGGCATCCCGATCCGCTGGAGGTCGCGGAGCATCCGGTACTCGCGGAAGGCGATGTCGTCCTGCGTCTCCTTGACGGCGTAGACACGCTCGCCGAGGCGGACGATGCGCACGACGTGGCGCGACAGACCGCGGGGCAGCGGTACGACGACGTCGTCGGGCCACTCCTCCAGCGGGAGGTGCCACGGCAGCCCGAGGATCGCCGGATCCGGTCGGTTGGCGACGATCCTCATGGCCATGGCTGGACCCTAGCCCTCCGCTGACGCACTGCCGACGGCCCAGATGTCGACGCGCGGACCGTCCGCCGCGGGCACCTCGACGCCGTCGTTGCCCGTGGTCAGGTCCGCGCCGCCCGGCTCGGAGCCGAAGACGTGGCGACCCGGCTCCAGCGGGAGCGAGAAGCCGGACGCAGCGGCACGTCGGGCCACGACGAGGACGTCCCCTCCGGGGTGCTCGCGCACGAAGGCGATCGTGTCGTCACCGACGTGCGCCCACCGCAGCCCGCCACGCCGGAGGGCGACGTGCGCCCGGCGTGCGCGAGCGAGGCCGGCGTACGCGGCCAGGGTGGTGCGGTCCCAGTCGTCGGGCCGGTGCCACGGCATCGGGCGACGGGAGTCCTCGCCGTTGACGCCCTCCAGCCCGATCTCGTCACCGGCGAAGAGCATCGGCACACCGGGCAGGCTGAACTGGAGTCCGGCGGCGACCCGGTGGACGGCTGCGTCGCCACCGACGACGGTGCGGATGCGGGCCGAGTCGTGGGAGCCGAGGATGTTCCAGCTCGAGGCGGTGGCGCGCCAGCCGAGCGTGCCCTGCCAGGCGCGGAGGGTGGTCACGACCGAGGTGCCGCCGCGGCGGGGGACCGGCACGGGCCGGCCGAACGCGCGGGCCGGTGACGCCGGGTCGCGCAGCCACGACCACACCGGCCACGAGAACCCGGAGTAGTTCATGGTGCCGTGCCAGCCGTCACCGTCGACGTCGCCGGTCGCGTCGTGGTTGTGCTCGCCGATCACCCACGGGTCCTCGCGCAGCTCGGCGGCGGTGGCGCGCACCGCCCGGGCGACCTCGTGGGCGACGTCGATGTCGGCCAGCCGGCCGGTCATGTTGGCGACGTCGATGCGCCAGCCGTCGACGTCGTACGGCGGCCGGAGCCAGCGCCCGACCACCGAGTGCGGCCCCTCGACCATCGCGTGCCGCACGTCGTGGTTGGCGTGGTTGATCTTGGGCAGCGTGCCGTGGCCCATCCAGCAGGCGTAGGTGCCGTCCTCCTCGAAGTAGTAGAACGAGCGGTGCGGGTCGTCGACGCCGTCCACGGCGGACAGGAACCACTCGTGCGTGTCGCCGGTGTGGTTGGTGGTGAGGTCGCCGAGGATCCGCCAGCCGCGGGCGTGGACCGCCTCGCTGAGCCTGGCGTACGCCTCGTCGCCGCCGAGCAGCGGGTCGACCTCGGTGAAGGTGGCCGCGTTGTAGCGGTGGTTGCTCTCGCCCGGGAAGACCGGCGTCGTGTAGACGACGTCGGCGCCGACCTGCTCGATGTGGTCGAGGTGCTCGGTGATCCCGTCGAGGTCCCCGCCGAAGAGCTGCATCGGCGTGCGTGGGTCGTTGCCCTCGAAGCACACCTCGTCGTCCCAGTCGGCCGACAGCGCCCAGTCGGGGACCTCGCGCCCGTCCGCCTCCGCGGATCGGGCGAACCGGTCGGGGAACACCTGGTAGACCACCGCGTCACGACCCCAGTCCGGGGCCGAGGGGTAGGCGGACAGCCGGAAGTCGTTGGCATCCGGGACGTCGTGGTCGAGGAGACCGGCGCCGGTCAGCCACTGCTGCGACTCGCTGCGAACGAGCAGGAAGCGGTAGTGGGTGACCGGGTTGTGCACCGGCAGCCTCGCCTGCCACCAGACGACGTCGCCCTCGGCGGTGGCGGTGGCCGGGTGGAAGACCGGCTCTGCGTCGTACGTCGTGCGCAGCCAGACCTCGTCCACCGGGTCGGCGGTGCTGGTCCGGACGCGGACCGTCACCGTCTCGCCCAGTCCGGGCGCCTCGTCGGACACGTACAGCGGGGAGCCGTCGTGGTGCGGCAGGTGGAGGAGGCTCACGGGCCTCATCATCTCAGCCGGAGCGCCTGACTAGGATTGCCGCCGCGTCCCCGGGACGCACGCCGCGTTAGCTCAGGGGTAGAGCACCAATCTTGTAAATTGGGTTGCGAGAGTTCGAATCTCTCACGCGGCTCGCTGTCGGACCCGCTCCCTAGCGTTGAGCCATGAGCTGCCTCGGGTGCGGCGCGGCCCTGACCAGGCGCCACCAGAAGGTCTTCTGCAGCAATCGCTGCCAGCGTGCGATGGAGCGCAAGCGCAACATCGCGCTCTGGCTCGAGACCGGCGTTGCTCACACCAGCAGCGGCGTCGGCCACTACGTCCGGTCCTACCTCCTCGAGCAGCAGCGGAGTCGCTGCGCGCTGTGCGGGTGCTCGACGACGTGGCAGGGCAGCGAGCTGAGGCTCGTCCTCGACCACGTCGACGGAGACTCGACCAACAACCGGCGCGAGAACCTGCGGCTGGTCTGCCCCAACTGTGACTCCCAGCTGCCAACGTTCAAGGCGCGCAACCGGGGGAACGGGCGGGCCTGGCGACGGCAGCGCTACACCGACGGGAAGTCGTACTGAGGCGCGGTTCGGTCAGCTCGGGTCGCGTGCGGATCTGGCGACGCGCGAGGGCGAACCCAAGGATCGCGACGGACGAAGGGTGCGGATCACGTGACACATCTCGCGACTACGTTGGTCGGTCTGGGAGTGACCGTCGCTCTTTTCCTCTTGCGGCAGTGGCTACTCGGCGAGCGAGAACGGGACCGGGCGACTGGAACTTGATCCGGAAGTCAACGCCTGAGGCGCGCACGCGTCCTCGATGTGGCGGATCGAGGGCCACAGCCCGGACACGTGTGGGCGTCAGCGGACCTGCGTGGCCTCGAACTCGCAGGCCGGATGCGCGATCGCGTCCTGGGCGGCGATCAGGCGGAGCTCGCGCTCGCCGGAGTCGAGGGTCTCCCTGAGCACGGCGAAGACCGACGAGGCCGTCCGGGCCAGCGCGTCGGCGGGCGAGCCGGTCTCCTTGAGGTGCGCGGTGAAGAGGGCAGCGGTGATGTCGCCCGAGCCGTTGGCCTTCATCGGCAGCCGGGGCGTGGTCACCAGCCAGGCGCCGTCACCGGTGACCGCGAGCATCTCGATGCAGTCGTCGGGCGCGCCCTCGCGGTCGACCGAGGTGACGAGCACCGTCGACGGACCGAGGTCGCGCACCTCGTCGACCGCGGCAAGGATGTGGTCGAGGGACGACGTGCCGCCGAGGGCGTCGCGGTCGGTGATGAAGCCCAGCTCGAATTGGTTGGGCGTCAGGACGTCGGCGACGGGGATGACCGTCGAGACGTACTTCGGCGGGATGGCCGGGTTCACGAAGCAGCCCGAGGTCGCGTTGCCCATCACCGGGTCGCAGGTGTACGTCGCCGCGGGGTTGGCCGCCTTGACCTGCGCGACAGCGTCGGCGATGACGTCCGCGATCTCCGGCGATCCCTGGTAGCCCGAGAGGATCGCGTCGCAGGACGCGAACGCGCCGCGCTCGCCGATCCCCGTGATGACGGCGGCGACGTCCTCGGCCGCGATGAGCGGACCGCGCCACGCGCCGTACCCGGTGTGGTTGGAGAAGTTCACCGTCAGCACCGGCCACACCTCGTGGCCGAGCCGCTGGAGCGGGAAGACCGCCGCGGAGTTGCCGACGTGGCCGTAGGCGACGTGGGACTGGATCGAGAGGACGCGCACGACCCGAGACTAGGCCACTTGGAGCGACCGCTTGGAGAGCCCCATCCAGTAGCCGTCGATGACCTGGATGCCCGGCGCGTCGGCGGCCGTCGCGGCACCGAGGGTGACGAAGAGCGGCGTGTAGTGCTCGACGGTGGGGTGGGCGTACGGCATCCCCGGGGCCTTCGCCCTGTAGTCGGAGAGCAGGTCGATGTCGCCACGGGCGAGCGCCTCGGCGGCCCACAGGTCGAAGTCGACCGACCAGCCCGGGGCCTCTGCCTCGATGCGGAACTCCTTGAGGAACGGCAGTCCGTGCGTCAGGAAGCCCGAGCCGATGATCAGAACGCCCTCCTCGCGCAGCGGGCGCAGCCGCTCGCCGAGCCGCATCAGCCGATGCGGGTCGTCGGTGGGCAGCGACATCTGCAGCACCGGGATGTCGGCCCCGGGATACATGATCTTCAGCGGCACCCACGCGCCGTGGTCGAGTCCGCGGGAGACGTGCTGGTGGACGGGCTCGCCGTCGGGCATCATCGCGGCGACCCGCTGGGCCAGTGCCGTGGCGTCGGGCGTCTGGTAGGTCATCTGGTAGTACCTCGGCGCGAACCCGCCGAAGTCGTAGACGAGCGGCGCCTGGCTGGCGGACAGGCTCACCGGAGCCGACTCCCAGTGCGCGCTGACGATGAGGATCGCCTTCGGGCGCGGCAGCTCCGCGGCCCACGCCGAGAGCTGTCCGGACCAGATCGGGTCGTCGAGCAGCGGCGGCGCACCGTGGCCGATGTAGAGGGCAGGCACCGGGGTCGTCATGTCGTCCTCAATAGTACGGAATTCAAGTATATTCCGGAAGGGTCCAGTCGATCGGGTCCGCGCCCTGCTCCTCCAGCAACCGGTTGACCCGGCTGAATGGCTTGGACCCGAGGAAGCCGCGGTGCGCGCTCAGCGGCGAGGGGTGCACGGACTCGACCGACGGGACCGAGCCGAGCAGCGGCTTCAAGGACTGCGCGGGCCGGCCCCAGAGCACCGCCACGCACGGCCCGCCGCGCTCGGCCAGCGCCGTGATCGCACGCTCGGTGATCGCCTCCCACCCCTTGCCCTGGTGGCTGTTGGAGTCGCCGGGGCGCACGGTGAGGCACCTGTTGAGCAGCATCACGCCCTGGTCCGCCCACGCGGACAGGTCGCCGTGCCGGGGCGGCATGACGCCGAGGTCGTCGCGCAGTTCGAGGTAGATGTTGCGCAGGCTCGGCGGGAGCGGCCACACGTGCCGCTCGACCGCGAAGCTCAGCCCGATCGGGTGCTGCGGGTTGGGATACGGGTCCTGGCCCACCACCAGCACGCGGACGTCGGCGAGCGGGCGCTCGAAGGCCCGGAAGACCCGGTCGGCGGCGGGCTGGTAGCCGCGACCGGCGGTGCTCTCGTCCTGCAGGAAGCGGCCCATGGCCGCGATCCCCTCGTCGACCGGTGCCAGTGCTGCCGCCCAGTCCGGCGCGACGCGCCCCTTCTCGACCAGCCCGGCCAGGGAGCTCATCGCGGGAGCGCTCTCATCGGATCGGGCGCTGCAGCCGGTCGAGGAACGCCACCAGCAGCGCCTCGCGCATCGCCGGCGACGCCACGTCCAGCATCGCGTTGACCTCCGCCATGCGGGTCGGCAGCTCGAGGTCGCCCTCCTCGGAGGCGCCGACCAGCCCGGACGCCGCGAGCAGCCCGTCGAAGTCGTCGTCGCCGAGAGCAGCCGGGTCGAGCGCCTCGATGAACGCGACGACACCGGGGTCGACGGCGACCGGACCCGATGCCTGAGCGGCTGCGATCGACTCGCTCAGGGCCGACGCGAAGTCCTGCACGTGCGGGAGCGTCCCGGCGCTGACCGACAGGTGGATGCTCGGCGCCCCGCCGTCGTACGACAGCTGCGGCTGGACGTACCACCCGCGCGAGACCAGCTCGTCGGTGAGCGTGAAGGGGTCGAGCGTGTCGTCGGTGGCCAACGTGACCAGCGTCGAGTCCGGGGCGACGACGAGGTGCAGGGCCGGCTCCCACTCGATGCACGCGACGATCGCGTCCACGGCCGCGAACGCGCGGTCGGTCAGCTCGGCGTAGCCCTCGTCGCCGATGTGCTCGACAACCGCCCAGGTCCCGGCGATCGGGCCGCCGGACCGCGTCGACTGCGTGGTCGCATTGAGCATCGTGTAGCCGGGCCAGGCCGCCGAGGCGAAGAACTGCGGCCTGCGCAGGGTCGAGTCCCGGTGCAGCAGCAGCGACGTGCCCTTGGGTGCGTAGGCGTACTTGTGGGTGTCGACGGAGATCGAGGTGACGCCCTCCACCGCGAAGGTCCACGGCGGCACGGTGCGGCCGAGCCGGGCGGCGTACGGCAGGACCCAGCCGCCGATGCACGCGTCGACGTGGCAGCGCACGCCGCGCGCTGCCGCCGCCGCGGCGATCTCGGTCACCGGGTCCACGACCCCGTGCGCGTACGACGGCGCGCTGGCCGCGACCAGCACGGTGTCGTCGTCGATCGCGTCGGCCATCGTGGTGGCATCGGCGCGGAAGTCGGGACCGACCGGCACGAGCACCGCCTCCACCCCGAAGTAGTGCGCGGCCTTGTGGAACGCCGCGTGCGCAGTCGCCGGCAGCACCATCCGCGGCCGTACGACGTCCGGGCGGGCGTCGCGCGCCCCCTGCACCGCCAGCAGGATCGACTCCGTGCCGCCGGAGGTCACCGTCCCGACCGCGGTGCCGGGGGCGTCGAGGAGCCCGCACGCGAACCCGACCAGCTCGTTCTCCATCTGCAGGAGCGAGGGGAACGCCGTCGGGTCCAGCGCGTTGGAGGCGGCATACGCGGCGACGGCCTCGCGTGCGATCCGGTCGATCTCCGGATCGCCGGAGTCGTAGACGTAGGCGAGGGTGCGACCACCGTGGACCGGCAGGTCGGCCCCCTGCAGCGCCCTGAGTCGCTCGAGCGGGTCAGTCATGCGTTCCTCCTGCCACGTCCGACGGGCCGTCCGTCGTGCTGGCCGCCACCTCGGCGGGATCGAGGGTGTACTGCCGCAGCCACCACAGGCTGAGGATCGTCAGCGCTGCCGGCACGAGGGAGAAGCCCAGCGCTATCGCCGTGAGTGCGGACTCGGGCTGGGCGATGTCGCGGCCCTCGCTGGAGAGGTAGCCGCCGAGTGCCAGCATCAGCGCGAACACCGCGGGGCCGAGGGCGAGCCCGAGGGTCTCGCCGGCGGTCCAGACGCCGGTGTAGACACCGGCGCGGTTCTCGCCGGTCCGGGCCGCGTCGACCGCAGCGACGTCGGGCAGCATCGCCATCGGGAAGACCTGGCAGCCGGCGTAGCCGACGCCGACCAGCCCGGTCGCGACGAAGGCCCACACGTCGTTGCCGCCCCGCGCCAGGATCGCGAGCGCGGCACCCGCGGCCAGCAGCAGCGACGCGGCGACGTACCCCTGCTTCTTCCCCACCCGCTCGCCCCACCGCGCCCAGAGGGGCGTGAGCAGGAGGGCCGGCCCGACGAAGCAGACGAAGAGGATCGTGGCCGCCGCCGCGCGGCCGAGGAGGTCCTCGGCGACGTAGGCGACGCCGGCGAGCATGCAGCCCGTCGCCAGCGCCTGCAGGACGAAGGTGGTGAGCAGGACGCGGAAGTCGCGGGCCTGGCCGACCACCCGCAGCTGCTCGCGCAGGGAGCCCGACCCGGCGCCGACGGCACCGATCGGCGCGGCACGGGTGCCCCACCACGCGCTGACGACGCCGACGAGGATGACGAGCGCCATCACCACGCCCATCACTCGGTAGCCGGCGCGTCCGCCGACCGCGTCGCGGATCACCGGCGCGGTCGCGCCGGCCAGCATGATCGTGAAGGCGAGGATCGCGACCCGCCACGTCATCAGGCGGGTGCGCTCGTCGTACGAGCTCGTGATCTCCGCGGGCATCGCGACGTAGGGCACCTGGAAGAACGCGTACGCCGACGCGGCGAGCACGAAGAACACCAGGACCCAGCCGGCCTCGAGCCAGCGGCTGTCGAGGTCGGGCGCCGCGAAGATGAGCGCGAACGCGCCGGCCAGCATCAGGCCCGCCCGGATCAACCACGGCCGCCGCGGGCCGGCGGGGTCGACGGTGCGGTCGCTGACGCGGCCGGCGACCGGGTTGAGGAGGACGTCCCAGGCCTTCGGCAGGAAGACGATCACCCCGGCCCACAGGGCGGCGATGCCGAGCTCGTCGGTGAGGTAGGGCAGGAGCATCAGCCCGGGGACCGTGCCGAAGGCGCCGGTGGCGACCGACCCGCTGCCGTAGCCGATCCGGACGCCGCGCGAGAGGCGTGACGCCGCCCCCGGCGAGGTGGTTGCCGTCACCGCTGGCCCAGCGCGCGCGAGCCCGACGAGCCGTAGCGGCGCGTGGGGTTGGAGCCGATCGAGGCCGCCGACGCCGACTTCCTGGTGGCAGCCTTCTTGGTGGCCGACTTCTTGGTGGCAGCCTTCTTGGTGGCAGCCTTCTTGGTGGCCGCCTTCCTGGCCGGAGGCTTATTCGCGGCCTTCCGCACCGGCAGGGTCGTTGCGGACCATTCCGCCACCCACTCGTCGAGGACCTCCCACGTCGTGCCGCGGGCGGCCCGGCCGGTGAGCATCCCGAGGTGCCCGCCGGGCACCACCTCGAAGCGCACCTGCCTGGAGCCGGTGAGCAGCGGCACGACAGCGCGTACGGCCGGCAGCGGCGCGATGCCGTCGGTGTTGCCGGCGAAGACCAGCACGGGCGCGGTGATGGCGGAGAGGTCGATCGTGCGGTCACCCATGTCCATCCGCCCCTCCGCGAGGGCGTTGCCCTTGACGAAGCGGTGGTAGAGCTGGCCGAACGTCCGGCCCGGGTAGGCGGTCATGCTCGACATGAATCGGGTCACCGCCTCCATCTGCTTGAGGTAGTCGGTGTCGTCGAGGTGGGTCGCCACCGCCAGCGGCTTCATGACGACCTTCTGGGCGGAGGCCGCGGTGAAGGCCCAGTTGACGAGCGGGACCGGTATGCCGCCGAGCGCGCGGTAGGCGCGGGTCACCAGGCCGGTGCCCCGGCCCAGGTTGAGCAGCGGCCGGACGGGGGCCATCAGCGGCACCTTGGTGACGTCGACGGGGGAGCCGATCACCGTCAACGACGCGATCGGCAGGTCCTCGCGGTCGGCGGCGACGAGCAGCGCGAAGATGCCGCCGAGGCTCCACCCGACGAGGTGCACCCCCTGCGCGCCGGAGTGCTCGTGCACAGCCCGGATCGCCTCGGGAAGCACCTCGTCGACCCAGTGCTCCATGCCGAGGGCCCGGTCCTTGAAGGAGACCTGCCCGTACTCCACGAGGTACGTCGGGCGGCCGCCGGTCACCAGGTGCTCGACCAGCGAGCACTCGCGCCGCAGGTCGAAGCACAGCGACGGTGCGGCCAGCGGGTTCACCAGCAGGACGGGGTCGCCGGTCTGCTCGACACCGGCCGCCGCCCGGTAGTGGTAGACCTCCCTCAGGACCCCGTCGTCGATGAGCGTCCGCGGCATCGGGCGTAGGTCGGCCAGCCCGCCGTAGAGCAGGGTGTGGGCGACATTTCCGGCCGCCGCGACCACCTGTTCGGGCTTGGGGATCAGGTCCATGCGAGAAATCTACGGCTCGCGTGCATCCAGTGGTGGGTCTGAGACGGAGAAGGTGATGACGGGCGCGACCGGCGCCCCTGATGGAAGGTCCACCATGAAGCGCATCGTCCCCGCCCTGCTCACTGCATCGGCCCTCGCCCTCGGTTCGATGTCCGCAGCGTCCACGGCGTCCGCGGCACCGGCCGAGGCCAAGCGCGGCAACACCAGCCTCGCCGGGGTGCTCACCTCCGACGGCAACACCTTCGACAACAACCGGGACGACTTCGACATCCTCACCGAGGCCGCCCTGGCTGTCATCGCCGCCAAGCCCGACTCGCCCGTGGCCCTGCTCGCCGACGGCAAGACGCGGCTGACCGTCTTCGCCCCCACCGACCGCGCGTTCCGCCTGCTCGCCCTGGAGCTCGCCGACAAGAAGATCAGGAGCGAGAAGTTGGTCTTCTCCACCCTGGTGGAGCTCGCCGGGGTCGACACGATCGAGGCCATCCTGCTCTATCACGTCGTGCCCGGCGCCACCCTTGACAGCGGCAAGGTCCTCGAGGCCGACCGGGCCAGGCTCACCACCGCGGCCGGGGGCAGGGTGCAGGTCAGGATCAAGCCGACCGAGCACGGCGGCGTCAAGGTCAAGCTGCGCGACAAGGACCGCAACTCGCGCAACCCCCGTGCGATCCTCGACAGCCTGGACATCAACAAGGGCAACAAGCAGATCGCGCACGCGATCGACCGGGTGCTGCGTCCGATCGACCTCTGACGTCGGCCCCCGAGGTGATCGTCTCGCCGGTCGAGCAGCCCCCCGTGCTGCTCGACCGGCGAGCACCGCGCCACTACGTTGGCGGCGTGGTGACCGGGATGCGGGAGTTCGGGGAGGAGCAGGGTGACGTCCTGTCCCTCGCCGCGCGCCTGGTCGACGGCGACGAGTCGGCCCTCGAGGCCGTCTACGACCGCTGGTCCGCGCTGGTCCACACCTTCTCCCTCCGCGCCCTCGGCGACCCGCACGACGCCGAGGAGGTCACGCAGCAGGTGTTCGTGGCGGCTTGGCGCAGCCGGCACACCCTCACCCCGAGCCCGTCTGCGCTGCCGGCCTGGTTGATCGGGATCGCCCGTCACAAGGTCGCGGACGTGCGGGCGGCGCGCGCCCGCGACGCCCGGCGGACCGAGGCGGCGGCCGCCACGCCGATAACGGAGACCGTCGAGCAATCCGCTGACGAGGAGGTCACCGAACGACTGGTGGTGCGCCAGGCAGTGGAGGAGCTGCCGGACCCGCGCCGCACGATCGTCATGCTGGCCTTCTGGCGGGGCCTCAGCCACACCGAGATCGCTGAGTCGGTCGGCCTGCCGCTCGGCACAGTCAAGAGCCACGCACGTCGTGGACTGATCCAGCTCCACCAGCAGCTCGAGGGGGTACGCCATGAACCACGTTGACCTCGACGACCTCGCCGACCTCGTGCTCGACCCGGCAGCGACTCCCGACTCCGTGCGCGTGCACGTCGAGTCCTGCCCGGAGTGCACCGACCGCCTCGACGCCCTCCTCGACATACGCCGCCTCGCGGTCGGTGGGCCACTGGTGGCACCGCCCGAGCGGGTCCGCGACCGGGTGCTGGCGCAGGTGCGCGGGACCGAGGACGTGCCCGACGGCCCGATCGCTCCGCACGCCGCCGACGTGCCGAGCGACGAGCTCGGCGCGCGTCGTCGTGTGCCCGCCTGGACCGTCGGTCTCGCCGCCGGCATCGCGCTCGTCGCCGGGTTGGGACTGGGTCGGCTGACGACGGGCGACGACACGTCGCCCACCCCCGAGGCGTCGGAAGCCGTCGTGGCGGCGGCCGACCTCACCGCGCTCGACAGCTCGGCCGATCGCGGCGTCGCGCGCGTCGTCGAGTCGGACGACGCGATCACCCTGCGGGTGCAGGCCAGCGAGCTGGGCAGCGACGACGGCTTCCACGAGGTGTGGCTGATCAACCTCGACGGCACCCGCATGGTCGCGCTGGGCGTGCTGCCCGTCGGTGACACCGGAGAGTTCCAGGTGCCGCGCGGTCTGATCGACGAGGGCTACCGCATCGTCGACATCTCCGTGGAGCCCGACGACGGCGACCCGACCCACTCCGGAGTCAGCCTGGCCCGCGGCGAGCTCGCCTGAGCCGGGCAGGCGTGAGGTTCCTCGACATCCCGGTCCCGGGGCACTAGGAACAGCACATGAGGTGGAGGTACACGATCCTCGGGGGCACCGCGGCGGCCCTGGCCGCGACGACGGTCCACGACCTGGTCCAGACGAAGCACGCGATCATCCGCAACTTCCCGGTCGTGGGCCACGCCCGCTACTTCCTCGAACGCTTCGGCCCGGAGCTGCGCCAGTACATCGTCACCAGCAACGACGAGGAGCGCCCGTTCAGCCGCGACCAGCGGCGCTGGGTCTACGCGAGCGCCAAGCTGGAGAACAACTACTTCGGCTTCGGCACCGACAACGACGTCGAGCAGGTCGAGGGCTACCCCGTCATCAAGCACCGCACCTTCACCGGTCCGGGCGCGGCGACCATGCCGCACGCCCAGGAGGAGATCGTGCTGCCGTGCGCCAAGGTGATGGGCGCCGCGCGCGACCGTAGGCATGCCTTCCGTCCGCAGTCGGTGGTGAACATCTCCGGGATGAGCTTCGGCTCGCTGTCCGGCAAGGCGATCGAGTCGCTCAACAAGGGTGCGGCGATGGCCGGCTGCCTGCAGAACACCGGGGAGGGGGCGCTGTCCCCCCACCACCGCCACGGTGGCGACATCGTCTTCCAGATCGGCACCTCCTACTTCGGCTGCCGTGACGAGCACGGGAAGTTCGAGATGGCCCGCCTGGTCGACCTCGTGCAGTCCGCCCCCGTGCGGGCGATCGAGATCAAGCTCAGCCAGGGCGCCAAGCCGGGCCTCGGTGGCATGCTGCCGGGCGAGAAGGTCAGCAGGGAGATCGCCGAGATCCGCGGCATCCCCGAGGGCAAGGACTGCGCCTCGCCCAGCCGGCACGAGGTCTTCGGCGACGTCGACTCGATGCTCGACTTCGTGGAGAGCCTCGCCCAGCACACCGGCCTGCCGGTCGGGATCAAGTCGGCGGTGGGCAACCTGACGATGTGGGACGAGCTCGTCGAGGAGATGTCCGGCGGCGGCCGCGGGGTGGACTTCGTGAACGTCGACGGCGGCGAGGGCGGCACCGGAGCCGCGCCGATGATCTTCGCCGACTCGGTGGCCTACCCCTTCCGGATCGGCTTCGCCGAGGTCTACCGCCGCTTCGCCGAGGCCGGCCTCACCGACGACGTCGTGTTCATCGGTGCCGGCAAGCTCGGCATCCCGGAGAACGCGATCGTCGCGTTCGCCCTCGGGGTCGACATGGTGAACGCCGGTCGCGAGGCGATGATGTCGATCGGCTGCATCCAGGCCCAGAAGTGCCACACCGACCACTGCCCGGTCGGCGTCGCGACGCAGAACCCGCGCTACACGCGCGGCCTCGACGTCAGCCTCAAGAGCGTCCGGGCGGCCAACTACGTCCGGTCGCTGCGCCGCGACCTGCTCAAGGTCTCCGAGGCGATCGGGGTCGTGCACCCCGGCCTCATCTCGCCGCGCGACGTCGACTTCGCCACCGGCACCCGGTCGACCGTCGGGCTCGCGGAGACCTACGGCTACGACCCCTCGTGGCCCCGGCTCGGGCCCGGGCTCGTGAAGGAGATCGAGTCGATCATGGTCGAGCAGGACGCCACCCTCCACGCCGGGGGGGAGCGTCGGGCCTGAGCCCTGGGTGACGACTCAGCCGGCGCGCGAGCGGCGTACGGACTTGTCGTGGTGCTCGGGCAGCGAGCCCAGCTCGTCGAGGAAGTCGCGTGCCCACTTGGCGACGTCGTTGGCGACGACCGTCTTGCGCATCGCCCGCATCCGGCGACCGGTCTCCTTCTCGTCGGCGGCGAAGGCCTCCAGCAGCGTGGCCTTCATCCCGTCGATGTCGTAGGGGTTGACCAGCCACGCCTGCCGCAGCTCCTGGGCGGCGCCGGCGAACTCCGAGAGCACCAGCGCTCCGTCGTTGTCGAAGCGGCACGCGACGTACTCCTTGGCGACGAGGTTCATCCCGTCGCGGAACGGGGTGACGACCATGACGTCGGCGGCCCGGTAGAGCGCGGCCATCTCCTCGCGGGGGTAGGACGAGTGCATGTAGGAGATCGCCGGGCGTCCGATGCGCCCGTGGTCGCCGTTGATGCCGCCCACCAGCCGCTCGATGTCGTCGCGGAGGATCCGGTATTGCTCGACACGCTCGCGTGAGGGTGTGGCGACCTGGACGAAGACGGCGTCCTCGACGTCGATCTCTCCGTCCCGCACGAGCTCACCGAAGGCGCGCAGGCGCGAGTGGATGCCCTTGGTGTAGTCGAGGCGGTCGACGCCGAGGAAGATGCGGCGCGGGCTGCCCAGGGCCTCACGGATCTCCGCGGCGCGCTCCGCGACCGCCTCGGACCGGGCAAGCTCCTCGAAGCCGGCCGTGTCGATCGAGATCGGGAACGCGGTCGCCTTCACCGGCCGGCCGTCGGGCAGGTAGATCGTGTCGCGGTGCGTCTTGTGACCCACGCGGCTGCGCACCAGGCGTACGAAGTTGGCCGCCGCGCCCGGCAGCTGGAAACCGATCAGGTCCGCGCCGAGGAGCCCCTCGAGGATCTGCCGGCGCCACGGCAGCTGGGAGAAGAGCTCCGCGGGCGGGAACGGGATGTGGAGGTAGAAGCCGATCCGCAGGTCGGGTCGCTGGGCGCGGAGCATCTGCGGCACCAGCTGGAGCTGGTAGTCCTGCACCCACACGGTCGCGCCGTCGGCGGCGACCTCGGCCGCCCGGTCGGCGAAGCGCTGGTTGACCTCGACGTAGGACTCCCACCACTCACGGTGGAACTCCGGCTTGGCGACGACGTCGTGGTAGAGCGGCCAGAGGGTGCCGTTGGAGAAGCCCTCGTAGAACTCCTCGACCTCCTGCGCGCTCAGCGCCACGGGCACGAGCGAGAGCCCGTCCTCGACGAAGGGCTCGACCTCGTCGTCGTCCGCCGCACCCGGCCACCCGATCCAGGCGCCGTCGTTGGCCCGCAGCACCGGCTCGAGCGCGGTCACGAGCCCGCCGGGGGACCGCCGCCACGACACGGAGCCGTCGGGCAGGTGCACGCGATCGACCGGGAGCCGGTTGGCCACGATCACGAGGTCTGCCTGCGGGGCTCGGGTCACGCCGCAACCCTAACGAGCGCCGGCGACCCGCAGACCACCCCGCGGTGTCCTGTGTGGGTCCGCCGCACCCCATTCGTCGCATCCCGCCGGTTTGTCCAGACGACTCGCCGGAGGCGAATGACATCGTTGTCGTTCGTCGCCTAGACTCAGTCGCGTCCACCCGGTCACGGGTGGGTGTGGGTCGAGGAGGAGATGGCATGGAAGCCGCGAAGCACATCGCCACCGAGCAGGAGACTGCTGCGGGGCTGAGCCGGCGCGACGGCGAGATCCTCGAGTTCGAGCGCCACTGGTGGAAGTACGCCGGCGCCAAGGAGCAGGCGGTCCGCGAGAAGTTCGACATGTCGTCCACCCGCTACTACCAGGTCCTCAACGCGCTGATCGACCGGCCCGAGGCCCTCGAGGCCGACCCGCTGCTCGTCCGCCGGCTCCGTCGCCTCCGTGCCTCACGCCAGCGCCAGCGCTCCGCCCGCCGCCTCGGCTTCGACATCTGACCCTGCGAGATCTGACCAACCACTCACGATCGGCAACTTCCCCATGGCCTTCTTCCCCAGTCCTGGCCGTCCCTCTCCCCGCCGTCCGCGTGACGAGCGTGGCGTGGCCTTCCCGTCGCCGCTCGTGATGCTGTCGGTGCTCGCCGTCGCGATGGCCGCCGTGACCTTCGTGGCCACCCGCAGCGAGGCGCCGACCGAGCGTCGGGTCGACACGGCGACCATCGCGAGCGCCGACCAGACCCCGAGCGCCGATCCCTCGCCGACGGCGACCAAGCAGCCGAAGCCCGAGCCGCGGATCAAGCGCGGGGAGGTCTACGTCGAGGTCTTCAACAACTCCGGCATCAGGGGCCTGGCCGCCACCACCGCGCAGAAGGCCACCACGGTCGGCTGGGCCGTCGTGGGCGAGGACAACTGGCACGGCGTCGTGCCCACGACCACCGTCTACTTCCCGCCGCGGCTCAGGGCCGCCGGCAAGCAGCTGGCTCTCGACCTGGGCATCAAGCGCACCGTGCCCGCCGTGGGCGAGATGAAGCGCGACCGCCTGACGATCATCCTGACGACCGACGCACCCCGGTGACTCCGTGAGGCGGTAGGCCGGCCGCGCGCGACGCGTGGTTGGCTTGTCGCATGGAGTTCACCTCCGGCGCTGCGCGCGCCCACTACGACGCCGTGCGTGAGGTGCTCGCCGGTGTCGTGGTCGGGCTCGACTTCGACGGCACCCTCTCACCCGTGGTCGACGACCCCGAGGCCGCCCGCCTGCACCCAGGCGCGCCGGGCGCCCTGCTCGAGCTCGCCGAGGTCGTCCGTGCCGTCGCGGTGATCACCGGGCGCCCGGCCCGCCAGGCGATCGCCATGGGCGACCTGGACGCGCTGGGCAACGCGATGCTCGACCGCGGGGCCGAGCTCTTCGTCTTCGGTCACTACGGCAACGAGCGGTGGTCGGCGACCGAGCAGCGGATCCGCTCGCCGCGCCCGCCCGCCGGGCTGGCGAGCTTCGAGCGTGAGCTCCCCGCCGTCCTGCGCAAGGCGGACGCTGCCGACGCCTTCATCGAGGAGAAGGGCCTCGCCGTCGCGGTGCACACCCGGCGGATGGCCGACCCGGCCGGCGCGCTCGAGCGCCTGACGGGCCCCGTCACGGAGCTGGCCGAGCGTCACCACCTCACGATCGAGCCCGGTCGCAACGTCGTCGAGATCCGCTCCGGCGACATGCACAAGGGCCAGGCCGTACGCGCTTTCGTGGCCGAGCAGCAGGCCACCGGGGTCATCTTCGGAGGCGACGACCTCGGCGACATCGAGGCGTTCGAGGCCGTGCGCGCGCTCCGCGCCGACGGCCTGCCCGGACTCGTGGTCTGCTCCGCGTCCCACGAGCAGCCCGACCTGGAGGAGCTCGCCGACGTCGTCGTCGACGGCCCCGCCGGCGTGGTCGAGCTGCTCAGCCGGCTGTCGTCCCCTCTGCGCGCCTAGATCGACCCACCCTGCCGACGAGCGAGTCGAGGGTCAGGCTGGCGACGAGGAGCACGAGCGGCAGGTAGAGCACGAGGTAGCGCGCCCGCGCCTCGAAGAGCAGCAGGAAGGCCAGCAGCATCAGCAGGCTGATCCGCGACGCCGCGGCCACCGGCCCGCCGACGTCATCGCGCCTGGCGAGCGGGGTGACGGCGACCAGGAGGAGCACCACGACCCAGCCCCCCTGCCAGAAGGCGAACAGCGTCGCCCAGTGGTCGCCGCCGATGTAGAACCAGCTCTGGATCGCGGTGCTCAGGTCGCCGGTGGCCAGCCACGGCATCGGATCGAGCACCATGCCGCCCTCGCCCCACATGAAGAACGACCCGTCCCCGGCGAACCAGGCCGCCTTGTCCCAGAGGAACCTCGGGTAGCCCACCGGGCCCATGTCGGCGACCCGCTCGAGGTAGCGCTCGACGTTGCGTTCGACGCGCTCGCGCCCGGGCTCGAAGGTGCGCGTCTCCGCGATGTCGTCCTCGGCGTAGACGCCGTAGTAGTCGTTGTGGGGCCCCGGCCTCGTCTGGGCGCCCATCTTGAGGAAGTGGCTCACGTCGAGCCGGAACGCCGGGTCGATGTCAGCGGTCCGCGTGCGCAGCCCGTCGGTGGTCGCGGACACTGCGACCGACGCGAGCACGACGCCGACCAGGGCTGCGCCGGCGTACGCCGTCCCCGCGAGCGCGGTCGCCCGGGTCGGCCGCCACGAGGCCACGAGCGCGACGAGGACCACCGCGCCGAGCACGAAGACCGCGGTCGGCTTGACGTGGTAGCCGACGAGACCGGTCGCGGCCATGCCGAACCACAGCAGCGCCCGCCATCCGAGCGCGCCGCCCGTCGTGCGCTCGACGCTGAAGAGGTACAGCACCAGCGCCGTGAACGGCATGGCGAGCGTGTCGGAGTAGGGCACCGCCACCCACGGCGAGAGCCCGATGAAGATCCAGGACAGGCCGAGCAGGACGTACGCCGTCGCCGGCCGCGACATCCGCCGCGCGGTCAGGTAGGCGAGCAGCACCGAGAGCGTCAGCGCGACGGCGTTGAGCACGACGGCCGCCGTGAGCACGTCCCGGCCGCCGAGCCCGAGCCACAGGTCGTACCAGTGGTGCAGCACGCCGATGAGCAGCCAGTTGTTCGGGTACGCCGCCAGGTAGTCGGCCAGTCCGCCACCGAGCGGCAGCTCGAGCGCGAAGGTCGCGCCGATGGTGTGGACGATGCCCGCGTCGAACCCGGGCGCCAGGCGGATCGCGTTGCCGACGGTGAACTGCACGACGACGAGCGCGAGCAGGTGCGCGACGACCAGGGCGCGACGCACCCACCGGTGCTGCTCGAGCCACGGGACGAGGCGTCGTACGCCCCACGCGGCGGCGGGCAGGGCGAGGGCGAAGAGGACCGCGGCGACCGCGGCGTGGGTGCGGTCGTAGCGGTAGGGGCCGTAGAGCGGCGAGACCAGCACGCGCAGCAGGACCAGCGCCACCACCGTCGACAGCACCCACACGGGCGCCCTGCGCAACACGGTCACGACGGGAGCCCCGTCTGCTTGAAGACCACCCGGTCGTACCACGTGAAGTTCCAGACCAGCCCGACCGCGATCGCCGCGACCTTGCCGAGCCACAGCACCTCGTCACCCACGAAGCCGTAGTGGCGCCCGATCGCGGCGGTCGTGAGGATGACCAGAGGGTGCAGCACCCAGAGGCCGACCAGCGTCACCGCGACGAACGGCACCACGGTCTCTCGCGCGGGCCGGTCGGACTGGAACGACCAGGCGCGGTTGACGACGAAGCTGAATCCCATGCCCGCACTGGTCGAGACGGTGTTGGCCACGAGCACGCCGGCCCCGAGCGCGATGAGCACCGTGAAGAGGACGAGGTCGATGAGGGTGTTGACCACACCGACGACGGCGAAGCGACTGGCCCGGCTCCGCGTCACCAGGGGTCACCGAGGGTGGTGGCCACGCTGTAGAGCGGCCGGTCCTGCACCTCGACGTAGACGCGACCCAGGTAGCTGCCGAGGATGCCCAGCATCGAGATCTGCACCCCGCCGATCAGGAAGAGGGTGATCGCGAGGAACGCCCAGCCGGGCACGGCGTTCTCGGGATACGCGAGCCGTACGACGAGGGCGTAGACGATGCCGAGCAGGCTGAGCAGCGAGAACGCCATCCCGACGCGGCTGATCAGCTGCAGCGGCGCGGTGGAGAATCCGAAGATCCCGTCGCCGGCGAGCTTGACCATCTTGCTCAGCGGGTAGCCGGTGGAGCCGCCGTGACGCTTGTCGCGGTGGAACGGGACGGCGACCTGGGTGAAGCCGACGTGGCTGACCATGCCGCGCAGGAAGCGGTTGTGCTCGCGGTAGAGCCGGAGCTCGTCGACGACCTTGCGGTCCAGCAGGCGGAAGTCGCCGGTGTTGCGCGGGATCTCGATGGACGCCGCCCGGGTGAGCACCCGGTAGAAGATGTTCGCGGTGGCGCGCTTGAAGGCCGAGTCGTCGCGCGTGAGCCGCTGCGCGTAGACCACGTCGGCTCCCGCCTCCCAGCTCTCGACGAGCTCCAGGGCGACACCCGGCGGATCCTGCAGGTCGGTGTCCATGATGATCGCGGCGTCCGCGTGGCACGCGTCGAGCGCCGCGGTGACGGCCTTCTGGTGGCCGAAGTTGCGCGACAGGGCCAGCACCACGACCCGCGGGTCCTGCTCGTGCAGCTCCCTCAGCGTCCCCAGCGATCCGTCGCTCGACCCGTCGTCGACGTACATGAACTGGACGTCGTAGCGGTCCTCGAGCTGCGCGGCGCTCTCGGTGAGGGCGGCGTGGAACACCGCGATGTTCTCGGCCTCGTTGTAGACGGGCAGCAGGAACGAGATCCGGCGGCGCGTCGGCGGTGTGGTCGGGTCGCTCATGACCGGGGAACCGTATCCGAACTGCGCCGCACCGGCACGGTCCGCGAGCACGCCGCGGATCGGCCATCCAGATCGTGGACGCGGTGTGCACATCGTGAGACGGCCTGCCTACTCTGGTCCTGCTCATCACGAGGGACTGAGGGAACGGCCCGACGAAGTCCCGGCAACCACCCATGATGCCTCCTGCGCGGACCCGTCCGGCAGTTCATGGGAGCAGGTGCCAAATCCGACCCACGCGAGAGTCGCGGGGACAGATGAGAAGGAGGACTTCATGAGCACCGTGCTGGACGAGACCGACACGACCACCACGCCGGCCAACGGGCTGCGCGAGGGTGCCTTCGGCAATGCGCGCGCCCTGGCCTGCCGCGAGTGCGGGCACGAGGTGGAGCTCGGCCCGTCGTACGCCTGTCCGGAGTGCTTCGGACCCCTCGAGGTGGCCTACGACTTCCCGACCGTGACGCGCGCGGAGATCGCCGCCGGCCCTCGCAACATCTGGCGCTACAAGGCCCTCCTGCCGGTGCCGGACGACATCGAGCAGAGCCCGAACACGGAGCCGGGGTTCACCCGCCTGCTGAAGGCGCGCAACCTCGGTCGAGAGCTCGGCATCGACAACCTGTGGGTGAAGGACGACTCCACCAACCCGACCAACTCCTTCAAGGACCGCGTCGTCGCCTGCGCGCTCAGCGCGGCCCGCGAGCTCGACGCCAAGGTCTTCGCCTGCCCCTCGACGGGCAACCTCGCCAACGCGGTCGCCGCCGCGGGCGCCCGCGCCGGGATGACCACCGTCGTCTTCATCCCCAGCAACCTCGAGACGCCGAAGCAGGTGAACTCGGCCGTCTACACCGACCGGCTCGTCGCCGTCGACGGCAACTACGACGACGTCAACAAGCTCGCCTCCGAGATCGCCGGCGAGGAGGAGGGCTGGGCGTTCGTCAACGTCAACGTCCGCCCGTTCTACGCCGAGGGCTCCAAGACCCTCGGCTACGAGATCGCCGAGCAGCTCGGCTGGCGGCTCCCCGACCAGATCGTCATCCCCGTCGCCTCCGGCTCGCAGCTCACCAAGGTCGACAAGGCCTTCAAGGAGCTGATCGCCCTCGGCCTCGTCGAGGACAGGCCCTACAAGGTCTTCGGCGCCCAGGCCACCGGCTGCTCGCCGGTCTCGGTCGCCTACAAGGCCGGCACCGACGCGATCCGCCCGGTCAAGCCCGACACGATCGCCAAGAGCCTGGCCATCGGCAACCCGGCCGACGGCATCTACGTCCTCGACATCTGTCGCAGCTCCGGCGGTGCCGTGGAGGACATCACCGACGAGGAGGTCCGCGAGGCGATCGTGCTCCTGGCCCGCACCGAGGGGATCTTCACCGAGACCGCCGGTGGCACCACGGTCGGCGTGCTCAAGAAGCTCGTCGAGACCGGCCAGCTCGACACCTCGCTGGAGACCGTCGTGATCAACACCGGCCACGGTCTCAAGACCCTGGACGCGGTGTCCGACCGCGTCGGCTCCGTCGCCACCATCGCCCCGTCCTACGACGCGTTCGTAGCGGCCAAGATCATCTGAGAGGCAGGATCAACCCCATGTCAGTCTCTGTTCGGATCCCGACCATCCTCCGCACCTACACCGGTGGCGAGTCCGAGGTCAGCGCCGAGGGCGACACCCTGGCGGCGGTCCTCGACGACCTCGACGCGAGCTACTCCGGCATCAAGGGGCGCATCCTCGACGAAGCCGGCAAGCTGCGGCGTTTCGTCAACGTCTACGTCGGCAACGACGACGTGCGCTTCCTCGAGGAGCTCGACACGCCGACCCCCGACGGCGTGCAGATCTCGGTCATCCCCGCTGTCGCCGGGGGCTGACCGGCTGACGTCAGGGAGCCCGTACGTCGACCACGGCGGCGTTGCCGCGTGAGTCGATCCTGATCTCGGCGACGGCGCCCTCCTGCAGCAGCGCCTCGGTCTCGCGCGCCTCGTCCTGGGGGAGGAAGAAGCTCTCGATGCCGCAGCGGACCTGCCAGGAGCGGTCGTCGCACGCGAGGTAGGGCCCGTCGTCCGGTCGCTCACGGCTCCACTCGTCCGCGGTCCACACCCCGTCCTCCTCGACGAGGCTGACGTAGACGTCGCCCTCCTCCCCGTCCTCGAGGGCGCCGAGGCCGGGCTCCCCGAAGGACCGGGAGGTGCCGTCGCGCAGGTCGGGGTAGTCGAGGGCGACGTACGCCCCGCGGAACGGGTCGATCGGGTCGATCGGTGCCACCCGCACCAGGTAGGTGTCGCCGAGCACCCGGGCGGAGAGCTGGGGTGCGACGGCCACGCCGACGAGTGCGAGCTGGCTGACGGCGATCAGGGCGGTGCGGGCGATGCGCTTCATCGGTCTTCTCCTGCGGTGTCGGTCGAGTCGGTGTCGAGCGCCTGGACCAGCTCGCGCCGGGCCCGGTCGAAGAGGAAGCCGGTGCCGAGGAACACGGTGCCGAGCACCACGAAGAGCCAGGCGCCGGTCACGATCGGGGCGAAGACGGTGAAGCTCTGGAAGGTCGTGAAGACCACCAGCCCGGCCATCGCCATCCACGTCAGGGCGGTGTGCTCGCGGACGGTGCCGAGCGCGACGAGTGCGACGGCGAGCAGCACGTAGGCACCCACCGACAGCGCGGCGTGCAGCCAGTCGGAGGCGTCGACCTCGCTCACGTCGGAGCCGGTCGACCAGAGGCCGAGCAGGGTCGCTGCGACCAGGACCACGATCGCGCCGACCGGCTCGAGGCGGCGTACGCCGCTCGCGGTGACCAGCGCAGCGACTGCGGCCACGCCGGCGGCGGCGAGGTTGGCGACCAGCCAGGGCGACCAGCGGACGCCGTCACCACCGATGTCGGGGATGGCGGCGGCGAAGAGCGCGAGCAGGGCCATGCCGCCGGCGACGGTGCGCCATGTCCAGGCGAAGCGGGTGAGGCGGCCGTCGTGCAGGACGGCGAGGCCGGCGGCGAGGACGGACGCGGCGCCCAGGAGGACGACCACGGTGAGGCCGCTCTGCTCGTCCCACATCGGCTGTGCGAACCACCACCCGAGACTGGCGAGGATCCCGACGACGAACGGCAGGTGGGCCCGCGCGAGGTAGCCGTGCAGCAGGGCCCCGGCACCCCACAGCCCCAGCAGGCGCGGTTCGAAGGCGGGCACCTGCAGCGACTGGGCGGCCTGGAAGAGCATGGCCCCGGCGCCCAGCGCGGCGAGGAGGCGGATCGCGCCGACAAGGGTGGGCGAGGACCGCCGGGCGGCGAGCACCTCGCCGCCGACGAGGAAGGTGAGCCAGAGGGCGGCCACGGCGGCGAAGCGGGTCATCGGGGAGAGCTGCTCGAGGTTCGCGGCGACGAGCCAGATGAGGCCGATGCCGACGAACCCGCCGCCGATGTGGAGCAGGACGCGCCCGATGCTGAAGCGCGTGTGGAGGTCGGCGCGGTAGCGGCTCGAGATGAGGTCCGCCTGGTCGGGGCTGATGAGTCCCTGCGAGGTCCAGTCGGCCACCTCGGAGCGCAACCAGGCGAGCTGGCGCGGTGGCACCGATCGGGTGGGCAGGAGTGCTGAGTCGGTCATGGTGCCAGCGTCCGGCACCGGCGTCCGGCTGTCCTGAGTACGACGACCCAACCTGGGGGTGCCGTTCGGGCACCGCGCACCGGGGGGCGGCGGCGCAGGTTAGGGTTCGCGGGTGCGAACCACTGCTCGACGGGCCGGCCAGGTCGTCAAGAGGGCCGCCCGGAGGGCCGGCCGGATGCAGGACCCGCCCGCACCCGAGCCCGTCGCGGTCGCCGACCCCAAGGCCGAGCGCCGCAAGCGGCTGCTGGCGAGCAACCTGACCGAGCTCGCCATCGAGTTCCGCACCGACAAGTGGGGCGTGCACCGCTACACGCCTCACTACGAGCGCCACCTCCAGCACCTGCGTCGCAACTCCTTCACGCTGCTCGAGCTCGGCATCGGCGGCTACAAGAAGCGGCGCAAGAGCGGCGCCTCGATGAAGATGTGGCGCTGGTTCTTCCCGCGGGCCACCATCGTCGGCCTCGACATCGAGGACAAGACCTGGCTGACCCGGGGCCACATCCACACCTACCTCGGCGACCAGACCGACCCCGAGATCCTGCACACGATCATCGAGGAGCAGGGCGCGCCGCTGGTCGTCATCGACGACGGCAGCCACATCCCGGCGCACGTCCGCGAGTCGTTCCGGATCCTCTTCCCGCTGATGCCCGACGGCGGCATCTACTGCATCGAGGACATCCAGACGTCCTACTGGCCCGCGTGGGGCGGCGAGATCGACCCGCGCGCCCCCGGGACCTCGATGGACCTCGTCAAGGACCTGATCGACGGCCTCAACCACGAGGAGTTCCTCGTCGAGGGCTACGAGGCGACCTACACCGACCAGTGGGTGCGGGCGGTGCACTGCTACCACAACCTCGTGATCATCGAGAAGGGCGACAACCGCGAGGGCTCCAACCGCGACGACGTCGCCCACGAGCTCTACGGCGCCTCGGAGCTCCCTGAGTGAGCACGGTCCTCCTCGTCACCAGCCGGGACCTGCCCACCGGTGAGCCGGGCGCCGCCGCGCTCGACGCGGCGCTGGCCTCCCGCGGGGTCGACGCACGCTGGGTCGTCTGGGACGACCCGGAGGTCGACTGGTCCGCCGCCTCGCTGGTCGCGGTGCGCTCGCCCTGGGACTACACGCTGCGGCCCACCGAGTTCCTCGACTGGGCGCGCTCGCTCGACCAGTCGCGGCTGCTCAACGGCGCCGACGTCTTCACCTGGAACCACGACAAGCGCTACCTCCTCGATCTCCACCACCTGCCCACCGTCCCGACCGCGTGGCTGACCAGCGCCGCCCAGCTCGTGGCGGCCGTCGACGACCTCGGCACGGCGGTCGTCAAGCCCGCCGTCGGCGCTGGCGGTGAGGGGCTCGCCGTCCTGGGCGCCGGCCTCGACCAGGCTGCCGCCGAGGCGTACGTCGAGACCGGTGCGGTCGTCGTGCAACCGCTGGTGACGTCCATCCACACGCACGGCGAGGTCTCGGTCTTCCTCGTCGACGGCGTCCCGGTCTGCCAGGTCGTCAAGGTGCCCGTGGGCGACGAGGTGCGCGTGCACGAGGAGTACGGCGGCTCGTCCCGTGTCGTGCCCTTCGACCCGGCGTGCGTCGACGTGGCGCTCGCCGCCGACGCGGAGGCGACGCGGAGGTTCGGCCGGCGCCTCGACTACGTGCGCGTCGACCTGCTGTGGTGGGAGGAGCAGTGGGTGGTCAGCGAGCTCGAGCTGATCGAGCCCGGCCTCTACCTCGACGTGGTGCCCGGCAACGCCGATCCGTTCGCCGAGATGGTCGTGCGACGACTGGGCTGAGCCGTTTGCACTCTCGGGGGTCGAGTGCTAAACATGATGCTGGCACTCTCGTCATGAGAGTGACAACGACCCAGGTGACGCTGAGGTCCGCAGAAGCCGACGTGAATGGATCGTCGGGGGAGCGGGTCGTCCGTCGCGGGCAGCCCGCCTGAGGTCCCCACACAGACTCACGTCGATAGGAATCGCCCGAGTTATGGCTAAGTTGATTGCTTTCAACGAGGAGGCCCGCCGCGGGCTGGAGCGGGGAATGAACACCCTCGCCGACGCGGTCAAGGTCACCCTCGGCCCCAAGGGCCGCAACGTCGTCCTGGAGAAGAAGTGGGGAGCCCCCACTATCACCAACGACGGCGTCTCGATCGCCAAGGAGATCGAGCTGGAGGACCCCTACGAGAAGATCGGCGCAGAGCTGGTCAAGGAGGTCGCCAAGAAGACCGACGACGTCGCCGGTGACGGCACGACGACGGCCACCGTCCTGGCCCAGGCCATGGTCCGTGAGGGCCTGCGCAACGTCGCGGCCGGCGCCAACCCGATGGGCCTCAAGCGCGGCATCGAGGCCGCCGTCGCCGCCGTGTCCGAGCAGCTGCTCAGCATGGCCAAGGACGTCGAGACCAAGGAGCAGATCGCGTCCACGGCGTCGATCTCCGCCGCTGACACGACCGTCGGCGAGATCATCGCCGAGGCGATGGACAAGGTCGGCAAGGAAGGCGTCATCACCGTCGAGGAGTCCAACACCTTCGGGCTGGACCTCGAGCTGACCGAGGGCATGCGCTTCGACAAGGGCTACATCTCGGCCTACTTCGCCACCGATCTGGAGCGCATGGAGGCCGTGCTGGAGGACCCCTACGTCCTCATCGCCAACTCCAAGGTGTCGACGGTCAAGGACCTCCTCCCGCTGCTGGAGAAGGTCATGCAGTCCGGCAAGCCGCTGCTGATCATCGCCGAGGACGTCGACGGCGAGGCGCTCTCGACCCTGGTCGTCAACAAGATCAAGGGCACCTTCCGCTCCGTCGCCGTCAAGGCGCCGGGCTTCGGTGACCGCCGCAAGGCCATGCTCCAGGACATCGCCATCCTCACCGGCGGCCAGGTCATCTCCGAGGAGGTCGGCCTCAAGCTCGACACCGCTGGTCTCGAGCTGCTCGGCCAGGCCCGCAAGGTCGTCATCACCAAGGACGAGACCACCATCGTCGAGGGTGCCGGCGACCAGGGCCAGATCGAGGGCCGGGTGAACCAGATCCGGGCCGAGATCGAGAAGTCGGACTCCGACTACGACCGCGAGAAGCTCCAGGAGCGCCTCGCCAAGCTGGCCGGCGGCGTGGCCGTCATCAAGGTCGGCGCTGCCACCGAGGTCGAGCTCAAGGAGCGCAAGCACCGCATCGAGGACGCCGTCCGCAACGCCAAGGCTGCGGTCGAGGAGGGCATCGTCGCCGGAGGCGGCGTCGCGCTCGTCCAGGCGGGCACCGAGGCGTTCGCCAAGCTCGACCTGACCGGCGACGAGGCCACGGGTGCCAACATCGTCAAGGTCGCCATCGAGGCCCCGCTCAAGCAGATCGCGATCAACGCCGGTCTCGAGGGTGGCGTCGTGTCCGAGAAGGTGCGCAACCTCCCCGCGGGCCACGGCCTCAACGCCGCGACCGGTGACTACGTCGACATGATCGCCGAAGGCATCATCGACCCGGCCAAGGTCACCCGCTCGGCGCTGCAGAACGCCGCGTCGATCGCCGCGCTGTTCCTCACCACCGAGGCCGTCGTGGCCGACAAGCCCGAGAAGGCTCCGGCCATGGGCGGCGGCGACGGCGGCATGGGCGGCATGGGCGGTATGGACTTCTGATCCTCGTCTGACGGAGTCAGACAAGGATCGAGTCGCTCGATTCACCACAGCAGGGCCCCCGCTCCGGCGGGGGCCCTGCTGCATGCACGCCGCTGGTAGGAATGCGGCATGCGCCTCTCCGTGCCCGGCCCCCGCGACGTCCTGTCCGCCCTCGAGCGGGGCGGTGACCAGGTCGAGGCGCTGATCGGTGCGGTGCCCCGCGCGCTCGCCCTGCTCGACCGGGCCGAGGCACTGCTCGACGGGGCATCGGTGGCGGTGGACCGCGTTCGCGAGGTCACCGAGGCCGCCAACGTGGTCGTCGTCCGCGCGAACACCGTCGTGGACGGGGCCGAGACCGCCATCGGGCGGGCCACCACCCTGACCGACGCTCTCGAGCCCTCGCTCACCAAGCTGCAGCCCACCCTCGAGACGCTGGCCGACACCACGCACCCCGAGGAGGTGGCGGCGCTCGTCCGCCTCGTCGACACGCTCCCCGAGCTGACCGACTCGATGGAGAAGGACGTCATGCCGGTGCTCGCGACCCTCGGCTCGGTGGCGCCGGACGTCCACGACCTGCTCACGGTCGCCCGCGAGCTCAACGACATGCTCGCCAAGATCCCGGGCATGGGCCGGCTCAAGCGGCGCATCGACGAGGAGGAGGGCGAGGACGAGACCGACGTGACCGTCCGGTGACCCCCTCGCTGGAACCCCCGCGGACGCAGGCCCGTCCCATCGGTGTGGCACGGTGACGACACCTGCCCGGTCCGACCAGGAGGAATCGTGAACACCCGCCGAACCCGCACCCTGCTCGCCTCGCCCCTCCTCGTCCTTGCCCTGGCCTTCCTGTCGGCGTGCGGCGCGGACGGCGAGCCGACGGACCAACCCGACCAGGGAACCGCGTCCGAGCAGTCGGACGCCGAAAGTGGCAGCGGCACCCTCGCCCTCACGGCCGACGACTCGGTCGCCGCCAAGTGCGCAGTGCCGTCCGCCGAGACGCTCGCCACCTTCGACACCGCCTTCGCCGGCACGGTCACGTCCCTCGACGACGGCACCGCGACCCTGTCGGTGGACCAGTGGTACGCCGGGGACGAGACCGACACCGTCACCGTCGCGTCGCCCAGTGAGGACCTGCAGGACCTGCTGATGGCCGTCGAGTTCGAGGAGGGCAAGTCCTACCTGGTCAGCGCCACCGACACCCGCGTGACGCTCTGCGGCTTCACGGCTGAGCAGAGCCCGGAGCTCGAGGCGTTGTACGACGAGGCCTTCGCCCAGTGAGAGTCGCCGCGCTCAGCTGGGCTTCGGAGCCCCCTTGCGGGCGTACCGGCGCCAGGTGATGGCCACGCACATGACGGCCCATGCGATGCCGATCGAGAAGAACGCCGTCGGTCCGAGCGTCGTGACGCCGATGCCGAAGAAGAACGGGCCGAAGGCGGCGATCGCGGCCGTCCAGCCGATGACGCCGCCCGCCTGCCGCTTCTCGAAAATCATCGGCATCTGCTTGAACGTCGACGCGTTGCCGATGCCGGCGAACAGGAAGATCGCGAGCATCCCCCACAGGAACTGGTCGAAGCCTGCGTCGAGAGTGGCCGCCGAGGTCGTGTCAGGCGTCAGTGCCGGGATGGTGAAGGCGACCGAGACGATCAGACCGATGCCGGACACCAAGGTCCAGATCGCACCGCCGGTCCGGTCCGTCAGCGGAGCGAACAGCACGCGCGCGCCGGCACCGATGAGAGGCCCCAGGAAGACGAACTTCACCACGTCCGGCACGTTGTACCCCTCGATCAGGACGGTGGCCGCGGCGCCCGTGCCGCTGACGATCTCGGTGTTGCTGATGCCGTAGAGGTCTGCCATCAGCAGGCCGAACTGGGCGGCCAGGCCGGAGAAGGTCCCGAAGGTCATGATGTAGAGCACGGTCATGAGCCACGTGTCGACGTTGCGGAAGATGTCGAACTGCTGGCGGAGGTTGGCCTTGATCGGCACTGACTTGAGCATCGTCCAGGCGAGAGCCGCGCTCAGGACCATCAGCGGGATCCAGATGAAGGCCGCGTTCTGGTACCAGACCTCCTGCGGCGCCTTGCCCGGCATGGAGATCGACTGGCTGCTCCCGAAGAAGGCCAGCCACGAGAAGCCGATGAGGTAGGGCGTGAGCAGTTGGACGGCGGACACGCCGAAGTTGCCGATGCCGGCCTGGAGGCCCAGCGCCGTCCCCTGCTTGCGCTTGGGGAAGAAGTAGGACGTGCTCGGCATGAAGCCGGAGAACGCACCCCCGCCGATGCCCGCCAGGAAGGCGAGCACCATCAGCTCCCAGTAGGGGGCCGTCGGTTCCTGGACGCGGACACCCCATCCGAGAGTCGAGAAGACCAGGAGCAGGGATGTGAGGGCCACCATCTTGCGGGTACCCATCACCGGCGGCAGGACCATCCAGAGCAGCCTGAAGAAGCCGGCTGACAGATATATTATTATCATATTTAACTCATAACACCCATATACACCTAAAATTCTCATACCAAACTAATTCCCATTAACAACATCATCATACTTTATTTTAACTTTTTAATCAATTTACCGGGCAAGTGACCTCGGTCGTCGGCGGCGCAAAGGCCTCGCGCGTCAACCTGCTCAACTGGGACGGCAAGGGTGTTCCTGACGGTCTCTTCCCGGCGCGGAAGGGCGACTGATGTTCGCGTTCACCCGCACGCGGGGGAAGTCCGACGTCGTGCGCCCCGTGTGGGCCGCCCTCTCGGTGCTGCTCGACTACCCCACGACCGAGCTGGTGTCGTCCGTGGACGTCCTGGCCGCACTGGTGCCTGGCAACGAGCACCTTGCCCCCCTCCTCGCGCACCTTCGTGAGGAGGACCTCGGCACGCTCCAGCAGGAGTACGTCGCGACCTTCGACCACACGCGCAAGTGCGCGCTCTACCTCACCTACTTCGCCTACGGCGACACTCGGCGCCGCGGAATGGCGCTGGTGCAGTTCAAGGAGGCCTACCGAGACGCCGGCGTCGAGTGGGACGAGGAGACGGGCGAACTGCCCGACCACCTCTGCGCGGTCCTGCAGCTCGGGTCGACCGTGGACGCCGATGCGGCGATGCGACTGCTCGTCGACCACCGCGCGGCCGTCGAGATGTTGCGGCTGGCGCTGATCGGCTGGCGCAACGACGACGGCACGACCGGGTCCCCGTGGGCCGGTGCGCTGCTCGCCCTGTGCGACACGCTGCCGGCCCTCAAGGGCGACGAGGCCGACGCCGTACGACGGCTCGTCGAGCAGGGACCACCCGCCGAGGCGGTGGGGCTGGAGGGCTACGGCGCCCCGCTGATCTCGTCGGCCACCATCCCCGTCGGGGCGCCGCGATGAGCACGTTCCTGTGGGTCATCGTCCCCTACCTGTGCCTGGCGGTCTTCGCGGTGGGACACGTGTGGCGCTACCGCTACGACAAGTTCGGGTGGACCACCCGCTCCTCGCAGCTCTACGAGGACCGGCTGCTGCGGCTGGGCTCGCCGCTCTTCCACTTCGGCATGCTCGGCGTCGTCGGTGGACACGTCATCGGCCTTCTGGTGCCCCGGTCGTGGACCGCGGCCGTCGGTGTCGACGACCACCTCTACCACTACGCAGCGGTCGGCGGCGGCCTCGTGGCCGGGGTGGCGGCACTGGTCGGCATGTGCATCCTCATCTACCGTCGCCGCACCGTCGGCCCCGTCTTCTCGGCCACCACCGTGATGGACAAGGTGATGTACGCCTTCCTCGCCGCGGCGATCGTGCTGGGCATGTGGAACACGATCGCGGGATCGATCTTCAGCCTGGGCGGGGAGTACAACTACCGGGAGGGAGTCTCGGTCTGGTACCGCTCGTTCCTCGCCTTCCAGCCCGACGCCGAGCTGATGGCGCAGGCGCCGATCGGGTTCAAGCTCCACGCCCTGGTGGCGTTCGGGCTCTTCGCGATCTGGCCGTTCACCCGGCTGGTGCACGTCTTCAGTGCGCCTCTCGGCTACCTGACACGCCCCTACATCGTCTACCGCTCACGCGACTCACGGCCGGGCCAACCCGGCAGCACGCCGACGCGCCGAGGATGGGACAGGGTGGGCTGAGGTGCGCGACTACTGCGGCGCACCGGCCCACCCCGACCTTCCCCCTGCCGACGGACCGCAGCCCGTCGCCTGACCATCCACCACCCGAAGGACGATCAATGCAGACCACCTCACTCACCAGCGAGGCCGAGCGACACCTCGCCCTCGCCCGCGGATCGAGCAGCGGACGGTCGTCGGTGACCGTCTACGGCGGACGGAAGCACGACCTGCGACAGACGCTCATCGCCCTCGCCGCGGGCCATTCGCTGGGCGAGCACGCCTCGCCGGGCGAAGCGACCCTGCAGGTCATCAGCGGCGCCGTGCGGCTCACGGCTGGGGAGCAGGTGTGGGAGGGCGGCGCCGGTGACCACCTGGTCATCCCGCCTGAGCGTCACGACCTCGAGGCCGTCACGGACGCGGTGGCGTTGCTCACCGTCGCCTCCCGCGCCTGACGCGTACCGTGCCCCCATGACCTGCTGCTGCTCGCCGCGGGATCGGGTGAGCGCTTCGGGGGCCCCAAGGCCCTGGCCCGCGACGACGACGGCACCTCGTGGCTGCTGCGCTCGGTGCAGGCGCTGCGGCCGTGCGCCGAGATCGTCGTCGTGCTCGGGGCCGGCGCCGACGAGGCCGCCGCGCTGCTGCCGATGTCGGTCGCGCGGATCCGTGCCGCCGACTGGGCCGAGGGAATGGGTGCCTCCCTCCGGGCCGGGCTCGGCGCACTCGCGACGACCGACCACGACGTCGCCCTCGTGTCGCTGGTCGACCTCCCCGACGTCGATGCGGGAGTGGTGGCCCGCCTCGTCGGCGTGGCCGGCGGTCGGGGCGACCTGGCGCGCGCGGCGTACGACGGCGTCCCGGGGCACCCCGTCCTGATCGGTCGGGACCACTGGGCGGGCGTGGTCGCGAGCGCGACCGGTGACCGCGGGGCACGCGACTACCTCGCCGCGCACGACACCGCGCTCGTCGAGTGCGGCGACCTCGCGACGGGCGCCGACGTCGACACCCGCTGACCTCTCCGTCCGGCGCTGCGGTGGACCCAACGTCCGACCAACGTGCCGGGTCGTAGCCTGACGACATGGCCGAAGGACTGGACTCCGCCGCAGACGTCGCCGCCCGCCTGGGTGCGACGGGGTACCTGGCCGACGACGAGCTGGCCACCGTCGTCTTCCTGGCCGCGCGCATGGAGCGGCCCCTGCTCCTCGAGGGCGAGCCGGGCACCGGCAAGACCGCGCTGGCCGAGGCCCTCGCGGAGAGCCTCGGCCTGCCGCTCGTCCGGCTCCAGTGCTACGAGGGGATCGACGCCAGCCAGGCGCTCTACGACTGGGACTTCCCGCGCCAGATCCTCCACCTCCGCGCGCTCGAGGCGGCGGGGCACGTCGACTCCGACGAGGCCGAGAAGAGCCTGTACGACGAGCGCTTCCTGCTGTCGCGCCCGGTCCTCGCCGCCCTCCGCCAGGCGCCGGCGGTCCTGCTGATCGACGAGGTGGACCGCGCGGACGACGAGTTCGAGGCGTTCCTCCTGGAGGTGCTGTCCACCTGGCAGGTGACGATCCCGGAGTTCGGCACCGTCACCGCCCCCGAGCCGCCGTTCGTGGTGCTGACCTCCAACCGCACCCGCGAGCTCCACGACGCGCTGAAGCGGCGCTGCCTCTACCACTGGATCGACCACCCGGGGCTCGAGCGGGAGGTCGAGATCGTCCGGTCGCGGGCGCCCGAGGTCAGCGAGACCCTCGCTCGCCAGGTCGTCGGCCTGGTCCAGCAGCTGCGCACGCGCGACGACCTGCTCAAGCCGCCGGGGGTCGCCGAGACCCTCGACTGGGCAAGGGCGCTGACCTACCTCGGCACCGCGGAGCTCGACCTGGCGTCGGCCGCCGCGACGCTCGGGGCGCTGCTGAAGTACCGCGAGGACGCCGACCGGGTGAAGGCCGCACTCGACCGGATGCTGTCATCGTGAGCGTCACCGCCGACGCCGCCGCCCATGCCGCCGACGAGGTGTTCCTCGGCTTCACCCGGGCGCTGCGCGCGGCCGGCGTCGCCGTCACCCAGGACCGGGCCCAGGGCTTCCTGGCCGCGGTGGCCGAGGTCGGCGCCGACGATCGGCAGGCGACGTGGTGGGCCGGCCGGGCCACCCTGTGCGCATCGCCCGACGACCTGTTCCGCCACGACCAGGTCTTCGCGGCGTGGTTCAGCGCCCGCGACGGCCTGCCGCAGGCCCGACCGAGGGACTCCTCGCGGCCCGCAACGGCGCACCTGCTGCCGGACGCCGAGGGCGCCGGCGGAGGAGACGGCGAGGACGGCGACGAGGACGTGGTCCGTGCGGCCGCGTCGGCGGCGGAGGTGCTCCGGCACCGCGATGTCGCCTCGCTCGACGCCGCCGAGAAGCGGCGCCTGGCCCGGATGTTCGTCCGGTTGTCGCTGCGCCCGCCGCACCGGCGTACGGCCCGGCACCAGAGGTGGCACCGCGGCGAGGTCGACGCGTCCCGCACCCTGCGCAACTCGCTGCGCCACCTCGGCGAGCCCGGCGAGATCGCCTGGCGTCGGCGCGGCGTACGGCCGCGCCGGGTGGTGCTGCTGGTCGACGTGAGCGGCTCGATGAGTGCGTACGCCGACGCGCTGGTGCGGCTGGCCCACCGCCTGACCCAGTCGGCGCGGACCGCGGGCGGCACCGTCGAGACCTTCACGGTCGGCACCCGGCTGACCCACGTCACCCGCGCCCTGCGCTCGCCCGACGCCGACCGGGCGATCGTGGCGGCCGGCGAGGTCGTGCCGGACTGGTCGGGCGGCACGCGGCTGGGGGAGACCATCCGCGTCTTCCTCGACCGGTGGGGGCAGCGCGGGATGGCCCGCGGCGCCGTGGTGGTGGTGTTCAGCGACGGCTGGGAGCGCGGTGACGCCGTGCTCCTCGGCGAGCAGATGGCGCGGCTGCGGCGGGTCGCCCACCGGGTGATCTGGGTCAACCCGCACCGAGGCAAGGCGGGCTACGAGCCGCTCCAGGGCGGCGTCGTGGCCGCGCTGCCGCACTGCGACGACTTCCTCGCCGGGCACTCGCTGGCGACCTTCGCCGAGCTCACCGAGGTGATCGCGCGTGCGTGACGTGCTGCCCGAGCTGATGCGGTGGTGGGAGGCCGGCGAGACGATCGGCGTCGGCACCGTGGTCGCCACCTTCCGGTCCGCGCCCCGGCCGGCCGGCGCGTCGATGCTCGTCGGTCCCGACGCGACCGCAGTCGGCTCCGTGTCCGGCGGTTGCGTCGAGGGCGCCGTCTACGAGCTCGCGCAGTCGGTGGTCGCCTCCGGCGAGCCGGTGCTGGAGCGCTACGGCGTCTCCGACGACGACGCCTTCGCCGTCGGCCTGACCTGCGGCGGGATCCTCGACGTGTTCGTCGAGCAGGTGTCCCGCACCACCTTCCCCCAGCTCGGCGAGGTCGCCGACGACATCGAGGCCGGTCGCCCGGTTGCCGTGGCCACCGTCATCGAGCACCCGGACCCTGCCCGGCTCGGGCGCCGGATGGTCGTCCGGCCCGATGCCGAGGCCGAGGGCACCATCGGCTCGCCCAGGGCCGACGCCGCGGTCCACGACGACGCGCTCGGCATCCTGGCGGTCGGGACCAACGCCACGCTGACCTACGGCCCGGACGGCGAGCGCCGCGGCGAGGGCATGCGGGTCTTCGTCTGGGGCTTCGCGCCGAAACCGCGGATGCTGGTCTTCGGTGCGATCGACTTCGCCGCCGCCGTGGCCAGGGTGGGGTCGTTCCTCGGCTACCACGTGACCGTCTGCGACGCCCGACCCGTCTTCGCCACCAGCTCGCGCTTCCCGGGCGCGGACGAGGTCGTCGTCGACTGGCCGCACCGCTACCTGCAGGCCGAGCTCGACGCTGGGCTCATCGACCGGCGCACGGTGCTCGCGGTGCTGACGCACGATCCGAAGTTCGACGTGCCGCTCCTCGAGGTCGCGCTGCGGCTCGACGACGACGTACGCCCGTCCTACATCGGCGCGATGGGCTCGCGACGCACGCACGACGAGCGGATGGAGCGGCTGGTCGAGGCGGGCCTGACCGAGTCCGAGCTGGCGCTGCTGTCCTCGCCGATCGGGCTCGACCTCGGCGCCCGTACGCCCGAGGAGACGGCAGTGTCGATCGCCGCGGAGATCGTCGCGCGCCAGTGGGGCGGGTCGGGGGAGCGGCTGGCCTCCACGGAGGGCCGGATCCACCACGACGACTGACTCGCCCGCAGGGCCGCCGTCGCGACGAATTTGCGGCGGCGGAGGCGTCGTCTACGGTCTTTCGGATGCTTTTTCCAGCCGCACCACCCCGTGACCGTTTCCGGACGACCGCTCTCCTCGTCGTGACCCTGCTGCTGCTCGCACTGCTGGTTCCCGTCGCATCGGCGACGACCGCTCGCGAGGAGACGAGGTCCTCGGGACCGAGCGGTCGTTTCACCGTGGCGACGCTCAACCTGCGCAAGGGGATGCGGGTCCCGGGCATGCGCCACGACATCGGTCGCGTCCTCGACGGTGGCGCCTCGGTGATCGGGTTCCAGGAGCGGCTCTTCAGCCGGCCGGCCCTGCGCGCCTCGCTGCCCGCGTCCTGGACGCTGCTGATGCCGAGCGGCCCGACCGGCACGGACGACAACCCCATCGCGTTCAACAAGGACGTGTGGAAGCTGGAGAAGACCTGGTCCGCCCTGCTGACCGGCAGGACCTGGCGGCGCCAATCGGGACGCACCGCCCACGACCAGTACGGCGTGGTGGCGGTGCTCCGGCACCGCGCGAGCGGCCACGTCATCCGCGCGATGAGCTTCCACCTGCCCAACCACCTCCACAACCGCCGCACCGGCGGGCCCAACTACGGCAACCTCGCCGGGGTCCAGGCCATGTGGCGGATGGCGGCCCGGGTCCGCTTCATCGCCCAGGACGCTCGCAAGGTGCACCAGTTCGTCGGGCTCTGCGACTGCAACGTCACCGAGAACCGCGACACGACCGACCACCTCGTGAAGGGCCGGATCACCCGGCCGCTGCGCCTGGAGACCAACTACACCGGTCGCAAGGGCGGGTCGGGGATCGACTACGTGATGGCCGAGCGCGACTCCGAGTTCCGCATCGACTCCTACGAGTCCTACCGCCGCCTGGTCACCGACCACCCCGGGATCGTCGCCACCTTCACACGGAGTCGCTGAGTCGGGCCCGGGTCGCCGTCCGGGCTGTGCTCGCGAGTGTGGCCGTCGGTCGTGCCGGCGCCGGGGGTCCGGTGCTCACTCATCGCGGTGGCCACCGACAGCGGGACCGAGACCATGACCGACGTGGCGGTCGTCCTCTGATGCGTCCCCCATGTGTTCCCTGTTGCGCTGGTCACACCCGGGCTAGGTTTGCGCCACCCCCGAAGACCTTCGTCGGAGCCGCCATGACCACCAGTGATGACCTGCACGCACGCCGCGTGCGAGCCGTACGCGCGTGGACACAGTTCGTCGCCGACGGTGACGAGGAGGCCGACGCGGTCCGGCCCGAGATCCTCAGCAGCTGGCAGCTCTCCGGCGTGGTCTCGCCGACGGTGACCCACGCACCGCTCGCCGACGAGGACGACACCGCGGAGTTCTGGAACCACTCGCCGCTGCAGACCGCGGTCACCCGGGTGCAGGACGAGCTGCGCCGCACCGCCGAGGACGGCGACCTCGTCATCGCCGTCACCGACGAGCAGACGCGCATCCTGTGGACCTACGGGGGCCGGGTGATGCGCCGCAAGGCCGAGACGGTGAACTTCGTGGCCGGCGGCCGCTGGGACGAGGCCAGCGTCGGCACCAACGCGCTCGCCATCGCCGGCCGCACCGGCGCCCCGTCGATGGTCTTCAGCGCCGAGCACTACGCCGAGGTGGTGCACAACTGGGTGTGCTGGGCGGCGCCGGTCTTCGACCCGGTGAGCGGTCGCCCGCTCGGGGTCATCGACCTCTCGACGACCTGGGACCGCACCCACCCCATCGGCCTCGCCACGGCACGGGTGATGGCCCGCCTGATCGAGGGTGCGCTGCCCGCCGACCGGCGTACGACACCGCTCGGGGCGGCGGCGCCCACCGATCCAGGGCTCACGCTGACGCTGCTGGGCACCGCCGAGGTGTGGCTCGACGGCCAGCGGCTGCTGCTCAACCGGCGGCAGACCGAGATCCTCGCGCTGCTCGCGATGCACCCGGGTGGCCTGTCGGTCGAGCACCTCCACGCCCTGCTCTACGGCGACTCGTCGGTCACCACCTCGACGCTCAAGGCCGAGGTGTCGCACCTGCGGGCCGCGCTCGCGGGCCAGCTCTCCTCGCGGCCCTACCGGCTGACGCTCCCGGTGGCCACCGACGTCGAGGAGGTGCAGCGCCTGCTGCGTCGCGGCGACGTACGAGCGGCCGTGCGGGCCTACGGCGGCGACCTGCTGCCCGGCACCGAGTCGCCGGCGCTCGTGCAGATGGGCGACTACCTCGCGGTGAGCGTCCGGGAGGCCCTGCTCGTGCAGCCCGACCCGGACGCGGTGCTGCGCTACAGCGACCTCGCGCCCTACGACACCGCAGTCGTCGAGGCCTGCCTCGCCTCCCTCCCCGTCCACCACCCGGTGGCCCCGCTGCTCAAGGGCAAGCTCGCCGCCGGCCGCGGCTGACGGTCGGGTCCAGACCTACCTTTCGCCAACCAGCGCGACCTAGGTTCGGTCCTACGTGACCCGCCTCACACTGGACCTCAATTGGGAGTGGCCTGATGACGAAGATCGAACTCACCGTCGACGGGGCCGCGGTCTCCGACGACGTCGAGCCGCGGATGCTGCTGGTGCAGTACCTCCGCGAGAAGCTCGGCAAGACCGGCACCGTGATCGGCTGCGACACCTCCAACTGCGGGGCGTGCACCGTGCACCTCGACGGCACGAGCGTGAAGTCGTGCAACGTGCTCGCCGTGCAGGCCAACGGTCGCACCGTGACCACGATCGAGGGGCTCGCCGACACCGCTGAAGGGGACCTGCACCCGGTCCAGGAGTCGTTCCGCGAGTGCCACGGCCTCCAGTGCGGCTTCTGCACGCCGGGGATGATCATGCAGGCGGTCGACCTGCTCGCTGAGAACCCGAGCCCGACCGAGGAGGAGGTGCGGCTCGGGATGGAGGGCAACCTCTGTCGCTGCACCGGCTACCACAACATCGTCAAGAGCGTCCTCCACGCCGCCGAGACCCAGGGGGCGACGACATGAGCACCACCCAGGACCGCCCGGCCGCCGAGATCGGCAAGGACCGCCGCCGCAAGGAGGACCAGCGCCTCATCACCGGCCGCACCCGCTGGACCGACAACATGACCCTCCCCGGGATGCTGCACCTCGCCATGGTGCGCAGCCCGTACGCGCACGCGACCATCACCTCGGTCGACACCGAGGCGGCGAAGTCCTCGCCCAACGTCGTCGCGGTGCTGAGCGGCAAGGACTTCGGCGAGGAGCTCGGCGTCTGCATCAACGCGTGGCCGATCACGCCCGACCAGAAGACCCCCGGCCACTCGCCGATGCCCGCCGACCGGGTCGCGTTCGCCGGCGAGATCGTCGCGGTGGTGGTGGCCCGCAGCGCCGCCGAGGCGCGTGACGCGGCCGAGCTGGTCGATGTGGAGTACGACGAGCTGCCGGCCGTCGTCGGCATCAAGAAGGCGCTCGAGGACCAGGTCCTCGCGCATCCCGACCTCGGCACCAACAAGTCGGCCCTGTGGGTCTTCGACTCGGGCGACGCGGGCACCGGCAGCGACGTCGAGGAGGCCATCACCGAGGCCCGGAACAACGGCATCGTCATCGAGCGGGAGTACCGCCAGCAGCGGCTCATCCCCGCCTTCATGGAGCCCCGCAGCGTCGTGGTGGACCCGACCGGCGAGCAGCTCACCATGTGGTCGGCGACCCAGATCCCGCACATCCTCAGGTTCGCCCTCGCGGCCACGACCGGTGTGCCCGAGAGCAAGATCCGGGTCATCGCGCCCGACGTGGGTGGCGGCTTCGGCGGCAAGCTCCAGGCGACCCCCGAGGAGTGGATCGCCTGGGCGGTGGCCCGTCGGCTGTCGAAGCCGGTGAAGTACACCGAGACCCGCAGCGAGAGCCTGATGGCGGCCCACCACGGCCGTGACCAGGTGCAGACGCTGACCCTCGCGGCCGACAAGGACGGCAACGTCACCGGCTTCAAGGTGCACCTCGACGCCGACCTCGGCGCCTACGTCGCGATCGTCGGCGGCGGTGTCCCCGTGCTCGGCGCGTTCATGTTCAACGCGATCTACAAGTTCCCGGCGTACCGCTTCGAGTGCCAGACCGTGCTCACCAACACGACCTTCACCGACGCCTACCGCGGCGCCGGCCGGCCGGAGGCGACGTACGCCATCGAGCGGATGATGGACGAGCTCGCCGCGGAGGTGGGCGTCGATCCGCTGGAGATCCGCGAGCGCAACTGGATCACCCACGAGGAGTTCCCGTTCACGACCGTCGCCGGTCTCGAGTACGACTCGGGCAACTACGAGGCAGCGACCGCCCAGGCGAAGGCGTCGTTCGGCTACGACGAGCTGCGGCGCGAGCAGGCCGAGCGGCGCGATCGCGGCGACCGGGTGCAGCTCGGCATCGGGGTCTCGACCTTCACCGAGATGTGCGGCCTGGCGCCGAGCCGCGTGCTCGGCAGCCTCGACTACGGCGCCGGCGGCTGGGAGCACGCCACCGTCCGGATGACCCCGCTCGGCAAGGTCGAGGTCGTCACGGGCGCCAGTGCCCACGGTCAGGGCCACGAGACGGCGTTCAGCCAGATCGTCGCGGACCGGCTCGGCGTGCCGTTCGAGGACGTGGAGGTGCTGCACGGCGACACCCAGGTGGCGCCGAAGGGCCTCGACACCTACGGCTCACGCTCGCTCGTGGTCGGCGGCGAGGCGCTGGTCCGGGCGGTCGACAAGGTCATCGACAAGGCCAAGGTCCTCGCGGCGCACCTGCTCGAGGCCAACGCCGACGACCTCGAGTACTCCGACGGCCGGTTCACCGTCCGCGGCACCGACCAGGGGACGTCGATCCAGGAGCTCTCGACGGCGACGTTCGCGGGCCACGACTACCCCGAGGGCATGGAGCTCAGCCTCGACGCCGACGCGACCTTCGACCCCGTCAACTTCAACTACCCGCACGGCACGCACCTCTGCGCGATGGAGGTCGACACCGAGACGGGTGCGGTGAGGATGCGGAAGTACACCTGCTGCGACGACATCGGCACCATCATCAACCCGCTGATCGTCGCCGGGCAGGTGCACGGCGGGCTGGTGCAGGGCATCGCGCAGGCGCTGTGGGAGGAGGCCGTGCACGACGAGGCCGGCACCCTCGTCAGCGGCTCGTTCGTCGACTACCTGCTGCCGACGTCCGCCGACACGATCTCGTTCGACGTGCTCCACACCGACGAGCCGAGCGTGTGCACCACCAACACCCTCGGCACGAAGGGCGTCGGCGAGGCCGGCACCATCGCGTCCACGCCGGCGGTCGTCAACGCGGTCGTCGACGCCGTGCGCCACCTGGGCGTGAACGACATCCAGATGCCGTGCACGCCGGAGCGGGTGTGGCGCGCGATCCATGCCAACGACGGTGACGCGGCGACGCCCCAGGCGGCCATGCCGCACTTCCAGGAAGACTCGCTGAACCAGGACGAAGCCCCTCGAGAAGGCTCGTCCCTCGGCACCTCAGGACAAGGAGCGGGCCAGTGATCCCGGTGAAGTTCGACTACCTCGCCCCCACGTCGGTCGAGGAGGCGCTTGCCGCGCTCGGCGAGCACGGCGACGACGCGAAGATCCTGGCCGGCGGGCAGAGCCTGCTGCCGGTCCTGCGGATGCGGCTCAACGCGCCCGAGGTCGTGATCGACCTCGGCGGCATCTCCTCGCTGCGCGGGATCCGCGACGACGGCGACGCCATCGTGATCGGCGCGATGACCACGCACCACGACGTGCGCGACCACGAGCTCGTCAGGGAGCACGCGCTGCTCGTCTCGAAGGCGGCGGCCGAGGTCGCCGACTCGCAGATCCGGCACCGCGGCACGTTCGGCGGCGCCCTCGCGCACGCCGACCCGGCGGGCGACCTCGGTGCGCCGGCGCTGGCGCTGGGTGCGCAGTTCGTCATCCAGGGTGCCGGCGGCACCCGCACGGTCGAGGCCGAGGACTTCTTCGTCGACCTCTTCGAGACCGCGATCGGCGACGACGAGATCCTCACCGAGGTGCGGATCCCCAAGCACACCGGTTGGGGCGCGCACTACGAGAAGTTCGTCCGCGTCGCCCACCAGTGGCCGATCGTGGCGGTCGCCGCGACCGTCAAGGGCTCCATCGACGAGGCGAGGATCGGCCTGACCAACATGGGCTCGACCCCGTTGCGTGCCCGCGCGACGGAGGCCGCACTCGCGGGTGCGAGCGCGACCGAGGACGGCGTACGCGCTGCGGCGGAGCAGGCGGCCGAGGGCACCAACCCGCCCTCCGACCTCAACGGCGCGGCCGACTACCGCCAGCACCTCGCGCGCGTCCTGACGGGCCGCGCGGTCCTGAAGGCAGCGGGTGCGTAGTGGAGCTGACCCACCGCTTCACCGTCCCGATCGACGTCGAGGAGACCTGGGCGCACTTCAACGACATCGCGTCGGTCGCCGAGTGCTTTCCCGGCGCACAGGTGACCGAGGCCGACGCCGACTCGTTCGCCGGGTCGGTGAAGGTCAAGCTCGGCCCGATCGCGCTGCTCTACAACGGCACCGGCACCTTCGTGGAGAAGGACCAGGCGGCGCACCGTTTCGTCGTCGACGCCAAGGGCAAGGACAAGCGCGGCAACGGGACGGCGGGCGCCAACGTCGTCGTCACGATGACGGACGCGGGCGGCTCGACCGACGTCTCGGTGCAGACCGACCTCGCGATCACCGGCAAGCCGGCGCAGTTCGGCCGCGGCGTCATGCAGGACGTCTCCGACAAGCTGCTCGGCCAGTTCGTCGCCTGCCTCGAGCAGCGGCTGACCGCTGCCGAGCCGGAGGCGGAGCCCACCCCCGCGCCACCGTCTGGTGCGGGCAGCCCCGCGCCGGACGGTGACCCACCGCCCGCCGCGTCCACCGCGCCGATCCCGCCGGTGCGTTCGGCGCCGTCGCCGTCCGCGCATTCCACGGAGGCGCTCGACCTCGGCAGCGCGGTCCTCCCGGTGCTGCTGAAGTCGTACTGGAAGCACGCCCTGGCTGCGGTCGCCGCACTCGCGGTGCTGCGCAGGTTGTTCAGGCGCTGACCGCACCCCCGGCTCAGAACACGTTGAGCGGGCGGAACTGCACGGAGATGCGAGGCCCGGAGTGCGCGACCTTGGGCACCGCGTGCTCCCACGTGCGCTGGCACGAGCCGCCCATCACCACCAGGTCGCCGTGGCCCATGGTCAGCGCGATCGACGGCCCGCCGCCGCGCGGGCGGAGCAGGAGGCGGCGTGGGTCGCCGACGCTGACGATCGCGACCATGGTGTCCTCGGCGCGGCCGCGGCCGATGGTGTCTCCGTGCCACGCGACCGAGTCGCGGCCGTCGCGGTAGTAGCAGCAGCCGGCGCTCACGAAGGGTTCGCCGAGCTCGGGCCGGTAGTGGGCGCTGAGATCGGCGCGGGCCGCCTCGAGCACGGGGTGGGGCAGCTCGTCGTCGGCGAGGTAGGTGTGGACCAGGCGCGGCACGTCGACCACCGCGTCGTACATCTCCCGGCGCTCCGCACGCCACGGCACCCGCTCGACGAGCGCGGCGAAGACGTCGTCGGGGTCGCAGAGCCAGTTGCGCTGGACATCGACCCACGCCCCGTCGGCGAGGGGACGACGCTGCGGTGCGAGGCGGGGTGCGACCGCGGCCTCGTCGGCGAACAGGGACGTCTGGAAGTCCACCGACACAGGATATACCATCACTCGAACACACATTCGATCATCAAGGCGAGATCAAGGCTTTACCACATACTTGGTCAATTCGCAGACACCGGTCCAGCCCAGTCCTAGCCTGACAGGCATGGATCAGGTGGACCTCGTCGTACCGCGCCAACGCGCGCTGAAGCATGTCCAGGTCCGTGAGCACGTCCGTAGCCTCATCGAGTCGCAGCCGCCCGGCTCCGCCGCACCGTCCGAGCGCGAGCTGGTCGCTCGCTTCGGCGTCGCGCGGATGACCGTACGACAGGCGCTCGACGCCCTCGTCGCCGAGGGCCTGCTGGAGCGCATCCCGGGACGTGGCACGTTCGTCGCACAGCCCCCCAAGACCGCCGGTCGACTGACCTCCTTCACCGAGGAGATCAAGCGCCGGGGGATGCTGCCGGAGTCCCAGACACTGTTGGCCCGCGTCGAGCAGGCCGGCCCGGGAGTGGCCCGCGCGCTCGACATCTCGCCCGGCGACCCCGTGCTGCACTGGCGCCGGCTGCGCCGCGCCGACCAGGCCATCGTGTGCGTCGAGGACGCCTACCTCAACGAGGTGCTGCTCCCGGGGTTCCTCCAGCACGGCACCCCGACCAGCCTCTACGAAGCCCTCACCACCCGCGGCCTGCGGCCGACCGAGGTCGAGGACTCCATCAGTGCCGACCGCGCCAGCGCGGAGGAGGCGACGATGCTCGAGATCGCCGAGGGGGACCCGGTCCTGCGCCACGCACGTCGTGCCGTCTCGGACGGCCGGATCGTCGAGGTCTCGCGCACCTGCTACCGGCACGACCGCTTCACGGTCTACCTCCAGCTCGCGGACCACTAGGTCGCGGGCTCAGCCTCGCCGCAGCTCCTCGAGCTCGCCGGCGAGGTTCTCGCGCGCCGTCGCTTCCCACAGCTCACGCCCCTGCGGGGTGTGCAGGAGGTGCGGCTTCGCGGCCAGGTCGGTGAGCACGGCTGCCCGCCCGGCGCGGAAGTCGGCGTCGCCGACGTGCGCGAAGTCGACACGCACGCCCGCGACGTAGGCGGCGTAGCGCTCGGGCGATGCGGCGAGGATGCCGAGGTCCGCGTCGCTCAGCGCGCAGCCGGCCGGGTCGTCGTCGGCCGGGCGGTGGTGGACCGTCATCCGCACCAGGCGCGCCACCTCGTCGGCGTACGCCGCCGGCAGCGCGTGCTCGGCCCACTGCGCCGACCGCTCCTCGTCGTCCGCCGCTCCGTCGTACACCGCGTCGTGGAACCACGCCGCGAGCGCCACGGTGGTCGTGTCGAAGCGGGCACCCGCACCGGCGAGAAGGTCGAGCCGGTCGAGCACCTCGGTGAGGTGGAGCAGGTCGTGGTAGCCGTCGCGGTCCCAGGCGACGAGCAGCTCGTCGCGCAGGTCGAGGTGGTCCTCGAGCGGCCAGCGGTCCGCCGCGACGCTCACGCCCCGACCGATGCCTGGAGGGCCCGGGCGTGGGCATGGCCGGGCGCCATCGCCCAGCGGATCGCGCCCGTCGAGAGCCGGCCGAGCGCGCGGCCGACGGTGCGGTCCAGGGTCGCGTCGAGCACCGGCGGGTGCGGGAGCCCCAGCGCGCGGCGTGACGACTCCGGGGTGAGGGAGACCGCGGCGCCGACCAGGGAGAGGTACGCCGGGCGCGCCGCGAGCGGGAGGTCGGGGTGCCAGACGAGGAACCGGATGGCGTCGCGCGCGGCCTCGGTGCTGCGGAGCTCGGGCTCGTAGGACGCGAGCCTCGAGCGGAGCCCCGCCTCGGTCGTGGGCGGGTCGACCACGCCGAGCAGGGCGGCGACGTGGGCGGTCTGGGCGACGTACTCGTCGCGCTCCGGCCCGACCAACGGGCGGTGGCCGAACCGGTCGTGCGCCGCGAGGAAGCTGTCGATCTCGGCCACGTGGACCCAGCCGAGCAGGTGCGGGTCGGAGGCGGCGTACGGCGTCTTGTCGGGCATCGTGCCGGTCACCGACTCGTGCGCGCGCTGCACCGCACGGATCACCTGGAGTGCGTCCTGCTCGGCGCCGAAGGTCGTCATCGCGATGTAGGTCGAGACCTGGGCGAGGCGGCCCCACATGTCACCGCGGTAGCCGGAGTGGTCGGCGACACCCTGCATCGCCGCCGGGTGCAGCGACTGGAGCATGATCGCCCGGATCCCGCCCACGAACATCGACGCGTCACCGTGCACACGGGCGATCGGGGAGTCGGGCGCGAACCAGCGCGGCCCCGGCGTCCCGTGCACCCGCTGGCGCTGCCGGGGGCCGTCGGGGCCGGCCACCTTGCGGAACAGCTCGCTGCCGATGCGTTCGCGGAGGGTCACGACGCCGAGGCTAGCCCGGGGGGCCACGGGTGAGGTCGCACGTCGGCTCAGCTCGACTCGGCGGTGAGGTCGCCGGCGTCGATGATCCGGTAGGCGTAGCCCTGCTCGGCGAGGAAGCGCTGTCGGTTCTGCGCGAAGTCGGCGTCGACCGTGTCACGCGAGACGATCGTGTAGAAGTGGGCGCTGCGTCCCTCGGTCTTCGGGCGGAGCAGCCGGCCGAGGCGCTGGGCCTCCTCCTGGCGCGAGCCGAAGGAGCCGCTGACCTGGATCGCCACCTCGGCCGAGGGCAGGTCGATGGAGAAGTTGGCGACCTTGCTGACCACGAGCAGGCCGACCTCGCCGGAGCGGAAGGCGGCGTACAGCCGCTGGCGCTCCTTCACCGGCGTCTCGCCCTTGATCACCGGGGCGTCGAGCAGCGCGGCGATCTCGTCGAGCTGGTCGATGTACTGCCCGATCACGAGGGTCGGCTGGCCCGCGTGCTCCCGCACCAGGTCGCGGACCACGTCGATCTTGGCGTGGGTGCACGAGGCGAGGCGGTAGCGGGTGTCGGGATCGCTCGTGGCGTACGCCAGCCGCTCGCTGTCGGGGAGGGTGACCCGCACCTCGACGCAGTCGGCGGGTGCGATGTAGCCCTGTGCCTCGATGTCCTTCCACGGCGCGTCGTAGCGCTTGGGGCCGATCAGCGAGAAGACCTCTCCCTCGCGGCCGTCCTCGCGGACCAGGGTCGCCGTCAGGCCGAGCCGACGCCGGGCCTGGAGGTCGGCGGTCATCCGGAAGATCGGCGCCGGCAGCAGGTGGACCTCGTCGTAGACGATCAGTCCCCAGTCGCGGGCGTCGAGCAGGTCGAGGTGCGGGTAGACGCCCTTCCGCCGGGTGGTCAGGACCTGGTAGGTCGCGATCGTGACCGGGCGGATCTCCTTGACGGCACCGGAGTACTCACCGATCTCGTCGGGCGTCAACGACGTCCGCGCGACCAGCTCGTCCTTCCACTGCCGCGCGCTCACCGTGTTGGTGACGAGGATCAGCGTGGTGGCCTGCGCATGGGCCATCGACGCCGCACCGACGATGGTCTTGCCGGCGCCGCAGGGCAGCACGACGACCCCGGACCCGCCGTCCCAGAAGGCCTCGGCAGCCTCGCGCTGGTAGGGCCGCAGCGTCCAGCCGTCCTCGGCGAGGTCGATCGCGTGCGCCTCGCCGTCGACGTAGCCGGCGAAGTCCTCGGCCGGCCAGCCGAGCTTGAGCAGCGCCTGCTTGAGGTTGCCGCGCTCGCTCGGGTGGACCGCGACGCTGTCGTCGTCGAGCCGCGCGCCGACCATGCCGGCGATCTTCTTGGCGCGCAGCACCTCCTCGAGCACCGGGCGGTCGGTGCTCGACAGCACCAGCCCGTGCACGGGGTGCTTCTCGAGCCGGAGGCGGCCGTAGCGGCCCATCGTCTCGGCGACGTCGACGAGCAGCGCGTGCGGGACGGCGTAGCGCGACCAGGTCAGCAGCGCGTCGACGACCTGCTCGGCGTCGTGGCCGGCGGCGCGCGCGTTCCAGAGGCCGAGCGGGGTGAGGCGATAGGTGTGGATGTGCTCGGGCGAGCGCTCGAGCTCGGCGAACGGTGCGATCGCCTTGCGGGCCTCGGCGGCCGACGGGTGGTCGACCTCGAGCAGGAGCGTCTTGTCCGACTGGACGATGAGCGGGCCGTCGTTCATCCGGTCGCAGCTTTCTGTCGGGCGCGGAACGCCGCGACGTTGGCCCGCGAGGAGCAGCGGTCGGAGCAGTAGCGCCGCGACTGGTTGGGCGAGGTGTCGACGAACACGTTGTCGCACCTGGGCTCGGAGCAGATGCCGAGCCGGGTCGCGCCGAGGTCGCACACGAGGTTGGCCAGTCCCATCAACGACTCCGCGATCATCAGCTCGGCCACCGACGAGGCGCGGTTGGTGACGTGCATGTGGAGGTTCGCCGGGTCGTGGTCGGAGATCATCGGCGTGACCGGGTGGCTGGCGAGCAGGTCGTTGAGCGACCCGACCACGAGGGGCACGTCGTCGACGTCGGAGGCCTCGAACACCGGTCGCAGCTCGGTCTGGAACGACCTGAGGGACGACACGTCCGCAGGCGCCACCGACGTGTGCAGCCAGGAGCGGTCGGCGAGGTGCTCGTGCAGCGCCGCCTCGTCGGGCAGGTCGGCGTTGACGAGCGACGCGGCGCGCTCGGCGTAGCGGATGAAGTCCACCGGCCCATTCTACGGACCGGGCGTGAGGGTCTAGGCGCGGCGGACGCCGGTGATGCGGTGCACCGCGAAGTCGCGTACGTCGTCCGCGCGGTGGTCGAAGGCCGAGAGCCGGCCGCCGTCGAGCCGCCGCGGGTCGACGACGCGCTCGCTCGTGGCGCCGTGGTTGTCGACATAGCCGATCACCACGGTCGTGCCGCCCTCGATGGCCTCGCGGAGCGCCGACAGGGCTCCCGACGGGGTGGTCGTCTGCGCGCTCGCGGGTCGCGAGGCCTCGGCCCGGTCGCCGGCGCGGATCGCGGTGGCGACCGCCTGGACCTGCGCCGCGCGGCGCGCCTCGACCGCTCCGGCAGGACGGCGGCCCCGCCGGACGCGGGCCCGACGGAGGTCGGGGCGGCTGACCCGCACGGTGCCGTCGGCCGCCTCGACGACCGGTGCCGCGCCCAGCTCGCGCAGCCGCGGCAGCAGCACGTCGAGCGGTGAGGTCGAGATCGCGACGGTCGGCGCCAGCAGGCGGAGCCCGAGGGTGCGTGACCGCGGGTCGTGCACGAGCGCGGCCAGGGCGGCCTCGTCGTCGGCGCGCAGGAAGGCCTCGGCGTGCCCGACCCGTACGCTGCCGAAGGTGCGGGCCACGTCGTCGACGAGGAACTCGAGCGGCTGCGGGACGGGCGTCTGGGAGACGCCGGTGAGGAAGTCGCGCACCTCGAGCGCCGACCAGCCGGCGTCGAAGCCACGGCGCAGCGAGCCGGAGGTGAAGCGGTAGACGGTGGCGCCGCCGCGCGACTCGACGTCGGCGAGCAGGTGCAGCCGGCGGGCCACCTCGGTCTCGAGCGGGCCGGGTGCGACGGCGGTGAGATCGGCCTGGAGCAGGACGTGGTCAACCGGTCGTGGCAGGTGCGGATCGAGGGCGGCGGCCGCCCCCGGCAGGTCGTCGTGGGCGACCAGGCGGCCGCTCGGCGGGAGGCCGCCCGCACCGCTCACGCCCAGGAACGCGGCCTCGTCGAGCGCCGCCGTCACCAGGTCGGCGAAGACCGCGGGCCGGCGCGGGCGCAGCCACTCCACGTGCTGGACCAACGAGGCGACGCCCGTGCCGACCGCCAGGACCTCGCCTTCGGGGACGTCGGCCAGCACCCGCAACGCGAGGCGTCGGGCGTCCTCGGCCAGCCCGCTCGACAGCTCGGGGGCCAGCGCGTTCCACGACTTGCCCGACTGGTCGCGCGAGCCGACCAGCGACGGGACGCGGCTGCTTCCCAGCCAGCCGCCGATCAACCGTGCCCACCGCTCGGCCGTCGGCCGTCCGGACCAGACGTCGAACTCCTCGGTCGGCAACCAGGCGGCCGTGCCCTCCGCGTCGCCGCCCTCGGCGATCAGGCCGGCCGACAGCGCCACCTCGACGAGGAGCGCGGCGCCCGTCTCGTCGACGTGCAGCTCGCGCGCCACCGCCTTCAGGTCGCGGACCGCGAGGCCACCGCTGCGGAGCACGGTCGGCGGCTCCACGCCCCAGTGGTCGAGCAGCAGCTCCATGCGGCGTACGACGTCGAAGGCGGCGCCCGCGGCGGTCCGGGCCACCAGCGCGGGGTCGCGGGTCGCCGTGGCCAGGCCCGGCACGTCGTCGACGGCCTCGGGCGTCGTGCGCCCGCCGCGCAGGGCGAGCCCCACCTCGCCGGGCAGCACGACCGAGTCGCCCTCGCGCGGCACCAGCAGCCGGCGGCTGATGAGCTCCTCGGCCGGGCTGGCGGCCTGGCCGGGCGTGACCGTGCGGCGCGCCGACCCGGTCGTGCCCTCGCCTCCGTGCGCGTCGACGTGGCGGAGCAGCGCCGTCGCGGCCGGGCTCAGCTCGGCCAGGAGGGCGGCCACCCGCTCCGGGGGCGGGGGCTCCGGGCTCGACGGGCGCAGGCCGCTCACCAGGCCGGGCATGCCGCGCATCGCGTCGGCCACGCCGCTCAGCGCCCGGATGCCGCCGGGGCCCTCCCAGGCGAGCGCGAGGTCGAGCAGCCGCTGCAGCGCGGCGTCCGCCCGGGCCCGGTCCGCGTGGACGATGGAGAGAAGTCCCGCAGAAGTGGTTTGACCTGCAACCAGCAGGGCATCAAGCACCGAAAGCTCCAGGCGGTCGAGACCGTCGAGGGCGCGGTGGATCGACGAGCGCGTGGCAGCCCGCGAGGCGAGCTGCGACGAATCTTGAGGGGCGGGTGTGGCGAGATCCGGACGGGCCCGCAGGAGCGCGACGAGCCGCTCGTCCGGCCAGCTCCGCAGCTGGTCGGCGAGGGTTCGTGCGGGTGTCGCCCGCCCACGACTGGACATCCCTCTTACGCTACTCGCCGGGTCGGCGTCGCCGCCCCGCATCCCCGAGGTGGAGGGCCGGGCATGAGGCACGTTGATCTGCACCACGGTGCGTCGAGCGACGTCGGCCTGGTGCGCAAGGTCAACGAGGACTCGTTCCTCGTCGCCCCACCTCTCTTCGTGGTCGCCGACGGCATGGGCGGGCACTCCGGCGGCGACGTCGCGAGCCAGATGGTCGTCGAGGAGTTCCAGCGCCTCGCGGAGTCGTACGACCCTGCCCGCGGCGCCGAGCAGGTCGCGGACGCCTTCGCCCGCGCGCAGGCACGGATCATCGACCTCGGCAACGCGCACCGAGCGATGACCCCCGGCTGGCACGCCGGCACCACCGCGGTCGTCGCGGTGCTCGTCGACGACAACGGCGTGGCCAAGTGGCTGCTGGCCAATCTCGGCGACTCCCGCATCTACCGGGTCACCGAGGGCCGGCTCGAGCAGATCAGCGTCGACCACTCGGTGGTCCAGGAGCTGATCGACGCCGGTCAGATCACGGTCGAGGAGGCGGCGGTCCATCCGGAGCGCCACGTCATCACCCGCGCGCTCGGCAGCCCCGAGGGCATCCAGCCCGACTTCTTCCTGCTGCCGCTCGGCTCGGTCGAGCGGCTGCTGCTGTGCAGCGACGGCGTCACGGGGATGATCGAGGACAAGGAGATCGAGGACATCCTCGAGACCGTGGCCGATCCCCGCGACGCCGCCGACAAGCTGGTGCGCGCGGCCGTGGCGGCCGGCGGTCGCGACAACGCGACGGCCATCGTCGTCGATGTGGTGGGATTGGTGAAGGACGCCACGTACGACTCCCAGCGCCAGCTGGAGAGCCTCGAATCCAAGCTGGGGGGACGACAGTGAGCACTGGGGCCAGGTTCGCGACGGGGGACTGGTACGCCGTGGTCGGCGACCACGTGACGGTCCTGCTGCCGGGCAGCCAGCGCGATCGCGTGGCCGCCCTCTGGGACCTGGCCGACGCGGGCGCCACCGCCGACGAGGTGCTCGACGCCCTCCTCGCCGGTGGGTTGTCCTCGCTCGACCACGTGGCGCTCGTCGCCCACGACGACGACGCGACCCGCCTCATCGTCCGCGGCGCCCCCACCGCGACGCTCGCCTCGACCGAGGGCGAGGAGATCGTCAGCGCGACCGCCGGCACCGCCTGGGCCGAGCGTCTCGTCACCGGCGTCACCAGCATCCGCGTCACCCTCACCGGCGACGGCGCCATCGAGCACGCCCTGACCCCGGGCATCGCGCGGGTGTCCGTCGTCGAGTTCGGTACGCCGTCCCCCGCGGACGCGCCCGCCCCGCCGGCCGAGCCCGCCGAGGAGCCCGCGCCCGCACCGGTGATGGCCGTCGAGCCGGAGCCCGAGCCCGAGCCCGAGCCGGAGCCGGAGCCCGAGTCGAAGCCCGAGCCGGAGCCGACCACCACCGGTGAGAATCCGGCCGTGGACGCGCCGTGGTCCGACAACGACGGCCAGACCCAGGCCGGCGTCCCGGTCCCCGACTTCGACCGGCCGCCGATCCCCGGCCAGGAGATGGCCCCGGAGGTGGTCTCGCAGCCCGTCGCCTCGCTGGTCTTCTCGACCGGCGACGTCGTGCTGGTCGACCGCACTGTGCTGGTCGGGCGCGCCCCCGAGGCACGCCGCTTCGCCTCGCACGACCAGCCCCACGTCGTCACCGTCGAGAGCCCGCACCAGGAGATCTCCTCGACCCACCTGGAGATCCGGCCGGGCGCCGGGGCCGACCACGGTTCCGCCATCGCCACCGACCTGGGCTCCACCAACGGCACCGTCCTCGCCCAGCCCGGCCTCGACCCCGAGGACCTCAAGGCCGGCATCGCCGTCAGCCTCATCCCGGGTGCGGTGCTCGACCTCGGCGACGGCGTCACCATCCAGGTCACGAACCCCTGAGCAGACCCGCCGTGACCCAGCAAGGAGCCCCGCGCTCCATGACGTACCCGATCGCCCAGCTCGAGCGACGGTTCACGGCCTTCGCCATCGACCGCCTGCTCGCGTGGAGCCTGCTGGCCCTCGTCGGATGGGTGAGCGCGATGGTCGTCTCCGACGACGTGTGGATCGTCGTCGGCGCGGTCGCCGGCGCCGTGGTCGTGCTGTGGCTCGCGCTCGGGATCGTGCTGGGCGTCACCGGCAGCTCGCCCGGCAAGGCGATGTCCGGCCTGCGCGTCGTCCACCACGGCACCGGGACCCCGATCGGCGTCGGCCGGGCGCTCCTGCGCTCGCTCGTGCTCGGCGTCTCCGGCCTGCCCACCTTCGGCATCGGCCTGGCCACCCTGGCCTGGACGGCTGTCGAGGACCGCGGCCGGCAGCGTCGTGGCTGGCACGACCACCTGGCCCACACCGTCGTGGTCGACGTACGGCCCGTCGTGGAGGTCGTCGACGACGCCGACGAGGGGCCGCGCCACATCGTCAACCTGACCGCGATGCGCCTCGTGCCGGCCCCGCCGGTCGACCCGGTCCGGACACCGGAGCGCACGGAGCAGTCGGTGCGCCGCCAGCAGCTCCCGCCCGAGGTCACGCACCCCGCGGCGCCGCCCTCACCCACCGTGCCCCCGGCTCCGTCGTACGCAGCGCCACCGCAGGCCGCACCGCAGCGGTGGCGGGTGCACTTCGACAACGGCGAGAGCTTCGTGATCGCCGGCCTCGCGCTGGTGGGCCGTCGCCCGGAGGCCCGCTCCGGCGAGCAGGTCGCCCACCTCGTCCCGCTGTCGTCCGCCGACATGTCGGTCTCCAAGACCCACGCGCAGTTCGGCCCCGCGCCCGACGGCACGATCGTGGTGATGGACCGCGGGTCGACCAACGGCACGGTGCTCGTGCGCCAGGGCGTGTCCCGCCAGCTCGCGCCCGGCAAGCCCGCCGCGCTGGTGCACGGCGACAAGATCGTCTACGGCGACCGCGAGATGGTCATCACCCGCGAGGCCTGAACCGACCGCCCACCGGGGACGGCTGGATGGGCGCCGTCCTTCCTCGACCCAGCACGCACTCCCGATGAAAGGCACGTCCATGACCACCGACGCCTCCACCGCGACCGGGAGCGGAGCGCCGGGCGCACCGCCCGAGCGCACCAGCATCGTCAAGGTCGTCTTCGCGTCCCTCATCGGCACGGCCGTCGAGTGGTACGACTTCTTCCTCTACGGCTCCGCCGCCGCGCTCGTCTTCGGCACCCTGTTCTTCCCCGACAGCGAGCCCGCCACCGCGACGCTGCTGGCCTTCGGCACCTACGCCCTCGGCTTCGTCGCGCGTCCCCTCGGCGGCGTCGTCTTCGGGCACTTCGGCGACAAGGTCGGCCGCAAGAAGATGCTCGTCGTGTCGCTCTTCCTGATGGGCGTCGCGACCTTCGCCATCGGCCTCCTGCCGACGTACGCCTCCATCGGCGTCGCGGCGCCCCTGCTCCTGCTCTTCTGCCGCCTGCTGCAGGGCTTCGCGGTCGGCGGCGAGTGGGGTGGCGCGGTCCTGATGGCCGCCGAGCACGGCGAGGACTCGCAGCGCGGCTTCTGGTCCTCGTGGCCGCAGGCCGGCGTCGCGCTGGGCAACCTGTTCGCGACCGGCGTCCTCTGGGTGCTCGCCGCGGTGCAGTCCGAGGCCGACTTCAACGCGTGGGGCTGGCGGATCCCGTTCCTGCTGAGCGCCGTCCTGGTCGGCGTCGGCCTGTGGGTCCGGCTCTCGATCGAGGAGTCGCCGGTCTTCGCCGAGGCCAAGGCCGACCTCGAGTCGTTGGAGACCGCGCACCTGCCGCTCGTCGAGGTGTTCCGCACGTACCCGCGCGAGGTCTTCGTCGCGATGGGCATGCGGATGGCGGAGAACATCTCCTACTACCTCTTCACGATCATCTCGATCTCGTTCCTCACGATCTACGCCGGCACCGCCGACGACAAGTCGCTGATCCTCAAGGCGCTGCTGATCGGCTCGGTCGTCCACTTCGTGACGATCCCGATCGTCGGAGCCATCAGCGACCGCGTCGGTCGTCGCCCGCTCTACCTCGCCGGCGCCGTCGGCGTCGCCGCGTGGTCGTGGGTGTTCTTCGACCTCATCGCCTCGCGCTCGGAGGGCAGGATCATCCTCGCGATCGTCGTCGGCCTGATGCTCCACGCGCTGATGTACGCCCCGCAGGCGGCGTTCTTCTCCGAGCTCTTCGGCACCTCGGTGCGATACACCGGAGCCTCGGTGGGCTACCAGCTCGCGTCGATCTTCGCCGGTGCCCTCGCCCCGATCATTGCGATCGACCTGCTCGGCAAGGCCAGCGACGGCACCGACAACGTGTCCAAGGTCGCGATCTACATGACGGTCGCGTCGGTCATCACGATCGTCGCGGTGCTCTTCGCCAAGGAGACCAGGGCGACCTCGCTGCGCCACGACCGGGTGCTCCGCGACTGACCCCGTACGTCCGCCTCCGTCCTGTGGGTGGCGGCACATGACATCCCCGCGACGCCTCGTACGTGCGATGTGCCGCCACCTTGCGGCGCCGGTCCCTCGTGGGTGGCGGCACATGACATCCCTGGGCGCCGCGTACGTGCGATGTGCCGCCACCTTGGGCGTCAGCGGTGCGATGTGCCGCCACCTTGGGGCGCCGGGCCCTCGTGGGTGGCGGCACATGACATCAACGGACGTCTCGTACGTGCGATGTGCCGCCACCTTGGGGCGCCGGGAGCCGGGACCTCGGCGGACCAGGTCAGCGGGTCAGCGCGACCGGCAGGCGGGTGACGCCGCCGCGGGCGCCGAGCCACACGAGCACGCCGTCGTCGAGGCCGGGCGTGGGCGGGCCGGTCACGGTGATGGTGAAACGGGCCGACTGCCCCGGCGCGAGGCGTACGGCGAGGGGCCGGACGCTGACGCGGTGCGAGGTGAACCCGCGGGCGGTGACGGAGAAGTACTCCGGCCGCGCGCCGACGTTGGTCAGCGTGCGCACGGCCGAGCCGCGGCGAGCGGTGACCAGCAGGGAACCGGTGTTGAGCTCGGCCAGCGTGTGCTGGCGCAACGCGCGCCGCCAGGCGCGCGTCGGTACGTCGAGGGCGAGGTGGGCCGTGGGCGCGCGGCCGGGCAGTGCACCCGCTCCCTGGGCCAGCACCGACGAGCCCGGGATCGGGCGGGCAGAGCCGGCGACGAGCGACCGCACGACGGCAGCCGGCCAGTCGTGCTCGCCCAGCACCAGGGCGGCCAGCCCGCTTGCGTGGGCGGCGGCTGCGGAGCTCCCGCTGAAGACGCCCCACGTGCGGCCGGTCGACGCGGGCAGCGCACCCAGGACGGCGTCACCGTCGGCGATCGCATCGGGCTTGACCGACGACCCACGCGGGTCGCCCGACGCGCTCCACGGAGCCGTACGACGGGTGCCGGGGTCGCCCCCGACGCGGGACATCCGGACCCGGGCGTCCGGGTGGCGGGCGACCCACCTGCTGAAGCTGCGGCCGGACGCGGCGGAGAGGTGGACGGTGGGCACCGCGTGGAAGTCGGCGGTGACGGACCCGGGGCGGAGGTTGACCAGCACCATCGCGCGGCCACCGGCGAGGGCGACGCTGTCGGACTTGTCGATCCGGCTGACGCCCCCTCGTCGGCACACGACGATGCGACGACCGACCTTGCGCGAGTCGAGGGCGCCGCGGCGGCACTGACCGGCCGCGCGCCGCGAGACCCCCGGCGCCGCCGCGTCCTGCGCCAGCACGGCCCGGCCGCGCACGGCGGCGGGCCTGCCGCCACCGGAGAACGTGCGTCCGCCCGGGCCGGTGACCCGACCGCGCGACATCCGGCCGACGGCCGAGCCGACGGTCGTGACCCACGGCGAGCCGTGGGCGGCGTACGAGGTCCCGCCGGAGTTGCCGGCCGCACCGATCACGACGATGTCGGCCTCCGCGGCGCCGAGCAGGGCGCGCTGGAGGGTGTCGATGCCGTCGCCCCCGGCCAGGGCGAGGTTGAGCACGTCGACGCGGTCGGCGACGGCCGCATCGACCGCCGAGACGACGTCGGCCGTCGAGCAGCCGTCGTCGGCGGGGTCGGGCGCGCCCCAGCACGCCTTGTAGGCGGCGACCCGGGCCTGCGGCGCGACGCCGCCGAACTGGCCGGCGTCGCGGCCGTCGACGCGGACGCTGACGCCCGCGTTGCCCGCAGCGACGGAGGAGACCTGGGTGCCGTGGCCCAGCACGTCGCGCGGCGAGAGCGACTCCGACGAACGGACCCGGTCGGTGCCGAAGCCGGCGGCGAACCACCGGGCGCCGACGACCTTGCGGGTGCAGTCGTCTTCGGTCCAGCCGTCGCCCACCGCGCACGTGCCGGCGAAGTCCCGCGGGTCGGGGCCGAGGCCGGGGACGTCGGCGAACGCGGGGGAGTCGGGTGCGATGCCCGTGTCGACCACGCCGATCACGACGCCCGCTCCGCCCCTCAGCCGCGGGCTGGACGTCGCGCCGCGAACGGTCGCGGGCGAGGTACGGCCGGCGAGCGGGCGGACCTCGTCGGCCTCGATGGCGGCGATGCCGGGCTGGTCGTCGAGGATGGCGAGCTGCGCCTCGGAGAGGTGGAGGGCGAAGCCGTTGAGCGCGGTGGTCCAGCGGTAGACGGGCTCCCGGGCGCCGACTGCCGCGAGCACGGCGTCCTGCCGCGCGAGGAGGTCGGCCGCGTCGCGGGTGCCGGCGGAGGTGCCCGGGCCGGTGAGGGTGACCAGCGTCAGGGACGGCGCGCCGGTGGCGTCGGGAGCGTCCTCGGCCAGCGCGACACCCGAGGCGGCCAGGGTGACGCCGAGCGCGAGCAGGCCGCAGCCCACGATCCGCCCCACGCGTCGTCCCCGCACGGTCCCCACCTTCACTTGCTGCGTCGTCCTCTGGTGCCCGAACCGCCCATGATCGCAGCAGGGGCGACCGAGACAAAGCCCTGCTCGCGCGGAACCCGTTGGTGGGCGGGGGACGGTGCCGCCTATTCTTTGCCCGCGCCCGTGGAGTGCAGGCGGCAAGGACGGATCAGGAGTGGAGCAGCCCGTGCCCAGTGGCAAGGTGAAGTGGTTCGACGTGGAGAAGGGTTTCGGCTTCCTGTCGCAGGAGGACGGACCGGACGTCTACGTCCACTCCGACGCGCTTCCCGAGGGCACCACGACCCTCAAGGCCGGCACCAAGGTCGAGTTCGGCATCGCCCAGGGTCGCCGCGGCGACCAGGCCCTCCAGGTGCGCATCATCGACGCGCCCGCCTCGGTCACCCGCAACCAGCGCAACGCGCAGCGCAAGAACCCCGAGGCGATGGTCACCATCGTCGAGGACCTCATCAAGATGCTCGAGGGCGTCGAGGAGGGCTACCGCCACGGTCGCCACCCCGAGCGCAACGCCGCACGGGGCACGGCCAAGGTGCTGCGCGCCCTCGCCGACGAGCTCGAGATCTAGCGCGAGCCGCGCGCCGGGGCCGGCCGTGCCGGCCCGGGCCGGGTGACGAGCACGAACGTGGCCCACGCACCGAGCACGCTCGCCGCGACGCCCAGTCCGAGCTGGGGGTTGAGCGGCATCACGATGCCGACGAAGCCGCCGATCACCCAGGCGAGCTGCAGCGTCGTGTCGGACCGGGCGAACGCGCTCGCCTGGATGCGGCTCGGCACGTCGCGCTGGATGGTCGAGTCGAGCGAGAGCTTGGCGAGTGCCTGGGCGAGTCCGGCGGTCACGCCGAGCAGGACGAGAGCGAGCAGCCCGTAGAACAGGGCGGCCACGACGATGACGACCGCGTCCGCGAGCAGGGCGAGCACCACGGTGGTGGCCGGGTTGAGGCGGCGCAGCAGCGACCCGATGGCGATGCCGAGGGTGTTGCCGAAGCCGGCCGCGCCGATGACGAGGCCGAGCAGCAGCTCGGGCGACCAGTCGCCGATCGGGTTGTCGCGCAGCAGGAACGCCATGAACATGATGAGGAAGCCCGAGAGCCAGCGCGGACCGCAGTTGGCCCGGAGCGCGAAGGCCACCGCGGCCGGGATCCGGGTCTTCGGCCGGCGGTTGCCGTCGGCGACGGCCGTCGATCCGGTGAGCACCAGCTCGCCCTCGCCCTGGCTCGCGTCGACCTGCTCGGGCAGCCGGATCGCCCAGATCGTGGCGAGCACGAAGATCACGAAGCCGTAGCGCAGCGACCACTCGGCCCCGAAGGTCGAGGCGATGATCGCCAGGGGCGCCGAGACGGCCGCTCCCACGACGCCGGCGAGCGAGACCCGGGCGTTGGCCTTCACCAGCGTCAGCCCGGGCGGCAGCAGCCGCGGGACGGCCGCGGCGCGGGTCACGCCGTAGGCCTTGGAGGCCACGAGGCAGCCGAGCGCAGCCGGGAACAGCCACCCGGACTCGGTGACGACCGCCGTCGCGAGCGCCCAGCAGAGGAAGCAGCGGATCGCCATGGTCGCGCCGATCGCCCACCGGCGACCGTGGCTGAAGCGGTCGAGGAACGGGCCGATGAGCGGCGCCACGATCGCGAACGGGAGCATCGTCAGGCCGAGGAAGAGGGCGACCTGGCCCCGCGCCTCGCCGGTGGGCACCTGGAAGAAGAGCGTGCCGGCGAGCGAGATCGCGACCGCCGCGTCGCCGGCGGCGTTGAAGGCGTGCAGCTCGATCAGTCGTGACAGTCCCGAGTCGCCGGCGCCCTCGGCCCGCGCGGCCCGACGTGCCTGCGTGACCGCGAACTGTCCCGCAGTGCCGGCCCCGCGCCCGGCGACCCGGGCACCTCGACCGGCGGCCCGGGCACCCCTGCCCGCGGCCCGCGCGCCGCGTGCAGCGCCCGACAGCGAACGGCGTACGGCTCTCGGCGGGGGAGGCGGCGGCGACACCGAGTAGGGCTGCGTGTCCTCCCCGGGGTCGTGCTCCCGCTCCCGCCCCGGGGACGGGTCGGGGCGGTCGGTGGTCACGGGGACCATCTTGGACCAACCGCCCGACACGAGGGGTACGCCATCCCGGGCCGGGGTGCCGACGGGACAGGACTGCGGACCGTTTGCGATGATGGCGCTCGTGATCGCTCTCCCGACCCGTTCCGGCAAGCCGGACTCGGCCCTGGCCAAGGCCGCCGACCTCGCCCGCAGTGTCGTGCTCGAGGTCGCCGACGCCGACGAGGTGGGCGAGCACCGGGGCGCCTACGGCGAGGGTGAGCGCGTCGTCACGCACCACTTCGCGTGCACCCGGCCGGGCTATCCCGGCTGGCACTGGTCGGTCACGCTCACCCGCGCCAAGCGCGGCAAGGACGTCACGGTCAACGAGGTCGTCCTGCTCCCGGGCGACGAGGCGATCGTGGCGCCCGCGTGGGTGCCGTACAAGGAACGGCTCCAGCCCGGTGACCTCTCACCCGGCGACCTGCTGCCGGTGGAGGACGAGGACGCCCGCCTGGTCCCGACCTACCTCGTGGGCGACGACCCGCTCGACGGTCCGATGGACGGCGACGCCCGCGCGCAGGTGCGGCGCGTGGCCGAGGACCTCGGCCTGGGCCGGGTCCGCACGCTGAGCCGCGAGGGTCTCGACATGGCCGCCGAGCGCTGGAACGCCGGCACCGGCGGCCCGGACTCGCCGCTTGCCAAGAGCGCCCCCGACCAGTGCTGGTCGTGCGGCTTCCTGGTCCGGCTCAACGGCTCCCTCGCCGACCGCTTCGGCGTCTGCGCCAACGGCAACGCCAACGACGACGGCAGCGTGGTCACCTTCGACCACGGCTGCGGCGCGCACTCCGAGGTCAAGCTGGCACGCAAGCAGCAGCCGCTGCCGATGCCCGAGCACGCCTTCGACACCCTCACCGACGACGACATCGAGAAGCTCTGAGACGCACAGTCACGACCGAGGAGACGAGGTCGTGGCGTGGGTGCGGCCAGATTGAGCAAGCGACGCGGCTGAGGAACGAAGGCGCGCGAGCGCGTCGAAATCAGCTCCTCGCCAGCACCCAGACGGCGTAGTCGTCGACGGGCTCGTGCAGCTCGTAGCTGCCGAAGCGGTGGACGACCCGAAGCCCCGACGCGGTCGCGTCCGCGACGAACTCGTCCGCCGGATAGGTCCGGCTACCGCTCATCACGGCCGTGAGGTGGAAGCCCACCAGCACCCGGCCGTCGGGCGTGAGCAGGTCGCGCACCCGCCTCAGCACCGCGCGCTCGGTGCCCTCGCCCAGATAGATCATCACGTTGCCGACGACCACGACGAGGTCGAAGGCGCCGAGCTCGGCCGGGTCCAGCGCCAGCGCCTCGTGGGGCAGCACCTCGAGCGTGGGGTACGTCGCCGCCGACTGCTCGCGCAACGCCGGGTCGGGCTCGGTCGCCACCACCCGGTGGCCGCGCACCTGGAGGGCCGCAGAGACTCGTCCCATCCCCGATCCGAGGTCGAGGATGCGGGCACCGCGCGGCGCGAGGGCGTCGGCCAGCCGGGCCTCGCCGTCGACGTCCTCGCGGGCAGCGACGCGCTGCGCGAAGGTCTCGCCGTAGCCGCAGTTGCGCGCCCCGGCGAGCTCCCAGCGGGTCGGGGGCAGGGTCATGACGCTCGGCGCCGTGCCTGCTGCACCGCGCGCTCCTTGCGGCGGCGGCGGCAGTACTCCAGGCCGCACAGGCCGAGGCCGAACCCGGCCAGGCAGGTCCACAGCCACCACGTGCGCCCGCTGTCCTGCAGCGTTCCCCAGAAGGGGAGGAGGCCGAGGAAGCCGAGCAGCCACAGCGCGGTCCCGACCTCGGTGGTGCGCACGCCGTCGACGTCGAGCGGCTCGACCTGCGCCACGACGTAGGTGCGGTTGCCGATCTCGTGCTGCGTCGGCTGCTCGTCGCCCAGGTCCACGACGTCACGCTACAGCCCTGCGGCGAGCCGAAACGCTCACGTCGCGCGGCTCTGCCAGACTCCGTTTCCGTGAGTGACCACACCAAGACGGAGGAGCGGCCCACGAGCGGCTCCGGGCTCGACGGATTCTTCAAGATCAGCGAGCGTGGCTCGACGATCAGTCGCGAGGTGCGTGGCGGCGTCGTCACCTTCCTCACGATGGCCTACATCATCGTGCTCAACCCGATCATCTTGTTGCAGGGCACCGACATCAACGGTGATCCGCTCGGCACCTTCCCGCAGATCGCCGCGGCCACCGCGCTCGTCGCGGGCGTGCTGACGATCCTCATGGGTGCGGTCGCCAACTTCCCGCTGGCCCTCGCCACCGGGCTCGGGCTCAACGCGTTCGTCACGTTCTCGATCGCCTCGCAGATGACGTGGGCCGACGCGATGGGCCTCGTGGTGATCGAGGGCATCATCATCCTCGTCCTGGTCATCACCGGCTTCCGCGAGGCGGTCTTCAACGCCGTGCCCGCGCAGCTCAAGGTGGCGATCTCCGTCGGCATCGGCCTCTTCATCGCCCTGATCGGACTCGTCGACGCCGGGTTCGTACGCCGAACCGGTGTCGGCCCGGTTCCTGTCGAGCTCGGCCTCGGCGGCAAGCTCGCCGGCTGGCCCGTCCTGGTCTTCGTCATCGGTCTCGTGCTGGTCATCGGCCTCTACGTCGCCCGCGTCAAGGGCGCGATCCTGATCGCCATCGTCGCGACCACGATCGTCGCGATCATCGTGGAGAAGCTGGCCGCGGTGGGTCCGACGTTCACCGACGACGGCGTCAACCCCAAGGGCTGGAACCTCAACGTGCCCGCCCTGCCGGAGTCGATCGTCGACACCCCGGACTTCGGGCTGCTCGGCAACTTCGACCTGCTCGGCTCGTGGGAGAACGCCGGCGTGGTCACGGCCGCACTGTTCGTCTTCACCCTGCTCCTGGCCGACTTCTTCGACACCATGGGCACGATGACCGCCATCGGCGCCGAGGCCGGCCTGCTCGACGAGGACGGCAACCCGCCGAACATGACGCGGATCCTCGTCGTCGACTCGATCGCCGCCGCGGCCGGCGGTGCGGCCGGGGTCTCCAGCAACACGTCGTACATCGAGAGCGCCTCGGGCGTCGGCGAGGGGGCCCGCACCGGTCTCGCCTCGATCGTGACGGGCCTGCTGTTCCTCCTGGCGACGCTGTTCGCGCCGCTCGTCCAGGTCATCCCCAACGAGGCCGCGGTGCCAGCTCTCGTGCTGGTGGGCTTCCTGATGATGCAGCAGGTGAAGGGCATCGACTGGGACGACCTCGAGATCGCGATCCCCGCCTTCCTGACGATCGTGCTCATGCCCTTCACGTACTCGATCTCCGTCGGCATCGGAGCGGGCTTCCTCGCCTACGTCCTGGTCAAGACGGTCCGGGGCAAGGCCGGGCAGATCCACCCGCTGATGTGGGTCGTCGCGGCGATGTTCGTCCTCTACTTCGCGATCAGCCCGATCACGTCCTGGCTCACCTGAGTCGTCGGACCGCTCCGTTGCAGGAGTCCCCGCACGTGCGGGGACTCCGACACTTCGAGGCCTTTGCAACCCCCTCCAGGTGTCGGACTCGCCCTCGAAGCTCGCGGGGTGAGCCGGCCGTCGGCCGCTGGAATAGTTAGCATAGGTAATGAGTTATGCTAATGACATGCCGACCGCCGATCTCCGCACCGACGCCGGGCTCGCCTCCGAGCTCCGGGCCGGCGTCATGCGCCTGCGACGCCGACTCGTCTCCGAGCGCCACCCCGACAACGACCTGAGCATCCCCCAGATGGTGGTCCTCGGGCTGCTCGTACGACTCGGCGAGCAGACCGTCGGCGACCTGGCCCGCGCCGAGCGGGTGCAGCCCCCGTCGATGACCCGCACGGTCAACTGCCTGGAGGGCGACGGCTACGTCGTACGCCGACCGCACGAGACCGACGGCCGCCAGGTCGTCGTGTCGCTGACCGATGCCGGTCGTGCCGCCGTGCTCGCCGACCGGCAGCGCCGCGACGCCTGGCTGTCGCAGCAGCTCTCCCGCCTGACGCCCGCCGAGCGGGCCACCCTCCGCGAGGCCGCCCCGATCCTGACCCGCCTCGCCGGCACCGACTGACCGCAGACCGACCGAGGAGTCACCACGAGTCCCACGTTCCGCTCCCTCTCCAACCCCAACTACCGCCGCTACGCCGCCGGCGGCGTGGTGTCCAACACGGGCACCTGGATGCAGCGCGTCGCCCAGGACTGGCTGGTCCTCGAGCTGGCCGTTGGGTCCGGCGCCACCGCGCTGGGCATCACCACGGGGTTGCAGTTCCTTCCCTTCCTGCTGATGACGCCGTTCGCCGGCCTGGTCGCCGACCGGATGCCCAAGCAGCGCCTGCTCCAGCTCACCAACATCGGCATGGCCCTGCCGGCCCTGGTCCTCGGGCTGCTCGCCGTCACCGGCACCGCCCAGGTCTGGCACGTCTACGTCCTCGCCTTCCTGCTCGGCTCGGCGTCGGCCTTCGACGCGCCCGCGCGCCAGTCCTTCGTCTCCGAGATCGTCGACCCGGTCGACCTCACCAACGCCGTCGGCCTCAACTCCGCCAGCTTCAACGCAGCCCGCCTCGTCGGCCCCGGCCTCGCGGGCCTGCTCATCGCCGTGCTCGGCGGGGGAGCGGTCGCGACCGGCTGGGTCATCCTCGCCAACGCGGTGTCGTACGCCGCCCCGATCTGGTCGCTGCGCCACCTCGATGCCAGCCGGATCGACGCCGCGGTGCCGGCGAACCGCGGACCCGGAGCGATCCGCGAGGGTGTCGCCTACGTCCGTGCCCGTCCCGACCTGCTGCTCGTGCTGAGCCTGGTGTTCTTCGTCGGCACCTTCGGCCTCAACTTCCAGATCACGTCCGCGCTGATGGCCACCGAGGTGTTCGGCAAGGGACCGACGGAGTTCGGCCTGCTCGGCACGTTCCTCGCCGTCGGGTCGCTCACCGGGTCGCTGCTCGCCGCCCGGCGTGAGACCGTGCGCCACCGTCTGGTCGTCGGCGCCGCGATCGCCTTCGGCGCGACCGTGATGCTCGCGGGCCTGATGCCGTCATACCTCACGTTCGCGCTGCTGGCGCCGGTCACCGGCCTCACCGCGCTGACGTTCATCACCAGCGCCAACACCTACATGCAGCTGCACACCGACGCCGGCGTGCGTGGTCGGGTGATGTCGCTCTACATGATGATCTTCATGGGGGGCACGCCGATCGGGGCGCCCGTCATCGGCTGGATCGGCCACGAGTACGGCGCCCGGTGGACGCTGCTCGGCGGCGGGTTGCTGACGATCGCCGGGGTGGGGCTGTCTGCCATCATGTACCTGAGGCTCGAACGCGCCCGCCACGGCCGGGTCGCAGTGGTCCAGGACGACGTCCGGACGGCCCCTGCGGCGTTTTGACCCTGCTCTGGCGCCCGAGTAGCCTCGTTCCTTGTGTCTGGCACGCCCAGACCCCTGCGCATGCACGGACGTCCTGATTGGTATGGGGCCGATTGACAGGGAGCGGTCCAAGCGGCCGCACAGGCACGTCGCTCCAACGCAACACCCCCGAGCCCGGCACCGCGCCGGACCGAGACGAGAAGACAGAGAGAGGGAACCACCCGGTGCCCACCATCAACCAGCTGGTCCGCAAGGGCCGCCAGGACAAGGTGTCGAAGTCCAAGACGCCTGCCCTGAAGGGATCCCCGCAGCGCCGTGGCGTCTGCACCCGCGTCTACACGACCACCCCGAAGAAGCCGAACTCCGCCCTCCGCAAGGTCGCCCGCGTGCGCCTGAGCAGTGGCGTCGAGGTCACCGCCTACATCCCGGGTGTCGGTCACAACCTGCAGGAGCACTCGATCGTGCTCGTGCGCGGCGGCCGTGTGAAGGACCTTCCCGGTGTCCGCTACAAGATCATCCGCGGCACGCTCGACACCCAGGGTGTCAAGAACCGCAAGCAGGCCCGCAGCCGCTACGGCGCGAAGAAGGAGAAGTAATGCCTCGCAAGGGTCCCGCTCCCAAGCGCCCCCTCGTCTCTGACCCGGTCTACGGCTCGCAGCTGGTCACCCAGCTCGTCAGCAAGGTCCTCCAGGACGGCAAGAAGGCCGTGGCGCAGCGCATCGTCTACACCGCTCTCGAGGGCTGCCGCGAGAAGACCGGCACCGACCCCGTGGTCACGCTCAAGCGCGCGATGGACAACGTGAAGCCGGCCATCGAGGTCAAGTCCCGCCGCGTCGGTGGTGCGACCTACCAGGTCCCCGTCGAGGTCAAGGCCAACCGCTCCGTCACGCTGGCCCTCCGCTGGCTCGTCGGCTACGCCGCCGACCGCCGCGAGAAGACCATGGCCGAGCGCCTGATGAACGAGATCCTCGACGCCAGCAACGGCCTCGGTGCCGCTGTGAAGAAGCGCGAGGACACCCACAAGATGGCCGAGTCCAACAAGGCCTTCGCCCACTACCGCTGGTGATCTGTGCGGGGCTCCCGACGGGAGCCCCGCCCCACCAACCCCCACCAACTCTTACGAGGGACTGAGACTTTCAGTGGCTGTCGACATCACCACCGACCTCAACAAGGTCCGCAACATCGGCATCATGGCGCACATCGACGCCGGCAAGACCACCACCACCGAGCGCATCCTCTTCTACACCGGCATCACCTACAAGATCGGTGAGGTGCACGACGGTGGCGCCACGATGGACTGGATGGAGCAGGAGCAGGAGCGCGGCATCACCATCACGTCCGCCGCGACGACCTGCTGGTGGAAGGACCACCAGATCAACATCATCGACACCCCCGGTCACGTGGACTTCACCGCCGAGGTCGAGCGCTCGCTGCGCGTCCTCGACGGCGCCGTGGCCGTGTTCGACGGTGTCGCCGGTGTCGAGCCCCAGACCATGACGGTGTGGCGCCAGGCCAACAAGTACTCGGTGCCCCGCATGTGCTTCGTCAACAAGCTCGACCGCACCGGCGCGGACTTCTTCCGCTGCGTCGACATGATGGTCGAGCGACTCAACTCCACCCCGCTCGTGCTCCAGCTGCCGATCGGCGCCGAGGGCGACTTCATCGGTGTCGTCGACCTGGTCGGGATGCGCGCCCTGGTGTGGCGCGGCGAGACCACGATGGGTGAGGACTACGAGGTCGAGGAGATCCCGGCCGAGCTCGCCGAGCAGGCCGCGGAGTACCGCGAGAAGCTCCTCGAGACGCTGGCCGAGGCCGACGACGAGGTCATGGAGAAGTTCCTCGAGGAGGGTGAGTTCACCGTCCCCGAGCTCGAGGCCGCGATCCGTCGCGCCACCCTCGCCGACAAGCTCAACCCGGTCCTGTGTGGCACCGCGTTCAAGAACAAGGGCGTCCAGCCCCTGCTCGACGCGGTCGTCAAGTACCTGCCCTCGCCGCTCGACATCGACGGCATCCAGGGCCACTCGGTCAAGGACGAGAACGAGGTCATCGTCCGCCAGCCGTCCGACGACGAGCCGTTCTCCGGCCTGGCCTACAAGATCGCCACCGACCCGCACCTCGGCAAGCTGATCTACGTCCGCGTCTACTCCGGCAAGCTCGAGGCCGGCTCCACCGTGGTCAACTCGGTGAACGGCCGCAAGGAGCGGATCGGCAAGGTCTACCAGATGCACGCCAACAAGCGTGAGGAGATCGCGTCGGTGGGCGCCGGTCAGATCGTGGCGGTCATGGGCCTCAAGGACACCAAGACCGGTCACACGCTGAGCGACCCGCAGAACCAGGTCGTCCTCGAGTCGATGACGTTCCCGGCCCCGGTGATCGAGGTCGCGATCGAGCCCAAGACCAAGAGCGACCAGGAGAAGCTCGGCACCGCGATCCAGCGACTGTCCGACGAAGACCCGACGTTCACCGTCAAGGCGGACGAGGAGACCGGTCAGACGATCATCGCCGGCATGGGCGAGCTCCACCTGGAGATCCTCGTCGACCGGATGAAGCGCGAGTTCCGCGTGGAGGCCACCGTCGGCAAGCCGCAGGTCGCCTACCGCGAGACCGTCCGCAACCTGGTCGAGAAGCACTCCTACACGCACAAGAAGCAGACCGGTGGTTCGGGTCAGTTCGCCAAGGTCGTCATCAACCTCGGTCCGAACATCGACCCCGAGACCGGTCAGGGTGCGGGCTACGAGTTCAAGAACAACGTGTCCGGTGGCCGCGTGCCGAAGGAGTACATCCCCTCGGTCGACCAGGGCGGCCAGGAGGCCATGGAGTTCGGCGTGCTCGCCGGCTACCCCATGGTCGACGTGATGTTCTCCCTCGAGGACGGCGCCTACCACGACGTCGACTCGTCCGAGCTCGCGTTCAAGATCGCCGGCAACCAGGCCTTCAAGGAGGCCGCCCGTCGGGCCAAGCCGGTGCTGCTCGAGCCGATGTTCGCGGTCGAGGTCACCACGCCCGACACCTTCCTCGGCACGGTCATCGGCGACATCAACTCGCGCCGCGGCCAGATCCAGGCCCAGGAGGAGCGTCACGGCGACATGGTCGTCAACGCGCTTGTGCCCCTGTCGGAGATGTTCGGGTACGTTGGCGACCTGAGGTCGAAGACCTCCGGTCAGGCGTCGTACTCCATGGAGTTCGACTCGTACGCCGAAGTGCCGTCGAACATCGCCGAGGAGATCGTCAAGAAGGTCCGCGGCGAGTAAGTCGCCCCGGGCCCTCGGCCCCGCACCACCCCGTTTCACACCCATGAGTTCAAGTTCAAACCCAACCAGGAGGAGCCCCAGTGGCTAAGGCGAAGTTCGAGCGGACCAAGCCGCACGTGAACATCGGCACCATCGGTCACATCGACCACGGCAAGACGACGCTGACCGCGGCGATCACCAAGGTGCTGCACGACAAGTACCCGAATCTGAACGAGGCCTCGGCCTTCGACCAGATCGACAAGGCTCCCGAGGAGCGTCAGCGCGGCATCACGATCTCGATCGCGCACGTCGAGTACCAGACCGAGGCGCGCCACTACGCGCACGTCGACTGCCCGGGTCACGCCGACTACATCAAGAACATGATCACCGGTGCCGCCCAGATGGACGGCGCGATCCTCGTGGTTGCCGCCACCGACGGCCCGATGCCGCAGACGCGTGAGCACGTGCTCCTCGCCCGCCAGGTCGGCGTGCCGGCCCTGGTCGTGGCGCTGAACAAGTGCGACATGGTGGACGACGAGGAGCTCATCGAGCTCGTCGAGATGGAGGTGCGCGAGCTCCTCTCCGAGTACGAGTTCCCGGGCGACGACATCCCCGTGGTCCGCGTTGCTGCCTTCCCGGCCCTCCAGGGTGACGAGAAGTGGGGCAACTCGATCGTCGAGCTCATGGCCGCGGTGGACGAGTCCATCCCGACCCCCGAGCGCGAGACCGACAAGCCCTTCCTCATGCCCGTCGAGGACGTCTTCACGATCACCGGTCGTGGCACCGTCATCACCGGTCGCATCGAGCGCGGCATCGTCAAGGTCAACGAGGAGGTCGAGATCATCGGCATCCGCGAGACCGCCCAGAAGTCGACCGTCACCGGTGTCGAGATGTTCCGCAAGCTGCTCGACGAGGGCCAGGCGGGCGAGAACGTCGGTCTGCTCCTCCGTGGCACCAAGCGCGAGGACATCGAGCGCGGCATGGTCGTCATCAAGCCGGGCACCACGACGCCTCACACCAACTTCGAGGCCTCGGTCTACATCCTCAGCAAGGACGAGGGCGGCCGTCACACGCCGTTCTTCAACAACTACCGCCCGCAGTTCTACTTCCGTACGACTGACGTGACCGGTGTTGTGACCCTGCCCGAGGGCACCGAGATGGTCATGCCGGGTGACAACACCGAGATGTCGGTCGAGCTCATCCAGCCCATCGCCATGGACGAGGGCCTGCGCTTCGCCATCCGCGAGGGTGGCCGCACCGTCGGCGCCGGCCGCGTCGTCAAGATCACCAAGTGATCCCCGCCGGTCACTGACCGGCACCGCACCATCCGAGCCCCGTCTCCCGCAAGGGAGGCGGGGTCTCGTGCGTCCCGGGGTCGTCAGGCGACGTACGGCCGCAGCCTCAGCCCAGCCTGCTCGAGGACGTGCTCGATCCGCTCGCGCTCGACGTCGCGCTCGCTCCCCGGGGGCAGCACGTCGAGCAGGTGGGTGATCTCCAGGATCTCCGCGGCCTCGGCGAGCACCCCGTCGTAGGCCAGGCGGCAGCCCTCGTACTTGGCGAAACGCATCCCGCCGCGGTGGAAGGCGCGGTGCAGCCGGCGGACGTCGGGACCGACCTGTTCGATGGGTCGGTGCAGGGGGACGACTGCGGGGTCGGGCCCGCGCCACACCCGCCCGCGCACCCACAGGAGGCAGCGTGTCGTGCGCCACTCGTGCAGCGGGCGGCCGCCCAGCGCAGCCCCGCACACGAGGCGGAGGACGATCCACGCCACGACGAGTGCCACGATCACCAGGGGCCAGTCCCGCATCTGTCCACGGTACGCCGTGATCAGGGCCCCGGCCACGGTCAGCCCAGCAGTGCCTCGACGGCGCCCCGGAAGGTAGTCGTGTGCGCGTCGACGTCGTCCTCGTCGTGGAACGGCGAGAAGAGCGACATGTTGTGGAACGGCGCCAGCAGGACGCCGCGGTTGACGGTCCAGAGGTGGAAGAACGCGTCGAGCTCCTCGTCGACCGCGGCCGCGGCCTCGGCGCCGGCGCGCGGGGGAGGGCAGAACCAGTACTCCGCGCGGCACCCCAGCCGCTGGACGTGCCAGGGGAGGTCGTGGTCGGAGATCACGCCCCGGATGCCGTCGGTGAACGACTCGGCCAGCGGGATCGCGACGTCGAAGTCCTCCTGGCGCAGGGCGGTGGACAGCGTCGCGCGGACCGCGGCCATGGCGAGCGCCGAGCCGGACAGCGTGCCGCCGACACCGGCGACGTCGATGTCGTGGCCCAGCATCGGGCCCTCGAGCCTCGCAGCGACCTCCGCGCTCATGCCGTACGCCGCGACCGGGATGCCGCCGCCGATCGGCTTGCCGATCACCACGAAGTCGGGGTCGAGGTCCCAGGCCGCGGTCGCGCCACCGGGGCCGGCGCAGATGGTGTGGGTCTCGTCGTTGACCAGCAGGACCCCGTGCCTGCGGGTGATCTCGCGGACGCCGGCCAGGTAGCCCTCGTCGGGCAGCACGATGCCGATGTTGGTGAGCGCCGGCTCCATCAGCAGGCACGCGACGTCACCTTCGGCGAGGCGTACGTCGAGCGCGTCGAGGTCGTTGAACGGCACGACGGCGGTCGTCACGGCGACGTCGACCTGCGGGCCCAGCGCGCCCGGTCGGGCCACGACGCGGTCGCCGGCGCGGCCGTGCTCGAGCACGCCGAGGGTCTCGTCGACGGTGCCGTGGTAGCACCAGTCCATCACCGCGATCCGCGGCCGCCCGGTGAGGTGCCGCGCGAAGCGCAGCACGAAGCGGTTGGCGTCGGTGGCGGTCATCGCCATCTGCCACCGGGGTAGCCCGAATCGACGGCTGAGCTCGGCGGCGACCCAGGTCGCATCGGTCGAGGGGAGCATCGTGGTGATGCCGCGCTCGGTGCGCTCACGCACCGCCGCGGCCACTGCGGGCAGGCAGTGGCCGGTCATCGAGCCGGTGTCGCCCAGGCAGAGGTCGACGTAGTCGAGGCCGTCCACGTCGGTGAAGCGGCCACCTCCGGCCGACTCGACGAAGAGTGGGAACGACCCCGGCCAGCGGGTCATCCACGGCATCGGCACGCCGGCGAGCAGGTGCTCACCGGCAGCTGCGGCGAGGTGGGCGGACGTCGGGTGCAGGTCGACGAAACGCTGCTCCTCCTCGGCGTGGAGCGCGGCGAGCCGGACTCGGTCGACCTCCCCGGTCGCGCCCATCAGAGGGCACTGCCGACGTACTTGGTCTCGAGGTACTCCTCGATCCCCTCGAAGCCTCCCTCGCGGCCGAAGCCCGACTGCTTCACGCCGCCGAAGGGCGCGGCCGGGTTGGACACGATGCCGGTGTTGACGCCGACCATGCCGAACTCCAGGGCCTCGCTGACCCGGATGACGCGGGCGTGCCCCTCCGAGAACAGGTAGGCCACCAGGCCGTACTCGGTGTCGTTGGCGCGGGCGATCGCCTCGTCCTCGCTGTCGAAGGTCATCACCGGCGCGACCGGTCCGAAGATCTCCTCGCGGAACACCCGCGCCGAGTCGGGTACGTCGACCAGCACCGTCGGCGGGTAGAACCAGCCGGGCCCGTGGGGGATCTCGCCGCCGACCACCGCACGCGCACCGGCCGAGACGGCGTCGCTGACCAGCTCGTGCACGCCGGCCCGGGCCTTCTCGGTGATGAGCGGGCCGACGTCGACCCCCTCCCGGGTGCCGTCGCCGACGGTGAGGGCACCCATCCGGTCGGCGAGCCGGCGGGAGAACTCCTCGGCGACGGACGAGTGCACCAGGAAGCGGTTGGCCGAGGTGCAGGCCTCGCCGATGTTGCGCATCTTGGCCAGCATCGCTCCGTCGACGGCGGCATCGAGGTCGGCATCGCCGAAGACGATGAACGGGGCGTTGCCGCCGAGCTCCATCGAGACCCGGAGCAGCTGGTCGGAGGCCTGGGCGACGAGCTTCTTGCCCACCGCGGTCGAGCCGGTGAAGGTGAGCTTGCGCAGGCGCGGGTCGGTGATGATCGGCTCGCACACTCCGCCGGAGTCGGTGGTGGTGACGACGTTGAGCACACCCTTCGGCAGGCCCACCTCCTCGAGCAGGGCGGCGAGCGCCAGCATCGTCAGGGGCGTCTCGTGGGCGGGCTTGACGACCATCGTGCAGCCGGCTGCGATTGCCGGACCGATCTTGCGGGTGCCCATGGCGAGCGGGAAGTTCCAGGGCGTGATCATCAGCGTCGGCCCGACGGGCCCCTTCATGGTGATCAGCCGGGTGTTGCCGGCGGGCGCCTGGGCGTAACGGCCGTGGATCCGCACCGCCTCCTCGGAGAACCACCGGAAGAACTCGGCGCCGTAGCCCACCTCCCCCTTCGCCTCGCCGAGCGCCTTGCCCATCTCGAGCGTCATCAGCCGCGCGAAGTCGTCGGCGCGCTCGGTGAGCAGCTCGAAGGCGCTGCGCAGGATCTCCCCGCGCGCGCGGGGCTCCGTGGCGCGCCACTCCTGCTGGGCGTCGGTCGCGGCGGCCAGCGCGCGTTCTCCGTCGGCGGGCGTGCCGTCGGCGATCCGGGTCAGCACCTCGCCGGTGGCGGGGTTGCCCACCTCGAACGTGGCGCCGCCGCCGGCGTCCACCCACTCCCCGCCGATGAACAGCTGGGTCGGGACGGTCTCGATGAGGGTCGTGTTCTGGTCGGACATCACTCCACCTTGCCAGTGGCTGCCGCGTCGAAGGCCGCCTCGAAGATGTCGAGCCCCTCGCCGAGCAGGTCGTCGCCGATCGCGAGCGGCGGCAGGAACCGGAAGACATTGCCGAAGGTGCCGCAGGTCAGCGTCACCAGGCCCTGCGCGGAGCACGCGCGGTGCACCGCACCTGCGAGCGCCGCGTCGGGCGTACGACCCGGGCCGTCGCTGACCAGCTCGACCGCCAGCATCGCGCCCCGTCCGCGGATCTCGCCCACCCGGTCCGGGTGCCGGTCGGCGATCGCCTGCAGGCGCGGGACGAACGCGGCCTCGATCGCTCGGGCCCGCGCCGGGAGGTCCTCGGCCTCCATCGTCTCGATGGCGGCGAGCGCGGCCGCGCACGCCACCGGGTTGCCGCCGTAGGTGCCGCCGAGACCGCCGACGTGGACGGAGTCCATCACCTCGGCGCGCCCGGTCACCGCTGCCAGCGGGAGGCCGCCGGCCATGCCCTTGGCCGTCGTGACCAGGTCGGGGACGACGCCCTCGTGGTCGCTGGCGAACCAGTCACCGGTCCGCGCGAACCCGGTCTGGATCTCGTCGGCGATGAAGAGGATCCCCTGCTCGCGGCACCAGTCGGCGACGCGGGGGAGCCAGCCGGGGGGCGGCACGATGAAGCCGCCCTCGCCCTGGATCGGCTCGATCAGGACGGCCGCGCAGTTGTCCTCGCCGACCTGCGAATGCACGGTGGCGACGAAGGCGTCGAAGGCCTCCTCGGCGCACGCCTCGGCGCCGCCCGGCCAGCGGTAGGGGTAGGCCATCGGGGCGCGGTAGATCTCGCCCGCGAAGGGCCCGAAGCCGTGCTTGTAGGGCATGTTCTTGGCCGTCAGCGCCATCGTCAGGTTGGTGCGCCCGTGGTAGGCGTGGTCGAACACCACGACGGCGTCGCGGCCGGTGTGGTGGCGCGCGACCTTCACCGCGTTCTCGACCGCCTCGGCGCCGGAGTTGAAGAGCGCCGAGCGCTTCTCGTGGTCGCCGGGGGTGAGCTCGGCGAGCTTCTCGCAGACCTCGACGTACTCCTCGTAGGGCGTGACCATGAAGCAGGTGTGCGTGAAGTCGGCGACCTGCCGCTGCACCGCCTCGACCACGCGCGGAGCGGCGTTGCCGATCGTGGTGACCGCGATGCCGGAGCCGAAGTCGATCAGCTGGTTGCCGTCGACGTCGCGGAGGATGCCGCCGCCTGCCTGCTCGACGTACACCGGCAGCGTGGTGCCGACGCCGGCGGACACCGCGGCGACCTTGCGGGCCTGGAGCGCCTGCGAGCGCGGGCCCGGGATCTCGGTGGCGAGGATGCGTTCCTGCGAGAGTGTCACTTCTCCTCCATTCCCCACGGGGATCCGTATCCCTCGGGCTTCGGTGCGGCGAGCAGGTCGAGGAAGGGCTTCGGCGCGAGCGCCTCCGGGCCGAGCACGCCGGTGCCCGACCAGGTGCCGGCGGCGAGCAGCTCGAGCGCGACGACCGGGTTGATCGCGGTCTGCCACACGACGCACTGGGCGCCGTAGTCGCGCATCGAGTCGGCGTTGTCGACGACGTGGTAGAGGTACGTCGACCGCGGCGCGCCGTCCTTGCCGGTGCCGGTGACGAAGAGGCCGGCGCAGGTCTTGCCCTCCATCCGGGGCCCGATGGTCGCGGGGTCGGGCAGGCACGCGGCGACGACGTCGCGCGGCGAGACCTGCACGCCCTTGACCGTGACCGGCTCGGTGGAGTCCAGGCCGAGGGTGTGGAGGGTCTTGAGGATCGTGATCATCTCCTCGCCCAGGCCGTACTTGAAGCTCACCCGGTCGGCCTCGACCCAGCGCGGCATCAGGAGCACCTCCTCGTGCTCCACGTGCACGCACTCGACCGGCCCGATGCCCTCGGGGAAGTCGAAGACCTCCGGCTCGGAGAAGGGCGGCAGGGTGAAGAACCCCTTCTCCAGGTCGCCGCCGCCCCTCGCCCGCTCCCACACCACGGGCGGGTTGAGGCACTCCTCGATGATCGTCCACATCGAGAAGCCGGGTGCGAACACCTCGTTGCCGTCGTCGTCGCGGATGACCAGGTTGGCGCCGTCACGGGTGCCGAGCTCGTCGATGTGGTCGAACAGCTCGTCGGCGGCGAAGCGCGCGAACACGTCGGAGAGTCCCGGCTCCACGCCGATGCCGAGCAGGGCCAGGCGGCCCGCTGCCTCCCACTCGCCGGCACGGGCGAACTGCTCGTCGCCGAGCTTGACGCCGACCTGCTCGTAGGGAGCGTCGGGGTGTCGCACCGACAGGCTCATCGCCATGTCGAGGTAGTCGGCGTCCGCGGCCAGCGCTCCGGTGAAGATCGGCATCACGAACCGCGGGTCGACGGCGTTGAAGACGTGCGTCGCACGCACCTCGCGAGCCAGTGCGGCGACGGCGTCGGCGTCGGAGGCGTCGACCTGCGCGGCGCTGAACCGCTCGTCGCCGGCACGCCGCCCGCGCGCGGCCGCGGCCGTGCGCTCGGCGCGCTCCGGGTCGTAGTCGGCCACGACCCAGGCCTCGAAGAAGTCGCGCTCGACCGCGATCCGGGCCGCCGCGTCACCGACGCCACCGGCCCCGACCATCAGCACCCGCATCGGCTGTGGCATGTCACTCCTTGGTTGTTGCGCGGTTCAGTCCTTGTACCGGGAGGCCCGCAGTGAGCTGACGAGCTGTGCAGTGACCACGAGCAGTACGGCGAGGACGAACATCGAGAAGCCGATGACGTTGGCCTCGGCCGGGATGCCGCGGCGCGAGGCGACGTAGACGAACTTGGGGAACGTGCTCTCGTTGCCGGAGACGAAGTTGGTGATGATGAAGTCGTCGAAGGACAGCGAGAAGGCGAGCATCGCGGCGCCGAGGATGCCGGGCAGGATGAGCGGGAAGGTGACCTTCCAGAACGTCTGCATCGGGCTGGCGTAGAGGTCCTGCGCCGCCTCCTCGATGCGCGGGTCGAGGGACTGGATCCGGGCCTTCACCGTCACCACGACGAAGCTCAGGCAGAACATGATGTGGGCGTAGACGATCGTGCCGAAGCCGAGGCTGACGCCGATGTTGGAGAAGCCCTGCACGAAGATCGTCAGCAGCGCGGCACCCATCACGATCTCGGGCGTGGCCATCGGCACGAAGATGAGCACGTTGCTCGCGGTCTTGCCGCGGAAGCGGTAGCGCACCATCGCCAGCGCCATGAGTGTGCCGAGCACGGTGGCGACGAGCGTCGAGATCGCCCCGACCTGGAGCGACGTCACCAGGGAGCCACACACTCCGGTCACGCCGCAGGGATCCTGCCAGTGCCTCCACGTGAAGCCCTGCCACACGATGTTGGTCTTGCCGTGGTCGTTGAACGAGAAGGCGAAGGTGTAGGCCACCGGGAGGAACAGGTAGAGCAGCACCAGGATCGCCGACAGGATCGCGAAGTGGTTGGCCAGCCAGATCTGCGCGCGCTTGGCCGCCGACGGCTTGTACGGGGTCGTCGTCGCGGTGGTCATCTCACACCAGCTCCTCGGTGCCGAAGCGGCGGACGTAGAGGAAGACCATGACCAGGATGGCCGCCATGAGGGTGAACGAGAGCGCGGACGCGACGGGGTAGCCGCCCGGGATCGCGAGGAACTGGTCGTTGATCACGTTGCCGACCATCTTCCCGCGTTGTGGGCCGAGGAGCTCCATGTTGACGAAGTCGCCCGCGGCGGGGATGAAGGTGAGCAGGGTCCCGGCGAGCACACCGGGCATCGACATCGGCAGGGTCACGGTGCGGAACGTCGTGAAGCCGTTGGCGTAGAGGTCGCCGCCCGCCTCGATCACGCGGGGATCGGCCCGCTCGAGCGAGGCGTAGATCGGCAGCACCATGAAGGGCAGGAAGTTGTAGGTCAGGCCCGCGATCACGGCGACGGGCGTGTTGATGATGTGACCGCCCGGCAGCAGGTGCAGGAAGTTGAGGATCCCGGCGACCCAGCCCTCGTCGGCGAGGATCTGCGACCACGCGAACGTGCGCAGGATGAACGAGGTGAAGAACGGCGCGACGACGCAGATCATCATCAGGTTGCGCCACTTGCCGGCCTTGAAGGCCATCGCGTAGGCCAGGGGATAGGCCACGACGAACGCCAGGAAGGTGGCGAGGCCGGCATAGAGGAACGAGCGCGCGAAGTGCGGTGCGTAGTCCGTCAGCGCGCTGGCGTAGTTGTCGAAGTTGACGTCGCGGTAGTAGTAGCCCGGGAAGCCGGGGTAGCGACTCTGCAGGCTGACGGTCGCGAGCTGCACGAGCGGCAGGACGAAGAAGACGCCGAGCCACAGCGCTCCGGGGAGCAGCAGGAGGTACGCCGTCCGGCTGCGCTTCGTGGCCTCCGGTGCGGGTGGCGCCGGGGCGACGTCCGGGTCGCCGGCCACGTGGGCCAGGGCGCTCATGTCTGGTCCACCTCGCCGTCCACGGGGACGCCGAAGGCGTGGCCGGGGTTCCAGGTCAGCCACACCTCGTCCCCGGGCCGCAGGTCGAGGGGCTCGACGTCGAGGTTCTGCTCGTAGCAGCTCCACGTGGTGCCGCTGGGCATGTCGACGAGGTAGCTGGTCGCGACGCCGAGGAACGACACGTCGCGCACCACGCCCTTGACGTCGTTGCCGGCGCCGTCGGGCTGCGTGCGCGAGACGGTCACCTTCTCGGGGCGCACGCCGAAGATCACCTCGCCCTCGTGCACCTGCGAGCGCGACTTGAGGATCTTCACGGGCGTGCCGAGGACGTCGGCGACGATGTGGTCGCCGTCGGTGTCCTTGATGGTTCCGACGCCGGTGTTGGCCTGGCCGAGGAAGTTCGCGACGAAGTGCGTCAGCGGGAGGTCGTAGAGCGCCGCCGGTGCGCCGAGCTGCTCGATGTGGCCCTTGTTCATCACCGCGACGGTGTCGGCCATGGTCATGGCCTCCTCCTGGTCGTGGGTCACGTGGATGAACGTGAGGCCGACCTCGGTCTGGATGCGCTTGAGCTCGACCTGCATCTCGCGACGCAGCTTGAGGTCGAGGGCCCCGAGCGGCTCGTCGAGCAGCAGCACCTCCGGGTGGTTGACCAGGGCACGGGCCAGTGCGACGCGCTGCTGCTGGCCACCGGAGAGCTGGGCGGGCTTGCGGCCGGCGAACTGCGTCATCTGCACCAGCTCGAGCGCCTCGTCCGTGCGCGTCGAGGCGTCCTTGTCCTTGCGGCGCTTGGGACCGAAGGCGACGTTGTCCTTGATGGTCAGGTGCGGGAAGAGTGCGTAGGACTGGAACACCGTGTTGACCGGGCGCTCGTAGGGGCGCGACCCGGTCAGGTCGGTGTCCCCGATCATCACCCGGCCCGCAGTCGGCTGCTCGAGGCCGGCGATCATCCGCAGCGTCGTCGTCTTCCCGCAGCCCGACGGGCCGAGGAGGGCGAAGAACGAACCACGCGGCACGTGCAGGTCGATGTCGTCGACGGCAGTGAAGTCGCCGAACGCCTTGGTCACGTTGTCGAGCTGGAGGTCGCCCCGAGCCTCGCGGAATCCGGCCATGTCAGTTCCCCATCACCTTCGTGGACCAGAGGTCGGCGAACTCGATGTCCTCGTCGGCATCGAGCACCCGGAACGCCTGGATGTTGTTCTCCGCGATGTAGTCGGCGGTCGGGAAGATGAAGGGGCTCTCGGCCAGGTCGGGATCGATCTTCTCCATCTCGGCCTGCGCCCCGTCGACCGGACAGACGTAGTTGACCCAGGCGGCGACCTGCGCGGCCACGGCCGGGTCGTAGTAGTAGTCCATGAGCTTCTGGGCGTTGGAGCGGTGCGTGGACGTGATCGGCACCATCATGTTGTCCGACCAGAGCGTGCCCCCGGACTCGGGGATGGTGAAGGTCCAGTTGGGATCCTCGGTGTCGTAGGCGAGGACGAAGATGTCGCCGCTCCACGTGATGCCGGCGACGGCGTTGCCGCTGGTGAGGTCCTCCATGTAGGAGTTGCCCTTCACCTTGCGGATGTAGCCCTCCTCGATCTTCTGCTCGATGAAGTCCAGCGCGCTCTCGAACTCCGCCTTGCCCCAGTCGCTGTCGATGTCGACGCCCTGGGACTGCATCACGAGGCCGGCGGTGTCGCGGAACTCCGAGAGCACGACGATCCGGCCCTTGAGGTCGTCGGTCCAGAGGTCGTCGAGCGACTTGAGCTCGCGCCCGACCTTCTCCTTGTTGTAGCCGATGCCGGCGAAGCCGCTCTGCCAGGTGATCGAGTACTGGCGACCGGGGTCGAAGGAGACGTCCTTGAGCGGCTGCAGCAGGTTGTTGACGACGTTGGGCATCTGGATCAGCTCGAGCGGCTGGCAGAGCTGGTCACGGATGATCCGCGCCGCCATCCAGTCGGTCATCGTGATGATGTCGCGGTCGATGCTCTGGTCGGCACGCAGCTGCGGGCCGACCTTGGCGTAGTAGGAGTCGTTGTCGTCGATGTCCTCGCTGTAGGACACCTCGATCCCGGACTGCTTCATGAAGGCGGCGAGCGTCGGGGACTTCGTCTCCTTGCCGTTCATGTCGAGGTAGGCCGTCCAGTTGGCCCACTTGAGGATCTTCTCGGAGTCCGAGACGTCCTTGGGGAGGACCAGGCTCGCCGGTCCGCCGGTCGGGGGATCGGGCGGCGCGCAGGCCGACAGGGCGAGGCCGGCACCGACGGCGGCGCCGGAGCCCAGCAGGGCCCGACGGCTCATGCCACCCGAGGCGGCGACGATGGCCGCGGCCTCGGGGGAGAGATGGCGCCGCGAACGGCGAGGGATCGGTGTCATCAGTGGTAGTCCTCCGTCAGCCCCGAGTGGATCAGTGGTGGTGAGGTGGTGCCGTGCTCAGCTCTCGCCACTCATGACTCGATGTTGGCCATGACGTGCTTGATGCGGGTGTAGTCCTCGAAGCCGTACATCGACAGGTCCTTGCCGTAGCCGGACTTCTTGTAGCCACCGTGCGGCATCTCGGCGACGAGCGGGATGTGGGTGTTGATCCACACGCAGCCGAAGTCCAGGGCCCGCGACATCCGCATGGCGCGGCCGAAGTCCCTGGTCCACACCGACGACGCCAGGCCGTAGTCGACGCCGTTGGCCCAGCGGACCGCCTCGTCCTCGTCGGTGAACTTCTGCACGGTGATCACCGGGCCGAAGATCTCGTTCTGGATCGCGTCGTCGTCCTGGCGCAGCCCCGACAGGACGGTGGGCTCGAGGAAGTAGCCGTCGCCGAGGTCCGTACGCCGGTTGCCGCCGGCCGACACGGTGGCGTGCGAGGGCAGGTCGTCGATGAACCCGCTGACGTGGGCCAGCTGCCGCGCGTTGTTGACCGGGCCGAAGAGGGCGTCCTCGTCGTCGGGCAGTCCGACCGGGGCGGAGCCCTTCGCGTAGTCGGCGAGGGCGGCGACGAAGTCGTCGTGGATGCCGGGCGCCGCGAGGACCCGCGTGGCCGCGGTGCAGTCCTGGCCGGCGTTGAAGTAGCCGGCGATCGCGATGCCCTCGACGGCCGCCTCGATGTCGGCGTCGTCGAACACGACGACCGGTGCCTTGCCGCCGAGCTCGAGGTGCACCCGCTTGAGGTTCGGTGCCGCACTCGCGGCGACCTCGGCGCCTGCGCGCACGGAGCCGGTGATCGCGACCAGGCTCGGCGTGCGGTGCTCGACGAGGAGGCGGCCGGTCTCCCGGTCGCCGGTCACCACGTTCAGCGTGCCCGCCGGCAGGAACTCCGAGGCGAGCTCGGCCAGCCGCAGGGTGCTCTCCGGCGTGGTGTCGCTCGGCTTGAGGACGACGGTGTTGCCCGCGGCCAGCGCCGGGCCGATCTTCCACACGGCCATCAGCAGCGGGTAGTTCCACGGCGTCACCTGGCCGACGACGCCGATCGGCTCGCGCCGGACCCACGAGGTGTGGCCCGCCAGGTACTCGCCTGCCGCCTTGCCCTCGAGCACCCGCGCCGCGCCGGCGAAGAACCGGAGCTGGTCCACCATCGGCGGGATCTCCTCGCTCGCGGTGAGCGCCTTGATCTTCCCGGTGTTCTCCGACTCCAGGGCGATGAGCTCGTCGGCGTGCGCCTCGATCGAGTCGGCGAACTTGAGCAGCGCCTGCTGACGCTCGCTGGGCGTCGTACGACCCCACTCGCCGAAGGCCTTGTCGGCGGCGGCGTAGGCGGCGTCGACCTCCTCGCCACCACTGACCGGTGCGTGTGCGACGACCTGCCCGGTCGCGGGGTTGACCACCTCGCTGGTGGCACCGGCCTCGCCGTCGACGTAGGCACCGCCGATGAAGTTGCGCAGCGTGCGTGGGCTGGTCACAGAAACGTCCTCCCGGTCGGGTGCTCTAGGGAGAGTAGGCCGCGACCGTCCCCCATCGCCATAGTCTGCGGTCACAAATCTGCGGTAATCGCGGAATTCACACGCCGGAAACACGGATTCCGTGCTCAATGGCTTGCCTTTCCCGGCTCCGTCCCCCCACCATGGGCCCTATGAGCGACGAGAGCGGAAGGGGCGGGGCATGAACGAGGTCCCGATGCGCCTCGACGCGACCGCGAAGCGGATCATCGAGCTGCTCCAGGAGGACGGCCGGATCTCGTACGCCGCGATCGCGAAGGCCGTGGGCCTGTCCGAGGCCGCCGCCCGCGCCCGCGTCCAGAAGCTGCTCGACTCCGAGATCATGCAGGTCGTCGCGGTCACCGACCCGACCCAGGTGGGATTCACGCGCCAGGCGATGATCGGGGTCCGCACCGAGGGCGACCCGCTGCAGGTGGGCGACCGCCTCGCCGAGGTGCCCGAGGTCGACTACGTGGTCACCACCGCTGGCAGCTTCGACCTCCTCGTCGAGGTGGTGTGCGAGGACGACCCGCACCTGCTCGACGTCATCCGCCGAGTCCGCGAGCAGGAAGGCGTGCTCTCCTCGGAGACGTTCGTCTACCTCAAGCTCAACAAGCAGCACTACAACTGGGGAACACGATGAGCCTCGACCAGTCCACCGACCCGTCCTTCGACTACCAGGCGGCCGGGCGCGACCACCTGTGGTTGCACTTCACGCGCCACTCGACCTACGAGAAGGGCGGCGAGATGCCGCTCATCGTCAAGGGCGAGGGGCACAAGATCTGGGACAGCCACGGTCGCGAGTACATCGACGGGCTGGCCGGACTGTTCGTCGTCCAGGTCGGGCACGGTCGCGAGGAGCTCGCCGAGGCGGCCGCGAAGCAGGCCAGGGAGCTGGCCTTCTTCCCGCTCTGGTCGTTCGCGCACCCGCGGGCCGTCGAGCTGGCCGACCGGGTCGCCGCGATGGCCCCCGGCGACCTCAACCGCGTCTTCTTCACCACCGGCGGCGGCGAGGCCGTCGAGTCCGCGTGGAAGCTCGCCAAGCAGTACTTCAAGCTCACTGGCAAGCCCAACAAGCACAAGGTCATCTCCCGCGCCGTGGCCTACCACGGCACGCCGCAGGGGGCGCTGTCCATCACGGGCATCCCGCCGCTCAAGGAGATGTTCGAGCCGCTGGTGCCGGGAGCCCACAAGGTGCCGAACACCAACTTCTACCGCCGCCCGGAGTTCATCGGCGACGACGAGAAGGCGTTCGGCCGGTGGGCCGCGGACCGGATCGCCGAGGCGATCGAGTTCGAGGGCCCCGACACCGTCGCCGCGGTGTTCCTCGAGCCCGTGCAGAACGCCGGCGGCTGCTTCCCGCCGCCGCCCGGCTACTTCGAGCGGGTCCGCGAGATCTGTGACGAGTACGACGTCCTGCTGGTGTCCGACGAGGTCATCTGCGCCTTCGGGCGGGTGGGGGAGATGTTCGGGGCGACCGAGTTCGGCTACCAGCCCGACATCATCACCTGCGCCAAGGGCATGACCTCGGGGTACTCGCCGATCGGCGCGATGATCGCGAGCGACCGGCTCTTCGAGCCGTTCAGGACCGGCACGACGGCGTACGCCCACGGCTACACGTTCGGCGGCCACCCCGTGTCGTCCGCGGTGGCGCTGGCCAACCTCGACATCTTCGAGCGCGAGGGCCTCACCGACCACGTCCAGCAGAACGCCCCCGCGTTCCGCGCGACCCTGGAGAAGCTGCTCGACATCCCGATCGTCGGCGACGTGCGCGGCCACGGCTACTTCTACGGCATCGAGCTGGTGAAGGACCGCGACACCAAGGAGACGTTCAACGACGCCGAGTCCGAGCGGCTGCTGCGCGGCTACCTCTCCGGTGCGCTGTGGGAGGCCGGGCTCTACTGCCGCGCCGACGACCGTGGCGACCCGGTCATCCAGCTCGCGCCGCCGCTGATCATCGGACAGCCCGAGTTCGACGACATCGAGCAGCGGCTCCGCTCGGTGCTGACGGGCGCGCTCGCGCACCTGTAGGTCCGCTGATGTGCGTCCGCCCCGGGTGAGCGGGGAGGATGGCCCGCGTGAACGACGCACGTCCGGCCCGCCCGCACCACAAGCTCACCGAGGACGGGCGTCGCATGCGCGAGGTCCTCACCTACTCGCGCCGCGGGAGCCGGTTCACCCCTCGCCAGGCCGAGTCGTGGGCGGCGCACCAGGCCGACTGGGTGATCCCCGAGGAGGCGGTCGACCGGGCGGACTTCTCGCTCGCCGAGCGCTTCGGGCGTGACGCGCCGCTGATCCTCGAGATCGGCTCCGGCATCGGCGAGGCCACCGCCGTCCTCGCCGCCGCGCGCCCCGACCACAACGTGCTGGCCCTCGACGTGTGGCTGCCGGGCGTCGCCGACTCGCTGTGGCGGGTCGCCGAGGCGGGTGCGGACAACGTCCGGTTCTGCTCGGTCGACGCCGTCTGGACGCTGGAGAACCTGCTCCAGCCGGCCGGCCTCACCGAGATCTGGACCTTCTTCCCCGACCCGTGGCGCAAGACCAAGCACCGCAAGCGCCGGCTGGTGAACCCCGCCAACGCCGCGCTTGCGTCGTCCCGCCTGGTGCCGGGCGGCGCCTGGCGGCTGGCCACCGACTGGGCCGACTACGCCGAGCAGATGCGCGACGTGCTCGACGCCGAGCCGACCCTCGAGGGCGGTCGCGTCGAGCGCTGGGCCGAGCGCCCGGTCACCCGCTTCGAGCGCAAGGGCCGCGACGTCGGCCGCGACATCGCCGACTTCTGCTACCGCCGGGTCGTCTGACCGCCCCTTCGAGCGGTGCGTGAGGGGGATTCGCGGCGCGCGCAATCCGCCTCACTCACCGCTCGCCCGCGTGTCGGCGTACGCCGCGCCGCTGGGCGGTGCGTGAGGGGCACTTCCTGCCGCCGGAATCCTCCTCACTCACCGCTCAAGACGGCTAGCTCGGCGGGTCGAGGAGGGCGAGCTCCTCGTCGACGTACGGGTCGTGCTCGCCGATCGCGTCGAGCTCCGCCTTGAGCGCGAGCTGCACGTGGCGGGCGCGGTCGACCTCACCGAGCTGGCGCAGCGACCAGCCGACCATCCACCGCGCGACGCGGGTGCGGGCCGGGTCGCCGATCCGCTCGCGGGCCGCGAGCGCCTCCTCGAAGATCCCGAGTGCCGCGGCGTGGTCGCCGGCGTCGGCGTGCTCCATGCCGATGTTGTTGAGCAGCGACGCGTCCCAGTCCCGGGCGGCCTGGTCGGACGCCGCCTTCGCCCACCCCAAGGCTGCGTGGTGCGCCGCCAGCCGCTCGGCAGGCTCCGCCACGAGCGCGACCATGTGGAGCGCGTCGACGTTCAGCTCCTCCAGACCGGCCGCCTGTGCCTGCCGTGCCGCCGACTCGAAGTGTGGCCGGGAGGCAACCTCGTCGCCCGACGATCGCAGCAACCGCCCTCGCTCGAGCGCGATCCGCACGTGAGCCTCGGAGTCGTCGGGGGAGAGGGCGTCGAGCACGGCGTGCCCCTCGTCGTACCTCTCCTGGAGGCCGAGCGCCCGAGCCACCTGGGTGAGGGCGTACGTCGCCAGCGGCTCGGTCGACGACCCCGCGAGGTCGCGGAAGCGGTGCTCGCTCGCCCGCGGGTCGTCGAAGTCCCAGAGCTCGCGGAGGTCGGGGGACATGCCCCGAGCCTAGGGCTCGACCGGCACCGCTCGGCGACCGATTTGGCGTGGGTGTGCCGAGTCTGTCAAGATGTTCCGGTTGCTCCGGCGGGTCGCCAGGGCACGGCACACCTTGACTTCTGAATCGCGTCTCCTCGATCGAAACAGTCGTCTGCGTGCGCCGCACCGGATCAGAACTCTTGATCGGAGACCCGACCAGATCCGACAACCGTCGGGTGCCATCCAGAGCAGTACCACTCCCCGGAAACGGGGCGTATCGCGAGAAACCAGCGCGACACGCCCGACCGCGGGGGTCGGAGGATGGCGGAGAAACAGGCGGTGCTCGCCCAACGGGGGCTGAGCGCCGAAACAGACCAGGCGTACGAGATCGAAGAGGACACGGACCTATGGCGGGACAGAAGATCCGCATCAGGCTCAAGGCCTATGACCACGAGGTGATCGACACCTCGGCGCGGAAGATCGTGGACACCGTCACCCGCACGGGTGCGAAGGTCGCCGGCCCTGTGCCGCTGCCGACCGAGAAGAACGTGTACTGCGTCATCCGTTCGCCCCACAAGTACAAGGACTCCCGCGAGCACTTCGAGATGCGCACCCACAAGCGCCTCATCGACATCATCGACCCGACGCCGAAGACCGTCGACTCGCTGATGCGACTCGACCTGCCTGCCGGTGTCGACATCGAGATCAAGCTCTGAGGGCCGACATGTCGAACACTTTTGAACGCAACGTGAAGGGCCTGCTGGGCACCAAGCTCGGCATGACCCAGTTCTGGGACGAGAACAACAAGGTCGTCCCCGTGACCGTGATCGCCGCGAGCACCAACGTGGTGACCCAGGTCCGCCAGCCCGAGGTGGACGGCTACAACGCCATCCAGGTCGGCTACGGCGAGATCGAGGCCCGCAAGGTCAACTCCCCCGAGGCCGGTCACTTCACCAAGGCCGGGGTGACCCCGCGTCGCCACGTGGCCGAGATCCGCACCGCTGACGCCGCCGCCTACACCGTGGGCCAGGAGCTCGGCGTCGACACCTTCGCCGCCGGCGAGGAGATCGACGTCACCGGCACCAGCAAGGGCAAGGGCTTCGCCGGTGTCATGAAGCGTCACGGCTTCCACGGCGTGTCCGCCTCGCACGGTGCCCACCGCAACCACCGCAAGCCCGGCTCCATCGGCGCCTGCGCCACGCCGGGTCGCGTGTTCAAGGGCACGCGCATGGCTGGTCGCATGGGTAACGACACGGTGACCACCCAGAACCTGACGATCCACGCCGTCGACGCCGAGAAGGGCCTGATCCTCCTCAAGGGCGCCGTCCCCGGCCCCCGCGGTGGTCTCGTGGTCCTGCGCTCGGCCGCCAAGAGCACCGTGAAGGAGGCCTGAGCATGGCTGTCAAGACCATCAAGGTCGACCTCCCCGCCGAGATCTTCGACGTCGAGGTCAACATCCCCCTGATCCACCAGGTCGTCGTGGCGCAGCAGGCTGCCGCGCGTCAGGGCACGCACGCCACCAAGACCCGCGCCGACGTGCGCGGCGGTGGTCGCAAGCCCTACAAGCAGAAGGGCACCGGCCGCGCCCGCCAGGGCTCGACCCGTGCGCCGCAGTTCGCCGGCGGTGGCGTCGTCCACGGCCCGCAGCCGCGCAGCTACGACCAGCGCACCCCCAAGAAGATGAAGGCCGCCGCCCTGCGCGGTGCCCTCTCCGACCGGGCCCGCAACGGCCGTGTGCACGTCGTCGACGCTCTCGTGTCGGGTGACAAGCCCTCCACCAAGTCGGCGCTGGCCGCACTGGTCTCGCTGACCGACCGCGTGGGCTACCTCGTGGTGCTCGAGCGCTCCGACGCGATCACCTGGCTCTCGCTGCGCAACGCGCCCGAGGTCCACATCGTCGCCGTCGACCAGCTCAACACCTACGACGTGCTCAACTCCGACGACGTGGTGTTCACCCAGGGCGCCTACGACACCTTCGTGGGTGGCGTGTCCGCCGCCCCGGCCAAGGCTGAGAAGAAGGCCGAGCCGAAGACCGAGTCGAAGCCCGCCGCCGCCAAGGCCGAGAAGAAGACCGAGACCAAGACCGAGGCCAAGGCCGAGGTCAAGGCGCTCGCCGACGTCCCGGCTGCCGACGAGTCCGACGCCCCCGCGCTGCCCAAGGGCGCCAAGGCGCCGCTGAAGAGCGGCAACGCTCCCAAGGGCTACGAGGTCAAGGGCAACGCCGACTCGGGTCTCTACCACGAGCCCGACGGCCAGTGGTACGACGCCACCGACGCCGAGTTCTGGTTCAAGAGTGCCGAGGACGCCGAGGCCGCTGGCTTCACGCGTGCCGGTGGCGCTGCCAAGGAGGACGACAAGTGAGCACCCTGCACAAGGACCACCGCGACGTGCTGATCGCACCGGTCGTCTCCGAGAAGAGCTACGGCCTGCTCGACGCCAACAAGTACACCTTCATCGTCCACCCGGACGCCAACAAGACCGAGATCAAGATCGCGGTCGAGAAGGTCTTCGACGTCAAGGTCACCTCGGTCAACACGATCAACCGCCAGGGCAAGACGCGTCGCACCAAGTACGGCATGGGCAAGCGTCCCAACACCAAGCGCGCAATCGTCAGCCTCGCCGAGGGTCACCGCATCGACATCTTCGGAGGTCCGGTCTCCTGACCGGGCTCCTGACTAGGAACTGACTATGGCAATCCGCAAGTACAAGCCGACCACCCCGGGCCGTCGTGGCTCGTCCGTGGCCGACTTCGTCGAGATCACCCGGACCACGCCCGAGAAGTCGTTGACGCGTCCGCTGCCGAAGAACGGCGGCCGCAACAACCAGGGCCGCATCACCACCCGGCACAAGGGTGGCGGCCACAAGCGCGCCTACCGCATCATCGACTTCCGTCGCTACGACAAGGACGGCGTGCCGGCCAAGGTCGCTCACATCGAGTACGACCCCAACCGCACCGCCCGCATCGCGCTGCTGCACTACGCCGACGGCGAGAAGCGCTACATCGTGGCCCCCAAGGGCCTCGTGCAGGGCACCGCGGTGGAGTCCGGCCCCAACGCCGACATCAAGCCCGGCAACAACCTCCCGCTGCGCAACATCCCGGTCGGTACGACCATCCACTGCGTGGAGCTGCGTCCGGGCGGTGGCGCCAAGATCGCTCGCTCGGCCGGCAACTCGGCCCAGCTGATCGCCCGCGAGGGAAGCCGCGCGACGCTCCGCATGCCCTCGGGCGAGATGCGGTTCGTCGACGTGCGCTGCCGCGCCACGATCGGCGAGGTCGGCAACGCCGAGCAGTCCAACATCAACTGGGGCAAGGCCGGCCGCATGCGGTGGAAGGGCGTCCGCCCGACCGTCCGTGGTGTCGTCATGAACCCGGTCGACCACCCGCACGGTGGTGGCGAGGGCAAGACGTCCGGTGGTCGCCACCCCGTCTCCCCCTGGGGCAAGCCCGAGGGCCGTACGCGCAAGCGCAAGGCCAGCGACTCCCAGATCATCCGTCGTCGCAAGTCCGGCAAGGGTAGGAAGTAACCGACATGCCTCGCAGCCTGAAGAAGGGCCCCTTCATCGACGACCACCTTCAGAAGAAGGTGGACGCCGAGAACGAGAAGGGCAGCCACAACGTCATCAAGACCTGGTCGCGCCGGTCGATGATCGTGCCCGACATGATCGGTCACACCATCGCCGTGCACGACGGTCGCAAGCACGTCCCCGTCTTCGTGACCGACTCCATGGTCGGCCACAAGCTCGGGGAGTTCGCCCCGACCCGCACCTACCGCGGGCACGTCAAGGAAGACCGGAAGGGACGCCGTCGATGAGCACCACCGAGCGCAGCCGCACCAGTGCGCGCCGCAGCACGCTGCTCGGCGACCAGCCGGGCTCCTATGCCAGCGCACGCTACGTGCGGATCACCCCGATGAAGGCCCGCCGTGTCGTCGACATGGTCCGCGGCCTCCAGGTCGACGAGGCCCTGACCCTGCTGCAGTTCGCGCCGCAGGCCGCCTCCGAGACCGTCTACAAGGTGCTGGAGAGCGCCGTCGCGAACGCGGAGACGACCGAGGGCCTCAACCGGGCCGACCTCGTCCTCACCGTCGCGATGGTCGACGAGGGCCCGACGATGAAGCGTTGGCGTCCACGTGCCCAGGGCCGGGCGACCCGCATCAACAAGCGCACCAGCCACATCACCCTCGCGGTGCAGCCGGCCGAGTTCGTCACCAGGACGGGCAAGAACGGCCGCACCAACACGAACGGAAAGGGTGCCTGATGGGCCAGAAGATCAACCCGAACGGGTTCCGCCTGGGCATCTCCACCGACCACAAGAGCCGTTGGTACGCCGACAAGCTCTACAAGTCGTACGTCGGTGAGGACGTCGCCATCCGCAAGCTGCTCTCCAAGGGCATGGAGCGGGCCGGCATCTCCAAGGTCGAGATCGAGCGCACGCGTGACCGCGTCCGTGTGGACATCCACACCGCGCGTCCCGGCATCGTGATCGGTCGCCGAGGCGCCGAGGCCGACCGCATCCGCGGCGAGCTCGAGAAGCTCACCGGCAAGCAGGTGCAGCTCAACATCCTCGAGGTCAAGAACCCCGAGATCGACGCGCAGCTGGTCGCCCAGGGTGTCGCCGAGCAGCTCTCGGGTCGTGTGCAGTTCCGCCGTGCCATGCGCAAGGCGATGCAGACCTCGATGCGCTCGGGCGCCAAGGGCATCCGCATCCAGTGCTCCGGGCGCCTCAACGGTGCCGAGATGTCGCGCACGGAGTTCTACCGCGAGGGCCGCGTGCCCCTGCA
>CAWBSG010000009.1:0-5771 GCA_963791365.1 uncultured Actinomycetota bacterium | reverse complement strand
CGAGTCCGGTTGCAGAGCACGAGTCGGACGAAGAGCCGGCCGAGTCCGACGACTCCCTCTCGGCAGGCGCGGCCCTGAGCCAGGCCGCCACCTTCGGCTTCGACGACCAGGTCGAGGGCAGTGCGGCCGCACCGGAGCCCGAGGCCGACGCGGAGGACCCGCTCGAGACCGAAGCAGACGGCCACGGTGACCCGCAGGTCGAGAACGACGACGAGTTGGCAGAGCCTGGAACGGCCGAACAGCCGAAGCCGTCCGGCGACGTACACACTCCGCGATCGGACGTGGACATCAACGAGTCCGGATCATTGTTCGACCTCTGATCGACGTCTCACTCGCGGCGGTGGAAGGTGATCGTGCCGGCGGGGGTGTGGGTGGTGGTGTAGCGCTGGTCGTGGGCGAGGCGGTGGTGTCGGTGGCAGAGGAGTCGTCCGTTGTCGAGGCTGGTGGGTCCGCCGTGTGACCACGCGATGTCGTGGTGGGCGTGGCACAGGCCTGGTGGCATGTCGCAGCCCTCGGCGGTGCAGCCACCGTCGCGCAGCGCCATCGCGAGGCGTTGGGGTTTGTCGTGGAGCCGTCGGGTCCGGCCGAGGTCGAGGACCCGGGACTCCCCGCCCAGCACGGCCGGCACGAGGCCGGCCTCGCACGCCAGCCGCCGGGCCTGGCCGGCGCTGAGCCGGGCACCGGTGTCGAGGGTCGCGGCGCCCAGGGCGCCGTGCAGGGTCTCGAGGGTCATCGTGACGACCACGGTGGCCGAGACACCCCCGCTGGTGGGCAGGTGCTGGGCGGGGTAGGTCTCGACCCATTCCGCGAACGCATGCCCCAACCGCAACCCCGTCGGCACCGGCTCGGCGGGGGCCGGCTGGGCCTGGTCGGGTGCGGTGGGGTGGCCGGTGGGGTGGGTGGCGGACCGGTGGCGGGGTGCGGCCAGCGCGAGGAGCTGCTTGCGGAGCATCTGCCCCACCGCCGTGGGCACGGTGAACCGGCCGTGGCAGCGGCCGTGGCCGTCGTCGGCCATCGTGAACCGGGTGGTCGCCTCGGCGTGGGCCTCCTCGGCGGCGAGCTGGCGGGCCTCCTCGGCCTCGGCGACCTCGGGGGCGACCACGTCGAGGATCCGCCGACCCAGGACCCGCAACGCCCCCGCGTCGTGATCGGCAGCCAGGCCCAGCAACCGGGACTGTGCCCGGTCGACCACCGCCACCTCCACTGTGCGGGGCAGTGCCTCGATGGCCTCGACCAGCACCTGGGCCTGGTCGGTCAGCACCTCGCCGCGGGCAAGGGCGTGCCGGACCGGGGCATGCCGATCTGAGTCCAACGCCCGGGCCATGGTCATCGCGCGTCGGGCGCCGGCCCGGGTCTGCCCGGTGGACACCGCCCACCACACCGCGGTCGACGCGGCACCCGTCACCTCCCCCAACCGCCGCCGGTCGGCCTCGGCCGCGACCCTCAGCTCGAGCTCGCGGACCCGGGCCCCCAACCGGCCCAGCTCGACCAGCGCGGTGGCGACCTCACCATCGGCCAACGCCACCAACGACACCCCCGCCACCTGGCCCACACCCGCATGCACGCCGGCCAACCCGGACACCAACGGCCGCGACGGGGCCTGCCACAACGTCATCGAGAGCCACCTCCAGCACGGGTCGGAGAACGTGACCGGCCACAGCAGCCGGCATCCCACGGTCTCGACACAGCACGCCTGTGAGAGGCGAACCACCCACCCAGGGTGGTCCGAGCCGAGCCCATCAGCGTCGACATATTGGCTCGAACTTGTGTTCGATTGTAGGCGCTCGGTGCGACGATGTCAACGGCAGCGCGAAGCCCCGATTCAGGCCGGGGCTGCCGGCAGAGCCCGTCCGCTCCGGAGAACGACGACCCCGGCCAGGATCAGGACCACCGCGGCCGCGTCCCAGATGTCGAGGGGCTCGCCAACGAGGAGCCAGCCGATGGCGAGGGCGACGACCGGGGGGATGTAGGTGGCGCTCGACGCGGCGACGGCCCCGAGATGGTCGACGATGAAGTAGTAGAGGATGTACGCGACCCCGGTGCCGAGGATGCCCAGGCCGATCACGAGGCCGAGGGTCGCCCGGCCGTCCTCCGCGATGGCGGTGATGCCGTCCAGGTCGGTGATGACGAGGAGCGTCAGGAGCGCCAGTCCGATCTGGTAGGTCGTGAGGGCGACCGGTGGGATGTCGAGGTCGCTGAGGAATCTCTTGGCGTAGACGAAGGACAGGCCGACGCTGGCCGAGCCGAGAAGCATGTACACCACGCCGGTCGTGTCGACAGGGTCGGTCGTCGCCCACGGACGCGCGATGAGCAGCACACCGCCGAAGCCGACGAGGATCCCGAGCAGTCGCCGGCCCGTGACCTGCTCGCTGCGCAGCAGCAGGGCGGCACTGAGGAACGCGAAGAGGGGGATCGCGCCGCTGAGCGCCCCCGCGATCCCTGACGGGAGCAGGGAGGTCCCGGCGGCGAACGCGAAGTAGTAGACGCTCGTGGCGAGCAGGGACATCACCAAGAAGTGGTGTGCGTGTCGCAGGTGGTGTCGGTCGAGTGCCCCACGCAGTACGGCGTACGCGCACACGGGCAGGAAGCCGAACAACACGCGCAGCAGGGTGATCTGTCCGGCCGTGACCGTCTCGGAGGCCCACTTCATGAAGATGAAGTTGCTGCCCCAGATGACGCCGAGGGCAAGGAATGCTGCCGTGGCCCGGTTCCTCACCCGCACAGGCTCGCACAGCGCCGGCGGCAGTCCCGGAGCCGGCGGGAGCGATCAGCGCGAGTAGACGCTGATGTGGCGCGGGCTGTCCGCGGTGAACGCCTCACCCTGCCAGCCGCCCCACCGTCGGACCAGCCGCAGGCCGGCGATCCTGGCCATCAGGTCGTGCTCGCTGGGGTAGGACAACCGCTGGGAGATCGGGCCCATCCGCACCCCCGCGGCGCTGAGGTGCACATGGTTCTCGTCGGCGACCTGGGTCACGGGGTCGTAGCTGGTCACGTCGAGGACGACCTCACCCGCGGCGACGTACTCCGCGTCGACGAACCGCCGGCGCCCCTTGAGCCACGCATCCGGGACGCCTGCCTCGACGACGAAGACGCCGTCGGGGGCGAGGTGGCGCGCTGCGTTCTCGTAGCAGCGCACCTGGTCGTCCTGGCTCAGCAGGTTGTGGATCGTGTTGAACACCAGGTAGACGAGGCCGTAGTCGCTGCCCGGCGCGTCGACCGTGGCCATGTCCCCGATCGTCACCGGCAGGTCGCGTCCCGCAGGCTTGGCCCGCAGCTGGGCGACCATGTCGGGCGAGAGCTCGACGCCGTGGACCTCGACCCCGCGTCCCGCCAGGGGTACGGCGACCCGGCCGGTGCCGATCGCGAGCTCGAGCGCCGGGCGGGACCCCGCCAGGCCGACCATGAAGTCGACGGTCTCGTCCTCGTCGCCGCGCAGCTCGTCGTCGTACCGCTCGGCCGTCTCGCCCACGAAGCTGCTCGCCGGATCGAATCCATCCATGCGAGGCACGCTCGCGCACCCGGCGGTCATCGGCAACCGGGTTTCGCGCAGGGACATTTGTACCGACGGATCCACGACATGCTCCCCTGCCCGACATGGCCCTGCCCTTCCTAGCGTGAGCACGTCGCCCAGGGAGGGCGAGGAGAAGGAGGCACGAGATGAGGAACCAGACCTGGCTCAGGGAGGCGGCCATCGCGCTGGAGGCGATGCTGGCCGCACTCGTCGCCTGGGCGCTGTGGTCGTCGGTAGGAGACGTCGAGCTGGTGGTCGGCACTCCCCCCGACCTGACAGACGTCGGCGTCGGTGCGGCCGTCGTGACCGCTCTGGTCGTGGCCGTGGCGGGCGCCCTCGCCCTGCGGGCGTTCGAGGCCGCGAGCCGACGCGGGCGCACCTGGTGGACCGTGCTCGCGGCAGCCGTGTGGGTGCTCTCGCTGGTCGGTCCGTTCGGCGCAAGCGACGCCACCGCGTGGATGGCGCTCACGTCGCTGCACCTGGTGGTCGGTGCCGTCGTGCTGTTCGGCCTTCGTTGGGCGCACACCGACGAGTCCCGGCGCGTAGCGTGAGAGCCGTGCGAATCTCGGTCGGTTGCGCCTGGCAGCGCAACGCGTCGGTGCTGATCTGGACGCCGGTGCTGTTGCTCGGCCCGGTGCTCGACGTGCACGGCGGCGCCGCCATGGTGGCGTTCCAGCTCGGGCTGGTCGTGGTCATCGCAGCGTGCGCGGCAGCCGCCGTACTGACGAGCGGGATCACGCCGTCCGTGGCGCTGACCACGCTGGTCGCGGCCACGTTCGCGGGCGCCCAGCACGGCAGCCAGTGGCTGCCCACCTGGATCCTGCTCGCGCTCACCGTGCCGTCGGTGCTGCGCGGCCGATGGCTGGCCGCTGCGCTGCCCGCGGTGGCCGCGGCGTCCATGTGGGCCGCCTGGCTGGTCGAGCCACACTCCGCGCAGCGCATGTGGAGCCAGGGGTTCGTCGTCCTCCTCGCCGGACTGGCCAACGCCGCGGTGCTGCGGCTGATCATGACGATCGAGGAGCTGCGCCGTACTCGTCAGGAGCTCGCTCGCCGGGCGGTGGCCGATGAGCGGGAGCGCTTCTCGCGCGACCTCCACGACCTGCTCGGCCACACTTTGTCGGTGATGGTCGTGAAGGCGGAGGCGGTACGCCGACTCGTCGACCGCGACCCCGGCGCCGCCGCGACGCATGCGGCGGACATCGAGCGGGTCGGCCGCGAGGCACTCGTCCAGGTGCGCGAGGCCGTCGACGCGACGCGGGCCCTGAGCCTGGTCGACGAGCTCGATGGCGCCCGGATGGCGCTCGACGCAGCAGGGATCCGCACCGAGGTCTCGACGTACGACGGACCGCTGCCCGCGCAGGCGGAGGACGCGTTCGCCTGGGTGGTGCGCGAAGCGGCGACGAACGTGCTGCGGCACTCCGCCGCAGGGCGCTGCCGCTTCGAGCTGCGCGGCACCGACGACCAGCTCGTGCTGACAGTCGCCGACGACGGTGTGGGCGGTCCGGCCGTCGGGGTGGGGCGCGAGGGCGGCCTCGACGGGCTGAGCCGCCGCCTGGTCGCTGCCGGCGGCCGCCTCGACGTCGACCCGACGCCAGACGGCTTCCGACTCACCGCCCGCATCCCGCAGGGGGTCCGATGATCCGGGTGCTGCTCGCAGAGGACCAGGCGATGATGCGCGGCGCCCTCGCCGTGCTCCTCGGGCTCGAGAGCGACCTCGAGGTCGTGGCTGAGGTCTCCGACGGGGCAGAGGTCGTGCCGCAGGCCCTCGCGACTCGTCCTGACGTGGCGCTGCTCGACATCGAGATGCCACACGTCAGCGGGCTGGACAACGCAGCCGAGCTCGCGACTCACCTGCCGGCGTGCAAGGTCGTGATCGTGACGACGTTCAGCCGCACCGGCTACCTCCAGCGGGCGATGACCGCTGGAGCCCGAGGCTTCCTGGTCAAGGACGGTCCGGCCGACGGCCTCGCCGACGCGCTCCGGCGGGTGGTCGCCGGCGAGACGGTGATCGACCCCGAGCTGGCCGGGGCCGCCCTGCGGGCGGCCCACTCACCGCTGACGGCTCGCGAGCGCGACGTGCTGGCAGCGGCCGAGGACGGGTCCACGATCGGTGACATCGCCGGTCGCCTGCATCTGTCCGAGTCGACGGTGCGCAACTACCTCTCGGCCGCGATCGGCAAGACCGGGACCCGCAACAAGGTCGAGGCAGCCCTGACCGCCCGGCATCACGGCTGGCTCTGACGCCGTACTGACGTCATCT
>CAWBSG010000008.1:0-636585 GCA_963791365.1 uncultured Actinomycetota bacterium | reverse complement strand
ACGTTGGTGCTGCCCGTCGACCAGCGCATCCAGTTCAACCTGCGCTCGCCCGACGTGATCCACGACTTCGGCGTGCCGTCGTTCCTCGTGAAGATGGATGTCATCCCGGGCCGCATCAACAAGATCCAGGTGACCCCGACCGTCGAGGGTGACTATGTCGGCAAGTGCTACGAGCTCTGCGGGGTCTACCACTCCCGGATGCTCTTCGAGGTGAAGGTCGTGAGCCAGGCCGAGTACGACCAGTACATCGCCGACCTCGCCGAGGCTGGCCAGACCTCCGAGCAGCCGATCATCGGCGGCGCCAACACGACCACGCAGACCGGGCTCGGCGAGAGCCAGTCCCAGGAAGGGACCGAGGAATGAGCGCCCCCACTGTCACCCAGTCGGCCCCGCGCACGCCCGATGGCGGACCGCCGCGCAAGGCCCTGGGCGAGCAGGTCGTCCGGATCCTGACCACGACCGACCACAAGCTGATCGGCAAGCTCTACCTCGGCACCTCGTTCGCGTGGTTCCTCATCGCCGGCCTGATGGCCATGCTGATCCGCTCCGAGCTGGCCTACCCCGGTCAGCAGGTCGTGAGCGAGCAGCTCTACAACCAGCTCTTCACGATGCACGGCACGATCATGCTGCTGCTGTTCGCGACGCCGCTGTTCTTCGGCTTCGCCAACGTCATCATGCCGCTGCAGATCGGCGCGCCCGACGTCGCGTTCCCGCGGCTCAACATGTTCAGCTACTGGCTGTTCCTGTTCGGCGGGATCATCGCCGGCTCCGGGTTCCTGACCCCGCAAGGAGCCGCCGACTTCGGCTGGTTCGCCTACACGCCGCTCTCCGACGCCGTACGCAGTCCCGGCGTGGGCGGCGACCTCTGGATCATGGGCCTCTGGATGGCCGGTCTCGGCTCGATCCTCGGTGCTGTCAACTTCATCACCACGATCATCTGCATGCGCGCACCCGGCATGACGATGTTCCGGATGCCGATCTTCGTGTGGAACACGCTGATCACCAGCATGCTCGTGATCATGGTGTTCCCGATCCTCGCGGGCGCGCTGCTCTCGCTGGAGGCCGACCGGATACTCGGGGCCCACGTCTTCGACCCGTCGCACGGCGGGCCAGTGCTGTGGCAGCACCTGTTCTGGTTCTTCGGCCACCCCGAGGTCTACATCATCGCGCTGCCGTTCTTCGGCATCATCTCCGAGATCCTGCCCGTCTTCAGCCGCAAGCCGATCTTCGGGTACGTCGGCCTGGTGGCCGCCACGCTCGGCATCGCGATGCTGTCCGTGGCCGTGTGGGCCCACCACATGTTCGTCACCGGCGCGGTCGACCTGCCGTTCTTCTCCGGCATGACGTTCCTGATCGCGGTGCCCACTGGAGTGAAGTTCTTCAACTGGATCGGCACGATGTGGGGGGGATCTCTGTCCTTCGACACCCCCATGCTGTGGTCGGTCGGCTTCCTGACGACCTTCCTCTTCGGTGGCCTCACCGGCGTCATCCTGGCCAGCCCGCCGCTGGACTTCCACGTGTCCGACTCCTACTTCGTGGTCGCGCACTTCCACTACGTCGTCTTCGGCACCGTCGTGTTCGCGATGTTCGCCGGGTTCTACTTCTGGTGGCCGAAGATGACCGGCAGGATGCTCGACGAGCGGCTCGGCAAGCTGCACTTCTGGCTCCTCTTCGTGGGCTTCCACACCACCTTCCTCGTGCAGCACTGGCTCGGCGTCGAGGGCATGCCCCGTCGCTACGCCGACTACCTGCCGGAGGACGGGTTCACCACGCTGAACCAGATCTCGACGGTGGGTGCGTTCCTGCTGGGAGCCTCGACGCTGCCGTTCTTCTACAACGTGTACATCTCGTCGAAGGGTCCGAAGGTCGAGGTCGACGACCCTTGGGGCTGGGGCCGCTCGCTCGAGTGGGCCACCAGCTGCCCGCCGCCGCGCCACAACTTCCACACCCTGCCGCGCATCCGCTCCGAGTCGCCGGCCTTCGACCTGCACCACCCGGAGATCGCACTCATGGAGCTGCACGAGAACGACGCCGAGCGCGAGGGTGACACAGCCGACGCACCGGACGTGCACGGCCGCGAGGAGATGCTGCAGAACCGCGTCGACGGCGACACCAACGAGGGAGACGACCGATGAAGGCAGAAGCCTGGGTCTTCGGCATCACGGCGCTGTTCGTGGCGGTCGTCGCGCCGGCGTACTGGTTCCTCTCCGAGGACCCGACCGGCACGTCCGCGCTGGTCATGACCGCGCTGCTGTTCGGCATGGTCACCCTCTACCTCGGGTTCCACGCCTCGCGCATGGACCCCCGCCCGGAGGACCGCAAGGAGGGCGAGATCGCGGACGGAGCCGGTGAGCTGGGCTTCTTCCCGCCCTACTCCTGGTGGCCGCTGTGGTGCGCCCTCGCCCTGGGCGTGGTCGTCTACGGCGTGGCGCTGGCCGCCTGGTGGCTGGTCTTCATCGGCTTCGCAGTCGGGGCGGTCGTGCTGAGCGGATTCATCTTCGAGTACTACCGGGGTGAGCACGCCCACTAGGCTGCCGGATTTTACCGAAGAGCCCGTCCGCGACGTACGCTGGTCGGGTTCTTCTGTTTTCGGTTCGTCGCACATTCCTGGGGGTTCGTCGCATGCGCACACGCGCGTCCGGTCCATGGCGCTCCGCGCACCGTCGTACGACGGTCGCGGCGGCGCTGCTGACGCTCGCCGGCGGGCTCGCTGCCTGCAGCTCGGCGACGGGCGGCGACGGCGCGGGTGACTCCGACGGTCCCGGCGCGACGCAGGCCTCCGAGTCTCCCAAGCCCGACCCGGTCCGGCTGGCCACGAGCTTCACCGACGCGACGGCCGTGTCGATCGACCGACCGCTGACCGTCGGCGCCGAGGGAGGCACCCTTGACGACGTCGAGGTCACCTCGACGGCAGGTGCCCTCGCCGGCAAGGTCGCCAACGGGTCCTGGACCTCCGAGGACCGCCTCGAGCCCGGGACCGACTACACCATCAGCGCGTCCACGACCCGCAGCGACGGTCGGAGCATCGAGCGCACGCGCTCGTTCCACACCGTCGACCTCACGCTCGACGAGCAGACGTACGCCGCCATCGCGCCGCTCGACGGCGAGACCGTCGGCGTCGGCATGCCGGTCATCGTCACCTTCGACCTCCCGGTGACCGACCGAGCCCTCTTCGAGAAGCACATGCACGTCACCAGCACCCCCGCGCAGCGCGGCTCGTGGCGTTGGCTGAACGACCGCGAGGCCCACTTCCGCCCGGCCGCCTACTGGAAGGCTGGCACCGACGTCTCGGTCGACCTCGACCTCAACAGCCTGCCCGCGGGCAACGGGATCTACGGCCAGGAGTCGCGCAGCATCGACTTCCAGGTAGGCGACGCCCACGTCTACAAGGTGAACGCCCAGACCCACCAGATGCAGGTCTTCTCCAACGGTGCGCTGCTGCGTACGTTCCCGATCACCACGGGCAAGTCCGGTTTCACCACCCGGTCCGGCACCAAGGTGATCATCGAGAAGTTCGCCGAGAAGCGGATGAACTCCGAGACGGTCGGGATCAACCGTGACGACCCCGAGGCCTACGACATCGACGACGTGCAGTGGGCCATGCGGGTCACCTACTCCGGTGAGTTCATCCACGCCGCCCCGTGGTCGGTGGGCTCCCAGGGCAACGCCAACGTCTCGCACGGTTGCACCGGCATGTCGACCGCCGACGCCGGCTGGCTCTACGCCATGACCCGTCGCGGTGACGTCGTGGAGTACACCGGCACCGACCGGCCGATGACGCTCGAGAACGGCTACGGCGACTGGAACCTTGCCTTCCCCGACTGGAAGTCCGGCTCCGCCCTCTCCTGAGCCCGGCGCTCGGTTCGGCCTCCGTCACCCGCTCTCCGTCGCCCGACGAGCGGTGCGTCAGACATCGTCTGATGGCTGAGAACCTGTCTCACACACCGCTGCCACCTCGGTCGTGCGGCCAGCGGTGAGTGGCGCAGGTTCGCGAGGCCCAGGACCTGTCTCACGCACCGCCCGGCCTGGGAGCGGTGAGCCAGGGGCATTGTGGGCGCGCCGGATCCCCCTCACGCACCGCCCCGGGACGAGCTGGAGCACGCAGCCAGGACGTCGACGAGGGCCCGCCGGGATCATCCCGGCGGGCCCTCGTGCGTCGATCGGGCGACTCAGTGGTCGCGGAGCGGCACCTCGTCGGTGTCGCGCAGCCGGTGGTCGTCGAACTGGTGACCGTCGACCGGGTGGTCGAGGCCCGACTGGAGCTCCGCCTCGTGCTCGGCGTGGTGGTGCGCCTCCTCGAGCTCGGCCCGGGTCGGCTTCTGCACGTTGTTGCTGTACATCCACGACGAGAGCTTGGCGCGCAGCTTCTCCGAGCGGGAGTTCGGGGCGGCCACTCCGGCAGCGTCGGTGTCACCCTGCACGGCGTAGATCTCGTCGCGCTCCCGCGCGGTGAGCGTGTACGCGCTCGAGCCGCTGATCGGCAGGTGCCGCTCGGCGTACTGGCCCTCGGGCGAGCGGGTGATGATGCCCGTCTCGTAACCGTGGAGCAGCACCTCGTTGTCGTGGCGCTGCAGCGAGATGCACCAGCGGCGCGTGATCCAGAACGCCAGGAGCGGACCGAGGAAGATCGCGACCCGCATGAAGTAGGTGATCTGGTTGATGCTGGCGTGCAGCTTGATGGCGATGATGTCGTTGCCGCCGGCCGCCCAAGCGAGACCGTAGAAGGTCATCAGGGCCACCATCACCGCGGTGCGCGTCGGCGCGTTGCGCGGGCGCTGCAGCAGGTGGTGGTCGCGCTTGTCGCCGGTGATCCAGCCCTCGAGGAAGGGCAGGAGGATGAGGACGACCAGCATCAGCGGCGGCACGAGCAGGATCGGGATCAGCACGTTCCACGAGATCGTGTAGCCGAAGATCACCGTCTCCATGCCGGTGGGCATGATGCGCAGCAGACCGTCGGGCCAGCCCATGTACCAGTCGGGCTGCGATCCTGCGGTGACCTTGGTCGGGTCGTAGGGTCCGAACTTCCAGATCGGGTTGATCGACATCAGACCGCCCATGAGGGCGATGACACCGAACACCATGAAGAAGAAGCCACCGGCCTTGGCGGCGTACACCGGCAGCATCGGGTAGCCGACGACGTTCTGCTCGGTGCGGCCGGGACCGGGCCACTGGGTGTGCTTGTGGTAGACGAGCAGCAGCATGTGGGCTGCGATGAGGGCGAGCAGGATGCCCGGGATCAGCAGCACGTGGACGATGTAGAGCCGCGGGATGATCGACTCGCCCGGGAACTCGCCGCCGAAGAGCAGGAACGACATGTACGACCCGGCGACCGGCGTGGCCTTGAGGAAGCCGTCCGCGGCGCGCACGCCGGTGCCGGACAGCAGGTCGTCGGGGAGCGAGTAGCCGGTGAACCCCTCGAGCGTGCCGAGCAGGAGCAGGATGCAGCCGATGACCCAGTTGAGCTCGCGGGGCTTGCGGTAGGCACCGGTGAAGGCGACGCGCAGCAGGTGGACCATCATCGACGCGATGAACACGATGGCAGCCCAGTGGTGCATCTGGCGCATCAGGAGGCCGCCGCGCACGTCGAACGAGATGTGCAGCGTGGATGCCATCGACTCCGACATTCCGATGCCGCGGAGCTGGTCGTAGGAGCCCTCGTAGGTCACGTGACCCATCGACGGGTTGAACCACAGGGTCAGGAAGACGCCGGTGAGCAGGAGCACGACGAAGCTCCACAGCGCGATCTCGCCGAGCATGAACGACCAGTGGTCGGGGAAGACCTTGCGCAGGTTCTTCTTCATGGCCGTGGCCAGGCCGAGGCGGTCGTCGGCCCACGACGCGAGCGAGCCTGCGGGGCCCGGCTTCGACGCGGTTGCGGCGTCCGTGCGGTTGCTGGTCGCGACCTTGCTGGTGTCGAGCCTGGAGTCGGTGCTCACTGCTTCTCACGCTCCCAGTAGCTGGCCCCGATGGGCTCGGTGAAGTCGCTCTGCGCGACCAGGTATCCCTCTCCATCCACCTTGATGGGCAGCTGGGGGAGGGGGCGGGCAGCCGGACCGAAGACGACCTTGGCGCCGTCGGCGAGGTCGAAGGTCGACTGGTGGCACGGGCACAGCACGTGGTGCGTGGTGCGCTCGTAGAGGGAGATCGGGCACCCGACGTGGGTGCAGATCTTGGAGTAGCAGATGATGCCGTCGACGGTCCACTTGTTGGGCTGTGTGGCCTCGGTGAGCTCGTCGGGGTCCATCCGGACGATGATGATCGCGCCCTTGGCCTTCTCGGCCTGCTCCTCGGCGCCTTCGAGCTCCGGGTAGCCGTTCTCCTCGGTGGGGAACATCGCCTCGGGGGCAGCGTTGATGAGGTCGCCGACCTCGATCTCGCTGGCCAGGATCGGGGTGCCGACGACGTCGCGCACGAGGCGCATCTCCGGCTCCCAGATCGTGTGGGCCAGCTTGCCGATGTCGAGGGTGTCGCCCGGGGCCAGGTCGCGCAGCAGCACCACGACCGGCAGGCCGAGGACGCCGACGGCACCGAGCATGGTGTTGCGCACCAGGGGGCGTCGGCCGATGCCGGCCTCGTCGAGGCCGTCGTTGAGCGCCTGGATCGTGGCGTCGCGATCCTCCTGCGGGGAGGCGGCGGGGTGGCGCATCTCGACCATCTCGGCGTCCGCCATCAGCTTGCGGGCGAGGTGGATGATGCCGATGCCGATGAGCAGCAGGGAGATACCGAGGGTGACGCCCAGCGACACCGTCGAGGCGCCGAGTCCGGCGACGGTGTCCCAGCTGTCGCCGACCTCGAAGCTGAAGTAGGCGACGACGAAGAGGAGCCCGCTGATCATGGCGGCGATGAACATCGCCGCGATCTGGCGCTCCGCGCGCTTCTCGGCCTTGGGGTCGATGTCCGTCGGACGCCACGTGTGCGGCGGGAGGCCGGGGTCGGCGAGCGGCTCGGCCTCGCGGTGCGTCGGCACGTGCGACTCGTACGTCACGGGGGTGCCGTCAGGTGCGTTGACCTGGTGGTCGTCGTCGTGGCTCACGCGTTCACCTTGCTCTTCTTGCTCCGCGTCGTGTGCGAAGCGATCCAGACGGCTGCCCCCACCAGCGAGCCTATGCCGACCAGCCAACCGAACAGGCCCTCGGAGACCGGGCCGAGGGCGCCGAGCGTGAAGCCGGCGTACTCGGGGGTGTCCTGGATGCTGTCGAGGTAGGCGATGACATCGCGCTTCTCGTCGGGGGAGAGGTTGCCGTTGCTGAAGTTGGGCATGTTCTGCGGCCCGGTCAGCAGCGCCTCGTAGATGTACTTGCCCTCGACGCCGTGCAGCGACGGGGCGTACCCGCCGCGCGGCATCGCGCCGCCGGCGCCGTTGAAGTTGTGGCAGGCGGTGCAGTTGGTCAGGAAGATCTGGCCACCGCGGGACACGGCCTCCTGGCGCTCGTCCTCGGAGAGGCCCTCGATCGAGTAGTCCGACTCGTTCGGGATCGCCGGGCCGGGAGCGAGCGAGGCGACGTACGCCGCCAGGGCTGCGGTCTCCTCGTCATCGAAGACGGGGGGCTTGCGGGGTGCCTGAGCACCCGGCTGGACCATCGGCATGCGGCCGGTGCCGACCTGGAAGTCGACCGCCGCGGCGCCAACCCCGACCAGCGACGGGCCGAGCTGGTAGCCCTCGCGGACGGTCTGGATGCCCTCACCGTTCTTGCCGTGGCAGAACGCGCAGCTGGCGAGGAAGAGCTCCTTGCCCTGGGCGACCTGGTCGGTCTCGCTGGCCTGGCTCCTGGCCTGCGCCGGCGCGAAGGCGGTGTAGAGGGATCCGCTGATCAGCAGCCCGAGCAGCAGCACGGCGAGACCAGCAAGAGGGCCGCGACGGTGCCGGGACAGGCGGCCAGCGGTTCGGTTGAGCACGCGCACGATGAGTCCTTGCCGGTTCGGGTTCGGGCTTACTTGATGACGTAGATCGTGAAGAACAGGCCGATCCAGACCACGTCGACGAAGTGCCAGTAGTAGGACACGACGATCGCGGTCACGGCTTGCTCGTGGGTGAAGCGGCGGGCCAGGTAGGTGCGTCCCAGCACGAAGAGGAATGCGATCAGCCCGCCGGTCACGTGCAGGCCGTGGAACCCGGTGGTCAGGTAGAACATCGAGCCGTACGCCGAGCTCGGGATCGTCACGCCCTCGTGGATCAGCTCGGAGTACTCGAGCGCCTGCCCACCGATGAAGACGGCGCCCATGATGTAGGTGAGGATGAACCACTCGCGCAGTCCCCACTTGGCGACGTTGAACAGCGAGCCGGAGCGGCCGACCTGTCCGCGCTCGGCCGCGAAGACGCCCCACTGGCAGGCGAACGACGACGCCACCAGGATGGCGGTGTTGGCCGTGGAGAAGGGCACGTTGAGGAGGTCGGTCTCCTGCGCCCACAGGTCGGGGCTGACGGCGCGGATGGTGAAGTAGGCCGCGAACAGCGCAGCGAAGAACATCAGCTCGCTGGAGAGCCAGATGATCGTGCCCACGCTGACCATGCTGGGTCGGTCGTGGTGCCCGTGCAGCCGGGATGCCGGAATCGTCGTTGTTGCTGTCGCCACGTCGCCCATTATGGCTGCTCGATCCCGCGGAGGGCACCCCGACCCCCTGTGCAGTGGGGTCATAAAGTTCACACTGTGTTGTCCGTCCTCTCAGCCGACCTCGAGGTCCTCCCGCGATTCACCGCCGGGCGGGTGTTCACCGACTGGGGGATCGACCCGATCCCCTTCGTGGTGACGGTGTGGGCGGTCGGTCTGTACGCCCTCGGAGTCCGCGTGCTGCGGCGTCGCGGAGACCGCTGGCCGGTGGGTCGGACGCTGGCCTTCGTGGGCCTGGGGATGGGGTCGTTCTTCTTCGCGACGGCGTCCGGGCTGGGCCGCTACGACACGACGCTGCTGAGCGTGCACATGGTCCAGCACATGATCCTCTCGATGGTGGTGCCGCTGGCGCTCGCGCTCGGGGCGCCGGTGACGCTGGCCCTGCGTACGCTCCCGCCGGCTCCGCGCCGGTGGCTGCTCGCCGTGCTCCACTCGCGGGTGGCGAAGGTGCTGGCGTTCCCGCCGCTGGCCTTCGCCCTCTATGTCGCCTCACCGTGGGCGCTCTACTTCAGCGGGTGGTACGACGCCAGCCTGGCGTCGCCGCTCGTCCACGAGATGATGCACATCCACCTGGTGCTGGTCGGCACGCTCTTCTTCTGGCCGCTCATGGGGATCGATCCCGTTCCCGGCCGGGTCAGCCACCCGTTCCGGGTGCTGCTCACGCTCATGTCGCTGCCGTTCCACGCCTTCCTCGGCGTCACGATCATGGGAGGGACGACGCTGATCGGCGGCGCGCACTACCTCGCGCTGCGCGAGGGCCCGATGGGCGCGTGGCTGCCGCCGGTGCTGGACGACCAGCACCTCGCCGGCGGCATCCTCTGGGCCACCGGCGACCTGATCGGGGTGCTGTTCTTCGCGGTGCTCTTCACCCAGTGGCTGCGCTCGTCGATGAAGGAGGCCGCGCGCGAGGACCGCCGCCTCGACCTGGCCGAGCGCCGGTCGGCCACCTCGGCCCCTTCGGCGGTCGAGTAGCGGGCTACGATTCCCTCGTGCCCGATGCCACCGCAGCCCGTCCGGTCAAGGTCCTCGTCTACAGCGACGACGTCAACACGCGCCAGCAGGTGATCCTGGCCCTCGGCCGTCGTCCGCACCCCGACCTCCCCGAGTTCGAGTACGTCGAGGTCGCCACCGAGCCCGTGGTCCTCCAGAACATGGACTCCGGCACGATCTCGCTCGCCATCCTCGACGGCGAGGCGGTACCCGCCGGTGGCATGGGAATCGCCAAGCAGCTCAAGGACGAGATCTACGAGTGCCCGCCCGTCGTGGTGCTCACCGGTCGCCCGCAGGACGCCTGGCTCGCCACCTGGTCGCGCGCCGAGGCAGCCGTACCGCACCCGATCGACCCGATCCAGCTCGCCGAGGCCGTCATCGCGCCTGATGCGCCCGTCCGTACCGGCGACCTCCTGACCCACGTCCTGACACCCACGGCGTACGCCGCCGCCCGGCCACTAGCCTGAGGACATGCCCCACACCTGGCCCGATGTCCTCTCCACTCTGGTCGCAGGTCGCGACCTGACGACCGAGCAGGCGCGATGGGCCATGGACGAGGTCTTCGCCGGCGCGGCGACACCCGTCCAGCTCGCCGGTCTGGTCGTCGCGCTGCGCGCCAAGGGTGAGACGGTCGAGGAGGTGTCCGGCATCGCCGACGCGATGCTCGCGGCCGCCAACCCCATCTCGGTGCCCGGTCGCCTGCTCGACGTCGTCGGCACCGGGGGTGACCGCTCGATGTCGGTCAACATCTCGACCATGGCGGCGATCGTCGCGGCGGGCGCGGGAGCCCGCGTGGTCAAGCACGGCAACCGGTCCGCCTCGTCGCAGTCCGGCTCGGCCGACGTCCTTGAGGCGCTCGGCATCCGCCTGGACCTCACCCCGGCCCGAGTGGCGGAGGTTGCGGAGGAGGCCGGGATCACCTTCTGCTTCTCAGCGGCGTTCCACCCCGCGATGCGCCACGCTGCAGTACCGCGCCGCGAACTCGGCATCGCGACGACGTTCAACATCCTCGGCCCGCTGACCAACCCCGCGCGCCCGCAGGCGCAGGCCATCGGCTGTGCCGACAAGCGGATGGCACCGGTCATGGCGGGTGTTCTCGCGGAGCGCGGCGTCGACGCCTGGGTCTTCCGCGGAGACGACGGCCTCGACGAGCTCACCACGACGACCACCTCGACCCTCTGGCGCGTCCACGGGGGAGAGGTCGCCGAGCTCACGATCGATCCCGCCTCCCTGGGCATCGCCCGGGCCACCACCGAGGACCTCCGCGGTGGCGACGCCGCCCACAACGCCGACGTCGTACGCCGCCTCCTGGCGGGCGAGCCGGGGCCTGTACGTGATGCCGTGGTGCTCAACGCCGGTGCCGCGCTCGCGGTCTACGACTCACCGGACGCCGACGTTCCCGACGCTCTGGCTGCCGGGGTCGCGAAGGCGACCGAGGCAATCGACTCGGGCGCGGCCCAGGCGGCTCTCGAGCGCTGGGTGGCCGCGACGTCCCGCTAGCTGGCGAGTCGACTTGCCACACTTTCGTTATGGCCATGGCGGACAACTCAGCTCGGTGCTGTCGGTCGTCGCGTTCGTCTGCGCCGCCGCCGTGGTTCTGGGATACGGCCCCTGCTCGGGGTCGTCGGCATGGTGTGTGCGGCGCTGGCCATGGCGGGCGGCGAGGGGCCTGGCCGGCCCGGCGGTGCGGGTCGCGCTCGTCATCCTGGTGCTGTCGTTCGTGCTGCCGACCAGCATCGCGCTGAACGCCATCACCGGCTGAGGGCGAGCCCGGGACTTCGGATCAGAGAAGGGTCACGACATCATCCTGTCCGGTGACTCCGCGACAACGGGGTTCCCGAACTCCTCGAGTTGGGGCGCGTTGGGTCGTCCGGTGTCCTGGGCGAGAGCCACCTTCAACACGCGATGGGGCGTTTCCACCGAGACCCACGCGGTGACACGCTCCTTGCCACCCGTGAACGGCACGGCGTCCCTGCCGCCGACGTCCACGACCTCGCTGGCCTCGATGGTGTCGGCCGTGTCGTCGTCCAGCGTGAACGCCTCCAGCGCAGGCGGACAGCGCGAGGACGGACCTCCTGGCGGCGACGGACCGCCGGGCTGGTGCGCTGTTCATGGGACCCCGTGGTGTGTGCCGGCCAGTTCGACCAGCCCGTGGCCCGGAATGTGCGCGAAATGGAGATCTGGCCGAATCCCGCTCGGGCGGGGGGCGGCCACCTCTGCCCGGTGACGTGGTCACGCGGTCTGCGGTGGCACCATGAGAGCGAAGTGGTCGTCTGACTGCAGTACGTCCCATCCTTCGACGTGCTCGAGCACGTAGCCGAGGGGCGAGTCCGGATCGAGCAGGGCGACGTCTACCTCCAGGTCACGCAGCCGAGTCTCCCAGCCGGCGTTCAGGTGCATGAGGTCGAAGTTGCGCTTGATCTCGCTGTCGGTGAAGACGTCGCCGTAGCCGTGCATGGCCCACGTCAGGTCGGGGTGGCGATAGACGAAGTACGAACCGTCGTCCCATTCGTTGAGGACCCGCGCAGCGTCTGGAAGGGCATCGAGGCGGGCATCCACCCATCGAGGCACCACTGGTGAGGGCGTTTGTGCATGGAGGTGGGCGCCAAGGATCCCGGTTGCGACGAGGCCCATGGCGAGCACGGCGAGCCCTTCGGCTCGCCTCACGGGTCCGGTCCACGGCACGAACCGGCCGAGAGTGGCTGCCAGAACGGGGGTGAGGAGAAGGCTGCCCACCACGGTGGTGCGGAGCGAGTACAGGCTCCATGCCACGGCCAGCACGACCATGGCGACATTCACCCAGGAGACAGGCTGCTGGCGGAAACCTCCGACGACCACGACGACCAGCATGAAGCCCAGAACCGCGCCGCTGGGCGATGTGAAGACTGGGGCGCCCCACTCGGCGAAGTACTGAGTGCGCGTCCCGACGATCATCAAGGATCGGTAGGCGTCGAGGCCTGTCGGGGTCAGTGCCGACACCACGAGGGATGCGACGACGACCGCTCCCAACCGCGCCAGCGTCCTGGGCGGGAATCGACGGTCAAGAGCGATGGCCGCAAGCGCGGCGACCGAGATGGAGATCCCGACCGGCCACAGACCGTGGCACATGGGCCACACCCAAGCGATCGCAACCAGCCAGTAACGCGGCCGGCCGTCACGGGCCGAACCCAGCCAGGCAGCGAGGGTGGCCACGACGAAGAGGTAGCTCAGCACCTGGGGGCGGGCGGACAACCCGGGCGAGGCGGCGAAGAATCCCAGTGTCACCGCCAGGGTTGCCGGCAACGGGGCGGCGACGCCGCGACACGTGACGTAGGTAGCGGCAATGAGAGCGACGATGACGACGCCGGTGGCCCACACCACGCTCGGGGGACCTCCCCTGTCAGCCCCCCAGGCCATGGCGGCCTGCGTGAGCCACTGGGTCGGCGTCCACTCCGCCGAGTCGAAGGCGCCCAGGTGCCCGGGATGGGGCACGCTCCAACCGTTGAGGAACTCGTCCCCCAGCCGAAGGTGGAACCACAGATCGGCGTCGGCGGAAGGCACGCGTTGCTCCCACCCGAACCCGAGCATCAGCGCGCCGACGGCGAGGAGCGGGACCACGCGTCGGGTCAGTGTGGTGGTCACGGCGCCACGTCGAGGCGCCACGCATCGCCAGATTGCCGAAACCCCAGCTTCTCGTAGTAGGCCCCCACCATGCCGGGGCGTGTCACGACGTAGCGGATCCCTCGGTCGGCCAGCAGTCCGCTGCGCCGCCACACGAACTCGCCCGGAGAGAAGTCGCGATAGCGGGGGGTCACGTAGTCGAGAAGGACGTTGGCAGTGTCACCGACCGCATGCAGCAGCACAACGCCCACGGTCTCGTCCCCTCTCTGCACGAGGAACGCGTCCTGCGTCTGAGCCGGGTGGTTCACGAAGTCGGGGTTGAACCTCACGATGTCGGCGCCGTGCACGTGCAGCACATGGCGGAGGTACTCGTCGGTCGGGGAGACCTCGAGCACCTCGAAGGCATACGCGTCGTGGCGCTCGCGGAGCATCGTGACGATGAACCACGCGTTGATGGCCACCAACACGGTGTTCATTCCGACCATCGGCCAGACCTCGAGCGTCGCGTTGAAGACGATGAGCAGCACGCACGCGATCGCGTTGAGCACCCGGAGGCGCAGGACGCTCGCCTGCAGCAGGGAGTAGACGAGGAGGGCACTGCCTCCCCATCCGAGGATGTCGAGCCAGTGGTCAACGAGCCAGGTCACGGCGGGAGACTATCTCCCGCCGCGACCGCATGCATGCTCGTCGATCAGCCGACGACGACGGACCACTTGGCGGGCTTGACCAGCTGGTTGCCGGCCGCGTCCGTGATCGCCGTGTCCTTCAGCTTGATCGTGTAGGTCTTGCGCTTCTTGAGCTTGGCCGAAGGCTTCAGCTTGACCTTGCGCCCCTTGACGACGACCTTCGCCTTGAGCGGCTTCTTCTTGCCCTTGACGTAGAGCTTCATGGTCCTCTTGCTGACACCCTTGACCTTTTCGCTGAAGGTGACGACGAAGACGCTCTTGGGTGTGGCTGCCCCCACCGGCTTCATTGCTGCCACGGTGGGTGGCACTGAGTCCACCCGGAAGCTCCGCACCGGGCTGGTGCCGAGGGCTTTGCCGCCCGCGTCGAAAGCGGTGACGCTCCACGTGTAGTCACCGGACTGCAGTTCCGAAGGAGCATGGGCGGTAGCGACAGTGTTCGTCGTGGAGTTGATGGTGCCGTTGCGGAGCGAGAGGTCGTAGCTCGTGGCTCCGGGAACGTCGCTCCACTCTAAGTACGAGCCGGATGACCGCACCCACATGCCGTTCGCTGGTGCCAGGATCTCGGGTGCGTTGCCCAGCGACACGAACGACCCGGACGACCACGGGCCGACGTTGCCCTTCGAGTCGTTGCGGCGGACCCGCCAGACGTAGGGCACCGGCGAGGCCGGGAGCGGCTCGGTCGGCGTGTACGCCGGGTTGGCCACCCGGGTGCTGACCATCCGATTGGCTGGGGAGAACCCGAGGTCGTTGTTCTTGTAGATCTCGACGTCGTATGCACGCGCGAAGGCCTCCGGGGTCCACTCGAGGGGAGCAGCGCCTGCGACGGCGGTCCCGTTCACGGGGGACCGGAGAGCAAGCGGCGGGCTCGCCTTGACGAGCTCCGCGGTCGAGGACCAGGTCAGCCCGTTCTCCTGGTCGTCGAGCGCCTGCACGCGCCAGTAGAGACGACCCTCGGGGTAGAGCCGGTCCCCCGCGGTGAACGTCGCCTGGTCCACGACCGCGCTGTCGAGCAAGGGCTCGGCAAAGCTAGGTTCGTTGTCGACCTGGATCCGATAGGTCCGCCCGGACTGCTGGCCCGATTCGCCGTACGCCTGACCGGCTGGGCCGACGTTGGTGTCGAAGTAGTCCTGCCAGCTGAAGGTGATGTCCGAGCCGGCGGGGTCGGAGGACGTGAGCCCGGCCACGGCGGGGGAGATCTTCTGGAAGGTGTGTGCGCCCGGGAGGGGAGGGTCTTGTGACACTGGGCTCGGGCCGCAAAGGGCGTCCCGGCAAGGCAGGACGTACCAGAAGTACGGCTGACCCGCCTCGCTCTCGGGCAGTGCCCTTCTCTCGTCGTCATAGGCGATGGTAAAGAAGTTGTTCGTTGTCGTGTAACGGGAGAACGTCGGCAGGGGAGAGAATGTGAAGTTCTCGTCGAGCGCGATGAGGACGGTGTAGGAGGTGATTCCTGGCATGCGGTTCCAGGTAAGCACCGGGGTGCTCGTGAGCGCGCCGCAGGACACCGCCACACAGCCGGTCGACGGGTTGGCGGCGCCCGTGCCGGTCATTGCGGCTTTCAGGCCGGTCACGGTCTGGAAGTCACCGCTCCAGGTGGGGTCGATCGTGGGAGCGCCGAACTTCACCTTTTGCGGGGCCGAGAAGATGCCGGGCACGGCGTAGGGCTGGTAAGGCGTGTCCTCCGGTCGCACGCGCCAGTAGAAGATGGTGCCTGCAGGAAACGCGCAATCACTGGTGGAGCGTGGTGCGTAAGTGGTCAGGGTGGTTGTGCAGGTCTTCGACCCACTGCTGAAGTTGACGTCCAAGGCGACCTGGAGCAGGTATCGGCTCGCGTGCTGCACCGGAGTCCAATGGTAAAAGGCCCGGTCGCCGTTGCTCGTTGCGACGCTCCCGTCGGCCACCGCGGGGGAACCGGTGGGGTACACGGCCGTTGGGGTGTCGAGCCACTGGCGCTTGAAGCTGAAACGCGCCGTGGACCACGCTGTGGGCTGGCCGGCGAGGTCGACTGCGCGGACGCGCCACCAGAACTGGTCGTTGAACAGCGTGACCGGCGGGGAGTAACGAGAGCCGTAGAGGTTCTCGCCCTTGAAGGCAAAGTTGTTGAACGTCGAGTCTGTGGCGACCTGGAGGTCGTAGGTCACGGCACCGGGCACGGGCTCCCAGTCGAAGACGACGTCCTCCACCGCCTGGTTGATGTCGTCGATCGGGTAGGTCAGCCGCGGGGACGGGAGGGCGCCAAGGATGAAGCTCATTGTGGACGACGGCGTGCTGTTGAAGCCGCCCTCGAGTGACGCTGTCACGCGCCAGAAGTAGTCGCCGGCTGGGAGGGCGTCTGGCACGGCGAGGGAGGTGGTCTTCGTCGTCCAGCTCTTGGCGCCGATGAAGTCGGCGTCTCCGTCGACCTCGACGGTGTAGGACGTCGCACCACGACTGGTCTGCCAGCGCAGGAGCGGCGGGCTGTCGGGCTGGGGGAGCACGGCCCCGTCGGTCGGATAGGTGCCGACCGGCACCGATACGGGGGAGACGGTGAACGATCCAGTGGACCACGAGGAGGACACGCCGCTCTTGGTGCCACGCACGCGCCAGTACTGCGTGCCCCTCGAGAGGTTCTTGGTCGGGACGAAGCGGGTGTTCCTGGTGTTCTCGTTGACTTCGGCCGAGGAGAACGACGGATCGTTGTCAATCTGGATGCTGAAGTCGGTCACACCCTTCGGGCGGGTCCACGACAGTACAGGTGTGGAGCTGTTGGCCAGCCCGACGGCCAGCGAGCCGGGCGTGCCCACCGCCGCCGACGCCGGCGAGGACAACGCCCCGACCGTCGTGGTGCCGAGGACGGCAAGAGCGGTGGCTACGGCCACGCCGGCGCGAGTGCGCCCGACGTGTGTGGTGGTGTGCGGCATCCCGGATAGTCCCCTCGTGGGTGATTCAGACCACTTCACGCTAGGGCGCCAGCCGGTGGACCGCAGGCGATCGGGGGACCACTAGTCCGAAGTAACTAGAGGCGCCGACCGATCGGTATCCTGTCTGCGCGGATGCCGCGGGGCGCTACCGTGGCCCCATGATCACCGCCATCGTGTTCGTGAAGGCCGACGTCGCGCGCATCCCCGAGGTAGCGGAGGCGATCGCCTCCCTCGAGGGGGTGAGCGAGGTCTACTCAGTGACGGGGCAGATCGACCTGATCGCCCTGGTGCGGGTGCGCGAGCACGAGGACGTCGCGTCCGTGGTGGCCGATCGGCTCAACAAGGTCGACGGCGTCACCGAGACCGAGACACACATCGCCTTCCGCACCTACTCCCAGCACGACCTGGAGTCGGCCTTCAGCATCGGGCTCGACTAGGGCAGACCGGGCGCCTCACCGCGCCGGTCGGTGCACCGGCGACGGGAGCCGCTTCTCGTCGAACGGCACCAGCGACAGCCGTGACTGGTGGGCCGCGTCGTAGAGCGGCAGGTGGCGTGCCGCGCCGCCGAGCGGGCACGTCCACTCACCCTCGACCTCGACCAGCCGCACCCCCGGCGACTCGAGCCACCGCAGGATCCGCTCGGACTCCTCGGCCGTCGCGGCCGGCACCGGTCCCGGTGCACCGCCCACGGTCTCGGCGCTCGCGCCGAGCTCGCGCACGTACTGATGGGCGTCACCGCCCGGCGGGATCACCCCGGCCGCCGCGAGCCGACCATGGCGCACGACGTGGACCGCCCAGCGTCCGTCGTCCTCGCGTCGGGCGGCGACGATCTCGGGGCAGCGGGTGAGGGCCGTCAGCCGCTGGGTGCGGGCGGCGGCACGGACGAACGTCGCCAGCCGGTCGCGGTGGACGCCTGCCTCCTCGAAGCGCTCGCGGTCGGCCAGCGCCGTCATCCGCTCGTTGATGGCCTCGACCACCTCCTGCGGGCTGCGCAGCAGGGTGTCGCGCAGCTGGCGTACGACGGCGGCGTAGGTCGACTCGTCGGTGGAGCCGTCACACGGGGAGAGGCAGCGACCCATCTCGGCCAGCGCGCAGGCCGAGCCCGACGGGACCAGCGGCATCCGGCCGCTGCACTGCCGCACGGGGAAGGTCTCGTGGAGCGCGGCGAGGCACTTCTCGGCGGTCTTCCTCGACGAGAAGGGACCGAGGTAGTCGGCGTCGTCGTCGAGCACCTTTCGCACGAGCGAGAGCCTGGGCCACGCCTCCCGCGTCAGCTTGAGGAAGTGGACCTTCTCGGGGAACCGTGAGCGTCGGTTGTAGCGCGGCTTGTGCTCGGCGATCAGGCGCAGCTCGCGGACCTCGGCCTCGAGCGGCGTGGCGCACTCGATGCCGGTCACCGAGGTCGCGATGCCGACCATCTCGCCCATCCGGCTGCGCGTCTCCGAGGCAGTGAAGTAGGTGCGGACCCGGGTGCGGAGGTCGCGCGAGGTGCCGACGTAGAGGACGCGGGACCGGTCGTCGCGGAAGAGGTAGACGCCCGGGGCGTGGGAGAGTCCCTCGGCCAGGTGGCGCTTGCGGCGCTGTGCGGTGCTCACCCGCGCCGAGAAGGTCTGGAGCTCCTCGAGCGTGTGTACGCCGAGCCCGCCGAGTCGCTCCATGAGGCCGTGGAGCACGTCGACCGTCGCCTGGGCGTCGGCCAGGGCGCGGTGGTTGGGCGTGGTGGAGGAGTTGAAGACCTTGGCCAGCGAGGACAGCTTGCAGTTGGGCGCGTCGTCGCGGGTGATCACCCGGCGGGCCAGCTTGGCGGTGTCGAGCACCTCAAACCGCGGCCACGGCCGGCCCTGCTGGCGCGCGAAGTGCTGGAGGAATCCGATGTCGAAGGGAGCGTTGTGGGCGACCAGGACGCATCCCGCGGCGAACTCCAGGAAGGCGGGCAGGGCGGACTCGATCGGCGGTGCGTCGTGGACCATCGAGTTGGTGATGCCGGTCAGGACCGCGATGAAGGCGGGGATCTGTGTGTGCGGGTTGACCAGGGTCTGGAACTCGCCGAGCACCTCGCCACCGCTGACCTTCACCGCGCCGATCTCGGTGATCATCGAGCCGCCCTCGGCCGATCCGCCGGTCGTCTCGAGGTCGACCACGCAGAAGGTGAGGTCACGCAACGACCGCCCCAGCTCGTCGAAGCTGCGCTGCACCTCCCAGCGGGATGTCTCCCGGGTCGATGGGTGGGCGGTCGTGCTCATGTCCGACGACGCTAGACGTGGGATCCGACAATGGCGGGAGGGCGCGCGCACTACGCTGGCTCGCGCCGCCCCGAGCGGGCGAAACCCTGACCAGAGGAGCCTCCGTGGCCGACCAGACCGCCGACCTCCGCCTGCCTGCCGACGGCGAGCGCTGGCGCTGCGCGGGCTGTGGCAACCTCACCCGCTTCGACGTCACCCGCACCCGGCGTACGACTGACTACTGGCACTTCGACCTCGCCGGCGACCACCGCGTCGAGGAGGAGACGGTGCTCGCCGAGTCCGTCGAGTCCGTGTCGTGCCGGTGGTGCGGCCGCTCGGACGCGATCGAGGTCGTGGACCGTGCCGCCGCCGACACGGCCGGCGACCCGGCCGCCGGGTGACGGGTCGCACGTGAGCGACGCGGCCCTCCTTCCCGAGCGCCTCCGCCTGCGGGTGGTGGCCCTCGTGTCGGCGGTGCTGCCCTCGATCGCCCCGGTCCCGCCGCAGCTGCGGAAGGTGGCCGGCTTCGCGCCCGCGCGGCGCGCCCGGCTCGGGGGCGAGCCTGATCTGGGACGCCCTCGGCGACGACGAGTTCCGCGGCCACGCCGCCGTGCAGGTGGCCGCGGTGCCCGCCGGCTCGCGACGACCCGGTGGACGACGCCGCCCGCGCGTGGTTGTCCCGTGACGAGGGCTGGCAGGCCCGGGTCGATGCCGTGGTCGAGACGCTGGGGACCGAGGAGGCCCGCGACGACCAGGACCGGGCCGAGCTCGGCCGGCTCACCGCGCAGGTGGCGGCGCTCCAGGCCGAGCTGGCCGCCCTGAAGGTCGACCACCGCCAGGAGCTGGACCGCGCGGCGGGAGACCACAAGGTGCTGCGCCAGCGGCTCGGCGAGGCGCGCAGCGCGCTGCGCGGCGCCGAGGGCGAACGGGAGGCCGCTGTCCTGGCCCGCGACGAGGCCGTCGCCGCTGCCGAGACGGCCACGAGGACGGCCGAGGCCGACGTACGCCGCCTGCGCGCCCAGCTCGACGAGGCCGAGGCGGGGCTCGCCGCGACCCGGCGGGACGCGCGTTCGGGGCGCGACGCGGCCACCGTCCGCACACGCCTCCTCCTTGATGCGGTCGTCGACTCGGCGACCGGCCTGCGCCGCGAGCTCGGCCTTCCTGCAGTGGACGGGTCGCCCGGCGACGCAGTGGAGGCCGCGCTGGCCGGCGCCGTGGCCGCGCCGGGGTCGAGCGCTCCGGCGACACCCGCACTGCTCGAGCAGCTCCTCGCCCTGCCGCACGCGCGACTGATCGTCGACGGCTACAACGTCACGAAGGCCGCGTGGCCCACCGCCAGCCTGGAGGCCCAGCGCAGCCGGCTGGTGGCCGCCCTCGGGCCAGTGGTCGCCCGGTTTGGTGCCGAGACGACGCTCGTCTTCGACGCGGCCGAGTCGACGGCCCGGACCGTCATGCCTGCTCCCCGCGGCGTCCGCGTGGTGTTCAGCCCGGAAGGCGTGATCGCCGACGACGTGATCCGACAGCTCGTGGCGGCAGAGCCGCGCGGTCGGGTGGTCATCGTGGTGACGACGGATGGAGGACTAGCGTCAGACGTGGCTCGAGAAGGCGCCAGAGTGCTGCCGGGACATGTCCTGAGCGGGCTACTGATCAGGTGAAGAAGCGCTCGATGCACTGCGCTCGGCGAGAAGGAGGCGTGGAAGAGCGGCAAGGATGGTGAACGCTGCGATACCCGACACCGGCGTCGCCCAGACCATCGCGACGGGTAGGCCCCAACGTTTGTTCATCAGAGCTGTCGCGACCAGCAGAACCAAAGCGATCGGAAGCCGGATGATGAGAGGCGGGAAGATGGGGGCGCCGACGCGAGTGTCACTCGATCCTGCGCGATTCACCAAGAATGTGAGCCATTCCGACCATAGATCCGGTGACAGGGCACACGACACCACGATCACGGTAACGGTGGCTGCTACCGATACGGCAAGGTTGCGCCACTCCCGACGCACCGCAAACCAGATCGGCCCCAGCGCAGGAGTCACCTTGGTGAGCAGGGCAAAAGCCCACACCGACGGATGCCGAAGGCCCAGCGCCGCCGCCAGGGCTAGCAGCCAGAAGACGTTGCCGCTGGCGATCTCTGGACTGCAGAGCAAGAGCAGAGGAGGCACCCAACGCCAGCCCATGGGAGCGAAGAGGTAGACGAGGCCTGCGACCGTAGCCAACGCCCACAGCACGCCGAAGACCGGCCACGGAAGTTGCACGAGAGGCCACACCGCCTGAGCAAAGGCTGGGCTGTAGAGGTAGGCATCGAGTGTTCCGGGTGCTCGGTCATACATCGAGTCGCCGATCCAAGCGGCCCAGTAGGCGTGTGAGTCGACCCCGAGAGGAATGCGGTCAGACGTGCTCCACGTGATCCACACCATCGTCAGACCCAGCAACCAAGTCACATGGAGCGGCAGCGTCTTGCGGATGTCGATGTCGGCCACTGGTGGAATCTAGGTGCGGCCCGCCGTGTTGTCCGACGATTGTGAGATTTGCGATGTCAGACCGCGAATGGACCCGTTGTCGGTGGCCCCTGTCACCGTTCGGGACATGACAACACGGATCGACTGCGACACCTGCGTGGTGCGCGGGCTGCACTGCCACGACTGCGTGGTGACGGTGCTGCTCGGACCGCCACCCGAGCTGACCATCGACGACGACGAGATGGCCGCGTTGAACGCGCTGGCCACCGGCGGCCTCGTCCCGCCCCTGCGACTCGTCGAGCCGGTCGCCGGCCCGGTCATCGAGTCGGCGTGAGCACGCTGCTCAGAGGGCGGGCAGCCACAGGGCCTGGCAGCGCGGAGGCTGCTCGGCGTCCACCGCGCGGAAGGTGAACATCTTCCTGACGACCAGGGGGAGGCGTACACCGTCACTGCTGTCGAGCGTGTGCTCACCGTCCTCGTCCTGGATCACGACGGACACGCCGGGGTGGCGGGCGAGGTAGTCCAGGAGGTTGCGCCGGGGGAGCAGGTAGCCCACGTCAGCATAGGCCCCAAGGCCGTCGTCCTCGGACTCGACGACCTCGAGCAGGTCGTCCTGGACCGTGCTCAGGTGCGCGGTGCGCCGCACCACCAGATGGTTGGTGTCCCCGGCGACCGTGACCAGGTTGGCGTACATGTTGAAGCCCAGCGAGGTCTTGACCTCGAGATAGGGAGTCAGCCCGTTGGCGACGACGACAGCCACCAGCACCCAGGCCGCGACGCCGGGGAGTCGCATCGGCTGAGGCGCCGGGCCGAGGCCGTCTCGAGCCGTTCGCACGATCAGCCACGTCGCGACCGGCACCCAGGCGGCGAAGCCGAGGAGGTCCACGATGGCGACAGAGGGGAGGAACTGAGGGACGAGGGACGCCGTGACAACTACGACGGCGACGACGACGGCGAACGCCCGCAGCCTGGACGGACGCGAGGCCCGGGCCTCGAAGCCAGATGTTGTCGACTCGGGAAGGAAGAGGCACAGGAGCACGACCAAGGCGGCCGTGAAGTCATAGAAGTGCTGGTCGAGGTCGAGCGAGATGATCGAGTGGAAGACCAGTGCGAGCAGCACACCGGCGCGTCGAGTCCGGGTGAACGCCAGGAGGATCGGGACCGACAGCTCGGTCAACACGGGCCCGGCGATCGCCACCATTCCCATCGGGCTGTCGCCGCTGAAGGTCGGGAGCCCGAAGGACGAGAGGGACTGGTTGGCGTAGAAGACACCGCACGACACGCTCGGGTCGAGGAAGCCGGTGTTGAGCTTGGCGAACGCCGCGAAGCTGTAGAAGCCGAGCAGGAGCCAGCGTCCGGTCACCGAGAGCCACGCCCACGGGTCGGCCGTCGCGAGGGAGATGAGCACGGCGACCGCGACGAAGCCGACGAGCGCCCAGTGATTGCCCGTGACCGGGAGCTCAAGCCAGAGCGAGACCAGCGTGAGGGCTGCAGCAGCGGCCAGCACGCGGACGTCGGGGCGCGCGAGGAGTAGCAGGCCGAGCAGGCCCAGCAGGGCCGAGACGACCACCAGAAGGGTCGACCCGCCGAACTCGTTTCCGCGCCAGCCCGCCGGGTTGCCGACCAGGTGGGCGATGCAGGCCAGGCCGAAGGTGCGGGCGAACCAGCGCATCGGGGCGACCATCCGGTCGTCGGCCCCCGGCGGGGCGAGCAGGCGTTGAAGGGTCATGGCTCCACTGCGGGTCGGGTGTGCCGGAACCGTATCGCCGGCCGGGAGGTCCTTGCAGACGTTCCTGCGAGACACGTCGTGAGATCTTGCAGTGAAGATTGGCGGGGCTCAGGGTTGCGGTCTACTCTGTGGGCTGGCTTCCGTGGAAGTGGGTCACCAGGCCCGCGCGGAGGTCGCGCCGAGTCGTGGACCACACCCCTGCACCATCCGTGGTCGACGAGCCGGGGAACCACACTTCCCCCTGGGGTGAATCTCCTGCAAGGCGCATCGCGCGAGCGGTGCGTGGAGCAGGGGTAGGCAACGTCGTGCCGAACCCGTCAGCTCACCTGGTAGGCGTACGACACCCCCGAGGAGTTCCCCCGCTCGTGGCTCACACCCGCAAGCGTGCCGGCGCGACCGTTCTAGGTCTCATTGCCATCGCCGCCATCGCATTCGTGCCTGCAACCCCCGCCCAGGCCGACCCTTCCGTCAAGGACGTCAAGGCCCGCGTCGACCGCCTCTACCACGAGGCCGAGGCCGCTCAGGAGCGTCTGCACGACGCCCGCATCGACCTCGCTGACCTGCGTCGCGACCTTGCCGGCCTCAAGGCCGACCAGGCGCGGCAGGACCAGCGTCTCGACGAGGTCCGTGACCAGGTCTCCGACGCCGTCGTCCGCCAGCTCGAGGGCGAGGGCATCTCGACCGTCGGCCAGGTCGTCGTGTCCAACGACCCCGGCGCGTTCCTCGACACGCTCTCCACGATGTCGTCGTTCAACGACCTGCAGTCGTCGATGCTGTCGGACTACGACACACAGCTCGAGGCACTCGAGATCCGCCGCGAGGCCACCGACTCCCGCACCAAGGAGATCGCGGAGCTCACCGAGCAGCTCAGCACCGAGAAGGACACGGTCGACGAGAACCTCGCCGAGGCCAAGAGCCTCCTCTCCGACCTCGAGGCCGACGAGCGCGAGCGTCTCGCTGTCGCTTCGCGCAGCAGTGTGTCCCGCACGTCGGTCTCCGCGGTCCCGGCCTCTGGTCGCGCAGGTGCCGCCGTCGCCTACGCGATGGCGCAGGTGGGCGACGCGTACGTCTACGGGGCGATGGGCGAGAACGCTTTCGACTGCAGCGGTCTCACCATGCGTGCCTGGGCCCAGGCCGGTGTGTCGCTCCCGCACTCCTCGAGCGCGCAGTACGGCTCTGGCCCGCACATCGCGGCGAGCGACCTGCAGCCAGGCGACCTGGTGTTCTACTACAGCCCGATCAGCCACGTCGGCATGTACATCGGCAACGGGATGATCGTCCACGCCGCCAACCCGGGCACGGGGGTCGCCGTCTCCGGCCTCTACTCCATGCCATACGTCGGCGCGGTCCGTCCTGGCTGACCAGCAGACCTCGAAGACCGGTCGTCCACTGCTGTGGACGGCCGGTCTTTCGCTGTTCGTGGCCGCGGTGCTCGCCGTCGCGCTCGTCGTGGTCGTCCAACGCGGTGGCCGGCACGAGGTGGAACAGCGGCCGGTCGACGCGGTCCGCGCCAGTCCGGCGGACGCGGCGGCGGCGCTGGCGGCGTTCGTTGCAGGCGTGGACGCTCGCGATGCCGCCGCCCTGTCGCGGCTGGCTGCTGATGGCACACCTGGCTCCGACGAGCTGATGAGCGGCGTCGCAGCCAACGCCGAGTCGCTCGACCTCCGTGAGGTGCGAGGCGCGTTACGTGGACCAGGTCGGAACGGTGGCAGCGGACGGGTCATGGTCCGCCGTCACCGAGGTCGCCTGGCAGGTCGAGGGAGACGTCACGCCGTCGCAGGCTGACGTGGTCGTCTCGTTCGCACCCGACGGCGACGGACTCGGGATCGCGGGCTTCGGTGGCGCGGACGCCGCGGGGCGTGGTCGCGTGCCGCTCTGGATGCGCGGCGAGCTCTCGGTCGCACGGTCCCGCGGCGTGCTCGTGATGGTGGACGGCACCCAGAGCGAGGCGGACAAGGTCGCGGCGCGCGTGAGGCGCGGGATCGACGTCGTACGCCGCGTCCTGCCCGCGTGGCGGGCGCCGGTTGTCGTCGAGGTGCCGGCGAGCGCCGCCGACCTCGACGAGGCCCTCGGAGCAGCGCCGGGCACGTATGCCGGGATCGCCGCTGTCACCGCGACGGCCGGCGGCGTGAGCGACGGCCAGGCGCCGGTGCACGTGTTCGTCAATCCGGAGGTCACCGCCGGCCTGCGTCGCGCCGGTGCCCAGGTGGTGATGAGCCACGAGCTGGTGCACGTGGCGACCGACGCCGCCCGTGGCGGCACCGAGCCGTGGCTGGTCGAGGGCTTCGCCGACTACGTCGCCCTGCGCGACACCGACCTCCCGGACGCCATCACCCTCGGACAGGCGATCGCGGCCGTGCGCCGCGACGGCGTGCCGGACGACCTGCCCACCGCCGCCCAGCTGGACACCCGGGCAGCCGACCTTCAGGCACGCTACGAGGAGGCCTGGCTCGCCTGCCGGATCGTTGCCGAGCGGCTGGGGGAGAGTGGCCTGCTGGCGGTCTACGACGCCGCCGGATCGGGCACGCCCCTGGCGTCGGCACTTGCTCGCCGTGGATTGCCGATCGACGAGCTCTTCGAGCTCTGGCGGGCCCACCTCAAGCGGTTCACCCGCTGAGTTGCGACTCAGCTGAAGACGCCGGCGGGAATGAAGAAGAGTCCGTTGACGGCGATGCCGAAGGCCGTGACCCCGAGGACGATGACGACTGCGATCAGTCCGACCATCAACCCGTACTCCACTGCGGTGGCGCCACGGTCTTCGCGCGCGGATGAACACCGCTGGCGCAGCACCTTGCCGAATTCACGCATGCTTGCCTCCCCAGGAAATAGAAGTTGGGCCGGCGTCATCGAGCAGATGACGCCGGCCCGTGCTTCGTCGAGTGGTCAGTTGACCGCGGTGCCGACGCTGGTGAACTTGGTGTTCAGGTTGGTGCCGAGGGTGGTGACGGCGGTGATGATCACGACGGCGATGAGGGCGACCATCAGGCCGTACTCGACGGCGGTCGCGCCGCGCTCGTCGCGCTTGGCCTTGACGTCGTTGATGAGCATGATGGTCATGAACTGGAGCTTCTCGATCATGGTGTGTCCCCTTGTGGTGTCTGTGTGATGAGTCTGGGTTCCGAGCCCACCGGGGACCCGTCGAGGAGTACATTGCCAAGATCCGGAGGTCTCCGAATCAGGTGATCGGCCCCGGATCCCTAGTCCCTTGTGACTAGCCACTGCCCACCCGCACCGGTCCGCGCGACGCGGCCAGGACGCGAGGTGTGCACCTTTGCCGCGCGCTGCGCGGTTGGCCACCGCAGCACGACGCCCGCCCCACGCGGCGATCATGGTCGGGTGTCGGTGCCGGATGAGACGCCGCGGGGTCTCTTCCCGGTCGGCGGCGCTCGCCGATCCCCTTGACAGACACCGCTCGGGCATGCAGGACGAGCTGTCCGTGCGTCGCGACTCTCCAGAAATAGAAGTTGGGCCGGCGTCATCGAGCAGATGACGCCGGCCCGTGCTTCGTCGAGTGGTCAGTTGACCGCGGTGCCGACGCTGGTGAACTTGGTGTTCAGGTTGGTGCCGAGGGTGGTGACGGCGGTGATGATCACGACGGCGATGAGGGCGACCATCAGGCCGTACTCGACGGCGGTCGCGCCGCGCTCGTCGCGCTTGGCCTTGACGTCGTTGATGAGCATGATGGTCATGAACTGGAGCTTCTCGATCATGGTGTGTCCCCTTGTGGTGTCTGTGTGATGAGTCTGGGTTCCGAGCCCACTGGGGGACCCGTCGAGGAGTACATTGCCGAGATCCGGAGGTCTCCGAATCGGGTGATCGGCCCCGGATCCCTAGTCCCTTGTGACTAGCCACTGCCCACCCGCACCGGTCCGCGCGACGCGGACCCGAGCGGTTCACCCGCTGAGTTGCGACTCAGCTGAAGACGCCGGCGGGAATGAAGAAGAGTCCGTTGACGGCGATGCCGAAGGCCGTGACCCCGAGGACGATGACGACTGCGATCAGTCCGACCATCAACCCGTACTCCACTGCGGTGGCGCCACGGTCTTCGCGCGCGGATGAACACCGCTGGCGCAGCACCTTGCCGAATTCACGCATGCTTGCCTCCCCAGAAATAGAAGCTGGGCCGGCGTCATCGAGCAGATGACGCCGGCCCGTGCTTCGTCGAGTGGTCAGTTGACCGCGGTGCCGACGCTGGTGAACTTGGTGTTCAGGTTGGTGCCGAGGGTGGTGACGGCGGTGATGATCACGACGGCGATGAGGGCGACCATCAGGCCGTACTCGACGGCGGTCGCGCCGCGCTCGTCGCGCTTGGCCTTGACGTCGTTGATGAGCATGATGGTCATGAACTGGAGCTTCTCGATCATGGTGTGTCCCCTTGTGGTGTCTGTGTGATGAGTCTGGGTTCCGAGCCCACCGGGGACCCGTCGAGGAGTACATTGCCAAGATCCGGAGGTCTCCGAATCAGGTGATCGGCCCCGGATCCCTAGTCCCTTGTGACTAGCCGCGGCCCACCCGCACACGCGCGTCGAACCCTGCCGTGGCTACGCGCAGGACACCGAGCAGGAGTCCTGGCGGGGCATCGCGGCAGCTCAGAATCGTTGCGGCGAGGCGTGGTCGAGCAGGCCCATGCGCATGGCGGTCACCAGAGCTTGGGCACGGTTCGCTGCGCCGAGCTTCTGGTAGATGTGCGTGATGTGCGTCTTGGCCGTCGACTCGCTCATGAAGAGGGTCCCGGCGATCTCTCCCGTGCCGAGGCCGTCGGCCAGCAGGGAGAGCACCTCGGCCTCGCGGCCGGAGAGCTTGGGCGGTGCGGGTGAGGTGGCGCGGCGCATCACCGCCTGGCTCAGGCCGGCGCACAGGAACGTGCGCGGTGCGACGGCTGCGTGCTTGGCCGCGCTGACGACCTCCGAGGCGCGCGTGTCCTTGCCCACGAACGCCGAGGCGCCGGCCTCCATCGCGGCAAAGATCCGGTCGTCGCCGGCGTGCATGGTCAGCACGACCACGCCGGTGGTGTCGCTGGTGGCGCGGATGGCGCGCACCACGTCGAGCCCGTGTCCGTCGGGGAGCTGGAGGTCTGTCACCACGACGTCGGGCTGGAGGCTTACCCAGGCCGAGACGCCCTCCTTGAGGCTTCCGGCCTGTCCCACCACGGTCATCTCCTCGTCGCGCTCGAACGCCCGCGCGAGGCCTTGGCGGATGAGCTCATGGTCGTCAATAAGTAGCACGGTGGTGCCCATGGACAGTCTCTCCTTCGTGGGAAGCGGTCATCGGCGACCGCAGGCTGACGACGGTTCCGCCGTCGGGTCGGGTGGTGATGTCGAGGTGTGCGCCGACGGTCTTCGCACGCTCACGCATGGTCTGCAGTCCCCAGTGGTGATCGCGCGGTTCGGCGTTGCCCACCCCGTCGTCGCTGACCTCGAGGGTGAGCCGCGACCCGTCGGAGTCGAGCATCAACCAGATGTTGTCGGCCCTCGCGTGCTTGCGTACGTTGCCGATGGCTTCCTGCGCGATGCGCAGCACCTCGGTGGCCGTGCGCGCAGGCAGCGGGGGCCCGGACTCCGCCAGGGAGAGGTGCACCCGGAGACCGGTGGCGTGCCCGACCTCACGCGCGTAGTCGGCCAGGGAGCTGGAGAGCCGGCCGTCGGTGACCTCGTGGCGCAGGTCGAAGATGGAGAACCGGATCTCTGAGACGAGACGGGTGATCTCGGCCCTGAGAGCTGACGCGAGCTCGCGGGTCTGGTCGTGGTCGCTGATCGACTCGATCTCGTCGACGATGTAGCCGAGACCGACGATCTCCTGGGCCACACCGTCGTGCATCTCCCGGGCGATGCGATTGCGCTCCTCGGCGGTCGCCAGCGCGCGCACGTCGTCGAACAGGACGGCAGTGTCGAGGCGCACGGCGAACTCGTCCGCGACCTCGCGAGCACGCTCATCGAGCTCGGGCGTCCACCTCGGCACCCCGACGACCACGCAGTAGCCGAGCACCTGCTGGACACCGCGGAGCGGGACGACGGCGGCGCCGGGAGTGCGCTCGGAGTCCGGGAACTCGATCTCCTGGGCCATCCGAGCGACGTCCTCGCCGGGGTTGAGAGGGCGGAGCGTGCCGTCGGGCTCGGCGACGAAGACAGTCGAGCGGGCTCCGCCCGTGGCCCCGCGCATCGCTGTATCGAGCTCCATGGCAAGCGAGGCGCTGTCGAGGCCGACGCTGCCCGAGCTAGCCAGCTCGTGGATGCGCGCCATCATCTGGCGCGCGGCCTCGTAGGGTGCCTGGCGAGCCGCGAGGTCACGGGTGGACCGTGACTGCCAGCTGGCGAGCAGGCCGACGCCGAGCCCGATGACGAGCCAGGGCAGCGTTGCGCCGACCCGGCCCAATGCCCCGCTGCCGGGTTGGGTGGCCACCGTCGCCGCGACCGAGAGGCCGGAGATGAGGGAGACGTTGAGCGTCGTGACGAGGCCGTGCCGTACGCCGGCGGCGATGGGCGCGACTGCGAAATAGGCGCCGAGCTCCGAGGTCGACCCGGTGCCCACCACGAGGACCGTGACGGCGACGGCCTCGCCGACTGCGTGCCAGTGCGTCGGACGGTTGCGGGTCGTCCATTCCAAAAGTGAGACCACGGCCGCCACGAGCGTGAGCACGACGAGCATGGGGGCAGACTCGACGAGGACCCCGGCGCTCAGCACGGAGCCCATGGCGAAGGACAGTGCGAAGACCCGCACCGCAGTCGTCGTGCGCCAGGACTGCAGGGCCGGACGAACTGCACCGGTCTCGTGCGATGCGGTCGTCGTCATCGCAGGTCAGGGATTGCTGAACGTGCTGGAGATCTGAATGCCTGCGGGGCCCAGGATGATGATGAACAGGCACGGCAGGATGAAGAGCACCAGCGGAATCATGATGCGTACCGGCACCTGCTGCGCCTTCTCCTCGGCCCGCTGCCGGCGCTTGGTGCGCATCTCCCCGCTCTGGATGCGAAGCACCCGCGCGATCGGGATGCCCAGGCTGTCAGCTTGCACCATGGCGTTGCAGAACGACTTCAGCTCTTGCAGTGACGTGCGAGCGGCCATCGCCCGCATTGCCTCCACGCGGCCCACCCCGAGCTGCATCTCCTGGAGCAGACGAGAAAATTCCTGGTTGAGCGGACCGTCGCCGTTCTTCGCAACGCGGCTGACGGCGGCATCGAAGCCCAGGCCGGCCTCGACGGAGATCGTGAGCAGGTCCATGGCGTCCGGCAGTCCGTTACGCATCAGCTTCTCGCGCTTCTGACCCGCGTTGTAGAGCAGGATGTTGGGAAGCACGTAGCCGAAGAGCCCCACCAGCGCGGTAGCGACGATCACCCTGTAGAGAGGCCAGTCGCGGCCGAGAAGATAGAGGAATCCCAACACCGTAAAGATTCCGGCACCCAGCACCTTGAGGCCGAGGATCCGGTTGACGTCCCATGCCGGCGGATTGCCAGCGATGTTGATCCGGTACTGGATCTTGCGGGCCGTGTCGGCACGCACCAGCCGACGACCGAGGCCAACCATCCGTCCGCCCAGCGGGGCGATCACGCGCTCGGCGAACGGGCGCTCGATCTCCGCCTTGAGCACACTGGGAGCTGAGTCGAGTGCCTGGATCGCGGCGACCGACCGTGCCACGCCGCGTCGCTCATTGGTGATGACACCGATGACGCTCAACGCCAGCAGCATCGCCAAGCCCATCAGACCAGCGCCGACGAAAAGGATTGGATCAGTCACCTCACACCTCCACCTTGGACAACTTGGCCATGGCGAATCCGCCTAGGCCGAGCATGAACGCTGCCACCCCCAGCAGGATGAAGCCGGGGAGGGTCGTGTACAGGACCTCGATGTATTCGGGGTTCGCGAACACCATGTAGAGACCGATGATGGGCGGCAACCCGGTCAGGATGTAGCCGGAGAGTCGGCCTTCAGCAGACAGGGCCTTGACCTGCCGCCTGAGGTACTCCCGCTCCCGGAGGGTGTCGGCGACGGTGTGCAGGATCTCGGCCAGGTTGCCTCCGACCTCGCGCTGGATGCGGATGGCCAACACGATCCAGTCGAAGTCCTCGCTGTTCATGCGTTGCCCCACGCCGTCGAGCGCGTCCGTGATGTCGACACCGAGACGCTGCTCGATGAGCGCCCGCTTGAGCTCCCCTGCCATAGGCTCGCTGCCCTCGCGCACGACGCTGTCGACTGCTTGCGGAAGTGACAGACCGGCCTGGAGTCCGCCGGCCATCAGGCCGAGCGTCTCGGCCAGCTGACCGTTGAACTTGTTGAGCCGGCGTGAGTGGCGGAACCTGAGGTAGAGCCATGGTCCGATCGCACCGAACACCAGACCGAGAGCGGCGAAGACTGGACCCTTCATGACGAACCCGAGGAGCGCGAGACCGATGGCTATGCCGACGTGCAGCAGCAGCCACTCGGCCGCCGTAAGCGCAGAACCGGCGCCGGCCAGGCGCTGTGACAAGCGGGTCTCGAGGTCGGCCGAGACCATCTTGTCGGTGAGCGCCACGGCCGATCCCCTGATGTCGGCGCTGCCGTTGCCCGACTTGCCCTTGCCTTTGCCCCCCGACCTTTCGCCGAAGTAGGCGTCGAGGCGACGGTCTGCGGATGACCTGTTGGGACCGTTGATGGCTACGGCGAGGACGCCGGCGAGGCCGAGGGCGAGCGCGAGGGCGCCACCCAGCATGCCAGGCGTCCCGACCAGTGACCTGCCGGACTTCACGATGTCGGGAGCGGATTCGGCCGCACCTATGGAGACGAATGCGGAGTCGGTGAAGGAGCCGCCGCCTGCGTCGACGGTCACGCCGAGGTTGACCTCGGCTGCCGCGTCCTCGGGGCGATCGAAGGTGACCAGCAGCTGTTGGGCCAGCGCGTCGGCCCGCGCGGAGAAGACCGCGTCCAGGGCCTCCTGCTCGGCCGGGATGACCTGGCCGCCCGTGGTGTCCGCAAGGTCGGCCATGGTCTCGGCGTTCTTGGGGTTGGCGAGCGAGACGACGTCGACGACGACTCCCTCGTCCGTGGCGTCCGTCGTGACGACGTCGAGGGTCGTCGCGCTGTTGGTGTCCCCGCCGTCGGAGAGGACGAGCAGGGAGCGCGAGCCTTCGGCGCCGACAAGGTCCAGGCCAGCGCCGATGCCGTCGTAGACGGACGTGCCCTTGCGAAGCTCGATGTCCGCAAGCGCGGCGCGTACGGATTCGTGGTCGACGGTGGGTTCGATGACCTCGCCTATGTCACCTGCGAACGTCACCAGTCCGATGCGGACGTCGGCCGGGGCCGCAGCCAGGAACGTGTCGACGGCCTCCTTGGCTGCCGTGAACTTGTCGCCCTGGAGCATGCTGTTGCTCGCGTCGAGCACGAGGACGGTGGTGCGCTGCACGTCTCCGGCGGAGATCACCTTGGCCGAGGACTCGACGGACCGGCCATCCACCTCGACCTGGACAGTACGCGGGGTCGACCGTGGCGCCACCCGGGATGCCGTCGACTGCCAGGACCAAGGAGACGACCCCGTCCACGGACTCGAGGTGGTCGATGTTGACCTCGTCATCGGCGTAGCTGGGCGCCGCGCCACCGAGGGCGATCAGCCCGCCGGCGAGGAGCGCAGCGGCCACCCCGGCGGCTCGTGGAGACTGACGAGGTCTCATCGCAGCGTTCCTCCCGTGGCGAAGATCGCGGGGTCGATGTGCACACCGTGGTCCGAAAGGTTCTCGAGGAAGCGCGGGCGCAACCCCATCGACTTGAGGCCGCCCTTGAACCTGCCGTCCTCGCCGACGCCTGCGGCGTAGTCGAACATGAACACGTCCTGGGTGGTGATGATGTCGCCCTCCATGCCGACGATCTCGGTGATGGCGGTGATGCGGCGCGTTCCGTCCTTGAGCCGCGTCTGCTGGATGATCAGGTCGACCGCGCTGGCCACCTGCTCACGGATGGCGCGCACGGGCAGGTCCATGCCCGCCATGAGGACCATGGTCTCGAGACGTGCCAGGGCGTCGCGCGGGGTGTTGGCGTGCAGCGTCGAGATCGACCCGTCGTGGCCGGTGTTCATGGCCTGGAGCATGTCGAGCGCGGCGGCGTCACGGATCTCACCGACGACGACGCGGTCGGGGCGCATGCGCAGGGAGTTCTTCACCAGGTCGCGGATGGTGACCGCACCCTTGCCCTCGATGTTCGGGGGACGCGACTCGAGCCTGAGCACGTGGTCCTGTCCGAGCCGGAGCTCGGCGGCGTCCTCGATGGTGACGATGCGTTCGTCGTCAGGGATGAAGGACGAGAGCACGTTGAGCGTCGTGGTCTTCCCAGATCCAGTACCGCCGGAGACGAGGATGTTGAGGCGGCCGCGGACGCACCCCTCCAGAAGCCCGGCCGAGGCAGTGGTCAGCGTCCCGAAGTTGATGAGGTCGTCGACCGTGTAGGGGTCCTCGGAGAACTTGCGGATGGTGAGCTTCGACCCGTCCAGCGCCAGTGGCGGGATGATCGCGTTGACACGGCTGCCGTCGGGCAGGCGGGCGTCCACCATCGGGCTGGTCTCGTCGACGCGGCGGCCGATCTTGCTGACGATCTTGTCGATGGTGCGCCGGAGGTGTGCCTCGTCGGTGAACGACGTGCCTGTCTTGACCAGCTTGCCGCTGCGCTCGACGTAGATCGAGTCGAACGAGTTGACCATGACCTCGGTGAGGGTCGAGTCGCGCAGCAGCGGCTCGATCGGCCCGTAGCCGAGGATGTCGTCCGCGATCTCCTGCGAGATGCGGGTCCGGTCCGCCGACGACATCGGGATGTCCGTGTCGGCGATCGCCGTCTGGAGGGCCAGCCGGACCTGCTGCTCGAGCTCCGACTGCGTCATGTGGGCGTCGTACAGCTTCGGGCCGAGCGCCTCGACCAGACGCTGGTGCACCACGCGCTTGAGGTCCTGGAACGGGATCCGCCTTGGGACCTGTGCGCTTCTTGGCCTCCGCGGCCGCGGCGCTGCTCTGCACCACAGGCGTGTTCGCGGGCGTACCGGCAGGAGCTGACGAGCTCTCGTCGGCGCTCGGTCGTGCGGCCGCGTGCGGCGGCCAAGCGGTCGGTGAGACTCACGTCATGCCCTCCTCAGGCGAAGCCGGGAGCCGCTGGACTTCCGACTGGATGGGGTGCTCTCGCTGGCAGCGGTCGGGTCACCGATGCTGTCGGCCACGCTTCGTGGAGAACGCGACGAGGGCCTTGGAGTTGGGGTGGTTCGGGTAGGCGGTCACCAGGGCCTCGCCGCGGTTGACCGCGGCGAGGACCTCGCGGCTCGAGACGAGGGACGAGTCCGCCTTCAGTCCGAGCGTCTTCTCGTACTCCTCGACGGTCAGCCCGACCTTGCCGTCGGCCCGGTTCAGCACGAAGCGCCACGATGACTTCGGGAAGTTGAGGACCTCGAGCGTGCTGGTGGCGAGCTTGAGCGCCTTGAGCGACGGGATGTCCAGCGTCCCGACGAGGACGATGCCGTCGGACCGGTCGAGGGCGCAGAGCGCGAGGTCGTCGAACGTCCCCGAGGTGTCGACCACGACGAAGTCCACCATCCGACGCAGGGCGTCGAGCAGCTTGGCGACGTCCTCCGGGGTGGCCTGGTCGGGGGCGTCGATCCGGACGGGCGCCGCGACGACCGAAAGGTTGTCGGAGTGGTGCGTGAGGATCGTCGCGATGCCTTCGGCGTCGATCACGCCGTTGAAGCCGACGAGGTCGTTGATCGTGCGCTGAGGGGTGAGCTGCAGCATGATGGCCACGTCGCCGCTGTTGACGTCGAGGTCGACCAGGCAGACCGAGTGACCGTTACCGGCGAGGGCGACGCCGACGTTGGTGGCGACCAGGCTCTTGCCGACGCCTCCCTTGGTGGAGAAGACCGTCACGACCTTGCCCCGCGGCGCGTCGGCCTGGGCCTGAGCCGCGGCGGCGGCCTCGGCGATCTCGGCGGCTGCCTGGGCGCGCGCGAACTCCGCTGCCGCCTGGGCCTCGTCCATGATGGTCTGCCCGATCGCGTTCGCCACGGTGCGCGCACGCTGCACGGCGGTGGTGATGCCGGCGAGGTCGCGAGCGGCGACCACCTCGCGCATGCCGCTGCGCAGCGCCAACGACAGTGCGGTGCTGTCGACGTCGTGCCGGAGCAGGATCACGCCGAGGTTGGGACGGTGGACTCGCGCCCACTGGGCGAGCTCGGCTGCCGCCTCGCTCGGCACCGACGGCCCGATCACGACGGCGAACTCGTTGGTGGTCGAACGAATGTGCTCGTCCAGTCCCTCGAGGTCCGCGAAGGCCGCGGACCCGTGCAGCATCGCCTGGAGGATGCCGCGCTGCCCGGCGTCCGGCTCGAGGACGGCGGTCACGGCTGCAGACCTCGGAAGAGCTCGGGGAAGACGTCGCCGAGCTTGGCGCCCGGGTTGTTCGCCACCGCGGAGTCGTCGGTGAGGAGCGCGAAGTTGAGCTCGGAGGTGCGGTCAGCCTGGAAGAAGCGCTCGGCCTCCTCCTGCGTCACCGCAATCGTGAGGATGGTGCGAGCGACCTCCTCGGTGGCCGTCGCACCGTCCTCGTCCTGGACGGTCCGCGAGGTCACGCTGGTGGTGCCGACGCCGAGGACCGGCACCCGGGTCAGCACGATCCGGGTGATGCTGCCGAGCTTCTGCTCCTTGTTGTCTGCGAGGAGCGCCACCGGGTCCAGAGCGGTGGCGAACACCGCGATCTCGTTGCCGGGGTTGACGAAGCCGGCGACGCGCTCGAAGTCGGTGAGCTCGACCGACACGGCCATCTTGTCGTCGGGGATGACCAGGCTCTGGGTGTCACCCAGGGCTGCCGAACTTCTTGGCGATGAGCTGCTCGCCGGGGTAGATCGTGCCGACTGCGACGTCGTCGGCGATCGAGGTCGTCGAGGACAGGCTGCCGTCGACCAGGTCGGCGCGGCGGACCTCGGCCTTGCTCGATCTTGCCGGCGTCCTGCGCGGCGGCGACAGTCTCGCCGATGTCGATCGTCTCGGTGGCGACGAGCACCTCGACCAGCTCCTGGTCCTTGGTGGCACGGGCGTCGATGCCCTGGACGTAGAGCACGATCATGGCCGTGCCGGCCAGTGCGATCAGGGCGGCGACGAGGAGGAGAACAGAACGGCGAGCCATGGTGCAGTCCTTCGCGGGTCATGGGATCCCCACGGGTGGGGATTCGGTCGCGTAGGCGGATCCAGGGACTGTGCGTGAAATCGAGCCCCGGTGCCCGCCCAGCGGATCGAATGTAGGGGCGCGGGAAACGGAGGCGTGGGCTAAACCGCGCAAACCACCCGAAAGCGATGCGGGACTAGCCCGAAATGACTAGTCGGACGTAGTCCTCGACTAGCCCGTGGGCTCGTCGTAATGGAGCCTCGATAGAGGACCCGGGCGCGTCAGCCGAGGTAGAGCGCCTCGATCTCGCTGCGCGCCTCGCGGACCACGACGTTGCGCTTGAGCTTGAGGCTGGGCGTGAGCTGTCCGCCCTCCTCGGTCCACTCGCCCGGGAGGATCGTGAACTTCCGGATCGCCTCCGCCTTGGACACGGCCTTGTTGGCGTCGTCGACCCCCGCCTGCACGGCCGCGACGAGGTCGGCGTCCTCGACCACGTCGGCGACGTCGTCGGACTTGCCGTGCTCCTCGGCCCATGCCGCGTAGGTCTCCCGGTCGATGGTCACCAGTGCGCCGATGAAGGGCTGGCCGTCGCCGACGACCAGGCACTGGTCGACGAGGGCGTGCGCCCGGAGCCGGTCCTCGAGGACGGCAGGGGCGACGTTCTTGCCGCCGGCCGTCACGAGGATCTCCTTCTTGCGCCCGGTGATCCGCACGAACCCCTCGTCGTCGACCTCGCCGACGTCGCCGGTGTGGAACCAGCCGTCGCGGTCCAGCGCCTCGCTCGTCGCGGCCTCGTTGCCCCAGTAGCCGGCGAAGACCTGGCCTCCCCGGAAGAGCAGCTCACCGTCGTCGGCGACCCGCACGCCCGTGCCGGGCAGCGGGCGGCCGACGGTGCCGATCTTGGTCGCGTCGGGGAGGTTGGCGGAGAGGGCGGCCGTGGTCTCGGTCAGGCCGTAGCCCTCGAGGACCGTCAGGCCGATGCCGCGGTAGAAGTGGCCGAGCCGCTCGCCCAGCGGCGCGCCGCCGGAGATGGCGTACGCGCAGCTGCCGCCGAGCGCCTGGCGCAGCTTGCCGTAGACGAGACGGTCGAAGAGGGCGTGCTGGGCGCGCAGTCGCACCGGCACCCTCTTGCCGTCCTGCGCGCGCGACCAGGCGATGGCCACGTCGGCGGCGCGGTCGAAGATCTTGCCCCGCCCGTCGGCGGTGGCGCGCTGCGAGGCGGTGTTGAAGACCTTCTCGAAGACGCGGGGCACGGCGAGGATGAACGTCGGCCGGAACTCGCCGAGGTCGGCGACCAGGTTCTTGATGTCGGCGCTGTGCCCCATCCGGGCCCGGCTCTTGACGCAGCCGACCTGGATGATCCGCGCGAACACGTGCGCGAGCGGCAGGAAGAGCAGGGTCGAGGCGTCGTCGGTGTCGAAGAGGTCGCCGAGCTCGTCGACGGCCACGCCCAGCTCGAACATGAAGTTGCCGTGGGTGAGCATGCAGCCCTTGGGCTTGCCCGTGGTGCCGCTGGTGTAGATCAGGGTGGCCAGGTCGAGGGGCGTCGCGGTCGTACGCCGCTGCTCGAGCAGGTCGTCGGCGATGTCGGAGCCGAGCCGTCCGAGGACGTCCACTGCGTTGTCCTCGATCGACCAGACGTGCTGGAGCTCGGTCAGGTCGCCCGCTCCACGCGCCTCGCGCACCCGGGCCAGGTGGTCCGGGCCCTCGGCGACGACGGCGCGCGCGCCCGAGTCCTGGAGGATCCACCCGATCTGCTCGGCCGACGAGGTCTCGTAGATCGGCACCGTGACGGCACCGGCGAACCAGATCGCGTAGTCGAAGAGCGTCCACTCGTAGCGGGTCTTGGACAGCAGCGCGACGCGATCGCCCACCTCGACGCCGGCCGCGACCAGGCCCTTGGCGACGGCCCGGACCTCGTCGTGGAACCGGGAGGCCGTGACGTCGATCCAGCCGTCGCCCGTTCGGCGGCTGAACACCGCGGTCTCGCCGGCGTCGCGGGCGTTGGCGACGACGTCGTCGGTGAGGTTGCCCGTGGTGGGGACGGCGATCGAGAGCGGCGTGGAGAACTCACGCACGACGGAACCTCCTGCATGGGTGACGACTGCGTGCGCAGGCTATCGGTCGGTGACCGTGGACTAGGCTCCGGCCATGGCCGAACAGACCTCCTCATCGATCACCATCGACGCCCCGCCGGCCGAGATCATGGCCGTCATCGCCGACTTCGAGTCCTACCCCGAGTGGGCCAAGGGCGTGCAGAAGGCGGACGTCACGGTCGCGGGTGCGGGTGGTCGCGCCGAGCAGGTCTACTTCGCCTTGGACGTCTCGCCGATCAAGGACGAGTACACCCTCGCCTACGACTGGGACGCCGACCGTGAGGTCACCTGGACCCTCGTCGAGGGCAACATGCTCAAGATGCTGGACGGGGCCTACACGCTGGTCGACCGCGGAGACGGCACCACGGAGGTCACCTACCGCCTCGCCCTCGACGTGAGCATCCCGTTGATCGGCATGCTCAAGCGCAAGGGCGAGAAGATCCTCATCGACACCGCGCTGAAGGGTCTCAAGAAGCGCGTCGAGTCGCTCTGACATCCGGGTCCAGGATGCGGATCCTTCTCTTCACCGGCAAGGGCGGCGTCGGGAAGTCGACGCTCGCCGCTGCCACCGCGTGCGCCACCGCGGCAGCCGGGCGCCGCACGCTCGTGCTGTCGACCGATGCCGCGCACTCGTTGGCCGACGCCCTCGACGTGACCGCCGCGGGGGAGCCCGCCGAGGTCGCGCCCGACCTGTGGGTGCAGCACGTGGACGCGCAGGAGCGGTTCGAGCAGTCGTGGAGCGACATCCAGGGCTACCTCCTGAGCGTGCTCGACGTCGCCGGCATCGATCCCGTCGCGGCCGAGGAGCTCACGGTCATCCCCGGCGCCGAGGAGGTGTTGGCCCTCCTCGAGGTCCGGAAGCAGGCGCGGTCGGGGGAGTGGGACGTGCTGATCGTCGACTGCGCTCCTACTGCGGAGACCCTGCGGCTCCTCGCCCTGCCCGAGGCGCTCGGCTGGTACATGACCCGGGTGCTGCCGATCGAGCGACGGGTCGTGAAGGCGCTGAAGCCGGTGCTCACCCGGGCCGCGGGCGTGCCGATGCCGGAGGACTCGGTCTTCGACGCGATCGAGCGGCTGCACGCCGAGCTCGACGACGTACGCGCGGTGCTGACGGGCCCTGAGACCTCGGTGCGCCTGGTGCTGACCCCCGAGGCGGTCGTGCTGGCAGAGGCGCGACGGGCCTACACGTTCCTCACGCTCTTCGGCTACGCGGTGGACGCGGCGATCGTCAACCGGGTCTTCCCCGACGGTGGCGCAGACGAGTGGCGCGCGACGTGGGTGCAGGCGCAGCAGCGCGTCCTGGCCGACGCGGAGGACTCCTTCGCAGGCCTCGACCTCAGGACCTCGCTCTATCGGGGCTCGGAGCCCGTCGGGCGCGAGCAGCTGCTCGAGCTCGCCCGCAGCGTGTACGGCGACGCGGACCCGCTGGCACGCGGAGCCGAGCGGGTGCCGATGGAGGTCCGGTCGGGTGCGGCCGGGACGGTGCTGTCGATGCCCCTGCCGCTCGCCGACCGCGACGACGTCCGTCTTGCCCGCAAGGGCGACGATCTCGTGGTGAGCGTCGGGTCGTATCGTCGTCTCCTGACGCTTCCCTCCGGCGTGTCACGGCACCGCGTGGCGGGAGCGCGCGTCCACGGGGGCGAGCTGCAGGTCCGGTTCGCCGACCGGACCGCCGATCCGGCCTCATCGACACCACCCGCAGCCGAGGAGACCATCGTGAGCGACGCGAGCGACCAGGTCGGACCCCTCGCCGAGGAGGCCGCGAAGCTCTTCGGTGTTCTGTCGGGCTGGGCCCGCGACCACGCCGGCGAGGCGAACGAGGGACTGTCGGGGCTGGCGTCCCAGGTCGCGTCAGTGGTCCACGGCATCGACGAGCACCTCGCCACGGGTGCGGCCGAGTGCACAGTGTGCCCGGTGTGCCATACCGTCCACGCCGTCCGGCAGCTCAGCCCCGAGGTGACGACGCACCTGACCACCGCGGCGGCATCCCTTGCGCAGGCGGCTGTTGCCCTCCTGGCGACGCCCGAGAGCGCGGCAGACGGCGGCGACGTCGAGCACATCGCCCTCGACGACGAGTGGCCCGAGGACGAATGAGCCTGGCTCGCTATTGGACGAGGCGCGTCCGGCGCGCGAGCCCGTCGCAGCCGTTCGTGCTGCCGAGCCCACATTCGGTTGGTTGCTGTGAGCCCGAGGTGCTCACTGCGGCGTACTTGATGATCAGGAAGTTGGCGGAGTTGCTGTCCCACTCCGCCGCTGTCCACAAGTTCGTTGGCATGCCCGCACACTCGCGAGGTTGAGGCTGGGTGGGCGCGTACCTCTCGTGCCTGCTGAAGTGGTAACCGCACAGGACGGCACCGAGGAGCTTGTACACGGGGAATGTGGCGTTGTTGCCCTGTCCATCGATCGTCGATGAGGAACACTGCGGCGGGGCGCAGAAGACCGGAAAAATGGCGCGCACCTCCTGATCCACGAGATACGTCCAGGAGGCGGCTACCTGGCCGGAGTCGAGGTTGCCGGGGTTGGACTCGAGGCAGGTGCCGTCAGGAGCAGTCGAATTGCATGCGGCTGTCAGCGTGCTGGTCGGATCGGGGCTCGTTTGCCCGGACACGACAGTTGCCCCCCTAGGGCAGCCGTCCCTCACCTGCTGAACCATGACGGCCGTCGAGTTCGAGGCGTTTCCTGGGCAGTCCACGGTCCACCAAGCGCCGGCGGCGTTGCCGCACGCGGGTGGCGCGTTGGTCGGATAGTCCAGCCGGACGAACGGACCCGCGGTGAGCTGCGTGGAGCAGATAGCCAGCGGGCGCATCGCCGTGCCTGCGTGCGGTGCAACTTCGAGGACGGCTTCAGCCCGACGGTTGGTCGTGATCGTGTTGCCTGCGCCCGCCAGTGGACCAAAGAGTGACGGAGAGGTGCCCCGAAGTCCGTAGCGAACGACTACTGACTTGTTGTCGGTGGTGCATTCGATGTTCCACTCGAGCTGGGTGGAGGCAGGCAGGTATGACTCCCGGTTTCTTCCCCGGTAGTCGTCGGCCGCAAGCTGAGCGGCCGCCCTAGCGGCCGCGGCCCCAGATCCAGTCGCGATGTCAGCGCAGGTGCCTGGGACGCGTGACAACACTTGTGCGGCTGCGAGCGCACCCGCGTCGGCGGCCTTCTGGAGGTTGCGCTTCGCCATGAAAGCCTGGCCGTAGTCAACGGTGAAACCACTCATGACGATCAGGCTGAGCGCAAGGAGGCCGACCACTGCGGCCATGACTCCCTGCTCGCCGCGCTGGCGCCCCATCAGGAGAACTCGCATACGTACTCACCCCTACTAGTCCAGTTGATCGCATTCGGAATACCGGGGATGATCCACGGAAACATGAAGCTCGATCGAAACGTCCCGGTAGCCACCACGGGAGTGCCGAAAGCGGCCGGCGGCGTTGTCCGACACGAGCCCACGGCGAGGACGGCGTTCTGCCCCTGACGCGCGATCGAGGAGTTGTTGAACGTCGTCACGCCGGCGGCCTCGAGCTGTGCCGGCGTATTCCCGGTGTTCACGGCCGCTGAGCGTGCGGTCTCCCGTACGGCGTTGTCGAGAGCGAGCTTCTGGGAGAACGCCAGCCCGAAGTTGAAGATTGCCCCCACGATCAACAGCAACAGAGGCATCACGAGCGCGAACTCGACCGCGGACGCACCGCGATCGTCGCGTGACTTCCTGCTGATGCGCGTGCGCATGAAGATCCCCTAACCCCGAAACGATTCGTCTGCCAAGGTACGAGGCGCTGACCGGGCTGTCGCCGTAATGACGGCACTCTTAACCGGTCGTAGCCAAAGATGGCCCGAAGTGACTAGACCGGTGGCCTGTTCGGCCTAGTACGTGCCGCATCCGCAAGGATGCTCCATATGAAGGACGGAGTCGTCGTCGGTGTCGACATCGGCGGCACCAAGGTGCTGGCCGGTGTGGTCGACGCCGAGGGAGGCGTGTCCTCGACCGCACTGCGGACGACGCCGGGACGCCGGGTCCTCACCGGCCAGGTCGAGGACGCGATGGTCGAGGCGATCGTCGAGGCCGCTGCTGGGAGGCCGCTGGCCGGCGTCGGCATCGCGGCGGCCGGCTTCGTCGACCGGACCGGCGAACGCGTGATGTTCGCCCCCCACCTGCCGTGGCAGGGCGAGCCGTTGCGCGACCTGCTCCAGGCCCGCCTCGGGTGCCCGGTGCAGCTCGACAACGACGCCAACTGCGCCGCCCGAGCCGAGGCGCGCCACGGCGCCGCCCGGGGTGCGGCCTCGGCCTTGATGATCACGATGGGCACCGGCATCGGCGGGGCCGTGCTGCTCGACGGCGAGGTCCTGCGCGGTGCCAACGGCATGGCCGGGGAGTTCGGGCACATGCAGGTCGTGCCCGGCGGTCAGGTGTGCGAGTGCGGGAAGAGCGGCTGCTGGGAGCAGTACTCGTCGGGCAACGCGCTGGTCCGCAACGCCCGTTCGCTCATGGCCGAGCAGCCGTCCGTGCTGGCCGAGATGAGCGGCGGGAGGCCCGAGCGGGTGACCGGCCCGATGGTCACCTCGGCCGCCGAGGAGGGTGACCTCGTCGCGCGTCAGGCCTTTGCCTCCGTCGGCGACTGGCTCGGGGTCGGCACGGCCAACCTCGTGGCCGCGCTCGACCCGCAGGTGGTGGTCATCGGAGGCGGTGTGTCGGCCGCCGGAGACAAGCTGCTGGACCCGGCGCGCGCCGCGCTGCGTCGTACGCTCGTGGGCGCAGCACACCGACGGGTCCCCGACCTGGTCGCGGCCACCCTCGGGCCGCAGCGCCGGCATGATCGGCGCGGCGCTGCTGGTGACCGCCGCGGCCTGAGGCCGGGTCAGCCGCGCCGGTAGTCCGGCACCAGCTCGAGGACGAGCTGCTCGAGGAACAGCCCGACGTCGGTGACGATGCCGCGCCCCTGGTTGGAGCCGCGGTCGGCGAGCCGGGTGACGGTGCTGGGGTTGATGTCGACGCACACGAGGGGCACGGTCGCGGGGAGGATGTTGCCCGTCGCGACGGAGTGCAGCTGGGTGGCCAGCATCAGGCAGTAGCCGACATCCGCGATCTCCGCCCGCATCGCCCTCTGGCCCTCGAGCACGTCGGTGTAGACGTCGGGGAGCGGTCCGTCGTCGCGTACGGAGCCGACCAGCACGTAGCGCTTCTGGTGGGTGACGAGCGCGTGCATGATCCCGCTCGTCACGACGCCGTCGTCGACGGCCTGGGCGATCGAGCCCGACTTGCGGATCGTGTTGAGCGCCCGGACGTGGTGCTCGTGGCCGTGCTCGACGCCGTGGGTCATGCTCAGGTCCAGCCCGAGGCTGGTGCCGTAGAGCGAGAACTCGATGTCGTGGGTGGCCAGGGCGTTGCCGGCGAAGAGGGCGTCGACGAATCCGGCTCGGATCAGCGCCACCAGCGCCGGCACCGCTCCGGTGTGCACGACCCCGGGACCCGCGACCCACAGCAGGCGCTTGCCGTCGTCGCGGGCGCGGCGCATCCCGTCGGCCACCTGGCGCACGACGACGGCCTGCGGCTTCTCGAAGGGAGCATCGGTGTCCGCGGAGGCGAACGCACCGACGACGGACTCGGGGCCCGGGACCGAGACCTGGATCCCGGAGGCGCCGACCACGATCCGCATGCCGACCGCCACGTCGGACATCGGCAGCGTCCGCACTCTGGTGACGCCGTTCGGGGACTCCGCGACCACCAGGCCGCAGTCCATCTCGGGGTTCTCGACGTCGTACCAGGTGCCGTCGACGCGTACGCGCGTCTCGAGGTTGGTCGTGGAGTAGAAGCCGTCGGGCAGCACACCCGCCTGTTCGGCAGCGGCGGTGACCGCCTCGCCGGGCTCGAGCTGGTTGACCCCCCGGGTCTGCAACCGCATGAGCAGCCGCTGGAGCGACGCGTGGTCCTCGGCCTCGATGGTGATCTTCGCGCTGCTGGGGTCGTGGGCCTCGTGACCGACGTCGAACTTGTTGATGACGTAGTCGCCGCCGTAGTCGCGGATGTCGTCGAGGATGCGCGACAGGATGCCGCTGTCCATCAGGTGTCCCGTGACCTCGACTGTCTCACTTGCCCCCACGCGAGGGACCATACGGCGTCAAGGATGTCGTGACAGGCGTCAGGGCACCTCCTCGACCAGCGGTCCGGATCAGATGCGCGAGCCGTCGTCCCACGGGTCGCGGGGCGAGCGGGGCATCACCCGGACGAGGTAGGCGAAGCTTCCGACGAACCACCCGATGAGCGCCCAGCCGACGAGCGGCGTGACGTAGACGGAGAGGAGACCGATCAGCAGCGCGAGTGCCGGCGCGACGAGGATGCCCGCCCAGGCGACACCACGCTGCCACGAGCGGGGGGTCGGGAACGGCGGCGGAGGTGGGGGTCGGAAACCCTCGGCGGGGACGTCGTCGTCATCGGCGTCCTGATCCGCGTGCTCGTCCTCGACGGGTTCCGGCTCCGCCGGCGGACGTACGACGTGGGTGGTCTCGTCGTCCAGCACCGGGCGCTCGCCGTAGTGCTCCACGATCTCCCGCCAGGCCAGCTCGGTGCGGCTCTCGTCGCCTGGCGTGCTCACGGGCGCAACGGTACCCGGAGGGTGGTGCACACTGTGCGCGTGAAGATCCCGTTCCGTGGAGCCCCGGCGGCCCCCCTCGACCCCGCCCTCGTCGCTCCGATGTCCTCGCCGGCGCGTCCCGAGCTCACGGGTGGTCGTCGCATCGGGGTGCTGGTCCAGCACGGCTTCACCGGCAACCCGGTGTCGATGCGTCCGTGGGCCGAGGACCTCGCCGCTCGTGGCTACGCCGTCGAGATGCCGCTGCTCCCGGGGCACGGCACGCGCTGGCAGGACCTCAACAAGGTGACCTGGGCGGACTGGGTGGCCACCGTCGAGGGTGCGTACGAGAAGCTCGCCTCCGAGAACGACGCCGTGGTGGCGTGCGGCCTGTCGATGGGCGGCGCGCTGTGCCTGCGCCTCGCCGCCGACACCGGCGACGGCCTGGCCGGCATCTGCCTCGTCAACCCGGCGGTCGACACGATGCGCAAGGACGTCAAGCTGCTGCCGGTGCTCAAGCTCGTGGTGCCTGGCTTCCCGGGCATCGCCAACGACATCAAGAAGCCGGGTGCCGACGAGCACGGCTACCCGACGACCCCGCTGAAGGCGGCCGCGTCGATGTTCGCCGGCTACGCAGAGCTCCGGAAGGACCTGCCGCGGATCACCATCCCGGTGCTCTTCTTCCGCTCCGCCGAGGACCACGTCGTCGACATCTCCTCCTCGCGCGCCATCAACGCGGGCCTCTCGTCGAAGGACTTCGAGGAGCGGGTGCTCGAGGACAGCTACCACGTCGCGACCCTCGACAACGACGCGCAGCGGATCTTCGCCGAGTCGGCCGAGTTCATCGAGCGGGTCACCGCGCAGCAGCAGGACTAGGCTCGGCCTCGTGCTCTATTGGTTCCTGAAGTGGATCGCCCTCGGGCCGGTGCTCCGCCTGGTCTTCAGACCCAAGGCCTACGGCGTCGAACACGTGCCGGAGGAGGGCCCGGCGATCCTGGCGAGCAACCACCTGTCGTACGCCGACTGGCTGTTCATGCCGCTCACGCTGCAACCGCCGGGTCACGTTCGTCGCCAAGGCCGAGTACTTCACCTCGCCCGGCATCAAGGGCTGGTTCCAGAAGAAGTTCTTCTCCGGCGCCGGCCAGGTGCCGATCGACCGCTCCGGCGCCAACGCCGCCGAGGGCGCGATGAAGTCGGCGATGAAGATCCTCGCCGAGGGTGACCTGTTCGGCATCTACCCCGAGGGCACCCGCTCCCACGACGGCAAGCTCTACCGCGGCAAGACCGGTGTCGCCCGCCTCGCGCTGGAGACCAACGCGCCCGTGATCCCGTGCGCGGTCGTCGGCACCGACGTCGTCGCGCCCGCCGGGAAGGTCTACGGCACGTGGACGCGTCCCGTGGTGCGGTTCGGCAAGCCACTCGACTTCTCCCGCTACGCCGGGATGGAGAACGATCGCTACATCCTGCGCTCGATCACCGACGAGATCATGTACGAGATCATGCGGCTCTCCGGGCAGGAGTACGTCGACCTCTACGCCAGCAAGGCGAAGGAGCTCGACAAGGAGGCCAGGGACAAGGCCAAGAAGACCGCCGCCGAGCAGGCCGAGCGCGACAAGCTCGAGCAGTCCGGCGACGGGCCGGAGCAGCCGGAGAAGAAGGCGTCCTGAGCGCGTACGCCGCCGGCCGCGCGCTGCCGCCGCGCGCCGACTCGGCGCTGGCAGTGGAGGACCGGCTCTACTCCGCGCTCGCGCTGGTGCGGGTCGTCGTCACCATCAACATGGTGGGCCTCAACGCCTATCGTCGCGACAACTTCGACCACCCCACGGTCGGGCTGGTGATCGTCCTGGTGCTGGTCGCCTGGACCGCCGCGGCCATCTGGCTCTACCACGACCGCGCGAGGCGTACGTCGGTCCTGCTGGTGGCGGACCTCGCGATCGCGGTGGCGGCGATGGCGGCGACGCCGGTGGTGAAGGGGGCCGACTTCAACGCGACCATCCCGGGCTTCTGGGTGATGGGCGCGCTGCTGGCCTGGGCGATCCACTGGCACTGGAAGGGCGGCCTCGTCGCCTCCGTCCTGATCGCCGCCTCCGACCTGTTCCCGCGCTCGGAGATGGACCAGGGCAACTACGGCAACGTCTTCCTGGTGCTGATCGGCGGTCCCATCGTCGGCTACATGTGCGAGTCGCTGCAGCGGATGGCCCGCGAGCGCGACGCGGCCGAGCACGCGGCCGCGGCCGCTGAGGAGCGCACCCGGCTCGCCCGCGCCGTGCACGACGGCGTGCTCCAGGTGCTCACCATGACCCAGCGTCGCGGTGCCGCTGCCGGCGGCGAGTGGGCGGATCTCGGCCGGCTCGCGGGGGAGCAGGAGCGCAGTCTCCGGTCGCTCATCCGCCAGCAGGACACGGTGCCGACCGCCGCCGGGGGGCAGGTGGACCTGGCCGGTGCGCTCGAGGCGATGGCCACCGCGCATCCCGTCCGGGTCGAGGTCGCGACCCCCGGCGGAGCGGTGCTGGTGGACGAGCGCGTCGCGACCGAGACCGTCGCCGCGGTCCGCGCCTGCCTCGACAACGTCCTCGCCCACGTGGGCCCGGAGGCGAACGCCTGGGTGCTGGCGCAGGCCTCACGCGACGCCGTGACGATCTCGGTGCGCGACGACGGTCCCGGCATCGAGCCGGGCAGGCTGGACCGTGCCGCAGCCGACGGGCGCCTCGGTGTCGTGTCGTCCATCCGCGGCCGCATCGAGGACCTCGGTGGGACGGCCGTCGTCGACAGCGGCGACTGGGGCACCGAGTGGGAGCTCTCGGTGCCGCTAGCGTGACCGGGTGACCATCCACACGAGCCACCCGTTCCACGACCCCGAGGGCGACCGCGATCCCGTACGCCGTCTGCGCGGGCGCCTCGGCGGCACGGTGTCGCTGTGGACGGCCGGTGCGGCGGCGGGAGCGCGCCGGGCTTACGGTCTCGTCGTGGCTCGTGGCGGGAGGCGAGCCGGGGAGGGCCCTGGCCCTGCTCGATCCGGACGCCGACCTCACCGACGTGCTCCTCGGGACGGGGCGCGGCGTCCTCCAGCTGCTGACGTGGGACGACCGCGGGCTCGCCGACGTCTTCGCCGGTACGGCGCCCGCTCCGGGTGGCCCGTGGCGCCTGTCGGAGTGGCTCGACACCGATCACGGACCCCGCCTGGTGCACGCCGCGACCTGGGCCGGGCTCGAGGTGGAGTCGGACGTGGAGGTCGGGTGGTCGAGGCTCGTCACCTGCCGGATCACCGAGGTCGTCGTGGGTGACGACGTGGACCCGCTCGTCCACCGCAGGGGGCGCTACGTCCCTCCGCAGCGCCTGACGGGTCTACGATTCCCCCCATATTCGAGCAGCCGGGGGGCAGCAATGGTGAGGGTGATGGTGGTCGACGACCACCCGATGTGGCGTGATGCGGTCGAGCGCGACCTGCAGGCCGCCGGTCATGACGTGGTCGCGGTCGCGTCCAACGGTCGCGAGGCGATGGCGCGGTTCCCCGCGTCCGCGCCCGGGGTCGTGGTGCTCGACCTGCAGCTGCCCGACAGCACGGGGGTGCAGGTCACGAGCATGATGCTCGAGCACGACCCGACGGCTCGCGTCCTGATCCTCTCGGCCAGCGGCGAGCAGGACGACGTGCTCGAGGCGATCAAGGCGGGCGCGACCGGGTACCTCGTGAAGTCGGCGTCGAGCGCCGAGCTCGTGGACGCGGTCGTGCGCACCTCGGAGGGCGAGGCCGTCTTCACGCCGGGGCTTGCCGGCCTGGTGCTCGGCGAGTTCCGCAGGATCGCGGAGGGACCGGCCGACGACCCGCGCGACCAGCTCACCGAGCGCGAGACCGAGATCCTCAAGATGGTCGCGACCGGCATGAGCTACAAGCAGATCGCCGCCCGGTTGGTGCTCTCGCACCGCACGGTCCAGAACCACGTGCAGAACACCCTGCGCAAGCTGCAGATGAACAACCGCGTGCAGCTCACCCGGTGGGCGATCGAGCACGGCCTCGACGCGGAGGACCCGGCGGATCCGGCCTGACGTCACTCCAGGTCCAGCTGGACGACCACGCGGTCGTCCACCTCACGCTCGGTGAGGTCCACGGTCCACTCCTCGGGACCGGTCTCCTTGCCACATGGCACGAGCCGCTCCGAGGCTGGCGCGCCCGCACGCGAGCGAGAGCACACCGGGTGCTCGCACGACCCGGATCTCGCGGCGGGAGCGCGGCTCGTAGCCGACACCGATCCCTGCTGCCGCGAGCGCCCGCCCGGTCACGGAGCTGCTCAGCACGACGGCGCCGGTGAGCCGATAGCTGACCTCCACGTTGCTGGCTGAGTCGAGCGCGTACGTCGCGCCGCCGCCGCGAGCGAGCCGGTTGGGCCCGGCGATCAGCTCGCCGTCGGCCAGCACCGTCACCACGCTCGCGGTGATGCCCTCCGCTCCCGCAAGTTCCGGCAGCTCGAGCTGCAGGCGGTCGAGCGGCTCCGCGGCGGCGATCCACTGCGTCGCCTCCACGTCGCCGTCCGTCACGACGTCCAGCTCGACGTACGACTCGCCCGGGCCGACCGGCACGGGCGGTGGGGTCGCGAACGCCGCAGCACGACCGTCGGACCCGGACCCGGACCTGGAAGGCTCGTCGACCGCCAGCATGGACGTGAGCCAGACGCCGCCGACGAGGACCACCACCAGGCCCAGCGCGCCGGCTGCGAGGATCCTGCCGGTGGCAGACCGTGCCGGCCGACCGGCAGGCTCGGGGCGCTCCTCGTGCGGGACCGGCGGGCGGCGGGGCCGGCGGTCGGGCCTCGGGCTGGGTCTCGGGCACCCGTTCCTGCTCGGGCGCGGTCCGGGGCGCCGGGACGAGCACGGTGGGCAGTCTCTTCTGGTAGCCCTTCTTGGTCATGGCGGACCCACCGGGAGCGCCGTCACCACCGCGAGGTTCTGGTAGCCGCCGCGCGACCGGTCGTACGGCGGCGCGCACGTCACCAGCGTCAGCCGGGCGTCGCCGGAGACGTCGAAGATCCACGAGTCGTCCGCGAGGCCGCCCTGCGGCACGAGGCGACGTGAGCGCACCTCGTAGGTGCGTCGCAGGCTCCGCGACTGCACGCGGATGCGCGCGCCCGCGGTGACGGTGAGCAGCTCGGCGAAGGGTCCGAGGCCCTGGGTCGCCGAGTCCACGTGGGCCGCCACCAGCACCGAGCCGAACGGGTCGCCCAGGCGGGACCCGCCCCGCCACCAGCCAGCGACGCGGATGTCGTCGGGCACGTCGAGCACGCCGTCCGTCGTCGTGCCGACCGCACTGATCGGCACGGTGCGGCCGCTCGGGAGGATCGCGCGGCGCGGCGCCTCGGCTGCGGTGGCCGACGGAGCGCGACGGGCAGGAGCGACAGGGGAGGGCGACGGCCGGGTGCCACTGCCCCGCGCAGGATCGGAGGTCGGGTCCGCGCGCGACGGCGCAACCTGGGGATGAACCTGCTCGGCGCACCCCCACGTCGTGGCGAGCACGGTGACGGCGACGATCGCTGCCACCGTCGCCCCCGGAGTCATCCCGCGGTGCTGTGCGGGGCGCTGGGCGCGCGCCGGCGTGAGCGGTGGACGACGGCCGTGCCCACGAGGACGAGGGCGGCCAGCACACCGGGGAGGAGCACGAACCCGTGCGGTCGCGGCTCCGGGATCACCGTCACGGGCGCGGTGACGAGTCCTGCTGATCCGGTGTCGATCTGCGAGGGGCGCACACTCCCGTCCGGAGCCAGTGTCGAGGTGTGCGCGATGACGTTCATCGACTGGTTCCGCGGGTTGCCGTAGGCGTAGATCATGGAGAGCGTGTTCGCCTCCAGCGTCACGTCGAGCGGACCCAGGATCGGGTCGGCCTTCGAACCGGACGGCAGCAGAGCGACCGAGATGGTGCCCTCGGGGACGTCGGCATCAGCGAACTCGCCGTTGGCGATGTTGGTGAAGACCGTCTCGCCGTCGACCTCGACGTCGGCGGGAGCGACCGTGGCGGTGTGGGCCAGCATGACGCGGGCCTTGCCCGGGCCGATGGCGCCGGTCGGGGCACGGTAGGAGTGGACGATCGGTTCGCCGCCGGCCTCGGCCGGGAGGTGCAGCACCACGTCCAGCGCGTCGCCCGCGGCGACGTCGAGCGTGGACTCGACCGTGAGGTCGCCACCCTCGAACCTGACGTCGTGGGTGCCGGGCGTGAGCTCGAACGGCCCGAGCACGGCGCCGACCGCCGCGTTCCTCGCCACCTGGCGGTCGTCGACCCACACGCCGACGTCGGCGCCGGGCACGGCCTGGACGAACGTGACCATGGCAGGTCGCGGGGCGGCAGCCTCGGACTCGGCAGCGGACAGGCCCAGGCCCATTCCCAGCATGAGGACGGCCGCAATCAGGAGAACAAGTCGTCGCATGTCGTCACCCCCGTGAGAAAGCCCCTGGCTGGGGACCCACTTCACTTGAGCACCGGCTCGCCTCGGGCTCAACCCTGATTTGCGGTACGCCGGAGAGGCACCCCACCCCTGTAGGTAGGTTTCACGCGTGGACGTCGACCTCCAGCTCGAGCGCTACCTCACCGGGCCCGGGACCTCCTGGCGGCGCGCCACCGCGGACGACGTCGTCGCCCTGCGGGACCTCGAGCGGGCCGCGAGCCGGAAGGGCCTCGCGCACGTCTTCGGGGACCTGCCCTACCCCGACGACGACGTGCTGGCCCGATGGGTGCTGCTGCTCGACGACCCCTCGGTGGTCGTGGAGGTCCAGGAGGACGACCAGGGTCTCGTCGCGCTGACCGCCCACGACGGGGAGAACCTGCGCCACCTGGCCGTGCGTCCCGACCACTGGGGCGCCGGCCTCGGCCGGGAGGGCGTCCACCGGGCGGCGGCCGCGGGCGCCCAGCGGCTGTGGGTGCTGGCCGACAACGGCCGCGCCCGACGGCTCTACGAGTCCCTGGGCTGGGCGCCGACCGGGGTCACCCAGGAGTGCCCCTGGCCGCCCTTTCCCACCGAGCTCGAGTACGCGTCACGCTGAGGGGCGTGGGACGAGGCGCCGCCTGCAAGGTCTCGTGCATGCGCTCGCGCATGCGGCGTCGTGTGATCGAAAGTTCTCGCACGCAGCCGCGAGGTCGATGTGGGGCATGCACAAGGTCTTGCAGCCGACTCGGCTCTGGCCACGCCTAGGATCGCCTTCATGCCCGACGCGAGGGACGACCCGCTGCTGGAGATCGCCGACGAGCTCTACGCCCTGCCGCTCGCGGACTTCACGCCTGCGCGCGACGCCCTCGTCAAGGAGCACAAGGCCGACAAGGCCCTGGCGGCGGGCATCAAGGGACTGCGCAAGGCGTCGCTGGCGGCGTGGGTGCTCAACCTGCTCGTGCGGCGCGACCCCGACCAGGTCGACCAGGTACTGGCGGTCGGCGCGGCGCTGCGCGACGCCCAGGACAACCTCGACGCGACCCAGCTCCGCGAGTTCACCAAGCAGCGCCGGCAGCTCACGGCGTCGGTGACGACGGCCGCACGGAGGCTGGCGCGTGAGGAGGGGGTGCGGACCACGGAGTCGGTGGGCGACCAGATCGAGGCGACCCTCACCGCCGCGATGCTCGAGCCCGACGCGGCGAAGGCCGTGCGGAGCGGACTGCTCGTGACCTCGCTCGCTGCGACCGGGCTCGGTGACCTCGACCTCAGCGGGGCAGTCGCCCTGCCCGAGGCGCTCGGCTTCAGCGCGACCGCCAAGCCGGCCGCGGCGCCCGACCCGGCTCGTTCAGGGCGGCCCCAGCTCCACGTCGTACCCGACCCGGACGCTCACGTGAAGGCCCGCAAGGCCGCCGATGCGCGGCTGGCGGACGCCCGTGCCGCACTGAGCGAGGCCGAGAAGGAGCACCGGTCGTCGCGGCGGGTCGTGGAGAAGCTCCGCGCGAAGACGCTTCAGCTCCAGGCGGAGATCGACGAGCTCCGCAGCCGGATCGCCGCCCTCGACTCCGAGGTCGAGGAGGTCGATGAGGAGCTGGGCGAGGCCGAGGCGGTGCAGGCCGAGACGGAGGAGGCCGTCGATGAGGCGACAGCAGCGGTCGACGAGGCGCGCGCCGCCCGCGAGAAGCTCTAGCCCGCCCAGCCCTTCGACCGCTCGACCGCGTCGCTCCAACGGGCGTACGACGCATCGAGCGCGTCGCGGTCACCGCCGGGCTCGAAGCGCCGGTCGAGCGCCCACGTCTCCCGGAGGTCGTCGGCAGAGCCCCACACGCCGGTCCCGAGCCCGGCCAGGAACGCCGCGCCCAGTGCCGTGGTCTCCACGATCTCGGGACGTTCGACCGCGCGCCCGACCTGGTCGGCCTGCATCTGGCAGAGCAGGTCGTTGGCCGAGGCGCCGCCGTCGACACGCAGGGTGGCTCGGTCCAGCCCGGGGAGGGTCTCCAGCACGTCCCTCACCTCGAAGGCGATCGCCTCGAGAGTGGCCCGCACGATGTGGGCACGCGTCGTGCCGCGGGTGATCCCGATGATCATCCCGCGGGCGTGCGGGTCCCAATGGGGTGCGCCGAGCCCGGTCAGCGCGGGGACGAACACGACGCCGTCGGAGTCGTCGACGGTCTGCGCGATCGCGGCCGTCTCGGCGGCGTTGCCGACGATCTGCAACCCGTCGCGCAGCCACTGGACGGCCGACCCGGTCACGAAGATCGCGCCCTCGAGGGCGTACGTCATCTCACCGTCGGGGGAGCGCCACGCGGCCGTCGACAGCAGGCCGGCGTCGCTGCGCACCACCGACGTGCCGGTGTTGGTGAGGATGAACGAGCCGGTGCCGTAGGTGCACTTGGACTCGCCCTCGTCGAAGCAGGTCTGCCCGAAGAGCGCCGACTGCTGGTCCCCGGCGATCCCGGCGATGGGCAGCGAGAGCCCGAGGAACACCGAGGGCTCGGTCGGGGCGACCTCGCCCCAGTTGGGGACCAGCTCGGGGAGCGCGTCGCGCGGCACCCCGAACAGCTCGCAGAGCTCGTCGGACCAGTCGCCGGCCTCGAGGTCGAAGAGCAGGGTGCGACAGGCGTTGGAGACGTCGGTGACGTGCCACGTGCCGCGCGTCATCCGGGCGATCAGGTAGGAGTCGACCGTGCCGACGGCGTACCTGCCCGACTCGACCAGCGCCCACGTGTGCGGCTCGTGCTCGGCCAGCCACATGAGCTTGGTGCCGGAGAAGTAGGGGTCGAGCCGGAGGCCGGTGAGCTCGGCGACGCGGTCCTCGTGACCCCCGTCGCGGAGCCGGTCGCAGATGTCGGCGGTGCGCCGGTCCTGCCACACGATGGCGCGGCGGGGGGAGCCGAGGGTCTCGCGGTCCCACAGCACGATCGTCTCGCGCTGGTTCGTGATGCCGAGCGCGGTGAGCTCGGACGCGTCGACCTTGCCGAGCACCTCGCGGGTCGCCTCGATCGTCGCCTGCCAGATGTCCTCGGCGGAGTGCTCGACCCAGCCCGGCTGCGGGAAGTGCTGGCGGAACTCCTGGTAGCCCTTGGCCTGGATCCGTCCGTCCGGCGTGACGACGACGGCGGTGACACCGGTGGTGCCCGCGTCGATCGCGAGCACACTCATGCGTCTGCCCGCCAGTCCGGAGTTGCCTCCCGCAGCTCCTCCACCAGGCGACGTGCCGTCCAGCCGTCGCCGCCGAGGTTCTCGTAGTTGTGGACGCCGATCCAGACCACGAACGAGCGGTGGCCGAGGGCACGCGCGCGGCCGTCCATCTCGGCGAACAGCTCCGGGGTGTCGGGCACGCGCTCGTCCTCCGGGACCTCGGCGTTGAGGTGTTGGTGGAGCCCGAGCAGGCGATCCAGCTCGTCGATGGGACTGGCGTGGTCGTCGACGCGAAGATCGACCTCGATGTCGTCGCGACCGTCGAATCCCGCTTCGTCCCGCACCACGAGGAGCGCTGCGGACTGCCGACCGCGGGCGTCGCCGCCGGCCTCGTCGCCGGCACGGAGGGCCGCCATCAGCCGCTGCGACAGGGGGACCTCGACATCGCTCGCGAGGAAGGCCGCCTGCATCGCCGCGACGACCTCCTCGCCCGCCAGGATGTTGCCCTGGATGGCGTAGCCGTCACCCGTCACTCCGCCGGCCCAGTCGAGGCACTCGGGGCCGGTGTGGCTGACAGCCTGGCCGTCGACGTCGACGATGCCCACCTGGCGGTGGTCCCGCCCGTCGTCCTCCTCCAGGAGTCGGTCGAGCGCCACTTGGGCGGTCGCGCCATCGTCGAGGTGGGCCAGGACGATGCCCTTGTAGGCCACGTTGACCCATGCCTGCGTCGCGATGGCCCCCACACCTGCGACGGCAGCCGGGACGGCGGAGCCGACCGCCAGGAACTTGGAGGCGACGGCGACGCCCCAGGACTCGCCGTCGTCGGACCGGGCCACGATCGAGAACGTCATGTGCCGAAACATATCCGCACTGTCGTGTCCGGCTGCGACGATGACGCCGTGGACGGGGAGATCGTGCAGGAACTGTTGGCCGGGGTGACACCTGAGCCCACCCGCATCGACTGGGAGCGGGTCGAAGCATGGCTGGGTACGTCGTTGCCGGGGGACTACCGCGAGCTCTGTGACCGGTTCGGCTCGCTGTACGTCGGCGACTGGATCTGGGTCCACGCACCCGTGCGTCTGGCGGGCTACGCGACGTACGACCGCGAGGTCGCCGGCATCCGGTCCGAGGCGCGGGACGCCTGCGACGCCAGCGGCCTGCCGGCGCCGGTCTTTCATCCCAAGCGCGGCGGGCTGCTGCCCTTCGGGTCCAGCCGAGGAGGTGAAGGGCTCTTCTGGGACACCTCGGGGAGCGACCCGAACACCTGGCCCGTCGTCGTACTGTCACAGCGTTCCGGTGCGTACGGCAACGCGCGCTGGATGCGGCCGGGGCTACCGCTCGTCCCTTTCCTCGAAGCCTTCGCGACGACCGGTGTCCGGGACGAGGACGGCACGACGTTCGGTCCCTGTCCCGCCATCGCGGAACGGGCGTACGGCGGTGCCCAGGCGTCGTTCTGGGTGCCACCCGACCGGGCCGCGAGGAATGACCCGCGCCGCAAGGCACTCACGACAGGCACAGGACTGAAGGCACTCCAGGTGCTGGTGCCGCCGCCCGCATCGCCACGACCAGTTTCGTCGAGCGGGCTTGTGGGGCTGCCTGCCGACTACGTCGCGTTGATGGAGCTCTACGGTCCCGGCCTATGGGGTGAGTGGCTGCGCGTGCATGCGCCGACGGAACCAGGGGCCTCGAGGACCACTGTCGCCGCGGACCGTCGCAAGGACGACTTCCTCGCATTTGCCGACTCGATCGACGGCGACGTCCTCGGTTGGGCACGTGAGGGCCCGCCTGATCGATGGCGGCTGGCCTGGGTGCCGCGCCACTCGGACCCGGGACCGCCCATGCCGCTGACGTTCACCGCTGCCCTCCTCGCATGGCTCCGCGGCACGCCGGTGGACCGCGTCTTCGGGTCCCGTGACCCGGACGTGGACCTCGTCGACCAGGCAACCTTCGAGCCGTGGGCCGCGGATGAGCGCACGACCTTAAACGGGTAGGACGCTGGCGGTCAGATGGGTGAGGATGTCCGGGTGCTCACCCGTCTCGGATTCCCCAGCGTCGGCGAGCACCGGAGGTTCGTGGCCGCGATCGTCGCCGACACCGTCGGCAGCGGGCTCTTCATGCCGATCACGCTGCTCTACTTCCTCGCGATGACCGACCTGTCCCTCGTGCAGGTCGGCTCGGCGCTGTCGCTCTCGGCGCTGCTCAGCATGCCGGCGGCGTTCGTCATCGGCACCCTCGTCGACCGCTTCGGCCCGCGGAAGATGATGCTCGCGGGCAACCTGGTGCAGGCGGCCGGGATGGTGGCCTACCTCTGGGCCGACTCGCTCCTCGCCGTGGCGCTGTGGACCGCGCTGCTCAACCTCGGCCGCCAGTCCTTCTGGGGGTCGTTCGGTAACGTCGTCACCGCGATCTCGGCGCCGGGGGAGCGCGAGCTGTGGTTCGGCTTCCTCCAGGCGGTGCGCAACCTCGGCTTCTCGGTGGGCGGCGTGCTGGCCGGCAGTCGCGCTGCAGATCGGTACCGACGCGGCGTACCAGTCCGTCGTGGTGGTCAACGCCGTGACCTTCGTGCTCGCGTTCGTGCTGCTCCTCGACGTGCCCGACCACCGCGTCGCGCAGGCCCACGACGCTCCGGTCGAGGGGTGGGGGGTCGTGCTGCGGGACCGGGCCTACCTCCGGCTCGTGGTCGCCCAGTTCGGCTTCGTGGTCGGGATGATGGTGCTCAACTTCGCCCTGCCGGTCTACGTCGCCGAGACGATCGACCTGCCCGGGTGGGTCGTCGGCGCGATCTTCACCCTGAACACCGTGCTCGTCGGGCTCGGGCAGGGACTCGTCGTACGCCGCATGACCGGGCGCGTCCGCGGCCGGATGATGGGGCTGGCCCAGCTGGTCTTCGCCGCCGGCTACCTCATGTTCGCCCTCGCCGGCTGGTTGCCGGTGTGGCTGGCCGTCCTGGTGATGCTGGTCGGTGCTGCGGTGTACACCGGCGGCGAGCTGATCGGCGGCCCGGTCTTCAGCGCCACGGCGGCCGAGGCCGCGCCCGACCACCTCCGCGGTCGCTACCTCGGGCTGTTCCAGCTCAGCTGGGGCATCGGCGGCGCGGTGACGCCCATCGCGTTCACGTGGCTGCTCGCCCAGGGGCAGGCCACCCTGTGGTGGGTGCTCACGCTGGTGGCGCTGGTCTCGGCGGCATACCTCCAGACGCTGCCGCGGGTGCTGCCGGCCGCCGCCCTGCGGGTCACCCAACGCTCGGAGCCGGTGGTCGACGCTTCCTGAGGGTGGCGGCGTACGACAATCTCTCGCCGAGGGTGGCGGCATACGACATCGAGATCGTGCGCCCGGATGCCGTGCGCCGCCACGGTGGGTGGCGTACGTCCGAGGGTGGCGGCATACGACATCGAGATCGTGCGCCGCGATGTCGTGCGCCGCCATGGTGGGTGGCGGGTGCGACGAGGGTGGCGGGACACGACATCGAGATCGTGCGCCGGGATGTCGTGCGCCGCCAGGGTGGGCGGCGTACGTGTGAGCCTCAGGCCTGGCCGGTCCCGCGCAGCACCTCGGTGAACCAGGGCTGCTCGGGGTCGAACGGCTTGTGCCCCGCGATCCGCTCGAACTCGATCGCGCGCAGCTCGCCGTCGCGGTCCTCGTCGTGGCCGATGACGCCCGGAGTGCCGTCGAGCGCACAGGCGACCGCGAGCTCGGCCATCTCCCGGATGAGCGCGAGGTCGGTCTCGTTGGCGGGCGCCGAGCGGGAGTAGTAGCCGGACTTCTGCACCATGTGCTTCTCGGCCCCGATCGCGGCGGAGAAGCGTTCGGCGAAGTAGCGCCCCGGGTTGATCTGGTCGATCTTGACGTGGCCGAACGGGTCTCGCCCGACGGTCTCCCCGGAGGCCTCGAGGTCGGCGACGATGTCGTCGATGCCGGCACCCTCGGCGAGGAAGATGTTGACGCAGCCGATCTCGTCCATCACCGCGCGCAGCCGGGCCGCCTCGGCGGCGAGGTCGATGCCGCGCTCGGGGACGTAGACGGCGTGGATCGCCCACCGGCGTGGGTCCAGGCCGAGCCCCGGGAGCCACTGCTGCTCGCCGTGCCACGCCATGTAGTCGCGCGCCGCGGCGGCCGTCAGCCACCCGCTCGCCCGACCCATCACCTCGTGGACGATCAGCATCCGGGGGTTGGAGCCGTGCTCGGCGAGCACGTGCTGGGCGAAGCGGGACGCCTCCTGGGCCGCGGTCTGCGCGCCCAGGCTCTGCGCGATCGGGACGATGTCGTTGTCGATGGTCTTGGGCAGGCCCACCACGGTGAGCTCCGAGCCCTGGGTGCGGAGGTACGCCGCCAGGTCGGCCGCGGCGGTGTTGGTGTCGTCGCCGCCGATGGTGTGCAGGATGTCCACGCCGTCGGCCTGCAGCCGGGCGGCCGCGACCTCGAGCGCCGACTCGCCCTCGCCGATCAGCCCACGCCGGCGACAGTCGTCGTCGTTGGTGAGCTTGACCCGGCTGTTGCCGATCGGGCTGCCGCCGAAGCGGTGGAGGAGGGCCGCGCCGGCCCGCTCCTCCGGGCCGATCACGAGGCTGTTGCCGGTGAGCAGGCCGTGGTAGCCGTGCCGGTAGGCGACCAGCTCGATGCCGGGGTCGGTGGCGTCGTAGGTCTCGATCAGGGCACCTACGGCGGAGGACAGGCACGGGGCATAGCCACCGGCCGTCAGGAGCGCAACACGAGTCGGCATGGGCAGCAGGGTAGTGAGAAAACGATCCGACACGGGAATGGCGCCCACCCAACGGGCACCGACCGCACCGTGACCACGTCGCCACGACACCGTTGAAGGGGTGGGTCGGTGGTTGCCCAGACCCCGACGACCGGGCCATTGTGAGGCAACCCCGTGCAGTGCACGGACCGACGAGGGGAGTCTCGATGAGCACGACGGAAACCACCCAACCCGACGTCAACGGTCCGGAGGACGCCGACCTCAAGCGGGTCCTCGGACCCAAGCTCCTGCTGCTGTTCATCGTCGGCGACATCCTCGGCGCGGGCGTGTACGCCGTCACCGGCAAGCTGGCCGGCCAGGTCGGCGGCGTCGCCTGGCTGCCGTTCCTGGTGGCCTTCGCCGTCGCGACGGTGACCGCCTTCTCCTACCTCGAGCTGGTCACCAAGTACCCGCAGGCCGCCGGTGCCGCGCTGTACACGCACAAGGCGTTCGGCATCCACTTCATCACCTTCCTCGTGGCGTTCACGGTCGTGTGCTCGGGCGTCACCAGCGCGTCCACCTCCTCCAACCTGCTCGCCGCCAACCTGCTGATCGGCTTCGGCAACGAGGACCCGAGCACGACCACGACCCTCGTGACGGCTCTCGTCTTCATGCTCGTGCTCGCCGCGATCAACCTGCGCGGTGTCGGCGAGAGCGTGAAGTTCAACGTGGTGCTCACGATCGTCGAGATGACGGCCCTGGCGATCGTGATCGGCATCGGCGTCTGGGTGATCGGCCGCGGCGACGGCGACCTGAGCCGGATCACGGTCTTCGAGAGCCCCGACGACAAGGGCCTGTTCATGGCGGTCACCATCGCCACCGCGATCGCGTTCTTCTCGATGGTCGGCTTCGAGGACTCGGTCAACATGGTCGAGGAGACGCAGGACCCGCTGAAGATCTTCCCCCGCACCATGCTCACCGGCCTCGGCATCGCGGTCGTGATCTACATGCTCGTCGCGATCTCGGTCGTCGCGGTCATCCCGGCCGGCCAGATCGCCGAGCCCACCAACGCCGAGGCCGGCATCCTGCTCGACGTGGTCAAGGTCGGCGCGCCGGACCTGCCGATCGACAAGCTGTTCCCGTTCCTCACCGTCTTCGCGGTCGCCAACACCGCCCTCATCAACATGCTGATGGCGAGCCGGCTGATCTACGGGATGGCGCAGCAGGACGTGCTGCCGCGCTCGCTCGGCAAGGTGCTCCCGGGCCGCCGCTCGCCGTGGACCGCGATCCTGTTCACCACGCTGCTGGCGCTGGGCCTGATCAGCGTCGTGACGCTCGACTCCGAGTCCTCGGTGGTCGCGGCCCTGTCCGGCACCACTGCACTCCTGCTGCTCGCGGTGTTCACGATCGTCAACATCGCCTGCCTGATCCTGCGCCGCGACCCGACCCCGGAGCGTGCCTTCCGCGCTCCGACCGTGCTGCCCGTCATCGGTGCGATCTGCTGCGCGTACCTGCTCGGTCCCTGGGCCCGGCTCGAGGCCGACATGGTGCAGTACAAGATCGCCGGCGGGCTGCTCGCGATCGGTGTCGTGCTCTGGGCGCTCACCTGGCTCACCAACCGCGGCGTCCGGGCCAAGAAGACCGGCTTCCGCGACATCGACCGCCTCGAGTAGTGCGGTTCGCACGCGCCGGGCTGTCCCGGCCGTGTCGGGGATGGCCCGGTCGCCCGGGCCGTCTACGGTTGGCCGAATGACACGACGACCTCTCGGGCTCCTCACGGCCGTGCTTGTCGCGTCCGTGCTGGGCTGTACGTCGGTCGCGCCGCCGTCGCCCTCCGCGAGCGCCACGCCGACCGGCGACCACTCGGCGCCGACGACCTCGCCGAGCGCCGACGGGGGCCCCGAGGGCGCTCTGCCCCGCGGCGGACCGCGCGACCGCCCGTCGGTGCCCCCGGCGCCCGACCTGACCGGTGCCTACCGCTTCGTCTCGGCTCCCGACTTCCTCAACCAGGACGTCGCCGACCTGACCGCCGGCGGGCGCGAGGAGTTCATCGACCGGCGCACCGGCGCGGTCGCCAACTCCACCAACGCCGAGTACGACGCCGCCCTCGATCACGTGATGAGCGAGATGGCCTCGCACGGCACCCGCGACGTGCTGGTCGCCGGGGACCTCGTCGAGGGCCGGTGGGGCCGCGACGACTCGCGCAGCGGCGTCTTCGGGCCGGTGCGCACCGAGGCGCAGCGGCTGCGAGCGTGGCGCCGGGCCGCGGCCGTCTACTACCCGGCCTACCGCCAGCGCTTCGCCGACCACGACCTGCGCACCTTCCCCGCCGTGGGCGACCACGAGATCGGCGACGACCCGTGGCGCGCCCGCGGCGACGCCTGGATCGACTTCAAGCGACGCCACGTGCCGGAGTTCAAGCGGATCTTCGCCGACGAGATGCTGGCGGGAGCCGGGGGGCGCTCGCGCTTCTCGAAGCACCCGCCCACTGGGCCGGCCCGGCGTACGGCGTACGCCGTCCGGCTCGACGCCAACGTGCTCCTCGTGACCCTCGACGTCTTCGAGCGTCGCGGGGGAGACGTGCACATGTCGGTCGACCCGGCCCAGCTGGCGTGGCTCGAGCGCGTGCTGCGCAAGGCGCGCCGCGACGACGTGCCGTGGGTGATGGTGCAGGGGCACGTCCCGATGACCGGTGACGTCCGGGCACGCAACTCCAGCCACCTGACCTACGAGAAGGGTGACCGCTCCGACCTCTGGAAGGCGATGGTCGCGGGCGGCGTCGACGTCTACCTCAGCGGCGAGGTGCACGACCAGACGGTCCACCGGCGCGACGGGATCCTCGAGGTCTCGCACGGGTCGCTGTTCTACCGCGGGGAGGCGTCGTACGTCGTGGGCCAGGCCACCGCAGACCGACTGGTGCTGGAGAACCACCAGTTCCGTGGCGAGATCGGCTTCGAGGACCGGCTCTGGACCACGTCGCGGCAGGGCGCGCCCGGCCACATCAGCTATCCCGGCGACTCCCTCGTGACCGGCACGCTCGAGGCCAGCCGGACCCGGTCGGGCGGTCTCCGGGTCGAGGACGCCGCCGGCGTGCTGGCGCCCCGTCCCTGACGCGTCAGGTCGGCATCCGCCCACCGGGCGGTCACGGTTCGGGTCGGGCGGTCGCGGCGCCGTACCCTTGTGGGGTGACCGCGATCCCCAGTCTCGAGCAGCTGCACGCGCTCGGGCCCCTGCAGCAACCGACCTACCCCGACGCGGGGGCGGTCGACACCGCCGTCGCCCGGCTGCGGACCGTGCCGCCGCTCGTCTTCGCGGGTGAGTGCGACGACCTGACCGAGAAGATCGCCGCCGTGAGCCGCGGGGAGGCCTTCCTCCTGCAGGGCGGCGACTGCGCCGAGACGTTCGCCGGCGTCACCGCCGACAACGTCCGCAACAAGCTGCGGGTGCTGCTCCAGATGGCGGTCGTGCTGACGTACGCCGCCTCGGTGCCCGTCGTGAAGCTCGGCCGGCTCGCGGGCCAGTACGCCAAGCCGCGCAGCTCCGACCTGGAGACACGCAACGGCCCCGATGGACCAGTGACGCTGCCGGCCTACCGCGGCGACGCGGTCAACGGCTTCGACTTCACCTCCGAGTCCCGGATCCCCGACCCGCAGCGGCTGGTCGACGTCTACAACTCGTCCGCCGCGACGCTCAACCTGGTCCGCGCGTTCGTCACCGGCGGCTACGCCGACCTGCGCCAGGTGCACACCTGGAACACCGACTTCGTGCAGAGCTCGCCGTTCGGCCAGCGCTACGAGGCGATGGCCGACGAGATCGAGCGCGCCCTCACCTTCATGAAGGCGATCGGCGCCGACCCCGACGAGTTCCACCGCGTGGACTTCCACTCCAGCCACGAGGCGCTGCTGCTGGAGTACGAGCAGTCGCTGACGCGCATCGACTCGCGCACCGACCTGCCCTACAACGTCTCGGCCCACTTCGTGTGGATCGGCGAGCGCACGCGCCAGCTCGACGGCGCGCACGTCGAGCTGCTCTCGAAGATCCAGAACCCGATCGGCATCAAGCTCGGCCCGACGACCACCCCGGACGACGCGCTGGCCTACGCCGCGCGCCTCAACCCGGACAACACGCCCGGCCGGCTCACCTTCATCACCCGCTTCGGTGCCCACAAGATCCGCGACGGCCTGCCCGCGCTGGTCGAGAAGGTCACGGCCGAGGGCGTCCAGGTCGCGTGGGTCTGCGACCCGATGCACGGCAACACCTTCGAGGCGTCCTCGGGCTACAAGACCCGTCGCTTCGACGACGTCATCGAGGAGGTCCAGGGCTTCTTCGACGTCCACCGCAGCCTCGGCACCTGGCCCGGCGGCGTACACGTCGAGCTCACCGGCGACGACGTCACCGAGTGCATCGGCGGCGGCGAGGAGATCGACGAGGCCGGCCTGGCCAACCGCTACGAGTCCGTCTGCGACCCACGCCTCAACCGGGTCCAGTCCCTCGAGCTGTCCTTCCTGGTCGCGGAGATGCTGCGCAAGGCCTGAGGAACCGACTGCGAGCGGTGCGATGCAGGCATGTTTCGTGAGCCGGGACGTCCGCCCACGCGCGTGTCGTACACGGCGCGCGCTCGAGCGGTGGTCCAGCCACGTTTCCTCGGATGGAAATGTGGCTCCACCACCGCCCACGCGCGGGTCGTACGCGGCGCGCCGCTCGAGCGGTGGTCCAGGCACGTTTCCTCGGGTGGAACATGTGGCTCCACGCACCGCCCACGCGCGGGTCGTACGCGGCGCGCAGCCCGGCGGTACGAGGGGTGCCTCTGACGGCTGGTTGGATGGAGCCGTGATCGACCTGCGCTCCGACACCCTCACCCGCCCGACCGAGGCGATGCGCGAGGCGATGGCCCGCGCGGAGGTCGGCGACGACGTGTACGGCGAGGACCCGACGGTCCTCGCGCTGCAGGAGCGGGTCGCGGGGATGTTCGGCCACGAGGCCGCGCTGTTCACCCCCACCGGGTCGATGGCCAACGTGCTGGCGGTCGCGAGCCTGGTGAAGCCGGGCGAGGAGGTGCTGTGCGACTCCTCCGCCCACATCGCGCGTGCCGAGCTCGGTGCCCACGGCGCGATCAGCGGCATCACCATGCGCACCTGGACCGGCGCGCGCGGCCAGGTGGACCTGGCGGCCATCGAGTCGATGTACGCCCCGGACATGGGCCCGTTCTTCGTCCGGACCGCCGCCGTCTCGGTCGAGAACACCCACAACTTCGCCGGTGGTGCGGTGCTGCCGCTCGACGACCTGCGCGACCTCCGTGCCTGGGCGGACACCACGGGCACGCGCATCCACCTGGACGGCGCCCGCCTCTGGAACGCGCACGTCGCGACCGGCACGCCGCTGGCGGACTACGGGCGGATCGCCGACGTCCTTGCCGTCTGCCTGTCCAAGGGCCTCGGCGCACCCATCGGCTCGCTGATGGTCGGCTCGGCCGACGCCATCGACGAGGCACGCGTGCGGCGCAAGCGGATGGGCGGCGGCATGCGCCAGGTCGGCGTGCTGGCGGCGGCAGGCGCGTACGCCCTGGACCACCACGTCGAGCGGCTGGCCGACGACCACGCCCACGCGCGGTTGCTGGGCGAGGCGCTCGGCCTCGACCCTGCCACGGTCGACACCAACATCGTCGTGGTGGACCGTCCCGACGCGGCGTCCTTCGTGGCGGCGGCCGCGGAGGAGGGCGTACGCATCGCCGCCGTCGGACCCCGCAGCGGTGCGCCTCGTCACCCACCTCGACGTCACACCGGCCGACGCGGACCGCGCGGCCGTGGTGCTCAGCCGGCTCGCCGCCCGATGACCGCGACCTCGCTGATCGCGGTGTAGTCGCGCCCGAGGTTGCCGCTGCCGGGGGGCGTCACGGAGGTGATCGTGATCGACAGCGTCGACGTCTCCACCGGCGACACCTTGAGCCGCTGCATCCCAGGTTGCTCGGACAAGGTCTGCTCGACGGTCGTGCCGTCGTCGAACCCCCAGGTGACCGACAGGATCCGCCGGTTGTTGGGATACCAGTCAACGCCGGAGACCTGCTTGCTGTAGCCGTTGATCAGTCCCACGCGGGAGACGACGCCCGGTTCGGGGAGCGTGATCGTGATGGCCTGCCCGGTCGCGTCGCCGGCCGTGCGCCAGGTCGTGCTCGGGTTGCCGTCCTGCATCTGGCTCGCCTCGTACGCCACCAGGGTGCCGTCGAAGTCGGTGGTCGGCGGCGCGGTGCCGGGCACCTCGAAGGAGGCCCGCCTGGCCAGGTTCACCAGCTTGCCGACCCCCTTCGGTGTCTCCGCCTCGGGCTCCGTCGACGCGACGTCCCCGGAGTCGGAGTCGTCGGGTGCCGACGTGGCGCTCGACGACGGGTCGTCGGCGGCGGCGTCGTCCTCGTCGGCGCCGAAGGCCTCGAGCAGGACGAGGACCAGACCGACGAGCAGCACCGCGCCGAGCACCCAGAAGATCCATGCCCGTCCGGGCACCGCGTCGTCGACGTGGAGCTCGTCGACCTCCTCGTAGGGCAGCAGGTCCTCGCTCGGATCCCATCCGGAGTCGGAGGGGACGGGCTCGGCGACCACCGGGACGACGGGCGTCGGGTCGGCCGCCTGGACCGGGAACGCCGTCGGCTCCAGTGCAGCGGCGGGAGGCGGGCCGAGCTCCGCGACGACCGGGAGCGGGTGCCGGGCCGGGTGCGGGAGCCGGCGCCGGCTCGCCGATCGGGTGCCCGCAGTTGAGGCAGAACCGGCCCACACCGAGGTCCGCCCCGCACCGCACACACGTGTCCACGGGGCCACGATAGGGGGGCGGTCCCATCGCGTCCCCCCGTCTCGGGGTGAGGACCGGCCCGCGCCCGGATGTTCAGACCGCGATGTGCGGGACCTCGCCCTCGACCACGCGGCGGGGCGCGAGCTCGACGGTGAGCATCGCCGCCAGCACCATCGAGCCGCCGAGGAGCAGGCGGGCCGTGACGTCCTCACCGCCGAGCCAGACGGCGAAGAACGACGCGAACACCGGCTCCATGCTCATGATGATCGCGGTGCGGGTGGGTGGCAGGTGGGCCTGCGCCCAGGTCTGTCCGAGCAGTCCGAGCGCCCCGACCACCACGGCCATGTAGGCCACCGACACCCAGTCGCTCGTGCGGGTCGGCAGGACGATCCCGTCGGGCACCGTCGCGAGGGTGCAGACGACGGCGATCACCATGATCTGCAGGATGGTCATGCCGACCGCGTCCTGCGCGGTCGACCACGCGCTGAGCCCGACGATGTGCAGGGCGTACAGCACCGCCGAGGCGAGGGTGATCAGCTCGCCGTAGCCGACGCTGAAGCCGCGCAGGGCCAGCACCCCGAGGCCGACGGTGGCCAGTGCGACGGCGATCCAGGTGATCGGCGGGATGCGGGTGCGCAGGATCCCGGCCGCGAGCAGCGGCGTGAAGACGACGTACAGGCCGGTGACGAAGCCGCTGATGCTCGCCGGCGTGTGGGCGAGCCCGGAGGTCTGGAGGATCTGGGCCACGCCGTAGAGCAGGCCGAGCACGATGGCGTGCTTGCGGACGATGGGGGAGAGCCGTCCCAGCGCCCGCGGCGCCACGACCAGCAGCGCGACGGATGCGATGGCGAAGCGCAGGGCCAGGAAGTCGAGCGTCGGCACGCGGTCGAGCAGGTCCTTGATGAGGAAGAACGTCGATCCCCAGCACGCGGTCAGCGCCACCAGCGCAGCCACTGCGAGCAGCGTCGTACGCCGGGACGGCTCGGAACTCACGCAGGAAGGCTAGGGCACGTCCTCAGACCACGGACAAGGTGATCGTCGAGCCCTTCGCCACGCGCTCGCCCTCGCCGGGGTCGGAGCTGGAGACGTAGCCGAGGCCCAGGTAGATCTGGGCCTTCTGGGTCTCGACCTCGAACCCCAGTCCCTCCAGCAGGTCGGTCGCCGCGTCGATGCCCATCGCCTCGACGCGCGGCACCTCGACGAGCTCGGGGCCGAGGGAGACCGAGAACGACACGGTGTCGCCCCGGTAGAGCGTGCCGGTCGTCGGATCCTGCGAGATCACGACGCCCTCGGGAACGGTGTCGCTGTAGACCTCGCCGGTCACGGTGACCTCCAGGTCGCGTCGCTCGAGCGCTGCCTTGGCGTTCTCGAACGGCTTGCCCCGCCAGTCCTTGATGGTGATCGGCTTGCGCCCGCGGCTCAGCACCAGGTCGACGGACGCGCCGGGCTTGAGGGTGGTCCCGACCTTCGGCGAGGTGCGGACGACCTGTCCCTCCGGCACCGTCTCGCTCCATCGTCCGGAGCTCTTGCCGAAGGCGAGGTTGGTCGCGGCGAGCGCGTCCTGCGCCTGGTCCTCGGTCTGTCCCGCGAGCTCCGGCACGTCGTACCGCTCGGGCCCCAGCGAGAGCACGAGGGTGACGGTGCCGCCGTCGAGCACCTTGCCGCCCGGCTTCGGGTCGCTACCGATGACGAGCCCTGCCGCCACGTTCTCGGAGTACGCCGGCTCGCCGGCCTCGGCCTCGAGGCCCGCATCCTTCAGCTCGGCGCTGGCCGCGGCCTCGTCGAGCCCCAGTACGCCGGGCGTCGTCGTGTAGCGCTCCCAACCGAACCACCAGGCGCCGAGCGCGATGCCGGCGACGAGCAGGATCGACAGCAGCAGGGCGATCGGTCCCTTCACCGAGCGGCGCCGTGCGGTGGAGGCGACGGGCGCGGCCCTGGTCGGCGCCCGGCCGGGGGTGCGGCCGGGTGCGTTCCGGACCGGCGGCGGTGTCGTGGCGACCGTGGCTGTCGGGGCGGCGGCCGCCGCGGGGGCAGCGGCCATCATCGGCTCGGTCATCGGGGCTGCCCGGGTCGCCTCGGTGGGCACCGGGTGCCGCTCGATGGCCGTCGTACGGTCCGGGTTGCCGTCGGCGACGAGGCCCGAGTCGCGGGGGTCGACCTCGGTGAGCAGGGCGAGGGCGCCGGCGTCGAAGGGCTCGGGGGTGGTGTCGTCGCCGTGCTCGGCCGCGAGCTCGGGCGCGTCGTCGGCCGGTGCCCGGAGGGGACGCAGGTCGGCGGCCAGCTCGGGGTCGGAGTCGAGGCCCTCGCGCAGCGCCTGCTCGACGCGGTGGAGGTGGTGCAGCAGGACGGTGGCGTCGGCGGGCCGGTGGTCGCGGTCGCGCGAGGTGGCGCGGGCGACGAGCGCGTCGACGTAGTCGGGGATGCCGGGCTGCACCAGCGAGGGCATCGGGACGTCGTGGTGCACGTGGCGGTACGCCACCTGGATGGGCGACTCGCCCTCGTGAGGCTTGGCGCCGGTCAGCAGCTCGTAGAGGACGACGCCGACGGCGTACACGTCGGCGCGGGCGTCGGCCCGACCGTCGATGACCAGCTCCGGCGCGAGGTAGGACACCGTGCCGATCAGCACCCCGCCGGTGGCGGTGTGCTGGGTGTCGGCGCTGACGGCCTTGGCGAGGCCGAAGTCGGCGACCTTGACCCGGCCGCCGTGCGCCTCGTCGGCGATCAGCACGTTCTCCGGCTTCACGTCGCGGTGGATCAAACCGGCGCGGTGGGCGGCACCGAGCGCGGAGACGACGGGCTCGAGGAGCGCGAGCGCGCGGCGGGGCGGCATCGGCGCCTCCTTGCGCACCACGTCGCGCAGCGTGTGGCCCGGGACGTACTCCATGACCAGGAAGACGGTGTCCTGGCCGTCGGAGGTGTCGTCACCCTGGTCGTAGACACCGACGACGTGCGGGTGGTTGAGCCGGGCCGCCGCGCGGGCCTCACGGACGAAACGCTCCGCGAACTCCTGGTCGTCGCCGAGCCCGGGGTGCATCACCTTGACCGCGACAGTGCGGTCCAGGCGGGTGTCGGTGGCCTCGTAGACACTGGCCATGCCGCCGCGCGCGATGCGGGGTCCGATGCGGTAGCGACGCTCGAGCAGCCGCCCGATCATGGGGTCGCCAGAGACGCCGGGCGCGGCTGCGCGGGCGTGCTCAGGCTCCACTGTCGACCTCCGCGCCGGACCTGGGAGGGGCACACGGGGAAGGATCCGGCACCACCACTCTACGAAAGCCCTCGCCTGCGGTGCCGTTCAGGCGTGGTTCCGGCGTGGCGCGCGCCCGCGACCCGCTCACGAGGGCGACCGGCCGGCCTCCAGCCTCCGCTTGATCGCGACCACGTTGCCGACGTACGCCTCGGTCTCCTCGTAGAGCCCGTGCTCGCGCACGGCGCCGAGGCCCTGGTAGTACGCACCGATCTTGTGCGTACGCCGCCGGGTGTGGTGCGAGAGCACCCGGAGCAGCAGCACGCCGGCCTTCGCGTTGTCGCCGAGCCGGTGGAGGCGCAGGCGACGGCCGGCGTAGTGCTCCATCCAGCGCGCCGTCGCCGGCAGCACCTGCATCGCGCCGATGGCGTGGGCGCTGGACACCACGCCCATCTGCCAGCCCGACTCCTGCCAGGCGATGGCGAGGGCGAGCTGCGGGTCGACGTCGTGGTGGCGCGCGGCCCCCGCGATCACCCGGCGCACCTTCTCGCGGTCGCGGTCAGGGTGCTGCCACATCTTCGTGGTGCGGCCCTTCCCGCCGTTCTTGCCGCCCTTCCCTCCGTGCTGGGTGGCTCCTCCGCCCGACCGGCCACCCTTCCGCACCACCGGGATGATGATCCGCTCCCCGACGTGCAGCGTGCCGCTCGGACCGAGGTGGTTCCAGGACACGATCTCCGCCGTCCACGCGTGGAACCGCACCGCCAGTCCCGACACGGTGTCGCCGGAGCGGACGGCGTACGACACCAGCCGCCGACCATCAGGCGACCGGGCGTGGTCGGCGTGTGCGGGCGCGGCTGCCGCCGTCGTGAGCGGGACGGAGAGGATCGCGGCCAGCAGCCCGGCGACGAGAGGTCGCTGGGGCCGTGGTCGGCGGTCGGATCGGGGCGCTGGTCGGAACACGGGAGGCACTCCTCGACTCGCCGGCTGCGCCCGAGGGACCTGGGGCCCTGCGGGGGGGAAGCGCGCCGGACGAGCATTCGACGGTAGCGAGAGCGAAGGGCCCCTCGCGAGGCGAGAGGCCCTCCGGGCGTGTCGGGAGTGCTGGAGGAGGGAGCCTCAGCAGGCGCCGTTGAAGGTGCTCAGCTCGAGCTGGGGCGCCTTGATGGACTTCTCGTTGCGAGCCCGCATCGACCAGTAGCGCATCCAGTCCATCTGCATCCGGGCCGGGTGCATCTTCTGGCCGCCCTGGGCGCGCAGCTCGAACTTCAGCTGACGCGTGACGGGGTCGAGGGCCTCGGTGCGACGCTCGGTGTGGATGACATGGGCGTCGACGAACCACGAGACGTGGTCCTCGGCGACCTCGACGGCGTACGTGTGCCACCGGTCGTTGCGCAGGTGGCGGCCCAGGAAGCCGCGGTAGGAGCTGTTGGGCAGCGTGTGCACGTAGGACTTCACCGTGTTGCTGCCGAGGGTGAAGTTCTCCAGGGCGATGTCGCGACCGCCGCAGTGCTGGTCGCGGGTGCCGCCGGGGACCAGCTCGGTGACGACCTTGAAGGGCTTGCCGCCCTTGACCTTGGACATCGTGCGAGCACGCATCCGGATCTCCCAGCGGCCGTACGTGTGGCCCTTGAGGTCGAGCGTGGCCGACACGCTGCCGCGCTGGGTGCTCATCAGGGTGAGCATCCCGTTCTGGGTGCGGACGTCGCCGCGCCCCTTCTGCTTCCAGAAGCCCGGCTTGGGGCCGACGAACTCCTGGCGGAAGACGCCGAACTGGTACCACCCGAACGTGTTGCCGGCGTGGATCGGGCCGGGTGCGCCGTGGACGTGGTCGGCCGACGCGGGGGAGACGACCGGGGACAGGGTGAGCGCCAGCAGGCCGACCAGGGCCGCGGCGAGTGCGGATCGGAGGGGGTGCATCCGCGACACGCTACGGACGCGGTGCGCTCGCGACAACTTCGCGTGGGCGCTCGTGCTCGCCCTAGGCTGCGTACATGAGCGACGTACCCCTGGCCGAGCGTGACCTGGCCGCCCTCGTCCCGGAGTGGCTGGATTGGAGCGAGGTCGCCGCGCTCCTCGGCGTGACGCCCGGCAAGGTCCGCACCATGATCCGCGAGCACGAGCTCGCCCAGGCTGTCTCCGCGCCCGGCGCCGGACCGCGCGTGCCGGCCGACTTCATCCAGGACGGCCAGATCGTCAAGGGCCTGTCCGGGCTCCTGGTCCTGCTCCACGACCACCGGTTCGACGACCGGGAGTGCATCGCCTGGCTGTTCACCGACGACGACCTCCCCGGTCGCCCCATCGACGCGCTGCGGGAGAACCGCGGCAGCGAGGTCAAGCGGCGCGCGCAGGTGCTGGAGTACTGATGGCCGCGAGAGCGACGACCGGCCGGGATCGCTACCGCTGGTTGCTGCTGCTCGTCGCCGCCGCGATGCTCGTCGCGTGGCTGGTCACCGGCGGTGGCCAGGAGCCGGAGCCCGGGCCGGGTCGATCGCGGCCCATCCGAGGCGTCGTCCTCCTCGAGCGCCGACCCGGACACTGGGCTGCCGACGTCGACGTCGCGACCTGCCGGCCGAGGCGCAGACATGCTCGACCGCATCGATGCGGGCGGTCCGTTCCCGTACCCCGACCACGACGGCGTGATCTTCGAGAATCGCGAGGAGCTGCTGCCGGACCGACCGATGGGGTACTACCGCGAGTACACCGTCGAGACCGCGCTGCGAGTACGCGGAGCGCAGCGGATCGTCGCTGGCGACGACGCACGAGCTACTACTGGACCGACGACCACTACGACTCCTTCGCACGGATCGCGAGTAGGCCTCATGAGTGGACTGGCGGCCGTCCTGGCCGGGCACGAGGGCCCCGGGATCCACCTGTGGCACGGCGCCTTCGACGCCGCCGACGTACGCCACACCGTCGAGCACGCCGGGTGGGGCTTCGGGTACGTCGACGGGTGGACGCGCGCCGACTCCAAGGCCGCGTTCCTCGCCGAGGTGGGCGAGGCTCTGGGCTTCCCGGACTACTACGGGCAGAACTTCGACGCGCTCGCCGACTGCCTGCACGACATCGGTAGCGGCACCGACGGTGTCGTGCTGCTGTGGGACGGGTGGGCGACGTTGGCCCGCGCCGACGAGAAGGCCTTCAGCATCGCGCTGAGCGTGCTGGGCTCACGCGTCAACGCCGACCGCGGCGTCCCGTTCTCGGTGCTGCTGCGCGGTGAGGGTCCGGTCGTTCCGGGGATCTCCAGCCTCGATTGAGGTCACCCGATCTCGCCGCCGCACGAGTCCGCCGATGGTAGGGCGCGTCGGACGACCACAACGTCTTTTTGCAGTGACCGTCGAGCGGCCGAGGCCCGGGTGAGCGGGACTTCTGGTCGTCCGACGCGCCGGGCAGTCTCCTCAGACGGTCCGCTGGGTGGCGGCCGCGGCCAGCTCGGTGAGCACGGTGCGGGCCTCGTCGTCGACGTCGGCAGCCTGCAGCGCTCCGACGGCGTGGTCGGCGAGGGAGCCGATGACCTCCTCCACCTGGGCGCGGGCGCCGGAGGCCTCGATGATCGCGCGCAGCTCGTCGACGTCGGCGTCGCCCAGTGGCGTACCGAGGGCGCTGTCGAGGCGCTCGGCGTCCTCGCGCGGGGCGGCGTCGAGGGCGAGGGCGACGAGGACCGTCCGCTTGCCCTCGACCAGGTCGTCGCCCGCGGGCTTGCCGGTCTCGGCCGGGTCGCCGAAGACGCCGAGCAGGTCGTCGCGGAGCTGGAAGGCCTCGCCGAGGGGCAGGCCGAAGCGGCTGAGCTGCTCGATCCGCGCCTCGTCGGCACCGGCCAGCGCCGCGCCGACGTGGAGCGGCCGCTCGATGGAGTACTTGGCCGACTTGTAGCGCAGCACCGTCATCGCGGTGTCGACGTCGGCGTGCCCGCGGGCCTGGACGGAGACGTCGAGGAACTGCCCGGCGATCACCTCGCTGCGGCACTGCTCGAACAGGTCGAGGCCGGGGGCGACCTCGGCGGGCGCGAAGCCGGAGTGGCGGAGCAGGTCGCCGGCCCAGCCCAGCAGCAGGTCACCGAGCAGGATCGCCGCGGCGGCACCGTACTGCTCCGGGTCGCCGCGCCAACCCGCCGTGCGGTGCTCGGCCTCGAACGCCCGGTGGGTCGCCGGTCGGCCGCGACGGGTGTCGGAGGCGTCCATGTAGTCGTCGTGGACGAGGGCGCTCGCGTGCAGCAGCTCCAGCGAGGCGCACGCGCGGGCCAGCGCCGCGGGATCCGCCGGCTCCGGCCGGATCGCCCGGTGGCCCCAGTGGCAGAAGGCCGCGCGGAACCGCTTGCCTCCGCTCACCGACGTACGCGCCTCGGCGATCAGGCGGCCGGCGTCGGGGCCGAGCGGGGCGAGCTCGGACTCACGCTCGTCGAGGAACGCGTCGAGGACGTGCTGGACCTGGTCGCGGAACGGTGCGGGATCCCAGGTCGTCACGCGGGCGAGCCTAGCCAGTGGACGGTGTGTGGAAGTCATCGTGGTCGTCCGTAGGCTGTTGCGCATGACGCACGGACGGCACCTGAGCATGCGCGAGCTCCTCGCGCGCGGCGACCGCTCGTTCTCCTTCGAGTTCTTCCCGCCCAAGGACGAGGCCGGCGAGCAGCAGCTCTGGCAGGCGATCACCGAGCTCGAGCCCTACGGCCCGACCTTCGTGTCGGTGACCTACGGCGCCGGGGGGACCACCCGCGACCGGACCGTCGCGATCACCGGACGCATCGCGCGCGACACGAGCATGCTGCCGGTCGCCCACCTGACCTGCGTCGGCCACACGACGGACGAGATCACGGCGATCCTCGACGACCTCGAGGCGGCGGGCGTCACCCACGTGATGGCCCTCCGTGGCGACCCGCCTGCAGGACCGGGCACGCCGTGGACGCCGACCGATGGCGGCCTGACGTACGCCAACGAGCTGGTCGCGATGATCCGCGAGCGCGACACCCTGCGCATCGGCGTCGCCGCCTTCCCCGAGGGCCACGTCGACGCCGTCGACCTCGAGGCGGACGCGCGCGTGCTGCGGGCCAAGTACGACGCGGGGGCCGAGTTCGCCGTCACCGACATGGTGCTGCGGGCGAGCGACTACGTCGGGCTGGTCGAGCGGGCACATGCGGTCGGAGCCGACCTGCCGATCATCCCGGGCATCATGCCGATCCTGAACCTCCGCTCGATGGAGCGGATGGTGGAGTTCTCGGGCCGACAGCTCCCCGAGGAGACCACCGCGCGCCTCGCCCCGCTGGCCGATGACCCCGCCGCCCTGCGCGCCGAGGGCATCGCGATCGCCACCGAGCTGTGCGAGGCCCTGCTCGACGCCGGTGCGCCGGGGCTGCACTTCTACACGCTGAACAGGTCCAAGGCGACCCGCGAGATCTTCGCGAACCTCCGCATCACCGTGTAGTGGCGGAGGTCCGCCGCACTAGGTTGACCTCCATGTTCACCGTCACCGTGACCGGGACCGGCACCAGCAAGGTCGCGCCGGACAGCGCCGTCGTCCGCCTCGCTGCCGTGGGCCGCGGAGCCGGCGTCGCCGAGGCGTACGACGCCATGACCGGGGCCGCCACCAACCTCGTCGAGGTGGCGGGGCGCCACGTCGAGGAACGGCGAGTCGGATCGACCGGGATCACCGTGTGGCCGACGCACGACCGGGAGGGCAGGCCCGACGGCTTCGAGGCCCGCCACTCGTTCGCGATCGGGTGCGGTGACCTCGCCGCTGCGGGCACGATGCTGTCCGAGCTGGCGGGCGAGGTCGGCGACAGGCTGGTGATCGACAGCGTGGGGCTCGAGGTGACCGAGGACCACGGTGCGGAGCTCCAGGCCCGCGAGGCTGCGTTCCACGACGCCCGCGAGCGCGCGGCCGCCCTGGCCCGGATGGCGGGTGCCGGCCTCGGCACCGTCCAGACGATCGTCGAGGGTACCGACGGCGCCGGTCCGGCTCCGATGCCCAAGCTGGCGATGATGCGCGACTCGGGCGGTGGTCTCGAGCCGGGGGAGGCCTCGGTGACGAGCTCGGTCACCGTGGTCTGGGAGCTCCTCTACTGACGGTGCCCGGTCAGGCCCGGCCGACGACCTCCGCGACGAGCGCGGCACTGAGGCCGGCGAAGGGCAGGCCGGAGCCGGACGTGGCGTGGGCACCGGCCGTGAGCACCCCGTCGATCGGGGTCCGCGGGCCCAGCCGGGTGCGCGCCGTGCGCGGACCCTGCCAGAGCACACCGTGCGGCGAACCGCCCCACCGCTCGACGAGGTCGCGCGGGCTGCGGTCGACCCGGGTGACGACCTGCTTGCGGACGTCGAGGCCGTGGCGCGCGAGGGCGGTCAGCACGTCCTCGGCGATGGTGCCCCGCCCCAGCACCGTCCAGGCGGCGAGGCCGTCGGGAGCGCGGCCACCGGTGCGCACCACGAGCAGTGGCTCGCCGTGCAGCACCACCTCGTGCGGCAGGTCGGGGACATCGCCCTGCAGCCCGATGTGGCACACGACCGGCGGGAACGCCGGCATCGTCCGCCGGACGTACGACGCCAGCGCGGGCAGCCGACGCGGGTCGATCGCGACGACGACGTGGTCGGCGGGCAGCTCGCCCCGGTCGGTCCGCACGGCGCTCACCCGGCCACCGGAGACGACGAGGTCGGTGGCGGGGGTGCCGGTCAGCACGGTGACTCCGCGCAGCGCCAGCCGCTCGGCCATCGCCGCACCGAGGGTGGCGAGCCCGCCCGGCACGGTCCAGGCACCGAACCGCTGCTCGAGGTAGACGTCGACACCCGCGAAGACCGGCACGTCGCGCAGCGCGTGGCCGTCCATGACGAGTCGGTGCCCCGCGACCAGGCGCAGCCGCTCGTCGCGGAAGACGCGTCGCAGCCGCTTCTCGAGGGACTCACGCGCGCCGAGCAACGCGGTGAGCTCGCGCGGCGCGACGACCTCGTCGAAGGGCCGCTCGAACCACTCCTTGCGCAGCAGCTCCCACGTCTCGCCGTACGACGCCACGTGGTCGACCCACTGCTGGCCGAGGCCCGGGCCGAGACCGTCGACGGCGGCGAGCTGGGCCGCGCGGGACGCGCCCGGCAGCTGGAGGGAGGTGCCGTCGGCGAACCGGTGCTCGCGCACCAGGTCGAGCGGCTGCAGGTCGACCTCGCGCTCGAGCGGGCGCCCGGACTTGCGGAAGAGGTCACGGATCACCGCCGGCAGGAGGGTGCTGGTCGGACCGGCGTCCCAGGTGAACCCGTCCTGCTCGACGCTCGTCAGGGCGCCGCCCAGCTGCGCCGAGCGCTCCAGCAGCGTCACGTCGTGGCCGAGCTTGGCGAGCCGCGCCGCGGCAGCCATGCCGCCGAAGCCGCCACCGATCACCACGACACGAGCCACGGGGGAACCCTAGGTCCACCCCGTCCCTAGGCCGTCTGGTGGATCGGGCCCTTCTTCTTCCAGCGCCGCCAGCCGCGGCGGACGAGCCGTGCCACGAAGAACAGCATCACCAGGCCGAGGAGCAGGAGCACGCCCGCGATCGCGGCCGCGGCCTCCGGGTGGTCGAGGGCGAACCACACGACCCCCAGGACCGCGGCGTCCTCGGTCAGGCTGGCCAGGACGTTGCTGGCGGGCTCGGGGGAGGAGTTGATCGCGAGTCGACCGCCGGCCTTGACCAGGTGGCTGAGCAGGGCCGTACCGCCGCCGACGACGCCCAGCACCGCCTGGTCGAGGGAGGACGCGTCGCCGGCGAGCAGGACGCCGATGACCGCGCCCGCGGTCGGCCGGATCGCCGTCGAGATCGCGTCCCAGGTCGAGTCGATGTAGGGGATCTTGTCGGCGATGAACTCCATCGCGTAGAGGAAGCCGGCCACGGCCAGCACGTCCCAGCGGGCCAGCACGTCGGGGATGTCGGTGAACGTGCCGAACCGGTCGGCGAGACCCATGACGAGCACGACCAGGTAGGCGTTGATGCCGCTCGCCCAGCCGCTGGAGAAGGTGAGTGCCAGTGCGTCCACGCGGTGATCCTCTCAGCCTGGTGCGGTCGATCCGGGCTCAGTCCGCCGCGGGCCCGACCTCGACCTCGACGGCGCCCGTCATCTCGACCAGCTCGTCGTACGTCGTGGAGAAGACCGCGGCCGGATGGCCGGCGGCGGCCCAGACGACGGGGTGCTGGCGCAGCCACGGGTCGATCCAGGTGCGGACCGGCGCGGGATGGTCGAGGGGGGAGACGCCGCCGATGACCTGCCCGGTGTGTCGGCGCACGAACTCGGGGTCCGCGCGCTTCAGCCTGCCGACGCCGATGCGCTCGGCGGTGGCCGCGGTGTCGACGCGGTGGGCGCCCGAGGTGAGGATCAGCACCGGCTCGCCCCCGGCGTCGAAGAGCAGGCTGTTGGCGATCGCGCCGACCTCGCAGCCCAGTGCGGCCGCGGCGAGTGCGGCAGTGTGGGCGCTGTCGGGCAGGATGACCACGTCACCTGTCCCGCCGCGTCGGGTGAGCTCGCCTCGGAATGAGGTGATGGATGCGTGCTCGATCGACATGATGCGAGCCTAGCGACGACAACGACGATCCTCAGGGAGTGCTGGAATGGCGCGTCACGTGCCCGGGTCCGTGGTCAACAGTGTGCGCGTGCTGGGCCTGATCGTCGCGACCTCCGGCGTCACCACGCTGCTGATCTGGCTGCTGCTCGACGACGTGATCCTCGGCTGGGCCGAGGGCAACCCGTCGGCCCAGGAGATCCTCGCCCAGGGCGGGATCGACCAGCTCCGGGACAGCCCGATCGTCCCCGGGTTCGTGGCGCTGGCGGTCGTCGCCTTCGTGGGGTTCGCCCTGCTCGCCGTGGTCCTCGCCTCGTTCTTCCTCGGCGGCCACGGCTGGACCCGGTTCGTGCTGACCGCCACCGCGGGCGTCGGCGTGCTGGTCGGTGCGGTCTGCATCGACGCCCACCTGCCGACGGTCTTCGTCGTGCTGTCCGCCCTGATCATCATCGAGGGCCTGGTGCTCTCGTTCTTCCTCTGGAAGCGCGAGACCACGGCCTACCTGCGCGACGTCTGAGTCCCTTCGCTCCCCACGTGGTCGCCAGCCCTTGACGCGCTGTCGGTAGCGGGTAGTACGGTTCGTGGTGTTCGAACACATGTTCGATGCGACCCGGGTGGCGGTGACCTCGACCCCCATCTCCGCCCGGGTCGGCCCCGGGGTCGGTGAGTGTCGAGGAGGCGCGATGAGGCAGTACGACGACCCCGTCGAGGTGCGACGAGGCGAGGCGGAGGACCCCGACCAGTTCCTGTGGCGAGGACGGCTCTGGAAGGTGCGCGCCGTGGTCGCGCACTGGGTGGAGACCGGTCCGTGGTGGCAGGGCACGGGCAACGCCGACCGCGAGCAGCCCCGGTCGGGTGCGACCGACCTGGTCGCCGAGCGCGAGCTGTGGCGGGTCGAGGCCGGGCGCGGGCTGATGGTGGCCGACGCCGACACCTACGGCGTCTTCGACCTGTCCTTCGACTGGACCGACGGGCGCTGGCAGCTCGTCGGCTGCCTGGACTGAGGGCGTGACGTGATGGGACCCCACATGCTCCCGGCGACCGCCCACTCCTACCTCGAGCGGTCCGCGACCTCGCTGCGCGACGCGATCACGGCGCGCGACGTGCCCACCCGCTACGCCTGCGCCCACGTCGCGGCGCTGTGCGCGGCGGCCGCCCTCCTGGCCGCCCGCGCCCGGCCCGCACCGCGGGGTCGACGCCAGAAGAACGCGTGGGTGCTCCTCGCCGAGGTCGCCCCCGAGCTCTCGGAGTGGGCGAGCTTCTTCGCCGCCGGCGCCGCCAAGCGGGCGGCCGCCGAGGCCGGCTCGACGCGAGCGGTGAGCGAGCGCGAGGCCGACGACCTGGTCCGTGACGCCGACCGGTTCCTGGCCGTGATCGAGCAGGCGCTCGGCCTGGTGCCCCACGCCAGCGTCGCGTAGCGACGGCCGCGGTGTCGCCTGACCCGTTCGTCCACCTCCACGTCGCCTCGGGCTACTCACTGCAGTACGGCGCCTCCCACCCGCACGTGCTGGTGGAGCGGGCCGCCGAGCAGGAGATGGACACCCTCGCGCTCACCGACCGCGACGGCACCTACGGCGCCGTGAGGTTCGTCCGCGCCGCCCGCCGCGCCGGCATCCGTCCGGTGCTCGGCGTCGACCTCGCGGTGGCGCGACCGGCGGAGGGGGTCCGGGCCGGCGCCCGCGCAGCGTCGTACGCCCGTGCGGGGAGGCGCGGTCCGCGAGCAGCCGGCCCAGCAGGGCGGCAGCGCGCGGGTGACCTTCCTGGCCAGCGGGAAGGCGGGGTGGGCGGCGCTGTGCCGGATGATCTCCGCGGTCCACCTCACGGGGGAGCGCGGGCGCCCGGTCGCCACGGTCGACCTGCTGGCGCCGCACCTGTCCGGTGGCGACGTGCTGGTGCTGCTGGGCCCGTCCTCGGAGCTCGGCAGCGCTGCGACCAGGCGCCGTGACGACCTGGGCCTGGCCGCGATCGCCCCGTGGCTCGACGTGATGCCGCGGGACAACCTCGTGGTCGAGCTCGTGTCCCACCGGCTCGGCGGTCGTGCGGGGGACTGGGGTCCGGGCACCTCTCCCCACGCCGCCCGGATGGCCGGCATCGCCCGGACCGCGGGGCTGTCCACGGTGCTGACCAACTGCGTGCGCTACGCCGACCGGCTCGACGCCCCGACCGTCGACGTCCTCGACGCGGCCCGGCGGCTCGTGCCGCTCGGCTCGTCCCACCTGCGCGACGTGGGCCCCGGCGGGAGCCGGGGCAACGCCGAGGGCTTCCTCAAGTCCGGCAAGCAGATGCACGAGGTCGCGGAGGAGATCTGTCGCCTGGCTGGTCTCGGGGACAGCGAGGAGGAGGCGCGCCGGCTGCTCGCCCGCACGCGGCTGGTGGCCGACAGGTGCGCGCTCGACCCGCGCACCGACCTCGGCATCGGCGAGGTGCACTTCCCCGAGTTCAGCCTCTCCGACACCCGTGCCCCGACCGCCGACATCGCGCTGCGTGGTCGCTGCGAGGCGGCGATCGGTGCCCGCTACGGCAGCGGCCCGATGGCGGTGGTCTGGAAGCGGCTCGACGACGAGCTCGAGACGATCCGGGTCCTGGGCTACGCCTCCTACTTCCTCACCGTCGCCGACGTCACCGACCTGATCGCTCGGATGGGCATCCGCCGCGCGGCTCGCGGGTCGGGCGCCGGCAGCCTGGTCAACTACCTGCTCGCCGTCTCCGGGGTCGACCCGATCCGCCACGGACTGCTGATGGAGCGCTTCCTCTCGGTGCGGCGCGCCTCGCTGCCCGACATCGACGTCGACGTCGAGTCGGCGCGACGCGAGGAGGTCTACCGCGCGATCCTCGACCGCTACGGCGGCGAGCGGTGCGCGGCCGTGTCGATGATGGACACCTACCGCGTCCGCCACGCCGTCCGCGACGTCGGTGCCGCGCTCGGCATGCCGCCGGGCGAGATCGACGCCATCGCCAAGGCGTTCCCGCACATCCGCGCCCGCGACGCCCGGCTGGCGCTGCGCGACCTGCCCGAGCTGCGGGCCACCGGGCTCGGCGACGGAGCGCTCGACCGGTTCTTCGGCCTGGTCGAGCGGCTCGACGGGCTGCCCCGCCACATCGCGATGCACCCGTGCGGGGTGCTGCTGTCCGACGACACCCTCCTCGACCGCACACCCGTCGAGGCCTCGTGGGCAGGCTTCCCGATGAGCCAGTTCGACAAGGACGACGTCGAGGAGCTGGGCCTGCTCAAGCTCGACGTGCTCGGCATCCGGATGCAGTCGGCGATGGCCCACGCCGTCGCGGAGGTCGAACGGGTCGACGGCGTACGCATCGACCTCGACGACGAGGCGCAGGTGCCCTTCGACGACCCGACGACCTACGACATGATCAGCAGCGCGAAGACCCTCGGCGTCTTCCAGATCGAGTCGCCCGGCCAGCGCGAGCTCGTCGGCAAGTCCGGCATCGAGACCTTCGACGACATCATCACCGACATCTCGCTCTTCCGGCCCGGCCCGGTCAAGAGCGACATGATCACCCCCTACCTCGAGGTCAAGCAGGGGTGGACGACCGCGCACTACCTCCACGAGGACCTCCGACCGATCCTCGAGCAGACCCGTGGAGTGGTCGTCTTCCACGAGCAGGTCATCGAGATGATCGCCTGCTTCGGTGGCGTCTCCAACGCCGAGGGCGACGAGCGCCGGCGGGCCCTCGGGGACACCGAGGGGATGGCCGCGACCCGGGCGTGGTTCTACCCGCGCGCCCTGGCGCGGGGCTACGACCTCGCGCTGGTCGAGCGGGTCTGGAAGGTGCTGGAGGCCTTCGCCTCCTTCGGATTCTGCAAGGCCCACGCGGCCGCCTTCGCCCTGCCGACCTACCAGTCGGCGTGGCTCAAGGCGCACTGGCCGGCCCACTTCCTCTCCGGTGTGCTCACCCACGACCCCGGCATGTATCCCAAGCGGCTGATCCTCGACGACGCGCGGCAGTTCGGCGTCGGAGTGCTCGGGCTCGACGTCAACGCCAGCGCGGCGTCGTACGTCGTCGAGACAGCGGAGCGAGCCGGTCCGACGAGACGAGGGGGCGGCGAGCGAAGCGACCACCATGCCTTCCCGACATGCGATCCGGCTCTCGCTCACCGACGTCAAGGGCATCAGCGAGGCCGAGGTCGCGCGCATCGTCGAGGCCCGCGGCGGTGGCCCCTACGTCTCGCTCTCCGACTTCTTCCACCGCGCTCGCGTCTCGCGCCCGGTGCTCGAGCGGCTGGTGCTCGCCGGTGGCTTCGACGGGGTCTACGCCATCGGGTCGGGTGACCAGGCGGTGCACCGGCGGGGTCGGGTCACGCGTCGCGACCTGCTGCTGCAGGTCGCCGAGCTCGACCTGCTCGCGCGCTCGGTCGACCGCTCCTCGTCGCGCGGCCGTGGCCGCGGACTGTCGAGTCGTCGTACGCCGCTGCCGGCGGCGGTCGCTGCCACGGACGCCGCGGCCCGCAACAGCTCCGACCCGGCCGTCCGCGCGGGCTCCGAGCCGACCGAGCGGCACGCCCTGGCCGACGGGGGCGTCTGGGCGCGGGCCGCCGCGCAGTCGCGGGCCGCCCGTCCGGTGGTCGCGGCCGAGTCGGTGCAGCTCACCCTCCGGCTGGGCGACGAGCCCGGCGAGCCGGGGGAGCGGCCCTCCGGCCTCCCCGAGATGACCACCCTGGAGCGGATGCGCGCCGAGCTGGAGATCCTCGGCCTCGACGTGAGCCAGCACGCCATCACCCCCTACGACCCGTTCCTCGACGCGCTCGGCGTGACCCGCAGCCGCGACCTGCTGCGTCGCCGCAGCCGGGCCGAGCTGCTCGTCGCAGGGGTCAAGGTCGCCACCCAGACGCCCCCCATCAAGTCCGGGCGCCGGGTCGTGTTCCTGACCCTCGACGACGGCACCGGCCCGGTCGACGCGACGTTCTTCGAGGACGCGCAGGGACCGTACGCCTCGACGATCTTCTCCTCCTGGCTCCTGCTGGTGCGTGGCGAGCTGCGGCGCACCGGTCGCCGCGGCGTCTCGCTACGGGCGACCGGGGCGTGGGAGCTGCCCACGCTGCACGCGCTGTGGCAGCGGGGCAGCACCGACGAGGAGGGAGTCGAGCTGGTCCGTGCCGAGCTGACGAGGGTCCCCGAACCGGTCGGGGACGAGCCCCGGCAGCGTCGGGTGCTCGTCCACACGAGCGGCTTCCAGATGTCGCCCTACTCGGACGTCAAGCCGGCGGGCGACCCGCCCACGGACGTCGCCCGGAAGCTGTGGCACCGCAGTCCGGGGAGCCCCGGATGAGTCACCACCTCCTGCCGCGCCCACTAGGGTTGCTGCCATGCCGCAGCCCCCTGCCAGCCCTGCCAGCGAGCGCCGCCAGTCCGTCCGCACCGGTGTGGCGTGGGACGGCGTACGCCGGTTGCTGGACGATCCCGGCGCCTTCGACGAGCAGCAGGTCCGCATCGTCGACATCGGTGGTGGCACCGGCGGCTTCGCCGTGCCGCTGGCCGAGCTCGGCCACACGGTCCAGGTCATCGACCCCAGCCCCGACGCCCTCGCCTCCCTCGACCGGCGGGCCCGCGAGCGCGGCGTCGCGGACCGGGTCACCGGTCAGCAGGGCGACCTGTCCGACCTGCCGAGCCTGGTCGAGGAGGCTGACCTGGTGCTCTGCCACGGCGTGCTCGAGATGGTCGACGACCCCGCCGCGTCGCTCGCGGCGATCGCCGGCGTGCTGCGCCCCGGCGGGCACCTCAGCCTCCTCGTCGCCCAGCGGCACGCGGCCGTCGTGGCCCGAGCCATGGCCGGGCACTTCCAGGCCGCCCGCGAGCTCCTCGACGCCGACTCGACCACCGGCTCCGCCGGTTCGACCGGCAGGGGCGGGCACCGCTTCACCCACGACGAGGTGGTCGACCTCCTGGCCGCGGCCGGGCTGCAGCCCTCCTCGGTCCAGGGCGTACGGGTCTTCGCCGACCTCGTGCCCGGCAGCCTCCTCGACCTCGAGCCCGGTGCGACTGCGGCTCTCGTCGAGCTCGAGCGAGCCGTTGCCACCCGCCCCGAGTACCTCCCACTCGCTGCCCAGCTGCACGTCATCGCTCGCCGCTGACCTCCGGGGCGGTGGTCCAGCCACCTCCTCGCCCCGCCGGATGTCGCTGCACCACCGCTGCGGGGCGAGGCGATGAACGACGACCCGGTCGTCACACCGCTCCTGCACGTCGACATGGATGCGTTCTACGCCTCCGTCGCGCTGCGCGAACGCCCCGACCTCGTCGACCAGCCGGTGGTGGTCGGCGGGAGCGGGCGCGGTGTCGTGCTGGCCGCCAACTACGTCGCCCGCCGCTACGGCGTCCGCTCGGCGCTGCCGATGACGCGCGTACGCCGGCTGTGCCCGCACGTCGTGGTGCTCGAGCCCGACTACGCGACCTTCACCAGCGTCTCGGCGTCGGTGATGGAGACGTTCCGCGAGGTCACCCCGCTCGTGGAGGCGATCTCGCTGGACGAGGCGTTCCTCGACGTCCGCGGCTCCACGCGCCGGCTGGGCTCACCCGCCCGGATCGCCGAGCGGCTGCGCTCCACCATCCACGACGAGCAGGGCATCACCTGCTCGGTCGGCGTCGCGGCGTCGGTGTCGGTGGCCAAGCTCGCCAGCAGGCGTGCCAAGCCCGACGGCGTGATCGTGGTGCCACCGGCCGGGGTGACCTCCTTCCTCCACCCGCTCGACGTCGGTGAGCTCTACGGCGTCGGGGAGAAGACGCAGGCGCTGCTGCAGCGCTTCGGGCTGCTCACCGTGGGCGACGTCGCGCACACCCCGCTCGCGACCCTGCAACGCGCGGTGGGCGTCCACCTCGGCCGCGAGCTCCACCACCTCGCATGGGGCACGGACCGCAGCGAGCTGGTTCCGCACGCCGGTCCGCACGAGCCGGAGCGGTCGATGGGTGCCGACGAGACCTTCTCCCGCGACACCGACGACCGTGACGTGATCGTCCGCGAGCTGCTCCGCCTCTCCGCCCGGGTGGCCGGGAGGATGCGCACGGCCGGTGTCGCCGGCCGGACGGTGACCCTCAAGGTCCGCTTCGCCGACTTCACCACGATCACGCGCTCACGCACGCAGCCCGAGGCCACCGACGTCACCGTGGAGATCCACCGCGCGGTCACCCGCCTCTACGACGCGCTGGGGCTGCAGCGGGCCCGCCTGCGTCTCGTCGGCGTACGCGTCGAGGGGCTGGTCCCGCGCGCCACGGTCCACCGGCAGCTGGTGCTCGGCGAGCCCGAGCGCGGCTGGGCCGAGGCCGACCGCGCGGTGGACCGGGCGACCCGCCGGTTCGGCTCCGCCGCGGTGCGACCCGCCAGCCTGGTCGGCACCCGAGGACGCTCGGCATGACGGCCGCAGGAGACCCGTCGCGCCCCTGCATCGGGGTGAATTTCACCGGGACGCCTACCGTAGGCACCGACGGGTGCCTAGACTTGGGCACGAGGTGAGGAGGAACCGTGGAGCTCTCCGAGGAAGAACTGCGAATGCTCGAGCAGATGGAGCGCGCCCTCGTCGAGGAAGACCCCAAGCTCGCCTCCACCCTGCGCGGCACGTCGTTCCAGCGTTCGGCCCGTCGTCGCATGATCCTGGGTGGCGTCATCCTGGTCGCCGGCATCGGCCTGCTGATCGTCGCCGTCCTCCTCGAGCTCAGCGCGGTCCTCCAGACCGTCGTCGGCGTCCTCGGCTTCGTCGTGATGCTCGGCGGCGCGATCCTCGCCCTCACCTCGGCCCGCAGCCCCAGTGCCTCGACCCCCAAGGTGCGCGCCTCGGGCCGCACCGGATTCGGCGTGGTCGACGGCGGTCGCCCGCACCGCACCGGCCGTCAGCGCTCCGGAAGCCCCTTCATGGAGCGGATGGAGGAGCGGTGGCGTCGCCGCCGCGAGCGCGGCCTCTGACCCACCGCTGACCGGGCACTTCGTGCCCGTCCTGCCGATCGACCGGGCACGTCGTGCCCGTCCCCGTCATGCGGACGGGCACGAAGTGCCCGGTCACCTCGCCTGACGGACAGTCAGCCGACGAGCTCGTCGACCGTCCGGCTGGTCTCGTGGTCGACGGGCGTCTGCGTCTGGGCCGTACGCGCCTGGCGGGGGCGCCAGGACGTACGCCGTCCCGCGACCGAGGCGGGCCACCAGGCGGCGCGGCGGACCTCGCGGGGAGTGACGCCCGCGGCCAGGGCTGCCTCGACGAGCCGCGCCTCTCCGGCGAACCGCTCGGCGGTGAAGGTCTCCGGCTCACGGGAGTAGCGGCTGTGCTCGAGGACGCGCACCAGGACGTCGAGCGCGGCTGCGGCCTCCGGAGCCTGGTCGCGACCGCGACGCGGTCGGTCAGCGCGCTCGCTGCCGGCGACGGGTGCGGCCAGCAGTCGGCCCAGCCACTCGCCCGCACGGCGGGGGGAGCGGCCGACGGGCCAGGCATGGCCCAGGTCGACGGCAACGGCGCGCAGCTCGTCCCACAGGTCCTCGATGTCGCCGGACAGCCGGCGACGGCGGCGCGCCGCGCGCACCAGGCGGGGAGTGAGGAGCAGCAGGGCCACGACCGCGAGGAGGAGGAGGCCGAGGAGGATCGGCACCCACGGGATGGAGGAGGTGCCGTCGTCGGCGGACCCGGCGTCGGCACTCGGGCTGGCGCCGCGCTCCGGCAGCTGCTCGGTCGACCGGCTCGCGCTCGGCGACGGAGCCTCGGTGACGGGTGCGAAGTCGGCGGTGCTGTAGCCGGGGACCTCGCCGGCCCGGGCCTGCGGGGTGGGCTCGAAGCGCACCCAGCCGGAGCCGGGGAAGTAGAGCTCGGGCCACGAGTGGAGGTCGTGGGCGGAGAACTCCCACGCACCGTTGGTGGACTTCTCGGGCTCGAGGAACCCGACCGCGACCCGGCTCGGGATGCCGATGACGCGCGCCATGATCGCCATCGACGCGGCGAACTGCTCGCAGTAGCCGACCCGGTCCTGCAAGAACGCCAGCAGGTCGGCACCGCCGCTGCCTGCCGACTCGACCTGGGCGAGGTCGTAGCGGAAGCCACCGTCCTCGCGGAACCACTGCTGCAGCAGCTGCGCCTTCTGGAACCGGGTCGGCGCGTCGGCCGTCACGCTTGCGGCCAGCCGACGGATCTCGTTGTTCAGCCCGGGCGGGACGTCGCTGAAGGTGCCCGCCACGGTCCCGGCGCCGGAGACGGCACTGTTCATCGAGTCCGCGTCGTAGGTCAGCTCGGCGCCGGTGAAGTCGTAGGTGCGGTCGGCCGTGGTCACGTCGTCGCGGGCGTGGATGAAGTCGCGCGTGGTCAGGTCGTAGCGCCAGTCGGTGCCGGCGGCGATCTGGGTGGTCTGCGCCGTCGTGGGCAGCCACGACGACTTGAAGTCGGGACCGATGCGGACGTCGTACTTGAACTCGCGGCGCTTCACGTCGACCGCCACCCCGTCGAGCGGCGGCAGGGAACCGGCGGCCGTCTGGGTGTCGGGGATCTCGCGGTCGCCGGGGGTCCACTGGGAACCGTTGAAGCGGGTGAGGACCGAGAGCCGGAAGTACGTCGGCCTCGGGCCGGACGTGGTGACCCAGAGCAGCGGGATGTCCTCCCCGCGGCTGAGGTCGCGGCGCAGGTCGATCATCGGGTCCATGACCTCGACCTCACGGGTGCCGGGCCCGTTGCCGTCGAAGACGCTCATGCTCATCGTCGGCACCGCGACCGGCACGACGAGGGCGAGCGCGATGGATCCCGCGCCGAGGGCGAGGGCGGTGTTGCCGATCGCCCCGGTGCGTACGGAGAACGAGCCCTTCTCGCCGTCGGCGGCGCGGCCCCAGCTGGTGACGTGGTCGCTGTGCTGCAGGAACACGAGCGTCAGGAAGAGACTGGCGACGACCGAGAACAACCACCAGGAGACGGCCTCGCCGGTCACCGCGACCGGCAGGGTGTACGCCGCCAGCAGCACCAGTCCGGCGACGGGCGCGCGACGGAGCGTGCAGGCGATGACGTCCACGAGCACGACGACGAGCGTGCCGCCGATGAGCAGCAGTGGGTGGACGGGCGGCACGCCGGCCTGCACCGGGGCGGCGTAGTCGCGCGAGCTCTGGAGCGCCGCGTCGAGCGCGGACCGGAAGGCGTCGACGTTGTCGGGGGTCGGGAACGGCGAGCCGGTGGTGGTGCCGAGGACCAGCAACGCGCCGACCACGAGCTGGCCGGCGATGATCGCCGCGGCCGGTAGTCGGCTCCAGCGGGCCAGGGCCCCGCCCCCGGCGAGCACGACGCCGATGAAGAGGAGGGGGAACCCGACCTCGGCGAAGCCGGCGGTGAGCACCCGCCAGGACAGGACGGTGGCCCAGGCTGCGAGCATCGCGATGCCCGCGACGCGCAGCTGATGGGGAAGGCTGCTCCACGATCCCCGGACTGACGCCATCATCGTGCCACTCCCGCCGACGCCGTGGCCCGGCTCTGCATCAGGCCGAGCTCCTGCCAGGCCGTGTCGAGGCGGTCCCGTGGACCGAGGGTGACCGAGCGCCAGCCGGTCGAGGTGAGGTGGGTAGCGGCACCGATGCCCGGCTGCACCGGCAGGTGCGGTGCCCAGGCGTCGGCGTCGAGGGCGATCGCCAGGCTCGACGACGCGTGGTGCTGGAGGCGTCGCAGGAACGGCAGGTCCGGCTCACCGAGGCTGCCGAACACGCCGACGACGAGACCGCCGTGACCGGGCTCGGCCAGCCACTGCGTGTCGGGCGCGGGGGAGTGGTCGAGCTGCACGACCGCGAGGGCCTCGAGCAGCGGCACCGTGCTCACCTGGCCGGTCTGCGAGTGCCACTGCGTCTCACGGCTGTCGCCCGACGCGGTGACCAGGCGGACCGTGTAGCCGAGGTGGGTGAGGTGGACCGCGATGGACGCGGCCGCGGAGACGGCGCCCTCGAGGGAGCTGGCGGCGCCCTGGCCCCGGTGCGAGGTACCACGGTTGTCGAGGAAGACGGTGGCGCGCGACTGCCACGGCTGCTCCTCGCGTCGCACCATGAGCTCGCCGACGCGTGCCGAGCTGCGCCAGTGGACGCGGCGCAGGTCGTCGCCCCTGCGGTACTCCCGGACCGTGACGTCCTCGGCGCTGCCGGTCGCGAAGGCGCGGGGCCGGTTGTCGCCCGACCCGGTCCACGCCCCGCCCAGCGGGATCGCGGGCAGGGTGGTGGTGCGCGGCGTGACGGTCAGCCGCGCGGTCGCATGGAAGGTGCGGCCGAGCTCGACGAGCCCGAACGGGTCGGTCACCCGCACCGACATCGGGCCGATCTCGAACTGGCCGCGCAGCTCGGAGCGCACGACGTACGTCGCATGGCGCCGCCAGCCGTGGCCGAGGCCCTCCAGCACGAAGCGCGGTCGGGTGCCCAGGACGTACGGCAGCCGCTCCTCGAGCAGCAGCACGCCGGTCGGCGTCCGCGACTCGTTGGACACCGTCAGCTCGACCGTCGCCGGCTGCCCGGCCGCGACGAGCTGCGGCGAGACCGTACGCACGAGAGCGAGGCGGTAGCGCGACCGCCCGACCCACCACGCGGTGAGGAGCGGCAGGGCTGCGACCAGCACGCCGATGCGCACCACCGAGGAGTGCCCGACGATGATCGCGGCCACCGTCGTGGTGATGCCGGCGGCCAGGAACGCCCGTCCCCGGACGGTCAGGGCAGCGAGGGCCTCACGCACGGCTGCCGCGTGAGATGGAGGTGGAGTCGGACCCTGAGGGGACCGGCACCGACTCCACGATCCCGGACAGGATCGCGGAGGTCGTGCGCCCGCTCATCGTCGCCTCGACATTGGGCAGCAGCCGGTGTGCGAGCACCGGCGAGGTGATGCCGTGGATGTCGTCGGGGAGCACGTAGTCGCGACCCTGGGTCGCGGCGACGGCCTTCGCGGCCCGCACCAGGTGGAGCGTCGCGCGGGGCGAGGCGCCGAGGTGCAGGTCGTTGCTCGAGCGGGTCGCGGTGGTCAGCGCGACGGCGTAGCGGTGGACCGCGGACGACACGTGCACGCGGCCGACGATCTCGATGACCTTGCGGAGCTCACCGGCGTCGGTGACCGGCTCGAGGTCGTCGAGCGGGTTGTGCGCGGTGTGGCCCTCGAGCATCGCGATCTCCGCCGACTCGACCGGGTACCCCACGGACACGCGCGCCATGAAGCGGTCCCGCTGCGCCTCGGGGAGGGCGTAGGTGCCCTCCATCTCGATCGGGTTCTGCGTCGCGATGACCATGAACGGCTTCTCGAGCATGTAGGTCGCGTTGTCGACGGTGACCTGTCGCTCCTCCATCGCCTCGAGGAGCGCGGACTGCGTCTTGGGGGAGGCGCGGTTGATCTCGTCGCCGACCACGATGTTGGCGAAGACGCCGCCCGGGCGGAACTCGAACTGGCGGGTGTCCTGGTTGAAGATCGAGACGCCGGTGACGTCGGAGGGCAGCAGGTCGGGCGTGAACTGGATACGCGCCACGGTGCAGTCGATGCTGCGCGCGAGCGCCTTGCTCAGCTGCGTCTTCCCGACGCCGGGCACGTCCTCGATGAGGAGGTGGCCCTCGGCCAGCAGGACGACGAGGCAGGCGTTGACGACGTCCGGCTTGCCGGAGATCACGCGCTCGATGTTCTGGCGGACGGCCCCGGTCACCCGACGCACGGTGTCCAGGTCGGGTGCCTGCCCGGATGCCCCTGTGGTCACGTCTTGCCCATCCCCTCGTCAGCCCTCGTCAACCTTCGTCAACCCGCTGCAACGCCCATGAACGCTGTCACCACGGTATGTGGTGCGCGCAACATACCCGTCTCGCGCGGCCGGTCGTCGACCACGGCGCGGACCGTTGTCGGACTGCGCCCCACTTTCCACCACCTCCCGCGCCGGAGCCCCCCACCGGCACCCCACTGCGGTGTCCCTGAGCGTCGGCAGGCCCGGATCCACGCTCAGCACCCCCCACCGGCGCCGGGGCGGCGTGCGTACGCGCCGGGGTGGGGTCGTCGAAATTCACGCGTGAAACATCCGCGTTTCGATTGACGGTGGAGCGAAGTGGAGTAATGTGGTGCGAAGTGGGGGACAGGGTCGATCTGCCCGCCGAGCAAGGGGAGGTGCCGGATGTTCTTCGGCACCTACACGCCCAAGCTCGACGAGAAGGGCCGGCTCTTCCTCCCGGCGAAGTTCAGGGACGAGCTGACGGAAGGACTCGTGGTGACCAGGGGGCAGGAGCGCTGCCTCACTGTCTGGTCGCTGGAGGACTTCGGCCGGCTCACCGACCGGCTCCGAGAGGCGCCGGTCACGCAGAAGAGCACCCGCGACTACGTCCGCATGCTGTTCGCCGCCGCCAGCCAGGAGGTGCCGGACAAGCAGGGACGGATCAACATCCCGGCACCGCTGCGGGAGTACGCCTCGCTCCGCAAGGAGTGCGTGGTCATCGGCTCGATGAACCGCATCGAGATCTGGGACCCCGCCTCGTGGGCGACCTACTCGGAGGAGCAGGAGCAGAAGTTCTCCGAGCTCAGCGACGAGGTCTTCCCCGGCATCTGAGCACCAGCACCAGCACCACCCACAACAGCACAGCTGACATCCGGACCCGTATCACCAGGTCTCGAGCCCGCTCCCTCGCGTGGCCATCTGGGGCACTTCCCCGGCACCAGAGGGCCCCCCAATACGCAAGGGAGCGGGCAGGGACCTGGTGCGGCGGCTCACCTCGTGCCACCCGGCGGGGAGTGTCAGTCGCACCGCCAGTCAGCAGCACCAGCAGCATCCAGACAGCTATGGGGTCGAGACCATGAGCACCACCCAGCCCTTGGGACGCACCGCGGCGGCGACGCCGCTCCGGGTGCGCGACCAGGCGCGCGAGGCGGCCACCCTCATCGCGTTCTCCGCCGCCACGGCCTCGGCCCTGGCGCTCGGCCTGCTCCTGCTGACGCACCTGGGATCACAGGGTTGAGCGGGGCCTGACTCGATGAGCACTCCCCGCCACGCCCCGGTGCTCCTCGATCGGGTCGTCGCCCTCCTGTCGCCTGCCCTGGCGGCTCCGGGCTCGGTCTACGTCGACTGCACCCTCGGCCTCGGCGGCCACAGCGAGGCGGTCCTCGAGCGGCTGCCCGAGGTACGCGTCGTCGGCATCGACCGCGACCCCGCCGCCCTCGAGATGTCCCGCGAGCGGCTCGCCGCCCACGGTGACAGGTTCACCGCCGTCCACGCGGTCTACGACGAGCTGCCGGAGGTGCTCGGCTCGCTCGGCATCGACCACGCCGACGCGGTGTTCTTCGACCTCGGCGTCTCCTCGATGCAGCTCGACGTCCGCGACCGTGGCTTCGCCTACTCCGAGGACGCGCCGCTCGACATGCGCATGGACCCGACGACCGGGCACACCGCGGCCGACCTCCTCAACACCGCGACCGCGCAGGAGCTGACCCGCATCCTGCGGGAGTACGGCGAGGAGAAGTTCGCCAGCCGGATCGCCCGCGAGGTCGTACGACGCCGCGAGACCGCGCCCTTCACCACGAGCGCCGAGCTGGTCGAGCTGCTCTACGCCTCCATCCCCGCACCGGCGAGGCGCACCGGTGGCCACCCGGCCAAGCGCACGTTCCAGGCACTGCGGATGGCGGTCAACGACGAGCTCGCCGTCCTGCGCCGCGCGATCCCCGTCGCCATCGAGTCGATCGGGGTCGGCGGCCGCGTCGTCGTGGAGTCCTACCACTCCCTCGAGGACCGGCTGGTCAAGCGGGCCTTCGCCGACGCCACCCGGCTCGACGTCCCGCACGACCTGCCGTTCGTCCCCGAGGGCGCCGAGCCGGCACTGCGCCTGGTCACCCGCGGCGCCGAGCGGGCCGACGACCACGAGATCGACGAGAACCCCCGGGCCGCCTCGGTCCGCCTGCGCGCTGTCGAACGCGTCCTATCCGCCTCCCGTCCCCTTCCCCCAGGAGTCGTCAGATGAGCAGTCCCGCCCTGCAGCCCCGGACCCGCGTCAGCCGGCTCGCCCAGGAGGCCGTGGACAAGGCCCGGCTCACCGTCGTGCCGCGGGTGCGCGCCCGCGCGCCGCGGGTTCCCTTCGTGACGCTGGTCAGCCTGGTGCTGGTCGGCGGCATCGTCGGACTGCTCCTCTTCAACACCTCCATGCAGCAGGCCTCCTTCGCCGCGTCGTCGTTGCAGGACGAGGCCGACACCCTGGCGGCTCGCGAGCAGACGCTGCGCATGGAGCTCGACGAGCTGCGGAACCCCCAGCGGGTGGCCCAGCAGGCCCAGGCGATGGGCATGGTCATCCCGGCTGCGCCGGTCTTCCTCGACCTCGCGACCGGCAAGACGAGTGGTGTCCGCACGCCGGCCACCCGCGAGAACGCCATCCAGCTGCTCCCCCCGGCGCCGGTCGTCCCGGCCGTGCTGGCCCCCAAGCCGACGATCGTCGAGGTGCCACCGGCGGCCGAGACCACCACGGAGACCCCGGTTGCGGGCGAGCAGCAGGCCGACACCCGCACGTCCGGGCAGGGCACCAACAAGCAGCGCACCAAGCACGGGAAGAACCGAAACCGCTGACGGCGCGGGCGCGTCGATCCGCGCCGCGCCGCGCATAGATTCGTCGACAGGCCGCCGTCGCAACGGGCGATGGCCGGGAATGAGGGAGAACAGTGCCGAGCACCCGCATCCGGCGCGGCGCCTCGAGGGGTGCCCCCATGCTGCGCCTGCGCATCGGGTTCGTCCTCATCGCCGTGGTCCTCTCGTTCTTCGGCGCGCGACTGGTGCAGCTGCAGGGGGTCGACCCGCGGTCGTACGCCGCCATGGCCGCCGCCGAGGGTGCCGCCAGGTTGCCGCTCGAGGCCGAGCGCGGCGACATCCTCGACCGCAACGGTGTGCCCCTGGCTGACTCGATCCGCGGCAAGATGGTGATCGCCGACCCTGTCCTGACGGCCGGCGTGGCACCCGACCTGGCCCGGTTGCTCTCGGACCGGCTCTCCATCGACTACTTCCGCACCCTCGCCGCGCTGCGCGGGCGCAACACCGGCAGCCGCTACGAGTACGTCGCCCGCCGGGTGCCCAGCACCCTGGCCGGCGACACCCTTGCCGCGCTCGAGGACGCCGGCTTCGAGGGGATCACCCTCGAGGACGACCCGATCCGTGACTATCCGGCGGGTGACGTCGCGGCCAACCTCATCGGCTACATGGGCACCGACGAGCCGCTCGGCGGGTTCGAGCGCACCTTCGACGAGCAGCTGGCCGGCACCGACGGCCTCGCCACCTGGCAGTCCACCTCCGGCAAGGGCGTCCGCATCCCCCTGCGCGAGAGCACGCTCAAGGAGCCGCAGGACGGCGCACCGCTCCGCACCACCATCGACCGGGACCTGAGCTGGTTCACGCAGAAGGTGCTCGCCCAGGCCGTCCAGAAGGCACGCGCCGAGAGCGGCTCTGCCGTCGTGCTCGACACCCGCACCGGAGAGGTCCTCGCCCTGGCCGACGTGCCCACCTTCGACGCCAACGCGCCGACGGCGCCCGGCGTCGACAAGGACGACCTCGGCTCCCGGGCGATGAGCGACACCTACGAGCCCGGCTCGGTCGAGAAGGTGCTGACGGTGTCGTCGCTGATCGATGCGGGCAAGGCCTTCCCGCGCCAGAAGTTCAAGGTGCCGCCGAACCTCGCCCGGCAGGATCGCGTGATCGGCGACTGGTTCGACCACGGGATGATCCGGCTGACGCTGGCCGGCATCATCGCCAAGTCCTCGAACATCGGCACCGTGCTCGCCACCGACGCCTTCTCGCCGCCGCAGCTGGTGGCCTACCTCCAGCGCTTCGGCCTGGGCCAGAAGACCAACGTCGGCGTTCGCGGCGAGACGCCGGGCATCCTCACGCCGGGGGAGGCGATGACCTCGCAGACCAAGGACCGGGTCGCCTTCGGCCAGTCCCTGTCCGTCAACGTCCTCCAGATGGCCGCGGCGGTGAACACGATCGCCAACGAGGGCGTGCGGGTCTCGCCCAGCCTGATCTCCGGCAGCGCCGTCACCGACGACGGTGTCACCGTCGGCACCGACGTCGCCACCCGCACCCGCGTCGTCAGCAAGCAGGCCGCACGCGGCACCGCGAAGATGATGGAGAAGGTCGTCGACCCGGAGGACGGCGTCGCGCCGGCCGCCCAGGTGCCGGGCTACCTCGTCGCCGGCAAGACCGGTACGGCGCAGCGCGTCGACCCCGAGTGCGGTTGCTACGACGGCAGCACGTCCGTCTCCTTCGGCGGGTTCGCCCCGGCCGACGACGCTCGCTTCACCGTCTACGTCGTCATCCACGCGCCCCAGGGCAACGCCGGCGGTGGCTCGACGGCCGGCCCGGTCTTCTCGCGCATCATGGGCTACGTGCTGGGCCGCTACGGCGTCGAGCCGACCAACGGCACGCCGTCGCGTCTCCCCGTCGAGTGGTGAGTCGATACGCTCGGTCGGTGCAGCAGCCAGTGGAGCCCGCGATCGCGACGCGTCCGCAGCGGACCCGCCACACCTCCGCCGCCGAGCTGGCCGCGTGGCTCGGTGCCGACACCGACCTGGCGGTGCACGGCGACCTCGACGTACCCGTCTCCGGGATCTCGCTGAGCACGGCGCGCATCCGGCCCGGTGACCTGTACGCCGCCCTGCCGGGCGCGCACGCCCACGGCGCCGACTTCGCGGCCGGAGCCCTCGGGGCCGGCGCCGTCGCCGTGCTCACGGACGCGGCCGGTCTCGACCGGCTCCCGCCCGACACGCCCGCCCTCGTCGTGCCCGAGCCGCGGCGGGTCCTCGGCCGGTTGGCGGCCCGGATCTACGGCGACCCGGCCGCCGGGCTGCGGGTCATCGGCGTCACCGGCACGCAGGGCAAGACCACGACCACGCGTCTGCTGGAGCAGGGGCTGACCGTCTCCGGGCTGACCTCGGCCGTGATCGGCACCGTCGGCACCCGGATCGCCGGTGAGGACGTCAAGACCGAGCTCACCACCCCCGAGGCGCCCGACCTGCACGGCCTGTTCGCGGTGATGGTCGAACGGGGCGTCGACACCTGTGCGATGGAGGTCTCGAGCCAGGGGCTGGTCCTGGGCCGGGTCGACGGCGTCGTCTTCGACGTGGCGACGTTCCTCAACCTCGGTCGCGACCACCTCGACTTCCACACCGACCTCGACGACTACTTCGCCGCCAAGGCCGACCTGTTCACTCCCGAGCGCGCACGGATCGGGCTGACCAACGTCGACGACGAGTTCGGTCGTCGGCTCCTGGACGTCGCCACCATCTCGATGTCGACGTACTCCTCCCTGGGTCGCGACGCCGACTGGCGAGCCGTCGACGTCGACCTGACCCCCACGGGCGGTGCCTTCACGGTCCAGGGGCCCGGCGTCGAGCTGGTGGCGTCGATCAACCTCCCCGGCGAGTTCAACGTGTCCAACGCGCTCGCCGCGATCGCGTCCGCCGCGATGGCGGGCCTCGACCCGCGGACGGTCGCCGAGGGGATCTCGCGGGTCGACGGCGTGCCCGGCCGCCTCGAGCCGGTCGTCCAGGGGCAGGACTACACGCTGGTCGTCGACTACGCCCACAAGCCCGACGCCCTCGAGGCCGTCCTTGCCACGTTGCGCCCGCTGACGCAGGGCCGGGTCATCGTCGTCATCGGCGCCGGCGGCGACCGCGACACCCTCAAGCGTCCCGTGATGGGTGAGATCGGAGCGCGGCTCGCCGACGTCCTGATCGTGACCGACGACAACCCCCGCACCGAGGACCCCGCCGCGATCCGGGCGGCGCTGCTCGCGGGTGTGGAGGGCGGCGCCGCCGAGGTGCTGGAGGTCGGGGACCGCCGGCTCGCGATCCGGGAGGCCGTACGCCGAGCGCGGCCCGGCGACGTCGTCCTCATCGCCGGCAAGGGGCACGAGACCGGCCAGGAGACCGGCGGCGTCGTGCACCCGTTCGACGACCGGGTCGTCGCCGCGGAGGAGATCGTCGCCGCCATGAAGGATCCGGACGGGGCGGTCGGGCCACCAGTGATCGAGATGACCCTGGCCGAGATCGCCGACGTGGTCGGAGGCGTCGCCCACGGCGAGGCCACGGTGACCGGTGGCGCCTTCCTCGACACCCGCACCCCGGAGCCGGACGGGCTCTTCGTGGCTGTCGCCGGCGAGCGGGTCGACGGCCACGACTTCGCGCAGGCCGCCGGCGCTGCCGGTGCCGTCGCCGCCCTCGGCAACCGGCCCACCGACCTGCCGACCGTCGTCGTCCCCGACGTGACCGCGGCGCTGGGCCGCCTGGCCCGCCACGTCGTGGACCGCCTGCCCGAGGTGGTCGTGCTCGCCCTGACCGGCTCACAGGGCAAGACCGGCACCAAGGACTACCTCGCCCACGTGCTGGCCGAGTCCGGTCCGACGGTGGCGACGCGGGGCAACTTCAACAACGAGCTCGGCGTGCCGCTGACGGTGCTCCGCGCCACGGTGGAGACGCGCTACCTCGTCGTCGAGATGGGCGCCCGCGGTGTCGGCCACATCGCCCGGTTGTGCGAGATCGCGCCACCGCACGTCGCGGCCGTGCTCAACGTCGGCACCGCCCACATCGGCGAGTTCGGCAGCCGCGAGGCCATCGCCCGGGCCAAGGGCGAGATCGTCGAGGCCCTCGCCGCCGACGGCACCGCCGTCCTCAGTGCGGACGACGAGCTCGTCGCCGCCATGGCTCCGCGCACCGTCGCCACGGTCACGACCTTCGGTCCGGTGCCCGCCGACGTCGCCGTGAGCGAGGTGACGGCCGACGAGCTCGGCCGTCAGTCCTTCGAGCTGGTCCACCGTGGCTCCGGCGCCACCGTGCACCTCGCCCAGGTCGGCGCGTTCCAGTGGCGCAACGCCGCCGCGGCCGCCGCCATGGCCCTCGCCGCGGGCCTCGACCTCGACACGGTCGCGGACGCCCTGGGTGACGCCGTGCCGGCCAGCCGCTGGCGGATGGAGCTCACCGAGCGCGCCGACGGGCTGGTCGTGCTCAACGACGCCTACAACGCCAACCCCGAGTCGATGCGGGCCGCGATCGAGACGCTCGGCGGCATCGGTGCCGGCAGCGGACGGCGTACGGTCGCGGTGCTCGGCGAGATGCTCGAGCTCGGCGCCGGGTCCGTCGCGGCCCACACCGCGGTGGGGGAGTACGCCGCCGCGGGCGGGGTCGACGTCCTGGTGACCGTCGGGTCCGCCGCCGCCGCCATGGCGCGGGGCTTCGAGTCGTCGGCGCCGGCCGGTGTGGCCATCACCACGGCGGGGCGTGACGCGGCAGCCGACTGGCTGCGACACAATGTCTCGGCTGCTGATGTCGTCCTCGTGAAGGCGTCACGCGGAGCCGCGCTCGAAGTGATCGCCGACGAGCTCCTCACCGGGAGCGGCACAGGCACGGAAGGGAGTCGCACCAGATGAGAGCCATCCTGTTCGGAGGAGGACTCTCCCTGCTGATCTCCCTCCTCGGGACGCGCTACGCCATCCGCTTCTTCACGCGGCAGGGGTTCGGCCAGCCGATCCGCGACGACGGACCGACCACCCACCACATCAAGCGCGGCACGCCCACCATGGGCGGCATCGTGATCATCCTGGCAACCGTGGTCGGCTACTTCGCCGCCAAGCTGATCACCGGCTCCGCCCCCACCGCATCGGCGCTCCTGCTGCTCTTCCTGCTCGTCGGCCTCGGCGCGGTGGGCTTCATGGACGACTTCCTCAAGGTCAGCCGCCAGCACAGCACCGGCCTGCGCGGCCGGGCGAAGGTGGTCGGCCAGACCGTCATCGGGCTGGTCTTCGGCGTCCTCGCGCTGTCGCCGGCGCTGGAGGACGAGCGCGGCTGGCGCCCGGCGTCCGACCACATCTCCTTCATCCGCGACTACGAGCGGTTCGCGCTGCCGACCGTCGTGGTGATGCTGCTGTTCTGGGTGATCGTCACCGGCACCAGCAACGCGGTGAACCTCGCCGACGGGCTCGACGGGCTGGCCACGGGCGCCTCGATCCTCGTCTTCGCCGCCTACACGCTCGTCAACATCTGGCAGAACAGCCAGTCGTGCGCCCTCGAGGCCGGAGCGAAGTGCTACGAGGTGCGCGACCCGCTCGACCTCGCGGTCGTCGCCGCGGCGATCACCGGCGCGTGCTTCGGGTTCCTGTGGTGGAACGCCTCGCCCGCGCAGATCATCCTCGGCGACACCGGCTCGCTGTCGCTCGGTGGAGCGATGGCCGGCTTCGCCATCATGACCCGCACCGAGCTCCTGCTGCTGGTCATCGGCGGGCTCTTCGTGGTCATCACCCTCTCCGTGATGATCCAGGTCTCCGTGTTCAAGATCAGTCGCGCGAGCGGGCTCTTCCGGAGCATCTTCAAGGTGCAGCCCGGGCACCGCGTGTTCCGGATGACCCCCCTGCACCACCACTTCGAGATGCTCGGCTGGGAGCAGGTCACCATCGTGATCCGCTTCTGGATCGTCACCGGACTCGCCGTCGCCACCGGCCTCGGCATCTTCTACGCCGAGTGGGTCGCTGGCATCGGATGAGCACCGCCACCCCTGACGTCGGGTCGCTGGGCCGTGCCAGCGACTGGTCCGGCGTACGCGTCGTCGTCGCCGGGTTCGGCGTCTCGGGCTACGCCGCGGCCGACAACCTGCTGTTCCTCGGTGCCCGGGTCACCGCCCTCGACGAGTCCACGAGTCCCGAGAAGACGGAGAAGGCCGAGCTGCTGACGACCCTGGGCGCGACGGTCCGGCTGGAGCCCGGCGCGACCGCTGAGCTGCCCGCCGACGTCGACCTGGTGGTGACCTCTCCCGGCTGGAAGCCGACGGCACCCCTCCTGGCGCAGGCGGCCGAGCGTGGCGTACCCGTGTGGGGAGAGGTCGAATTGGCCTGGCGGCTGCGTGACCCGGAGCACGCCGCTCCGTGGTTGGCGGTCACCGGCACCAACGGCAAGACCACGACCGTGCAGATGCTGACCTCGATCCTGCTCGCGGCCGGGCTCCGTGCGGTCGCGGTCGGCAACGTCGGCCTGCCGATCGTCGAGGCCGTGATGGACCCCGAGCCCTACGACGTGCTCGCCGTCGAGCTCTCCAGCTTCCAGCTCCACTACACGCACTCGATGTCCGCGGAGTCGGCCGCGGTGCTGAACTTCGCCGAGGACCACCTCGACTGGTACGACGACGTGCCGGGCGCTGCCGACGGGTCCCCGACGGGCATGCAGCGCTACGCCGCCGACAAGGCGCGCATCTTCGAGCGCGTCCAGCGGGCATGCGTCTACAACCTGGCCGACGCCACCACCGAGGAGATGGTGCGCGAGGCCGACGTGGTCGAGGGCGCCCGGGCCGTCGGGTTCACCCTCGGGATGCCGGGCACCGGCAACCTCGGGGTCGTCGAGGACATGCTCGTGGACCGGGCCTTCATCGAGGAGCGCTCCTCCAGCGCCGCCGAGCTCTGCACCCTCGACGACCTCGCCTCGACCGCACCGCACTTCGTCGCCAACGCGCTGGCCGCCGCGGCGCTCGCCCGTGCCCACGGCGTCAGCCAGCAGGCCGTACGCGACGGGCTGCGCACGTTCCGTCCCGACGGCCACCGCATCGCGCTCGTCGCGGAGAACGACGGCGTCACCTGGGTCGACGACTCCAAGGCCACCAACCCCCACGCCGCGCAGTCCTCCCTCGGCGCGTACGACCCGGTCGTCTGGGTCGCCGGCGGCCTGGCCAAGGGGGCGCGCTTCGACGAACTCGTCGTCGCGGTCCGCGGGCGGTTGCGCGGCGTCGTGCTGCTGGGTCGCGACCGGCAGGTCATCGCCGACGCACTTTCGCGACACGCGCCCGATGTGCCCGTCATCGATGTGGGTGCCGACGAGACTGGTGACCCGATGGAGCGTGTGGTCGACGCGGCTTCCGGGCTCGCCAGGTCCGGGGACACGGTGCTGCTGGCGCCGGGCTGCGCCTCCATGGACATGTTCCTCAACTACGGCGCGCGCGGCGACGCGTTCGCGGCCGCCGTGCACGCACACATCGCCCGCAGCGACTGACCATCCGACACCGAGGGGAGCGCGAGGAGTGACCACCGCGAACCCCGAGGACGTCGCCCCGGTGACGTCGGCCCGACCCCGTCCCGGCTCGGGCATCGCGACCGGGTGGCGCTCGGTCCGCGAGGCGCTCGACAAGCCGCTCGCGTCCTACTACCTGCTGCTCGGCTCCTCCGCGCTGCTGCTGACCATCGGCGTCATCATGGTCCTCAGCGCCTCGAGCGTGCGCTCCTACGTCATCTACGACGACTCCTACGCCGTGGTGAAGCGCCAGCTGTTGTGGGTCGCCCTCGGCCTGCCCGCCGCCTGGGTGGCCTCCCGCCTGCCGATCCGCCACATCCGCCGTCTCGCCTACCCCGGCTTCCTCGTCGCCCTGGTGCTGCTGGGCCTCGTCGCGCGGTTCGGCGTCCTGATCAACGGCAACAAGAACTGGCTGGCCCTCGGGCCGGTCAACATCCAGCCCGCGGAGATCGCCAAGCTCGCGATCGTGCTGTGGGCGGCCAACATCTACGCCCACAAGGAACGCCGCCTCCGCGAGCTGCACCACCTGCTGGTGCCTGTGGTCCCCGGTCTCTTCGCCGTGATCGCGCTGGTCCTGGTGGGCCGCGACCTCGGCACCGCCATGGTGCTGGCCGCGATCCTGCTCGGGATGCTGTGGGTGGTCGGTGCTCCGCTGCGGCTCTTCGGGCTCAGCCTGTCCGTCCTCGGCGTCGCCGCCGTCGCGCTCGCGGCCACCGACTCCGAGCGGCTCAACCGCATCACGCACTTCACCGACCCGTTCAAGGACTACACCGACGCCGGGTGGCAGCCCGCCCACGGGCTGTACGCGCTGTCGAGCGGCGGCTGGTTCGGCCAGGGCATCGGCGCGTCGACCCAGAAGTGGGGCGACCTCCCCGAGGCGCACACCGACTTCATCTTCGCCGTGCTGGGCGAGGAGCTGGGCCTGGTCGGCACCCTGCTCGTGGTCGGCCTGTTCTTCACCATCGCCTACGCAGCCGTCCGGGTCGCCCTCAACACGCAGGACCCGTTCGTGCGCTACGCGACCTTCGGCATCATCGTCTGGCTCCTGGGCCAGATGATGATCAACGTCGGCATGGTCCTCGCCGTCCTGCCCGTGATCGGCATCCCGCTGCCGATCGTCTCCTACGGCGGATCCGCGCTCCTGCCCTCGCTGGTCGCGCTCGGCCTGGTGATCGGCTTCGCCCGGCGCGAGCCCGAGGCGGCCGCAGCGCTCGCCGCGCGTCGTCGCAACCGCTCCGCCGGTCTCTCGGCCGCCCGCCACTAGCATCAGCACCGATGCGCGTACTCCTCGCCGGCGGCGGAACCGCCGGCCACACCTCGCCCCTGCTCGCCACGGCTGACGCCCTCCGACGGCTCGACCCGGCGACGGAGATCACCTGCCTCGGCACCCGCGAGGGCCTCGAGGCGCGCCTCGTGCCCGAGGCCGGACTGCCCCTCGAGCTCGTGCCGCGCGTGCCCCTGCCGCGACGGCCCGGCCCCGACCTGCTCCGGATGCCGACCCGGTTGCGCGCCGCGCGCGCCGCGGCCATCGAGGTGGTCGACCGCGTGCGCCCCGACGTCGTCGTCGGCTTCGGGGGCTACGTGTCGGTGCCGGCCTACCTCGCCGCCCGCAAGCGCGGCGTGCCGATCGTCGTCCACGAGGGCAACACGGTCCCCGGCGTGGCCAACCGGCTCGGTGCGCGGATGACCCACCACGTGGCGACCAGCTTCCCCGACACCGACCTGCCCCACGCGGTGTGGACGGGACTGCCGATCCGGCGCCTCGTCTCCACCCTCGACCGGGTCGCGCTCCGGTCCGAGGCGCTGGCGACCTTCGGCCTGCGCGACGACCTCCCCGTCCTCCTGGTGACCGGTGGGTCGCAGGGTGCCGCCCGCATCAACGCCGCCGTGTCCGGCGCGGCCGCCGACCTCGCCGGCGCCGGCGTCCAGGTGCTGCACGTCGTCGGCCCCAAGCACGACCTTGCGGTCGCTGGGTCGGACGTGCCCTACGTCGTCGTCCCGTACGTCGACCGGATGGACCTCGCCTACGCCGCGGCCGACGCGGTGCTGTGCCGGGCCGGCAGCAACACCGTCACCGAGGTCTCCGGGGTGGGCCTCCCGGCGATCTACGTCCCGCTCCCGATCGGCAACGGGGAGCAGGCGCTCAACGCACGTCCGGTCGTCGACGCCGGTGGCGGGCTCCTGGTGGCCGACGGCGCCCTGACCCCCGAGTGGGTGGCGGCGAGCGTGCCCGGGCTGCTGACGGACCGGTCCCGCCTCGACGCGATGGGCGCAGCCGCGCGCGGGGTGATCCCGCTCGACGCCGACGAGAAGCTCGCCCGGATCATCCTCGACGCGGGCGCCGGAGGGGCGTCGTCGTGAAGATCCCGGTTCCGGACGAGATCCTGCCCGCCGCCGACCTGGGCCGCGTGCACTGTGTCGGCATCGGTGGTGCGGGCATCTCCGCCATCGCCCGGATCATGGCCGCACGCGGCATCGCCGTCACCGGCAGCGACGACCACGACACCCCCTTCCTCCCCGCGCTGCGTGAGCTCGGCGTCACCTGCCACCTCGGCTACGACGCCGACCACGTCGGTGACGCCGACACGCTCGTGGTCACCACGGCGGCCCGCGACGACAACCCCGAGGTGCTCGAGGCCCGGCGTCGCGGCCTGCGGATCCTGCCCCGCTCGGCCGGTCTCGCCTCGGTCATGACCGGCTCGCGGGTGCTCGCCGTGGCCGGCACGCACGGCAAGACGACGACCACCGGGCTGCTGACCTCCGCGCTGATGGCGGCAGGCGCCGACCCGTCGTACGCCGTGGGCGGCGTGCTCACCGCGACGGGCCGCAACGCCGACGCGGGCACCGACGACCTGTTCGTCGCCGAGGCCGACGAGAGCGACGGTGCCTTCCTGCACTACCGCCCGCACGCGGCGATCGTGACCAACGTCGAGGCCGACCACCTCGACAACTGGGGCACCGAGGAGGCGTACCACCGCGCCTTCGAGGACTTCATCGACACGATCGATCCGTGCGGCTTCGTCGTCTGCGTCCTCGACGACCCCGGCGCTGCCGGGCTCGCCCGCACCGCCCGCGCGCAGGGCCTCGACGTGGTGACGGTGGGGGAGTCCGCCGACGCCGACCTCCGCATCCACGACCTCGCGCTCGATGGTGCGACGTCGAGCTGCCGGCTCTCGCGCGGCGGCGCCGACCTCGGCGAGCTCCGCCTGCAGATCCCCGGCCGGCACTACGTCCTCGACGCCGTCGCGGCGCTCGCCCTGGGCCTGCAGCTCGGGTTCTCCTTCGACGCGCTCGCCGAAGGGCTCGGCGGCTTCACCGGCACGGGTCGTCGGATGGAGCTCAAGGGCGAGGCCGCCGGCGTGCGGGTCTACGACTCCTACGCCCACCACCCCGTGGAGATCCGCGGCGACCTCGTGGCCGCGCGCGCGCTCGCGGGGGAGGGCCGCGTCGTCGCGGCGTTCCAGCCGCACCTCGTCTCGCGCACCCGCATCTTCGGCGAGGCGATGGGCGTCGCGCTCGGCGCCGCCGACGAGGTGGTCGTCCTCGACGTCTACGTCGCCCGCGAGGACCCCGACCCCGAGGTGACCGGCCTCCTCGTGGCGCGTGCCGTGCCGCTGCCGCCCGAGCACGTGACGTACGTCGACGGGCTGGGCGCCGCGGCGCAGGTGCTCGCCGAGCGCTCGCGACCGGGCGACCTCGTGATCACCCTCGGTGCCGGCGACATCACCAGTGTCGGACCCCAGGTGCTCGACCTGCTCCTGCCGGGCGGTGCGTGAGTGGATCGCGAGGTCCGCGCCGAACGGCGCACCCGTCGTCGCTTCGCGCGCCGCCAGTGGGCCCGCCGCTGGCTGTCGCTGCGCTACGTGCTCGCCCTGCTGGCCGTCGTCGCCCTGCTCGGTACGGCGATCTGGTTGGTCTTCTTCTCCGCGACCCTGCAGGTGAAGCGGGTCGAGGTCGTCGGCAACACGCTGCTCAGCGACGGCCGGGTCCGCGAGAGGGCCGACGTGCCGCTCGGCGAGCAGCTGGCCCTGGTCGACCTCGACCGCGCCGACGCGCGCGTGGCCTCGCTGGCCGAGGTGAAGTCGGTCGACGTCACGCGCACCTGGCCCGACGGCGTACGCATCGAGGTCGAGGAGCGCACCCCCGTCGCGGTCGTCGAGCTGGCCGGCCGGCTGCGCGGCCTCGACGCCGACGGCGTGGTCTTCCGCGACTACAGGACCGCTCCGAAGGGGATGCCCCGGGTCCGGCCCGGCGGCTCGGCCGGCACCGACGCACTCAAGGAGGCCGCGACCGTGGTCGCGGCGCTCCCGCAGGACCTGGCGAGCCGCGTCGACCACGTCGAGGTCGCCACCGTCGACCAGATCACCCTGGTCATGCGCGACCAGCGCGAGGTGCTGTGGGGGAGTGCGGAGGAGTCCGCGCTCAAGGCCGAGGTGGTCGACAAGCTGCTCGCCGCGCAGAAGGCGTCGTTCTACGACGTCAGCGTCCCGGGGAACCCGACCTACCGCCCCTGACCGCCACCCTGGCGGCGTACGACATCGGTCTGGCTGCGGGGATGGCGTACGCCGCCACCTTGGCGGTCGGGTCGGAGGGTGGCGGCGTACGACATCGGGCTGGCCGCGGGGGATGTCGTACGCCGCCACCTTGGGCGGTCGGGTCGGAGGGTTGGCGGCGTCCGCGAGCCGAAGAAAACCTCACCGACTCACCACGCGGTGGGCGTGTCCACCACGGTTTCGTACCGCGCGCTGCCTATGGTCTTGCGAAAGGCGAGGTTGACATAACTATAACCCTCAGGTTCACGGTTAGAGTTCCGTGGCTCCGAGAGTGGTAGCGGTCCCGGTCTCGTCCCTTCCCCGTACCTGAGTTCACCCCTCACCAGTCCTCCTTCAAGAAAGGCCCCGGAGCCGTGGCAGCAGCGCAGAACTACCTGGCGATCATCAAGGTCGTGGGCATCGGTGGCGGCGGCGTCAACGCCGTCAACCGGATGATCGAGGTCGGCCTCAAGGGCGTCGAGTTCATCGCGATCAACACCGACGCCCAGGCACTCCTCATGAGCGACGCCGACGTCAAGCTCGACATCGGCCGCGAGCTCACCCGCGGGCTCGGTGCCGGCGCGAACCCCGAGGTGGGCACGAAGGCCGCCGAGGACCACGCCGACGAGATCGAAGAGGTCATCAAGGGCGCCGACATGGTGTTCGTGACGGCCGGCGAGGGCGGCGGCACCGGCACCGGCGGCGCTCCCGTCGTGGCCCGCATCGCCCGCTCCCTGGGTGCACTGACCATCGGCGTCGTGACCCGGCCGTTCGCCTTCGAAGGACGGCGTCGCGCCAACTCCGCGGAGGAGGGCATCAGCCAGCTCCGCGAGGAGGTCGACACCCTCATCGTCATCCCCAACGACCGGCTGCTCTCGATCACCGACCGCAGCGTGTCGATCCTCGACGCCTTCAAGCAGGCCGACCAGGTGCTGCTGCAGGGCGTCTCGGGCATCACCGACCTGATCACCACGCCGGGCCTGATCAACCTCGACTTCGCCGACGTGAAGTCCGTCATGGCCAACGCCGGCTCCGCCCTCATGGGGATCGGCTCGGCCCGGGGCGAGGACCGTGCAGTGGCCGCCGCCGAGATGGCCGTCTCGAGCCCCCTGCTCGAGGCGAGCATCGAAGGTGCGCACGGCGTGCTGCTCTCGATCGCCGGCGGCTCGGACCTCGGCCTGTTCGAGATCAACGAGGCGGCTGCTCTGGTGTCGCAGGCCGCGCACGCCGAGGCCAACATCATCTTCGGCGCGACCATCGACGACGCCCTCGGTGACGAGGTGCGGGTGACCGTGATCGCTGCCGGCTTCGACGGCGGCATGCCCAAGCGCCGCTCCGACGGCAACGTGCTGCGCCAGAACCAGCCGGCGCAGACCCAGGAGCAGACCCGGGCCGCCGCACAGCAGCTCGCGACCAAGGCCGCCGCGCCGGTACAGGCCTCAGGCACACCCGCTCCGACGACGTTCGCACCGTCACCCACCCCGGACGCGTCGACGCCCGCGGCCCAGCCCCGTCCGGCCCGGCAGGTGCAGTTCGACGACGACGAGCTGGACGTGCCCGACTTCCTGAAGTGAGATTCCTCCACCGCGACTCCCTGGCCACGGCGCACGGCGCCGTGGCCGTGGGTTTCACCGAGCCCCTGCCGATCATCACCGAGGTCGAGGAGGCGCGTACGACCGTGCTCGCCGATCTCGCCGCCACGATCGACCGCACGCCCTTCGTCATGCACCAGGTGCACGGCGCCGAGGTGCACGTCGTGGGGGAGGAGGACGTCGTCGACGACCCGATCCTCCACGTGGACGCACTCGCGACGACCCGGGGCGACGTGGCGCTGATGGCGCGAGCGGCCGACTGTGTGCCGGTGCTGCTCGCCTCGCCCGAGGGCGCCATCGGCGCAGTCCACGCCGGCCGCCGTGGCCTCGCGCTGGGGGTCGTCCCTGCTGCGGTCCGGCGGCTGCAGTCGCTCGGCGCCACGCAGGTGACCGCCTGGGTCGGTCCGCACGTCTGCGGCCGGTGCTACGAGGTGCCGGCGCAGATGCAGGAGGAGGTCGTCGCCCTGGTGCCTGAGTCGCGGTCCACCACCTCATGGGGCACGCCCGCTCTCGACCTCGGTGCGGGAGTGCGCGCGCAGCTGGTGGCCGTCGGCGTCGAGGACGTCCGGGTCGTCGGGGCCTGCACGCGCGAGGACGCCCGGTGGCCGTCGTACCGACGAGACGGCGACGCAGCGCTGCGTTTCGCCGGCGTGATCTGGAACGACGCATGAGCGATCGCCGCGACGAGCTCGCCGCCAACCTCGAGGCCGTACGCCGACGCATCGCCGTGTCGTGCGAGGAGGCCGGACGCGCCCCCGACGAGGTCTCGCTCGTCGTCGTCACCAAGTTCTTCCCCGCCTCCGACGTGCGCCTGCTCGCCGACCTCGGTGTCACCGACGTCGGGGAGAACCGCCACCAGGAGGCCGAGGCCAAGGCGGCCGAGTGCGCCGACCTCGGCCTGCGCTGGCACTTCATCGGGGGCCTGCAGTCCAACAAGGCCGCCGCCGTCGCGGTGTACGCCGACGTGGTCGAGTCGCTCGACCGCGTCAAGCTCGTCGGCCCACTCTCCCGCGGCGCGCACACACGCGGCCACGACGTCGACGTGCTCCTGCAGGTCAGCCTCGACCCGCCCGGCGCCCACCACCGCTCGGGTGCGGACCCGACCGGCCTCGCCGAGCTCGCCCGGCGGGTCGAGGAGGCGGACATGCTCCGGCTGCGCGGCCTGATGGCCGTCGCCCCGCTCGGCGAGGAGCCGCTCGAGGCCTTCGCCCGCCTGGCCGCGATCCACGCCGACCTCGTCGCCGACCACCCCGGCGCGACCCTGCTGTCGGCCGGCATGAGCGGCGACCTCGAGGCAGCCGTCCAGCACGGCGCGACACACGTGCGTGTCGGGTCCGCGGTCCTCGGTCCGAGGCCCTCGAACCAGTAATGTCGACAACAGTCACCAGGCGACCGATCACGGTCGCCCTGTCTAGCGGAGGACACGTCTCATGAGCGGCTCGATGAGGAAGATCGGCGAGTACCTCGGCCTGCTCGAGGACACCGGCCACTACGACGACTACGACGGCGACACGGAGACCTCGACCCACGACGCCGTCGACCAGCGCCCGGTCGCGCGCGACCGGCGCCCTGCCCCTGTGTCCGACCTCGCCGAGCGCCGTCGTCCGGCCTCGGTCCAGACAGGAGTCGTGGCCGAGTTGAGCCGCATCACCACCCTGCACCCCCGCAACTACAACGAGGCCCGCCTGGTCGGCGAGAACTACCGCGACGGCACGCCGGTGATCATGAACCTCAGCGAGATGGACGACAACGACGCCAAGCGCCTCGTCGACTTCGCTGCCGGCCTGATCTTCGCGACGCGCGGGACCATCGAGCGCGTGACCAACAAGGTCTTCCTGCTCTCCCCGCCCAACGTCACGGTCGCGGCCGAGGACAAGGAGCGGATGGCAGAGGACGGCTTCTTCAACCAGAGCTGAGGCAGTCTTACCCCGTGCAGATCTTCGGCCAGACCGTCTACCTCGTCCTGCTCGTCTTCATCGGCCTGCTCTGGATCCGGTTCATCGTGGACTGGGTCCAGGTCTTCGCGCGCCAGTGGGAGCCGCACGGCCCCCTGCTCGTCGCGCTCGAGGGCGTCTACTCCGCCACCGACCCGCCGATCGTCGCGCTGCGGCGCGTGGTGCCGCCGCTGCGCATCGGCTCGGTCGCCCTCGACCTGAGCTTCCTGCTGGTGATGGTGGCGGCCTGGCTGCTGCTCAACGTGGTAGCCACCATCTTCAGCCTGTGACCCCACCCCCGGAACCATCCGCCACACGGGTCACTGTGCCGGGGGAGCCGACGGGCGCTATTGTCTCCTGACAGCCAGAGCCACTGTGAATTCGAAGAGTGAAAGTTTGGGTGAGGTCATGCCGCTGACGCCTGAGGACGTGAGCAACAAGCGCTTTACGCCTGTCCGGCTCCGTGAGGGCTACGACATGGGCGAGGTCGACCAGTTCCTCGACGAGGTCGAGGCTGAGCTCGCGCGGCTCACCAAGGACAACGACGACCTCCGGTCCAAGCTGTCCGCGGCGCAGTCCGGCGACAGCTCGTCGTCTGCTCCCGCGCCGGTGTCGTTCGCTCCCGTCGAGCCGGAGCCCGAGCCGGAGCCCGAGCCCGAGCCGGAGCCCGTCGTCGAGGTGGCGCCGGTTGCCGCCCCGCCCGTGCGCAACATCGCCGACGCGTCCAACGCGGCGGCCCGTCTGCTCGAGATCGCCACCCGCAACGCCGACGAGCTCGTCGAGGAGGCCAAGAACGAGGCGGACCGCATCGTCGGTGCTGCTCGCACCAAGGCCGAGCGCCTCGAGTCGGAGTCGAAGTCGAAGGCAGACCGCATGGAGGCGGACGCCCGCCAGCGCTCGCAGATGCTCGACTCCGAGACCGCCGAGCGCCGCCAGCAGATGTTCGGCGACCTGGAGAAGGAGCGGGACAAGCTCAACGGCGACGTGGAGACGCTGCGCCAGTTCGAGCGCGAGTACCGCTCCCGTCTCAAGACCTACTTCACCCAGCAGCTGGAGTCGCTGTCCACGGGCAGCGACAGCCAGGCTCCGGTGGACAGCGGTCACGGACCCAAGCGCCTGCGCTCGGTCCTGGGTGACGACGAGAGCTGAGCCGCTCGCGCCCCCGCACCACGCTCGTCACGAGGACGGTCACCCATGAGGGTGGCCGTTCTCGCATTTCGGCGAGCCGATGTTGGTCTGCCCGGTGGCAGCGGATACCCTCCCTGCCACCGTGTGGTTCCCGCCACACCTGATGCAGGCTGGAGGCCCTCGGAGATGGCTCGCAGTACGCGTAGGTCCCTCGCCGGTTCGGCTGCAGCAGCAGCGAAGCGGGTCATCGGCCGGAAGTCGGCCGCCCAGGCTCCGGCGAAGAAGGCGGCTCCGGCGACGAAGACCGCCGCGAAGGCGCCCGCGAAGAAGGCCGCCCCGCCGCGAAGGCGCCCGCGAAGAAGGCCGCCCGCCGAGAAGGCGCCGGCCAAGAAGGCGCCCGCCAAGAAGGCGCCGCCAAGAAGGCGCCCGCGAAGAAGGCGCCCGCCGCGAAGGCGCCGGCCAAGAAGGCCCCCGCCAAGAAGGCCCCCGCCGAGAAGGCCCCCGCCAAGAAGGCCCCCGCCAAGAAGGCGCCGGCCAAGAAGGCCCCCGCCAAGAAGGCGCCGGCCAAGAAGGCCCCCGCCGCGAAGGCGCCGGCCAAGAAGGCCCCCGCCGCGAAGGCGCCGGCCAAGAAGACCGCCCCCGCCGCGAAGGCGCCGGCCAAGAAGTCGCCTGCGAAGAAGGCCACACCGGCCACCACCACTGCACCTGCGAAGAAGGCACCCTCCGTGACGAACTCGGCTCCCGCGAAGAAGGCAACACCCCGCAAGGCGACCCCCGGGAAGCTCGTCGTGCTCGACGGCGAGGACGCCTGGACCCGCAGCGAGCTCAACGAGGTCGTCAAGGAGCTCAACGAGCACCGTGAGCGCCTGACGGTCTCGGTCGGTCACGCCGAGGAGGAGCTGGCCCGCCTGATGCGCGACGCCGGTGACGGCGCCGGACACGACCAGGCCGACGTGGGTGCGACGAGCTTCGAGCGCGACCACGAGCTCACCGTCCTGGCCAAGGAGCGCGAGACGCTCGACCAGCTCGACCGGGCCCTGGCCCGCATCGACGACGGCACGTACGGCGTCTGCGAGTCCTGCGGCAACCCCATCGGCAAGAATCGGTTGATGGCGGTGCCCCATGCCACACTGTGCCTGTCATGCAAGCAGCGCGAGGAGCGTCGCTGAACCTCAGCGACCAGGCCGATCACGAGCCCACCCGGCGACGCCTCGACGCCCGTCTGGTGCTCGCGGCGATCGCGGTGCTCGCCTACGCCGTCGACCTCGGGTCGAAGCAGTGGGCGCTGGCCGCGCTGGCCGACGGCGACGTCTCGGTGCTCGGTGACTGGCTGACGCTCCACCTGACCTTCAACCCCGGGGCGGCGTTCAGCACCGGCACGGACTTCACGATCATCTTCACCTGCCTGGCCGCGGTCGCGGTCGCGGTCGTCCTGTGGCTCAGTCGTCGTGTGCGCAGCACCGGCTGGGCGCTCGCCCTCGGTCTGCTGCTGGGCGGGGTGAGCGGCAACCTCACCGACCGCGTCGTACGCCAGCCCGAGGCGTTCCACGGTCACGTCGTCGACTTCTTGATGCTGCCCCACTGGCCGGTCTTCAACATCGCCGACATGTGCATCAACGTGGCCGCCGGCCTGATCATCCTGCAGACGTTCCGTGGTGTCGCGCTCGACGGGACCCGCGACGCGGACCGGCCCGCACCCGATTCCTCGTCGACGACGCAGGCCTGAGCGCCCACTGATGACCACCCACGCCGAGCAACGCACGGTCTTCGTGCCCGATGGGCTGTCCGGCGAGCGCGTCGATGCCGCGATGGCGCGGATGTTCGGGTTCTCGCGCACCAGGCCGCCGACCTGATCTCCCAGGGCCTGGTGCAGGTCGACGGGGCCGACGTCGGCAAGAGCGACCGGGTCCACGGCGGCGCGGTGCTCGACGTGACCATCCCGGCCGAGAGCGACCCGCTGCTCGTGGTGCCGGAGATCGTCGAGGGGATCCGGATCATCCACGACGACGACGCGATCGTCGTGATCGACAAGCCGGTCGGCGTCGCCGTGCACCCCTCGCCGGGCTGGTCGGGTCAGACGGTCGTCGGGCACCTCGTGGGTGCCGGCTTCCGCATCTCGACGAGCGGCGCCAGCGAACGGCAGGGCATCGTGCAGCGCCTCGACGTCGGCACCAGCGGCGTGATGGTCATCTGCAAGTCCGAGCACGCCTACTCCGTGCTCAAGAACGCCTTCCGCCACCGCACCGTCGACAAGACCTACCACGCGCTGGTCCAGGGTCACCCCGACCCGCTGGCCGGCACCGTCGACGCCCCGATCGGGCGGCACCCCCACCACGACTACAAGTTCGCCGTGATGGCCGACGGCCGGCACAGCGTCACCCACTACGAGACCCTCGAGGCCCACCGCTTCGCGAGCCTGCTCGAGGTCCACCTCGAGACCGGTCGCACCCATCAGATCCGGGTCCACATGAGCGCGCTCAAGCATCCGTGCGTGGGCGACCTGACCTATGGCGCGGACCCGACGCTCTCGAAGCGGCTCGGGCTCGAGCGCCAGTGGCTGCACGCGATGCGCCTGGGCTTCGAGCACCCCGAGACCGGCGACTACGTCAGCTACGAGTCCACCTACCCCGACGACCTCGCGCACGCGCTCGACGTCATCCGTGATGAGCACTGAGCTGGCATTGCGTCCGGCGACGCCCGCCGACCTGCCTGCGGTCGCCGAGATCCACCTGGCCGCCCGCCGGTCCGCGGGCGACGCGTTCCCGCCCGGCGTGCACCGTGACGACGACGTGCGCGGCTGGGTCGCCGGCTGGGACCTGACGTCGTACGACGTGTGGCTGGCGACCCGCGGCGGGCACGTCGCGGGCTACTCGCGCTCCACCCCGACCTGGCTCGATGACCTCTACGTCCACCCCGATCACCAGGGCAGCGGCGTCGGGACGGCTCTCTTCGAGACCGTGACGGCGCACCACCCGGACGGCTTCTGCCTCTGGGTGTTCGAGTCAAACGCCCCGGCCCGCGCCTTCTACCGACGCCACGGGTGCCTCGAGCTCGAGCGCACCGACGGCGCCGGCAACGAGGAGCGCGCGCCGGACATCCGCGTCGCCTGGCCCGGTCCCGACCCGGTGGCGTTCCTGCGGACGCTCATCGACGACGTCGACCTGGTGCTGGGCGACGTCCTTGCGCGCCGTACGGCCCTGACCCGCGCCGTTCAGCTCGTGAAGCCGTCGGGGGAGCGCGACGCCGTCCGCGAGGCCGAGATCGCCCGGCGGGTGGCGGCGGTCGCCCCCGAGCTCGGTCAGGAGCGTGTCGCCCGGATCGTCGACGTGATCATCTCGGAGTCCCTGGCGGCCTCGCGCGACGCCTCCCGCTGATGCTGCCCGGTCCGGGGGAGCTGCTCCACTTCAGCGAGGACCCGTCGATCCGCAGCTTCGTGCCGCACGTCGCCGCCACCGCGCAGCAGCCGGAGGCCTACGTCTGGACGGTCGACGCGCTCAACAGCCCCTGCTACTGGTTCCCCCGCCAGTGCCCGCGCGTGTGCTCGTGGGGTGACGAGCCGCGGGTCCATGCGATCGAGGAGGCGTGGCTGCCGATCATGCGGGCGACCAGGCTCGTCGCCTACCGTTTCGCCGCCGCCGACTTCGAGGCGTTCGGCGACCGCCCGCACGCACACGTGGCGACGAGACCGGTCGAGCCGCTCGGCCCGCCCGTCCCGGTCGGCGACCTGGTCGCGCTCCACGCCGACCACGGCATCGAGCTGCTCGTGCTGCCCACGCTCGACGAGCACTTCGCGGGTGTACGCGAGCGCGGGTTGGAGTTCTCCGCCATCCGGATGGGCAACGCCGGCGTCGGCCCGGGCGGTCCCTTCCCCACGAGGCGCTGACCGGTGCGTCGCGATACCCGGGTACCCGGGGATCCTTGCGGTTCCAGTGCGAAACTTCGCGGGTGAGGCTCCAGTTTCCCCGGGTACCCGGGGAAACCGACGGGGGACGATCCGGACCCGGCAGGATGGACACATGCTGCTCTACGACGACGTGATCGAGGAGTACCGCGACTTCGCGACGTACGCCACCGGCGACTCGCCGTGCTTCGAGGAGTGGGCGCACGGGGTCGCCGACGACGCCGAGGTGCTCGCCTGGCTGGCGACGCTGCCGCCCGTCAAGCGTCAGCCCAACCTCGTCTTCGCCGCCGCCCGCTGGCACGGCGCGCCCGCGCCCGGGCCGTACGAGGGGCTCCGCCGGCTGCTGCTCGACCGGGAGACCGAGGTGCGCGCGACCGTGATGACGCGGGCGACGCAGACCAACGAGGTCGGCCGTCTCGCCACCCTCATGCCAGCGTTCGCGCGGATCGAGGGGCCGCTGGCGCTCATCGAGGTCGGCGCCAGCGCCGGCCTGTGCCTGTTCCCCGACCGCTACGACTACGCGTGGCCGCCGCTGGGCGGGCTGCGGGGGAGCGGTGGGCCGCTGCTGACGGCCGACGCGTCCGGGCCGCTCCCGGTCCCGGCGAGCCACCCGGTGGTCACCTGGCGCGGCGGGGTCGACCTCAACCCGCTCGACGTACGCGACCCGGACGCGATGGCGTGGCTGGAGAACCTGGTGTGGCCCGAGCAGGACGAGCGGCGCGAGCGGCTGCGTGCCGCGGTCGACGTCGCCCGCCGCGAGCCGCCGTCGCTGCGGCGGGGTGACCTGTTCGACCACCTGCCCGACCTCCTCGAGGAGGCAGCGCAGCACGGCACGCCCGTGGTCTTCCACTCGGCCGTCATCGCCTACCTCGAGGAGCCCGCCCGGCTGCGGTTCCACGGGCTGATGACCGGCCTCGTGGGGGAGGGTCGCTGCCGGTGGATCAGCAACGAGGGCCGCCGCGTCCTGCCCGGCGTCACGGGGGACGCCGACGTCCCGTCGGGCCGCTTCGTCACCGCCCTCGACGGCATCCCGGTGGCCTGGAGCCACGGTCACGGGCACGCCGTCGACTGGCTCTGAGGAAGGCCCCGCGTGGATCCGCCCGACCCCGATCCGGGCCCGTGTGTCGTGTCGGTGGGGCCGGGCACACTGACGTAGGCTGACTGATCTTCCCCCTCTGGGCACCGCGGGCTGCGCAGTCAGCACGTCCCCACATCCCGACTCCCTCAGCGACCCACGAAAGGGGCGGAAGTCTCCTCCATGTCGGCCGGCACCACAGCAAGCTCCGCGGACAGCTTCGTGCACCTCCACGTGCACACCGAGTACTCGATGCTCGACGGCGCATCCCTGCTCGACGGGTTGTTCGCCCGCACGAGCGAGCTCGGCATGCCGGCCATCGCGATGACCGACCACGGCAACCTGCACGGGGCCTACGACTTCTACCGCAAGGCCAAGAGCCACGGCATCAAGCCGATCATCGGCATCGAGGCCTACATCACGCCCGGCACCATGCGCGGCGAGCGGCGTCGGGTGCGCTGGGGCCAGGGCGACCTCGCCGAGGAGGGTGGCAACGACGTCGCGGGTGGCGGCGCGTACACCCACATGACGATGTGGGCCGAGAGCACCGAGGGCATGCGCAACCTGTTCCGGCTCTCGTCCCGGTCGAGCATGGAGGGCTACTTCTACAAGCCCCGGATGGACAAGGAGATCCTCGCCGAGCACAGCGAGGGCCTGATGGTCAGCACCGGCTGCCCGAGCGGCGCGATCCAGACGCGCCTGCGGCTCGGCCAGTACGACGAGGCGGTGCGCGAGGCCGGCGAGCTCCAGGACATGTTCGGGCGCGACAGCGTGTTCCTCGAGCTGATGGACCACGGGATCGACATCGAGAAGCGGGTCCGCGACGACCTGCTGCGCCTCGGCAAGCAGCTCTCCATCCCTCCGATCGCCACCAACGACTCCCACTACAACAACCCCGAGGACGCGGCCGCCCACGACGCCCTCATCTGCGTCGCGTCGGGCAAGCGGCTCTCCGACACCAACCGGCTCAAGTTCGACGGCGGTGGCTACTACATCAAGTCCGCCGCCGAGATGCGCGAGCTCTGGGCCGACCGCTTCGGCATGCCCGAGGCGTGCGACAACACGCTCGCGATCGCCGAGCGCTGCGACGTCGAGTTCACCGAGTCCACCGGTGGCTACATGGCCCGCGCCGACGTGCCGGCGGGCGAGACCGAGGACTCCTGGTTCCGCAAGGAGGTCTGGCGCGGGATCGAGGCGCGCTACCCCGGCGACCGGCTCGACGACGCGGTCCGTGACCGCGTCGAGATGGAGCTCGCGATCATCTCGCAGAAGGGCTACTCCGGCTACTACCTCGTGGTCGCCGACTTCATCAACTGGGCCAAGGACAACGGCATCCGCGTCGGCCCCGGTCGTGGGTCGGGTGCCGGATCCATCGCGGCGTACTCGCTCCGCATCACCGACCTGTGCCCCCTCGAGCACGGGCTGTTCTTCGAGCGGTTCCTCAACCCCGAGCGCCCCTCGATGCCCGACTTCGACATCGACTTCGACGACGCCCGCCGCGGCGAGGTCATCTCCTACGTCAGCGACAAGTACGGCGCCGCGCGGGTCGCGCAGATCGCGACGTTCGGCCGGCTGAAGTCCAAGGCCGCCATCAAGGACGCCGCCCGCGTGCTCGACCACGGCTTCGCGATCTCCGACCGCATCACCAAGGCGCTGCCGCCCGACGTGATGGGCAAGGGCGTCCCGCTCAAGGAGATCTTCAACCCCGAGCACAAGCGCTACCGCGACGGGGGCGAGTTCCGCGCGCTCTACGACCAGGAAGCCGACGTCCGCACCATCTACGAGACCGCCGTCGGCCTCGAGGGCCAGATCCGCAACTGGGGCGTGCACGCGGCCGGCGTGATCATGTCGAGCGAGCCGCTCATCGACATCGTCCCGATCATGGCCCGCCCGCAGGACGGCGCCGTCATCACCCAGTTCGACTACCCGATGTGCGAGTCGCTCGGCCTGGTCAAGATGGACTTCCTCGGCCTCTCCAACCTCCGCACCCTCGAGGACGCGCTGGTCAACATCAAGGTCAACCGCGACGAGGACGTCGTCCTCGAGGAGCTGCCGTTCGACGACCGGGCGACCTACGAGCTGATGGGTCGCGGCGACACGCTCGGCGTCTTCCAGCTCGACGGCTCGGGCATGCGCGCGCTCCTGCGCTCGATGCAGCCCGACCAGTTCGCCGACATCACCGCCGTCAGCGCGCTCTACCGCCCCGGCCCGATGGGCGCCGACTCGCACAACAAGTACGCCCGTCGCAAGAACGGCCGCGAGCCGATCGAGCCGATCCACCCGGCGCTCGCCGACGCGCTCGAGTCGGTCCTGGGCGAGACCTACGGCCTGATCGTCTACCAGGAGCAGGTGATGGCCATCGCCCAGGTGCTGGCCGGCTTCACCCTGGGTGCCGCCGACAACCTGCGCCGCGCGATGGGCAAGAAGAAGAAGGAGGAGCTCGACAAGCAGTACGCCGGCTTCCAGGGCGGCATGCTCGAGCGGGGCTACCCGCAGGTCGCGATCGACAAGCTGTGGGAGATCCTGCTCCCGTTCTCCGACTACGCCTTCAACAAGTCGCACTCCGCTGCCTACGGCGTCATCACCTACTGGACCGCCTACCTCAAGGCCAACTACCGCACCGAGTACATGGCCGCGCTCCTGACGTCGGTGAAGGACGACAAGGACAAGATGGCGATCTACCTCAACGAGTGTCGCCGGATGAAGATCCAGGTCCTGCCTCCCGACGTCAACGAGTCGCACGCCGACTTCACCCCCGTCGGCAACGACATCCGCTTCGGGCTCACCGCCGTGCGCAACGTCGGCCACAACGTCGTCGCGGGCATCGTGGCCGCGCGCGAGGACAAGGGTCGCTACGCCGACTTCAACGACTTCATGGAGAAGGTCCCCGCGCTGGTCTGCAACAAGCGCGTCGTCGAGTCGCTCATCAAGGCCGGCGCGTTCGACGACATGAAGCACAAGCGACGGGCGCTCGCCGCGGTCCACGAGACTGCCGTCGACCAGTTCGTCGACCTCAAGAAGAACGAGGCGATCGGCCAGGACTCCCTCTTCGGGGGCCTCGGCGACGACGACGCCGGCTTCGGGGTCAGCGTGACGATCCCCGACATCGACGACTGGGACAAGATGACCCTGCTCGGCCACGAGCGGGAGATGCTCGGGCTCTACGTCTCCGACCACCCGCTGCTCGGCCTCGAGCACGTGCTGTCCCAGGGCACCGACTGCACGATCGGCCAGCTCCTGCTCGACGAGGAGCGTGCCCACGGCTCGACGCTCACCGTCAGCGGCCTCATCACGTCGGTCCAGCGCAAGATCACCAAACGCGGCGACCCGTGGGCGACGATCACCCTCGAGGACCTCGACGGTGCGATCGAGGTGCTGCTGTTCCCGAGCTCCTACACGCTGGCCTCGACGCTGCTGGTCGAGGACGCCATCGTCCGGATCAAGGGGCAGCTCTCCCGCGACAAGGACCAGCCCGAGCTGCGCGCGCAGGAGGTCACCGCCCCCGACCTGACCCACGGCCCCACCGGACCCGTCGTCATCAGCCTGCCGTCGACCCGGTGCACGCCGCCGGTCGTGGCCCAGCTGCGCGACGTGCTCGGCACGCACCCCGGCATGACCGAGGTGCAGCTGCGGCTCCTGACCCGCAGCTCCACCAAGGTGCTGCGGCTCGACGACAACCTGCGGGTGACGCCGAGCCCGGCCCTGTTCGCCGACCTCAAGCAGCTGCTGGGACCGGGATGCCTGACCGGGTGACGCTCACGCACCTCGCTCTGGTCGTCGTCGGATTCGTCGTCGCCGGAGCGGGCGCGGGCGTCCTGTGGGAGCGGCTGTCGGAGCCGACCGCGGGCCTGACCTTCGACGACCAGTGGTACCTCGAACCCGCCGGCCCCGACGTCGCGTTCCAGGCCATCGCGCTCTTCGTGCTGATCGCCTTCCCGCTCGGGCTCGTGCTCGCCGCACTCGTCGGGCTCCGCGGTGACGACGAGATGGCGACCGTCGTGACCGTGCTCCTCGCCGCGACCGTCGCCGGGATCGTGATGTACGCCGTCGGCAACTCGCTCGGACCGGCCGACCCGCAGGCGCTGGCAGCCGGCGCCCCCGACTACACGCCGCTCCCCGGGGACCTCGGGCTCACGGCCCCGGACCGCGGTCGGACGGCATGGCACTCGACCGCGTTGGTCGCGTTCCCGGCCGGTGCGATGACTGGTCTGGTCGGGGTGTTCCTCTTCGGGTCGCAGGGCCCGACGCGCCGTTCGCGTGGGTAGGCTGGCTGCGACCACAGGTGAGCCGTCCCGAGCCGTTCGGGACACCTGCAGCGGGGGAGCGAGCTGTCATGAGCACCACACCGGGGAACCCGGAGTACCTGAGCGACGGATCGAGCGGGGGCGGGTCCGCGCACGCGAGTGACCACGACCACGGCAACGACAACCGCAAGCGTCTGATCGCGCTCGGTGCGATCGTCGCCGGTGGCGCCGTCGTCGCCGGCGGCGCCTGGGCGGCCACCACCTTCTTCGCCACCGGCACGCAGCCCGCCGAGGCCCTGCCCGACTCGACGATCGCCTACGTCAGCGTCGACCTCGACCCGAGCGGTGGTCAGAAGATCGAGGCCATCAAGATGCTGCGCAAGTTCCCGGCGTTCACCGACACGATCAACCTCGAGACCGACGACGACATCCGCGAGCGGATCTTCGAGGAGCTCACCAAGTCCGGTGAGTGCGAGGGCCTCGACTACGCCGAGGACGTCGAGCCGTGGGCCGGGTCGCGGGCGGCGATGGCCGCGGTCGACCTCGGGGAGGACGAGCCGGCAGCGGTCGGCGTGCTCCAGGTGACGGACGCGGGCAAGGCCGAGGACGGCATGGCGACCCTGGTCGAGAAGTGCGGCGGCGCCGAGGGCTCGTCCGACGCGGGCGGCTGGGTGGTCGACGGTGACTGGATGGTCGTCGCCGAGACGGAGGAGATCGCGCAGCAGGTCGTCGACGCCGCCGACGGCGCCACGCTCGCCGGCGACGCGGCCTTCGGCCAGTGGACCGGCGAGGCCGGGGACGACGGGTTCATGACCATGTACGTCGCCAAGGCGGCGGCCCAGTACCTCGACGACGCGGCCGGGATGGGCTCGATGCTCGGCGGCATGTCGATGGACGGCAGCCAGATGGGCGACGAGCAGGTGCCCCCGGAGCTCCAGGAGCTGATCGACAAGTTCGACGGCGCGGCCGCCACGGTCCGCTTCGACGACGGTGCCGTCGAGGTCGAGTACGCCATGTCCAACTGGCAGGAGGACGTGACGGAGTTCATGGAGACCGAGGCCGGTGTCGACATGATCGGCGACCTGCCGGACGACACGGTCGCCGCGTTCGGGTTCGGCCTCAAGGCGGGCTGGGCCGACGCCCTGCTCGACTACCTGAAGACCAGCCTGCCCGAAGAGGCCGACACCATCGACGAGCAGCTCGCCCAGTTCGAGGACGAGACCGGACTGGCGTTCCCCGAGGACATCGAGACCCTCCTCGGCGAGGGCGTGACCGTCTCGCTCGGCAGCGGCATCGACCCCGACGCGATCACCAACGGCGGCCCCGGCGAGATCCCGGCCGGCATCCGCATCAAGGGCGACGCCGGCGAGATCCAGGCGGTGCTCGACAAGATCAGCGACCTGGCCGGCCCGGAGGCAGCAGAGTTCCTCCAGGTGTCCGAGGGCGACGGCTACGCCGTGATCGCGATGCAGGACGACTACCGCAGCAAGCTCGAGGCGAGCGGGGACCTGGCCGGCAGCGACGACTACTCCGAGGTCGTCGAGGCCGACAACGCCCAGTCGGTGATGTACGTCAACTTCGACGCCGACGACGACTGGCTGGTCCGGGCGATGGGCGACGTGGGCGTCGACGACAAGGACGTCGGCAACCTCGCCCCGCTGTCCGCGTTCGGCATCAGCGGGTGGGTCGACGGCGACGTCATCCACGGCATGCTCAAGCTGACGACCGACTGACCCGCCTCAACGACCGATGGTGGCGCTCACCGCTCCGGTGATCGCCACCAGGTCGGCGGGCGCGAGCTCGAGGTCGAACCCGCGGCGTCCGCCCGACACCAGGATCGTGTCGTGCTCGAACGCACTCGCGTCCAGCACGGTCGGGTGGGCGCGCTTCTGGCCGACGGGGGAGATGCCGCCCGCGACATATCCGGTGGCGCGCTCGGCGGCGGCGACCTCGGCCATCGCCGCCTTGCTCCCACCCAGGGCCCGCGCGAGCGCCTTCAGGTCGAGCTGGCCGGTGACCGGCACGACCCCGACCACCAGCTTCCCGTCGAGCGAGGCCAGCAGTGTCTTGAACACCCGGGCCGGGTCCACGCCGAGCGCCTCGGCGGCCTCCGTGCCGTACCCGTCGTGACGGGCGCTGGGCGCCCTCCTCAGGGACCGATCGGTCACCATGGGGTCGTGCTCGTAGGACCGCACCTCGAAGGCGATGCCGGCGGCGGTCAGCGCGACCGTGGCCGGCGTACCACCGGCGGCGCGTGCCTTCTTCCCCATCAGCTCAGTTGGGCGACCAGGCCGTGCGGGCGACCTGGGTGGCGGGCAGCGAGGGGATCACGTTGATCGCGCGGAGCTCCTCGGTGAGCAGCCGGGTGACCAGCTCGAGGCGCTCCGTGGCGTCGGCGGCCTCCAGCAGCGACTGGCGCTCGGCCATCGGGAGCGGGGTCAGCGCCGAGAGGGTCCACGCGAGGTAGTCGGGGTCGCGGGGGAGCGTGCCGCTGAAGGGGTCGCCCTGCAGCGCGGTCATCGCCACCCGGAACGCCGTGAACGTGGCGCGGGCGCGGTCGAGCACCTCGGTGGGTACGTCGACCTCCGGCTCGGGCAGCACGGCGACGACACCGTGCGGGAAGTCCGTGCCCCGCTGCATCTCCTCGAGCTTCAGCCGCTCGCGGGCCACGGCGACGATGTCGAAGGTGCCGTCGTCGCGGCGCTCGACCTCGGTGAGCTGGAGGAGGCAGCCGACCCGGTAGACCGACTGCGCGCCGTGCTCGCCGACCTCGTACCCCTCGCGGATCGCCACCGTGCCGAAGACGCGCTGGGCCGGGTCGTCGACCTCCATGAGGTGGCGGACCAGCAGGCGGTAGCGGTCCTCGAAGACATGGAGCGGCACGCTCATCCCCGGGAACACCACGGTGCTCAGCGGGAACATCGGCAGCTCGTCGCTCACGTGACCTACCTAACCATCCGCGTCCATCGGGCGACCGAGACTGCGGGGCGACCCGCCGGGGAACCTAGACTCGACGCATGCCCCTGATCCGCCGCATCGACCTGCGGGGCGCCGATCCGGCGTCCGTCGACTACCGCGCGAGCGTGCCTCGCGCCGAGCTCGACGTGGAGTCGGCGACCCATGTCGTGGCACCCATCATCGAGGCGGTGCGGACCCGGGGAGCCGACGCGGTCCGTGAGCTGACCCTCGAGCTCGACGGCGTCGACGTACCCGACCCGCGAGTGCCGGTCGCCGCCCTCGACGACGCGCTGGCCGCGCTCGATCCCGCGGTGCGGGCCGGGCTCGAGGAGTCGATCCGTCGCCTGAGGGCGACGAGCGAGGCCGACCGGGAGGCCGACTCGGTGGTCGAGGTCGCGCCCGGCGCGGTGATCACCCACCGCTCGATCCCCGTCGACCGCGCGGGGCTCTACGTCCCCGGCGGCCTGGCGCCGCTCGTGTCGACGCTCGTGATGAACGTCGTGCCCGCGCAGGTGGCCGGCGTGCCGTCGCTGTGCGTGGCCGCGCCGCCCACGCGCGAGACCGGGCTGCCCGACGCCACGATCCTCGCCGGGTGCGCCCTGCTGGGGATCGACGAGGTGTACGCCGTCGGGGGCGCCCAGGCGATCGCGATGCTGGCGCACGGCGCCGGGGAGTGTCGTCGCGTGGACCTCGTGACCGGACCGGGCAACCTCTACGTCATCGCGGCCAAGCGGCTCCTGCGCGGCGTCGTCGGCATCGACTCCGAGGCGGGGCCGAGCGAGATCGCCGTCCTCGCCGACGACTCCGCCGACGCCGCCTTCGTGGCGGCCGACCTGCTCACCGAGTGCGAGCACGGCGGGACGTCCGCCTCGGTGCTCGTCACCGACTCCGTGGCGCTCGCCGACGACGTGGAGGCCGAGCTCGACAAGCAGGTGGGTGCGACCCGGCACAGCGAGCGGGTCGCCGCCGCGCTGGGCGGGCCGCAGTCCGCGATCGTCCTGGTGGACGACATCGACCAGGGGCTCGAGGTGGTCAATGCCTACGCCTCCGAGCACACCGAGATCCACACCCGCGACCCGCGCTCCGTCGCGGCACGGGTCCGCAACGCGGGTGCGGTGTTCATCGGGCCGTGGTCGCCGGTCGCCCTCGGCGACTACTGCGCCGGGTCCAACCACGTGCTGCCGACTGCGGGCTGTGCCTGCTTCTCGTCCGGGCTCGGCGTGCACTCGTTCGTGCGCCGGGTGCACCACGTCGAGTACACCCGCGAGGCGCTCGCCGAGGTCGCCGACCACGTCGTGACGCTGGCCGCGGCCGAGGACCTCCCCGGTCACGGCGCCGGCGTGAGCACGCGGTTCGCGGACCGCTCCCGACGATGAGCGCCGTGTTCCCCCCGTTGCGCGACGAGCTGCGGGGGATCGAGCCCTACGGCGCGCCCCAGCTCTCGCACGAGCAGGCGCCGGTCCAGCTCAACGTCAACGAGAACCCGTACGCGCCGTCCGAGCGGCTCGCGGCCTCGCTCGCCGAAGCGATCGGGACGGTCGCCGTGGCGCTCAACCGCTACCCGGACCGTGAGTTCGTGGCACTGCGCGAGCAGCTCGCGGGCTACCTGAACACCTCCGGCGGCAGCGATGTCACGCCGGACATGGTCTGGGCGGCCAACGGGTCCAACGAGGTGATGCAGCAGCTGCTCCAGGCCTTCGGCGGCCCGGGACGGCTGGCGCTCAGCTTCGCGCCGACGTACTCGATGTATCCCGAGTACGCCCGCAACACCCTCACCGAGTGGGCCGTGGGCCACCGCGAGCAGGACTTCGGGCTCGACCTCGAGCGCGCGCGAGCGCTCGTCGAGGAGCGGCGTCCCGCGGTCGTGCTGCTGCCCAGTCCCAACAACCCCACCGGCACGGCACTGCCGCCCGAAGCGGTGTCGGTGCTGTGCGAGGCGGTCGGTGGCGACGGCCTGGTCGTGGTCGACGAGGCCTACGGGGAGTTCCGCCGCACGGGGACGCCGAGCGCCCTCGAGCTGCTGCCGCGGCACCGCAACCTCGTCGTCACGCGGACGATGAGCAAGGCCTTCGCGCTCGCCGGCGCCCGGCTCGGCTACCTGGCCGCCGACCCGGCGATCTGCGACGCACTGCGGGTCGTCCGGCTGCCCTACCACCTCTCGGCGACCACCCAGGCGACCGCCAGCGTCGCGCTGTCGTACGTCGAGGAGCTGCTCGCGCACGTCGACGACCTGCGGGCCGAGCGCGACGCCACCGTGGGCTGGCTGAGGCACCAGGGGCTCACCGTGGCCGACTCGGACGCCAACTTCGTCCTCTTCGGCCGGTTCGCCGACCGGCACGCCGTCTGGCAGGGTCTGGTCGACCGCGGCGTGCTGATCCGCGAGACCGGGCCCGACGGCTGGCTGCGGGTGTCGATCGGCACCGCGGATGAGATGGCAGCATTCAGGACCGCCCTGGTGGAGACAATGGAGTCCAGCCCCACCGACGTCACGAAGGAGCGGACATGACCCGCATCGCGCGGATCGAGCGCACCACCCAGGAGTCCCAGGTCAAGGTCGAGGTCGACCTCGACGGCACCGGGCGCTCAGACGTGTCCACGGGCGTCGGGTTCTACGACCACATGCTCGACGCCTTCGCGCGCCACTCGCTCACCGACCTCGTCGTGCACACCAGCGGCGACACCCACATCGATGCCCACCACTCCGTCGAGGACACCGCCATCGTCCTCGGCCAGGCGCTGCGCGAGGCGCTGGGGGACAAGTCCGGCATCCGGCGCTTCGGCGACGCCACCGTCCCGCTCGACGAGGCCCTCGTCCAGGCGGTCGTCGACGTCTCCGGTCGCCCCTACTGCAGGCACACGGGCGAGCCCGAGGGTCAGGTCTACGCGGCGATCGGCGGGTCCGGCGTGCTCTACGCGGGCTCGCTGACCCAGCACGTCTTCGAGTCGATCGCCCAGCACGGCCACTTCGGGCTGCACGTCCGCGTGCTCTCGGGCCGCGACCCGCACCACATCGTGGAGGCGCAGTTCAAGGCGTTCGCGCGGGCGTTCCGTGACGCCGTCGCGATCGACCCGCGCGAGACGGGTGTGCCGTCGACGAAGGGGTCCCTGTGACCGCTGAGGTCGTCGTCCTCGACTACGGCTCGGGCAACCTCCGCTCGGTCGTGCGCGCGGTCGAGCGGGCCGGTGTGTCGGTCACGCTGACCTCGGACTTCGACACCGCGCTCGCGGCCGACGGCCTCGTCGTGCCCGGCGTCGGGGCGTACGCCGCCTGCATGCAGGGGCTGCGCGCGATCAAGGGCGAGCGGATCATCGGCCGCCGTCTCGCGGGCGGGCGCCCGGTGCTCGGCATCTGCGTGGGGATGCAGGTCCTGTTCGCCGGCGGTGTCGAGCACGGCGTGGAGACCGTCGGCTGCGACGAGTGGCCCGGCCTGGTGACCCGTCTCGAGGCCGACGTCGTGCCGCACATGGGATGGAACACGGTCGAGGTGCCCGAGGGCTCGCGGCTCTTCACGGGCATCGAGGGCGAGAGGTTCTACTTCGTGCACTCCTACGCCGCGCGCACGTGGGACCTCGTCGCCAACGACCGCACCCGGTCCCCGCTCGTCACGTGGGCCGAGCACGGTGGCGACCGCTTCGTCGCGGCGGTCGAGAACGGACCGCTCACCGCGACCCAGTTCCACCCCGAGAAGTCCGGCGACGCCGGTGCAGACCTGCTGCGCAACTGGGTCGCCAGCCTGCCTGTCTGAGCGTTACTTTTCCCTGCATGACGGGGAAGATGAGCATGAACCAGATCATCCACGCGGCCGTGCGCCGCGACGTGGCGCGGACCGGGCAGGCGCTGCGCCGGGTCCGCGACGGGGACGCTGAGCGGGCGAGGCAGATCCAGACGGCCTGGCGCAACCTGGTCCGCGAGCTGACGCACCACCACGAGGCGGAGGACGAGCTCTTGTGGCCGTTCCTCCAGGCCCGCGGGGTCGAGCTCTCGCTCCTCGAGCAGATGGAGGCCGAGCACGTCGCGATGAAGGCGGCGCTCGCGTCCGTGAGCGCCGGCATCGACTCGCTGGTCGCCGAGCCCACCGCGGCCAACGCGGTGGCTGCCGCGGACGAGGTGTCCCGCGCCGCGGTCGTCATCAACGACCACCTCGACCACGAGGAGCGCGACGTCGAGGCCCCGATGGGCGACCTCGAGGACGACCCGGAGTTCAAGGAGCTGGCCAAGAAGCTGCGTCCGGCGAGCATCGTCGACGCCGCCAACGCGTTGGCCTGGATGCAGGACGGCGCCGGCGCGCGGGAGCGTACGGCCCTCCGGTCCAACATCCCGGGCCCCGTCGTGGCGGTGCTGACCGGGGTGGTCGCGCGTCGCTACAACCGCGAGGTCGCCCCGGTCTGGCGCTAGTCGCGCTGGTCGCTCTCGGCCAGCCGCTTCAGGTTGAGCAGCTGGCGGCGGGCCATCACGAGGTCGCCGACCGAGTACGCCGGCGCCAGCCACCGGTTCGTGCGCGCCACGACCTTGAGGACCAGACGCGTCGCGCTGCCCCGCGGGAGGACGGCGTACGACAGGTGTGCGCCCATGATCGTGGCCGTCAGCTCCTCGCCCGGGACCACCGCCACGACCCGGCCCTGAGGCCGGCCGAGGGCGTGGGTGAACGGGTCGCCGACCGTCGGTTCCGGGACGTCGCGCAGCTCACGCGGCGACCGGCGACCGAGGTTGTCGACCAGGTCGTAGGAGTACGGCGCGATCCGCACCTGTCGCACCCGCGCCCACACCGTGCCGGGGTCGGCGAGCACCGTGACCCCGCGCCACGCCTCGAGCGTGGGACTGCCGACCACGTCGTCGCAGCCGTAGTGCCGCGCCACCTCCGCGTCGCTCACGCCCCACCGGTCGCCGATCACGTGTCCACGCTAGACCTGTCCGCGCAGCCCGTTGCCGGGGTCGTGGCCCGGGTCTACGTTCGGGAGACGGCCGCAGCAGCGCCGCTGCGCCGGGAGGAGACCGCCATGTCCCAGCGCCGTGCCCGCGTGCTTGCCCTCGTCACCGCGGCAGCGGTGTCCCTGACCATCGCCGGGACCCAGTCCGTGGCGGAAGCGGGCGATCGCGGCGGCGGGAAGGGCTCTGCGATCACCCGGCCGACCAAGGTGGTGATCATCGTCGTCGATGCGCTCAGCAAGGAGATCGTCACGAAGTACGACATGCGCAACGTCGAGGCGTTGATGAAGGACGGCGTCGACGCCCCGAACGGCTACCTCGGCCACACCGGTTCGGTCACCGTCGTCACGCACAACGTCGTCACGACGGGAGCTCTGCCCAGGAACATGGGCTGGACGAACGAGGGCTATCGCGACGTCGCCGGCCTCCTCGGCGCTCCCGGCGGCCTCTACATCACCAGCAACTTCGGCCGGGCGCAGATGGCGCCGCTGCAGGAGGCTGCCGGCTACCCGCACCTGTCCGACTACCTCGACGACACCGGCAAGGTGTTCACCGTCAGCCCCAAGGGGTACGCCGCTTGGGGACTTAGCGGTCCCGGCTCGGCCAACACCTCGACGATCACCTTCGGCAGTGGTCCGACCTGCGCGGGCGTGCGCTACCGCCAGCCGACGGGGTGGAACGTGCCGGCGTACTTCTCCGCCGCCTGCGGCTCGCGCTGGCTCGCGCGCCGCGACACGATCTACGACACCGGCCAGTACCCGGCGCAGCTCTACCCCGCCACCGACAACCGCTACGTGGTCGGCAACGACCATGCCCAGCAGGGCGGGGACGTCTGGGCCACCGACGCGGTCCTCGAGATCATGGAGCAGGAGGACGACGCCTGGAGCGGCATCTTCGTCAGCCTCCCCGGTGTCGACAAGGCGGCGCACATGTGGGGCGGCGTCAACGATCCCGAGGACGCGACGCCGGGCTACGACCCGATGACGCACATGGAGTACGCCACCGAGACCGCCGACGCCCAGGTGGGCCGGATCATCCAGGCGCTCGAGGACAGCGGCGAGATGGACGACACCCTGGTAGTCCTGACCGCCGACCACGGGTCCGTCGCGGCCGACGAGGGCCACTTCCACGGCGACTTCGAGCCGGAGAACGACTACGGCTACTACAACTGGTACTACGGCTCGCCGGCCAACGACGCCGCCTACCTGCGCCCGCAGGAGGCGCTGCTCCCGCTCATCGACGGCACCGACGACGGCACCGGGGCGACCAACGTCGCCTTCTCCTACAGCGACTCCTCGCTCAACGTGTGGCTGAAGGACCAGTCGCCCGACGCGGCCGCCTCGGCGGCCTCGATCATGGAGGGCCTGGCCGACGTGACCTCGGTCTGGCGGCGTCACGGGGACCACTTCGTCAGGGTGACCCCCGTGCGATGGGACCGGATGCACGGCGCGGAGAAGCTGTGGTTCTCGCGCAAGGCGCAGGAGCTCGTCGACACCCAGGCCGCCGACCACGGTCCCGACCTGATCGCGACCCTGCCCGACGACACGACGTACTCCGTGCTCGGCGACCACGGCGGCATCCAGCGCGCGACACAACAGATCCCGATCGTCTTCGCGGGCGCCCACACCTCGCACCAGGACCTGCGCGCCGAGGTGACGTCGGTCGACATCATGCCGACGATCCTGCGAGCCATGGGCATCGCGGCGGCGGTCCCGATGGACGGCACCGCCTACGAGCTGCCGAGCCGGGGGCGGTCCTACGTGCGGTAGGGGAGGCAAGAGCTGCGAGCCTCTTGATCTTGCCGAGGCCGTTCCGAGAAGTCGGCTGTGGATCCAGGTCCGCTGTCGGTTGGATCGCGTATAATCAAACACATGATCGAGACGCAGGAGCGGGTGAACGAGAGGGTCGAAGACGACCTCTCGGCCACTGACTTGCTCGCGCTGGCTCGTGATCGGAAGGCCGCCGAGGACCAGGCCGCTGCCGAGCTCCTCGAGGTCGCGGCCCGGTGGGCCGATCTCCACCCGCCTGAGTCGATCCACTCCGCCGCCGCGTTCAGCGTCCCCGGTTGTGAGCACGACGAGCCCATTGCCGGCGAGGGCTGCCCGCTGGTCGCGGAGTTCTGCGTCGCCGAGCTCGGCACTGTCCTCGGCATCTCGACCACTGCAGCCAAGAAGCTCATCGGGCACGCCCTCGAGCTGCGCCACCGCCTCCCGCGGTTGTGGTCCCAGATCCACTCGGGTGCCCTGCCGGCCTGGCGTGCCCGTCTGGTGGCTGAGGTCACCATCCACACCTCCCCTGCATTGACCGTCGAAGCAGCACGTTGGGTCGATGCCCAGGTCGCGGCCGTCGCCGGTCGCATCGGCACCGCCCAGCTCGACCGGCTCGTCGCCGAGACCATCAAGCGCTACGACCTCGCTGCCACCGACCCCACCGCCGATCCGGAGGACGGCTACCTGTCGGTCGACCCACGCCACGCGACGCTGCACGACGAGGACGTCCACTTCGCCGGCACCATGCGGTTCGAGGCCGAGCTCGACATCGCCGACGCCCTCGACCTCGACCGCGCCCTCGTCCACGGCGCCGCATCACTGAAGGCACTCGGGTCCACCGCATCGCTCGACGTACGCCGCTCGGAAGCGCTCGGCGACCTCGCCCGCACCCAGACCGCACTCGATGTCTTCAGCCAGGGCTCCACCGGCACCCGCGACGTCGATGGACTGCCGGCCGCTCGCGAGGTCGTGCTCCACGCCCACTTCGACGCCTCGACGGTCGGCGAGCAGACCGTGTTCGGTCCCACCGGCCGGCTCGAGGAGGGCCAGCGGCTGGTCCTGCTCGACCAGATCCGGTCGCTGGTGCGGCGACTCCCACACCCAGGTCACCATCAAGCCCGTCATCGACCTCACCAGCGAACTCGCCGCCCCCGGCTACGCGATCCCCGACCGGATCCGCGACCAGATCACTCTCCGCGACCGCACATGCGTGTTCCCGTGGTGCACCCGACCCGCCCGCGGCTGCGACATCGACCACGTCATCCCCTACGACCACGAGGCCGAGGCCGAGGGCCGACCACAACCCGGCCCCACCGCAACCTCGAACCTCGCCGCCCTCTGCCGGCGACACCACCGCCTCAAGACCCACACCGCCTGGCGCTACCGAGCCATCGGACCCGGCGCGTTCGAGTGGACCAGTCCCTACGGCCACCAGTTCCGACGCGACCACACCGGCACCACTGCCATCGAGCCACCGGACCGAAGATGACCCCGCCCCGCACCCCGCCGCAGCGACTCCGGCGGGGGCACAGGCGCGTCCTCTGACCGGGGTCGGTCCGTCTCGCCGGACCACCGCCCGTACGAGCGCGCCATGCCCGCTCCTAGGATCGGGGTATGCCCAGCACCCCCGAGCCGCCGTACCTCGAGCTCCTGCCCGCCGTGGACATCAAGGGCGGCCAGGCCGTCCAGCTGGTGCAGGGCGTCGACGGGTCCGAGAAGCGGTTCGGCGACCCGATCGAGGCGGCGCTGCGCTGGCAGGAGGCGGGGGCGGAGTGGATCCACCTCGTCGACCTCGACGCCGCCTTCGGCCACGGGCACAACCGCGAGCTGCAGGCGAGGATCGTCGGCACGCTCGACATCCGCGTCGAGATGAGCGGCGGGATCCGTGACGACGAGTCGCTGGAGGCCGCCATGGCCACCGGCTGCCGCCGGGTCAACATCGGCACTGCCGCGCTCGAGCAGCCCGAGTGGTGCGCGCAGGCGATCGCGACGTACGGCGACCGGGTGGCCGTCGGCCTCGACGTGCGCGGTACGACGCTGGCCGCGCGCGGCTGGACCCGCGAGGGCGGGGACCTCTACGAGACCCTCGCGCGCCTCGACGGCGAGGGCTGCGCGCGCTACGTCGTCACCGACGTCAACAAGGACGGCATGCTCCAGGGCCCGAACCTCCAGCTGCTGCGCGAGGTCTGCGCTGCGACGGACCGTCCGGTCGTCGCCAGCGGAGGAGTGACCACCCTCGACGACATCGAGGCGCTGATGGGCCTGGTGGGGGAGGGCGTCGAGGGAGCCATCGCCGGCACGGCGCTCTACGAGGGCCGGTTCACGCTCGAGGACGCCCTCGCCCTGACGAGAGGCACGTGAGGCATGGAGTTCTGGGAGCACCACACCCGGCTGGCGGCGTACGTCCTCCTCGTCGACGTGGTCGACGAGCAGGAGCGGGCGCTGCTCGCGTGGTGGAACGGCGAGGGGCACAGCGAGCCGGCCTGGTCCCTGCCCGGCGGCGGGATCGACTTCGACGAATCGATCCGTGACGGTCTGGTGCGCGAGGTCTTCGAGGAGACCGGCTACCACGTCGAGCCGGGAGCGCTGCTCGCCGAGCACCACTTCACCGCGCAGGGCAGGACCTTCGACGGCTGGTTCCGCTCCCAGCGGTTCGTCTTCGACGCGACCATCACGAGCGGCGAGCTCGGGACCACCGAGGTCGGCGGCTCGACCGACCACGCTGCCTGGGTCCCGCTGGCCGAGCTCGAGGGCCAGCCGCGCTCGGACATCGTCGACGTGGCGCTCGCCGCCCGGAACGTGAAGGTGGGCCAGTCATGAGCCTCGCGATCCGCGTCATCCCGTGCCTCGACGTCGACGGCGGCCGGGTGGTCAAGGGCGTGAACTTCCAGGAGCTCCGCGATGCCGGTGACCCCGTCGAGCTCGCGAGGCTCTACGACGCCGAAGGGCGCCGACGAGCTGACCTTCCTCGACATCTCCGCCTCCCACGAGGGCCGCGCGACCACGATGGAGGTGGTCAGCCGCTGCGCGGAGGAGGTCTTCATCCCGCTCACCGTCGGTGGCGGGGTCGGCAGCGTCGACGACGTCGACCGGCTGCTCCGGGCCGGCGCCGACAAGGTCGCGGTCAACACCGCCGCCATCCGCCGCCCCGAGCTCGTCGCCGAGATCGCCGACCGGTTCGGCAACCAGGTGCTCGTCCTCAGCGTGGACGCACGTCGAGCGGACGGGACGGACAGCGGGTTCGAGGTCACCACCCACGGCGGCCGCACGAGTGCCGGCCTCGACGCGATCGAGTGGGCCGCGCGCGCCGCCGAGCTCGGGGCGGGCGAGATCCTGCTCAACGCGATGGACGCCGACGGCACGACCGAGGGCTTCGACCTCGAGCTGATCCGGGCCGTACGCCGCGAGGTGACGATCCCGGTCATCGCGAGCGGGGGAGCGGGTGCCGTGGAGCACTTCGCGCCGGCCGTCGACGCCGGCGCGGACGCCGTGCTCGCCGCCACCGTCTTCCACTTCGGGACCCTCAGCGTCGGCGATGTCAAGACCGGTCTGTCCACGGCGGGTCACCCGGTCCGCTGAGGGCGGGCACGGTCGTAGGATTCGGCCATGCTGAAGACCTCCGGGCGCTACGGCGCGCGCCACCTCGTCATCGCCGCCCTCGCGACCGCCACCCTCGTGCTGACCGCGTGCGCGCCGACCGACGAGGCCGACACCGGGAACGACCCCGGCGACTCGTCGTCGGAGTCGACGTCGGAGACTCCCGCCGCCGACGAGTGCACCCCCGACTCGATGGAGACCGTCGCCGACGGCACCCTCACGATCGCCACCGACGACCCGGCCTACGAGCCGTGGTTCGTCGACAACGACCCGACCAACGGTGAGGGCTACGAGTCCGCGGTGGCCTACGCCATCGCCGAGCAGCTCGGTTACACCCAGGACCAGGTCAGCTGGGTCAAGGTGCCCTTCAACAAGGTCGTCCAGCCCGGGCCCAAGGACTTCGACCTCGACGTCAACCAGGTCTCGATCACCGAGGCCCGGCGCAAGGCCGTCGACTTCTCGTCGGGCTACTACGACGTCGTCCAGACCGTCATCACCAACACGGGCAGCTCGATCGACGGCGTGACGAGTGTCGCCGACCTCGGCGACGCCAAGCTGGGCGCCCAGGTCGGAACGACGAGCTACACCGCGATCACCGACCAGATCCAGCCCTCGCAGGACCCGGCGGTCTTCGACACCAACGACCAGGCCGTGCAGGCGCTCAACAACGGCCAGATCGACGGCATCGTCGTCGACCTGCCCACGGCGTACTTCATGACGGCCGTCCAGCTCGACGACGGCATCATCGTCGGCCAGCTGCCGCTGCCCGACGGCGAGCCCGAGCAGTTCGGCGCGGTGCTCGGCAAGGACAGCCCGCTCACCGACTGCATCTCGGACGCGGTCGACGCGCTGCGCGACGACGGCATCCTCGACCAGATCGGCCAGGCGTGGCTCGAGCAGCAGGGCGCTCCCGAGCTCTCCTGATGACCGACCGGGTGGCCGAGGCCCGGGCCACCGGGGACTGGCAGCCCTCCGCGGTCCAGGCCGAGCGTGACGAGTGGCGGCGGCGGCGTACGCTCCGCAGCGCGGTGATCGCCGCCGGCAGCACCCTGCTCCTGCTGGGCGCAGTCGGCGGCGGCGTGGTCAGCTCGCCCGGGTGGGACCGGGTGCAGGCGACCTACTTCGACTGGGACAAGGCGGTCTCGTCGTTCCCGGCCGTCCTCGAGGGGCTCTGGCTCAACATCCGGGTGATGGCGATCTGCTGGGTGCTGATCCTCGTGCTGAGCCTCACCGTCGCGATCGTGCGGACGCTCCGCGGCCCGGTCGCCTTCCCGCTGCGCCTGCTCGGCACGGCGTACGTCGACGTCTTCCGCGGTCTGCCGCTGCTCCTGGTGATCTTCCTGCTGGGCTTCGGCGGCCCTGCGCTGAGCCTCCAGGGGCTGCCGACGTCGCCTCTGTTCTGGGGCTGCTCGGCGCTCGTGCTGTCCTACTCGGCCTACGTCGCCGAGGTCTTCCGCGCCGGCATCGAGTCGGTGCACCCGAGCCAGCGGCTGGCCGGCCGCTCGCTCGGGCTGTCCTACGGGCAGACCCTGCGCCACGTCGTGCTGCCGCAGGCCTGGCGCCGCGTGATCCCGCCGCTCATGAACGACCTCGTCTCCCTCCAGAAGGACTCCGGCCTCATCGCGGTCCTCGGGGTCACCGATGCGATCCGCAAGGCACAGATCGAGACGGCGCTCGACTTCAACTACACGCCGTACGTCGTCGCCGGCTTCCTGTTCTGCTGCCTCACCATCCCGATGGCGCGGCTGACCGACCGCTACGCCCGCAAGAAGGGCTACCACGGGGCGGGGAGTCACCTGTGAGCGAGCTGCTGCGCCTCGACGGCGTCCGCAAGTCCTTCGGCGACCACGTCGTGCTGAGCGACGTCGACCTCACCGTCGAGCCCGGCCAGTGCGTCGTGCTCATCGGCGCGTCGGGCTCGGGCAAGTCGACGTTGCTGCGGTGCGTCAACCTCCTCGAGGTCGTCGACGACGGCGTGATCACCTTCGAGGGCCGCGACATCACCGACCCGCGCGTCGACGGCGACGAGGTGCGCTCGCGGATGGGGTTGGTCTTCCAGGCCTACAACCTCTTCCCGCACCTCGACGTCATCGGCAACGTCACCCTCGCGCTGCGACTCGTCCACGACGTGGCCGCGGACGAGGCGCGCTCGCGCGGCCTGGCGATGCTGGAGCGGGTCGGCCTCGCGGAGAAGGCGCTCGCCCGCCCCGACGACCTGTCCGGCGGCCAGCAGCAGCGCGTGGCGATCGCCCGGGCGCTCGTCGCCAACCCGCGGCTGATGCTGCTCGACGAGGTCACCAGCGCGCTCGACCCCGAGCTGGTCGGCGAGGTGCTCGACCTGCTCACCGAGCTCAAGGGCGAGGGCGTCACGATGCTGCTCAACACCCACGAGATGGGCTTCGCCCGCGACGTCGCCGACCAGGTCTGCTTCCTGCACGACGGGCGCATCCACGAGCAGGGGAGCCCCGAGCAGGTGCTCGGCGACCCGCAGCAGCAGCGCACCCGCGCGTTCCTCTCGCGCATCAGAGCGTCCTGATCGAGAGGCCGACGGGGCGCGCAGCCCACCACGTCCGGCCCCTCGACGACAGGAACGTTTCGATTCGCCCGCTGTTGGTGCCGAGGCATAGCCTCGCCGGGTGACTGAGGATGCGGGGCCGCGGGGCACGACGACGCTCGACGGGTTCCGCGTCCTGTGGGTCGGGGTCCGTCGTGAGCCGCGGGTGTTCACCATCGCCACGCTCGGCGCGGTGCTGTTCGGGGTGCTCACCGTGGCTGACGCATGGGTCCTCGGCTGGTCGACCCAGAACGTGCTGATCCCCGCCTTCGACACCGGTGAGATCGGCACCGACATGCTGGTCTGGGTCTTCGTGCTGTTCATGTCCGTCGCGATCCTGCGGGCCATCGGCATCGTCGCGCGCCGGCTCGGCGGCGGCATCATGTACTACCGGATGCAGTCCCACACGCGTCGTGGTGTCACGCGGCAGTACCTCGCCCTCCCCATGGAGTGGCACCAGCGCCACCCGACCGGCCAGCTGCTCTCCAACGCCTACTCCGACGTCGAGGCGGCGTGGTCACCGATCATGCCGCTCCCGATGGCGCTCGGCACCGTCGTGATGATGGTGGTCGCGGTCGTGCAGATGTTCGTCGCCGACGTGGTCATGGCGATCGTCGGCCTGCTCGTCTTCCCGGCCGTCGTGGTGGCCAACCTGCTCTACCAGCGCTACGCCTCGCCGCTGATGACCCGAGCCCAGGGCCTCCGCGCCGAGGTCAGCGAGATCGCGCACGAGTCCTTCGACGGCGCCATGGTCGTCAAGACGCTCGGCCGCGAGACCGAGGAGACCGACCGGTTCCGCGCCAAGGCGCAGGAGCTGCGCGACGTCAACATCCGCGCCGGACGCATCCGTGCGATCTTCGACCCCGCGCTCGCCAGCCTGCCCGGCCTCGGCGTGCTGGTCGTGCTGGCCGTCGGCGTCTCCCGCGTGACCAGCGGGGCGACGAGCGCGGGCGACGTGGTGACCATCGCCTACCTCCTCACGATCGTCTCCTTCCCGATCCGGGCCATCGGCTGGCTGCTCGGCGAGTTCCCCCGTTCGGTCGTCGGCTACCGCCGCGCCAAGGCCGTGCTCGACGCGACCGGCGTCATGCCCTACGGCCCCGACGAGCTGCCCCGCACCGACGCGGGCGTCCTGCTGCAGGTCGAGGACCTCCACTACGCCTACGACGTCGACGCGCCGCTGCTGCGGGGCATCGACCTCGAGGTCCGGCCGGGCCGCACGGTGGCCCTCGTCGGCGCGACCGCGTCCGGCAAGAGCACGCTGACCAGCCTGCTGAGCCGGCTGGTCGACCCCGACGCGGGCGGCATCCGGATCGACGGCCGCGACCTCCGCACCCTGCGCAAGGGCGAGCTGCCGCGTGACGTCGCGCTGGTGCCGCAGACCGCGTTCATGTTCGACGACACGGTCCGCGGCAACGTCACGCTCGGCGCCGACGTCCCCGACGAGGAGGTCTGGGGTGCGCTGCGCACCTCCCAGGCCGACGGCTTCGTCGCGGCACTCCCCGAGGGCCTCGACACCCAGCTGGGGGAGCGCGGCACCTCGCTGTCCGGTGGCCAGCGCCAGCGCCTGTCCCTCGCCCGCGCCCTCGTCCGCCGTCCGCGGCTGCTGATCCTCGACGACGCCACGTCGGCGGTCGACCCGGAGGTGGAGGCCCGCATCCTCGCCTCGCTGCGTGACGACGTCCACGGCGCTGCCGCCTCGCTGCTGGTGGTGGCCTACCGCAAGGCCACGATCTCGCTGGCCGACGAGGTGGCACACCTCGAGGCCGGCCGGATCGTCGCGCGTGGCACGCACGCCGAGCTGCTCGAGACCAGCCCCGCCTACGCCCACCTCGTCAACGCCTACGAGGTCGACCCTGAGGGCTCGACCGTCGACGCCGGAAGTGACAACGCATGAGCACCACCGCCCCGGCCGCGACGTCCGGCACCAGGATGGACTCCGGCGAGGAGATCGGCGCGATCGCGACGATCCGCCTCGGCATGAAGTACTCGCCCGAGCTCCGCGAGGGCCTCGGCCTCACGTTGCTGTTCGCGATCATCTCCTCCTGCGGGCAGATCGTCGTCCCGATCGCCGTCCAGCAGACGCTCGACCGCGGGCTCAACGCGCCTGGTGGACCCCGGTTCGACTACGTCGTCTGGATGGGCGTGCTGGCCGCGGTCGCGATCGGCCTCACCAGCTGGGCGTCGTACGCCATGACGACGCGGCTCTTCACCACCTCCGAGCACGGCCTCGCCACGCTGCGCACCAAGGCGTTCCGCCACGTCCACGACCTGCCGTTGCTCACCCAGAACACCGAGCGCCGTGGCGCGCTCGTCTCCCGCGTCACGACCGACGTCGACCAGGTGAGCCAGTTCCTCGTGTTCGGCGGCCTGATCTTCGTCGTCAGCATCGGGCAGATGCTCGTCGCCACCGTGCTCATGCTCGTCTACAGCTGGGAGCTGGCCGCGGTCGTGTGGCTGGCCTTCGCGCCGCTGTTCTTGTCGATCCGCTGGTTCCAGAAGAAGCTGTCGGCCGCCTACACCGTCGTACGCCACCAGGTGGGCGTGCTGCTCGGCGCCATCTCCGAGCCCGTCGTCGGCGCGGCCGTGGTGCGCTCCTACGGCGTCGAGGACCGCACCCAGGCACGCATCGACACCGCGATCCAGGACTGGCAGAACTCCTACACCCACGCCCAGACCTACACCGTCACCTCGTTCTCGCTCGGCGGCCTGTCGGCGGGCCTGGCCAACGCCGGCGTCCTCATCATCGGTGTGCTCCTCGGCTTCACCGGCGACATGACGCCCGGCAAGGTCCTGGCGTTCGCGTTCCTGGTGACCCTCTTCGTGGGTCCCGTCCAGATGGGCACGCAGATCCTCACCGACGCGCAGAACGCCATCTCCAGCTGGCGCCGCGTGCTGGGAATCCTGGAGACCCCGGCCGACCTGATCGATCCGGGACCCGACGGCGAGACACTGCCGCGCGGCCCCATCGACGTGCGCTTCGCCGACGTCACGTTCGCCTATCCCGGCGGCCCGGCGGTGCTCCGCGAGATCGACCTCGCGATCGAGGCCGGCACCCGCGTCGCCATCGTCGGCGAGACCGGCTCCGGCAAGTCGACCTTCGCGAAGCTGCTGACCCGGCTGATGGACCCGGTCGACGGGGCCGTGCTCCTCGACGGGGTCGACGTACGCCGCATCGACGCGACGTCGCTGCGCCGCAGCGTGGTGCTGGTGCCGCAGGAGGGCTTCCTCTTCGACGACACCATCGCCGCCAACGTGCGCTACGGCCGGCTCGAGGCGAGCGAGGCGGAGATCCGCGAGTCGGCGATCGAGCTCGGCATCGACGAGTGGCTGGCCGGCCTGCCGCGGGGCCTCCACACGCAGGTGGGCCAGCGCGGCGAGTCGCTGTCAGCGGGTGAGCGGCAGCTCGTGGCGCTCCTGCGCGCGCACCTGGCCGACCCCGACCTGCTGGTGCTTGACGAGGCCACCAGTGCGGTCGACCCGGCGCTCGAGATGCAGATCGGCCGGGCACTCGAGCGACTCATGCAGGCGCGCACGTCGGTCACGATCGCTCACCGGCTCTCGACGGCGGAGGGTGCCGACGAGGTGATCGTCGTCGACAAGGGGCGAGTGGTGCAGCGCGGACCGCACGCCGCCCTGGTCACCCAGGCGGGCAGCGTCTACGCAGGACTTCACGCGAGCTGGATCGCCCAGCACTCGCAGGTCTAGCGGGAGGATCCGGCAGGGCGGCTCCGTCAGGAGGCCAGGACCTGGGTGATGAGCATGTCGACGTCGAAGTAGTCGGACTCGGTACCCGGGGCGACGACGGCGGCGGATCGGGCGAGGAAGTCCTGCACGTCGGCGCCGCTGGCGAGCAGCACGAGGTGGCCGTCGGGGGAGCTGAGCTCGATGCTGACCATCGCGCGGCCGGTGAGGCTGAGGGCCGGGGAGACGTGCACGTCGCCGTCGCCGGCGGGGCCCTCGACGCCGCGCATGAGCAGGTCGCGGCCGAAGGTCCAGACGAGGTCGCCGTCGGGGGTCACGAAGGTCATGGCCACGGCGAAGGGGTCGGAGCTGCGGTAGCCGAGCACGGTGTCGATCTGGTGGCGGATGCCACGCTCGTCCGTGCACTCAACGGTGATGCCCAACGTCACATCGGCGAGAGTGTGCCCGCCACCAGACATGTTCATCGTTGCTCCTTGAGACAGGTGCCCGGGCGGGGGTTCCCGGGGTTGATTGCTCATGAGACGGCATCCGGAGCGTCTCGTGATGCGAAACCCCCAAAAATGACCCGGACCGGTCCAGACCTGTTCTTGAGGATCACTCATGACGAACTTGGGGAAACGTTCGTGTTTTCTTGGACCATACCGGGCTGGGGCGGCCGGGTAGGTTCTTCCCATGACGGGGGCAGCCAAGCGAATCGTTCTCGAGATCCTCGGGTGGGTGCTGCTGCTCCTCGGCGTCGCTGCCCTGTTCCTGCCCGGTCCGGGACTCCTCGGCATCTTCGCCGGCCTCGCCCTGCTGTCGCACCAGTACGACTGGGCCGACCGCCGCGTGGAGCCGATCCGGCTGCGCGCGATGCTCGGGGCCGCCGAGGGTGTCGAGACCGTCCCGCGCATCATCGCGTCGTGCCTCGGTGCGGTGGCACTGGCCGGCTTCGGCGTGCTCTGGATCATGAAGCCGCCTGCACCCGGCTGGTGGCCGCTGTCGGACAGCTGGTGGCTGCCCGGCGGCGTGTGGACCGGGGTCACCCAGGTCGCGTCGGCCTTCATCGCCGTGGGACTGATCATCTACAGCTATCGGCGCTTCCACGACGACCCGGACGCCGCCGACGACCTGCGCCGCGAGATCAAGGAGCGCAGCAGCAGCCAGGACTGAGCCGTCGGCGGTGGGCCGACCCGGATTGCCCGGCGGCTCCGACCATGGGATATCGTTCCCGCGTCCCGGGCGATTGGCGCAGTGGTAGCGCGCTTCGTTCACACCGAAGAGGTCACTGGTTCGAACCCAGTATCGCCCACCGACGATCGTCAGAGCCGCGCTGCACCAGCAGCGCGGCTCAGATCATTTCAGGCTCGGCGTCGTTGGGCGGGGACCAGCCGCTCGCGCACGCGGTCGTCACCCAAGTACGCGGCGTGCGGACGATGGCACTGCCCGTCGGGGTGCGGGCAGTCGGGCCTGCAGGCCATGTCGTACGTCGTCGTCCGGGTGCCGGGCAGGGTGGTCACGGTTCCCGGCACGTAGAGGTCCGGGTCCTGACCGAACGAGGCGATCAGTTCGCGGGCCACTGCGGTGGCCTCCGGAGTCGTGGTGGCCTCGTCGGGCGTACTGGTCACTGCGTGGATCCCCTTGCGTGTGCGTCATCGGTCGGTGCCGACCCGAGCCAGCAGGGATCGTGTACCCGACTCGGCCGCCGGTAAACGCATGTTCACCCAAGAAGTGGAGATTTCAAGCAGCCGGCTTCGGCGACCAGCGCACGACGAGGAGAGCCACGTCGTCCTCGGGCTGGTCGCCGATCATCCGCTCCAGCAGCAGGTCGCACAGGTCGTCGAGGTCGTCGGTCTGCGGAGTGAGCTCGCGCAGGAGCTCCTCGAGGTCGGCGATGCCCTGCTCGACGTCACGGTTGCGTCGCTCGACGAGGCCATCGGTGTAGAAGAGCAGGGTCGAGCCGGGCTCCAGGAAGGACGCCTTCTCGGCCCGCTTCGTGTCCGGGTCGAGACCCAGCAGGAGGTCGTTGTCCTCCACGTCGGCCAGGCGGGTGACCTCGCCGCCGGGGCCGACCAGCAGTGCGGGCGGGTGGCCGGCGTGCGCCCAGCGCAGCACGACCTCCTCACCGGCTGCGGCTCCCGGGCGCGGGTGGTGCTCGAGGCGCGCCACGACCGCGGTCGCCGTCGTCTCCAGCCGCAGGGACTCCATCACGTGGTCGACGCCGGACAGGACGTCGGCGGGGGAGTAGCCGCTGTGGACGGCGATCCCGCGGAGCAGCCCGCGCACCTGGCCCATGGCGGCCGCGGCCTCGACGTCGTGGCCCACGACGTCGCCGACGACGACCACGACGTCGTTGTTGCCGGGGCCACGGTTCTGCTGGAGGAAGGCGTCGTACCAGTCGCCGCCGATGCGGGCGGCCTCGCTGGCAGGGGAGTAGCGGGTGACGATCTCGAGGTGCTCGGGGCGCGGCGGATCGGTGAGCATGCTGCGCTGCAGGGCCTCGGCGACGTCGCGCTGCGACTCGTAGAGGCGGGCGTTGTCGAGCGCCAGTCCGGCACGCGCGCCCACGTCCTCGAGCAGGGCCACGTCGTCCTCGGTGAAAGCCAGCCTCTCGTGCCCGCGGAACACGGTCACCACGCCGACGGTGCGCCCACGCGCCCGGAGTGCGACGGCGACCGCGGACGCCGGGTCCAGCTCGCGCAGCCGGTCGCGAGCGGCACCCTCGCGGAGCACGGCTGCAACCCTGACCGCGGCATCGTCCTCCATCAGCACGGAGGTCGTGTCGCGGATGATCCGGGCGAGGTAGGACTCGTCGGTCATCGCGCCCAGTCGCAGCGCGGAGTACTGGCGCAGGGTCTCGCTCATGGCGGGGTCGGCATGGGACCAGCCGACGTCGCGGAGCCCGCGGCGCCAGTCCGCGGCGTACGGGTCGTCGACGAGCGTGACGAGGCACCAGTCCGCGAGCGCAGGGACGAGGATGGTGGAGAGCCGACTCACGCCCTCGACGGGGTCGAGCGTGCCGGTGAGTCCGTCGGACACCGACGCGAGGAGGGCGAGCCTCCGCGCCGACCGGGCGAGGGCGTCCTGCGCCTCGCGGCGCTCGCTGATGTCGACGAAGTAGACGGCCAGGCCCTCGGGCGACGGCCAGGCGCGCACCTCGTACCAGCCGTCGAGCGGCGGGGGGTAGTAGGCCTCGAAGGACACCGGACGGCCCGTCGTCACGGCGCGTCGGTAGTGCACTTCGAAGGCGCTTCCGACGGCGGCGGGGAAGGCCTCCCAGATCGATTCCCCCACGAGCTGTTCCCGGTGGGCGCCGAGCAGCCGCTCCGCCTCGGCGTTGACGTAGCTGAACCGCCACCGGTCGTCGAGCTGGTAGAACGCCGACGACATCGACTCGAGCACGCGGCCCAGCCGGGCCTCGCCCTCACGGACCTGACTGGTGTCGTAGGCGGCACCCACCAGTCGGACGGCCGGACCACCGGGCTCCTCGGAGAAGGCCCGGCCACGCGCCTCGATCCACCGGACACCCCCGCCCGGCAGGACGATGCGGTACTCGGCGGTGTAGTCACTGCACGCGCTGATCGCGCGTCCGAGCGCGCCGCTCACGCGGGCCAGGTCGTCGGGGTGGACGAGCTCGTTGAAGGCCTCGATGGTGCCTCCGAAGGTCGTCTCGTCGAGCCCGAAGAGCTCGAGCAGCCGCGCGTCCCACCGGAGCCGACCCGAGACCAGGTTCCAGACGAATGCGCCGACACCGGCCGCGTCGATGGCGAGGCGGAGCGCGACGCGGTCGCTCTCCTCGTCCAGCGCGGCGGTCAACTCGACGGGCTCCCTCTGCGCGGGTACACCGACGCTCGTCGGGGCACCGATCTCGGACACGGGCGTTCCTCCGCACTGACGGGCTGCCCGCGGTCTCGAGGGCCCTTGGCGGCAGGGTGCCACAGGTCCGGGTCCGACGCTCGTGGAACGTGGAAAGGTCCAGTCAGGTGCTCACCCCTGTGGACGGGCGGCCGCCGGCAGGTCCTCGGTGCGCGCCTCCGGAGCGCCGCGCGGGTCCTCCGGGAGCTCCGCCACCTGGGCGCGGCACCACACCGAGACCGGGCGCGTGCCGTCGAGCACGCCGGACCGGAAGTCGGCCCACGGCTCCCAGCTGACCGAGTCCACCTCCGAGGGGTCCGGATCGACCGGTCCCTGCGTGGATCCGACGAACACCGGGCACATCTCGTTCTCGACGATCCCGTCCTGCTCGGCCCGGTAGCGGAAGGCCGGTAACACCAGGCGCAGGTCGGTGACGTCGGTGCCGAGCTCCTGCCGCACCCGTCGGCGTACGGCGTCGGCGAGGTCCTCGCCCGGCGCGGGGTGGCCGCAGCAGCTGTTGGTCCAGACGCCGGGAAAGGTCTGCTTCGTCAGGGCGCGACGGGTGACGAGCACCCGACCGCGCTCGTCGAAGAGGTGCACCGAGAAGGCGAGGTGGAGGGGGGTGTCGCTGTCGTGGACGTCCGCCTTGTCGGCCGTGCCGACCGCCCGCCCGGCCTCGTCGAGGAGCACCACCAGCTCGCTCGTGCGCGGTGTGGTGCTCATGCGGGCCTGGCCAGCTGGTTGACGGCCGCACCGAACACCCGCGGGAGTCGCGAGGCGGCGGGGACGAGCGCGCGGCGCGCGGCAGGGAGCGCCGTGGCGCGGAGGAGGGCGTGGGTGAGCAGCTCGTGGCGCCACCCGAGGCGACGGGCGCGGTTCTCGTAGAGGTCGGGCCGGTCCGTCGCGACGCAGACCACGGCGGCGCGGGCCTGGGCGAGGCCGAGCGCGATGCCCTCGCCGGTGAGCGCGTCGACGTAGCCGGCGGCGTCACCGACCAGCAGCACGTGGCCGGCCGCGCGGGACCTCGCGCGCTGCCGCAGGGGGCCGGCGCCCATCACCCTGCTGCGCGGGCCGGTCAGCCGTTCGGCGAGCACCGGGAAGTCGCCGAGGAGGTCGTCGAACCGCGCTCCCGCGTCGCCGAGGATCGCGACCCCGACGAGGTCGTCGTCGACCGGCGTCACGTAGGCCTCGGCGCGTGGCGACCAGTGCACCTCGACGTACGACGTCCACGGCTCCTGCTCGACGTGGCACCGTTGGCCGAACCGCCGGCGGCCGCCCGCCGGGGCGTCGAGGCCCAGCAGCCGGCGCACGGGCGAGTGGAGCCCGTCGGCGGCGAGCAGGTAGCGGGTCTCCTCGCCGTCGACCAGCACGTGGTCGCCGAGGTCGCGCACGTCCTCGACCGGCCGGCTCTCGACACGGATCCCCGCGTCGGCGACCGCCGCCGCGAGGGCGTCGTGGAGGACCGTGCGCCGGACGCCACGGCCGGGGCCGTTCGCGAAGAGTGCTGCCGCGCCGGCACCCGAGCGGTCGGCGTCGAGGTAGTGGATCCCCGCCAGCGGGCGCCCGTGCGGGTGCACGCCGAGACCGGCCAGCTCGGCGACCGCGCCGGGCATCAGCCCCTCGCCACACGCCTTGTCGATCGCGCCGGTGCGCGGCTCGCGGACGACGACGGACAGGCCGGCGCGGTGCGCGTGCAGGGCCGTCGCGAGACCGACCGGGCCTCCGCCGGCGACGACGACGTCACGCATCGGCGGGCTCGGGGCTCGATGCGGGCGGGAGCGTGGCGAGCGCGGCGTCCTCGGTCCGGATCCGGACGGCGAGGAGGCCGGCGTTGAGCACGGTGAAGACGACGGCGGTGATCCAGGCGGCGTGCACGAGCGGCAGCGCGACACCCTCGACGACGACGGCGACGTAGTTGGGGTGCCGCACCAGGCGGTACGGGCCGGAGGCGACCGGAGGGAGGCCGGGTACGACGATGACGCGGGTGTTCCAGCGCCGCCCGAGCGTCGCGATGCACCACCACCGCAGTGCCTGCGACGCGACGACGAGACCGAGCATCGACCAGGCAAGCGCGGACGGGACGTCGGGTCGGCGCACCCATGCCTCGACGAGCGCCCCGACGAGCAGTGCCGTGTGGAGCACGACCATGAAGGGGAAGTGGCCGAGCCCGCTCTCGACGCCGCCCCGCTCGCGGCTCCAGGCAGCGTTGCGGGTGGAGACGACCAGCTCGGCGACCCGCTCCAGCCCGACGAGGGCGACGAGGATCGTGAACGCGAGCAGGGTGGTCACGACTCGGCCCTCAGCAGCACGAGCTCGGAGCAGAATCCCGGACCCATCGCGAGCAGAACGCCGTGGCTGCCGGGCTCGGGCGGGCGCTGGGCGAGGGTGTCCTCCAGCACGTGGAGGACCGAGACCGACGAGAGGTTGCCGACCCGCGCGAGCGACTCCCAGGTGAGCTGCACCGCCTCACGGGGCACCTCGAGCGCCTCCTGCAGCGCCTCGATCACCTTGGGGCCGCCCGGGTGGCAGACCCACCAGCCGATGTCGGCGCGGGTCAGGTCGTGGTCGGCGAGGAAGGCGTCGACGTCGCCGCGGATGAAGCGCTCGACGAGGGTGGGGACCTCGGCGTCGAGCACGATGCGCAGCCCCGAGCCGGCCACGTCGAAGCCCATCGTGCGCTCGCTGTCGGGGTAGAGCCGGCTGCGCGAGTCGAGCACCCGGACCGGGCCGCCGTGCCGGGCGTCACCGACCGCGACGACGGCCGACGCCCCGTCGCCGAAGAGGCCGCTCGCGACGAGGTTGGGCACCGAGGTGTCGTCGCGCTGGACGGTCAGCGAGCACAGCTCGACCGCCACCAGGACGGCGGTGTGGTCGGGGTGGCCGAGGAGGTAGTCGTGGACCCGGGCGATCCCGGCGGCGCCCGCCACGCAGCCGAGGCCGACCAGCGGCATCCGGCGTACGTCCTCGCGCAGCCCCACGACCCCGGCGATCCGGGCGTCGAGCGACGGCACCGCCAGCCCGGTGACGGTCGCGGTCACGACCAGGTCCACGTCGGACGGGGTGAGGTCGGCGGCCTTGAGGGCATCGACCAGCGCCTGCGCGCCGAGCTCGACGGCGTGCTCGATGAAGAGGTCGTTGGCGCGCCCGAAGTCGCCGAGCGTGGCGTAGTCGGCCAACGGCAGCACCGTGTGCCGCCGCTCGACGCCCGCGTTGCGGTGGAATCGCCGGAGCAGGGCGCGGTCGAGGCTGCGCTCGGAGATCACGTCGGCGAAGGCCTCGGTGATCTCCGCCTGCGGATAGGAGTGCGGCGGCAGTGCGCTGCGGGCGGCCAGGATCCTCATGCGGACGTCCTTGCGGGTCGGGTGCGGTGGGGGAGTCGCGGGTGCGGAACGAGGTCGCGGGCCAGGCCGGCGACGAGGCGCGGGTCGATGCGTCCGTCGCCGAGCCCGATCTCGACCAGGGTGTCGAAGACGTGGCGGTCACGACCGGCGGCGCGGATGCCGGCGTCGACGATGCGTGGCGCCTGGGCCAGTCGTGAGGCGACGAAGGTGTGGCGCAGGTGGGACCCGAGGTGCGTGCGCACGACCCCGCGGTGGCGGGCGCCGGCGGCCTCGGGGCGGCCCAGGGCGACAGCGCGCGCCGCGGTGCGTCCGGCGGCGATCCCGGTCGCGACGGCGTAGTAGATGCCCTCGCCGGTCATCGGGTTCACGAGTCCGGCGGCGTCGCCCACCAGCAGGACGGGCCCGTCGGGCTGGTCCCAGCGCCAGCTGCTCAGGGGCAGGTGGTGCCCACGCCAGTCACGTCCGGTGCTCGCGGCGCCCGGCACGAGCTGCTCGAGCTGGTCGAGCAGCAGCCGGCGGCTCGGCGGTGTGCCGGTCTCCTGGCCGGGGAGCAGCTCGCCGTAGCCGACGTTGGCCAGTCCGTCGCCGCGGTCGAAGGCCCAGGCGTACGACGGCTGCCGCCGGTCGCCGTAGCGAATGATCTGGCGACCGCGGGTCGCGTCCGTGACGGGCGCGTAGCCCCTGATCGCGAGCGCGCGCGACTCCCGTCGCCTGCCCAGCAGCGCCTGTCGGACCAGGGAGTGCGCCCCGTCGGCACCCACCACGACGGAGCCGCGCAGCCCGCCGGAGACGACCGGACCGGCGGCGTCGACCTCGACCGAGGTGACGCGGTGGCGCCGCAGGACGGCTCCGGCGGCGACTGCGCGCTCGACGAGGCGTGCGTCGAGGACCGTGCGCGGGACGACGTGCACCTCGCGCCGCATCGGGCCCGCCACGACCACGTCGCCGTGAGCGAGCTCGAGGTCGCGCAGTGGCGTCCAGCCGTCGACGACGTCGGCCGCGCCGACCTCGGCCAGGGCGTCGAGCACGTGGGGTGCGATGCCGTCGCCGCACGACTTGTCGCGCGGGAAGTCGCTGCGGTCGAGCAGCAGCACCCGCAGACGCGGGTCCGCGGTGAGCGCGCCCAGAGCGGTCGCGGCTCCCGCCGGGCCGGCGCCGACCACGACGAGGTCCCACGACTCGGCGGTCATCGGGCGACCACCAGGAGGGTGGCATCGACCAGCGCGATCGCGACGGCCGCCGCGAACGGTCGGCGACCGCTGCCGGTCACGACGACGCCCGCGAGCACGAGGACCACGACGGTCGAGGACGCCCACACGGCCGTCGCAGGGGACGCCCCGACCAGCACGACGGCGGTGGCGGCCACCAGCACCGCCGCGGCCACCGGAGCGATCCAGCGCGGGCCCAGCCGGTGCGGCAGACCGCGGACGCCGGTCGCGGCGTCGTCGTCGAGGTCGGGCAGCACGTTGAGGAGGTGTGCACCCACGCCGAGCAGCGCGGCACCGACCGGCCACCACCACGGCGGCGCGGACCCGTCGGCGTACGTCACCACGGCCGTCAGGCCGCCGAAGCTGACCGCATAGGGCAGCCACGACCACGCGGTGGCCTTGAGCCCGAGGTTGTAGGCCCATGCCGAGGCGACGCAGCCGAGGTGGATCAGCCCGGGCAGCACCCCGAGCGAGAGGGAGAGGACGACACAGGCGAGGACCGCGATCGCGCAGCACGCCCGCACCAGCGACACCGGGACCTCGCCCGTCGCCAGTGGCTTGTCCGATCGCCCAGCCGTGCGGTCGCGGCCCAGGTCGGCGAGGTCATTGCTCCACCCCACGGACAGCTGCCCGGCGAGCACGGCGGCGACCACCAGCGCGGCGCGGCCGGCCGGCAGGTCCTGGGCGACGGCGAGCAGGGCGGCCAGGACGGTCACTGCCAGCGCCGGCCCCGCATGTGCGGCACCGGCGAGACCGCGGGCGGCGGAGCCCGCGTCACCGCGTCGGTGGGACAGGTCGGTCGTCACGCTCGCTCCTCGACGTGGCCCCGACGGGGCCTGCTCCCTGACCGTACCCATCGCGACGTGACGCAGTACTGGTCAGCGGCCCAGTGCCGCCACGGCGTCGGACAGGTCGGCGACCGCCCGCTTCGCCGCAGGGGTCCCGGCGTAGAGCGGGGCGTCCAGCTGGAAGCCCATGAAGGCTGCGTCGGTGATCGTCGCGGCACGCCTCGCCAGCGGCCGGGGGACGCCCGATGCCGTCAGGTGGGTGACCAGGGAGGCGAACCAGCGTGCGTTGGCCTCGCGCACGACGCTGGCATGGGGCTCGTGCCCCAGGAGGCCGAGCGCGGCAGCCTCGACGTACAACCGGCTGCACGCCTCGAGGCCGGGGGAGCGGACGAGGGCCCACAGGTCGTGCACCGCGGATCGCAGGTCCCGTGACGGCGGGAGGCCGGTGACGCCTGCCACCGCTCGGTCGTTGGACTCGCGGAGGATGGCGGCCACCAGGTCGTCCTTGGTGCCGAAGTGGTAGAGCAGCATCCGGTCGCTCGTGCCGAGCGAGGCCGCCAACGGTCGCAGGCTCAGGTCGATCAGGCCGTGCTCGAGGGCGTAGTCGGTCGCCTCACGCGTCCACACCTGACGGCGTCCGGGATCCTTGGCCACCACGCGACTGTAGCAGGTGCTACAGTGGGGCTTGTAGCACCTGCTACACGAAGGAGGACGGTGACCGTGTACGCCGCAGTCGGGCTGCTGCTGGCAGCCATCGCGACCGAGGTCGCAGCCACCGCAGCGCTGCCCCGCACCCAGGGCTTCAAGGACCCGATGTGGTCGGTGGCGGTCATCGTCGGGTACGCGGCCTCGATCTGGCTGCTCGCCCTCGTGGTGCGGCAGATGCCCGTGTCCACGGCGTACGCCATCTGGTCGGGCCTCGGCACGGCCGCCGTCGCCGTGATCGGTGCCCTGTGGCTGGGGGAGTCGCTCAACCCGCTGAAGGTCGCGGCGCTCGCCATGATCATCACCGGCGTCGTCGTCCTCAACGTGCAAGGTGCCCACTGATCCCGCCCTGGGGCATATCGGGAGGCGAGGCAGGAGGAGCGGCCGATAGGCTCGCCCGGACATCCGTCCCACCTCCACAACGCTTCTGAAGGAGCTCTCGTGTCCGACATCCAGGTCGTCCGCATCCACGCCGATCAGCGTGCGGAGACCTCGGTCACGACGGGCACCAAGGCATGGGAGCTCTTCCGCGACGACGCCGACGTGGTCGCCGCTCGCGTGGGGGGACAGCTCAAGGACCTGGCGTACGAGCTTGCGGACGGCGACGAGGTCGAGGCGGTGGCCATCGACAGCGCCGACGGCCGCGACATCCTGCGGCACTCGACCGCCCACGTGATGGCGCAGGCCGTGCAGCAGCTGTGGCCCGAGGCCAGGCTCGGCATCGGCCCGCCGATCGACAACGGCTTCTACTACGACTTCGACGTCGAGACCCCGTTCGTGCCGGAGGACCTGGTCAGGATCGAGTCCGCGATGCGCAAGATCATCAAGGAGAACCAGCGCTTCGAGCGCCGGGTCACCACCGACGCCGACGCGCTGACCGAGCTCAAGGACGAGCCCTACAAGCTCGAGCTCATCGGGCTCAAGGGCGGCGCGGGCGCGGCCGACACGGAGGGCGCGGCCGTCGAGGTCGACAGCTCATCGGGGGCCGAGCTCACCATCTACGACAACATCGGCCGCAGCGGCGAGGCCAAGTGGTCCGACCTGTGCCGTGGCCCGCACCTGCCCACCACCAAGCGGATCCCCGCGTTCAAGCTGATGCGCAGCGCGGCGGCGTACTGGCGGGGCGACGAGAAGAACAAGCAGCTCCAGCGCATCTACGGCACCGCCTGGGAGACCAAGGAGGCGCTCGAGGAGCACCTCCACCGCATCGAGGAGGCCGAGCGCCGCGACCACCGCAAGCTCGGCCGCGAGCTCGACCTCTACTCCTTCCCGGACGAGATCGGGTCGGGCATGGCGGTCTTCCACCCCCGCGGTGGCGTGATCAAGCGCGAGATGGAGGACTACGTCCGCCGCCGGCACCTCGAGGAGGGCTTCGACTACGTCGGCACCCCCCACATCAGCAAGGACGGGCTGTTCCACACCTCCGGACACCTGCCCTACTACGCGGACACCATGTTCCCGCCGATGGAGATGGAGCACGCCGAGTACCGCCTCAAGGCGATGAACTGCCCGATGCACAACCTGATCTACCGCTCGCGGCAGCGCTCCTACCGCGAGCTGCCGCTGCGGTTCTTCGAGTTCGGGTCGGTCTACCGCTACGAGAAGTCCGGCGTGGTCCACGGCCTCACCCGCGTCCGGGCGATGACCCAGGACGACTCGCACTCCTACGTCACCCCCGAGCAGGCGCCGGCCGAGGTCGAGCACCTGCTGACCTTCGTGACCGGGCTGCTGCGCGACTTCGGGCTCGACGACTACTACTTCGAGCTGTCCACCCGTGACGACTCCAAGCCCGACAAGTTCATCGGCTCCGACGAGCAGTGGCAGACCGCGACCGACGTGCTGGAGACGGCGGCGCGCAAGTTCGGCGTCGACCTGGTGCCCGACCCGGGCGGTGCCGCGTTCTACGGCCCGAAGATCTCGGTGCAGGCCAAGGACGCGATCGGCCGGACCTGGCAGATGTCGACCATCCAGTACGACTTCAACCAGCCCGCGGTCGACCGCTTCAACCTGGAGTACGTCGCCGCCGACGGCACCCGCAAGCAGCCGGTGATGATCCACTCGGCCAAGTTCGGCTCGATCGAACGGTTCATCGGCGTCCTCGTCGAGCACTACGCCGGCGCCTTCCCGCCGTGGCTGGCGCCCGTCCAGGTCCAGGGCATCCCGATCGCGGAGCGCCACAACGACTACCTCTTCGACATCGCAAGGCAGATGAAGGCGCAGGGGCTGCGCGTCGAGGTCGACGAGTCCGACGACCGGATGCAGAAGAAGATCCGCAACGCGCAGCTGCAGAAGGTGCCGTTCATGATGATCGCCGGGGACGACGACGTCGAGAAGGGCGCGGTGTCCTTCCGCTACCGCGATGGCCGCCAGGACAACGGCGTACCGCTGGCCGAGGCGATCGAGCGGGTCGCGGCTGCGGTCGCGTCGCGCGAGCAGGTCTGAGTCGCGCGTGGAGCACTCCTCGGGGGAGCGGCGCCCGATCGTCGACCTCACCGACGAGCAGGCACGGCGGGCCTTGATCCTCAAGTGGGGCTCCGTGCCGGAGGACGTGATCCCCGCGTGGGTCGCCGAGATGGACTACGCGGTCGACCCGGTGGTGCTGGAGGCCGTCCAGCGGGTGCTCGCGGACGGGGTGACGGGCTACCCGCTCGACAACGATCCAGCGCTGGGAGAGGCGTACGCCGGCTGGGCGGGGCGGCACTTCGGTTGGGCGCCCGAGCCCGAGGCCGTCCGCCCCGTCGTCGACGTCACGGCCGGGGTGCGGATCGCGCTGGACGTCCTCAGCGATCCGGGGGGAGTGGTCCTACCGACACCCGGCTACAACGCCCAGCACGGTCTGGCCGGCATCACGGGCAGGACGGAGCACCTCCTCGCCGTGCCCGCCTCGGCCGCCCGCGCCGAGATCGACCTCGACCGGCTCGACCGGCTCTTCGCCGAGGGAGCGCGGACGCTGATCCTGACCCAGCCGCACAATCCGTGGGGTCGGGTCTTCACGCGCGCCGAGCTGGAAGGCATCCGCGACGTCGTCGTACGCCACGGCGCCCGCGTCGTCAGCGACGAGATCCACGCGCCCCTGGTGCTGCCCGGCGCCCAGCACGTCTCCTACCTCGCGATCGAGGGCACCCACGACCACGCGGTCGCCGTGGTCGCGGCCTCCAAGGCCTTCAACACCGCCGGTCTCAAGTGCGCCCAGCTCGTGGTCCCCTCACCGGCCGACCGCGCGCTGCTGGACGCTCAGCCGATGTCGCGCAACGACTCCTGGTCACCGCTCGGGGCGGTCGCCGCGCTGGCCGCGTACGACCGCGGCGACGGCTGGCTCGCCTCGCTCGTCGAGCGGCTCGACGACCAGCGCACGCTCCTCCGCTCGCTGCTGGCCGAGCACCTCCCCGAGGTGCGGATGCGCCCGCTCGAGGCGACGTACCTCGCCTGGCTCGACGCCTCCGCCCACGACCACGCCGACGCCGCCGCGGTCGCGCTCGAGCGGGGCCGCGTGATGGTGAGCGACGGCGCCTCCTACGCGCCCGGTTCCACCGGCCAGGTGCGGCTCAACATCGCCACCTCGCCCGACCGGCTCACCGAGATCGTCGTGCGGCTGGCCAAGGCCTGGACCTGAGGGTCGCCGGGGCGCGGGTCCGCCCCGCCGGTCCTCACAGCTCCTTGGTGTACCTCCGGCACGGCGACACGAAGGTCTCCCCGCCGGCGGTGACCTCGTAGGGCAGGTCGCCCTCGTCGACCCAGCCGCACTTCTCGTAGAACCGTCGCGCCCGGGCGTTGCCCGCGACCACGGCCAGCCACGCCGAGCCGGAGCCGGAGGCGGCGACCCGATGCTCGGCCTCGTCGAGCAGCCGAGCGGCGAGGTCCGTCCCGCGGGAGGGCCGCCCGACGAAGACCTGCTCGACCTCGTCACCGACGACCATCACGAACCCGAAGAGCGCACCGTCCTCGGAGACGGCGACCGAGGTGTCCGCGACCCGCGGCGGCGTCCGCTCGTGGAAGGCATCCAGGGTGCGGAGCTCGGTCAGCCCGTCGGGCACGTGCCCGGCATGGCCGTCGTGCCAGCCCTCGTGCCACAGGTCGGCCACGGCGGCCATGTCGGCGGCACCGGCCGGCCGGATCGTGGTCACGTGTCCACCCTAGGATCATCGGCATGGGTGAACAGGGCGCGGACGGTCTCGAGCGGATCTGGACGCCCCACCGGATGGCCTACGTCCGCACGGCCGTCGACGACGAGGGCTGCCCCTTCTGCGCGATCCCCGGCCACCCCGACGAGGAGTCGCTGGTCGTGGCGCGAGGCGAGTCGACGTACGTCGTGCTCAACCTGCACCCCTACAACCCCGGCCACCTGATGGTGCTGCCCTACCGTCACGTCGCGGACCTCACCGACCTCACCGACCCCGAGTCGAGCGAGCTGATGGCGATGACGCAGCAGGCGCTGCGCACCATCCGGACGATCAGCAGCCCGCACTCCTTCAACGTCGGGCTCAACCTCGGCCGCTCGGCCGGTGGTTCGCTGTCGGAGCACCTGCACCAGCACGTCGTCCCCCGGTGGACCGGCGACGCCAACTTCATCACCGTCGTCGGCGGGACCAAGACCCTCCCGCAGCTGCTCGACGACACGCGCACGCTGCTCGCCGAGGCGTGGGAGACGGGTCAGCCGACCGGGTAGGGGTGCTCCGCCGACCGGCCCTGGAAGGCCAGGATCGCCGGATTCTGGATCCGACCATCCCGGATCTCGATCGCCCGGGTGATCGTCTCGGACGCGTCCCAGGCATCCGGTCCGCTCAGCACCGTCTCGACGAACGGCAGCAGCGCCTCGCTGTTCTCCCAGGTGGCCGAGTTCCAGAGGTACGACGGGCTGTGGTCGACCGCGTAGTAGTGGACGCGGTCACCGACGGTGAACATCGGGTCGTCGAAGGTGGTCGGCACCGCCCACGAGAACCCCATCCCCTCGTCGCACGACACGTCCACGATGAGGCTGCCGAGGCGGAACCCGGCCAGGTCCTCGGTCTGGAGGTAGGTCAACGGCGCGGCCGTGTCCTGGAGCGTGCAGTTGACGATGATGTCGTTCTCGGCGAGGTACGGCGCCAGCGGCTCCCGGCCCCGGTCGGTGACGACGCTGATGCCGCGGCCGTCGGGATCGTGGTCCCACTGCCGGATCCTCACCGAGTGGATCGGCGAGCCCACCGCAGCGACGCCGCGGGTCGTCAGCACCGCGACGTCTCCGACGCCGTGCGCCTTGAGCGCCGTCACTGCACCGCGCGCGGTGGCGCCGAAGCCGATGACGACGGCACTCAGCCGGCGGCCGTAGTCGCCGGTGATGCCGGCCAGCTCCATCGCCTGGAGCACCGAGCAGTAGCCCGCGAGCTCGTTGTTCTTGTGGAAGACGTGGAGGCCGACGTGACCGTCGGACGTCCAGTGGTTCATCGTCTCGAACGCGATCAGCGTCAGCTCACGGTCGATCGCGAGCTGGGTCATCCGCGTGTCCTGCACGCAGTGCGGCCAGCCCCAGAGCACCTGTCCGGCGTGCATCCTGGCGACGTCCTCGTGCTGCGGCTTGGGCAGCACCACCACGTCGGAGCGCTCGATGATCTCCTCGCGCGTGGCGAAGCCCGCCACGTGCGGGGCCAGGTCCTCGTCGCGGATGCCGAACCGGTCGGCGTACCCGTGCTCGAGCGTCGTGCGCGCCGCCACCTCGGGCGCGAGGCGCGAGAGGTGGTCGGGGTGGAGGGGGAGCCGGTGCTCGTTCTCCTTGGCCGACGTGCCGATGACACCGAGGCTGAGGAGACTCACTTCTTCTTGGGGAGGAAGGTCTCGTCTGCTCCGCTCTTCGAAGCCGCCTTCGCGTGCTTGTCGGCGCGCTTCTCCTTGATGGACTTGCCGGACTTCTTGGACATGCCTTGCCGTGGCGACTTGTCGCTCATCGGGGCTCCCTGGTCGGAAGCCTGGATGGCTCCGTCCCGTCACAGTACGCCCTCGCACTAACGTGGCGCCCGTGGACGACCCGCGCCTGAGCACCGACGCAGCCCTCGCCGCCGACCTGGTCCGGGAGGCGGCCGCACTGGCCGCCCGGATCAGGGTCGACGGGCTCGACATCGCCCGCAAGACCAGCGGCTCCGACATCGTCACCCAGGCCGACACGGCCGCCGAGCGGCTGATCGTCGAGCGGCTCACCGCCGAGCGGCCCGACGACGCGATCGTGGGGGAGGAGGGCACGTCGCGGCCCGGCACGTCCGGTCGCACCTGGGTCATCGATCCCGTCGACGGCACCTACAACTTCAGCCGTGGCAGCGACTGGTGGTGCAGCGCGCTGGCGCTCCGCGACGAGGACGACGTGATCCTCGGGGCCGTGCACCACGCCGCCGGGCTACGCACCTGGGTCGGCGGACCCGACCTGCCGAGCACCTGCGACGGCGTGCGGCTGGACGAGCTGCCCGCGACCTCCCGTGAGGCGCGCTGTGCGGTGACCTACCTCCACCCGCCGTTCTACGGCGGCCGGGTCGGCGAGGCCTTCGCGCGCGCCGTCCAGCAGGTCGGGACCCTCCGGATGCTCGGCTCGGGGACGATGGACTGCATGGCCATCGCGGGTGGCCAGTGGGACGTCCTGTTCCAGCACAGCGTCGCCGCGTGGGACCGCCTCCCCGGAGCGGCGATCGTCCGGGGTGCGGGCGGCGACTCCGTCGTCGTACCTGCGGCGGGAGTCGACTGGACGATCACCGGGGCACCCGGTGCGGTGGCGGACGTCCGCTCCGCCCTGCTCGACGGGTAGCCTGCGGCCCGTGCTCGACAGGTTCAAGCAGTTCTGGCAGGGCGTCATGCTCGCGCCCTTCATCAACCTCTTCATCCGCCTCGGCATCAGTCCCGACGCGGTGACGCTGGTCGGCACCCTCGGCGTCAGCTTCGGCGCGATCTTCTTCTTCGCGCAGGGCTGGGTCTGGCAGGGGGTCGTCTTCATCACCCTGTTCGTCTTCAGCGACCTGATCGACGGCGCGATGGCGCGCAAGGTCGGCCGTGCGGACGACTTCGGCGCGTTCCTCGACTCGACTCTCGACCGGGTGGCCGACGGCGCGCTCTTCGGTGGTCTGGCGCTCTTCTTCGCCTGGCACCACGAGAGCAGGCTGTACCTCGCGCTGTGCCTCGTCATCCTGGTGATGGGCGCCGTCACGTCGTACGCCCGCGCCAAGGCCGACGTCCTCGGCTACGACGCCAAGGTCGGCATCGCCGAACGCCCCGACCGGCTGGTCGGCATGCTCGTGCCCGCGTTCTTCGCCGATGTCCTCGACCTCTGGGTCCTGCTCCACGTCGCGCTCTGGGCGCTCGCGATCGCGGCGACCGTGACCGTCGCGCAGCGCATCTGGGTCGTCCGCCGGCAGGCGCTGGCGCGGGCCGCCTCGCAGGGCTGATCCGGCCGCGGCCGAACGCCCCTCCCGATGCATCCCCCGGGGTGGGACGGCACTACGATCGGACCATGGCTGAGCACACCCCCGAGACCCCCATCGAGCACGGCACCAGCCGCGTCAAGCGCGGCATGGCCGAGATGCTCAAGGGCGGCGTCATCATGGACGTCGTCACCGCCGACCAGGCGAAGATCGCCGAGGACGCCGGCGCCGTCGCGGTGATGGCGCTCGAGCGTGTGCCGGCCGACATCCGCGCCCAGGGCGGCGTCTCGCGCATGAGCGACCCCGACATGATCGACGGCATCATCGAGGCCGTCTCGATCCCGGTGATGGCCAAGGCCCGCATCGGTCACTTCGCCGAGGCGCAGGTCCTCCAGTCGCTCGGGGTCGACTACATCGACGAGTCCGAGGTGCTGACCCCGGCCGACTACGCCAACCACATCGACAAGTGGCAGTTCACCGTGCCGTTCGTCTGCGGTGCCACCAACCTCGGCGAGGCCCTGCGCCGGATCACCGAGGGCGCGGCGATGATCCGTTCGAAGGGCGAGGCCGGCACCGGCGACGTCTCCAACGCCGTCACCCACATGCGCACCATCCGTGCCGAGCTGCGCCGCCTCCACGGCCTGTCCGAGGACGAGCTCTACGTCGCCGCCAAGGAGCTGCAGGCGCCCTACGAGCTGGTCAAGGAGGTCGCGGCCGCGGGCAAGCTGCCGGTCGTCCTCTTCACCGCCGGCGGCATCGCCACCCCGGCCGACGCCGCGATGATGATGCAGCTCGGGGCCGAGGGCGTGTTCGTCGGCTCGGGCATCTTCAAGTCCGGCAACCCGGCCGAGCGCGCCGAGGCGATCGTCAAGGCCACCACCTTCTTCGACGACCCCGACGTGGTCGCCAAGGTCTCCCGCGGCCTCGGCGAGGCGATGGTCGGGATCAACGTCGACGAGATCCCGCAGCCCCACCGGTTGTCCGAGCGCGGCTGGTAGTCGGCGTCAGGGCACAGCGTTCGTCAGCACGGTCGCCCTGCGGATCACGCCCGGCCGCGGGGGAGCCTGATGGGGAGCGAGCCTACGACCGTCCTAGGATCGACGTCCGTGAGTCCGACCATCGGCGTGCTGGCCCTGCAGGGCGACGTCCGCGAGCACCTGGCCGCCCTGCGATCGTTGGGCGCCGACCCGATCTCCGTACGCCGGCCCGCCGAGCTCGCGGCGTGCGACGGTCTCGTCATCCCGGGCGGGGAGTCCACGACGATGATCAAGCTCGCCACGATCTTCGACCTGCTCGAGCCGCTGCGCGAGGCCGTCCGCGGCGGCCTCCCGGCCTTCGGCACGTGTGCCGGGATGATCCTGCTGGCCGACCGCATCGAGGACGGCGCGGTGGGTCAGGAGACGATCGGCGGCCTCCACATCACGGTGCGCCGCAACGCCTTCGGGCGGCAGGTCGACTCCTTCGAGGAGGACCTGCACGTCGACGGACTGGCCGACCCCGTGCGCGCGGTCTTCATCCGGGCGCCGTGGGTCGAGGCCGTCGACGACGACGTCGAGGTGCTGGCTCGGGTCGAGGACGGCCCCGCCGCGGGTAGGATCGTCGCGGTCCGTCAAGGCCCCCTGATGGCGACCTCGTTCCACCCGGAGGTCGGCAGCGACGACCGCGTCCACGGCGTGTTCGTGGACCTGGTGCGCTCGGCCTGACGACGTACACCGCGAACGACGAGTAGATAGAGGTCCCATGTCAGGCCACTCCAAGTGGGCAACGACCAAGCACAAGAAGGCCGCGATCGACGCCAAGCGCGGCAAGCTCTTCGCCAAGCTGATCAAGAACATCGAGGTCGCGGCGAAGCAGGGCGGCGCCGACCCCGCCGGCAACCCGACGCTCTACGACGCGATCCAGAAGGCGAAGAAGAACTCGGTCCCCAACAAGAACATCGACTCCGCGCTCAAGCGGGGCTCCGGTGCCGAGTCCGGCGGCGTCGACTACAAGACCATCTCCTACGAGGTCTACGGCCCGCAGGGTGTCGCGATCCTCGTCGAGTGCCTCACCGACAACACCAACCGTGCCGCGATGGAGGTCCGCACCGCGGTGACCCGCAACGGCGGCACGATGGCCGACCCCGGCTCCGTCTCGCGGCTGTTCACCCGCAAGGGGATCGTGGTCGTGCCGAAGTCGCAGGAGCACGACGGCACCGTCCGTGAGGTCAGCGAGGACGACGTCCTCGAGGCCACCCTCGACGCCGGCGCCGAGGAGCTCAGCGACCTCGACGACGTCTTCCAGGTGCAGAGCGAGGCCACCGACGTCGTCGCCGTCCGCACCGCCCTCCAGGACGCGGGCATCGACTACGACTCCGCCGACGTCGAGTTCGTCCCGAGCATGGAGATCCCGGTCGACGCCTCCGGCGCCGGCAAGGTGATGCACCTCGTCGACGCGCTCGAGGACCTCGACGACGTCCAGGACGTCTTCACGAACGTCGACGTCCCCGCCGACGTGCTCGCCGAGCTCGAGGCCGCCGACGCCTGACCGGCTTCCTGGCTCACCCGCTGTAACGCCGGGTTAGTGCTTGTTCCCACCCCCATGCATCAGGGTGGGTACAGCAACTAACCCGGCGTTACAGCGGCCGCCGAGGACCACCAGCCGTCCACAGGACGAGCCGCTCTGCGGTGTTCCACAGGGCATGACGCACGAGCGGGCGATCCGTCGGTGGCGGTCCCGACCCTCGGCCGGCATGTACCTACCTCTCACTTCCCAGATGCAGAAGCAACACGGGCTGGTGACGACGCGCCAGCTGTCGGTCGCCGGCCTCGACCCCAACGACGTACGCCGCCTGGTTCTCGCCGGACACCTCGTGGGCCTCAGGCGGGGTGTGTACGCCGACGGCGAGGCGTGGCGTGCCGCCGACCCGTTCCGCCTCCAACCGATCCTCCGGGTCCGCGCCGCACGGATGAGCCTGACGTCCACCACGTATGCGTTCAGCCACGACTCGTCGGCGATCGTGCTCGGCATGGGCGCGCCCGATCCGCGTTCGGCGCTGGTGCACATCAGCCGGCGCAAGGTGCACGGTGATGCGGTCCGGGCGGGGGTGAAGCACCACCTCGCCCCTTTCCGCGACGTGGATCTCGAGCATTTCGAAGGCCTGCCGGTGCTCGGCCGGGCGCGCACCGCACTCGACATGGTGCGCGAGCACGGCCGGGCGCACGGTCTCGCGGCGTGCGATGCCGCGCTCAGGGCGGGCGTGCCACGATCGGCCCTGCTCGACGTCCTGTCGACCATGGCCTGCTGGCCGCACAGCAGGTGCATGCGCTGGTGCATCGAGCACGCGGACCGCCTGGCCGAGACCTACCTCGAGTCACTCGTCCGCGACTTCGTCCTCGAGCTCGGCATCGGCCGTCCCGTGCTGCAGTTCGGCCTGACCGATGGACGCACCACGGCATTCGCCGACATGGTCGTGAAGCGGCACTTCTTCGAGGCGGACGGACTCCTCAAGTACGGGCCCGACAACCCGAGCGGGCTCGATCCGCTGGTCGTGCTCGCCGAGGAGAAGCGGCGCCACGACTTCCTCACGGGCTTCAAGCTGGGAGCCTCGCGGATCACCTACGTCGACCTCTTCGCAGGTCGTCGTGCCGCCCTGGCCCGGGCGGCACGCGAGTACGCCGACACCTGCGCGCGGTTCGGGACGGACACCGACGACCTCACGCCGTACCGGGTCATGCGCACCCCGCCGCGAGTCCAGCTGTAACGCCGGGTTAGGCCCTCTACCCACCCCCGTGCATCACGGTGGGTACAGCCCCTAACCCGGCGTTACAGCGGGGGTGGAGGGAGGGGGACGGGGCGGACGGGGAAGCCCGGGAGAGCGCCCGCTCCCGCGTGTCGTACGCCGCCCGCCGGGCGGCGACGGTTAGCGTTGCCGGGACGAACATGTGTTCGGACGAACTGGTGAGCGGGAGGTGGGTGGCGTGCGGGTGCTCGGCATCGACCCCGGCCTCACGAGGTGCGGCGTCGGTGTCGTCGACGGCAGCGTCGGTCGCCCGCTGACGATGGTCGACGTGGGAGTGATCCGCACCAGCGCGGACCTGCCGATCGCGGAGCGACTGGTCAGCATCGAGCGGGGTCTCGACGCCTGGATCGAGGAGCACCGCCCCGACGCCGTCGCCGTCGAGCGGGTCTTCGCCCGCTCCGACTCCAGCACGATCATGGGCACCGCCCAGGCCAGCGGGATCGCGCTCGTCGTGGCCGCGCGGCGCGGACTGCCGATCGCCATGCACACGCCCAGCGAGGTCAAGGCCGCGGTCTCCGGCAACGGCCGCGCCGACAAGGCGCAGGTCGGCGCGATGGTCGTCCGGATCCTGCGCCTGTCCGAGATGCCGAAGCCCGCCGACGCCGCCGACGCCCTCGCGCTGGCCATCACGCACGTGTGGCGCGGCTCCGCCAGCACCCGCATCGAGGAGGCCGTGGCCCGTGCGAAAGCCCAGGCCCGGACCCACGCCCAACGCCAGGCCCAGGCAGCACGGACGACTCCAGTGAGGACGCGATGATCGCCTTCGTCCGCGGCGAGGTCGCCGCCGTCACGCTCACCAGCGCCGTGCTCGAGGTCGGTGGTGTCGGCCTCGAACTGATGTGCACCCCGGGCACCCTCGCGACCCTGCGCGTCGGTCGCCCGGCGACGCTGCCGACGAGCATGATCGTGCGCGAGGACAGCCTGACGATCTTCGGGTTCCTCGACGAGGACGAGAAGCAGGTCTTCGAGATCGCCCAGACCGCCTCCGGGGTTGGCCCCAAGGTCGCCCAGGCGATCGTCGCGGTGATGAGCCCCGACGACGTACGACGCGCGATCATGACCGAGGACGTCAAGGCGCTCACCCGCGTGCCCGGCATCGGCCAGAAGGGCGCCCAGCGCATCATCCTCGAGCTCAAGGACCGCATCGGTCCGCCCACGGGTGGCCACCACCCGACGACCGCCGCCGCGCCGCACGAGGCGTGGCGCGACCAGGTGCAGCAGGGGCTGGTCGGCCTCGGCTGGTCGGCCAAGGAGTCGGAGAAGGCGGTCGAGGCAGTGGCGCCCGACGCCGGCGAGATGCCCGACGTCGGCGCGCTGATGCGAGCCGCGCTCCGCACGCTGAGCAAGGCCTGAGGCGGGCACGGCGATGAACTGGGACGACGTCGACGACGCGGACACCGACCTCACCGGGGCCGAGCTCACCCACCTCCAGCGGCTCACCGACGCCGAGGCGGACGGCGACGAGCGTGCCGTCGAGGCGGCCCTGCGCCCGAAGACCCTTGACGAGGTCGTGGGCCAGGTGCGCGTACGCGACCAGCTGGGGCTGGTCCTCGAGGCGGCCCGCCGCCGTGGCCGCGCGCCCGACCACGTCCTGCTGTCCGGTCCGCCCGGACTCGGCAAGACCACCCTCGCGATGATCATCGCCGCGGAGATGAGCACGCCGCTGCGGCTGACGAGCGGCCCGGCGATCACCCACGCCGGCGACCTCGCCGCGATCCTGTCCGGCCTCAACGAGGGCGACGTCCTCTTCGTCGACGAGATCCACCGGATGTCGCGGCCGGCCGAGGAGCTGCTCTACATGGCGATGGAGGACTTCCGGGTCGACGTCGTCATCGGCAAGGGTCCCGGGGCGACGGCGATCCCGATCGACATCCCGCCGTTCACGCTCGTCGGCGCCACCACCCGCGCCGGACTGCTCCCGGGGCCGCTGCGCGACCGCTTCGGCTTCACCGCGCACCTCGAGTTCTACGAGCCCGACGAGCTCGACCAGATCGTCCACCGCTCCGCCGGGCTGCTCGGCGTGCACCTCACCGCCGAGGGTTCCACCGAGATCGCCTCGCGGTCGCGAGGCACGCCCCGCATCGCCAACCGGCTCCTGCGCCGGGTCCGTGACTACGCCCAGGTGCGCGCCGACGGCGTGCTGACGCTGCCGGTCGCGCAGGCCGCGCTCGAGCTGTTCGAGGTGGACGAGTCCGGACTCGACCGCCTCGACCGCGCGGTGCTCGACGTGCTCTGCCGCCGGTTCGGCGGGGGACCGGTCGGCATCTCGACGCTGGCCGTCGCCGTCGGCGAGGAGCGCGAGACGGTCGAGGAGGTCGCCGAGCCTTTCCTCGTCCGCACCGGCCTGCTCGCCCGTACGCCGCGGGGCCGGGTCGCGACGCCCGCCGCCTGGCACCACCTCGGCCTCACCCCGCCGCCGGTGCCGACGGTCGACTCGACCCTCTTCGACGACGTGTAGGTCGCGGGACCGCGCCGCGTAGACTCCCTGCGCTCACGCACCCCACCCCTCCGAGGAGAGCCCCGACCGTGAACGACCTCGCCGCACTTCTTCCCCTCGTGGCCATCCTGGCCCTGTTCTGGTTCATGGTGGTCCGCCCGCAGCAGCGCCGGCAGCGCGAGGTGACCGCCCTGCAGAGCAGCATCGAGGTGGGCCAGCGCGTCATGATGTCCTCGGGCATCTACGGCACCATCCGGGCCATCACCGACGACACGGCACGCCTCGAGATCGCGCCCGGCACCGAGATCGAGATCGCCCGTGCGGCGATCGCCAAGGTCGACGCCCCCGTCGGCAGGCAGGTCAACGGTCCGGTCGACGGTCCGGTCGACGATGCCTGATCGGCGTACGGCCCAGGAGGCGCTCACCCGTCTCACCGTCGACGTGCCCGACTGGCCGCAGGAGGGCGTGACCTTCAAGGACATCACGCCCGTCCTCGCCGACCACCACGCCTTCTCCGCGATCATCGCTGCCCTCGCGGCGGCCGGTCGCGACGACCACGGCAACGTCGTGGTCGACAAGGTCGTCGGCATGGAGGCACGCGGCTTCATCCTCGCCGCGCCCGTGGCGCTCGCGCTCGGCATCGGCTTCGTGCCGGTGCGCAAGGCCGGCAAGCTCCCGCGCGCGACCCACGCCGTGTCCTACGCGCTGGAGTACGGCGAGGCGACCCTCGAGGTGCACCGTGACGCGATCGATCCGGGCGACCGGGTGCTGATGGTCGACGACGTCCTCGCCACCGGTGGCACGGTCGTCGCGACCCAGCGGCTCGTCGAGGCGTGCGGCGGCACCGCCACCGGAGTGGCCGTGCTGATGGAGCTCGGCTTCCTCGACCCGCGCTCGAAGACCGGTGACCTGCCGGTCAGCACCCTGCTGACGGTCTGAGCCTCGGTCCGCGGGGCCCAGGTCACTCACTAGACTCTGTGCATGGCAGAGGAGCAGGTCCCCGCGCAGGAGGTCAGGGCGCCCCTGACCGCGCGTGGCATGCGTGCCCGCCTGGCCCGAGTCGGCACGAAGCCGCCGTCGTCCAACCCGGTCCTCGAGCCGCTCTTCCGCGCCGTGCGGGCCAACCACCCGAAGGCCGACCTCGCCCTGCTGGAGCGTGCCTACGCCGAGGCCGACAAGTGGCACACCGGCCAGATGCGCAAGAGCGGCGACCCCTACATCACCCACCCGCTCGCGGTGACGACGATCCTCGCCGACATCGGCATGACCGAGCCGACGCTGGTCGCGGCGCTGCTCCACGACACGGTCGAGGACACGCCGTACACGCTGGAGGCACTGCGCGACGACTTCGGTGACGAGGTCGCCGTGCTGGTCGACGGCGTCACCAAGCTCGACAAGGTGCAGTACGGCGACTCGGCGCAGGCCGAGACCATCCGCAAGATGATCGTCGCGATGTCGCGCGACATCCGGGTGCTGGTGATCAAGCTCGCCGACCGCCTCCACAACATGCGCACCCTGCGCTACGTCCCGGCCGCCTCGCAGGAGCGCTCGTCGCGCGAGACCCTCGACATCTACGCACCGCTGGCCCACCGGCTCGGCATGAACACCCTCAAGTGGGAGCTGGAGGACCTGGCCTTCGCGACGCTCCACCCGAAGATCTACGACGAGATCGTCCGGATGGTCGCCGAGCGGGCGCCGTCGCGCGACCAGTTCCTCGCCGAGGTCGTCACCGAGATCGAGCAGGACCTCAAGGCGGCGAAGATCAACGGCAAGGTCACCGGCCGCCCCAAGCACTACTACTCGATCTACCAGAAGATGATCGTCGGCGGACGCGACTTCTCCGACATCTACGACCTGGTCGGCATCCGCATCCTCGTCGACGAGGACCGTGACTGCTACAGCGCTCTCGGTGTCATCCACTCGCGGTGGAACCCGGTGCTCGGGCGGTTCAAGGACTACGTCGCGATGCCGAAGTTCAACATGTACCAGTCGCTCCACACGACCGTGATCGGCCCGGCGGGCAAGCCGGTCGAGGTGCAGATCCGTACGTTCTCCCAGCACCGTCGCGCGGAGTACGGCGTCGCGGCGCACTGGAAGTACAAGGAGAACAGCAAGACCGGCGTCGACACCGACCGCCTCGGCGACAAGGACGACCTCACCTGGCTCCGGCAGCTGCTCGACTGGCAGAGCGAGGTGGACGACCCCGGCGAGTTCCTGGAGTCGCTGCGCTTCGAGATGAACCAGCAGCAGGTCTACGTCTTCACGCCACGCGGCGACGTGATCCCGCTCCCGGGCGGTGCCACACCCGTCGACTTCGCGTACGCCGTGCACACCGAGGTCGGCCACCACACGATCGGCTCGCGGGTCAACGGCCGCCTCGTGCCGCTGGAGTCGACCCTCGACAACGGCGACGTGGTCGAGGTCTTCACGTCCAAGTCACCGACCTCCGGCCCGTCGCGCGACTGGCTCAACTTCGTCCAGTCACCGCGCGCCCGCTCGAAGATCCGTCAGTGGTTCACCAAGGAGCGGCGCGAGGAGGCGATCGAGCGCGGCAAGGACCAGATAGCCAAGCGGATGCGCAAGGAGGGCCTTCCCCTCACCCGCCTGATGACCCACGACGTGCTGGCGCTCGTCGCCGAGCACTTCCACCACGCCGACGTCTCCGCGCTCTACGCCGCGGTCGGCGAGGGCAACCTCAGCGCGCAGGCCGTCGTACGCCGCGTCATCGACCTGCACGGCGGTGACGACGGCGCCCAGGAGGACATGTCCGAGGGCGTCACGATCACCGGTCGCTCGCGCGCCAAGCGCGCGCCGACCGACTCCGGCGTCATCGTCCCCGGCGTCGACGACCTCTGGGTCAAGCTCGCCAAGTGCTGCACGCCGGTGCCGCCCGACCCGATCCTCGGCTTCGTCACCAAGGGCGGGGGAGTCTCGGTCCACCGCCGCGACTGCACGAACGCCTCCAGCCTGCTCGCGACACCGGAGCGGGTGCTGGAGGTGGAGTGGGCGCCGACCTCGCAGTCGACCTTCCTGGTCAACATCCAGGTCGAGGCGCTCGACCGCGCCCGCCTGCTCTCCGACATCACGATGGCGCTCTCCGACGCCCACGTGAACATCCTGAGCGCCACGCTCTCCACGACCCGCGACCGGGTGGCGAAGAGCCGGTTCTCCTTCGAGATGGCCGACGCCGCCCACCTCGACGGCGTGCTCCGCGCCGTCCGCGCCGTGCCCGGCGTCTTCGACGCCTACCGCGTCACCGCCTGACGCCCAGGCCGGATCGAGCCCGGGTCGAGCCTGGGTCGAGCCCGGATCGAGCCCGGATCGAGCCTCAGCCGAAGTCGGCGGCCGCCTTGCGGGCCATGTCGAGGAACGCCTGCTTGCTGGCGAGCTCGGCCTCGAGGTCCTTGGTGCGCTTGGCGTCGCCGGCGGCGGTGGCCTTGTCGAGCTTGGCCTGCGTCTCGGCGATCCCGGCCTCGAGCTTGCCGATCATGTCGTCGGCTCGCGCGGACTTCTCCGGGTCGCTGCGGCTCCACCGCTCGTCCTCGACCGCGCGGATCGCCTGCTCGACCTTCCGCATCCGGCCCTCGAGGTCCTTCATCCGGTCGCGCGGCACCTTGCCGGCCTCGTCCCACCGATCGGCGAGGTCGCGGAAGGACTTCTTCGCGCCGTCGACGTCGGTGACGGGTAGCAGCTTCTCGGCCTCGGCGAGGATCTGCTCCTTGACCTCCGCGTTGGCGGCGAACTCCTCGTCGAGGGCAGCGTTGGCGGCGTCGCGGGCACCGAAGAAGGTGTCCTGGGCGCCCCGGAAGCGCTGCCAGAGCTTGTCGTCGACCTCGCGGGGGGCGGGACCGGCTGCCTTCCACTCGCGCATCAGGTCGCGGTACTTGCCCGCCGTGGGACCCCACTCCGTCGACGTCGACAGCGCCTCGGCCTCCGTGGCCAGCCGCTCCTTGACGACCCGCGCGCCGTCGCGACGCTCGTGCTCCTCGGCGAAGTGCGCCTTGCGGTGCCGGGTGTACGTCGTCCGCGCGGTGGAGAAGCGCCGCCACAGCGCGTCGTCGGTGGCCCGGTCGAGTCGCGGCAGCTCCTTCCACGTGGCGAGGAGGTCGCGCAGCCGGTTGGCGCCGTTGCGCCAATCGGTGCCCTCGGCCAGCTTCTCGGCCTCGGCGACCAGCTTCTCCTTCTCCGCCTTGGATTCCGCGCTCTTCTGCGCGCGCTCCTCCTTGCGGGCGCTGCGCTGGACCGCGATCACCGGGCCGAGCGCGTCGAGGCGCGCCGCCAGCGACACGAGGTCGCCCACGGCGTGCGCGTCGACGACCTGCTCGCGCAGGGCCTTGGTCGAGGTGGTCGCCTCCTCGGGCGCCAACCGCCCCGATGCCACGCGCTGCTCGAGCAGGTGGACCTTGCCCTCCAGCTCGGCGAAGCGCTTGGTGAAGAACTCCAGCGCCTCCTCCGGGGTGCCTGCCTCGTAGGACCCGACGGAACGTTCCCCGTCAGCGGTGCGGACAAAGACTGTGCCGTCATCGGCGACGCGACCCCAGGGCATCTCACCCCGGGTCGACTCGTCCTGTGACTGCTTGTCGGAGCTCATGGTCGCCCATCGTAGTCATGGGCCGGACGGCCCTCGGTAGGCTTCCCACCTGAGCGGATGGGACGATCGTCCGTCCCCGTCGACCACCCTCGTACCACTAGCAAGGACTGACGCCTGTGTTCATCGCTGGCTTCCCCGCCGGACCCTGGGGGACCAACTGCTACGTCGTCGCCACGGGTCCCGGTGCCGAGTGCGTCGTCATCGATCCCGGCAAGGACTCCGCCGACGGCGTCGCCCAGGTCGTGCGCGAGCACCGGCTCAAGCCGGTCAGCGTGCTGGTCACCCACGGCCACGTCGACCACATGTGGTGCGTCGCGCCGGTCGCCGGCACCTACGACGCGACCGCGTGGATCCACCCGGCCGACCGCCACCTGCTGAGCGACCCGATGGCCGGGATGAGCCGCGAGACCACGCAGATGCTCCTCGGCGGCGACCACACGTGGGCAGAGCCCGACGACGTACGCGAGCTGTCCGACCTCGCCGAGCTCGAGCTCGCGGGCCTGAGGTTCGTCGTCGACCACACGCCCGGGCACACCGAGGGCTCGGTGACGTTCCGCTCGCCGTACGCCGAGCAGGACGTGTCCGAGGTGATGTTCTCCGGCGACCTGCTCTTCGCCGGCTCCATCGGACGCACCGACCTCCCCGGGGGCGACCACGCGAAGATGCTCCGAAGCCTCGCCGGCAAGGTGTTGCCGCTGGCCGACGACGTCGTCGTGCTCCCGGGGCACGGCGAGCAGACCTCCATCGGGCGCGAGCGCGCCACCAACCCGTTCCTCCAGGACCTCTCATGAGCAAGATCAGCCCGCTGAGCGGGTTCCCCGAGCTGTTGCCCGCGCAGCGGGCCGTCGAGCGCGGCGTGATCGAGTCGCTGTCGCGCACCTTCGAGCTGCACGGCTTCGCCAACATCGAGACCCGCATCGTCGAGCCGGTCGAGCGCCTCGCGAAGGGCGGCGAGGTCGACAAGGAGATCTACGTCCTCCAGCGCCTGGCCGCCGAGGCCGACGCGAAGGCCGAGCTCGGCCTCCACTTCGACCTCACCGTGCCGTTCGCTCGCTACGTCCTCGAGAACGCCGGGCACCTCGCGTTCCCGTTCCGCCGGTTCCAGGTGCAGCCGGCCTGGCGCGGCGAGCGGCCCCAGGAGGGGCGCTACCGCCAGTTCACCCAGGCCGACGTCGACATCGTCGGACGCGACGAGCTGCCCTTCCACCACGACGTCGAGGTGATGTCGGTGATGGTCGACGCACTGAGCCGGCTCCCGATCCCGCGCCTGTCCTTCCAGTTCAACAACCGCAAGCTGATCCAGGGCTTCTACCGCGGGCTCGGCATCGACGACGTCACCGACGCGATCCGCGTCATCGACAAGCTCGACAAGCTCCCGGCCGACGAGGTCGCGCGACTCCTGGTCGAGCGCGTCGGCACGACGCCGGAGCAGGCGCAGCAGTGCCTCGACCTGGCCACCATCCGGGTCGCCGACACCTCGTTCGTGGAGCAGGTCCGCGCGCTCGGGGTCACCGACGAGCTGCTCGACCAGGGCCTCGAGGAGCTCGCTGCCGTCGTCGACGGCTGTCGTGCCGTCGCCGGCGACCTGGTCGACATCGAGGCCAACCTGCGCATCGCGCGCGGTCTCGACTACTACACCGGCACCGTCGTCGAGATCTTCATGGCGGGCTACGAGCGGCTGAAGTCGGTCGGCGGGGGAGGGCGCTACGACGCGCTGGCCAGCGACGGGCGTACGACCTACCCGGGCGTCGGCGTCTCCTTCGGGGTCTCCCGCACGCTGGTCCCGCTCATCGCCGACGGCGTGCTGTCCGGCAGCCGGCCGGTGCCGAGCGTCGCCCTCGTCGCCCTCAACACCGAGGACGACCGCGGCGCCAGCACCGCGGTCGCCGCCGCCCTCCGGTCGCGCGACATCGCGTGCGAGGTCGCCCCCGCGCCCGCCAAGTTCGGCAAGCAGATCCGGTTCGCCGAGCGGCGCGGCATCCCCTACGTCTGGTTCGTCCAGGCCGACGGCACCCATCAGGTCAAGGACATCCGCAGCGGCGAGCAGGTCGACGCGGACCCCGCCACCTGGAACCCGCCGGGGGAGGACCTCCGGCCCACCATCGTCAGCACAGCACGTGACACCCCCAGCATCTCCGAGGAGAACCAGTGATCCGCACCCATGACGCCGGCGCCCTGCGCGCCGACCACGTCGGCCAGACCGTCACGCTCGCCGGGTGGGTGGCGAGGCGACGCGATCACGGCGGCGTGGCGTTCCTCGACCTCCGTGAGGCCAGCGGCGTGGTGCAGGTGGTCGTCCGCGACGAGGAGGTCGCCCACAGCCTGCGCAGCGAGTTCTGCGTCAAGGTGACCGGCGAGGTGGTGGCCCGCAAGGAGGGCAACCAGAACCCCAACCTCGCCACGGGGGGCGTCGAGGTCGTCGCCACCGACCTGGAGGTGCTCTCGGCCTCCGACCCCCTGCCGTTCCCGATCGACGACGCGTCCGGTCACAAGGGCGGCGAGGTCGGCGAGGAGGCGCGCCTCAAGCACCGCTACCTCGACCTGCGCCGCTCCGGCCCTGCCGCCGCGCTCCGCCTGCGCTCGAGGATCAACAAGGCCGCCCGCGACGTGCTCGACGCCCGCGACTTCGTCGAGGTGGAGACGCCGACCCTCACCCGCTCGACTCCAGAGGGCGCCCGCGACTTCCTGGTGCCGGCCCGTCTCGCGCCGGGCAGCTGGTACGCGCTGCCGCAGAGTCCCCAGCTGTTCAAGCAGCTGCTCATGGTCGGCGGCATGGAGCGCTACTACCAGATCGCGCGCTGCTACCGCGACGAGGACTTCCGCGCCGACCGGCAGCCCGAGTTCACCCAGCTCGACATCGAGATGAGCTTCGTCGACCAGGAGGACGTGCTCACGCTCATGGAGGACGTCCTCGAGGCGATGTGGGCGCAGGCCGGCCACACCATCGAGCGACCGATCCCGAGGATGACCTACGCCGACGCGATGGCGCGGTTCGGCTCCGACAAGCCCGACCTCCGGATGGGCCTCGAGCTCGCCGACTGCACGGACTACTTCAAGGACACGACCTTCCGGGTCTTCCAGGCCCCCTACGTCGGGGCCGTCGTGATGCCGGGTGGTGGCAGCCAGCCGCGTCGCCAGTTCGACGCGTGGCAGGACTGGGCCAAGCAGCGCGGCGCCAAGGGCCTGGCGTACGTCACGATCGCCGAGGACGGCGAGCTCGGCGGTCCGGTCGCCAAGAACCTCACGGACGCCGAGCGCGCGGGCCTGGCCGCCCACGTCGGGGCAACGCCGGGTGACTGCATCTTCTTCGCCGCCGGACCCGTCAAGGCCAGCCGCGCGCTGCTCGGCGCGGCCCGCCTCGAGATCGGTCGTCGCGGCGGCATGCTCGACGACTCGACGTTCGCCTTCACCTGGGTGGTGGACGCGCCGCTCTTCGAGCCGAGCTCCGAGGCTGTCGCCAGTGGCGACGTCGCGGTCGGCGCCGGCGCCTGGACGGCGGTGCACCATGCGTTCACCAGCCCCAAGGAGGAGTTCCTCGACTCCTTCGACACCGACCCCGGCAGTGCGTTGGCCTATGCCTACGACATCGTCTGCAACGGCAACGAGCTCGGCGGTGGGTCGATCCGTATCCACCGAGGCGAGGTGCAGAAGCGCGTGTTCTCCGTGATGGGGCTTGCCGAGGACGAGGCGCAGGAGAAGTTCGGCTTCCTCCTCGACGCCTTCAAGTTCGGGGCGCCCCCGCACGGCGGAATCGCCGTCGGGATGGACCGTATCGTCGCGCTGCTCGCGGGCAGCGACTCGATCCGCGACGTGATCGCGTTCCCCAAGTCCGGTGGTGGGTACGACCCGCTCACCGCGGCGCCGGCGCCGATCACGCCCGAGCAGCGCGAGGAGGCCGGCGTGGACGCCACTCCGCCCGGCGCCGACGAGGCTCCTGCCCCCGCCGCAGGCCAGGCAAAGGAACTTCCGTCGCACGGGTGATCCCGCGGAGCATTTGCCGGACTCGCAAGTGTGGACTGGTTAATGCGTCGTAACTGGATCGTTACGCGTCAGTGATCGTCCGTGCGGCGCGGGTCACATACAGTCCTGTCTCGGCGCTGGCCTCGGGTGATCCCCGCAGCGGCGCCGGGACAGTCCCGAACCAGATGGGGAGAGCATGTCGGCAGAGACTGCAGGACCGGAGACCCTGGGCTCGTTGAGCAACGAGCCGGAGCCCCAGGACCCCAACAGCCATGAGGCCGAGGAGATCTCCGGCAAGTCGCCGATGCGGATCGCGCTGGGCCGTCTGGCCCGCGACAAGATCGCTGTCGTCTGCGCCATCGTGGTGCTGTTCTTCATCCTCTGCGCGGTCTTCGCCGGCCCGATCAGCAGCATCTTCGGCGTGAGCCTCGACACCCCGCTGGCCAGTGAGCGTGTCGACGGCCTCAACAAGGGCCTCCCGAAGCCCGAGATGGGCCCGCCCACCGGCTCGTTCACGATGGAGCACCCGATGGGCGTCGCGCCGCGCACCGGCGAGGACAACCTGGCCTACTGGCTCTACGGGTGCCGCGTCTCGCTGCTGATCGCGACGACCGCGACGATCTTCGCAAGCGTCGTCGGGGTGGTCATCGGCCTCCTCGCCGGATTCCTCGGCGGCGCGGTCGACAAGGTGCTGTCGTTCTTCATCGACATGTTCCTGACGGTCCCGTTCCTCCTCGCAGCGCTCACCATGGCGCCGATCATCAACGACCGGTTCAACACCGCCGACAACTACGGGACCATCCAGAAGGTCGCCCTGGTGGTCGTGTTGTCGATCTTCGGGTGGATGGGTACGGCCCGCCTGATCCGCGGTGAGGTCATCACGCTCCGTGAGCGCGAGTTCGTCCAGGCGGCGCGCGTGATGGGCATGCCCACCTCGCGCATCCTGTTCAAGGAGCTGCTGCCCAACCTCGCCGCACCGATCATCATCAGCATCTCGCTGATGCTGCCGACGTTCGTGGCACTCGAGGCCGGCCTGGCCTTCCTCGGCATCGGTGTCACCGACGGCGTCTCCTGGGGCCAGACGATCCTCAAGGCCACCAACCTCACGTTCTTCCGCGAGTACCCGCAGTACCTGTGGCAGCCCCTGCTGGGCATTGTCGCGCTGGTGCTCTCCCTCAACCTCCTGGGCGACGCAGTCCGCGACGCCCTCGACCCCAAGACCCGACGCTGAGCCCCAGCTCGGCCACGGTCCGTGCACGCGCCGGGGACGCCGTCCCCGGTGAGAACAAAAAGGAAAGGCTGGACAGCATGAAGCGGAACAAGCCGCTCGCGCTCGTCGCTGGTGCCGCTCTTCTGACCCTCGCTGCCTGTGGCGGCGGCTCGTCGGACGACGAAGGCTCCAACGGCAGCGGCACTGATAGGGAATTCGGCGACCAGGAAGGTGGATCCAAGGACGCTGAGCGTCAAGGCCCCGCCGCGGAGATCGAGGGCGCGACCGCCGGGGGGACCATCACGGTCTACCTGCCGGGCGACCCGGGCCCCGACTCGCTCGACCCGACCGGCGGTTGGTCCGTCACGGGCAACTCGATCCAGCAGGCGCTCACGAGCCGCTCGCTGACGCAGTACGTCCGCGACGAGGCGGGCCAGCCGTTGCTGGTCCCCGACCTCGCCACCGACCTGGGCACGCCCAACGAGGACTACACCGAGTGGACCTTCACCATTCGTGACGACGCCACGTGGGAGGACGGCCAGCCCGTCACCGCCGACGAGGTCGCGTTCGGCATCTGCCGCTCGCTCGACTCCGAGGCGTTCCCGTCCGGTCCGGGCACCGAGTACTCCAAGCCCTACTTCGACGGTGGCGAGGACTACGAAGGTCCCTACACCGGCAAGGACCCCAAGTGCCAGAACTGGGACGGCGTCTCGGTCAACGGCCAGGACGTGACCATCAAGATGGCCGTTCCGTTCCCGGACATGGACTACTGGGGCGCCTTCATGGCGATGGGCCCGGCTCCGCTCGGCAACGCCTCCAAGCCGCCGAACTACGGCAACAAGCCGCTGTCCAACGGCCCCTACAAGGTCGACAGCTACAAGCCCAACGAGGAGCTGGTCCTGGTCAAGAACGACCAGTGGTCCGCTGACTCCGACCCGGGTCGTCACCAGTACGCCGACGAGTTCGTGTTCAAGTTCAACCAGGACCAGGCCAAGGTCGACGAGATCATGCTCTCGGACAACTCCGACAGCCAGACCGCGATCTCGACCTCGCTCGGTTCGGACAAGTACACCGACGCCAACGGCCAGCTCGGCGAGCGTCTCGTGCAGCAGACGTCGCAGTGCGTGAGCACCCTGACGCCGGACTACACCAAGATCACCGAGATCGAGGTCCGCAAGGCCCTCGCCTACGCGTACCCCTACGAGGACGTGTGGATCTCCGGCGGCGAGGTCCCGGGCGTGACCCGCGTCCCCGCCAACTCCCTCATGCCTCCCGGCATGGCGGGCAAGGTGGACTTCCAGCCCGACGGTGAGCAGATCACCTACGACCCGGAGAAGTCGAAGGAGCTCCTCGCGGAGGCCGGCTACGGCGACGAGCCGTACCCGATCACCATGGTGTTCTACGAGGTCGACCCGCTGGCCGTCGCCGCCCAGGAGCAGGTCACGAAGGGCTTCGAGGCCGGAGGCTTCTCGGTCAAGGCCATCCCGGTCCAGGACTCGCCGTACAACATCTGGCTCGACCCGGACAACAAGATCAACAAGAAGCTGAACCTCCGTGGCGTCAACTGGTGCTCGGACTGGCCGGCTGGTTCGACCATGCTGCCGCCGCTGCTGAAGGGTGGCGCTGTCTACAACACCGCCTTCTTCGACGAGGCGTCGGTGAACGACGAGATGGACAACATCAACACCCTTCCGCTCGAGGAGCAGGCCGACGCCTGGGGTGCGCTGGACGAGAAGATCATGACGGAGTACTTCCCGATCATCCCGACCGCGTTCCGCAACGACCTGTACGTCTTCGGCTCGAAGATCGGCAACCCGTCGGGCGATGGCTCGATCGGCGCGCCGATGTACAAGGACGTCTACGTCATGCAGTGACCCTGGTGCTCTCGCAGGACCGGAGAGCACCGCGTAGTTCCTAGTAGCAACCACTGACGGGTGGGGGCTCCCTCACGGGAGCCCCCATCCGCCAGCCCGGACCGGTAGGCTTCCGCCTCGGGGTCCGACTCACCCACATCCCCGGAGAGTGACCTGCGATGTTCGCCTATGTCGTGAAGCGGCTGATCTCGGGAGTCCTTGTCGTGACGCTGGTCTCGATGGCGATCTTCCTGTTGTTCTGGTACGGCCCCTCCAGTCCCGCGCAGCCGATCTGCGACCGCGAGACGAGCAACCGGTGCACGCAGGCCAAGCTGGCCGTCTACGAGCGGACGCTGGGCTACGACAACGCCGTCTACGAGGAGTACGGCAAGTACGTCAAGGGCATCTTCGTCGGCCGTACCCTCACCATCGCCTCCAACGAGTACGCGTGCGACGCGCCGTGCCTCGGCGTCAGCTTCCGCACCAAGCAGCCGGTCAAGGAGGAGCTCGTCTCGCGGATGCCCGCGACCTTCTCCATCGCCATCGGCGGTGCGTTCCTCTACCTCCTCTTCGGCGTCCCCATCGGGGTCGCCGCCGCGCGAAGGCGCGGCACCGTGGCCGACAAGGCACTGGTCTCGAGCTTCCTGTTCATCAGCTCGATCCCCTACTACCTCTTCGCCCTGCTGACCTGGCTCTACCTCACGATCACGTTCGAGGTGCCGTTCTTCAACGACACGGGCTACTTCCCGATCACCGAGGCAGGTCCGTTCAAGTGGTTCAGCGGGCTGTTCCTGGCCTGGGTGGCCCTCGGCATCTTCGGCTGCACGCAGTACACGCGATTCACCCGAGGTGCGATGGTCGAGGCCCTCAGCGAGGACTACATCCGCACGGCCAAGGCCAAGGGACTGCCCTCGCGCACCATCGTCTACAAGCACGGGCTGCGCGCCGCCCTGGTGCCGGTCGTCACCATCTTCGGTATCGACTTCGGCACCCTGCTGGCCGGCACGATCTTCACCGAGCGGATCTTCGAGATCCAGGGCATCGGCTGGTGGAGCCTCGAGGCCGTACAGGGCCGTGACCTGCCCGTCGTGCAGGCGACCGCGCTCTTCAGCGCCGTCGTCCTGATCATCTCCAACCTGCTCGTCGACGTCGTCTACAGCGTCCTCGACCCGAGGGTGAGGCTCTCGTGACCAGCGTTCCCATGACCCAGTCGTCCGCTGTCGAGCAGGACGCGGCCGATGGCCCCTACCTCCGGGTCGAGGACCTGAAGGTCACCTTCCCGACCCAGGACGGTCCCGTCACCGCCGTGAGTGGTCTCACCTACTCGGTGGAGAAGGGCAAGACCCTCGGCATCGTGGGGGAGTCCGGGTCCGGCAAGTCGGTCTCGAGCATGGCCGTGATGGGTCTGCACGACGCCAAGTCCGCCCAGATCTCCGGCTCGATCCGGGTCGGCGGCACCGAGGTCGTCGGGCTGAGCGAGTCGAAGATGCGTGGCCTGCGCGGCAACTCGATGGCGATGATCTTCCAGGACGCCCTTGCCGCGCTGCACCCGTTCTACAAGATCGGCGGGCAGCTCGAGGAGGCCTACCTGGTCCACCACTCGAGCGCCTCCAAGCGCGACGCCCGACGCAAGGCCATCGAGATGCTCGACCGCGTCGGCATCCCGCAGCCCGACCGGCGCGTGGACGACTTCCCACACCAGTTCTCCGGTGGCATGCGGCAGCGCGCGATGATCGCGATGGGGCTGATCAACGACCCCTCGCTGCTGATCGCCGACGAGCCCACCACGGCGCTCGACGTCACGGTGCAGGCCCAGATCCTCGACCTGCTCCAGGACCTGCAGCGCGAGTTCAACTCGGCCGTCATCATCATCACCCACGACCTCGGCGTCATCGCCGAGACGGCCGACGACGTCCTCGTGATGTACGCCGGGCGCTGCGTGGAGTACGGCACGACCAAGGAGATCCTGGTCTCGCCGGAGATGCCGTACACGTGGGGCCTGCTGTCCAGCATCCCCGACGTGACCGCCTCGACCGACGCCCGCCTGATCCCGATCCCGGGCAACCCCCCCAGCCTGCTGCGCCCGCCGTCGGGTTGTTCCTTCCACCCCCGCTGCGTGCACGCCGACAAGGTCCCGGGCGACCTGTGTCGCACCGAGCTTCCGGAGCTGTTGCCGGCCAGTGGCGGCACGGCCCACCTCAAGCGCTGCCACCTCGCGGATCCCGTCGGTGTCTACCACACCGAGGTGCTGCCCGAGATCGCCCCCGAGCTCGTCGAGGAGACCCGATGACGCAGGACCCCAACGCCCGCGCCGAGATCGAGCCGACCGAGGTCGGTGCCAACGCGGCCGAGACGGGGGAGCGCCAGCTCACGGAGACGCGCAGCCCGGAGACCCCTGACGCCTACGGCTCGCACGAGATCGGCATCGAGAACCTCGACTTCGCCACGCTCGCCGAGCATGGCCACACGGCCACCAGGCTCGACCCCCTCGCGCCGGCGGTGCTGTCGGTCGACAACCTCAAGATGTACTTCCCGGTGAAGTCGGCGGGGGTCGTGCGTCGCACCATCGGCCACGTCCAGGCCGTCGACGGCATCTCGTTCGAGGTGCCCAAGGGCGGTTCCCTGGGACTGGTGGGCGAGTCGGGCTGCGGCAAGTCGACGACGGGCCGGCTGATCACCCGGCTCTACAAGCCGACCGGCGGCTCGATGATGTTCGACGGCCACGACCTGGCCCAAGCTGTCCAACCGGGAGATGAAGCCGCTGCGCCGCGACGTGCAGATGATCTTCCAGGACCCCTACACCTCGCTCAACCCGCGGCACACGGTCGGCTCGATCGTCGGTGCGCCCCTCGAGGTGCACAGCATCGTCCCGAAGAACCAGGTGCTCCCGCGGGTCCAGGAGCTCCTCGAGATCGTGGGGCTCAACCCCGAGCACTACAACCGCTACCCCAACGAGTTCTCCGGTGGGCAGCGCCAGCGCATCGGCATCGCCCGGGCGTTGACGCTCAACCCCAAGGTCCTGGTCGCCGACGAGCCGGTCTCGGCCCTCGACGTCTCGATCCAGGCCCAGGTCGTCAACCTGCTCCAGGACATCCAGTCCGAGTTCGACGTGTCGTTCCTCTTCATCGCCCACGACCTGGCGATCGTGCGGCACTTCTGCCCCGAGGTCGCCGTGATGTACCTCGGCAAGATCGTGGAGATCGGCGACCGCGAGACGATCTACGGCCGCCCGCACCACCCCTACACGCAGGCGCTGCTCTCCGCGGTGCCCGACGTGAAGCAGGCGGCGATCGGCGGACGGCGCGAGCGCATCCGACTCGAGGGCGACGTGCCGAGCCCGATCAACCCGCCGTCGGGGTGCCGGTTCCGCACCCGCTGCCAGTTCGCGCAGGAGATCTGCGCCAAGGTCGAGCCGCCGCTGCTGCAGATCAACGCCCGTCACAAGGTCGCCTGCCACTTCGCCGGCGAGCTGGGCTCGCACCCCGCGACGCCTGTCACCACGGAGCTCCTCGGTGTCGACGACCAGGGCAGCCCCGTCGCCGGCGCAACGCCCACCAACACCCAGCTCACCATCCCCGGCTACGAGAAGACCTGGTACGACCTGAGGACGAAGCAGACCACGGGGCCCTGACCTCCGCGGCTGGGTCCCCGGGGGATACTCACCGACGTGGACGGCTTGTTCGAGATTCCGGGCGCGGGGCAACCCGCGCCCGGAGCCGTTCCCAGTGCCGGGTCGCTCGGCGCCAACACGCATGCATCCGCCCCGCTCGCGGTCCGGATGCGCCCGCGCACCATCGACGAGCTCGTCGGCCAGCAGCAGCTCCGCGCGGCCGGTTCACCGTTGCGTCGCCTCATCGAGGGTGACCAGTCGATGTCGCTCCTCCTCTGGGGGCCGCCCGGCACGGGCAAGACGACGATCGCCGCGATCGTCAGCCAGCAGACCCGTCGGCGCTTCGTCGAGGTGTCGGCGGTGGCCGCGGGCGTCAAGGAGGTCCGCGCCGCCATCGACGGCGCGCGCGCCGAGCTGGCGCGCGGCGGCCAGGAGACGGTCCTCTTCGTCGACGAGGTGCATCGCTTCACCAAGGCGCAGCAGGACGCCCTCCTCCCCGGCGTCGAGAACCGGTGGGTCACGCTCATCGCCGCGACCACGGAGAACCCCTTCTTCTCGGTGATCTCGCCGCTGCTGTCGCGCAGCCTGCTGCTGCGGCTGCAGTCACTGACCGACGACGACGTGGCCGAGGTGATCGACCAGGCGATCGCGGACGAGCGGGGACTTGCCGGCGAGGTCGGGCTCGACGACGACGCCCGCGCCCACCTCGTACGGCTCGCCGGCGGTGACGCGCGTCGGGCGCTCACCTACCTCGAGGCCGCGGCGGGAGCCGCCGCCGGCACCGGTCTCGACTCGATCGACCTCGCGACCGCGGAGACCGCGGTCGACCAGGCCGCGGTGCGCTACGACCGCCAGGGCGACCAGCACTACGACGTGATCAGCGCCTTCATCAAGTCGATCCGCGGCTCCGACGCCGACGCCGCGCTCCACTACCTGGCCCGGATGATCGAGGCAGGCGAGGACCCGCGCTTCATCGCCCGCCGGCTGGTGATCAGCGCGAGCGAGGACATCGGGCTCGCCGACCCGACGGCCCTGCCGACCGCGGTCGCCGCGGCACAGGCGGTCCAGCTGATCGGGATGCCGGAGGCACGTCTCAACCTTGCGCAGGCGACCATCGCGCTGGCGGTGGCGCCCAAGTCCAACGCGGTGATCGCCGCCATCGACGCCGCGCAGGCCGACGTACGAGCCGGGAAGATCGGCTCGGTCCCGCCGCACCTGCGCGACGGGCACTACGCGGGTGCGGCCGCGCTGGGCCACAACTCGGGGGCGCCGAAGCCCTACGTCTACAGCCACGACGCGCCCTACGGGATCGCCGAGCAGCAGTACGCACCGGACGAGCTGACCGACGCCACCTACTACCAGCCCACCTCGCTCGGGGCCGAGGCCGCGGTCAAGGAGCGCTGGGAGCGGGTCCGTCGCATCGTGCGAGGTCGCTGAGGCGTCTACCGTGGCCGGATGCGACTCGGCTTCCATGCGTCCCACGAACAGATCGCCCCGTCCCGGTTGCTCGCCGACCTCGAGCACGCCGAACGGGCGGGCTTCGAGATGGCGATGTGCTCCGACCACTTCGGTCCGTGGAGCGCGAGGCAGGGGCACTCGGGCTACGCCTGGGCGTGGCTCGGGGCGGCCCTCGCCCGCACCGACCTCGAGCTCGGGTGTGTCTGCGCGCCCGGCCAGCGCTACCACCCGGCGGTCGTGGCGCAGAAGATCGCCACGCTCGCCGAGATGTTCCCCGGCCGGTTCTGGACGGCCCTGGGCAGCGGCGAGGCCAGCAACGAGCACATCACCGGCGAGCGCTGGCCACGCAAGGAGGTGCGGACCCGTCGCCTCGAGGAGTGCGTGTCGGTGATCCGCCGCCTCCTGGACGGTGAGGAGGTCAGCCACGACGGGCTCGTGACCGTGGACCGTGCGCGGCTGTGGGAGCGACCAACGGTCCCGCCCCGGCTGATCGGTCCGGTGGTGTCCGTGGCCTCCGCCGCCCGGGTCGCCGCGTGGGCGGACGGGCTCGTCACCATCAACCAGCCGGTCGAGGTGCTCCGCGACATCGTGTCGGCCTACCGCGACGCAGGCGGTCGCGGACCGCTGTCGTTGCAGGTGCACCTGTCGTGGGCGCCGACGGCCGAGGAGGCGGACGCCATCGCCTTCGACCAGTGGCGCAGCAACGTCTTCAGCGAGCCGGTCAACTGGGACACCGAGACGCCGCAGGGCTTCGACGTGATGGCCGAGCACGTGGACCTCGAGGCGGTCCGCGGTGCGGTGGAGGTGTCCCACGACCTGTCGTGGCACCGCGACCGGCTCGCGGAGCTCGCGGCCGTCGGGTTCGACGACCTCTACCTGCACCACGTGGGGCAGGAGCAGGCCGCCTTCCTCGACACCTTCGGCTCCGAGGTGCTCCCCACCCTGCGGGGCTGACACGCCGGCGCTGCGTCTGCTTGTGTGGCTGCGTGAGAGTCACCGACACGAGCGACCTGTGGTGGAAGAGCGCGGTCATCTACTGCCTCGACATCGAGACCTTCTACGACGCGGACGGCGACGGGGTGGGCGACCTCGGCGGACTGGCCGAGCGCATCGACTACCTCGCCGAGCTGGGCATCACCTGTCTGTGGCTGATGCCGTTCTACCCCAGCCCCGACCGCGACGACGGCTACGACATCACCGACTTCTACGGCGTGGACCCCCGGCTGGGCAACCACGGCCAGCTGGTCGAGGTCATCCGCACCGCCCACGACCGGGGCATCAACGTCATCGCGGACCTGGTCATCAACCACACCTCCGACAAGCACCCGTGGTTCCAGGCGTCGCGCCGCAGCACGACCAACCGCTACCGCGACTACTACGTGTGGCGCGACACCGAGCCGCCGGACACCTCGAAGCTGGTCGTCTTCCCGGACCAGGAGGACTCCATCTGGGAGCCCGACGCCCGCACCGGCGAGTGGTACCTGCACAACTTCTACAAGCACCAGCCCGACCTCAACCTCGCCAACCCGGCCGTGGTCGACGAGATCCTCCGCGTGGTCGGCTTCTGGCTGGAGCTCGGGTTCGACGGCTTCCGGGTCGACGGCATCCCGTTCCTGGAGCAGCACGCGGACAATGCCAGCGACGCAGCGGGCGTGGTCGACCCCCACGAGCTGATGCGGACCATCCGCGCCTTCCTCAACAGGCGCAAGGGCCGATCGATGATGCTCGGCGAGGTCAACCTGGCGCACTCCCAGCAGCGAGCGTTCTTCGGCGGCAAGGCCGCCAACGAGCTGCAGATGCAGTTCGACTTCATCGGGATGCAGGCCACCTACCTCTCGCTGGCCCGGGAGGACGCCCGTCCCCTGGTCAAGGCGTTGAAGCAGCGGCCGACGATCGACGAGACCTGCCAGTGGGCGACCTTCCTGCGCAACCACGACGAGCTGACCCTCGACAAGCTCAGCGATGCGGAGCGCGAGGAGGTGTTCGCCGCGTTCGGCCCGGACCCCGAGATGCAGGTCTTCGACCGAGGGCTCAAGCGCCGGTTGCCCGGCATGCTGGGAGGGGACCCGCGGCGGATCCGGATGGCGTACAGCCTGATGTTCTCCCAGCCGGGCACGCCGACGCTCTACTACGGCGAGGAGATCGGCATGGGGGAGGACCTGGCGGTCGACGGCCGGATGGCGGTCCGCACCCCGATGCAGTGGAGCGCGGGACGCAACGGCGGCTTCTCGACTGCGGCCCGCGGCAGGCTGATCCAGCCGGTCGTCACCGGTGCATGCGGTCCGGTGCACGTCAATGCCGTCGCGCAGATGCACGACCCCGACTCGCTGTGGAGCTTCATGCGCAAGCTCATCAGCATCCGGCGCACGTGCCCCGAGCTCGGCTGGGGCACCTGGAGCGTCGTCGACCAGCCGGAGCGCAGCGTGCTCGTGCAGCGGTGCGAGCTGGACGGGTCCATCGTCGTCACGGTGCACAACCTCGCCGCGGCTCCCGTCACCGTCGAGGTGCCCATCGATCCGCGCGGTCACGACCTCGAGGCGGTGGACCTCATGGCGGAGGAGGTGCTGACCGGCGAGGCCACCATGGAGGTGACGCTCGACGGCTACGGGTTCCGCTGGCTGCGGGTGCGGCCCGCGGGTGATCTCGCGATCCCCTGAGGCTTGTAGGCTCGCGCCGTGACTTCGGAGCAGGTGTGGCTGGCTGCCGCGGGTGCCGTGGCGCTCGCCGCGCTGGTGCTCGCGCTCCTCGGCGTCCGCCGTGCCCGCCGCGCCGAGTCGCTCGCGGCCGCGCTGGTCGAGCGGGTTGCACTCCTCGAGTCGCCCGCCACCGATGCGCCACGACCCGTGTCCGCCGACGACGACACGAGCACGTACGTGATCACGGGGCTCGACCCGCACGCCACCGACCGCGACGTTCCCGGCCAGGTGCCGGTGGCGGTGCCCATCGACGGTCGCCTCTTCGCCGACATCGTCGCCCGCGAGACCGTGGTCAAGGCGGCGTCGTGGACGGCCGGGCTGCGGCGCGCGCTGGCGCCCGAGAGCCGCAACCGGATCCGCTTCCACGTGCGTCAGGAGACGAAGCGTGCCGGGCGGGAGCGCCGGGCCGAGACCAGGCAGGCGCTGCGCGAGTTCCGGGCGCGCGAGCGGGCCGCGGCACGTCCCGAGGTCGGGGAGGACGTGGCCTGATGGGTCGCCCACTCTGGTTCGTCGCCGGGGCGGGGGTCGGGGTGTACGCCGCTGCCCGCGCCCGTCGTGCCGCCGAGGCCCTCACCGCCGACGGCCTGCGCGACCGCCTCCGCGGCTGGCAGGTCGGCGCGCGCATGTTCGCCGACGAGGTGCACCAGGGCCGCACCGAGCGTGAAACCGAGTTGCGCGAGCAGCTGGGGCTGAGGCCCCATGGACTTCCAGAACTGACGAGCAGCACCGAGATGAAGGACCAGCACTGATGGACACCGCCGAGATCCGCCGCCGCTTCCTCGCGCACTTCGAGGCCGCCGGTCACGCAGTGGTGGACTCCGCCCCGACGCTGGCCGACGACCCCAACCTGCTGTTCGTCAACGCCGGCATGGTGCCGTTCAAGCCCTACTTCCTCGGCCAGGAGACGCCGCCGTACGACCGCGCCACGAGCGTGCAGAAGTGCATCCGCACGCCCGACATCGAGGACGTCGGCAAGACCACCCGGCACGCGACGTTCTTCGAGATGTGCGGCAACTTCTCCTTCGGCGACTACTTCAAGGCGGGCGCCATCGAGCTGGCCTGGGACCTCGTCACCAAGCCGGTGGAGGACGGGGGCTACGGCCTCGACAAGGACCGGCTCTACCCGTCCGTGCTCGTCGGCGACGAGGAGGCGATCGGCCTCTGGATGACGATCACCGGCCTGCCGCGCGAGCGGATCGTCCAGCTCGGCCCCAAGGAGAACTACTGGTCGATGGGCGTGCCCGGTCCGGGCGGACCGTGCTCGGAGATCCTGTTCGACCGCGGACCGGCCTTCGGCCCGGACTTCGACGCCGCCACGCTCGGGCCCGACATGCCCGTCGAGCTCGAGGACCGGCTCCTCGAGATCTGGAACCTCGTCTTCATGCAGGACGACCTGAGCGCCGTCCGCTCCAAGTCGGACTTCGACATCGCTGGTTCGCTGCCGAAGAAGAACATCGACACCGGCATGGGCCTGGACCGCGTCGCGCTCCTCCTGCAGGGCAAGAAGAACGTCTACGAGATCGATCTGCTGTACCCGGTCATCGCCAGGGCCGAGCAGCTGACCGGGAAGACCTACGGTGTCGACCGCGCCGACGACATCCGCTTCTGCGTCGTCGCCGACCACGTCCGCTCGTCGATGGTGCTCATCGGCGACGGCGTCACCCCGGGCAACGACGGCCGCGGCTACGTCCTGCGTCGCCTGCTGCGCCGCGCCGTGCGCTCCATGCGCCTGCTCGGCTGCGACGACCGGGTGCTGCCCGAGCTGATGCCGGTGTCCCGCGACGTGATGGGACCGGTCTACGGCAACCTCGTCACCGACTGGAAGCGCATCGCGCAGGTGGCCTACGCCGAGGAGGACGCGTTCCGCAAGACGCTCCAGTCCGGCACCCAGATCTTCGACCAGGCCGCCGACGAGGTGAAGCAGACCGGCGGCACGACGCTGTCCGGCGAGCGCGCGTTCGCGCTGCACGACACCTACGGCTTCCCGATCGACCTCACCCTCGAGATGGCGGCCGAGGCCGGGCTCACGGTCGACGAGCCGGGCTTCCGCGGGCTGATGGCCGAGCAGCGCGAGCGCGCCAAGGCCGATGCCCGCGCCAAGAAGGGCGCCCACGGCGACACGGTCGCCTACCGGGGGATCCTCGACGAGCACGGCCCGACCGAGTGGCTGGCCTACGAGACGCTCGAGACCGAGTCGCGTCCCCTCGCCCTGCTCAGCGGGGGAGCGGCGACGTCGCGCCTCGCCGAGGGCGAGATCGGCGAGCTGGTGCTCGACCGGACGCCGTTCTACGCCGAGTCCGGCGGCCAGGTCGCCGACGCCGGCACGATCATCTTCGACGGTGGACGCCTCGAGGTGATCGACGTGCAGCGCCCGATCAAGGGGCTCGTCGTCCACCAGGTGCGGGTCCTCGAGGGAGAGCTCGACGCCGGCCGCGAGGTCCACGCGCGCGTCGACCCCGAGTGGCGCATCGGTGCGCGCCAGGCCCACTCCGGCACGCACGTGGTGCACGCCGCGCTGCGCGAGGTGCTCGGTCCCACGGCGCTGCAGTCGGGCTCCTACAACCGGCCCGGCTACCTCCGCCTCGACTTCGGCTGGACGCAGGGGCTCACGCCCGAGCAGGTCCGCGACATCGAGCTGGTCTCCCAGCAGGCGCTGCGCGCCGACCTCGCGGTCGGGTGGGACTACATGACGCTCGAGCAGGCCCGGGAGTGGGGCGCGATCGCGCTCTTCGGCGAGACCTACGACAACACCAAGGTGCGCGTGGTGGAGATCGGCGGTCCCTGGTCCCGCGAGCTGTGCGGCGGCACCCACGTCGACCACTCCTCGCAGATCGGCACCGTCGTGGTGACCGGTGAGACGAGCGTGGGCTCCGGCAACCGCCGCATCGAGGCCCTCACCGGCGTCGAGGGCTTCGGCTACCTCGCCCGCGAGCGCGACGTGGTGGCCCAGCTGACCGGCCTGCTCAAGACCCAGCCCGACGACCTCGTCGGCCGGGTCCAGGGCCTCACCGAGCGGCTCCGCGCCGCCGAGAAGGAGCTCGAGAGGGCCAGGCTGGCCCAGCTGCTCGGTGCCAGCGCCGAGCTCGCGGCCGGTGCGACGCAGGTCGGCCCGGTCCGGGTCGTGGCCCACCGTGCCGACGGCGCCGGCGGGGGCGACGTACGCAACCTCACGATGGACGTGCGCGGACGCCTGCCGCAGGGTGAGCCCGGCGTCGTCGTCATCATCGGCACCATGTCCGACGAGGGGGGCGCCGCCAAGGTGTCGGTGGTCGCCGCCACCAACGACGAGGCCCGCGCGCGCGGGCTGTCGGCCGGCGAGCTCGTCCGCGCCGTCGGTCCGCTGCTCGGCGGCAAGGGTGGCGGCAAGGACGACGTCGCCCAGGGCGGGGGCAGCGACGCCTCGCGCATCGACGAGGCGCTCGCGCTGGTCTCGACCGAGGTCGCGCGGGTGGCGGGCTGAGCGTGCGCGTCGGAGTGAGGCTGGGGATCGACCCGGGTGACGCCCGGATCGGCGTCGCGAGCAGCGACCCCTCCGGCTTCCTGGCGACGCCGGTCGAGACGGTGCGCCGTGGGGGCGGCGACCTACGCCGTCTCGCACAGCTCGTCGTCGAGCGCGAGGCGGTCGAGGTGGTCGTCGGGCTCCCACGATCGCTGAACGGGACCGAGGGTCCGGCGGCCGCGAAGGTGCGCGACTTCGCCGCGCGCCTCGCGCGCCGAGTTGCACCCGTTCCTGTCAGGCTGTGTGATGAACGACTGACCACGGTGTCGGCCGAGTCGATCCTGCGCGAGCAGGGCAGGCACGGCGCCAAGCGACGCGCCGTGGTGGACCAAGCAGCCGCGGTGCTGATCCTGCAGACTGCGCTCGACACGGAGCGCCTCCGCGGGGAGCCACCGGGAGAGATCGTCGAGGTGCCGAATGAGTGACCAGGACCAGGACCAGGTCGAGGTCGAGGAGACCTACGACTACGAGCCCGGCGGCCGGCGGCGCAAGGGCCGCGGCGTCAAGGGGTGCCTGGCGGTCATCGTCGCCCTGGCCGTGCTCGTCGTCGGCTTCTACGTCGGCCTGACCAAGGGCGTCTCCTGGGTCGCCGACCAGTTCCAGGGCCCGGAGGACTACCCGGGCCCCGGCACCGGCAAGGTCGAGTTCACCGTCAACGACGGCGACGTCGTCGCCCAGATCGGCCGCAACCTGAAGGCCGACGGTGTCACGGCGTCCGTGCAGGCCTTCATCGACGCCTGCGGCAGCGAGTGCAGCGGCATCCAGGTCGGCGAGTACGAGCTCCAGAAGGAGATGAAGGCCTCCGACGTCAAGGAGGTGCTCGTCGACCCGAGCAACCTCATCGGCTTCCCGACCGTGACCATCCCCGAGGGTCTGCGGCTCACCGAGATCGTCTCCACGCTCGCGAAGAACACCGACTTCTCCGAGCGCGCCTACAACAGGGCGCTCGAGTCCGGGAGGATCGGGCTCCCCGACTACGCGGAGGGCAACGCGGAGGGCTACCTCTTCCCGGCGACCTACGAGATCAAGCCCGGCACGAAGCCGGTCGCGATCCTCAAGATGATGGTCTCCCGCTGGAGCGACGCCGCCGAGGAGGCCGACCTGGAGGCCAGGGCCGCCGAGCTCGGCCACACACCGGCCGAGCTGATGATCATCGCCTCGCTGATCGAGGCCGAGGGCCGCGGCGACGACATGCCCAAGATCGCCCGCGTCATCTACAACCGGCTCGACGGACCCGGCGACAAGGGCGGCACCAACGGCACGCTCGGCATCGACGCCGCCATCGCCTACGGGCTGGGCCTCTCGCCCGGCTCGACGGAGCTCACGCCCGACCAGCTGGCCGAGGACACGCCCTACAACACGCGGATCAACGCGGGCCTGCCACCGACCCCGATCGAGGCGCCCGGCGACGATGCGATCGCCGCCGCGGCCAACCCGGAGGAGGGGGACTGGTACTACTACGTCACCGTCGATCTCTCGACCGGCGAGACCAAGTTCTACGAGGACTACGACGGCTTCCTCGAGGGTCGCGACGAGTACAAGGCCTACTGCGAGACGTCGGACCGTTGCTGAGGTGAGCGGTCAGGCTCGTCGGTGCGGCGTGCTGGGCGACCCCGTCGCCCACTCGCTGTCACCGGTGCTGCACCGGGCGGCGTACGCCGAGCTCGGTCTGGACTGGACCTACGACGCCCACCGCGTGCCGGCGGGCGGCCTGGAGTCCTTCCTGGCCGGCCTCGGGCCGCAGTGGCGCGGGCTGTCGCTGACGATGCCGCTCAAGCGCGAGGCGCTGGCGCTGGCCGACGAGGTGTCCGACCGGGCCCGGCTGGCCGGGGCGGTCAACACGCTCGTGCTGGACGACGGCGCTCGGGTCGCGGACAACACCGACCTGCCCGGCGCGGTCGCCGCGGTCCGGGAGCGTACGACGATGCCGCTGGCGTCGGCCGTGGTCCTGGGCGGCGGTGCCACGGCGACCTCGATCGGGCTGGCGCTGGTCGAGCTGGGCGTGACGTCGATCGAGCTGCGGGTGCGCGACGCCTCGCGTGCCCAGGACACCGTGGACGCCCTGCGGTCGCACCCGGCGGGTGTCGACGTCCGCACCGGGGCGCTCGATTCGGGCGACCGGTTCACCGCCGACGTGGTGGTGTCCACCATCCCGGCGGCGGCGCAGACCGAGGGGCTGGTCGCGCGCTGCGGGGACGTGCCGGTCGTCTTCGAGGCGCTCTACGACCCGTGGCCCACGCCGCTCGCCGCCGCGGCACTGGCCTCCGACCGGGTGCTCGTCGGCGGGCTGGACCTGCTGGTGCACCAGGCGGCGCTCCAGCTCGAGCTCTTCACCGGGCTGCCGGCTCCGCTGGCAACGATGCGCGAATCCGGCGAACGCGCCCTCACGGCGCGCAGTGCCGGTTGAATGACCTCGTGAACGACACCGTCCTCGCGGCGCTGCTCGGCGTCCTCGTCGCAGGGCTCGGCGGCCTGCTGGTGCCCGCGCTGATCGCGAGCGTGCCCGAGCCCGCGCCCAAGGAGCCGAAGGATCCGGAGGAGGACGCGCCGCTCGCGAAGCCGGCCGACCAACCGCCGAAGATGCTCTACGCCGACCTCGCCGACCGGCCGGGACTCCGCCGCCGCAGCGTGCTCGTCTCCGTGGTGGGCGGTGGCCTGGTCGGTGCGGCGACGGGGCTGGACTGGCCGCTCCTCTGGCTGCTGCCGCTGGTCCCGATCGCCGTCGCCCTGTCGGTCATCGACTGGCACACGATGCTGCTGCCGCGACGGATCGTGGTGCCCGCGACCCTCGCCGCGATCCTGCTGATGGTCGTGGTCGGCCTCGCGACCGACCAGCGCGACGCCCTCGTGCGGGCCCTCGTGGCGATGCTCGTCGCGCGGTCGTTCTTCTGGGTGCTGTGGTTCGTCCGCTCGGCCGGGATGGGGTTCGGCGACGTGCGCCTCGCGGCTCCGGTCGGCCTGGTGCTCGGCTGGCTCGGGTGGGGAGCACTGGCGATCGGGCTGTGGACCTCGTTCCTGGCGTTCGCCCTCCCGGCCCTCGTCGTGGTCCTCGCGCGCCGCGACCGGACGCTGCTGAAGAAGTCGTTCCCGTTCGGGCCGTTCATGGTGTTCGGGGCGCTCGTGGGTCTCGTCTGGGGGACTGCGCTCGCTGGGCGCATGTGGGGCTGAGAGACTGCAGCCATGCTCCGATGGCTCACAGCAGGCGAGTCCCACGGTCCCTCCCTGGTGGCGATCCTCGAGGGGCTTCCCGCGCACGTCCGCGTCACGACCGACGACCTGGCCGACTCGCTGGCCCGGCGCCGGCTCGGCTACGGCCGCGGCGCGCGGATGAAGTTCGAGCGGGACGAGGTCCGGGTGCTCGGCGGCGTCCGCCACGGTGAGACCCAGGGCGGCCCGGTGGCGATCGAGATCGGCAACACCGAGTGGCCGAAGTGGGAGAAGGTCATGTCGGCGGACCCCGTCGACCCGGCGGAGCTCGAGGCGCTCGCCCGCAACGCCCCGCTGACCCGGCCGCGACCCGGCCACGCCGATCTCGTCGGCATGCAGAAGTACGCCTTCGACGAGGCCCGCCCGATCCTCGAGCGCGCGTCCGCCCGCGAGACCGCGGCCCGCGTGGCGCTGGGCCGGGTGGCGTCGAACTTCCTCGAGCAGGCCGTCGGCGCGCGCATCGTCTCGCACGTCGTCTCGCTCGGCGGCGTCAAGGCCCCCGCCGGCGTCGTACCCCACCCGGACGACGTCGCGCGCCTCGACGCCGACGAGGTCCGCTGCCTGGACCCCGAGGCGAGCGCCGCGATGGTGGCGCGCATCGACCAGGCCCACAAGGACGGCGACACGCTCGGTGGCGTCGTCGAGGTCGTCGTCCACGGGCTCCCGCCCGGACTCGGCTCGCACGTCCACTGGGACCGCCGCCTCGACGCCAAGCTCGCCGAGGCGCTGATGGGCATCCAGGCGATCAAGGGGGTGGAGGTCGGCGACGGCTTCGAGCTCGCCGACACCCCCGGCTCGCTGGCCCACGACGAGATCGTGTCGACCGACGAGGGCTTGCGGCGTACGTCGGGCCGCTCCGGGGGCACCGAGGGCGGCATGTCCACCGGTGAGGTCCTCCGCGTGCGCGCCGCGATGAAGCCGATCGCCACGGTGCCCAAGGCGCTGCGCACGGTCGACGTGGCCACCGGTGAGGCCACCGTCGCGCACCACCAGCGCTCCGACGTGTGCGCGGTGCCGGCGGCCGGGATCGTCGCCGAGGCGATGGTGGCGCTCGTCCTCGCCGACGCCGTGGTCGAGAAGTTCGGCGGCGACTCGGTCCAGGAGACGCGGCGCAACGCCGAGGCGTACATCGACACCCTCCGGTTCCGATGACACCGCGCGTGGTGCTGGTCGGTCCGATGGGCGCCGGCAAGACGACCGTGGCGGGGCTGCTCGGGGAGGCGTGGGGGGTCGCGGTGCGCGACACCGACGCCGACGTCGAGGCGAGCACGGGCCGCGAGGTCTCCGACATCTTCGTCGAGTCGGGCGAGGAGCACTTCCGTGAGCTCGAGGCCGCCGCGGTGGCCGCCGCGATCTCCGAGCACGACGGCGTGCTCGCCCTGGGCGGTGGCGCCGTGCTGCGGGAGGAGACCCGCGAGCTGCTCTCCGACGTCCCGGTCGTCTTCCTGCGCGTCGGGCTGTCCGACGCGGTGAAGCGCGTCGGGCTCGGGGTCGGACGACCGCTGCTGCTCGGCAACGTCCGCTCACGGATCAAGGCGCTCCTCGACGAGCGCACCCCCGTCTACGAGTCGGTGGCGACCCACATAGTCGAGACGGACGACCGCACCCCCGACGAGGTTGCGGCGGAGATCAGGGAGCTTCTCGGAACCACTCCACGACGTTCTTCTCCTCCGCTTCGCTCCCCCGAACAACGCCGCGGGGACCCCGAATGACGAGCGACGACACGGTCCTGCACGTCGGCGGCGCGTCTCCGTACGACGTCGTGGTCGGGCACGACCTGTCCGGCCGGCTGCCCGGCATCCTGGGGGAGTCGGTGGAGCGCGTCGCGGTGCTGTACGCCGGATCGCTCGGGGCGCTCGCCGACCCGATCGTCGACGCGCTCGTCGAGCACTACGACGTCCTGGCCCTCGGCCTGCCCGAGGGCGAGCGCGCGAAGACCGCGCCGGTCGCGGCCGACTGCTGGGAGGCGCTCGGCGAGTCCGGATTCACCCGGTCCGACGCGGTCGTGACGATCGGCGGGGGAGCGACGACCGACCTGGGCGGCTTCGTCGCGGCGTCGTGGCTGCGTGGCGTCCGCGTCGTGCACGTCCCGACGACCCTGCTGGCGATGGTCGACGCCGCGGTCGGCGGGAAGACCGGGATCAACACCGGCGCCGGCAAGAACCTCGTCGGCGCGTTCCACGAGCCCGCCGGCGTGCTCTGCGACCTGTCGCTGCTGGCGTCGCTGCCGCACGAGGAGCTCGTCGCCGGACTGGGAGAGGTCGTGAAGTGCGGCTTCATCGCCGATCCCGCGATCCTCGACCTCGTCGAGCGCACCGACCCAGCCGCCCTCACCGCCGACTCCGCCGAGCTGCGCGAGCTGGTCGAGCGAGCGATCCGGGTGAAGATCGACGTCGTCGTCGGCGACCTCAAGGAGACCGGCGGCGCCGACGGCCACCCCGGCCGTGAGGTGCTCAACTACGGCCACACCCTCGCCCACGCGATCGAGCGCACCAGCGACTACACCGTCCGCCACGGCGAGGCCGTCGCCATCGGGTGCATGTACGTCGCCGAGCTCGCCGCGCGCGCCGGCTCGCTCGATCGCGCCCTCGTCGAGCGGCACCGCACCGCCCTGTCGCGCGTCGGGCTGCCGACGACGTACGACGCCGCCTCCTTCGAGGACCTCCACGCCGCGATGAAGGTCGACAAGAAGGCGCGTGGCTCGCAGCTGCGCTTCGTCGTGCTCGACGACCTCGCGTCGCCGCGGATCCTCGCCGGGCCGAGCGAGGAGGACCTGAGGTCGGCCTACGCCGCGCTATCGTCCGCCGGGTGAGCGGCACCTCGGGGGACGACGACACCACGGTCAGCGACTCGGGCGGCACCATGCAGCGCCTGACGGGCGCCGCCGGGGCCAGGCCCGTCGACCTCTCCGTGCTCGAGCAGGAGCGCAACGTGGGTGCGGGCCCCGACTGGCGCCGTGCCGGCGACGAGCCCTTCCTGGCGCCCGGTGGCCCGGTCATGTGGTGCTACGGGCGCAGCATCGACCCGATGCGGGTGGTGCGCGACGACGAGCGCGGCCTGGTCGCCTGGCTCGCCGCGGACTCCGAGACCCTCGCGTGGCATCCCGCCGACGGGCGGACGACCCGCGAGGTCCCGCTGGCCGAGCGGTTCGTGGTCGACCGGGCACCGGTGCTGCAGCGCTGGCGTGGCGGCGGGGTGCTGCGGACGTCCTGGCGGCCACCGCCCGACTGGACGGCGCTCGCACTCCCGGACACCGACGTGGTCCGCGCCGCGCGGGCCACTACGCTGCCCGGATGAAGGTCCTCGTCCTCAACGGGCCCAACCTCGGCCGCCTCGGTCGCCGGCAGCCGGAGATCTACGGCTCGACCACGCACGCCGAGCTCGCGCACCAGTGCGTCGAGTGGGGGAGCGACCTCGGCCTGGACGTCGAGGTGCGTCAGACCAACCACGAGGGCGAGCTGCTCGACTGGCTCAACGCCGCCGCCGACGACGGCGTACGCGTCGTGCTCAACGCGGGCGCCTGGACGCACTACTCGCTGGCGCTGTGGGACGCCTGCGCCCAGCTCACCGCCCCCCTCGTCGAGGTGCACATCTCCGATCCCAAGCAGCGCGCCGAGGAGTTCCGCCACACCTCGGTCGTGGAGCCGCACGCAGCGCTGACGATCGCCGGGCAGGGAGTCGACGGCTACCGTCGCGCGCTGCAGTTCCTGGCGGGTGGCTAGACGGTCCCGAGCAGCGCACGGGTCGCGGCGTCCGCCGGGTAGAGCGCCTCGATCGCCAGCTCGGCGACCGTGACGTCGCCCGGCGTGCCGAACACCGTCGTTGTCGTGAGGAAGGTCAGCACGTCCTCGCCACTCCGGAGCCGCAACGTCAGGACGATGCCTGGTGTCGCGTGCGGTCCGAGGACCGGGAAGTCCGCCAGCAGGGCGGCCAGTCGCGGATCGCCGGTGGTGTCGTGCTCGTGGCGGATCCGCGACATGATCGCCGCCCGCCACTCGCCGAGGTTCGCGATGCGCGGTGCCAGGCCCCGCGGGTCGAGGCTGAGGCGCACGACGTTGACAGGCGGCTCGAGCAGGTCGGGCGGTAGGTCCGACAACAAGCGGTACGCCGCCTCGTTGGCGGTGACGAGGTCCCATCCGCCGTCGATCACGAGCGCCGGGTAGGGCTCGTGCCCCGCGAGGATCTGCTCGAGCGCCTCGTTGACCTCCACCAGGGCCGGCGCGTCGAGCGGCAGCTCGGAGGTGTCCGGGACGAAGCCGGCCGCGGTGAAGAGGCGACGACGCTCGCGCAGCGGCACCGACAGCGCCTCGCTCAGCTGGCCGACCATCGTCGGGCTCGGCCTCGCCTTCCCCGTCTCGATGTACGAGAGGTGGCGGGTCGAGACGCCGCACCGGTCGGACAGGGCCTGCTGGGAGAGGCGACGGCGCTGGCGCCAGTGTCGGACGAGCGAGCCCACGTCGGCCGGCGCCGTGAGGTCCAGGGTCATGGTGGTCACTGTGTCAGCCCCTGCGCGCCAGCCACACCTGCGCGGCGGCGAACACGCCCACCACGACGGCCTGGAGCACGGTCCAGACGACGCCGAGCGTGGTGAGGCCGCCGAGAAGGGCGTAGTCGAGGCTGCCGATCACCCAGACGATGTTGAGACCGGCGAGCGCAGCAACTCCGCGGCGGGGGATCGGGGTCCGGGTCGCCAGGACTGCGACGCCCGCGGCCACCATGAGGAGGAAGACGCCGGCGGAACGGATGAGCGACTCGGGAGCGCCGAACAGCTCGCCCAGCCAGCCCCCGGCGGCGGCGTACGCCAGTCCGTTGACGCCGGTCATGCCGGCGTCGAGGAGCAGGAAGGCGCCGGCGATCGGGACGGTGATGCTCGTCCCGCGCGGGCCCTTGCTGGTCGTGTCGGCAGCGGTGGTCGAGGTGTTCCGTGTCGTGGTCATGGCGCCAAGGCTGCTCGCGTCGGCGTCGCACGGCCATGACGTCGGAGGTCATGACGAAGCGTCGTGCGTGACACGATCGGGGGATGGACGTCCCCGTCGAGCTCGGTGCACTGGCGATCAACGTGGCGATCCCAGAGGACCTGCGGTGGCGCGACACGCGACGTGACGAGGAGTTCGAGCTGCAGTCGCTGACGATCCGGCTGCTGCCTGACGGATCCCTGGCCGCCAAGGCCTACGGGCGTCCGGTCGCCGGTGGCCGGGGGGCGTACGTCTCGTTCCCGGTCCCCGACCGTCCCGAGATCACCGCGTTGATCTCGGCCGCCGCCGACGAGGCCTCGCGGCGGTGGGCCGCGCACACCTGATTGGATCGATGTGTGCTGCCCTTCCGCCAGGTCGATGTCTTCAGTGCCGAGCCGTGGCTCGGCAACCCGCTGGCTGTTGTCCACGACGCCGACGAGCTGACCGACGAGCAGATGGCCCGGTTCGCGCGGTGGACCAACCTGTCGGAGACCACGTTCCTCTGCGCCCCGACGGACCCGGGCGCGGACTACCGCGTGCGGATCTGGACCACGGCCGGCGAGCTGCCCTTCGCCGGCCACCCGACCATCGGCAGCGCCCACGCGTGGCTGGAGGCCGGGGGCGTGCCCCGCGGCGAGGCGATCGTGCAGGAGTGCGGCGCCGGACTGGTCGACGTACGTCGCTCGCCGCGGCTCGGTTTCGCCGCACCACCGCTGCGTCGGTCCGGGCCCGTCGAAGCGGACCTGCGAGCGCGCATCACGCGTGCGCTGGGCGTCAGTGACGCGTCGGTCGAGGACATGGCGTGGATCGACAACGGTCCCGGTTGGGTCGGCGTGGACCTCGGCTCCGCCGACGCCGTGCTCGACGTGGTGCCCGACATCGCGGCCTTCACCGACCTCAAGGTGACCGTGCTGGGCCGGTGGGACGACGCACGCGCCCGCGCGCTCGGTGCCGATGTCGAGGTGCGGGCGTTCTACGCCGACGGCCGCGACTTCGCCGAGGACCCGGTGACCGGGTCCGCGAACGCCGGCCTGGCGCAGTGGCTGATCGGGACCGGCGCGCTCCCGACGTCGTACACCTCACGGCAGGGGAGCGTGATCGGCCGGGAGGGCCGCGTGCGGATCGAGGCCGACGGCGACCGGGTGTGGGTGTCGGGCGACGCGGTCACCCGCATCGTCGGCGAGGTCGACCTCTAGTCGCGCAACGCGCGCTCGCGAACGTGGTCGTCCTCCCACGCGTCGCCGATGTGGAACCGCTTCGTGCCGACCTGCTCGAACCCGTGCCGGGCGTAGAACGCGTTGGCCCGGCCGTTCTCCTCGCTGACCCCGAGCCAGATGCCAGTCGCCCCGGTCTCGCGAGCCGCCTCGAGCGTCGCTGCCACGAGGCGCGCGGCCACCCCGCTGCCGTGGTGGTCGGGATGGACGTAGCAGCGCTCCAGCGAGACCGTCGGGCGGAACCGGATCGCCCGCGCGACGTCGGGATCGGTGGGCTCGCCTGCGATCAGCATCGTGTAGCCGACCGGATCCGTGCCATCGCCATCGTCGGCGAGCAGGACGACGCAGGCGGGATCGGCGAGGTGGCGGCGGAAGCTCGCCGGGTCGAGCCGGGTCGCGATGTGCGTCGCGAGGAACTCTGCAGAGGTCTGGGGCGTGCAGGCCAGCGGGAAGGTGAGCGCGGCCAGCCGGGACAGACCCTCGGCGTCGGCGTCGAGGGCTCGACGGACTTTCACGGGCACGTCCTCAGCCTAGGGCGGCTCCCGCCCGACCCGCCCGGAGATCGGTAGGACTGCTGATGTGCCGCGGGTGCCTGCACAAGCAGACTCGGTCGCAGGCCCCGCATCCTGAGCGGGGCCGGGGAGGGAACCATGCGAACCGTGCTGAGCAGGAGCGCGCACGCGGACCAGCTGGAGGCCGAGGTCCGCGACGCGAGGTGCTGCGCTGCGAGCTGCCGGTGTGGGGCCTGCGAGGTGAAGCTGGGGGAGATCCGCGCGGCGCGACGCGACGCGCTCCTGCACACGATGAGCATGGTCCGGCCGAGAAGGTCCGCGCGATGATGGTCCGGGACGGGGCGGCCGGTGCCGGCAGTGTGGGCCGCGTCCCGCCGTCCGTCAGCGGCATCAGCCGTCGGGAGCGTCGCGACGCCCTCCGGGGACGTGCCTCGATCCAGTTCGGCGCTGAGGCAGAGGCGGCACTCGACGTCCTCGAGCTCCTGGAGCTCGCGTGGCACGACTGCTACGGCGACATCACGCCACCTGCGCGCGTGGTCGAGGACGTGTGGACGGTCGCCGACGGGAGCCTCGCTGGGCTGGCGTCGGCTGCTCGGCTCGCCGTCACCGACTTCCGTGACCTGCGGATGGCGGCGGACGCGGCACGGTCCCGACTGCACGAGCGCGCCTGAGACGCACGGTTCAGCCCGGTCTGCGGGGTGGGCTGAGCCGTGCGTGGTCAGGTGCGCGGGATGCTGACGGTGCCGCGCGGAGTGACCAGGACCGAGAGTGCTGCCGGTCCGGCCCAGAGGTAGGACCCCGGGCCAGTGCGTTCGTAGCTCCATCGACCGGCGGTCTTCGCCCGGTGGTGCCGCCGACACAGGGGAGCGAGCGAGTCGGGGGAGGTCTGGCCCGGCGGTCCGCCGTCACCCGGGTCCTCGAAGGGCTCCCGGTGGTCGAGGTCGCACTGACGGGAGGGGCGTCCGCACCACGGGAACACGCAGGCCTCGTCGCGGAGACGGACTGCCTCCGCCATGCCGGGTGGCGGGTCGTGCCGGTCGACCGACCAGCGGTCGTCAGTCGCGACGTGGAGGACGGGCTGGATCGTGACGCGTGAGCGGCCGGCCCACTCCCGGATGAGGTCGAGCGTCGCGGGCCCGAGCGCCTCGATGCTGCCGACGGCGCCCGGAGTGCCGACAACGACGTCGGCGAGCGAGGCGTGGAGGTAGAGCCGGACCTTCGCGTCGCGTCGGCCGATCGCCTTCCGGCGTGCCCGCTCGTGCGCCTCGGGGTCGGAGGTGCCCAGCAGCGAGGTGAGGTCGAGCCGCGCCTGCGCGTCGGCGATGACGCCGAGCGCCTTGGCCTTGCGCACGCCGAGGGAGTCCTCGTCGCCGAGGGCGCCCATCGCCTCGGCCTCGGCGCAGACGACGTCGTGGAACCGGGTGAGGTCGAGCGTGTCGCCCGTCGCCCGCAGCTCCGACGTACCGCAGTAGCGGTGCGGGTCGGGGTGCACCAGCACGACGTCCCACGCGGAACGCTGACCTTGTGAACGGTCGGCGAGCTCGTCACCGTCGCACCGGGCCGCCGCCTCGGCGACGATGCGATCGAGCGCCGGAGCGCTGAGCGACGAGACGCGACCTGCGACCTGGCGGTCGAGCCAGCGCGCGGCGTCGTAGGACAGGTGGCGGCTGCGAGTGGCGACCCGTCGGGCCTTCCACACCGGCACGAGCAGAGCCCTGGCCTGGTCCCACAGGAGTGGCAGCCGGTGGTGCAGGTCCAGCGCGTCGGCGAGCAGGGTGGACGCTGACGCGGGCGAGCAGCTCATCGCCACCGCGAGGGGCTCGGACGTGAACGCCGCCACCACCGGCGTACCTGCGCCGCCCAGCGTCTCCGGGTCGGTGAGCACTGCCGGCAGGACGGGGCCAGAGGTCGTCTCAGAGGCGTCGAGGACCGGGTGCGCGACCGCCCACTGGTAGGCGATGCGGAGCTTGTGGACCTCGCCCTCGCGAAGCACCGACTCGAGCTCGGTCGCCTCGGACAACAGCGCGGCCTCGGCCAGGTCCTCGAGGTCGGTGACCCCGGATCCGAAGGCGGTGGCTGCTGTCATGGGACCACTCAATCAGGGCCCACCGACACTGACGCCCGCTCGCACACACCCGCCTGTGGAGGCGAGCTCTGGGCATCTGCGCGGACCGCGACGTAGTGATCGACACGACGGCGCAGCCGTGACGCGTGAGGAGTCAGAGAGAGCCGAGCCACTCGTCGATCGCCACGTCGCCGTCCCCGAAGAGGAGCGTCTGACGGGCAGCGCGGTCGTCCGCCAGCACCGCGACCACTACGTCAGCCACCAGCTCTCGCGAGGTCCGGTCGCCGTCGCCGAACGCGGCGGCAGGGTTCACCGAGCCCGTGCTGGGCTCGAGCGTCAGCGTGCCGGGGCCGAGGATCGTCCAGGTGAGGTCGGTGCCGCGGAGGTGCTCGTCGGCAGCGATCTTGGCGTCCTGGTAGTGCCGGAACGGGTTGTCCTCGGGCACCAGCGCGTCGGGTGTCGCGCCGGAGAAGGACACCATCACGTAGCGCTGGACGCCTGCGGACGTCGCGGCGTCCATCGAGCGGATCGCCGCGTCCCGGTCGACGGCGTACGTCCGCTGCGGGTTGCCGGCGCCGGCGCCCGCCGACCACACGACTGCGTCCTGGCCGGAGAGCAGGTCGCCGAGGGCCTCGGTGTCGGCGTCCTCGACGGAGGAGACCAGCGCGCTGGCGCCGGTGGCCTCGATGTCGGGGACGTGGTCGGGGTTGCGGACGACCGAGGTGACCTCGTGCCCGGCCTCGACCAGCATCGGAGCGAGGAGGAGGGCGATCTTGCCGTGTCCGCCGAAGATGGTGATGCGCATGTGTGCCACCGTAACCGGGTGCAGACCTCGACCCACGGCCTGACCATCGGGGAGCACGAGGTCCGCAAGGAGTTCGTCGCCGACCACGAGGTCGAGGCGGAGCGGGAGTGGGCGATCCTGACGCTGCTGGCCGAGCACGCTCCCGGTCTTGCGCCCCGGCCGCTGCGCCGCGAGGACGGCGAGACCCCGGTGATCGTGATGGAGCGGATCCCCGGCGAGCCGCTCGAGCCGCGCCCGCTGACGCTCGAGCAGACGGAGGCTGTCGGGGCGTCGCTGCGCCGGCTGTACGACGTAGCGGTGGAGGCGGTGACGGCGGCCGGGATCGGTCCGCGTCGCTACGGCGCGCGCGAGCACGGGCCGGCGCTCGCCGAGTGGCTCGCCGAGGACTACGACCTGGGAGAGTGCCAGGACCCGGTCCTGGTCGCGGAGGCGCTGGACGTCGCCCGTGCCTACGTCGCCGCACCGAGGCTGCCCGAGCCGCGACTGAGTGCCCTCGGGATCGCCGACCTCAACCCGGCCAACGTGCTGTGGGACGGACGGGTGGCCCGCCTCGTCGACTTCGAGGACGGTGGGCTCAGCGACCCGGCGTACGAGCTCGCCGACCACGTGGAGCACCTCGGCAGCCGCCTCCCGGGCGTGTACGACGTCCACGCACTGCCAGCGGCCGTGGGGCTGGACGACGAGGGGCTGGCGCGGACGGCCGCCTATCGGCCGCTGTTCGGCGCCTTCTGGCTCGCGATGCTGCTGCCGGGCAACGGAGCCTGGCGGCGCAACCCGCGCGGAACCACGGAGGAGCAGTGCCGACACTTCCTCTCGCTCCTCGACATGTCCGGGACGGGCCATCCGGAGCCGGGTCCGCGTACTCAGTCCGGATAAGGCTCTCGACCGTCGCCCTTCGCCGACTCGCGGGTCGATGATGCGCTCATGTTCCGATACGCCGACCGCGACGCCTGCCCCGCCTGCCGCCACGCCATCGACCGCACCGGCCCCGCGTGCGGCACGTGCGGGGTCGAGCTCCTCGGTCCTCCCGCCAGGACGGTGTTCGCGGCGCTGCAGGAGGTCGACCGGCTCGTGGCCGAGCTCCCGGCGCACGGCGCCGAGCCGGTCGAGCCGGCGGCCTCGACAACCATCCCGACAGCCGTCCCGACAGCCACCCGGACAGCCACCCCGACCGCTGCCACGTACTCCGCGCTGAGCGCCGCGTCCGTCCCGAAGATCCTGCTCGGCCTCGGCGCCCTGTGCCTGCTCGTGGCCTCGATCGTGTTCCTGGTCGTCGCATGGGCGACGCTGGGGGTGGGCGGACGCACGGGAGTGCTCGTCGGCTTCACCGTGGTGGCCACGGTGCTGTTGGCGGTGGTGGCGCACCGTGGCCTGCGCGCCGGCGCCGAGGCGTTCGCCGCGGTCGTGCTCGGGCTCCTGGCGATCGACCTCGGCGGTGCCCGCGAAGCCGGGTGGCTCCGGACGATCGATGACCCGTGGTTCCTGGTCGTGGTCGGCTCGGCCGTCGCGTTGGCCGGAACCGGGATCGCCTCGTGGTCACGCGGGACCCGGGTGCGGCGTCTCGTCTCCGCCGAGGTGGGCGCCGCCCTCGCGGTCGCTGCGGTTGCGGTCGGCGTGGGCACGATCCCCGGTGGCGGGTACGAGGCCGAGGCAGCACTCGCCGCGACGCTCGTGTGCCTCGCCGCGGCGGTCGCGGCTCGCTGGCTCCGCCTCGACCTGCTGACGCTCGGCACCCGGCTCGTGGTCGTCCTCGCGTGGTCCGTGCTCACCGCGACCGCCGCCGAGCGGCTGGTGCCGCAGTCGGTGGAGCACGTGTGGCTGGACCTGGCGGTCTGGCCCGCGCTCGCCGCAGCGGCGCTCGCCGCACTCGTCGCCACCCAGACCTACCTGCCGATGTGGTCCCGGGTGGCGGCGGCAGCGGCAGCAGTCGGCGTCGCAACCGTCGCGGTGACGGTCGTGGGCTTCGACGAGTCCGCCACCACCCTCGCCCTCGTGGAGCTGGGCGTGATCGCGGTGTGCGCGGCAGTGGTCGCCGCGATGCGGTCACCGGTCTGGGGCTGGGCCGTCGTGGTGCCGTCGGTGGGCGCCGCGTCCGCCCTGGCGGCCAGCGTGCTGATGATGGTCGCGACGTCCGTCCAGACGGTCGTGCCGTCCGCGGTGTGGCTCTCCGGTGCGACCGCCGCTCTGCCCGGCCCGGACATCCCGTGGACCTGGCCGCTGCTGCTCCCGGCCGGGGTCGTCGGGATCTGCGTGTGCGTGGCGACGGTCCTCGCCTGCCGCGGTGACGACCCGCGTCTCGTCGTCGTCCCGGGTGCCTCGCTCGCGGTGGCAGCGGCGGTCCTCGTCCCCCCGCTGTACGGCGTCCCGCTCCTGGCCGCGGTGGTCGCGATGGTCGTGGCCGCCACCGCTCTGGGCGTCGCCGCCGTCCTGACGGCCCGGACCGCGCTCGCCGTCCCGGCCGCCGGGGTCCTCGGCGTGGCTCTCGTGACGGGTCTCGCCAGCGAGTGGACGACGCTCGTCGCGCTGACGGCCGTGCTGGCAGCCGCTCTCGTCGTGGAACGGCTCCCGGGCGTGGTCATGAGCGTGCTGGGCATCGTCCTCGTTCCCGCCGCGACGGCCGGGCTGCTCTGGACCGTGGGGGAGATCGCTGGTCTGCCGCAGGCCTGGCAGGCGCTGCCCGTCATGGTGGTCCTCGGGCTCGACGTCGTGCGTCGGCCGGGGACCGAGCGCGAGGTCGCCCACGCCCTGGCCGCCGGGGTCGCGGTCGCCGGGTCGGTGGCCGCCGGGGGCGTGCTGCTCGAGACCTGGCTCGCGGTCTACCTGACGCTGGGTGGCGTGGTCGCCGCCGGATCTGCCCTGGTCAACGCGTCGCGCCGGCGCCTCGCCCACGTGGGTCTCGGGTTCTTCGCCGCGGCCCACTGGGTCCGCCTCCACGACGTCGGCGTCGACACCGTCGAGGCGTACACCCTGCCGCTCGCCGTGGTGCTGCTCGTGATCGGGTGCGTCTCGCTGGTGGTGCGCACCGACTCGAGCGTCCGTGCCCTGGGGCCGGGTCTGGCCCTCGCGCTGGTCCCGACGCTCATGATCGTGCTCGCCGAGCCCGTCGGCCTCCGCGCCATCCTGCTCGGCCTCGCCTGCCTCGTGCTCGTGGCGATCGGGGTCGTCGGCCACCTGGCGGCGCCGCTGGTCGCCGGGGCGCTGGTGGGTGCCCTCGTCGTCCTGCGGCAGGGGAGCCTCGCCGAGGTGCTGCCGCAGTGGGCCATCATCGGGCTCGTGGGCATCGGGCTCACGGTCGTGGGCATCACCTGGGAGCAGCGACTCCAGGAGATGCGTCGCGCGTCGGCGTACGTCCGTGGACTGCGCTGACGCTCCCGGGAGCGCCCCTCGTCGGTTTCACTGGGCCGGTGGGCGCCCACTAGACTGGCCCGTCGGCACGGGCTCGTCCCGCAGCCACGGAACTTTGACATTCCTCTACATCGGACACAGCGACGAAGGCGGACAGACACGTGGCAAGCACCAACGACCTCAAGAACGGCATGGTCCTCCGCATCGAGGGTCAGCTCTGGGCCGTCGTCGAGTTCCAGCACGTCAAGCCCGGCAAGGGTCCGGCGTTCGTGCGCACCAAGCTCCGCAACGTCGAGTCGGGCAAGAACGTCGACAGGACGTTCAACGCCGGCACCAAGGTCGAGACGGCCAACGTCGACAAGCGGACGATGCAGTACCTCTACAACGACGGCTCGTCCTACGTCTTCATGGACACCAGCAGCTACGAGCAGCTCGAGGTGGCCCCGGAGATCGTCGGCGACGCGAAGAACTTCATGCTGGAGAACCAGGAGGCGATCGTCGCCACCAACGACGGCCGCGTGCTCTTCATCGAGCTCCCCGCCTCCGTCGAGCTGCTGATCGCGGAGACCGAGCCGGGTCTGCAGGGCGACCGCTCCACCGGCGGCACCAAGCCCGCCACGCTGGAGACCGGTCACACCATCGCGGTCCCGCTGTTCATCACCACCGGCGAGAAGGTCAAGGTCGACACGCGCGACTCGTCGTACCTCGGCCGCGTCAAGGCCTGAGCGCACCACGTGGCTGCCCGTTCCAAGGCCCGCAAGCGCGCGCTGGACATCCTGTTCGCCTCCGAGCTCCGCTCGGAGGACCCCGTCGTGGCGCTCGACCGTGCCATCGAGGCCGGCGAGGGACCGACCAACGACTACACCGCCACGCTGGTGCGCGGTGTCGTCGAGCACCGGACGCGGATCGACGAGGTGCTGACGACCTACAGCAAGAGCTGGACGCTGTCGCGGATGCCCGCGGTCGACCGCAACGTGCTGCGCATCGGCGTCTACGAGCTGCTGTGGGGCGCCTCCGACGTGCCGGAGTCGGTGGCGGTGAGCGAGGCCCTGCACCTCGTGCAGGACCTCTCCACCGACGATTCGCCGGCCTTCGTCAACGGCCTGCTCGGGTCGGTCATGCGCGACCGCGCCAGCCTGGTCTGAGGCGGCCCACTCCGAGGGGTGACCGCGCCTCGCCGGTGAACGGTCGCACGACCTAGGTTGGCGTCATGAACTCCCCCTCGAGCACGGCCGAGTCGGCCCACGACAGCGAGTGGATGGACTGGGCCATCCGCATCGGCCTGGTGGCGTACGGCGTCGTGCACCTGCTGATCGGCTGGCTCGCCGTCCAGCTCGCGTTCGGCGACAAGGAGGGCCAGACGTCGAACTCCGGCGCCCTCAACTACCTCTCCCAGCAGCCGCTCGGCGGCGTGCTGATCTGGCTGATCGCCATCGGCATGCTCTTCCTGGTGGTCTGGCGAGTGCTCGAAGCCGCCTTCGACCACCGCGGCGAGTCCGACGACAAGAAGCGGTGGCGCAAGCGCGCGACCTCGCTCGGCAAGGCGGTCATCTACGGCGCGATCGGCGTGAGCGCCGTCCGCACCGCGACGGGCGACGGGGGCGGCAAGGGCGGCACCGACTCGACCACGGCGAAGCTGATGAACCTCACGGGCGGCCAGCTGATCGTCGGCGCGATCGCCCTCGCGATCATCGGCTACGGCATCTCGCTCATCGTGCGCGGCTGGACCGAGAAGTTCCGCGAGCACCTCGATGCGCAGGGACAGTCGGGCAAGGACGGCTCGACGTACGTCACGCTCGGCAAGGTCGGCTACATCGCCAAGGGCATCTCCATCGCCATCGTGGGCGGGCTCTTCGCCTACGCCGCGATCACGCACGAGGCGAAGAAGTCCGGCGGGCTCGACCAAGCCCTGCAGACGGTCCTCGAGCAGCCCTTCGGCCCGGTGCTGCTGACGGCGATCGCGCTCGGCATCGCGGCCTACGGCATCTTCTGCTTCGCGCGCGCCAAGCACCTGTCGCGCTGAGGCCTACCGCGGAGCGGGTGCTCCTGCGGTGACGGCGAGCGCGGTGGCGACCATGTGGTCCCGCACCTGCTCGGCGGTGACCCGACTGATGCGGGGCACGCCGGGCGCCTCCTCGCTGACGAGCATGGCCACCCGTCCGAGCTGGAGGGTGCCGAGCCCGCTCGCGTAGAGCATGTTGGCCAGCAGCCGCGGGTCGTCGACGTGGAAGTCGCCGCTCGCCGCACCGGCCTCGATGGTGCGGGTCAGCACGGACAGGCAGCCGCTGATGGCCTGCCCGAGGCGATACATCGCGCTCTCGCTGACCTCCTCGAGCAGGTCGCCGCCCGGCAGACGCATGATCGACTGCGCGCAGTCGACGAAGGCCGGGTGTGCCAGTCCGTACCCGACGAAGGCCTCCACCAGCCGCACCAGCTGGGCGCGCGGCTCCGACGTCGTCTCCGCGGCATCCTCCAGCGCGATCCGCAGCTCGTCGAGGTACTGCACGAGCGTGAGGCTGAAGAGCTCCTCCTTGCCCGTGAAGTGCCGGTAGATGATCGCCCGGTTGATGCCGACCGCCCGGGCGATGTCCTCGATCTGGGCGTCGCGGACGCCGCGCTCGTCGAAGAGCCGACGGGTGGCCGTGAGGATCTCGGCCTCGCGGAGCCGACGACGGGCCGCGGTGCCGCCGCCTGCCGCGACGGTGTCCGGCGTCGAGTCGGTGCTCATGCGGCTCAGTCTAGGGAGGGCGGCGACCACGACCCGGTGTGGTGTGATGCCGGCATGTCTGCTCCCGGACTCCGTCGCCTCGCGCTCGCCCTCCTGGTCGCGCTCCTGCTGCCGATCGCGCCGGCCGCTGGCGCCGCCCCCGAGTCCCGCTTCGTCGGAACGGCACGCCTGCCGGGCTGCTCGGGCGCCGTCGTGCGGTGGGCGCCCGCGCTCGACACCGATCCTGCCGTGGTGATCACCAACGGGCACTGCGTCCGGTCCCCGTTCCTCGGTGCCCGCGAGATCCTGGTCGACGTCACGCAGTACAAGAGGATCGAGCTCCTCGACGGACACGGCGCGGTCGCCACGACCGTGCGCGGCACGCGACTGGCGTACGCCACGATGTATCGCACCGACCTCGCGGTCTACGAGCTGCGCGAGTCGTACGCCGACCTCGCGGCGGCCGGCGTCACGCCGCTCGTTCTCGCCACGCGCGGGCCGGTGCGGGGCGACCCGGTCCGGATCCCGTCCGGCTACTGGGTCGAGCAGCGGGCCTGCACGACCACCGGCACGGCCTACCGCCTCCACGAGCGCGAGTGGGACTGGCAGCGGTCGATCCGGCTCCCCGCCCGCGACGGCTGCCGCATCCGCGGCGGCTACTCCGGCTCGCCGATCGTGTCCCGCTCGACCGGGGAAGTCGTCGGCATCGCGAACACCGGCTACGTCGGTGGCCGGCGCTGCGTCGACTCGGCGTGCGAGGAGAACAAGCGCGGCGTGGTGCGGATGCGCGCGAACATGAACTACGGCCAGCAGACCTGGCTGCTGACGACCTGCATCGGCGCGGACCGACGCTTCGACCTGTCGGTGGAGGGGTGCCGGCTGCCGGAGCCGCGCTCGTGACACCGCCGCCGGGTCACCCCGTGACGTGGCTGCGGACCGTCTCGATCGTGTCGGCCTCCGCCGCCGACTTGTCGTCGCGGTAGCGGACCACGCGGGCGAACCTGAGCGCGAGACCGCCGGGGTAGCGGGTGGAGCGCTGGAGGCCGTCGAAGGCGATCTCGACGACCTGCTCGGGCCGGACGTGGACGACGTAGGAGCTGCGGTCGACGGGTGAGGTGGCGAGCTCGGTGAAGCGCTCGGTCTGCCACCGGAGCATCTCGTCGGTCATGCCCTTGAACGTCTTGCCGAGCATCACGAAGCCGGTCTCCGACGACTCGTCGCGGGCGCCGAGGTGGATGTTGGAGAGCCAGCCCTCACGCCGGCCCGAGCCCCACTCGACCGCCAGCACCACGAGGTCGAGCGTGTGGACCGGCTTGACCTTGACCCACGCCGAGCCGCGACGCCCGGCGGCGTAGGGAGCCGTCAGGTCCTTGAGCACGACGCCCTCGTGGCCGGCGGCGACGGTCTCGGCGGCGAAGGCGTCGGCGGCCGCCGGATCGGAGGTGACGAGGCGACGCACGCGGTGCGGCTCGGGGACCAGCGCGTCGAGGGCGGCGAGGCGCTCGTGGCCGGGGGAGTCGAGCAGGTCGCGGCCGTCGAGGTGGAGCAGGTCGAAGAAGTGGGGTGTGACCGCTCGCTGCCCTTCTCTGGCGGTGTCCTGTGCCGTGCGGCTGGCGGTGTCCTGGAACGCCATCGGGCGGCCGTCGTCGGACAGGGCGAGCGCCTCGCCGTCGAGCACGAAGCGCTCGGCGGGCAGCGAGCGCGCGACCTCGACGACCTCGGGGAGCCTGCCGGTGATGTCGTCGAGGCTGCGCGTCACGACGAGCACGTCGTCGCCGTCGCGGTGGACCTGGATCCGGATGCCGTCGAGCTTGGCGTCGATCGCGACCTCGGTGGCGCCGTCGGGGGACAGGCCAGCCATCGCCGCGGCGACGTCGGGCGCACTGGAGGCCAGCATCGGCATGATCGGCCGGCCGACCTGGAGCCCGATGGCGGCGAGGGCCTGCTCGCCCTCGAACGCGGCCGCGGCCGCGGCGACCGTGGAGCCCGCGAGCATCGCGGCACGGCGTACGGCTGCCACCGGCACCCCGGCCACCTGCGCGACCGCCTCCTGCGTGACCGCGTCGAGGGCGCCCTGGCGGAGGTTGCCGGTGACGATGGCGCGCAGCCAGCCCTGCTCTGCCGGGGTGGCGCGACCGAAGAGGTCGGTGACCGCCTCCTTGCGCGCGAGCTGCGAACCCGAGCCGGACAGCAGCGACATCGACTCGAAGGCCTCGTGGACCTCGAGCACGCCCAGCGTCGGCTCGTCGGCCGGGTCGGGCAGGTCGGACACGCCGCGCCACCCCAGGCCCGTGCGCCGCTGCCGCAGCGCGCCACCGAGGTAGGACACGACGACCTCGAGCTCGCCGGGCTCGACCCGGCCGAGCAGCTCGGCGAGCAGCACGACCTTGGCCTTGCGGGACCTGGTGGCCGCCACCTCCTCGGAGGTGGCGACGAGCTCGGCGAGCAGCATGCGTCCATCCTGCCGCCCGCCACCGACAGCGGCGCCACCCGACGGGGCATGACCAGTCGGGCAGGATGGTCCCGTGCCCGATGCCTCGCTCTACGTCCCGCGCTTCAACGTGATGGACGCCGACGACGTACGCCCGTTCGTGGCGGCGGTCGCGACGGCGCAGCTGGTGACCGTGGGGGAGGACGGCGTGCCCGATGCGACCTTCCTGCCCGTGCTGTGGGAGGGCGAGAGCCTCGTCGGCCACCTCGCCCGCGCCAACGCCCACTGGCGACGCATCGTCGACGGCTCACCGGCGCTGGCGATCGTGACGGGACCGGACACCTACGTCTCGCCGGGGTGGTACGCCACGAAGGCCGAGCACGGCAAGGTCGTGCCGACGTGGAACTACTCCGTCGTGCACCTGCGCGGCCGGATCGTCGTGCACGACGACCCCTCCTGGGTGCGGTCCCTCGTCACCCGGCTGACCGACCGTCACGAGTCGGCCCGCGAGGAGCCGTGGGCGGTCACGGACGCCCCGGAGGACTACATCGACAAGAACCTCCGCCCGATCGTCGGCGTCGAGCTCCTCGTGTCGTCGGTGGAGGCGAAGGCGAAGCTCAGCCAGAACCGCTCCGACGAGGATCGCGCGGGCGTGGCCCGCGGGCTGACCGCCGACGGCATCGACCCCGCCGGGCTCGTCCAGCCGTGAAGGCGGGTCGCATCCGGGAGAGGTTCACCGGCCGGATCGCCGGCGTCGGCAGCACCTCCGGCATCCGCGTCGTCGTGGGTCGCTGGGCCGACGGACCGTGGGGTGCGTTCGCCGACGTGATGCTCGAGGACGCCTCCGGCCATCGCGTGCTGCTCGCGCCGTCCGAGCAGGTGCGCGACTTCGTGGCGTCGACCTACTCGTTCGACGAGGAGGTCATCGAGCCGGTGACGGTCACCGACACGGCCGACGGGTGGCAGGTGTCCACGCCGTCGCTGTCCCTCCGGCTGGTGGTGGGCGGCCGTACGCCGCTGGGTGCGGCCCTCGGGCTCGTGCCGCCCCGCCTGGCGACGGCCCCCGCGTGGTGCGGTCTCATCGACCCGGTCGCGCGGGTGGTGATGCACGGCGTACGGACGCGGGGGACCGCAGGCGGGGATCGGCGGGAGTGGTACGGCGCGACGTCCGTCTCCGCGGTCACGGCGATCGAGGGCGAGTGGCGCGGCATCGGCCTCGGCGCGCTCGCGCCCGTCGACCCGCCCTGCCGGTTCGGCTTCTCGAGCACCCCGAGACGCCCGACGGTCACCCACGTGGTGACGACGATCGAGCGGGCCGCATGACCGCGGGCGTACGCGCGCCGATCTGGCGCGAGCCCGGCATGGCGCCGCTGGCGCTGATGACGTGTGCGGGCTTCTCGGGCTACGCGCTGCTGCTCACGGTCGCCCCGCTGTGGGTGGTCGAGGGCGGTGCGTCGACCGCCGAGTCGGGGCTCGTGAACGGCGTGCTGCTGCTGTTCACGGTCCTCACCCAGCTGCTCGTCCCGCGCGCCCTGCGGACGTTCGGGTGGGGCCCGGTGCTGACGGTGGGTCTGGCGCTGCTGGGCCTGCCCGGCGTCCTGATGTCCCTCGGCAACGGCCTGGGCCTCGTCCTCGCACTCTCGGCGGTCCGCGGGATCGGCTTCGGCGTCCTCACGGTGACCGGCAGCGCCGCCGTCGCCGCACTGGTCGGCGCCGAGCGGCGCGGGGAGGCGATCGGGGTCTACGGGCTCGCCGTCGCGGTGCCGAACCTCGTCCTGCTCCCCGCCGGGCCGTGGATCGCCGAGACCGCCGGCTACTGGGTGGTGTTCGCCCTGAGCGCGGTCACCGTGGTCGGCATCCCCGCGGCCCTCCGTCTCGCATCGGCGCTCCGCCTCAGCGCGCCCGACCTGCACCCCGAGGCGGCCTTCTCCCACGATCCCGCCGACCCGGAGTCCGCCGCCTACCGACAGCTGGTCCGGCCGGTGCTGCTGCTGCTGGCCGTCACGCTCGCGGGCGGCGCGGTGATCACGTTCACGCCCCAGATGATCGACAGCGCCGCGGTCGCGGCAGCGGGCCTGCTGCTGATGGGACTCGCCGCCGCGGTCGCCCGGTGGCGGATCGGTGTCTTCGCGGATCGTCACGGAGCGCAGCGCTTCCTCGTGCCGCTGGTCCCCTTGACGGGCGCGTCGATGGCGCTCCTGGCCTGGTCGGTCGCCGACGCCGACAGCGTCCGCACCGGGTCCTTCCTGGTCGCCATGCTCCTGATCGGCGTGGGCTACGGGGGGCTGCAGAACCTGACGCTCGTGGTCTCGTTCGACGCCGTCTCGCGCCGACACCACAACCTCGCGAGCGCCGTGTGGAACGTCGGCTTCGACGCCGGTACGGCGCTGGGATCGGTGGCCGTCGGGATCATCGCGCACCTCACGTCCTTCACCACCGCATTCCTCGTCGCGGCCGCGATCACCGCGGCGACGCTCCCGCTCGCGCTGCGGAGGTCTGCGCCCGCTCGGTGGCGATGATCCAGACGGTGCGCTCCGCCCGTCCGCTGGCTCGCGATCGATCCCGGGTGCCCCTCGATTCGACATGTCTTCGCGAGCATGTTCTGGTGGAAGGGCTGCAGGCAGCGTCCTCGCCCGCCAGGCACCTCCCATCGTGAGGTGGCGCGCCGCAGCCCGACGCCCGATCGACGGCGTCTCGTCCGAGCGCCACCGGCGCGTCCCCGATCCCCCCGTGAGGTCCGAAGCACGTGCGTGCCACCACCACACCGTCCCTGTTCATCCGCCCCCGGTCGGTCGCCGCGAGCGTTGCGGCCGCTGCGCTCGCCCTGACCCTCGTGCCCGGCACCGCCGCCACGCCGGCCGCGGCCCGCGACGCGGTCGACGTACGCCTCAAGGTGGCCGACGCGGCCCCCGTCGAGGTCGCCATCACTCCCCAGACGTGGCCGGGCCGGGTGCTCGAGGCGTACGGCGTCCCGGTCGACGGCAACGACCTCGTCGAGGTGGTCCGCGACGGCGACACGGTCTCGGGCGACCGCAAGCGCCTGCGCGCGGGCGACGTCGTACGCCTGACCGACGTGGCCAAGCAGCGCAAGACCAAGCACCGGCGAGTCCGGCGCGGCACCGTCGAGGTCCCGACCACGAAGCTGCGGCCCGGCGTGCGCAAGGTCGTGCGTGAGGGTCGCCCCGGCGTCCGCAAGGTCGTCGCGATCCAGACGCTCCACAACGGTGAGCCCGTGAAGTGGCGCGTGGTGAGGAAGAAGCTCGTCCGCGAGCCGCGCGCGCGGCGGGTGCTGGTCGGCCGCAAGGCCTACTCCGTGCCCGGCGCCGACGGCCTCAACTGGGGCGCGCTCGCCAACTGCGAGTCCGGCGGCAACCCCCGCGCGGTCAACCCGGCCGGCTACTACGGGCTCTACCAGTTCGACCTCGGCACGTGGCGCAGCGTGGGCGGCTCCGGCCTCCCGACCTCCGCCTCGGCCGGCGAGCAGACCTACCGCGCCAAGCGGCTCTACCAGCAGCGCGGGCGCTCCCCGTGGCCGAGCTGCGGCCGCCTGCTCTGAGACCCGACCCCTACTGCGCGCCGGGGAAGCCGTGCTGGCGCCAGGCCTCGTAGGTCACCACGGCCGCGGAGTTCGCCAGGTTGAGCGACCGGCGCCCGGGCACCATCGGGATCCGGAGCAGATCGGTGACCCGCTCGTGGTCCAGCACCCCGGGCGGCAACCCGGTCGGCTCCGGCCCGAAGAGCAGCACGTCGTCCGGGTCGAACGCGACGTCGGTGTGCCACCGGGTCGCGTGTGCGGTGAAGGCGAACACCCTCGATCCCACCAGCGCGGGGGTGGAGAGGGCAGCGTCGAGGTCCGGGTGGACCACCACCGACGCGAGGTCGTGGTAGTCCAGGCCCGCCCGCTTGAGCTTCGGCTCGGACAGGTCGAAGCCGAGCGGCTCGACCAGGTGCAGGGTCGCGCCGGTCGCGGCCACCATCCGGATCGCGTTGCCCGTGTTGGGCGGGATGCGCGGCTCGAGGAACATCACGTGGAACACGGCGTCAACGTAGCCGCAGCAACGCCGATTCCCCGATGCCCGGGCGGATGGTCCAGACTTGCCCTTGTCGGGCTCGTCAGGGCCTGGCCATGCGGACGTGGTGTAGTTGCAGCACGGCTCCCTTCCAGGGAGATGGTCGAGGTTCAAATCCTCGCGTCCGCTCCACTTCTTGCAGACGAGCACTCACAGCCCGCGCGTGCGCCGACCACGATCGGCGCGGCCTGGGTGGCCGCCACCTCGCGGGCGTGCTCCACCCCACTCCTCGTCGATCGCGTACACCGGGAAGAGGCTCACCGACCTTGCTGGGAGGGTGCGCCGGTGGGAGCCTGAGGTGTGCGCGTGCTGTGTGCGACGACAGCGAACGACGGTCACTTCGGACCGCTCCTGCCGTTCGCGCGGGCCCTCGCCGACGCGGGGCACGAGGTCCGCGTGCACGCTCCGGAGTCGTACGCGGGCGCGGTGGCCAGGGCTGGGTTCGTGCACGAGCCGTGCGCCGATGCGCCGCCGGAGCTGATCGGCCCCGTCATGGGCAGCCTGCCGTCGTTGACGCTGGACGAGGCCGACGACGTGGTCCTCCGCGAGGTGTTCGCCCGGATCGACGCGCAGGCCGCGCTTCCGGCAGCCGTCGACTCGCTCGAACGCTGGCGGCCCGACCTGGTGGTCCGCGAGTCTGCCGAGCTCGCCTCCCTCGCTGCCGCCGAGCGCGCCGGCGTCCCGCACGTGCACGTCTGCATCGGGATGCACGAGGTGGTGTCGCGATTCTCCGAGGCCGTCGCGGAGCCGCTGGAGGAGCTCGGTCGGATGGCCGGGACGGCCGACGGTCAGCTCCGGGCCGCGCTCGCCTCGGAGAGGGTCCTGAGCCTCGTCCCGGAGGTGCTCGACGTGGCGAGCGGACCGACGTCGACACGTGGCGAGGGCTTCCTCCGCTTCCACGAACCCTCGTCGGCCTCGGCCGGCACACCGTTGTCCGGGTGGGGCGACCCGGAGGCGCCACTCGTCTACGTGACCTTCGGATCCGTCGCCGGACTGCTCCCTCCGTTCGCCGGGTCGTTCCGAACGGCCCTCGATGCGCTGGCGGAGCTCGACGTGCGGGTCGTGATGACGGTCGGGCGGACGTTCGACATCGCTGCGCTCGGACCCGTGCCCCCCAACGCACGGGTCGAGCAGTGGTTGCCCCAGCAAGCCGTGCTCGAGCAGGCGGCCGCCATGGTCGGGCACGGCGGTTTCGGTACGACGATGGGGGCGCTCGCCGCGGGAGTCCCGCAGGTGGTCGTGCCGCTCTTCTCCTTCGACCAGATCGTCAACGGCGAGCACGTCGCCGCTGTGGGCGCCGGGCTCACGGTCGAGCGGGGTCCGACAGCAGTGGAGGAGGCCGCAGCGCTGGTTCCAGCGCTGCTGGGCGAGCCCGCCTACACCGCTGCGGCCCAGCTGATGGCGGACGCGCTGCGCACCCTGCCTCCCGCCACCGAGGCGGTGCCGGTCCTGACGACTCTCGCGGGATGACGTGGAGCCCGCCGTTACTGCCCGATCCGCGTCCGCACCTCGTAGAGCTCCGGGAAGAAGGTGAGCGAGAGCGCCCGACGCAGGAAGTCGACGCCCGACGACCCGCCGGTGCCGACCTTGTGGCCGATCACCCGCTGCACGACCTGGAGGTGTCGGAAGCGCCACTGCTGGAAGGCGTCCTCGACGTCGACGAGCTCCTCGCAGGTCTCGTAGACGCCCCAGTGCTCGGCCGGGGCGGCGTACACGCCGGCGAAGACGTCGACCAGGTCGGCGTCGGTCGTGTAGGGCTGCGACCAGTCGCGGTCCAGCAGCCGCGCCGGGATGGCGTACCCCTGCCGCGCGAGGTGCGCGAGGAACTCGTCGTAGAGGGACGGCTCGTGCAGCAGCTCGTCGAGAGCGTTCCGGGCGCCCTCGTCGTGGGAGAACACCTCGACCATGTCGGGGTTCTTGTTGCCGAGCAGGAACTCGACCTCGCGGTACTGCGCGGACTGGAAGCCCGAGCTGGTGGCGAGGAACGGCCGGATCTCCGCGTACTCGCTGGGTGTCAGCGTCGCGAGCACCGACCACTGGTCGGTGAGCGTGTGCTGGATGTGCTTGATGCGCGCCATCCGCTTGAGCGCGGGGGAGAGGTCGTCGCTGCGCAGCAGCGCTCGGGCCGAGCGGAGCTCGTGGATCATCAGCTTCAGCCAGAGCTCGCTCGTCTGGTGCTGGATGATGAAGAGCAGCTCGTCGTGCTGGGGCGGGTCGGACCGCGGCACCTGCGCCGCGAGCAGGGTGTCGAGGCGGAGGTAGTCGCCGTAGGACATCGACCGCGAGAAGTCCCGCTGGATGCCGGCCTCGAGGTCGCGCTGGTTCGGAGTCTCGCCCATGGCTGGCAACCTATCTGCCCTGCCGGTCGGTGGCCTCGTCTACCGTCGCACCCATGGCCCTCACGACCGGCGAGCAGACCCGCACGTGGGTGCCCGACTGGCCGTGCGCTCCCACGCAGGTGCTGCGCCCGCAGCGCCGCGGCGCCGGCGACCCGACCCACCGTGAGGACGATGCGGGCCGCACCTGGCGTGCCATGCGTACGCCGACGGGGCCGGCGTCGCTGTGTGTCCAGGCCCGGCCGTCGACGGGCGACGTGCTCGGCCGGGCCTGGGGGCCGGGCGCGGAGTGGGCGCTCGACCGGATGCCGGGGCTGCTGGGCGCGGACGACGACCCGTCGGGGTTCGCGCCGCACCACCCCGAGGTGGCCGCCGGGTGGCGTCGCCACCAGCACTGGCGCATCGGCGCCACCGGGCTGGTGATGGAGTCGCTGGTGCCCTCGATCCTCGAGCAGAAGGTCACCGGCAAGCAGGCGTTCGGCTCGTTCCGCGAGCTCGTCCGGCGTCACGGCGAGCCCGCCCCCGGTCCGGTCGCGGCGCTGCGGCTGATGCTCCAGCCGACGCCCGCGGTGATCGCGGCGATCCCGTCGTGGGAGTGGCTGCGCCTCGGCGTACAACCCGGTCAGTCACGCACCGTCGTCACGGCCTGTCGGGTCGCGTCGTCGCTCGAGCGGATCACGCAGGTGTCCGTCGAGGAGGCCGACCGGCGGCTCCGGTCGATCCGTGGCATCGGCGTCTGGACGAGCGCGGAGGTGCGCCAGCGCGCGCTCGGTGACGCCGACGCGGTCAGCTACGGCGACTACCACCTCGCCAACTGGGTCGGCTGGGCGCTGCTCGGCCACGACATCACCGACGAGGAGATGGCGGACCTGCTCGCGCCCTACGAGCCGCAACGCGGACGAGCCGCCGCGATGGCGATGGCCGGCGGTCGGTCACGGCCGCGCCGCGGTCCGCGGATGAGCATCCCGACGCACCTGCCGACGCGGTGACCCTCAGAGCAGCGGGCGGAGTGGTGCCAGGAAGCTCTCGGTGAACTTCCGGTTGAGGTCGCGCGCCTGCCACTCGTCGAGGGTCAGCTCGAGGCAGTTGGTCTCGTCGGTGCGGAAGACCTTCTCCATCACGGCCGCGAAGGCGGGGTCGATGACCTCGAGGTTGATCTCGTAGTTGCCCTGCAGGCTGAGCCGGTCGATGTTCGCCGTGCCGACGGTCGCCCAGCTGCCGTCGATGGTCGCGGTCTTGGCGTGCACCATGGCGTCCTTGAAGCGCAGGATCCGCACCCCCGCCGCGAGCAGCTGGCCGTAGTAGCCGCGCGAGATCCAGTCGGCCACGATGTGGTTGGACTTCAGCGGCAGCAGGATGCGTACGTCGACCCCGCGCAGCGCCGCGTCGGCGAGCGAGTCGACGAAGTCCTGGTCGGGCAGGAAGTAGGCCGTGGTGAGCCAGATGTTGTGGCTCGCGCGGTTGATCGCCTCGAGGTACATGCTGCGGATCGGGAAGTTCCACTGCCGTGGGATGTTGCGGTGGATGCGGATCTGCGGGTCCCAGTCCGACGCGGTCTCGATGAGCAGCGGCCGCTCACTGCGGGTGAGACGCCGGCGCCGGTTGAGGTTCCAGAAGTCCGCGAACGCGCGCTTGAGGTCCCACACCCCCGGACCGCTGATCCGCACGTGCGTGTCGCGCCACTCGGTGGCGTACGCCGACCCGATGTTGTAGCCGCCGAGGAAGGCGACCTCCTCGTCGACGACGAGCAGCTTGCGGTGGTTGCGACCGTAGCGGCGCAGGTCCCAGAACTTGATGCCGGCATTCCAGATCGGGTAGCGCATCACCTTGAGCGAGGGCGAGAAGCGCTTGAACGCGGGCGAGACGACGACGTTGGCGAAGCCGTCGTAGATGCAGTGGACGTCGACGCCCCGGTCGGCGGCGGCGGTCAGGGCGGTCTTGAACTTCCACCCGATCTCGTCGCCCTTCCAGATGTAGGTCTCGAAGAGGATCTGCTTCTTCGCGCCGTCGATCGCGGCCAGCATGTCGTCGTAGAGGTCGCGCCCGAAGGTGTACGTCGTGATCATGCCGCCGCCGACCGGCACGGTCTCCGGTTCGGTGACCGGGAAGGCCTTGGGCTTCTTGCCGCGGCGGCGGTAGGAGTCGACGAGGGACAGCGCGACGGCGAGCGTGAGCTGGAGCCCGAGCAGCACGAGCGCTGTGCGTCGCGCGGCGGTCAGGAAGCGGGCGACGGTCACGCGCACAATCTAGCGACGGGGTCCAGCGCCGGGACGGGGTGAACGATTTGGCAGGGTGGCGCCATGCGCCGTCTCGTCTACCTGGTCGCCGTCACGCTGGACGGGTTCATTGCCGCACCGGGCGGGGGCGACCCCAGCGGGTCGGACTTCCTGCCGGTCACGCCGGACCTCGTGGAGCACCTCGTCACCTCGTGGCCCGAGACCCTCCCGGGGCCTGCGCGCGATGCGATGGGCATCAGCGGAGCAGGTCAGCACTTCGACACCGTGGTGGAGGGCCGGGCGTCGTACGACATCGGGCTGGCCGCCGGCCTCACGGACGCCTACCCCCACCTCCGTCACGTGGTGTTCTCGCGCACGCTGGCGGACCGCAACGACCTGCCCGTCGAGGTCAGCGCCGGAGATCCGGTCGAGCGGGTGCGCGAGCTGAAGGCCGAGGACGGCAAGGACATCTGGCTGGTCGGAGGCGGGACGCTGGCCCACGTCCTGCTCCCCGAGATCGACCGGCTCGTGCTCAAGGTCAACCCATCGGTGATCGGAGACGGCGTACGCCTGTTCGCGGGGCCGTTCGCCCACGCCCGGTTCGAGCACGTCGAGCAGGTCGACCTCCCCGGTGGCGTCCGGATCGTCACGCTCGACCGGGTCTGCTGATCAGCTCGCCCTGCGGGACTTCCTGCGGAAGATCGGGGCGAACAGGACCGCGTCCGCGCGCGGCGACACGAGAGCCACACCGTGCGCGCCGGCGAGGGCGAGCATCCCGACCCCCGGCCCCGTGTCTCCGGAGGAGAGGAGCCACACGCCAAGGATCGCCCACAGCACACCCAGGACCATCGTCGATCCACGCCTGGTCGGGCGGGTCGACTCGCCGTTGCTCTCCATGGGCGCAGCCTACGGCTCAGGCCAGGCCGAGCGCCGCGTAGCGCCCGACGTCGCACGGCTGGTCGGAGAAGACGCGGAAGAGGGCGGCCCGCAGCATCGCCTGTCGCGGCGTGCGGGTGCGCCACTCGTCGAACGCTGCGGGGGGAGCGGCGAGCCACAGCACCGCGTCGAGGACGCAGACCGCCTCGGCCCACAGCGGCGATCGCCAGGCGGGGGAGAAGTCGATCACGAGTGGTACGCCGGTCGCGTCGAGAAGGACGTTGCCTGCCAGGTCGGCGTGGACGACCTGCTCGCGGCCGAGGTCGGTGTCGTCGAGCCCGGCCACGAGCGTCGCCACCAGTTCGGCGAACCCGGGCTCGGGCCGGTCCTGCGCGGCTCGCGCGGCGGCGGCGCCGTCGTACGCCATCCGCTCGGCGACGGCCCACTGGTCCGTACGCGCGTCGAGCTCCGCGGGTCGCACCGGTGACGACGCTCGCCAGCCGGGCGTGCAGGAGGTGGGCCGTGGCACGCAGGGTCGCGAGGTCGTGGCAGGGCGTCGTACCGGGCTCGAAGCGGGTCGCCGACCATCCGTCGACCACCAGACGGCCGTCGCGTGCCGGGACGGGCAGGGCGAGCCGGAGCGAGCGGGGCACCTCCTCGTCGAGACGGACCGCCAGCCTGGCCTGCACCGGCGCGAGCCAGGCGAGCTGGGCCGAGCCGTCGACGGGAGACAGCACCAGGTCGCCGGCGCGCCAGGTCGTGCCCCGGCCGCCCGTGAGCGGTTCCAGCACGCCCTCCGCGGCGAACAGATCGAGGACGTGGTCCGGCGGCTGGGTCGGGTGGGGCACGGCCTGAGCGTAGGACCGCGCACCACGTAGGCAGTTCGAGGCCTCGGGGGCTCGGTCACGCTCAGCCGGGCCGATCGCACGGGCGAACTGCCTTCCTGGTGCTGAGCAGACCTGCGTCAGCGGCGGTAGACGGCCTGCGCCGGCGAGTTGGCGTGGGCGTAGCGCAGGACCAGCTCGGTCACGTCACCGCTGCCACGGAGCTCGAGCACGGGCTCGGACAGCGCGTTGCCGATCACCATCTCCTGGTCCATGAACCGGTCGGGGCACTCGCCGTCCCACTCTGCCTCGGTGATCGTCGGTGCCCCGCGCGACTCCGCCAGCGACCGCGCAGGACCCGGCAGCCGGTGCTGGCGGAGACGCCACCGCTGTCGCGGAACCGGATGAAGGGGCGCATCCCGCGCTTCCATGCCGGACGGTGGTCGAGGCCCGCGTCGTCGGTCCACGTCACGAGCCGCCATCGCCGGTCGACGACGTCGGCTCGTGGGAACGGCTCCTCGAGCCGCAGCTCGAGCTCGACGTCCTCGCCGGTCATCGTCAGGGTGTCGCCGTCGCGCGCGACGGTGTCGACCTCGTTGAGCGCGGAGAGGTACGCCGACTCCAGCGCACCGAGCTGCCTCGTCGACGCAGCCCGCGAAGGTCTGCTCGATCCCGGGTCCGGACACGTCGAACGAGGCGCCGTCCAGGTCGTAGTCGGCGCCGTAGTCGTTGCACGGTCCCCTGCCGCCCAGGTCGTCGTCGTCGAACGTCAGCGAGACATGGGCGTCGGGTGTCACCACGAGTGATCCGTCGGCCGTCGACCCGGACACGAGCACCCAGGTGCCCTTGAGGTCGACGTCCGGCTCTCCGCCGGCGGCGGAGCACCCACCGGACGCCAGGCCGAGCGCGAGTGCGGCCGCGACGAGCGAACGTCGTACCCCCATGTGAGGAGTGTGGACGAGCCGGGTCACGACGGGGTCACGATCGGCGAACGAGTCGCTGTCGGTGGCTCCCCGTAGGCTCGACGCATGCGTCCAGTCACCGATCTCCAGCGCCGGGTGGCCCCCTTCAAGGTGGTCTCCGACTACCAGCCGTCCGGCGACCAGCCGGCCGCGATCGAGGAGATCGTCGAGCGGATCAACGGCGGCGAGCAGGACGTGGTGCTGCTCGGCGCGACCGGCACGGGCAAGACCGCGACGGTGGCCTGGGTGGCCGAGCAGGTGCAGCGTCCGGTGCTGGTGCTCCAGCCCAACAAGACGCTCGCCGCACAGTTCGCCAACGAGCTGCGCCAGCTGTTCCCGGACAACGCGGTCGAGTACTTCGTCTCCTACTACGACTACTACCAGCCCGAGGCCTACGTCCCCCAGACCGACACCTACATCGAGAAGGACTCCTCGATCAACGAGGAGGTCGAGCGGCTGCGTCACAGCGCGACCAACAGCCTGCTCACCCGGCGCGACACGATCGTGGTCTCGACGGTGTCCTGCATCTACGGCCTCGGCACCCCGCAGGAGTACGTCGACCGGATGCTGCGGCTCAAGGTCGGCGAGGAGCACGACCGTGACTCGGTGCTGCGCCGCCTGGTCGAGATCCAGTACACCCGCAACGACATGTCGTTCACCCGAGGCACCTTCCGGGTGCGTGGCGACACCCTCGAGATCTTCCCGGTCTACGAGGAGCTCGCGGTGCGCGTCGAGTTCTTCGGCGACGAGATCGAGCGGCTGATGACGCTGCACCCGATCACCGGCGAGGTCATCTCCGAGGACACCGAGCTCCACGTCTTCCCCGCCACCCACTACGTCGCCGGTCCCGAGCGGATGGAGCGGGCGATCAAGGGCATCGAGCTCGAGCTCGACGACCAGCTCGCGGTGTTCGAGAAGCAGGGCAAGCTGCTCGAGGCGCAGCGACTGCGGATGCGTACGACGTACGACGTCGAGATGATGCGCCAGGTCGGCTCGTGCTCCGGCATCGAGAACTACTCGATGCACATGGACGGTCGCTCGCCCGGCAGCGCGCCCAACACGCTTCTCGACTACTTCCCCGAGGACTTCCTGCTCGTCGTCGACGAGTCGCACGTCGCGGTCCCGCAGATCGGCGGGATGTACGAGGGCGACATGTCGCGCAAGCGCAACCTGGTCGACCACGGCTTCCGGTTGCCGAGCGCGATGGACAACCGACCGCTGCGGTGGGAGGAGTTCCTCGACCGGATCGGCCAGACGATCTACCTCTCCGCGACCCCGGGCAACTACGAGCTCGACAAGGTCGGCGGCATCGACGGCACGGTCCAGCAGATCATCCGCCCCACCGGCCTGATCGACCCCGAGGTCGTCGTCAAGCCGACGAAGGGCCAGATCGACGACCTCATCCACGAGATCCGCACCCGCTCCGAGAAGGGCGAGCGCGTGCTCGTCACGACGCTCACCAAGAAGATGTCGGAGGACCTCACCGACTACCTCCTCGACGCCGGCATCCGCACCCGCTACCTCCACTCCGAGGTCGACACGCTCCGGCGGATCGAGCTGCTGCGCGAGCTGCGGATGGGCGAGTACGACGTGCTCGTCGGCATCAACCTGCTCCGCGAGGGCCTCGACCTGCCCGAGGTGTCGCTGGTCGCGATCCTCGACGCCGACAAGGAGGGCTTCCTGCGCTCCGACAAGTCCCTGATCCAGACCATCGGTCGTGCCGCGCGCAACGTCTCCGGCCAGGTCCACATGTACGCCGACAAGATCACGGCCTCGATGGAGATGGCGATCGGCGAGACCAACCGCCGCCGCACGATCCAGGTCGCCTACAACACCGAGCGCGGGATCGACCCCCAGCCGCTGCGCAAGAAGATCGCCGACATCACCGAGATGCTCGCCCGCGAGGACGAGAACACCGAGGAGCTGCTGCGCACCTGGGCCGACGTCGGCCAGAAGGGGCGAGCGGGAGGGGTCAAGGCCGGCAAGTCGCCGACGCCCGCGCTCTCGCGGATCCACTCCGAGGCGCCCGACACGGCCGGCATCCCGTCGGCCGACCTCGCCGAGCTCATCCAGGGCCTCACCGACCAGATGAAGCAGGCCGCCGCCGACCTCCAGTTCGAGGTGGCCGCGCGCCTCCGCGACGAGATCAGCGACCTGAAGAAGGAGCTCAGGCAGATGATGGAGGCCACGAAGTGAGGACGGGGACCTAGAGCCCGTCCTCGCGCCGCTTGAGCTCCCTGCGCTCCCTCTTCTCCAGCCGCTTGGCGTGCTCCTCGATGATGTCGCGCTTGTTCACCACGACCCGCACCAGGTTCATCAGCGCGAAGCCCATCGGGAAGAGCGGCCAGGGGAACCCGCCGAACATCGTCGCGGCCCAGATCGTCCAGAGCAGCACCGAGAGCCCGACGAAACCCATCAGGGCCTCCCGGCGGTCGGACTCCCACTTCCGGAGGGCCCGCTGGTGCAGGTCGCCGGCGCTCGACCGCGGCTCGCGCGCGACCGGCAGGTCGTCGACGAGCGGCAGGAGGTCACCGAGCGTCCGGCTCGTCATCGCGGCCTCGGCGCGCTCGTCGTACTCGGTCCGCGTGATGCGTCCCTCGGCGAAGGCGTCGGCCAGGACGGTCTCGATGACGGCGCGGTCGCGGTCCGACGCGCGCATCGTCGTGTTCGCGGGGATGCGCGGGTCGTGGTCGAACTGGCTCCACACCTCGATGCCTGGCACCGCACCATCGTAGGCACGTCCCACCCATCCGGATGGACGAGGAGTGCCTCCGCCGCGGCGGATCGCTAGCGTCGGAAGCATGAGCACTCCCATCGACCTGGGTCGCCCGATCTCCGGCGACGTCATCGACCTGATCCTCGAGGACCACCGCCGCTTCGAGTCGCTGATGCGACAGCTGCGCGACAGCACGTCGGACCGCGACGCCGTGCGCAAGGCGTTGGCGGCGCTGCACGTGGCGCACGCCGAGGCGGAGGAGAAGCACGTCTACCCCAAGCTGAAGCGCAAGCACGCGATCACCGCCCACGAGGCCGAGCACGGCGAGGAGGAGCACGCCGAGGGCCACGAGGCGATGCTGAAGGTGCTCGAGCTCAAGGGCACCGACACCCAGGCGTTCGACGACGCGGTCGAGGAGCTGGCGACCGCGCTCAACCACCACCTCACGGAGGAGGAGCTCACCATCCTCAACCCGGCCCGCGAGGAGGTCGGTGAGCAGGTGCGGGCCGAGCTCGGCGTCGCCTTCGCCACTGAGCGCAACCGGCAGCTCGACGCCGACTGCGGCACCGTCGACAACGTCCGCCGGATCGTGGAGGCTGCCGAGGAGGAAGGCCTTCTCGACGAGGACGACGAGGACGACGAGGACTGACCCGCAGGCCGTCGTTCAGCGGCGCCGCAGGATGGTCAGCCCGACCATCCGAGACACGACCATCGCGATGTAGAACACGCCGGTCATCATCTCGACCATGACCACCGACCTCGCCTGCGCCCCCACGGCGACGATGTCGGACAGCCCGACACTGGTCAGGATGGAGAAGGACAGGTAGAGCAGCTCGAACCACGAGTGGTCGAATCCGTCCGCGTTGGCGAACGAGCCCGGCCAGATGACCTGCACGCCCGAGAAGACGTAGGCGAACCCCCACGCGACCACCGTGAACGCCGCACCGGTGGCGAAGTACTCGTCGGTGGTCACCTTGTCGTCGTGCAGCAGGTATCGCAGCATCGCGTAGGAGACGTAGAAGTAGAACGGGGCGTGCAGCACGCTCGATGCGAGCACGATGGCGTCGTTGTCGGGGAAGACGGGCTCGACCAGCGTCAGCGCCATCGCCGGGGCCCCGAGGAACAGGATGACGCGGCTCGCCACGGGAGTACGCCGCACCGCGAAGACCGCGGCCGCCACCGCCAGCATGCCGATCCCGCCGAGCCCCGCCCGGCCGACCACCGAGTCGGCGAGGAACGGCCAGAGGAGCACCTGCAGCAGCTGGGCACCGAGGAGCATCGCGGACGGGTGCGTGCCCAGCCGGCCCAGACGTTGGTTCACGATGTCGGAGTCTAGGCACCCGGATGAGCGGCGTGGGTCTGCCCTGCTGGGCTAGGTTCGCCGCGTGGGCGTGCGCGGCGGCAGGTGGGCGATCGGAGCGCTCGTGCTCGTCCTGGCCGGCCTGCTCGTCGGCATCGGGGTGCTGGCCACCTCGCGCGGCACCGTCGACGAGGACCTCACCGAGACCCAGCACGAGATCGCCGCGGCTGCGCGCGCCGAGGCGCTGGCCTTCCTCACGGTCGACCACGAGGACATGGACCCGCTGATCGACGCCGTTCTCGCAGGCGCCACCGGCGACTTCAAGGAGCAGTACGAGACCCAGCGCGAGACGCTCACGAAAGAGGCCGTCCGGACCGGGGCCACCTCCACCGCCGAAGTGGTCGCGCTGGGCGTCGGGGGCTTCACCGACGACGCGGGCTCCGTGCTCATCGCCGCCAACAGCACCGTGACCAACGCGAAGACCGGCAGCGACGGCCAGGTCCGCTACTACCGGCTGCGACTCTCGCTGGTCCGTGACGAGGGCGGCCGCTGGCTCACCAGCGACCTGGAGTTCGTCCGGTGACCGCGACCCAGAGGCGCACCCTGACGGTCCTGACGACCCTGGTCGTCGTTGCCGTCGGGATGCTGGTCTGGCTGGCGCGGGGCACGGGGGATCCGTCCTCGGCCGTCACCACCTCCGAGTCCGCGGAGGCGGTGATCGCGTCGGCGGAGGTCAAGTCCGACGTCAACGGTGCGGCGGCGAAGGCGGCCACCCGGGCCTACAGCTACTCCTGGCAGACGCTCGGCGACGACCGCGCCGCCGCACGGGCGCTGATGACGCGCGACATGCAGCGCCGCTACGACCGCACGATGGCCGGCGTGAGCACGAGCAGCCAGAGCAACCACACCGTCGTCACCGCCGAGGTGGTCGACGCGGCGACCGTGACGGCCTCGACGACGTACGCCCGGGTGCTGCTGTTCGTCAACCAGAGCACCGACGGCGACAACCTCGACGAGCCGACGCTCGACCTCGACCGCGTCCTCGTGACCCTGCGCCTCGTGGACGGTGACTGGAAGCTCGACGAGCTCGATGCCCTCTGACCTGCCCTTGTGGGCACGCCTCCCGGACGGAAGGATCACCGCGTGGACGACGTGACGACGGACCTGCTCATCATCGGAGCCGGCCCGACCGGTCTCTACTCGGCCTACTACGCCGGCTTCCGGGGGATGAGCGTCGCCGTCGTCGACTCGCTGCCGGAGCTGGGTGGCCAGATCACCGCGATGTACCCCGAGAAGGCGATCCTCGACGTCGCCGGCTTCCCCAGCATCAAGGGACGCGACCTCGTCGACGGGCTCGTCGAGCAGGCCGCGACCGCCAACCCGACGTACCTCCTGGACCGCACGGCGACGACGCTCGAGCACGGTGACGACGTCGTCGTGATCACGCTCGACGACGGCACGCGCGTCACCGCCGGCGCAGTCCTGATCACCTCGGGCATCGGCAAGTTCAGCCCGCGGCCGTTGCCCGCCGGCGACGGCTGGGTGGGTCGCGGCATGGAGTTCTTCGTGCCGAGCTTCGCGCCCTACGCCGGCAAGGACGTCGTCATCGTCGGCGGTGGGGACAGTGCCTTCGACTGGGCGCAGCACCTCGAGCCGGTCGCGTCCTCGGTGATGCTCGTCCACCGCCGCGACGCCTTCCGCGCCCATGAGCGCACCGTCGCGGCGGTCAAGGAGTCCACCGTCGAGATCGTGACCAACGCGCAGGTCACCGAGCTCCGTGGTGATGCCCACCTCGAGGAGGTGGAGATCAGCGTCGACGGTCAGGAGCCGCGCCTGGTCAAGGCTCAGGCGCTCGTCGCCGCGCTCGGCTTCATCGCCGACCTCGGCGCGATCCAGCAGTGGGGACTGGTGACCTCCAAGCGGCACGTGGTCGTCGACTCCGCGATGAAGACCAACCTGCCGCGGGTCTTCGCGGCCGGTGACATCACCGACTACCCCGGCAAGGTGCGGCTGATCGCCGTCGGCTTCGGTGAGGCGGCGACGGCGGTCAACAATGCCGCCGTGGCGATCGACCCGTCGGCACACGTCTTCCCCGGCCACTCCAGCGAGGGGTGAGCCGTACGGCCGCTACCGGCCAGTAGGCATAATGTGCCCGTGCGCATCGCCCTGCTGTCCTACCGGAGCAAGCCGCACTGCGGCGGTCAGGGCGTCTACGTCCGACACCTGAGCCGCGAGCTCGTCCGACTCGGCCACGAGGTCGAGGTGTTCTCCGGCCAGCCCTACCCCGACCTCGACGAGGGCGTCGTGCTCACGAAGGTGCCGAGCCTCGACCTCTACCGCGAGCCCGACCCCTTCCGGGTGCCGCACCTGCGCGAGTTCCGCGACCGCATCGACGTCGAGGAGTTCCTCACCATGTGCACGGCCGGGTTCCCCGAGCCGAAGACCTTCAGCTCGCGCATCGCGCGGCTGATGAAGGACCGGGCCGCCGACTTCGACATCGCCCACGACAACCAGGTGCTCGGCCACGGGATCCTGGAGCTCGAGGACCTCGGGCTGCCGGTGGTCGCCACGATCCACCACCCGATCACGATGGACCGGCAGATCGACCTCCGGACGGCGCCGACCTGGCGCAAGCGGCTGTCGCTGCGCCGGTGGTACGGCTTCCTGCGGATGCAGACCAAGGTGGCCCGGCGACTCCGCAAGGTGCTCACCCCGTCCGACTCCTCACGCCGCGACATCGCGCGCGACTTCGGTGTCGACCCGGACCGGATGCAGACGATCCTGCTCGGCGTCGACGACGTCTTCGTGCCGCCGACCGCACCCCGCGTGCCCGGCCGGATCCTGGCGATGGCGAGCGCCGACGCCCCGATGAAGGGGATCGCCACACTGCTCGAGGCCTTCGCCAAGCTCAGCGTCGAGCGCGACGTGTCCCTGGTGCTGGTCACCCGCCCCGAACCCGGCGGGCGCACCGAGCGGCTCATCGACGAGCTCGGCATCACCGACAAGGTCACGTTCGTCAGCGGGGTCAGCGACCAGGAGCTCGTCGAGGTGATGGGTTCCGCCGAGCTGGCGTGCGTGCCGTCGCTCTACGAGGGGTTCTCGCTGCCCACCGCCGAGCTGATGGCCTGCGCGACGCCTCTGGTGGTGTCCCGCGCCGGCGCGATCCCGGAGGTCGTCGGGGACGACGGCGTCTGCGCCGACCTGGTGACGCCGGGCGACGTCGGCGAGCTGGTGTCCGCGATCGCGGCGCTGCTCGACGACCCGGTGCGGCGTACGACGATGGGCGCGGCCGGGCGGGCGCGCGTCGAGGAGATGTTCAGCTGGCGGGCCGTGGCGGAGGCCACCGCCGCGGCGTACGACGAGACGATCGCCGACTACCGGCGCGAGAGGGGCGGCCGCCGTGCTGACCGTTGACTTCGACCGGCTCGGCCTGCGCCCGGGCGACCGCGTGCTCGACATGGGCTGCGGCGCCGGGCGCCACGCGTTCGAGATGTACAAGCGCGGTGCCGACGTCATCGCCTTCGACCAGGACGCCGACGAGCTCGCGACCGTGCGCGAGTGGTTCGCGGCGATGCGCGAGGCCGGCGAGGTGCCCGAGGGCGCCGAGGCCGACGTCAAGGAGGGCGACGCGCTCGCCCTGCCCTTCGGCGACGGCGAGTTCGACCGCGTCGTCGCCGCCGAGGTGCTCGAGCACATCCACGCCGACGTCGACGCGATCAAGGAGCTCGTCCGCGTGCTGCGACCCGGCGGCACCCTGGCCGTCTCGGTGCCGCGCTGGCTGCCGGAGATCGTCAACTGGAAGCTGTCCGACGACTACCACAACGCCGAGGGCGGCCACATCCGGATCTACACCGCCGAGGAGCTGGTGGACAAGGTCACCAAGTCGGGGCGCCCCAACGACGGCACCCCCGGCGACGCGATGGTGTTCACGGGCAAGGACCACGCCCACGGCCTCCACACGCCGTACTGGTGGATCAAGTGCGCGGTCGGCGTCACCAACGACGACCACCCGCTCGCCAGGGCGTACCACAAGCTGCTGGTCTGGGAGATCATGGAGAACCCGCGGTCGCTGCAGTACGCCGGCAAGGTCCTCGACCCGCTGATCGGGAAGAGCATGGTGCTCTACTTCCGGAAGCCCGAGGCTGCATGACGCTCAGCCGCGCGCAGGTCGAGCAGACCGCGGCCACGATCGAGGCCGCGCAGGAGCTGTCGGGAGCGATCCCGTGGTCGGCCGGCGAGCACACCGACGTCTGGAACCACCTCGAGTCGGCGATGGGCCTGATGGTCGGCGGCCGCCGCGAGGCCGCGGAGCGCGCCTTCGCGTGGGCGCGCGCGACCCAGCGGGGCGACGGCTCCTGGCCGATGAAGATCGTCGCCGGCGAGGTCGAGGACCACTCCGGCGAGTCCAACATGTCGGCGTACGTCGCCGTCGCCACGTGGCACCACTGGCTGGTCGCGCGCGACGAGACCTTCGTGCGTTCGATGTGGCCGACCGTGCGGCGCGCCCTCGACTGGGTCGTGGCGATGCAGCTGCCGTTCGGTGGCATCGCGTGGTCGCAGGAGTGGCACGACGGGGAGCCAGCCGCGGTCAACGCGGACGCGCTGCTCGCGGGCTCGTCGAGCATCCACCACTCGCTGCGCGCCGGCGTCGCGCTCGCCGAGCTGGTGGGGGAGCCGCAGGTCGAGTGGGAGCTCGCCGGTGGCCGGTTGGGCCATGCCCTGCGCGAGCACCGCGACCTCTTCCTGGACAAGTCGACCTTCTCGATGGACTGGTACTACCCGGTCCTCGGCGGCGCCGTCCGCGGCGACGCGGCCCGCGCGCTGCTGGCCGAGCGGTGGGACACCTTCGTCGTGCCGGGCCTCGGCATCCGCTGTGTCGCGACCAACCCGTGGGTGACCGGGGCCGAGACCTGCGAGCTGGTGCTGGCGCTCGAGGCGATCGGCGACCGCGACCGTGCGGCGCAGCTGCTCGCCGACATGCAGCACCTGCGCACCGACGACGGGTCCTACTGGACCGGCTACGTCTGGCCCGACGAGGTCAACTGGCCCGCTGAGCAGACGACCTACACCGCCGCCGCGGTCATCCTCGCCGTCGACGCCCTGACCGACGGGACCGCCGGCGCGGACATCATGCGCGGCACGACGCTCGCGCCCGACTTCGCCGAGATCGGGCTGGAGTGCGGCTGTCGCTCAGAGTCGGTCGCCGGCCTCGCCCGTCGTACGGCGTAGCACCCGCAGCGAGCCGACGACGTCCACCTCGGTGAACGCGCCGCTCGCGAGCGCGGGGAGGTAGATGTCCTCGTACGGCGGCCGCCCGCCGTCCGCCGGGTCCGGGAAGACGTCATGGATGAGCAGCACGCCGCCCCGCATCACCCACCGCGGCCACGTGCGGAAGTCGGCGCGCGCCGGCTCGACCCCGTGCCCGCCGTCGACGAACAGCAGCGACAGGGGCGTACGCCACCAGCGACCGACGGTCTCGGAGCGACCGACGACGGCGACGACCTGCTCCTCGAGGCCGGCGGCGCGGATCGTGCGGCGGAAGGTGGGCAGCGTGTCCATCACGCCGAGCTCGTGGTCGACGAGGGTGTCGTCGTGGTGCTCCCAGCCGGCCTGGTTCTCCTCCGACCCGCGGTGGTGGTCGACGGTGAACACGGTCCCGCCGACCTCGCGCGCGGCCGCGCCGAGCCAGATCGCCGACTTGCCGCAGTAGGTGCCGACCTCGAGCGCCGGGCCGTGCGGCAACCGCTCGCGCGCCCAGCGGTGGAGCAGTGCGCCCTCGTCCTCGGGCATGAAGCCCTTCGCCGCACGGGCGTGCTCGAGCAGGTCCTCCGGGATCACGGGACGCGAGCCTAGTTGCGGCCGGTCCGCTGACAACGTCACCCGGCGTCGTCGAGCTGCTCGGGCTCGACGCCGCTGTCGGCCTCGAGCCCGTGGCGCCACGTGTTCCAGTGCCAGGTGAGGTAGCGGTCGACGGCGTCGACGGCATGACCGCTGCGGATGGAGTGGAAGACGTCGAAGGCGTGCTGGGTGCCGGGCAGCTCGGCGAAGACGACGGACTTCCTCGACGTCCGTCGCAGCTCGGCGACGAAGAGCCGCGCCTGGTCGACGGCCACCAGCGTGTCGAGCTCGCCGTGGATGACGAAGAAGTCGGGGGCGTCGGCAGTGATCCGCAGGATCGGGGACGCCGCCTCGTAGACGTCGGGAGCGTCCTGCCACGTCGTCTGCATGACGCGCGGGCCGAGGAAGGCGTCGCGCATGCCGATCGCGTTGGTCAGTCCGGTCGACCCGGCGAAGTCGTAGATGCCGTAGAACGGCACGGCCGCCCGGACGCTGGTGTCGGCGTCCTCGAAGCCGGGCTGGAACTCCGGGTCGCCCGGGGTGAGGGCGGCCAGCGCCGTCAGGTGCCCGCCCGCGGAGCCGCCGGTGATCGCGATGTAGTCGGGGTCGCCGCCATGGTCGGCGATGTTGTCCCTGACCCACGCGATCGCGCGCTTGACGTCGACGATGTGCGCCGGCCAGGGGTCGCGGGGGGAGAGGCGGTAGTTGATCGCGACGCACACCCAGCCCTGCGCGGCCATCTGGTTCATCAGGGGTCGGCCCTGGTGCTCCTTCGCGCCGACCGTCCACGCGCCGCCGTGGACCTGGAGCAGCACCGGCGCGCCCTCGATCGCGTCGTCGCCGGCGGGCAGGTAGATGTCGAGGTTGCCGCGGCGCCCGGCGTCGGAGTAGGGCACGTCACTGATCACGCGGACGCCCTCGTCGGCGAAGTGGAACGGCCGCGCCAGGCGCCGCCACGACGTCGCGAGGTCGGCCGGGTCCGGCACCTGGTCGAGCTGCTCGACGTAGTCGACCCCGAGCCCCTCGACGAGCGCCTCCTCGAACCCGTCGACGACCCGCCGGCTCTGCTGCACCATGCGGGCCAGCCCGAGAGCACTGGCTCCGGCGAGCGCCAGGCCGGCCTTGGCGCGGAACCCCTGGCGGCGTCCCCTGGTGAGGTGGGCAGCCGCGTCGAGCGCGGTCAGCGCGAGCATCTGCGGCGCGGTCTCGCTGAACAGCCAGCCGGCGAAGAAGGCCGGCAGGCCGGCCCGGCGCCCCTTCGGAGGTCGTACGGCGTTGACGGTGAGGGCGGCGACGACGGTCTGGCGGGTCAGAAAACTCACCTGACCCATGCTACTGATCGGTACTACTGTCGCCGACGATGACTGCGATGCATGCCGACGAGATCACCATCGACGACGAGGCGGTGCGCCGGCTGCTCGCCGACCAGCTGCCCGAGTGGGCCTCGCTGCCGCTCGCCCGGCTGCCGCCGGCCGGCACGGACAACCAGCTGTTCCGGCTCGGGGACGACCTGCTCGTGCGGATGCCGCGGGTCCCGGGACCGGCCGAGACGGTGGAGTTCGAGCACAGCTGGTTGCCGCGACTCGCCGAACATCTGCCGCTGCCGATCCCGGCGCCCCTCGCGCTGGGCGAGCCCGGGCACGGCTATCCGTGGCGCTGGACGGTCGTCCCCTGGGTCGAGGGCGAGACGCCCACGCCCGAGACGTTCGACCCCGAGGAGTGGGCGGTGTCGCTGGCGTCCTTCGTCCGGACCTGCCGCGCGGTGCCGGGCATGGACGGTCCGGTCAAGACGCAGGGTCGCGGCGCGCCGCTGGCCGCGCTCGACGCCTGGGTGCGCGAGTGGACCCCGCGAGCCGACCCGGCGCTCGTCTGCCACGACGCCGTGCTGGCGCTCTGGGAGGACGCGCTGTCCGCACCGGCGTACGACGGAGAGCCGCGCTGGTTCCACGGCGACCTCCACGAGGGCAACCTCATCGTCCGCGATGGCCGCCTGGCGGCGGTGATCGACTGGGGTGCCGCCGGCCGCGGCGACCCGGCGATCGAGCTCAACGCGATGTGGGGCTACCTCCCCGAGGCGGTCGCCGACCTCTACTGCGCCGAGGTCGGCCTCGACGAGGCGGCGTACCGCCGCGCCCGCGGCTTCGCCCTCGCGCCCTCGATCAGCGCGCTGACCTACTACCGCGACACGGCTCCGTGGATCGCGGAGGGCTCGCTGGACACCCTCACCCGGCTGCTCGCCTCGATGGACTGAAGTCTCGTCGCGGGGTCGGTCCGGCCTCAGGCGTGCAGCCGCTCGCCGAAGAACTCCAGCACCGCGTCCACCGCGCGCTGGGAGCGGTGCTCGGTGACCGTCGAGTGGCCCCTGCCCTCGAGGTCGATCCGGATGAAGGCGTCGCCGAGCTCGGTGGTGAGCGTCTCGAAGCGCTTCCCGACCGCGGGGTCCTTGACGTAGCGCACGCCGAGCACCTGCTGGCCGCCGGCACACCGTGCCTTGACGATGTCGAGGTCGGCGGGGGAGAGGTTGAGGTCGCGTGAGCGCCGGGGGCCCACGGCGAACGGCGCGCTCGGCTGGCACAGCACCGGCGCGACAGTGGCGTCGTCGACCATCATCGCCAGGGCGAAGCCGCCGGTGAAGCACATGCCGAGCGCACCGACCCCGGGCCCGCCGAGCTCGGCGTGCAGGTCGCGCGCCAGCGAGCGCAGCCAGGTCGCGACCGGCGTCGTCTCGCCCGTGCGCAGCTTGGTGAACTCCCTGCTCACGCACACCTGGCGCAGGGCACGCGCCGTCGAACGTCCGGTCATCTCGGCGCCGTCGGTCCCGAAGAGGCTCGGCATGACGACGGTGTGGCCGGCTGCCACCACCTCCTCGGCGAACTCCGTGACCGACGGTGTGATGCCCGGGATCTCGTGGATGACGACCACCCCCGGCCCGGTGCCCTTGCGCCAGACGGGGTGCGTCGTCGGCGCACCGTTGACGTCGGCGGTGTGCTCGGAGCGGGTCCAGCTGTCCAGTGCGTCCACGAGCGGAAATCTCGCAGCCGCGGCGCCCGGATGGAAGGGGTTGTCCGTCGCACGCCCGTGCCCGACAGGGTCTATCCCTTTTACCGACCGGACGGTTAGGTTGCTCCGGTTCCCACATCCCCACAGACAGGTGTTCACCGGATGCGACACTCACGTCCCCTGCGTGGCCTCGTGACGGCTGCCTCGATGGCGCTGGCCGCGACGACCCTCTCCGCGACCGCCGCCGTCCCGGCCACGGCCATCGCCCTCTCCCCGCAGGCAGCGGCCTGCGCCGACGGCCACTCCGACGACCAATGCAGCCAACGCCCGGGTGCGCCAGGGGTCGAAGAAGCTCGAGCCGCAGGGCTTCACGGGCACCGGCGAGGAGTACGTCAACCTCACCAACGCCGCGACGCTCGCGCCCGGCTCGGTCACGATCCCGACGTACTTCCACGTCGTCCTGCCCGCTGCGGAGCAGGGCAACAGCAGCCGGGCCGAGGATCGCCTCACCCGCCTGGTCGGCAACCAGCTCGCGGTGCTGAACGACGCGTACGCCGGTCGCACCGGCAAGAAGGCGTCGGCTCCCACGCCGTTCTCCTTCGCCCTCAGCGGCATTGACTTCTCCTACAACGACGCCTGGTACGGCGTGGTGCCGGGCAAGGTCGAGAAGGAGATGAAGGCCGCCACGCGCGTCGGCGGCAAGGACACCCTGAACATCTGGACCGCCAACATCGGCGACAACCTGCTCGGCTGGGCGACCTTCCCGAAGAACTCGCTCGACGCGAACGACGGCGTGGTGATCCTCGACGAGTCGATGCCGGGCGGCAAGGCGGGCATCTACGCCGAGGGCGACACGCTGCCCCACGAGGTCGGCCACTGGCTGGCGCTGTTCCACACGTTCCAGGGCGGCTGCAACGGCCCCGGCGACCAGGTGCAGGACACCCCGGCCGAGGCTGGACCGCAGTTCAACTGCCCCACCGGCGCCGACACCTGCGCCTCGCCCGGGCTCGACCCGATCCACAACTACATGGACTACACGCAGGACTCCTGCATGTACCAGTTCACCGCCGGCCAGGCCGCTCGGATGAGCGACGCCTGGACGCAGTACCGCGCGAGCTGAGCCCACCGGCTCGAAGGACGTGACACCGGACACCGGGTCAGGCAGCCGCCTGGCCCGGTGTTCGTACGTCCGGAGCAGGTGGGCCGCGTCAGAACGTGTAGCCGAAGGCCTCGACGTCGGCGGCGTAGACCTCGGCCACCTTGTCGCGGGCGGCGGGGGAGTAGTAGTCGTGGTAGCTGCCGTGCGGGGACTTGTTGCGGTGCGGCACCCGGGTCGGCTCGCCGCCGAGCCGGCGCTCCACCTCCTGCAGGTCCTCGGCGAACCTCTCGGTTCGCCCGACGAAGTCGACCTCGCGGCCCGGCGCGCGCAGGTAGTCGACCTGCGGTCGCCCCACCCGGGGCAGCTCCTCGGTGCCGCGCAGCACGAACTCCTCGAAGCCGGAGTACGCCGACGCCGCGCGCCACATGTCGTTGCCGCGCATCTTCTCCGCGGCCTCGCCCTGTGGCTTCCCGCTCGACGGGCCCCACTCGCGGTCCCAGTCCTCGATCATCGACCACCACGACACCATCCGCGCCCACGGGTTGCGGACGAAGGCGAACGACCAGTAGTCGGCCACCTGCGGCTCCGCACGCAGGATCCGCTCGTACGGCGCGTGCCGGCCGAGGGGCGGCTTCACGCCCGGCGTCTTGCTCCGTGCGTCCGGGCAGCAGCGCTCGAACGCGACGCCGACCGACACCCCACCGGTCTTGGGCACGTGCACGAAGAGCGCGCGCCGGGCGTCGGAGATCAACACGGCGCGAGGCTAGCCCACACACGTGTGGCAGGCGCTGCCGGTCGGAGCGGGTGGGGGATGATCAGCCCGTGATGACGTTCCTCGGACTCGGTCCCGGCCGGGACTTCGTGCTCCTGGCCCTGCCGAAGACCGCCAGCACGGCCCTCGAGCGGACCTTGACGCCGTACGCCACCGAGGTCGTCGGCTCGCCGCCCGGCCGGAAGCACCTGCCCGCGCGAGGCTTCGTGCACACCCGGATGGAGCCGCTCGAGGCCGACGGGCACCCGCGCGAGTCGTACGAGCTGGTCACGATGTTCCGCGAGCCGATCGAGTGGCTGGAGTCGTGGTGGCGCTACCGCGCCCGCGAGGAGAGCAGGCACTCGACGGCGGGCATGAGCTTCGACGAGTTCGCGCTGAGCTATGTCTCCGGCGACGAGGACGCCCCCATCCCGGCCGGCCGGCCGGCGAAGTTCGTCCGCGCCCGGGGGACCGTGGCGGTCGACCGCATCTTCGACGTCGGCCGTCCCGACGTCTGGTCGGCCTGGTTCAGCGAGCGGATCGGCGTGCCGCTGGACTTCGAGCGGCGCAACGTCTCGTCCGCGCGACGTGGCGAGCTCAGCGCGGAGACGCGGGCGCGGGTGGAGGCGTGGTTCGCTCCCGAGTACGACGTGTGGCGCCGGCTCGCCGACACGGGCGAGTGGTCGGGTGCCCGCGGGACCAGGCTGGCGAAGCGACCCAGTGGGCGAGCTCAGTAGGTGTAGCCGAAGAGGTCGATGTCCTCGGCGTAGACCTCGGCCACCCGCTGGCGGGTCTCGTCGGTGTAGTAGTCGTGGTAGGTGCCGTGCTTGGACTTGTTCTTGTGCGGCGGCGTGCTGGGCTCGAGCCCGAGCTGCACCTGGACGCGCTGGAGGTCGGCGACGAAGCTCTCCGTGCGACCGACGAAGTCGACCTCGCGCCCGAACTTCGGTGCCCGCAGGTAGGTGATCTGGGGGGTGCCGACGCGGGGCAGCTCCTCGGTGCCGCGCAGCACGAACTCGTCGAAGCCGGAGTACGCCGCCGCGGCGCGCCACATCTCGTTGCCGTCGCGCATCGAGCCGTGCTTGACGTCCTGCGGCTTGCCGCTGGCGGGGCCGTGGCGCCGGTCCCAGGCGGAGATCATCGAGTACCACGACACCATCCGGGCCCACGGATTCCGGACGAAGCCGAACGTCCAGTAGTCGATCACCTGCGGCTCGTGGCGGAGGATCTTGCCGAGCGTCGCGTGGCGACCGATCTTCTTGCTCGCCTTCCGGGCGTCCGGGCAGGCCTCCTTGACGGTGTCCTCGACCGACACGCCACCGGTCTTGGGGACGTGGACGAAGAGGACCTTCTGGGCGTCGGAGATGAGCACGCGCCGAGGCTATCCCAGCCGGGCGGGCGGTCCGGTGAGACGGGCGGCTCCGGAACGATCGCGACGTCCGTCAGCGGTCGAGCGGCCAGCCGCGCTGCGCCCAGGCGCTGGTGCCTCCGGTCACGTTGAACGCCGAGACGCCCTGCGAGCGGAGGTGGTCGACGACCGTGCGGCTGCGGTTGCCCGACTGGCAGATCACGAAGACGGGTGCGTCCTTCGGCATCTCGTCGACGTGGGCCGGGATGTCGTTCATCGGGATGTGGACGGCGCCCGGGACCCGCCCCTCGGCGACCTCGGCGGCCTCGCGGACGTCGACGACGTACGCCCCCTGGCTGTGCGCCGCGGCGAAGTCGTCGAGGCCGACCTCGTCCTGTGGCGCGTTGGCGGCGGCGTCCTGCGCGGCCGCGAGCTCCTGGCGTACGGCGTCCATGTCGAGCTCGCGCGCCTGGGTGATCACCCCGGTGAGGGCCTGGGGCGGCAGCGCGCCGGCCTGGTTGAACAGCAGCACGCCGTCGCGGAAGAGCATGAGGGTCGGGATGGAGGTGATCGCGGCCATCTGGGCGAGCTGCTGCTCGGCCTCGGTGTCGACCTTGCCGAAGACGATGTCGGGGTTGTCCTCGGACGCCTTCTCGAAGACGGGCGCGAACTGGCGGCACGGACCGCACCACGCAGCCCAGAAGTCGACGAGGACGATGCCCTCACCGCTGACGGTCTGCTCGAAGTCGGCCAGGGTCAGCTCGCGCGTGCTCATGTCCTCAAGCCTGCCACGGAGGGGCTCGGTCCTACCAACCGCGCTCGCGCCACTCCGCGAGGTGCGGGCGCTCGTCGCCGAGCACCCCGTCGTTGCCGTGCCCGGGGTAGAACCAGGTGTCGTCGGGCAGCCGACCGAAGATCTTCGTCTCGACCTCGCCGATCAGCTGGGCGAAGGCGTCGGCGTCTCCGCGCGTCGCCCCGACGCCGCCCGGGAAGAGGGAGTCGCCGGTGAAGAGGTGCGGGCTGGGCGCCACCGCGGGGTCGTCGAGCAGGAGGCAGATGGATCCCGGGGTGTGGCCCGCCACCGGGACGACGACGAGGTCGCACGGTCCGACGGCGATCTTGTCGCCCTCACCGACACGGCGGTCGACGGTGACGCCGGTCTGCTCCTCGATCGCGGCGGCGTCCGGCGCACCGGCCACCACGAGGGCGTCCGGGTGGGCCGCCTTCACCGCCGCGAGCGCCCGGTGGTGGTCCCAGTGCTGGTGGGTGGTGACGATCGAGAGCAGCGACGTGTCGCCGATGAGCTCGAGCAGCCGCTCGGGCTCCGCGGCCGCGTCGATGAGCACGGCCTCGTCCGTCACCGCGCAGTGCAGCAGGTAGCAGTTGTTGGACATCTCCGGGTCGACGGCGACCTTGGTGACCGTGAGCTCGCCGAGCACGCGCACGTCCGGGTCGCCGCCGGGGGCCACCTCTCCGTTGTAGGACTCGTTCACCATGACTCCACCTCCGGGAGCTCTGCCGTGTCGGACGTGAGGCCGTCACCGGTGCCGCGGCCGGTGAGCCACCAGCCGAGCGCGGCCGACGTACCGCTCACGACGGGGCCACCGGCGCCCTCGCCGTAGCGCCACGTGCGGTCGAGGTCGGTCGGCCGGATGCTGAAGGGCGCGGGGTAGGGACGCTTGGTCATCGACTCCAGCAGGACCACGCGGAACCCCTCCGGCCAGTCGGCAGCGGAGTGGCCCGCGTCGAGGTCGGCGTGGTGGATCTCCACCTCGCGCACCCGCATCAGCGGGACGTTGGCGAGCGCGAAATCGGGCCCGCCGGGCGTCCGCTCGAACCGGCCGTCCCAGTCTGCCGGCTGCATCGCGGCCATCGCCTCGGTGAACAGGACGGTGGCGGCGAGGAGCCGCTCGCGCAGCTCCGAGGGCGGAACGGTCACCAGGTCGGCGATGTCGGAGTCCCGGCCCTCCGGCGAGGCGTACATCGGCTGCGGTTGCCCGGCGTGGGCGCCGTGCAGCACGCCGGCCAGGCTCTCGGCGTTGAGGGCCAGGTGGGCGACCACGTGCCCGCGCGACCACCCGGGGAGCAGCGAGGGCTCCGCGTACGCCGCCTCGCCGAGGCCGTCGACGGTGCGGACGAGCGCCTGGTCGGCGGTCGCGAGGAGGTCTGCAAGGTCGGGGGCAGCGCCCGCAGGATCGGTCATTCGTCCATGGTGCCACCACCGCCATCCACCCCGCTGGGTGGACGATGGGCCCGTTGTCGGTGGTGGGTCATAGTGTGGAGCGGTGCGTCGCCTTGACCTAGGCACGCCGTCGAGACGAACATGTGTTCGACTCCACCACAGCCGCCAGACAGAGGACCACAGTGGCCGACCAGCTCATCATCCGGGGCGCCCGTGAGCACAACCTGAAGGATGTCTCGCTCGACCTCCCGCGTGACTCCCTGATCGTGTTCACCGGCCTCTCCGGGTCGGGCAAGTCCAGCCTCGCGTTCGACACGATCTTCGCCGAGGGCCAGCGCCGCTACGTCGAGTCGCTGTCGGCCTACGCGCGCCAGTTCCTCGGCCAGATGGACAAGCCTGACGTCGACTTCATCGAGGGCCTGAGCCCCGCGGTCAGCATCGACCAGAAGTCGACCTCGAAGAACCCGCGCTCCACCGTCGGCACCATCACCGAGGTCTACGACTACCTCCGCCTGCTCTACGCCCGCGCCGGCCGCGCCCACTGCCCCACCTGCGGCGCCCCGATCGAGCGGCAGACACCGCAGCAGATCGTCGACCGCATCCTCGCGCTCGAGGAGGGTCGTCGCTTCCAGGTCCTCGCGCCGGTCATCCGCGGCCGCAAGGGCGAGTACGTCGAGCTGTTCCGCCAGCTCCAGCAGCAGGGCTTCAGCCGTGCGCGTGTCGACGGCCAGACGCACGGCCTCGACGAGCCGCCGACGCTCGACAAGAAGCTCAAGCACACGATCGAGGTCGTCGTCGACCGCCTCGCGGTGAAGGAGTCCTCCAAGCGGCGGCTCACCGACTCCGTCGAGACCGCGCTCGGGCTCGCGGGCGGCCTGGTCGTCTTCGACTTCGTCGACACCCCGCCTTTGAAGAGTGGCGCCAAGGACCCCGGCCAGGAGATGAAGTTCTCGGAGAAGATGGCGTGCCCCAACGACCACACCATCGACACCGACGACCTCGAGCCGCGCTCGTTCTCCTTCAACTCACCTTTCGGCGCGTGCACGGTGTGCTCCGGCCTCGGCACCAAGATGGAGGTCGACCCCGAGCTCGTGGTCCCCGACACGGGCGCGACGCTCGGCGAGGGCGCACTCGCCCCGTGGAGCGGCGCCCACGTCGCCGACTACTTCCTCCGCCTCGTCAACGCGCTCGGCGAGGAGCTCGGCTTCGACCTCAACACCCCGTGGGACGAGCTGTCACCCCACGCGCGCACGTCCCTGCTCGAGGGCCACAAGACCAAGGTCCACGTCGTCACGAAGAACCGCTACGGCCGCCAGCGCGCCTACTACGCCGCGTTCGAGGGGGTCCGTCCCTACGTCGAGCGGCGCCACCGCGAGGCGGAGTCCGACACCAGCCGCGAGCGCTTCGAGGGCTTCATGCGCGAGGTCCCGTGCCCGGCGTGCCGGGGCTCCCGCCTCAAGCCGGTCTCGGTGTCGGTGACCCTGGGCGCGCGCGACCAGGGCGGCAAGAACATCGCCGAGGTCTGCGCGATGCCGATCAACGAGACGGCCCACTACCTCCGCACCGTCGACCTGTCCGTGCGCGAGCGCCAGATCGGCGAGCGGGTGCTGAAGGAGATCCAGGAGCGCCTGCAGTTCCTGCTCGACGTCGGTCTCGACTACCTCTCCCTCGACCGGCCCAGCGGCTCGCTGTCGGGTGGCGAGGCGCAGCGGATCCGGCTCGCCACGCAGATCGGTGCCGGCCTCGTCGGCGTGCTCTACGTCCTCGACGAGCCGTCCATCGGCCTCCACCAGCGCGACAACAAGCGGCTCATCGAGACGCTGCTCCGCCTCAAGGACCTCGGCAACACGCTCATCGTCGTCGAGCACGACGAGGAGACCGTGCGCGTGGCCGACTGGGTCGTCGACATCGGTCCCGGTGCCGGCGAGCACGGCGGCCAGGTCGTCCACTCGGGCTCCGTCGAGGACCTGCTGACCCACCCCGACTCGATGACGGGCCAGTACCTCAGCGGTCGCCGCGAGATCCCCGTCCCCGCCGTCCGCCGTCCGCGCACCGTGGGTCGCGAGCTGACCGTCCACGGCGCCCGCGAGCACAACCTGCAGGACGTCGACGTCAGCTTCCCGCTCGGCGTCTTCACCGCCGTCACCGGCGTCTCCGGATCGGGCAAGTCGACCCTGGTCAACGACATCCTCTACACCTCGCTGGCCAAGCAGATCTACAACGCCCGCACCGTCCCGGGCCGCCACACCAAGATCACCGGCCTCGAGCACGTCGACAAGGTCATCCACGTCGACCAGTCGCCGATCGGCCGCACGCCGCGGTCGAACCCGGCGACCTACACCGGGGTCTTCGACCACATCCGGCGGCTCTTCGCCTCCACGCCCGAGGCCAAGATGCGCGGCTACCTCCAGGGCCGCTTCTCCTTCAACGTCAAGGGCGGGCGCTGCGAGGCGTGCTCGGGCGACGGCACGATCAAGATCGAGATGAACTTCCTGCCCGACGTCTACGTCCCGTGCGAGGTGTGCCACGGCGCCCGCTACAACCGCGAGACGCTCGAGGTCCACTACAAGGGCAAGACCATCGCCGAGGTCCTCGACATGCCGATCGAGGAGGCGGCCGACTTCTTCGCCGCGGTTCCGCCGATCGCGCGCCACATGACCACCCTCGGCGAGGTCGGCCTCGGCTACGTCCGCCTCGGCCAGCCGGCCACCACGCTGTCCGGCGGGGAGGCGCAGCGCGTCAAGCTGGCCAGCGAGCTGCAGAAGCGCTCCACCGGTCGCACGGTCTACGTCCTCGACGAGCCCACCACCGGCCTCCACTTCGAGGACATCCGCAAGCTGCTCCACGTCCTGTCCGGGCTGGTCGACAAGGGCAACAGCGTGCTGGTGATCGAGCACAACCTCGACGTCATCAAGACCGCCGACTGGCTCATCGACATGGGACCCGAGGGCGGTTCGCGCGGCGGCTTCGTCGTCGCCGAGGGCACGCCGGAGGAGGTCGCGGCGGTCGAGGCGAGCCACACCGGCTTCTTCCTCAAGCCCATCCTCGAGGGCCGCGGGGCCAAGCAGCCGGGCCGTCCGCGCCGGGCCGCGGCCGCGAGCTCGGCGCCCGGACGCGCCACCGCGACGAAGAAGACGGCTGCGAAGAAGGCCCCCGCGAAGAAGGCGGCTGCCAAGAAGGCTCCCGCGAAGAAGGCTCCGGCGAAGAAGGCAGCGGCCACGAAGACGGCCAAGAAGCCCTAGCCACGGCCTGCTCGAGGGTGTGCTCACTACAGTCTGATCGCATGACCTCCATCAACAGACGACGCGCCCTGTCTGGATCCGCTGCTGTCGCCGTAGGGGTGCCGCTGCTCGTCGCGTGCGGCGACGACTCCGGCTCGACGGCCACCGACCCGGGCTCGACGAGCAGCCCGGACGACGAGCCCTCGTCGTCCAGCGAGGAGCCCGGATCGTCGGGCGGAGCCGCCCTCGCCAGCACCTCCGACGTACCGGTCGGCGGCTGCTTCGTGGTCGCTGCGTCCAAGATCGTGCTGACGCAGCCCACCGAAGGCGACTTCAAGGCGTTCACGGCGGTCTGCACGCACCAGGGGTGCCTCGTCGAGTCGAGCACGGAGGGCGACATCCCGTGCCCGTGCCACGGCAGCAAGTTCTCCCTGGAGGACGGCTCGCCGCAGGCCGGTCCTGCCGGCTCCGCGCTCGCCGCGGTCGAGATCACCGTCGACGGGGACTCGATCACCCAGGCCTAGGTTTGAGGTCCGCCGGGATGAGACATGATGCTCCCGACGCGGCCCGACGGACGGGCGCGAGCACACGGGGGAGCACCACATGTCACGTCGGTCGGCTCGATCACGCACCACTCTCGCGACGGCCGCCGCCGTCGCCGCCGCACTCCTGGTGCCGGCGCAGGGGGGCGCGTCCGCGGCGCCCGGCGCGGCCCGGGACACCGTCGACGTCCGGGGCACGGTCCTCGTCCTGGCCGGTGAGGACGGCAACCCGGACCGTTACTCCCTGCTGCTGCCCTCCGGCCGCACGGTCGAGCTGGCGCAGGGGTTCAGTGCCGAGCCGCTGTCGCGCTTCGCCGGCTCGGTGGCCGTCCCGGGTGCCGGCAGAGGTCGCGTGCTCACCGGATCGCTGCGCTCGCGCACCCTCGGCCGGGCGGCCGCGTCGGGCACGCCGCTCGCCGTCGTCGATGCGCGCGTCGCGCCGGCGGCGCCGTCGCCGGGGCCCGCCGCCCACACGACGTACGTCGCGCGGGTCGTCAACTGGGGCGCGGACTTCAAGCAGACCGACCCGCAGCTGCTCGACGGCGTCAACCAGGCCCAGCAGTGGTGGGTCGGCCAGTCGGGCGGCCAGATCCCGGCATGGACGACCGCGTCCGGGGTCGCGCTCGTGTCGTCGGGTGCGAGCTCGTACGAGGCGGGCTGCGGTCTGCGCAACAACGGCGCCGGGTTCGGCGACATCGCCGCCGACGTGGCGGCGCAGGCCTACCCGGGCATCGACTTCTCCGGCCGGTCGCAGAACCACCTCGTGGTCGTGGTGCCCGACGGGTGCGGCGCCACCGAGGCCAGCGGCCGCGGCCGGCTCGGCATGTCGTTCGCCAACGGCGGTCCGGTGATCATCGAGGCCAACCCGGGCCTGGGCTTCCGCAACGTGCTCGAGCACGAGTACGGCCACAACCTCGGCCTGCAGCACGCCAACAACACGGCTGCGGAGTACGGCGACCTCTACGAGGTGATGGCGACCTCGAGCAGCACCAAGACGAACCCGGTGCTCGGCACGATCTACCGCATGGAGCAGGGCATCCTCGCCGCCGGCGAGGCCGTCGACGGAGGTGCCGGGGGCGTCTTCACGCTCGCCTCCCGCGCCGCGGCCAGCGGTCAGCGCGGTGTCTTCTTCATCAACCCCGACGACGGCAAGCGGCACTTCGTGGACTACCGCGACGGCACGGGCGCCGACGCCGGCACCTGCTACGCCACCCCCGACTTCTGCAACTACACGACCGCCTACGGGCAGAACTACCGCGCCGGCCTCACGATCGAGCGCGAGGACGCCTCGCGGGGCGCCTTCCTGCTGCCGCTGCCGGCCCAGGGCAACGACGGTGCGCTGCAGGCCGGCGAGGCGTGGACCAACGCGGGCGGCAGCGTGACCGTCACCGCGGAGGCCGCCAACCGCATCCGCATCACCCGTGTCGACAAGCCCGACCTCGGCGCCGGCTCGGTGAGCCTCGGCTCGCCGACGGCCAACCGCCAGGTCACCGCCTCGGCGTCGATCGCCGGTGCGAGCGCGGTGCGCTACCAGTGGACCTTCAACGGCCAGCCGATCCCGCAGGCCGACGACCCGACCTACACCCCGTCGCCCGGCATGGCGGGCGGCGCGCTCGGTGTCATCGCCACCGGCTACGCCGTGGGTCGCGACCCGAGCCCGCCGGCCACGGCCTCGCAGGCAGTGGCTCCTGCCGAGTGGTACGCCAACGGCGCCCGTCGCTACCCCGTGATCAGCGGCAAGGCGCGGGTCGGCCGGACGCTCACCGCGCTCGGCCTCGACTGGGTCGACTACTACGGTGCCACGCCCTCCGGCTACGCCCCGACCTACGCGTGGACCCGCAACGGCAACGCCATCAAGGGCGCCACGTCCGCGACGTACCGCCTCACCGCGAAGGACCTCGGCAAGAAGATCCAGGTGCTCGAGTACCCGCGAGCGACGGGCTTCGCGTCCGACGACTTCGCGCGCTCGGAGGCCACGGGCCGGGTCCGCACCGGCCGGCTCTCGTCGCCGCGCCCGACCATCGGCGGCAAGGCCAAGGTCGGCAAGCGCGTGGTGGCGAGGACGAAGGGGTGGACCCGCGGCACGAAGTTCCGCTACCAGTGGTTCGTCGGCAAGCGGGCGATCCGCGGGGCCACCGGCAAGAAGCTCCGGATCTCCCGGTCGCTCCGCGGCAAGAAGATCGCGGTCCGGGTCACCGGCACCAAGAAGGCGTTCAAGAAGGCCAGCGCGAAGTCGCGGCCGAAGAAGGTGAAGTGACCCACGCCGGCCACTGACCGGGCGGCCCCGGCTGTCGGGGGCCGCCCGTAGGGTTGGACGGTGGCCACCCCGAGCTCCTATCGACCCGCGCCGGGGTCGATCCCGACCCAGCCGGGGGTCTACAGGTTCCGCGACGCCAAGGGTCGCGTGATCTACGTCGGCAAGGCCAAGAGCCTGCGCGCGCGGCTGTCGTCGTACTTCCAGGACATCGGCAACCTGCACCCGCGGACGGCGACGATGGTCAGCACCGGCGCGAGCGTCGAGTGGACCGTCGTCGACACCGAGGTCGAGGCGCTCCAGCTGGAGTACAGCTGGATCAAGGAGTTCGATCCGCGCTTCAACGTGAAGTACCGCGACGACAAGTCCTACCCGTGGCTCGCCGTCACCGTCGGCGACGACTTCCCGCGCGTGATGGTCGGCCGCGGCGCCAAGCGCAAGGGCACCCGCTACTTCGGCCCCTACAGCCACGCGTGGGCCATCCGCGAGACCGTCGACATCCTGCTGCGGGTCTTCCCGATGCGCTCGTGCTCCAACGGCGTGTTCAAGCGCTCCAGCCAGATCGGCCGGCCCTGCCTCCTCGGCTACATCGACAAGTGCGCGGCGCCCTGCGTCGGCAACGTCACCGAGGAGGAGCACCGCCGCATCGTCGACGACTTCTGCGACTTCATGGGCGGTCAGACCAAGCCGTTCATGGCGCGGATCCGCAAGGAGATGTACGCCGCCAGCGAGGCGCTCGACTTCGAGAAGGCCGCCCGGCTGAGGGACGACCTCGGTGCGATGGAGCGCGCGCTGGAGAAGCAGGCGGTCGTCCTCGGCGACGGGGCCGACGCCGACGTGATCGCCCTCGTCGAGGACCCGCTCGAGGTGGCGGTGCAGATCTTCTACGTCCGCGGCGGCCGGATCCGCGGCCAGCGTGGCTGGGTGGCGGACCGCACCGACGAGGGCGGCACGCCCGAGCTGGTGCAGGACTTCCTCCTCCAGCTCTACGGCGGGGTCGGTGCCGAGGAGGGCGACACGATCCCGCGCGAGGTGCTCGTGCCCGCGCTGCCACCGGACGCCGGCGTCCTCGAGGAGCTGCTGTCCGAGCGGCGCGGCAGCAAGGTCGTGATCCGGGTGCCGCAGCGCGGCGCCAAGCTGGACCTCCAGGAGACGGTGGCGCGCAACGCCGCGCAGGCGCTCGCGCTCCACAAGACCAAGCGGGCCAGCGACCTCACCACGCGCAACCGCGCACTCGAGGAGATCCAGACCTCGCTGGGCCTCGACGAGGTGCCGCTGCGGATCGAGTGCTACGACGTCTCCAACCTCCAGGGCACCGAGGTGGTCGCCTCGATGGTGGTGTTCGAGGACGGCCTGTCCCGCAAGTCCGAGTACCGCCGCTTCGTGATCCGTGGCGTCGACGGCCAGAACGACGTCGCGTCGATGCACGAGGTGATCACCCGCCGGTTCAAGCGGCTGCTCGACGAGCAGGCCAGGAGTGTCGAGGTTCAACCGGCTCCTCCGGCGGTCCCAGGGCGCAGCTCGGCTTCGCAAGCTCAGCCGGACGACGCCCAGAGACCCCTCCTCGTCGACCCCGAGACGGGCCGGCCGCGCAAGTTCGCGTACGCCCCGTCGCTGGTCGTCGTCGACGGCGGCCCGCCCCAGGTGGCGGCCGCCCAGCAGGCGCTGGCCGAGCTGGGCGTCAACGACATCCCCGTCTGCGGGCTGGCCAAGCGGCTCGAGGAGGTGTGGCTGCCGGGGGAGGAGGACCCGGTGATCATGGCCCGCACCAGCGAGGGCCTCTACCTGCTCCAGCGGATCCGCGACGAGGCCCACCGGTTCGCGATATCCCACCACCGCAGCCGGCGGTCCAAGTCGATGGTGGAGAGCATGCTCGACGACGTCCCGGGGCTCGGCGAGGTGCGCCGCAAGACCCTGCTCAAGCACTTCGGGTCGCTGAAGAAGCTCCGCGAGGCCGAGCCCGATGCCATCGCGCTGGTGCCAGGCATCGGGCCGCGGACCGCCGCGGCGATCAAGGAAGCGGTCGCGAAGGCCGACGAGACCCGCAAGACTGCAGCCCAGCCGAGGGTCAACACGGCCACCGGCGAGATCATGGAGGACTGAATCGTGGACCCGACCCCCGGCGAGCTCGTCATCGTCACCGGCATGACCGGAGCGGGTCGCAGCACGGCCGCCAAGGAGCTCGAGGACCTCGGCTACTTCGTCGTCGACAACCTCCCTCCGACGCTGGTGCGCGACGTCGTACGCCTCGTCGACGACAGCCGAGGCGTCGACCAGCCGATCGCGGTGGTGGTCGACGTGCGCTCGGGCTCGTTCTTCGACTCGCTCCAGGCCAACCGCCACCAGCAGGTCACCGGCCGGCCGACCACGCTGCTCTTCCTCGAGGCGACCGACGAGGTGCTGGTGCGTCGCCAGGAGGCCGCGCGCCGCCCGCACCCGCTCCAGGGCGGTGGGCGGCTGCTCCACGGCCTGCAGCGCGAGCGCGACGTGCTGGGCGACCTCCGCGGCGACGCCGACGTCCTGCTCGACACCTCCAACTTCAACGTGCACCAGCTGCAGGACAGCATCGCCGAGCTCTTCGGCACCGAGGCGTCGACCCGCCTGAAGGTGACCGTCATCAGCTTCGGCTTCAAGTACGGCATCCCGGTGGACGCCGACTGGGTGGCCGACATGCGGTTCCTGCCCAACCCGCACTGGATCCCGGAGCTGCGCCCGCAGAACGGGCGCGACGCGGCGGTCGCCGACTACGTGCTGTCCCAGCCGGGCGCCGGCACCTTCCTCGAGCAGTACCTCCCGGTGCTCGACACCGTGGCCAGGGGCTACCTGGTCGAGGGCAAGCGATTCATGCAGGTGGCCGTCGGCTGCACCGGGGGCAAGCACCGCAGCGTCGCCATGACCGAGGCGGTCGCCGTGCGGATGCGCGACGCCGGCTACTCCGTCCGCACCGCCCACCGCGACCTCGGCAGGGAGTGACGTGGTCCGCGGGAGCGCGCAGGCCGCCGTCGCCCTCGGGGGTGGGCACGGCCTCTTCGCGACGCTGTCGGCCCTTCGTCGGCTGCACGACGACCTCACGATCGACGACCTGACCGCGGTGGTGACGGTGGCCGACAACGGCGGGTCGTCGGGCCGGCTGCGCGGCGAGTTCGGCGTACTGCCCCCGGGAGACCTGCGGATGGCGCTCGCCGCGCTGTGCGGCGACGACGAGTGGGGCCGCACCTGGGCCGAGGTGCTGCAGCACCGCTTCGCCGGCCAGGGCGAGATGCAGGGACACGTCACGGGCAACCTGCTGATCGTGTCGCTGTGGGAGCTGATGGGCGACCCCGTCCGCGCGCTCGACTGGGTCGGCCGGCTGCTCGGAGCCCACGGGCGGGTGCTCCCGATGGCGACGACTCCGATGGACATCTCGGCGCGCGTGCGTGGCGCCGACCCCGACCACCCGGACGGCATCACCGTCGTCCGCGGACAGGTCGAGGTCGCCACCACCGACGGCGAGATCGAGTCCGTCGCGCTGGTGCCCGAGGACCCCGACGCGTGCGAGGAGGCCGTCGAGGCGATCCTGGCGGCCGAGTGGGTCGTGCTCGGGCCGGGCTCGTGGTTCTCCTCGGTGATCCCGCACCTGATGGTGCCGGGCCTGCGACGCGCGCTGGCCGAGACGGAGGGCCGGCTCATCGTGGTGCTCAACCTCGAGGCGCAGGCAGGGGAGACGACCGGCTTCGGGCCGGCCGACCACCTCTGCGTGCTCTACGACCACGCTCCCGACCTCACGGTCCACGCGGTGCTGGTGGACTCCTCGGCGGTGGCCGGCGACCGCGAGCGGCTGGAGAAGGTGGTGGCCGACCGGGGCGCCCGTCTGGTCGTAGCGGACATCGCCGTGCCCGGTGAGCCGCGGCACGATCCCGACCGACTGGCGGCCGCGTTCGGGCGTATCGTCGGCGAGGGCTGACCTCGTCGGGGAGCCGTCGCCTCTGGCGCCGGGGGTCGTTGACGTGCATGCGAGGATTCCGACCATGGCAATGACGGCACAGGTGAAGGCGGAGCTCGCCAACACCCAGATCACGAAGACCTGCTGCCGGAAGGCTGAGGTTGCCTCGATGCTCCGCTTCGCCGGAGGTCTGCACATCGTCAGTGGCCGGATCGTGGTGGAGGCCGAGCTCGACACCGGAGCGGCCGCGCGGCGACTGCGCACGGACATCTCCGAGGTCTACGGCCACCCCTCCGACGTGGTGATGGTGCAGGGCAACGGCATCCGCAAGGGCAGCCGCTACATCGTGCGCGTGACCAAGGACGGCGAGGCGCTCGCGCGCCAGACCGGCCTGCTCGACCAGCGCGGTCGCCCCGTACGCGGCCTGCCGCCCGCGGTCGTCAGCGGCGGCGGCTGCGACGCCGTGGCCGCGTGGCGTGGCGCCTTCCTCGCCCACGGCTCGCTGACCGAGCCCGGTCGCTCGTCCTCGCTGGAGATCACCTGCCCCGGACCGGAGGCCGCCCTCGCGATCGTCGGCGTCGCCCGGCGGCTCGGCATCTCGGCCAAGGCACGCGAGGTGCGCGGCATCGACCGGGTCGTGATCCGCGACGGCGACGCCATCGGCGCGCTGCTCACGCGGCTGGGCGCCCACGAGTCGCTGATGGCGTGGGAGGAGCGGCGGATGCGCCGCGAGGTCCGTGCCACCGCCAACCGGCTGGCCAACTTCGACGACGCCAACCTGCGCCGCTCCGCGCGCGCAGCCGTGGCCGCCGGCGCCCGCGTGGAGCGCGCGCTCGAGATCCTGGGTGAGGAGATCCCCGACCACCTGCGCCAGGCCGGACACCTGCGGCTCGAGCACAAGCAGGCCTCGCTCGAGGAGCTCGGCCAGCTCCACGACCCGGTCCTCACCAAGGACGCGATCGCCGGACGCATCCGGCGCCTGCTCGCGATGGCCGACAAGCGCGCCGAGGAGCTCGGCATCCCCGACACCGAGGCCTCGCTGACGCCGGAGATGCTCGCCGACGAGGGCTGACCCGCCCGCGGCGTACCTCCGCCGGAACGTCCGTCCCACGTCTTGGAACGATCCAAAGTTACCTGTCCGTACCGCGGGAGACTGCGCTCGAAGCGCTCATCCGCAACCGATAGGGTCGGTTGCGGTCACCGAAGGCCAGATCGTCCACGGGGTCACTGAAGGCCCCACCCAAGGAGACATGCACCCATGACTGTCCGCGTAGGCATCAACGGCTTCGGCCGCATCGGCCGCAACTTCTTCCGTGCCGTCCGCGCCTCCGGCGCCGACATCGAGATCGTCGGCGTCAATGACCTGACCGACAACGCGGTGCTCGCGCACCTGCTCAAGTACGACTCGATCCTGGGCCGCCTCGACGCGGACGTGTCCAGCGACGACTCGTCGATCAAGGTCGGCGACCAGACCATCGCAGCGTTCGCCGAGCGCGACCCGGCCAACCTGAAGTGGGGCGAGCTCGACGTCGACGTCGTCGTCGAGTCGACCGGATTCTTCACCGACGCCACCAAGGCCAAGGCCCACATCGACGCCGGCGCCAAGAAGGTCATCATCTCCGCGCCCGCCTCCAACGAGGACATCACCATCGTGATGGGCGTCAACCACGACGACTACGACGCCTCGGCGCACCACGTCATCTCCAACGCGTCCTGCACCACCAACTGCCTCGGCCCGATGGCCAAGGCGCTCAACGACGAGCTCGGCATCGTCAAGGGCCTGATGACCACCATCCACGCCTACACCGCCGACCAGAACCTCCAGGACAACATCCACAAGGACCTGCGTCGCGCCCGCGCCGCGGCGATCAACCTGGTGCCGACCTCGACCGGTGCGGCCAAGGCGATCGGCCTCGTCCTGCCCGAGCTGAAGGGCAAGCTCGACGGCTACGCCGTACGCGTCCCGGTCCCGACCGGCTCGGCCACCGACCTCACGTTCGAGGCCGGCCGGGAGACCACCGTCGAGGAGGTCAACGCGATCATCGAGAAGGCTGCCGACGGCCGCTTCCTCAAGTACTCCACCGACCCGATCGTGTCGTCCGACATCGTGACCGACCCGTCGTCCTGCATCTTCGACGCTCCGCTCACCAAGGTGATCGGCAACCAGGTCAAGGTCGTCGGCTGGTACGACAACGAGTGGGGCTACTCCAACCGCCTCGTCGACCTGATCGGCCACGTCGGCGCGACGCTCTGACGTCGATGTCCGACTCTGCAGGCATGTCCGCCGGGATCGACTCGCTGGGTGACCTCGCGGGCAGGCGCGTACTGGTCCGCTCGGACCTCAACGTGCCCCTCGACGGGACGAGGATCACCGACGACGGCCGGATCCGCGCGAGCGTGCCGACCATCCAGAAGCTGTCCGACGCGGGTGCCCGGGTGGTCGTCACCGCCCACCTGGGTCGCCCGGACGGCGCACCCGACCCGACGTACTCGCTGAGGCCGGTGGCCGAGCGGCTCGCGGAGCTGCTCGAGCGGCCGGTCGCGTTCGCGACCGACACGGTGGGCACGAGTGCCTCGGAGACGGTCGAGGGGCTGCAGGACGGCGAGGTCGCCGTCCTGGAGAACGTCCGCTTCAACGACGGCGAGACCAGCAAGGACGACGCCGTCCGCGGCTCGTTCGCCGACCAGCTCGCGCAGCTGGCCGACGCCTTCGTGTCCGACGGCTTCGGGGTCGTCCACCGCAAGCAGGCCAGTGTGTACGACGTCGCGCTGCGGCTGCCGTCCGCGATGGGCGGCCTGGTCGCGGCCGAGGTCGGCGTGCTGCGTCGGCTCACCGAGCACCCCGAGCGGCCCTATGTCGTCGTGCTCGGCGGCTCCAAGGTCTCCGACAAGCTCGGCGTCATCGACAACCTGATCGACAAGGCCGACAAGATCCTGATCGGTGGCGGCATGGTCTTCACCTTCCTCAAGGCCCAGGGCCACGAGGTCGGCAAGAGCCTGCTCGAGGACGACCAGCTCGAGACCTGCACCCGCTACCTCACCGAGGCGGCGGAACGAGGCGTGGAGATCGTCCTGCCGAACGATGTGGTGGTCGACACGGCGTTCCCGTCGGGTGACCGCGAGCCCGAGCCCAGGGTCGTACCCGCGTCCGAGATCCCGGCGGACGCCCTCGGCCTCGACATCGGTCCCGAGTCGGCCGCCGCCTTCGCCGCGGCCCTCGCCGACGCGAAGACGGTGTTCTGGAACGGCCCGATGGGCGTCTTCGAGGTCGACGCGTTCGCCGACGGCACTCGTGCCGTCGCGCAGGCGCTGACGGAGGTCACCGCCTCGGGGGGCCTGTCGGTCGTCGGTGGTGGTGACTCCGCCGCCGCCGTGCGGCAGCTCGGTTTCGACGAGGCCGCGTTCGGCCACATCTCCACCGGCGGTGGCGCGTCGCTGGAGTTCCTGGAGGGCAAGGAGCTCCCGGGCATTGCTGTACTCGAGAGGGGCTGAACGACGTGGCTGACAAGCGCACGCCGCTGATGGCGGGCAACTGGAAGATGAACCTCAACCACCAGGAAGCGGTGGTGCTGGTCCAGAAGCTCGCCTGGACGCTGTCCGACAAGCGGCACGACTACGGCCTGGTCGAGGTCGTGGTGGTCCCGCCGTTCACCGACATCCGCTCGGTGCAGACGCTCGTCGACGGAGACCGGCTCTCGATCCGCTACGGCGCGCAGGACGTGTCGGTGCACGACAGCGGCGCCTACACGGGCGAGATCTCCGCGGGGATGCTCAGCAAGCTGGGCTGCTCCTACGTCGTGGTGGGCCACTCCGAGCGGCGGCAGCACCACAACGAGAGCGACGAGCTGGTCAACGCCAAGGCGCACACGTCGCTCGCTGCGGGCATGACGCCCATCGTCTGCGTCGGCGAGGGCCTCGACGTACGCCAGGCGGGCGAGCACGTGCCGTACACGCTGTCCCAGGTGGACGGTTCGCTCGACGGATTCACCGCAGAGCAGGTCGCGGGACTCGTCGTCGCCTACGAGCCCGTGTGGGCCATCGGCACCGGTGAGGTCGCGACTCCGGACGACGCGCAGGAGGTCTGCTCGGCCATCCGCGAGCGCGTGCGCGAGGTGCACGGCGACGCTGCGGCCGACGGGCTCCGCATCCTCTACGGCGGTTCGGTCAAGGCGGCCAACGTGGGCGGGATCATGGAGAAGGCCGACGTCGACGGGTGCCTCGTCGGCGGCGCGAGCCTGCAGGTCGACGAGTTCGGCGGCATCTGCCGGTTCTACGACATGCCGGTGCTGTGAGGCGCCGGTCGGTTCGTCGCACCTGTGACGTAGGCTTCCGCTCGTGATTCTGCTGTTCACCGTCCTGCTCGTCCTGACGAGCGCGATCATGATCCTGCTGGTGCTGCTCCACAAGGGCCGCGGTGGCGGCCTGTCCGACATGTTCGGTGGCGGCGTCTCCAGCAGCCTGGGGGGGTCGTCGGTTGCGGAGCGCAACCTCGATCGGTTCACGGTCGGCGTCGGCGTCATCTGGTTCGCATGCATCGTCGCCCTCGGCCTGCTCAAGGCCTACGCGGGCAACTGAGTCCCCCCAACTCTTCGAAGGAGCCGTCGTGGCTGGTGCTGGAAACGCGATCCGGGGTAGCCGGGTCGGAGCGGGCCCCATGGGTGAGGCCGAGCGCGGCGACGCCGCGCCCCGGCAGACGGTCACCTACTTCTGCAGTCACGACCACCGCTCGGTCGTGACCTTCGCCATCGAGGCCAACGTGCCCGAGTCGTGGGACTGTCCCAAGTGCGGCCTCCCGGCCAGCCTGGACAGCGAGAACCCGCCCCCGGCCCCGAAGATCGAGCCCTACAAGACGCACCTCGCCTACGTGAAGGAGCGGCGCTCGGAGACCGAGGCCGCCGACATCCTCGACGAGGCCGTCGCCCTCCTCCGCTCCCGCCGCAAGGCCGGCGAGATCATCTTCTGACCGGGCACTTCCTCGCGCTGAGCAGCGCCGACCGGGCACTTCCTCGCGCTGAGCAGCGCCGACCGGGCACTTCCTCGCGGTCCCCACGGGTGACTGTGGATGACGTACGACGCTGAGCACCCGATTCGGGCAGGGTCGATCTCGTGCCTCAGCTACCCGCCTGGTGCAGGGACGCCGTCCTCCTGGATGCGACCGCACCCATCCCGATCGATCGTCCGTTCACGGCCGAGCTTGCCGATGAAGCTGGCGTGCCTGCCGCCCTGCGGCACAAGCTCGTCGCCTCGGGGTTGCTGAGGCCGCTCGTGCGGGGAGTGTTCGTCGCGGCGCAGGTTCCGGACTCCTTCCGTCTCCGTGTCTCGGCTGTCGCTCTGGTCACGCCGCGCCATGCGGTGGTCGTCGATCGGACAGCAGCATGGCTGCACGGCGTGGACGCCCTGCCGCGGAGCGCGATCCACGAGATGCCGTCGGTCGACCTCTACAGCCGCGGCGGCAGCCGGCTTCGGCGCAGGGGAGTGGCCAGTGGGATTCGCGACCTGCTGCCGAGGGACATCGACGAGCTCGGTCCGGTGGCCGTGACCACTCAGCTCCGAACGGCATGCGACCTGGGACGACTGCTGTGGCGGTTCGATGCGCTTGCGGCGATCGATGGGTTCCTTCGCGTCGGCGTCGACCAGGACGAGCTGGTGCGAGAGGTGGACCGGTTCAAGGGATTCCGCGGAGTCGTCCAGCTTCGGCGGCTGGCAGGACTGGGCGACAAGGGTGCCGAGTCTGGTCCGGAGAGCGCACTCCGGCTGCACTGGCACGAGGCGGACATCCCGGCATGGCCACGTACGCAGATCTGGACGTACGACGAAGACGGCACGCAGCGCTTCCGCATCGACATCGGCGACCCCGAGATGCTGTTCGGCGCCGAGTACTACGGCGAGGAGTTCCACGGTGACGATGCCGAGGCGTACGACGAGCACCGCATCTCCTGGCTGGAGAAGCGGCGCGGATGGCACATGGAGGTGTTCGAGAAGGACGCCGTCTACGGCCGCGAGCTGTCCGCTGCCGACCGGCTGCATGTCGGCTATCGGCGCGCACGCGCCACTCTGGGCACGCGCGTCGTGACGTACGTCGATCTCGCGCGGTGACAGCGCGATGAAGTGCCCGGTCGGCGTGTTCCAGCGCGAGGAAGTGCCCGGTCGGCGTGTTCCAGCGCGAGGAAGTGCCCGGTCAGAGGGACGAGGCGGCGGGGGCGTCGAGCCACCAGACGGTCTCGTCACCGCGGACGCCGCGGGCGGGGGTCTCCACGACGGAGCCGTCGTCGGCGAGGGCGCGGGCGACGGCGTCGGCCTTGCCGTCGCCGCTGGCGATGAACCAGACGGCGCGGCAGCGGTCCATGGCCTCGAAGGTCAGCGTCACGCGGTCCGGGGGCGGCTTGGGGGAGTCGTGGACGGCGACGGCGATCGCGCCGCTGGCCTCGAGGGCGGGGTGGCCGGGGAAGAGGGAGGCGCAGTGGCCGTCGGGTCCGATGCCGAGCATCAGCACCTCGAAGAAGCCGGCACCCTCCGAGCGCAGGGTCGCGGCGTAGGCGTCGGCGGCCTCCTCTGCGGTCTCCACCTCGTCGCTCGCCGGCACCTCGTGGACGTTGGCCTCGTCGACGCCGACGTGGTCGAGCAGTGCCTCACGGGCCTGGCGGGCGTTGCGCTCGTCGGAGTCGCGCGGCACGAAGCGTTCGTCGCCCCACCAGAAGACGACGCGGGACCAGTCGAGCGACGAGTCCGGGGCACGCCGGGCGAGCTCGCGGTGGAGCTGGTCGGCGATCGACCCGCCGGTGAGCCCGATCTGCGGCACCTCACCCCGGGCCTGCGCGGCCTCGAGGCGGCCGAGCAGCGCGGAGGCGACGTCGCCGACGAGCGCGTCGGCGTCGTCGTGGAGGCGTACGTCGGGGGCGCTCACGTGGCGCTCCGGAGCTTCACCAGTCGCGCGGCGGTGGCGGCGTAGACGTCGTCCTCGTCGAGGCGGCGCAGCTCCTCGGCGAGCAGGGCCGGGACCTCGCGCCTCTTGAGGGCGACCGGGCGGTCGGGACGGTTCGGCGAGGTGAACGTCGCGAGCCGGCCGTCGGCGCGCGAGATGCGGATCGGGCCCTCCTTGGTGTCCATGCTGACCTCGGTGATCCCGGGCCCGTCCGAGTTGCCGCGGGCGACGTCGACCTTGAGCCGGTCGCAGAGCCACGCCGCCAGCAGGTCGGCGCTCGGACTGACCCGCTCGGCGGTCACCTTGGCACCGGTGACCTTGAGCGGGTGCTGGTCGAGCGCCGCCGCGAGCAGCGCCCGCCACGGGGTGAGGCGGGTCCAGCTCAGGTCGGTGTTGCCCGGGGCGTACGTCTGGCTCTGGGTCAGCATCGCGGTGGACTTGCCGCGAGCGACCGAGGCGGAGTCGGTGATCCGTCGCTGCGCGAGGGCACCGAGCGGATCGGACGCCGGGTCCGCGGGAGCCGAGGTCGGCCACCAGATGGCGACGGGGGAGTCGGGCAGGAGGAGCGGCAGCACGACCGACTCGGCGTGCTTGACCACCTCGCCCTTGAGCCGGATGAGCGCGGTCTCGCCACCCCACCCGTCGCCGCTGCCGACCTGGGCGTGGACGTGCGCCGCGCCGCGGGCGTCGCCCAGGATCACGCCGAGCACCCGGGACGGATGCTCGCGCGAGGCTCGCTTGGCCGCGGCCATCGCCTCGGCCGCGTCGTCCTCGGGAGCGACGATGATCAGCGTCATGACCATGCCCATCGCCGGGCTGCCGGCGCGGGTGCGGGCCTGGACGAACTCCGCGGCGATCTTCGACGAGTTGGTGTCGGTGAGCTCGATCATCTCGGGGTCCCCTCGGTGTTGTTCGGCACAGGAGCGAGCTGGGGGAGCCGGCGGACGCGGTGGGGCGAGGTCATCACGGCCTCCTCCAGACGCGTCCGTCGCGGGCCAGCATCTTGTCGGCGGACTCCGGGCCCCAGGTGCCGGACTCGTAGGCCTCGGGCCGGCCCTTCTTGGCCCAGTGCGCGATCACCGGGTCGAGGAGCTTCCAGGAGAGCTCGACCTCCTCGTGCCGCGGGAAGAGCGGTGGGTCACCGAGCAGGACGTCGAGGATGAGCCGTTCGTACGCCTCGGCGCTGGCCTCGGTGAACGAGCCACCGTAGGCGAAGTCCATGTTGACGTCGCGGATCTCCATCGCAGTGCCGGGCACCTTCGCGCCGAAGCGCATCGTCATGCCCTCGTCGGGCTGTACCCGGATCACGAGCGCGTTCTTGGTGAGGTCCTCGGTCGCGGTCTGCGTGAACGGCAGGTGCGGCGCGCGCTTGAACACGATGGCGACCTCGGTCACCCGGCGGCCGAGCCGCTTGCCGGTGCGGAGGTAGAACGGCACCCCCGCCCAGCGGCGGGTGTCGACGTGGACGGTGATCGCGGCGAAGGTCTCGGTCGCGGACGTCTTGCGGATGCCCTCCTCCTCGGTGAACCCGATGACCTTCTCGCCGCCGGCCCAGCCCGCGGCGTACTGCCCGCGGGCGGTCGTCGTGTCGAGACGCGGCGGCAGCTTCGCGGAGGCGAGCACCTTCTGCTTCTCGATCCGCAGGCTCTCGGCGTCGAAGGCGACGGGCTCCTCCATCGCGACGAGCGCCATCAGCTGGAGGAGGTGGTTCTGGATGACGTCGCGGGCGGCGCCGATGCCGTCGTAGTAGCCGGCGCGGCCACCGATGCCGATGTCCTCGGCCATCGTGATCTGCACGTGGTCGACGTAGTTGGCGTTCCAGATCGGCTCGAACATGTTGTTGGCGAACCGCATCGCCAGGATGTTCTGCACCGTCTCCTTGCCGAGGTAGTGGTCGATGCGGAAGATCGAGCCCGACGGGAAGACGTCGGCGAGTGTCTCGTTGAGCTCGCGCGCGGACTCCAGGTCGTGTCCGAACGGCTTCTCCACCACCACGCGCCGCCACTGGTCGGGGTCGTGGTCGGCCAGCCCGTGCTCCTTGAGCTGTCCCACGACGTCGCCGAAGAACCCGGGCGGGATCGCGAGGTAGAACGCCATGTTGCCGCCGGTGCCGCGCATCTGGTCGAGCTCGTCGACCGTGCGGCGCAGCTGCTCGAAGGCGTCGTCGTCGTCGAAGTTGCCGGACACGAAGCGGAAGCCCTCGGACAGCTGCTTCCAGACCTCCTCGCGGAAGGGCGTACGTGCGTGCTCCTTGACCGCGTCGTGCACGATCTGGGCGAAGTCCTGGTCGGCCCAGTCGCGCCGCGCGAAGCCGATCAGGCTGAAGCCCGGAGGCAGCAGGCCGCGGTTGGCGAGGTCGTAGATCGCGGGCATGACCTTCTTGCGCGACAGGTCGCCGGTCACCCCGAAGAGCACCATGCCGCACGGTCCGGCGATACGCGGGAGCCGGCGGTCCTGCGGGTCGCGCAGCGGGTTGGCGGCGGTCATCCTCGGTTCTCCTGGTAGTAGCGGATCAGCGACTGTGTGGAGGCGTCCTGCTCGGCGGCGACGGCGGCGTCACCGGACACCGCCGGGCGCAGCTCGGTGGCCAGCTGCTTGCCGAGCTCGACACCCCACTGGTCGAAGCTGTCGATGCCCCACACCGCGCCCTCCACGAAGGTGATGTGCTCGTAGAGCGCGATCAGCTGGCCGAGCACCGACGGGGTGAGCGCCGGCGCCATGATCGAGGTCGTCGGCCGGTTGCCCGGGAAGGTGCGGGCCGACACCAGGTCCTCGGCGACGCCCTCGGCGCGGACCTCGTCGGCCGTCTTGCCGAACGCCAGAGCCTTGGTCTGCGCGAAGAAGTTGGCCAGGAAGAGCTCGTGGACGTCGATGCTCTGCCCGTCGGGGGCAGCGTCCTTCAGCTCGTACGCCGGCCGCGCGAAGGCGATGAAGTCCGCCGGCACGAGCCGGGTGCCCTGGTGGATGAGCTGGTAGAAGGCGTGCTGCCCGTTGGTGCCGGGCTCGCCCCAGAACACCTCGCCGGTGTCGTAGCCGACGGGCTCGCCGTCCCACCGCACGCCCTTGCCGTTGGACTCCATCGTGAGCTGCTGGAGGTAGGCCGGGAACCGGTGCAGGAGCTGCGCGTAGGGAAGCACGGCGTGGGTGTGGGCGTCGAGGAAGTTGGTGTACCAGACGTTGAGGAGCCCCATCCGCAGCGGCACGTTGGCCGCAGCCGGGGTCGTGCGGAAGTGCTCGTCCATCGCGTGGAAACCGGCAAGGAGGTCGGCGAAGTGGTCGGGTCCGACGGCGATCACCAGCGACAGGCCGATGGCTGAGTCCATCGAGTAGCGCCCGCCCACCCAGTCCCAGAAGCCGAACGCGTTGTCGGTGTCGATGCCGAAGTCGGCGACCTTGTCGAGCGCGGTCGAGACGGCCACGAAGTGCTGCGCCACGGCATCGCCGGCATCGGTCCCGGACGGCAGCCGTTCGAGCAGCCACGCCTTGCAGAGCCGCGCGTTGGTGAGCGTCTCGAGCGTGCCGAACGTCTTGCTGGAGACGATGAACAGGGTGGTCTCGGGGTCGAGCCCCGACAGCTTCTGCCCGGCGTCGGTCGGGTCGATGTTGCTGATGAAGCGGCAGCCGAGGCCGTCCTGCCGGTAGGGCTCGAGCGCCTCGTAGGCCATGACCGGACCGAGGTCGGAGCCACCGATGCCGATGTTGACGACGGTCTCGATGCGCCGGCCGGTGACACCGGTCCACTCGCCGGAGCGCACGCGCTCGGCGAAGGCGTACGCCCTCCCCAGCACCTCGTGCACGTCGGCGACGACGTCCTGGCCGTCGACGCTGAGAGAGGCGTCCGAGGGCAGGCGGAGCGCCGTGTGGAGGACCGCGCGGTCCTCGGTGACGTTGATGTGCTCACCGGCGAACATCGCGTCGCGCCGGGCGACCAGGTCGACCTCGGCCGCGAGCGCGAGCAGGGCCGCCTCGACGTCCGCGTCGACGAGGTTCTTCGACAGGTCGACGTGGAGGTCGGCAGCGGTCAGCGTCCGCTCCGACACGAAGCCGTCGTCCGCCAGCTGGCTGCGCAGGTCGGGGGCGTACGCCGCAGCGAGGCGGGTGAGGTCGGCCCAGGCGGCCGTCGTGCTCGGATCGATCGCCGCCCCGACCGTCATGCCCGCGCGGCCTCGAGCGACGCGCCGAGCGTGGTCTGCAGCTCGTCCCAGGCGACGACGAACTTGTCGACGCCCTCCCGGATGAGCACGTCGATCACGTCGTCGTAGTCGATACCGGCCTCGGCCAGCGCGTGCATGTGGGCGTGCGCGTCGTCGTAGAACGGCCGGACCCGGTCGCCCCGCACCTCGCCGTGGTCGGCGACCGCCTCGAGGGTCTTCTCCGGCATCGTGTTGACCGTGTCCTCGACGACCAGGTCGACGACGTACATCGTGTCGTCGTAGTCGGGGTTCTTCACGCCGGTGGAGGCCCAGAGAGGACGCTGCTTGCGCGCACCCTCGGCCTCCAGCGCCTCCCAGCGCGGGCCGCTGAAGAACTCCTCGAACATCTGGAAGGCCAGGCGCGCGTTGGCCACGCCGGCCTTGCCCTTGAGGTCGGGGTCGGTGCCCGGGCCCTCGGTCGTCGCGTCGAGACGCTTGTCGATCTCGGAGTCGACGCGCGAGACGAAGAACGACGCGACCGAGTGGATGTCGGCGAGGGGGTGACCGTTGTCCTTCGCCTTCTCCAGCCCGGCGACGTATGCCTCCATGACGTTGCGGTACTGCTCGAGGCCGAAGATCAGCGTCACGTTGACCGAGATGCCGGCCGCGATCGTCTCGGTGATCGCGGGCCACCCCGCCTCGGTCCCGGGGATCTTGATGAGCAGGTTGGGCTGGTCGACGATCTTCCAGAGCTCCGCGGCCTCCTCCACCGTCGACTCGGTGTCGTGGGCGAAGCCGGGGGAGACCTCGATCGAGACGCGGCCGTCGACGCCGTCGGTCGCGTCGAAGATCGGGCGCATGACCTTGCAGGCCTCACGCACGTCGTCGGTCGTGATCACCTGCGTGGCCTTGTCGACGTCGGCTCCCGCGGCGGCGAGCTCGCGGACCTGCGGGTCATAGCGCTCGCCGTCTGCCAGCGCGGCCTGGAAGATCGCCGGGTTGGACGTCACTCCGACCACGTTGCTGTTCTGCACGAGGTCGGCCAGGTTGCCCGTCTCCAGGCGCTCCCGCGACAGGTCGTCGAGCCAGATGGACACCCCGGCGTCAGCCAGGGCCTTGAGACGGTCGTTCATGAGATTCCTCCCGTGTGGGTGGTCGGTGGTCAGGCGTTGACGACGGCGACGCTGTCGCGGGCCGCCGCGCGACTGCCTCGGCGGTGATGCCGAACTCGCGGTAGATGCGGTCGTAGTAGGCCGATGCGCCGTAGTGCTCGATGGACACGATGCGACCGTGGTCCCCGACGATCTCGCGCCAGCCCTGGCCGACGCCGGCCTCGACCGACACGCGCGCCTTCACGGTGGGTGGGATGACGGTCTCGCGGTAGGACGCGTCCTGGGCGTCGTACCACTCCCGGCACGGCATCGAGACGACGCGCGCTGTCGATGCCGTCGGCCGCGAGCAGGTCGCGCGCCTCGACGGCGAGCTGGACCTCGGAGCCGGTGCCGACGAGGACGACGTCAGGCGATGCCTGTCGGTGTCGATCAGGACGTAGCCACCGCGGTGGACGTCCTGGTGTCGCTGTAGCCGTCCTCGCCCCGCGGGAAGATCGGCACGTCCTGGCGGCTCAGGCCAGCGCGGCGGGGCGGTCGGTGTGGCCGAGGACGGTCTTCCACGCGGCGACCGTCTCGTTGGCGTCCGCGGGACGTACGACGTCGAGGCCGGGCATCGCTCGCAGGGCCGCGAGGTGCTCGATCGGCTGGTGCGTCGGGCCGTCCTCGCCGAGGCCGATGGAGTCGTGCGTCCAGACGTAGGTGACCGGCAGCTGCATCAGCGCGGCGACGCCGGACCGAGCGGTCGCATGTAGTCGGAGAAGGTGAGGAACGTGCCGCCGAAGACCCGGGTGCCGCCGGTGCGACGGCGATGCCGTTCATGATCGCGCCCATGCCGTGCTCGCGGATGCCGAAGTGCAGCACGCGACCGGCGAGCGGGTCGCCGGCGAACACTTGGTCGAGCGGTCCTTGGGGCCGGAACGAGGGCGCGCTCGTATGGTCGTGTTGTTGGAGCCGGCCAGATCGGCGGATCCGCCCCAGAGCTCGGGCAGCGCCGGGGCGATCGCGTTGATGGTCTTGCCCGACGCCGAGCGGGTCGCGATCGCCCTTGGCGTCGGCCTCGAAGCTCGGGAGGCCGTCGGCCGAGCCGTCGGGCAGCGAGCGCCGCTCTGCATCCGGTCGAAGAGCGCCCGGTAGGCGGATGTGCTTCGCCGCCCACGCGGTCGTACTGCTCGTCCCACTCGGCGCCTACGCGACGCCGCGCTCGCGCGCCGCGCGGGTGTGCTCGATGACGTCCGGCGGGCACCTCGAAGGTCTGCTCGGGGTCGAAGCCGAGCACCTTCTTGGTGGCGGCGACCTCCTCGGCGCCGAGGGCGCGCCGTGGCGCCTCGGTGTCCTGCGCGTCGGCGCGGGCCAGGCGATGATCGTGTCGGAGGACGATGAGCGGGCTGGTCGGTGACGGCGGGGCCTTGCGGATCGCGGCGTAGAGCCGCCGCACGTCCTCGACGTACCCGTCCGTCGTTGCGTCCAGTCGACGGTCTGCACGTGCCAGCCGTAGGCCTTGTAGCGGGCGCCGACGTCCTCGGCGAAGCGCGATGTCGGTGTCGTCCTCGATCGAGATCCGGTTGCGCGTCGTAGATCACCGTGAGGTTGCCGAGCTTCTGGGTCCCGGCGATGGCGAGATCGCCTCGGAGCTCACGCCCTCCTCGAGGTCGCCGTCGGACGCAGAACGATAGACCTCGTGGTCGAAGAGCACTCGCCCTCGGGCGCCGCGTCGGAGTCGAGCATGCCGTGCACCCGGCGAGCTCGCCAGGGCCATACCGACGGCGTTGCCGAGCCCTGGCCGAGCGGACCGGTCGTCACCTCGACGCCGGCGGTGTGGCCGTAGCTCGGGGTGCCCGGGAGTCTTGGAGCCCCACGTGCGCAGGGACTTGATGTCCTCGAGCTCGAGCCCGAGCCGCCGAGGTAGAGCTGGAGGTAGAGGGTGAGGCTCGAGTGGCCGCACGACAGCACGAAGCGGTCGCGACCCGACCCAGTCGGGGTCGGCCGGATCGTGCCGCATCACCTTCTGGAAGAGGAGGTACGCCGCCGGCGCCAGGCTCATGGCCGTGCCGGGGTGGCCGTTGCCGACCTTCTGCACCGCGTCCATCGCCAGGACGCGGACGGTGTCGACGGCGCGGTCGTCGATCTCGGTCCACTCGAGGGTGGCGGGAAGGGCGGACTTCTGGGACAACAGGATTCCTCTCGGTGGAGTGCAACGGGGACCACTGCCCCTCGACTGCGAGCCTAGCGCCGTGGCCGAGTAGACTCGACCCCACCCGAGGGTGGCTCGGACACCGGATCTGCAGGTCGTCGTTCCCCTCCGGTTCCCCCTTGTCCACGTCTCATCCGCACCCGTCCCGCGAGGTCCCGCCCGTGTCACCAGCCGGTCCGCACGCCGATGCGTCCGCGCGGCCGTCGGCCGGTGCGAGGGGCGAGGCGGGCGCGGAGACCACGACCTGGCGCGACGTCGTCGGCGCCTACGTCGGCCTCACGAAGCCGCGGGTCATCGAGCTGCTGCTGCTGACGACCGTCCCGGTCATGTTCTTCGCCGAGCGCGGCATCCCGTCGCTCGCACTGGTCGCCGCCACCGTGGTGGGCGGTGCGCTCTCGGCCGGTTCGGCGTCGGCGTACAACTGCGTCTACGACCGCGACATCGACGAGCAGATGCGTCGTACGCGTCGCCGGGCGCTGCCACGACACATCGTCTCGCCGGTGTCCGCGCTCGTCTTCGCCACCGTGCTCGCCGTGCTCTCGACGGTCGTGCTGGCGTGGTGGGTCAACTGGCTCTCGGCCGCGCTGGCGGTGCTGGCCAACGCGTTCTACGTGTTCGTCTACACGATGCTGCTCAAGCGCCGCACGACGCAGAACATCGTGTGGGGCGGGCTCGCCGGCTGCTTCCCGGCCCTCATCGGCTGGACGGCGGTCACCGGCGAGCTGGCCTGGACGCCCGTCGTGCTGTTCCTCGTCGTCTTCTTCTGGACGCCGCCCCACACGTGGGCGCTGGCGCTGCGCTACCGCGAGGACTACCGCAACGTCGACGTGCCGATGCTGCCGGTGGTCAAGCCCGCCGCCGAGGTCGGTCGCCAGGTCGTCCTCTACAGCTGGGTGATGGTGGGGACGTCACTGCTGCTCTGGCCGGTCGCCGGGACCAACCTCGTCTACCCGATCGCCGCAGCCGTCCTCGGCGCCGCCTTCCTGGTCGAGGCGCACCGCATGTGGCTGCGCGCGAAGGCGTCGGACGCGCTCACCGAGATCAATCCGATGCGGCTCTTCCACGCCTCGAACCTCTACCTGTCGCTGCTCTTCGTCACGGTCGCACTGGATCCCCTGCTCGGCGGCTGACACGTCCTTGAGACGACGTCCGGCCGGCCACGGTGTCGCCGGCAGGTGGGGGCAGCTGCGCAAGGCAGCCGCGGCGTCGGCAGGGCGTCAGGGCAAGCGGGTCGCCGCGCTCGTCTGTTCCTGTCCGTCCGCGCGGGCCTCGTGTGCCGCGTGGTGGGGCAGGACGGCGAGCGCGGTTCGGGCCAGTCCGGCCGCGAGCAGGGCGGCGCCCAGCATGTGCAGGGCGACGAGCCCGACCGGCAGGTCGAGCCAGTACTGCACCCAGCCGAGGACGCCCTGCAGCACCTCGACGAGCAGCACCAGCGCCGTCACCGTGGCGAGCCACCGGTGCCCGCCGCGCAGCGCCACGACCAGCAGGGCGACGGTGAGGGCGACCAGGACGTAGACGGCGTACGCGTGGACGTGCGCCACCGTCGCCGGGTCGATCCCGTTGCGCGGGGAGTCGGTGTCTCCGGCGTGCGGTCCTGCGCCGGTGACGACCGTGCCGAGGTAGAGGACCACCCAGCCGGACGCGAGCGTCGTCCAGGCCAGCGCTCGCGGCAGGGGAGGAGCGGCCTCCCGGTCGGGGCTGCGCAGCTCGTCGACCAGCGCGACGCAGACCATGATGATCGCCATCGACAGCAGGAAGTGGCCGGCGACGATCCACGGATTGAGGTCGGTCAGCACCGTGATCCCTCCGAGCACCGCCTGCGACGGGATGCCGAGGCCGATGACGAGGGACAGCCGGATGGCGCGACGGTGGGCGGCGCCGAGTGCGGCGAGGAAGCAGAGCACCGCGACCGCGGTCAGGGCGAAGGTCAGCATCCGGTTGCCGAACTCGATGACGCCGTGGATCCCCAGCTCGCCGTGGGCGACGTACGACGCGTCCGTGCAGCGCGGCCACGTCGGGCAGCCGAGCCCCGAGCCGGTGAGGCGCACGGCGGCACCGGTCACCACGATGCCGATGTTGGCGACGAGGTTCGCCAGCGCCAGCGGCCAGAGGTGCCGGGCGAGCCGCGCGAGCATGGCGTCGAACACTGTCACTCCCACTTGAAGGTCCGGGCCGTCAGCACGGTGCCGACGGCGGCCCAGGCGACGAGCACGAGGAGCGCGCGGCCGTCGACGGTGGCGTCCACCAACGCGGCGCGCATCGCCTCGCCGAGCGCGGCGGAGGGCAGCCACTGGATGACTCCGGCCGCGGCGCCGTACGTCGACGTCGGCAGCACGACTCCACCGCCGGCCATGAGCAGCAGGTAGACGAGGTTGGCCAGCGCCAGGGTGGCCTCGGCCCGGAGGACGCCGGCGACGAAGAGGCCCAGGGCCGCGAACGCCGCCGTCCCGAGGGCCACCGCCAGAACCACAGCGAGCACCGAGACCAGCGGGTGCGCGAGCGTCGGCTCCCAGCCGAGCACGAGGCCCACGACGACCAGCACCACGAGCTGAAGGGCGACGACGTTGAGCAGCGCGACGACCTTGCCGAGCAGCAGGCCGTGGCGGGGGAGCGGCGACGACCCCAGCAGCTTGATGACGCCGTAGCGGCGCTCGAAGCCGGTGGCGATCGCGACCGACGTGAACGCGCTGGACATCACCGCGAGCGCCAGGACGCCCGGCGTCAGGACGTCGACGGCCCGGTGGCCGTCGAGGTCGAGCCCGATCCGGCCCGCGGCCGCGACGCCGCCGACGAGGACGATGACCGGGATGACGAGGGCGAGCAGCAGCTGCTCGCCGTTGCGCAGCATGAGCCGCGCCTCCATCCGGGCCTGCGACAGCACCATCCGCGACAGCGGGGCGCCACCGGGTGCCGGGGTGAAGGTGTTCACGTCGCCAGCTCGCGTCCGGTCAGCTCGAGGAACACGTCCTCGAGGTTGCGCTGGCCCAGGTGGAGCGTCTCGGGGAGCACGTCGTGCTCCTCGCACCATCGCGACACCCGGCCCAGGGTCATCGAGTCCGCTGGCCCGTGGATCAGCATGCTGACCTCGTCGAGCTGGCGGACCTCGGTGGCGGGCCCGAGCTCGGCGCGCAGCGACTCGGGGGCACCGTCGGGGAAGGGGCGGTTGACGACCAGCCGGATGGTCGCGGAGCGGCCCTCACGCGTCAGCTCGCCCGGCGTCCCGCTGGCGATGACGCGGCCGCGGTCGATGATGTGGATCCGGTCGGCGAGGCGCTCGGCCTCCTCCATGTGGTGCGTCGTGAGCACCACGGTCACGCCGTCGGCGCGGACCTCCTCGAGCAGCTCCCACGTCGTGCGCCGCGCCTGGGGGTCCATGCCGGCGGTCGGCTCGTCGACGAACACCAGCTCCGGGCGACCCACCAACGCGATGGCCAGACCGAGGCGTTGCTGCTGTCCGCCGGACAGCCGCCGGTAGGGCGTACGGCCGCAGTCGGCCAGCCCGAGCCGTTCATCGAGCATCGCGGTGTCGAGCGGGTGGGCGTGCAGCGACGCCATGTGCTCGAGCATCTCGTTCGCCCGTACGCCGCTCCAGGCCCCGCCCGCCTGCAGCATCACGCCGATGCGGGGGAGCAGCTCGGCGCGGTCGCGCTGCGGGTCGAGGCCGAGCACGCGGACCGTGCCCTGCTGCGGCACGCGGTAGCCCTCGCACGTCTCCAGTGTGGTGGTCTTCCCGGCGCCGTTGGGGCCGAGGACCGCGGTGATGGATCCCCGCGCGACCTCGAGCGAGAGCCCGTCGACAGCGACCTTGTCGCCGTAGCGCATCACCAGCCCGTCGACCGAGACGGCGGGCGCAGCGGTGGACACCTCGCCAGTCTAGGGAGCGGCTGCGCGGGTCACCGCGACGGTGTCGGCGAGACGGTCGTCGCGCCGGCCTCTAGTCCCTAAGGACGTACTTCGCGGGCGTTTGCCGACACGTGGGCGTACAAGCCTTGACTCGGTGCCATCGATGGCCTTGTGTGAGGTGGCCCAGCCTGCCGCGATCCGGCAGCGGGGCACCTGGCGAGCCGTTCGCCAGTGGCCAGCCTTCGGAGGAACTTTCGTGTCGATCCACTTCACCGGGCGGGCCGCGCGACGCGGCCTCGCCGTCCTGACCACAGCCGCAGTGGTGTGCGGCCTGGCAGCGGGCGTGCCCAGCGCGACCGCCGCCACCAAGAAGAAGAACGATCGGGCGATCGCCACCGCGATCGCACCCAAGGCCTCGACCCTCACCGCGGGTCGCTACGTCGTCGTCCTCAGGGACGACGCCGCCACGCGCTACGACGGAGGCGTGGCTGGCCTCAAGGCCACCGCAGCCACCAACGGGAAGTCCTTCGACGCCCGGTCCGACAAGGTCGCCGCCTACCAGGCGTACCTCACGAAGCGTCAGAACGGCATCGCGTCCGGCGTGGGTGCCGAGGTGATGAGCCGTTCGACGCTCTCCGCCAGCTCCTTCACGGCGCGCCTCTCGAGCAAGCAGGCCACCGACCTGTCGCAGTCGCGTGACGTGATGATGGTCGTCAAGGACACGGCGTTCAGCCTCGACACCTACAAGTCCCCCGAGTTCCTCGGACTCGTCGGCCCGAACAACACCCCTGGCGTGTGGGCCGCCAACGGCGGCGTCGACAAGGCCGGCGCGGGCGTCGTGGTCGGCATCCTGGACTCGGGCATCTGGCCCGAGTCCGGCTCCTTCGCCGGCACGAAGATCGACCGCAACCCCACCGGTCCGTTCTCGCTCTACCGCAAGGGCAACACCATCTACATGAAGAAGAAGGACGGCACCGTCTTCCGCGGCGTCTGCCAGCCGGGCGAGAAGTGGAACGTCGACGACTGCAACAGCAAGATCGTCGGTGCCCGCTACTACCCCGACGCCTTCCTCGACAGCACCAAGCCGAAGGAGCGCTTCGGTGCGGAGTTCATCTCCACCCGCGACGGTGACGGCCACGGCTCGCACACCGCCAGCACCGCCGCCGGCAACAACGGCGTCGACGCCGCCGTCGAGGGACGCTACTTCGGCAAGGTCAGCGGAATAGCGCCGGCGGCCAAGATCGCGGCCTACAAGGTCTGCTTCAGCGACCTCGACCCCAACACCGGTGGCTGCTACACCTCCTCGACCCTGTCGGCAGTCGACGACGCGATCGCCGACGGCGTCGACGTCATCAACTACTCGATCTCCGGGGCGACGAACACCGTCGTCGACGCGGTCGAGTTCGCCTTCCTCAACGCTGCCGCTGCCGGGGTCTTCGTGGCCACGTCGGCCGGCAACAGCGGTCCGACGGCGTCCACCGTCGCCCACAACAGCCCGTGGGTGACCACCGTCGCGGCGTCGACCCACGTGAACTACGAGAACACCGTCGTCCTCGACAACGCGTCCGAGGACAAGTACAAGGGCGCCTCCATCGCCGACCAGGTCGTCGGATCCACGTCGCTCGTCGACTCCACCTCGATCCCGGCGGCCGCCACCGAAGCGGGTGTGGCCGACGCGACCCTCTGTGGGCCCGGCAGCCTCACCGCGGCCGCCGCGGGCAAGATCGTGATCTGCACGCGCGGCGCCTATGACCGGGTCGCCAAGAGCGCCGAGGTCAAGCGGGCCGGCGGCAGCGCCATGATCCTGGCCAACTCGCAGGCCGGTCAGAGCCTCGATGCCGACTTCCACTCCGTGCCGACGATCCACGTCGACAAGGCGGCGGGTGACGCCATCAAGGCATACGCCGCCACCGCCGGGGCCACGGCCTCGTTCGCGCTCGGCAACACGACCGGCGTCGAGACCCCCGTGCCCCAGGTGGCCGGCTTCTCCTCGCGCGGCCCGGCCGTCGCCAACAGCGCCGACGTGATCAAGCCGGACATCTCGGCGCCCGGTGTCAGCGTGCTGGCCGCGGTGGCCCCGCCGTCCGGTGGCGGTCGCAGCTTCGACCTCTACTCCGGCACCTCGATGTCGAGCCCGCACGTCGCCGGACTGGCGGCGTTCATGATGGGCGTCCACCCCGAGTGGAGCCCGATGGCCGTCAAGTCGGCCATGATGACCACCGCCTACGACCTCAAGAAGGCTGACGGCTCGCCCGACACCAATCCGTTCAACGAGGGTGCCGGTCACGTCGACCCGAAGAAGTTCCTCGACCCGGGCCTGGTCGTGACCTCGACCCCGGCCGAGTGGATCGGGTTCATCAAGGGCCAGGGTGCGAGCATCCCGGGCACGGAGAGCATCCCGGCCACGCCCGCGACCGACCTCAACATCCCGTCGATGGCCAAGGGCCAGGTCACCTCGAGCGTCGTCATCAAGCGCACGTTCACCGCGCTCAGGGCGGGCACGTGGGACGTCGCGGTCGTCAGTCCCGGGCTTCGAGGTGGAGCTCGACCAGTCGGTGCTCACCTTCACGGCCGCGGGCCAGAAGCAGACGGTGACCTTCACCTTCACCCGCACCGGGGCCACACTGGGTCAGTTCTCGACCGGTTTCGCGACGCTGACCGGTCCGACCGTCGTCCGGCTGCCGGTCGCGCTGCGGCCGGTCGCGGTCTCGGCTCCGGCCGAGGTCAGGGGCACGGGTGCCCCCGGCAGTGCCGATGTCGCCATCACGGCCGGCTTCACCGGCTCCTTGGTGGTCGAGCCCAGCGGTCTCGCGAAGGCGACCAGCAACTCGGGCGACCTGGCGGTCGGCGCGGTCTACGACGACACGTTCGAGATCGCGGCGGACACGAAGTTCGCCCGCTTCGACCTCGACGCGATCGACGACAGGGCGGACCTCGACCTCTACGTCTACCGCCTCAACGCCGCGGGCGTGCCGGTTGCGCTGGCCGGCCAGTCCGCGACCGGGTCGGCCGACGAGCGGGTGACCCTGGTCAACCCGGTGGCAGGCAAGTACCTCGTCGAGGTGGACGGATACTCCGCCGCGCCGGGCGGGAGCTCGATCGCCTACCGCTACGACCGCTACCTGGTCACGCCGGCCACCACGCTGGGCGACCTCGCGGCCGATCCCAACCCGGTGCCGGTGACGCAGGGCCAGCCCACCACCTTCCGGGCGGTGTGGTCCGCGCTCGAGACGGGTCGCTACCTCGGTGCGTTGGAGTACGACGGCGCGCTCGCGCCGACGTTCGTCACGGTGGACGTGCCGTGACCTGAGCAGGACCGCAGAACCTGTCGGCGGGCGTGACTCCTCCAGGTGTCACGCCCGTCGGCGCGTCCGGAGCCCGGACGCAGGAGCGAGGCCGAAACCACTTAGGTCACCCTTGCTTGAATGCCGGGAAGCATTAACGACACAATGTCGTTGTGGAATTCGTGAGGACTCAGGTGGTGCAGCGTGAGGGCGATGCCCCCACGCGTGACCGCGTGGCGCGCACGATCCTCGAGAACGGGCCTTCCACGGCCGCGGACCTCGCCGTCCGGCTCGACCTCACCCCGGCCGCCGTACGCCGGCACCTCGACCACCTCGTCACCGAGGGCGTCGTGGAGTCGCGCGAGCAGAAGGTCTACGGCACCCGCGGTCGCGGCCGTCCGGCCAGGGTGTTCGCGCTGACCGAGTCGGGCCGGGACAGCTTCGACCAGCAGTACGACGACCTGGCCGTGCAGGCGATGCGGTTCCTCGCCGAGACGCAGGGCGAGGACGCCGTCGTCGAGTTCGCCCGGCGCCGGGTGGCGTTCGTCGAGCGCGACTACGCCGCCGTGACCGAGCTCGACCCCGACCTCAGCCCGGCCGAGGCGCTCGCGAAGGTCTTCACCCAGAACGGCTACGCCGCCTCGGTGCGCGACCTTCCGGTCGTGGGGGAGCAGCTGTGCCAGCAGCACTGCCCCGTCTCCCACGTCGCCCACGAGTTCCCCCAGCTGTGCGAGGCCGAGACCGAGGCGATCGCTGCGGTCCTCGGCACCCACGTCCAGCGCCTCGCGACCATCGCCCACGGCGACGGCGTCTGCACCACCTGCATCCCCCAGACCACGAAGAAGGAGAAGGCATGACCTCCATCGAAGAGCTCAACCCGTCGCTCAAGGGCATCGGCAACTACGAGTTCGGCTGGTCCGACTCCGACACCGCCGGCGCCACCGCGACGCGCGGCCTCAACGAGGACGTCGTCCGCGACATCTCCTCGAAGAAGTCCGAGCCGCAGTGGATGCTCGACCTGCGCCTGAAGGGCCTCAAGCTCTTCCACCGCAAGCCCATGCCCACCTGGGGCTCGGACCTGTCGACGATCGACTTCGACAACATCAAGTACTTCGTCCGCTCGAGCGAGAAGCAGGCCGCCTCGTGGGAGGACCTGCCCGAGGACATCAAGAACACCTACGACCGGCTCGGCATCCCGGAGGCGGAGAAGCAGCGCCTCGTCGCCGGCGTCGCCGCCCAGTACGAGTCCGAGGTCGTCTACCACTCGATCCGTGAGGACCTCGAGGAGAAGGGCGTCATCTTCGTCGACACCGACACCGCGCTGAAGGAGCACGAGGAGCTCTTCAAGGAGTACTTCGGCACCGTCATCCCCGTCGGCGACAACAAGTTCTCGGCGCTCAACACCTCGGTGTGGTCGGGTGGCTCGTTCATCTACGTGCCGAAGGGTGTCCACGTCGACATCCCGCTGCAGGCCTACTTCCGGATCAACACCGAGAACATGGGCCAGTTCGAGCGCACGCTGATCATCGTCGACGAGGACGCCTACGTGCACTACGTCGAGGGCTGCACCGCGCCGATCTACTCCTCGGACTCGCTGCACTCCGCGGTCGTCGAGATCATCGTCAAGAAGGGTGGTCGCTGCCGCTACACGACCATCCAGAACTGGTCGAACAACGTCTACAACCTCGTCACCAAGCGCGCCACGTGCGACGCCGGCGCGACGATGGAGTGGGTCGACGGCAACATCGGCTCCAAGGTGACGATGAAGTACCCCGCCATCTACCTGATGGGCGAGCACGCCAAGGGCGAGACCCTGTCGATCGCCTTCGCGGGCGAGGGCCAGCACCAGGACGCCGGCGCCAAGATGGTGCACGCGGCTCCCCACACGTCGTCCTCCATCCTGAGCAAGTCGGTGGCGCGCGGCGGCGGGCGTACGTCGTACCGCGGGCTGATCCAGGTCAACGAGGGCGCCTACGGCTCGAAGTCCAACGTGCTGTGCGACGCGCTGCTGGTCGACCAGATCAGTCGCAGCGACACCTACCCCTACGTCGACATCCGCGAGGACGACGTGTCGATGGGCCACGAGGCGAGTGTCTCCAAGGTCTCCGACGACCAGCTCTTCTACCTCATGTCGCGCGGCATGGAGCAGGACGAGGCGATGGCGATGATCGTGCGCGGCTTCGTCGAGCCGATCGCCAAGGAGCTGCCGATGGAGTACGCCCTCGAGCTCAACCGCCTGATCGAGCTGCAGATGGAAGGCGCGGTCGGCTGATGATCCGGTGCGCACCGCGACGTTGCGGAGCGCACCCGAGGACATCACCGCCCTTCGCCCCACCACGACGAAAGTAGAGCTTTGACCGTCACCACCGAATCCGTCCGCTCCGCGCTGGAGCTGGCTCCCGAGCACGACCACGTCGACAGCCACCTCCACCCGGAGGGCTCGTTCGACGTCGCCGACCACGAGACGCCGACCGGTCGCGAGGAGATCTGGCGCTTCACGCCGCTCAAGCGACTGAAGGGCCTGCACGCCGACGCAGAGTTCATGCGCTCGGCCACCTCCTGCACCTGGAACACCCCCGACGGTGTCCGTGTCGAGGGCGTCTCGGGCGAGGAGGCCCGCGGCCTGCGCGGCCTCTCCGGCCTGGTCCCGAACACCCGCTGGGCGGCGCGCGTCCTCGCCGAGGTCCCCGCGAGCCTGCTGATCGACGTCCCGGCCGACACCGTGGTCGCCGAGCCGATCGTGGTCGACCTCGACGGCGAGGACGTCTCGGTCAGCGAGGCCGGTCACGTCGCGATGCGCTTCGGCGCGCACTGCAAGGCGATCGTGGTGCTCAACCACACCGGCTCGTCCACCATCGCCGCGGTCGTCGAGATCGCCGTGGGCGACGGTGCCGACGTCACCGTCGTGTCGATCCAGGACTGGGCCGACGACGCCGTGCACCTCTCGCACCACCAGGCGAGGGTGGGTCGCGACGCGACCTACAAGCACGCCGCGATCTCGTTCGGCGGCGACCTGGTCCGGATGGACGCCAACGTGACCTATGACGGTCCCGGCGGCTCCGCCGAGCTGCTCGGCCTCTACTTCGCCGACGCCGGCCAGCACATCGAGCACCGGATCTTCGCCGACCACACCGCTCCCCACACGAAGTCGCACGCGGTCTACAAGGGTGCGCTGCAGGGCGAGAAGGCGCACACCGTGTGGGTCGGCAACGTGCTGATCCGCAAGGTCGCCGAGGGCATCGAGACCTACGAGGAGAACCGCAACCTGGTCCTCACCGACGGCTGCCGCGCAGACTCGATCCCCAACCTGGAGATCGAGACCGGCGAGATCGAGGGTGCCGGCCACGCCTCGGCGACCGCCCGCTTCGACGACGAGCAGCTGTTCTACCTGCAGTCGCGAGGCGTGTCGGAGAAGGAGGCCCAGCGCCTGGTCGTGCACGGCTTCTTCAACGACCTGATCCGCAAGGTCGGCGTGCCCTCCATCGAGGAGCGGCTCCTGTCCACCGTCGAGGCCGAGCTGGCGAAGAACGTCCTGAAGGACCTCGCCGCCTTCGGCCGGGACGACGACTGATGGGCTTCGAGCGCGCGTGCGCGCTGGACGAGATCCCGGCCGACAAGGCCCTGGCGGTCACCCTGGGTCGCTACGACATCGCCATCGCCCGCGACGGCGACGAGGTCTTCGCGGTCGAGGACACCTGCAGCCACGCCGAGGTCGCCCTCAGCGAGGGCGAGGTGGAGCAGACCGACGGCGGCTGCCAGATCGAGTGCTGGCTGCACGGGTCGATGTTCGACCTCCGCACCGGCAAGCCCACGAACCTCCCCGCGACCGAGCCGGTCGCCACCTTCCCCATCGACGTACGCGGCACCGATGTCTACGTCGACACCGAGACCACACTGAACGGAGTCACCCCCGCATGAGCAAGCTCGTCATCACCGACCTGCGCGTCACCGTCGACACCGAGGACGGCCCCAAGGAGATCCTCAAGGGCGTCACCCTCACCATCAACGAGGGCGAGACGCACGCCATCATGGGCCCCAACGGCTCGGGCAAGTCGACCCTCGCGTACTCGATCGCGGGCCACCCCAAGTACACGATCACCGGTGGCAGCGTCACCCTCGACGGCCAGGACGTCCTCGCGATGTCGGTCGACGAGCGCGCCCGCGCCGGGATGTTCCTCGCCATGCAGTACCCCGTCGAGGTCCCCGGTGTCTCGGTGTCGAACTTCCTGCGCACCGCCAAGACCGCGATCGACGGCGAGGCGCCGAAGCTCCGCACGTGGGTCAAGGACGTCAACGCCGCGCTCGAGCAGCTCAACCTCGACCCGTCGTTCGGCACCCGCAACGTCAACGAGGGCTTCTCCGGTGGTGAGAAGAAGCGCCACGAGATCGCCCAGCTCGAGCTGCTCGACCCCCGGGTCGCGATCCTCGACGAGACCGACTCCGGCCTCGACATCGACGCGCTCAAGGTCGTCGCCGAGGGCGTCAACCGGTTCCGTGCGCGCGAGGGCAAGGGCGTCCTGCTGATCACCCACTACACCCGCATCCTGCGCTACATCGAGCCCGACCACGTCCACGTCTTCGTCGACGGCAAGGTCGCCGAGTCCGGCGGCAAGGAGCTCGCCGACGCGCTCGAGGCCGAGGGCTACGACAAGTACCTGAAGGCTGCGACCGCCTGACCCCCCGTTGGTCGAGGAGGTCGCACAGCGACCGTCACGAGACCCGGAACCCACGAGAGATGTTGCCGAGAAAGGAACGACCATGGAAGGACTGCTTCCGGATCTCGACGTGATCCGCAAGGACTTCCCCATCCTCGAGCGCACGCTCGCGGGCGGGCAGCCGCTGGTCTACCTCGACAGCGCCAACACCTCGCAGAAGCCCCAGGTCGTCATCGACACGATGGTCGACCACCTCGAGCGGCACAACGCCAACATCGCCCGTGCGATGCACCAGCTCGGTGCCGAGTCGACCGAGGCCTACGAGGGCGCACGCGACAAGGTGGCGACCTTCCTCAACGCGCGCTCGCGCAACGAGGTGATCTTCACCAAGAACGCGACCGAGGCACTCAACCTGCTCGCGCGCACGATCGACCTCGGTCCTGGCGACAACGTCGTCATCACCGAGATGGAGCACCACTCCAACATCGTGTCGTGGCAGCTGGCGTGCGAGCGCGCGGGCGCCGAGCTGCGGTGGTTCGGCCTCACCGACGACGGCCACCTCGACCTGAGCAACGCCGACCAGCTCGTCGACGAGCACACCAAGGTCGTCGCGTTCACCTGGGTGTCCAACATGCTCGGCACGATCAACCCGGTCGTCGACCTGGTGGCGCGGGCCAAGGCGTTCGGCGCCCTCTCGGTGATCGACGCCTCGCAGGCCGCGCCCCAGCTCCCGGTCGACGTCCAGGCGGTCGACTGCGACTTCCTGGTCTTCACCGGCCACAAGGTCTGCGGCCCGACCGGCATCGGCGTGCTGTGGGGTCGCGAGGAGCTGCTCAACGAGCTCCCGCCCTTCCACGGCGGTGGCGAGATGATCGAGACGGTCACCATGGCGCGCTCGACGTACGCCAAGGTGCCGCACCGCTTCGAGGCCGGCACCCCGCCGATCGTCGAGGCGGTCGGCCTCGGTGCCGCCGTCGACTACCTCGGCCACATCGGCCTCGACGCCATCCACCGCCACGAGCAGGCGATCACGGCGTACGCCCTCGACGGGCTGCAGTCCGTCCCGGGCGTCAGCGTGCTCGGGCCCCTCGACGCCACGCAGCGCGGCGGCGCGATCTCCTTCGAGCTCGACGGCGTGCACCCCCACGACATCGCGCAGGTGCTCGACTCCCGCGGCATCGCCGTGCGCGCCGGCCACCACTGTGCGAAGCCCGCGCACGCCCGCTTCGGCGTGCAGAGCACGACGCGGATGTCGTCGTACCTCTACACGACCCCCGCCGAGATCGACGCCCTCGTCGAGGGCCTCCACCACACCCGCAGCTACTTCAAGGTGGGATGACGAATGAGCGCCGAGCTCGACAACCTCTACCAGGAGATCATCCTGGATCACTACAAGAATCCGCACCACAAGGGCCTTCGCGACCCGTTCGAGTCCGAGGTCCACCACGTCAACCCCACCTGCGGCGACGAGGTCACCCTGCGGGTGCACCTCGCCGACGGTGTCGTGGAGGACGTGTCGTACGACAGCGTCGGCTGCTCGATCTCGCAGGCGTCGGCCTCCGTGCTGACCGACCTCGTGATCGGCAAGCCGGTCGACGAGGCGATGTCGATCCACCAGACCTTCCTCGAGCTCATGCAGGGCAAGGGGACGGTCGAGCCCGACGAGGACGTCCTCGAGGACGGCATCGCGTTCGCCGGTGTCGCCAAGTTCCCCGCGCGCGTGAAGTGCGCGCTGCTCTCCTGGATGGCGTGGAAGGACGCGACCACCCAGGCCCAATCAGATTCGGCCCAGACCCAAGGAGCCAGCTCATGACCGAGTCCCAGCAGGTCGACCACGGCGACCTCCCCGACGTGCCCGAAGCCGGCCAGGGCGGCGGCACCTCGACGGTGACCGTCGACGACGTGACCGAGGCGATGAAGGACGTCGTCGACCCCGAGCTCGGCATCAACGTCGTCGACCTCGGCCTGGTCTACGGCGTGCACATCGACGAAGGCAGCAACGCCGTCCTCGACATGACGCTGACGTCGGCGGCCTGCCCGCTGACCGACGTCATCATGGACCAGACCAACCAGGCCCTCGAGGGACTGGTCAACGACGTCGCGATCAACTGGGTCTGGATGCCGCCGTGGGGTCCGGACAAGATCACCGACGACGGCCGCGAGCAGCTGCGGGCGCTCGGCTTCAACGTCTGAGGTCGGGCACGCGCGCAGCGCGTGACCGAACCCGAAGAGGTCGAGCGAGCCCCACGGGCGAGCTCGCGAGCCCGTGACGGGCGGGTCGAGACCCCTTGGGGAGGTGTCGACCTCGGAGAAAACCCGTGGCGACAAGGTTGCGGCGAGCGCACACTCCTCCCGTGCTCAACCCTCACCCCACGCGCTACGCCGAGCTCAACGGCGTGCTGCACGACCTCGTCACCGGCGCCCAGGCGGCGCTCGGTGAGTCGTTCGTCGGGGCGTACCTCCAAGGCTCCTTCGCCCTCGGCGCGGGTGACCTGCACAGCGACTGCGACTTCGTGGTGGTGGTCCACGAGCGACCCGATGCCGCTCAGGAGGTGGCGCTGCGCGAGCTGCACCGCGACCTGCCGCACCGCGACGGCCACTGGAACCGCCACCTCGAGGGGTCGTACGCAGTCGCATCCGACCTGCGGACCACGGCCGGGCTGGGGACCGAGTGGCTCTTCGCCGACCACGGTGCCGACGAGCTCGAGTGGTCGGAGCACTGCAACCAGCCGTGGACCCGCTGGATCCTGCGCGAACACGGGATCACCCTGGTCGGGCCGTGCCCGGCCGAGCTGATGGACCCGGTCCCCGAAGGGGTGCTGCGCGAGTGGGCACGCGCCGGCCTCCCGACGCTGGCCGACGACGTCCTCGGGTGGTGCCCGCCGCGCATCGCGTGGTGCCAGCGCTACCTGGTCGTCCAGGCCTGCCGGAGCCTCTACACCGTTCGCACGGCCCGGGTCGCCAGCAAGAGGGACTCCCTGCGGTGGGCGATGATGCACGAGGACCCGCGGTGGCGACCGCTCCTCCAGCAGGTGCTGGCCGACCGTGACCGCGGCTGGGACCGGCTCGAGGAGCCACGGCCCGGCTCGCTCGACGCGGCCCGGGATTTCGCGGCGTACGTCGCGGCCGTGGCCTGACTGGCTACCCTTCCAGCATGGAGCAGCCCGAGGTCGACCTGTCCACGATCGAGTTCGACCACGAGGAGCTGCGTGTCTTCTGGGAGCTGGCCCGCTTCCACGCCAAGCTCAACGCCGCGCCGACGTACTTCGGGCCGACGACGCTGGAGTCGGTGCCGCCGCCCGCGTGGGCCTACGGCGACTCGGCGGAGGAGTCCGATGCGTTCGTCGCCCGGGTGCTCGCCGACGACGAGGGCAGCACCACCGCACCGGGCGAGGACTACGCCGGTGAGTACCCGGAGACCGGCACCCTGTCGATCCTCTGCGACGGCGCCGGCGTGCCGCGGGCGCTCGTCGAGGTGTCCGACGTGACGGTGTCGGGCGACGAGGTCGTCGAGAGCTTCAAGGTCGTCTACCAGCCCTGACGCACCCGATCGGCCGTGTGGGAGAGTCCTCGCATGGCCGAGCGGATGACCTACCTCCTCGTCGACGGGGAGAACATCGACGCCACCCTGGGCACCTCGATCCTCGGCCGGCGGCCGCGACCCGAGGAGCGGCCGCGCTGGGACCGGCTGCTCGAGTGGGCGGAGCGGGCGTTCGACCAGGACGTGTCGGGCCTGTTCTTCCTCGCCGCCACCACGGAGATGCCGACCAGCTTCGTCCAGGCGCTGCTGGCGATCGGCTTCAAGCCGATCCCGCTCAGCGGCGAGGGCAAGGTCGTCGACATCGCCATCCAGCGCACCGCCGAGGCCCTGGTCGACCGCGAGGCCGACGTGGTGCTGGTCAGCCACGACGGCGACTTCGTCGAGCAGGTGTCCGCGCTGTGCGACGGCACCCGCCAGGTCGGGATCATCGGGTTCACCGAGTTCGTCAACGCGCAGTTCCGCAACCTGCCCGGCCTGCGGTTCTTCGACCTCGAGTACGACCTCGGCGCGTTCAACACCCCGCTGCCGCGCGTCCGCATCATCCCGATCGACGAGTTCGACCCGCTCGAGTTCCTCTGAGCCAGCGCGGCACGGACCGGCCGTGGCGACATAGGCTCGCTCGCGTGCCCGCCGTCCTGGTTCCGTCCGCCCGCTGGGAGCGATGGGTCGCCAACTTCGTCGCGAGCCACGGCGCGGCGCCGCTCGTCGTGACGGACGGCGAGATCCGCGGTGAGGCCGGGGACGGCTCCCACTTCGCGGCGCGGCTGCCGTTCGACGCCGCGTACGACGGGCCGGTGGACGCGGGTGCGTTCGCCGCGGCGGCGGTGCCACCGGGGGAGTGGGGTGTGCTGCTGGTCCGGAAGGGCGGCTTCGCCGTCGCGCGGATGACCGGCGCCGCCATGGTCGAGCACAAGATCGGACAGCGCCACGTGCAGGGGCGCACCAAGGCCGGCGGCCAGAGCCAGCAGCGCTTCGCGCGCCGCCGCGACAACCAGGCGCGGCAGGCGTACGAGGCCGCGGCCGACCATGCCGCGCGCATCGTCGGTGGCGTACGGACCGTGGTGACCGGCGGCGACCACAACGCGGTCGAGGCGGTGCTCGCCGACACGCGCCTCGCGACGCTGACCGTCGTCGGGCCGTGGCTCGCGGTGCCCGATCCGCGGCGCGCGGTGCTGGACCAGGCGATCCTCGACGCGCAGGCGATCCGGGTCGAGGTCGAGAACGCCTGAAGTCGTAGCGTGGAGTGCGTGAGCAACGTGATCGAGGTCCACGAGCTGGTGAAGCTGTTCGGAAAGGTCAGGGCCCTCGACGGGCTCGACCTGAGCGTCGAGCAGGGTGAGGTCCACGGCTTCCTGGGACCCAACGGTGCCGGCAAGTCGACGACCATCCGCGTGCTCCTGGGGCTGCTGCGTGCGAGCGCGGGCTCCGTGCGGCTGCTCGACGGGGATCCGTGGGGCGACGCGGCCGCGCTGCACCGGCGCCTCGCCTACGTTCCGGGCGACGTGACGCTGTGGCCCAACCTCACCGGCGGGGAGGTGATCGACCTGCTCGGCCGGCTGCGCGGCGGCCTCGACGAGGGCCGTCGGGCCGACCTGGTCGAGCGATTCGAGCTCGACCCGTCCAAGAAGGGCCGCACCTACTCCAAGGGCAACCGGCAGAAGGTGGCGCTGGTCGCGGCGCTCGCCAGCGACGTGGAGCTGCTGCTGCTCGACGAGCCCACCAGCGGCCTCGACCCGCTGATGGAGGCGGTCTTCCAACAGTGCGTGGAGGACTTCCGTGCCCAGGGCGGGACGGTCCTGCTGTCCAGCCACATCCTGGCGGAGGTCGAGCTGCTGTGCGACCGCGTCAGCATCATCCGCTCCGGTCGGTGCGTCGAGTCGGGCACCCTGAGCGAGCTGCGGCACCTGACGCGTACGACGGTGCGCGCCGAGACCACGCGTCCTCCCGAAGGGCTCGGCGACCTGGCCGGCGTCCACGACCTGCTGCTCGAGGGGCGACGAGTCGCGTTCGAGGTCGACACCAGCGCCCTGCCCAGCGCGTTGGCCGCGCTCCAGGAAGCCGGGATCGGCACCCTCACGGCCACGCCGCCGACGCTCGAGGAGCTCTTCATGCGCCACTACGGCGACGACGTGTCCGAGTCGGCGTCCGGGGAGTCGGGAGGCGGCTCGTGACCGGTGCCGGGATGCTGCTGCGCCACTTCCTTCGGCGCGACCGCTGGATGCTGTTGGCGTGGTCGCTCGGCATCACGCTGCTCTACTGGTCCCAGGCCGTCAGTGTGAAGGGCCTCTACGCCACCCAGGCGGAGTTCGACCGGGCCGCTGTCGCGATGGAGGCCAACACCGCCTTCATCGCCATGACCGGCCCGGCGCGCGCGCTCAACACCGTCGGCGGGCAGGTCACCTGGCAGGCGACCGCCTTCGGGGCGATCACGATCGGCCTGATGTCGATGTTCCTGGTCGTGCGCCACACGCGCGCCGAGGAGGAGTCCGGTCGCGACGAGATGCTCCGTTCGGCCGCCGTGGGCCGCCGCGCGACCACCGGCGCAACCGTCCTGGTCGCGCTCGTGGCCAACGTGCTCACCGGCACGCTGGTCACCCTGAGCCTGGTCACCTTCCCGCTCGCCGCCCCCGACTCGCTCGCCCTCGGGATCGGGCTGGCCGCCGTCGGGATGGTCTTCGCGGGTGTCGCACTGCTCGCGGCCCAGCTCACGTCCAGCCCTCGCGCGGCCTACGGCGTCACCGGAGCGGTCATCGGCGCGGCGTACGTGCTGCGAGCCATCGGCGACGTCGGGTCGCCGGCCCTGACCTGGCTGTCCCCGATCGGGTGGTACCAGGGCATGCACGCCTTCTCGGGGGTGAGGTGGTGGCCCCTCGCGCTGCTGGTCCTCGCGGCAGGCGCGGTGATCGCCGCGGCCGGCTGGACGTTCGGGCGGCGTGACCACGGAGCCGGCGTGCTGGCCGCCCGGCCGGGTCCCGTCCGCGCGTCCGGCGTCCTCGGCACGCCGCTGGGGCTGGCGTGGCGGCTCCAGCGGGGCTCACTGATCGGGTGGAGCCTCGGCCTGCTGCTCACCGGGCTGTCCTACGGCTCGCTGGGCACCGACATCGGCGACCTGCTCGGCGACTCGGAGACCACCCAGGACATGTTCGTGCGGGGAGGGGCGGACCTCGTCGAGGGGTTCTACGCGACCTCGATCGTGATGCTGGCCCTGATGAGCTGCGGGTACGCCGTCTCGGCAGCGCTGCGGCCGCGTCACGACGAGTCGGCGGGGCTTGCGGAGATCCTGCTCGCGACGGGGCTGTCGCGCCGTCGCTACCTGCTCGCGCAGGTGGTCCTGACGGTGGCCGGGTCGGCGATCGTGGTCATCGCCGCGGGGCTCGGCCTGGGCGTGGGCTACGCGCTGACGACTGGCGACGGCAGTGCGGTCGGGACCTACCTGCTCGCGATGCTTCCCTACCTGGCACCGGTGCTGGTGCTCAGCGCGGTGGCCCGGCTGCTGTTCGGGGTGCACGCCCGAGCGGCCCTGCTGGCCTGGGTCGGACTGCTGTTCGCCGTCGTCGTGCTCCTCTTCGGACAGGTGCTGCAGATCCCGGAGTGGCTCCAGGCCGTCTCGCCGTTCCACCACCTCGCGCTGGTGCCCGCCGAGGACTTCAGGTGGTCGCCGTTCCTCGCGCTGCTGGTGGTCGCCGCGATCCTGAGCGGCGCGGGCCAGGTGCTCTTCCGTCGACGCGACATCGAGGTGCGCTAGGTTCCCGGCCATGGACCTGCCCCGGTGGCAACCCGAGCCGGGCTGGCAGCCGCTCCCGGGTGCGGGGCCGGCGACGGCCGGCGTCTGGTCGGCCACCATCGGTGGCCGTGACGTCGTCGTCAAGCGCCTGGTCTGCCCCGACCCGGTCGACGCCCACGGGGCGCTGGTCCCGTCCGACGTGAACTACTGGCGCCGCGCCGCCGACGTCGCCCTCAGCGGCGTGGTCGCTGGATCGCCCGGGTTGCGCGAGGCACCGGTGGTGCGCGTCGAGGAGGACGACGAAGGCATCACGCTCGTGCATGCCCGCGTCGAGCACGTGGTGGCGCCCGGGCTCTGGCTGGCGGCCTGCCTCGGCCGGTTCGCGGCGACCGACCTGGGCGACCACTCCTGGCTGGTGCGCGACCAGCTCCGCAGCCGGCTGGCGCTCGTGGCGCACCGAGGTGGCTGGCGGACCCTCGCCCGTACGCCGATGGCCGACGTCGCCGACCACCTGTGGTCGCACCGCACCCAGTGGCTCGACGTGTGCGACGCGCTGCCGCAGGTCGCCCAGCACGGCGATCCGTCGGCCGCGAACATCCCCGGTCGGGTCGTCGACGAGGACGGTGCGATCGCCATCGACTGGGCACACCTGGGCCGTGGACCGGTCGGTGCCGACCTCGGCTACCTCTCGCTCGCGACCCGCGAGGACGTCGATCCGCTGGTCGAGGCGTACGTCGCCGTGCTCCCGCCCGGTCTCGCCAGCGCTGACGACGTCCGCACGGGCGCCCGCGTGATGGCTGTGTACACGGCGCTCACGCGGCTGGACTGGGCATTGGCGCGCGTCGCGGACGGCGAGGGAGCCCTCGCCGGGAAGTTCCGGCACCCGAGCGTCGCGCCCTACATCCGCGCGATGCAGCGCCAGGTCGACCAGATCGAGGCGCTGCTCGCCTGACCCCGGTCCGGGTCAGAGCTCGCTGGCCGAGAACGTGTCGCACGCCTCGAGCGTGCCCTCCTCGTAGCCGCGGGTGAACCACGCCATCCGCTGCTCCGACGAGCCGTGCGTCCAGCCCTCGGGGTCGACGCCCTGGCCGGACTTCTGCTGGATCCGGTCGTCACCGACGGCCTTGGCCGAGTCGAGGGCCTCGGCGATGTCGCCGTCGTCGAGGGTGATCAGCTCGCTGTCCTCGGCGTACGCGGTCCACATGCCGGCGTAGCAGTCGGCCTGCAGCTCGAGGCGTACGGCGTCGGAGCTCGCGCCCTGCTGCGTGCGGACCTTGCCCATCGTGCCCATCAGGTTCTGGATGTGGTGGCCGTACTCGTGGCCGATGACGTAGGGCTCGACGAAGTCGCCGCCCTCGCCGCCGAGCTGGCCCTCGAGGACGTCGCGGAAGAACGTCGTGTCGAGGTAGATGCGCTGGTCGGGCGGGCAGTAGAACGGCCCGACCTGTGAGGAGGCCTCGCCGCACCCGGTGTTCACCGCGCCGCTGAAGGTCCGCAGGCTCGCCGGCTGGAGCTCCATGCCACCCTGCTCGGGAAGCGTCGTCGTCCAGTAGTCCACCAGCGAGTTCTCGACCGCGACCCGTGCGCAGTCCTCGTCCTCGTTGGCGTCGGCACCGGTCTTGCAGTTGGCGTAGCGGTCGCTGTCGTCCATCCGGCTCGCGTCGGTGCCCACGTTGCCGCCGCCGTCCGGGCTCGGCAGCCCGCCGCCGCCGCCCACGCACTGGGTGAGCACCACGAACAGGATGATGATGATCAGTCCGCCGATGCCGCCGCCCGCGCGCGTGCCGCCCGGGAGCGGGATCCGCATCGGCCCGCCGCCGCCCCCGCCGCCGCCGCCGTCACCGACGCGCGAGGTGTCGAGGCGGGACTTCGGGTTGAAGCGCATCTACGTGCCTTTCCGCTGGTCAACAGGCGGCCGCAGCCGGTGCTGGCGCCCCAGCGCAGGTTAGCGCGTGCGATCGGCGATGGGGCTCCTGCCTCCACCCCTTCGTAGGATGTCGCACGAGATGATCACCGCCCAGAAGCTCGAGGTCAGAGCCGGCGCGCGGCTCCTCATGGAGGACGTCACCTTCCGGATCGCCGCAGGCGACAAGGTCGGCCTCGTGGGGCGCAACGGTGCCGGCAAGACGACCCTCACCCGCATCCTCGCCGGCGAGGGCACGCCCGCCGACGGACAGGTGCTCCGCAGCGGAGCCGTCGGCTACCTCCCGCAGGACCCACGGGTCGGTGACCCAGAGGTGCTCGCGCGCGACCGGATCCTGTCGGCCCGGGGCCTCGACGAGGTCGTACGCCGCCTGCGCGAGGCCGAGGTCGAGATGGCCAGCGAGGAGACGAAGGTCCACGAGCGCGGCATGAAGCGCTGGGCTCGCGCCGACGCCGAGCTGCACGCCGGTGGCGGGTACGCCGCCGAGTCCGAGGCCGCGCAGATGGCCGCCGCCCTCGGGATCGAGGAGCGCATCCTCGCGCAGCCGATCGGCACCCTGTCCGGTGGGCAGCGTCGCCGGGTCGAGCTCGCCCGCATCCTCTTCTCGGGCGCGGAGATCATGCTGCTCGACGAGCCGACCAACCACCTCGACGCCGACTCGATCGTCTGGTTGCGCGACTTCCTCAAGGCGCACCGCGGCGGGTTCGTGGTGATCAGCCACGACAACGCGCTGCTGGAGGCGACGGTCAACAAGGTCTTCCACCTCGACGCCAACCGTGCCGTCATCGACGTCTACAACATGGGCTGGCACAACTACCTCACCCAGCGCGAGGACGACGAGAAGCGCCGCAAGCGTGAGCGCTCGAACGCCGAGAACAAGGCCAAGGTGCTCACCGACCAGGCCAACAAGATGCGCGCCAAGGCCACCAAGGCCCAGGCCGCGCAGTCGATGCTCAAGCGCGCCGAGAAGATGATGGCCGGCATCGAGGGCGAGCGCACTGCCGACAAGGTCGCGCGGATCGCCTTCCCCGAGCCCGCGCCGTGCGGCAAGACGCCGCTGATGGGCTCCGAGCTGTCGAAGTCCTACGGCTCCCTGGAGGTCTTCACCGCCGTCGACCTCGCGATCGACCGGGGGAGCCGGGTCGTCATCCTCGGCCTCAACGGCGCCGGGAAGACCACGATGCTGCGGATCCTCGCGGGCGTCGACCAGCCCGACACCGGCGAGGTCGTGCCCGGCTACGGGCTCAAGATGGGCTACTACGCCCAGGAGCACGAGACCCTCGACGTGAGCCGGACCGTGCTGGAGAACATGCACTCCGCCGCCCCGGAGCTCACCGACACCCAGGCCCGCTCGGTGCTCGGGTCGTTCCTCTTCTCCGGCGACGACGCGCACAAGCCCGCGGGCGTCCTGTCGGGTGGCGAGAAGACCCGGCTCGCCCTCGCGATCCTCGTCGTCTCGAGCGCCAACGTGCTGCTCCTCGACGAGCCCACCAACAACCTCGACCCGGCCTCCCGCGAGGAGGTGCTGCACGCGATCCGCAGCTACACCGGTGCGATCATCCTCGTCACGCACGACGAGGGCGCGGTGCGCGCCCTCGACCCCGACCGGGTGCTGCTCCTGCCCGACGGCGACGAGGACCTCTGGTCGGACGAGTACGCCGACCTGGTCTCCCTCGCCTGAGGTTACCCGCGAGTAGTAACGTGCGACCATGACTCCCGAAGAGCTCGCCGCCGTCGGCCTCCGCCTCGAGGTCGAGGGGCCCGTCGCCACCGTGACGCTGGACCGGCCGGCGGTCCGCAACGCGCAGACGCCGGCGATGTGGCTGGCGCTCGGGGAGATCGGTCGCGCCCTGCCCGACGACGTACGCATCGTCGTCGTGACCGGGGAGGGCGAGACGTTCTCCGCCGGGCTCGACCGGGCGATGCTCGACCCCTCGACGTCGGGGGAGGAGAGCGTCATCGGGCTCCTGTCGCTCACCGACGAGGACGCCTCCGCCCGGATCGAGGAGTTCCAGCGAGGCTTCACCTGGTTGCGCGACCCGCGCTTCGTCTCGATCGCCAAGGTCCGCGGCCACGCCATCGGCGCCGGCTTCCAGCTCGCGCTGTCGTGCGACCTGCGCGTGGTGGCCGACGACGCGAAGTTCTCGATGAAGGAGTCCGCGCTCGGTCTCGTGCCCGACCTCACCGGCACCAAGCCGCTCGTCGAGCACGTCGGATACGCCCGGGCCCTCGAGATCTGCGCGACCGCCCGGGTCGTGGCCGCCGACGAGGCCGTCCGGATCGGTCTGGCCACGACAACCGTGCCGACCGACCGGCTCGACGCGACGGTCGCGGACCTCGTCGCGGCGCTCCTGGCGCCGATGGACGGCGTCGTGGCCGAGACCAAGGCGCTCCTGCAGGGCGCGGCCGACCGCGAGCTCGACGAGCAGCGCAGGCTCGAGCGGGAGGCGCAGGTACGCCGCTTCCGGGCGGTCGCGGCGGCGTTCGCCTGATCCCTGCCCCTCGGGGCGCGCGCAGCGATGCGCCCGTTGTCGGTGCCTGGCGGAACAATGGCGTGCGGGCGGCGGTTGGGGTGGTGGAGACAGAGGAGCAGGCATGTCGATGGGAATGGGCGGACCGCCCTGGCGACACCTGCGCAGCGATCGCAGTGCCGTCGAGACGAAGATCGAGGGCAAGACCCTGCGCCGGGTGCTCGGCTTCGCCGGTCCGCACCGACGGCTGATCGCGGCCTTCCTCGCCGTGACGGTGGTCGACGCGGCGCTGGTCGTCGTCCCGCCCCTGCTGCTGAAGGCGATCATCGACGACGGCGTCAGCTCCGGCGACACGTCGCTGGTCGTCTGGCTCGCGGCGCTGGTCGCGGTCGTCGCGGTCGTCGACGCCGGCTTCGGCCTGATCACCGGGTGGCTGTCGAGCCGGATCGGCGAGGGTCTCATCTACGACCTCCGCACCCGCGTCTTCGCGCACGTCCAGCGCCAGTCGCTGGCGTTCTTCACCCGCACCCAGACCGGCGCGTTGGTGAGCCGGCTCAACAACGACGTCATCGGCGCCCAGCGCGCGTTCACCTCCACCCTCCAGGGCACGGTCTCCAACATCATCGCGGCCGTCGTCGTCGGGATCACGATGCTCTTCCTGAGCTGGCCGGTGACGGTGCTGTGCCTCGCGCTCTTCCCGATCCTGCTGCTCGCCTCGCGCCTCGTCGGTGCCCGGCTCGCCGACCTCTCGCGCCAGCAGATGGACGGCAACGCCGACCTCGGCAACGCCATGACCGAGCGGTTCAACGTCGGCGGGGCGATGCTGCTCAAGCTCTTCGGCCGCCGCGAGTCGGAGGACGTCGCCTACGCGCAGAAGGCGGCCGTGGTCCGTGACCTCGGAGTGCGGATCTCTCTGCTGACCCGGGTCTTCTTCGCGGCGATGACCCTCGTTCCGTCCCTGGCGATGGCGCTGGTCTACGGGATCGGTGGCTGGCTCGCGATCCGCGGCGACCTCTCGGTCGGCACGATCGTCGCGCTCGGCGTGCTGCTGACCCGGCTCCTCGGGCCGCTGCAGGGCCTGTCCAACGTCCGCATCGACGTGATGACGGCGCTCGTCAGCTTCGACCGGGTCTTCGAGGTGCTCGACCTGCCGTCGCTGATCCAGGAGAAGCCCGACGCGATCGTGCTGCCGCCGACCGCCTCGCGCCTGGAGTTCGACCACGTCGCCTTCACCTACCCGCGAGCCGACCAGATCTCCCTCGCCTCGCTGGAGACCGTGGCCCGCACCGAGTCCCGCGACACCGGTCAGGTGCTGCACGACGTCTCGTTCGTCGCCGAGCCCGGCGCGATGGTCGCGCTCGTCGGGCCCTCGGGCGCGGGCAAGACCACGGTCACCCACCTCGTGGCCCGGCTCTACGACGTCGAGTCCGGCACCGTCCGGGTCGCTGGGCACGACGTCCGCGACGTCACCCTCCAGTCGCTGGAGGACGTCGTCGGCTACGTCACCCAGGACGCGCACATGTTCCATGACACGATCCGCGCCAACCTGCTCTACGCCCGTCCCGGCGCGGGCGAGGCGGACGTGTGGGCCGCCCTCGAGGCCGCCCAGATCGCGACCCTCGTCCGGTCACTGCCCGATGGGCTCGACACCGTGGTGGGAGACCGGGGCTACCGGCTCTCCGGCGGGGAGCGTCAGCGACTGGCGATCGCCCGGCTGCTGCTCAAGGCGCCCTCCATCGTCGTCCTCGACGAGGCGACCGCCCACCTCGACAGCGAGTCCGAGGCCGCGGTCCAGCAGGCGCTCGACGCCGCTCTCGAGGGGCGTACGTCGCTCGTGATCGCCCACCGGCTCTCCACCGTCCGCAACGCCGACCTGATCCTGGTGCTCGACGACGGCCGGGTGGTCCAGCAGGGCACCCACGCCGACCTGCTCGCCGCCGGCGGGCTCTACGCCACCCTCCACGCCACCCAGTTCCGCGAGTCGACGACGGCGAACGTCCCGGGCTGAGCACTGGCTGGGGTCGCGCACGGGTTCGGGGCGGTGGCGGCGTTCGTGCTCTCGCCGGCGACATCATTCGTGACGGGCGCGATGATCCCCGTCGACGGCGGCCTGCTCCGGTCCCTCTGAGCGAGCCTCTGGTTCGGCGTCCTCGCTGCCGGAGTCCAGGCGCTCGCGCCACGTCGTGCGTCGAGCCGTGGTCGGTCTGCTCGTGCGCTCGGAGGCAGGTTTCGCCGGACCCCGGCCGCCGCGCAGCTCGTCGTAGGCGAGGAACAGGAAGCCGAAGATCGCGAGCGCCCCGAAGAACCACCACTGCAGCCCGTAGAAGAAGTGCGGCCCGTTGTCGAGCTCGGGCAGCTCGACCGGCAGGAGCGCCTGCGCGGGCTCGGGCGACTCCGAGCGGAGGTCGACCCAGCCGCCCACCACCTCGCGGTCGAGCGCCTCGCCGATCTCGACGCTGTTGACCGCGCGGGTGGACTGGCCGCTGACCCGGGTGCTGTCGCCCTCTGCGTCGCGACGTACCCATCCCGTGATCGTCACCTCGCCGCTCGGCGGCGCGGGCACGTCGGTGCTCGTGGCGCCGCGGTTGTCGGTGGCGTACCAGCCCCGGTCCACGAGCACGCTCGTCTTGTCGGCGAGCTCCAGCGGGACCACGACGTCGACGCCGGCCTCGCCCTCGCGGGTGCGGTAGCGAACGATGACGGTGTCGTCGACCGCGTAGGTGCCGGTGGCCTCGACGATGCTCCACTCGGACTGCTCGCCGACCGGCTCGCCCGGTGCCATCACGTCGGCGAGCGGGACGGCGCCTGCCTTCTCGTTGCGCTCGATGATGTCGTTGCGCTCCCGGCGGTCCTCGAGCCGGTGGAACTGCCACTCGCCGAGCCGCCAGGCGACCCAGGCGAGGAGGACGACCACGAGTGCGAAGGCGATCCAGCGGCGCGAGACGAGGAACCGCAGCTGGTGCACCCGACGAGGCTATCCGGGACGACCTCATCCGATGACGGGTGCCTCTATAGACTCGTCGGGTGACGACACCTCTGGCAGACCGCTTCGGCCGCGTGGCCACGGACCTGCGCGTCTCCCTGACCGACCGGTGCAACCTGCGGTGCAACTACTGCATGCCGGCCGAGGGCCTCGACTGGCTGCCGACCGACCAGACGCTGACCGACGACGAGGTCGTCCGGCTGATCACCATCGGTGTCCAGCACCTCGGGATCGCCGAGGTGCGCTTCACCGGGGGAGAGCCGCTGCTGCGCCGCGGGCTGGTCGACATCGTCGCCCGTACGCACGCGCTCGGGGTCGAGACGTCGCTGACGACGAACGCGCTGGGCCTGACCCGGACCGCCCAGGCCCTCAAGGACGCCGGCCTCGACCGGATCAACGCCAGCATCGACACGGTCCGCCCGGAGACCTTCGCGACGATCACCCGCCGCGACCGGCTCAAGGACGTCGTCGAGGGACTCGAGGCGGCCAAGGCTGCCGGGCTCGGCCCGATCAAGCTCAACGCCGTGCTGCTGCGCGGCACCAACGACGACCAGGCGGCCGAGCTGCTGCGCTGGGCGGTCCAGCACGGCTACGAGCTGCGCTTCATCGAGCAGATGCCGCTCGACGCCCAGCACGACTGGAGCCGCGCCGCGATGGTGACGGCCGACGAGATCTTCGAGCAGCTCACGGCCGAGTTCACCCTGACCCCGCACGGCGAGCCGCGGGGCAGCGCGCCCGCCGAGCTGTTCGACGTGGACGGCGGCCCGTCGACCGTGGGCATCATCGCCTCGGTCACCCGCCCGTTCTGCGGCGACTGCGACCGCGTGCGCCTCACGGCCGACGGCCAGGTCCGCAACTGCCTCTTCGCCCGCGAGGAGTCCGACCTGCGCACGGCGCTGCGCTCGGGCGCCACCGACGAGGAGATCGCCGAGCGCTGGGTGATCGCGATGCTCGGCAAGCGCGCGGGCCACGGGATCGACGACGTGACCTTCCTCCAGCCGGACCGCCCGATGTCCGCCATCGGCGGTTGAGCGTGCACGCTGACCGCAGTTCACTCGTGAACGACGTGTCCGTGATCGCGTACTTCGCGGGCGACCCCTCCCTGACCTACCAGCTCACCCAGTGGCTGGAGGTCCTCGAGGTACTGGACGAGGTCCAGCCGGTCGGCCTGGTGGTGCGCGACCCCGGGTCCGCGGCGCTGATCGAGGCGCGGACGGACCTTCCGTTGTTCACCGCTCACACCTTCTCCGACCTCACCGAGCTCTACACCGGGCTCGACGCCAACGTCGTCCTCTACTGCAACAACCAGGCGCTCAACTTCGAGTCCCTCGTCGACACCCGCATGCTCCACGTCCACGTCAACCACGGCGAGAGCGACAAGCAGTCCATGGCGAGCAACAACGCCAAGGCCTACGACCGGGTGTTCGTCGCCGGTGACGCCGCCGTCCAGCGCTACCTCGCCGGCCTCATGGAGCTCGACGCCCACCGGCTGGTGCGCGTCGGCCGCCCGCAGCTCGACCTGCCGCGTACGCCCCTGCTGGAGTCGAGCCCGCGGCGGACCGTGCTGTACGCCCCGACCTGGGAGGGCGACGCGGACTACAACGACTACACGTCGGTGGACACGCTGGGCGAGTCGATCGTGCGGGAGATCCTCGACGTGCCCGACGTCCGCCTGGTCTACAAGCCGCACCCCAAGGTCACCACCAGCCAGACGCCGGCGATCGCCGCCGCGCACCAGGCGATCCTGCGACTCGTCGACGAGGCCGCGCAGCTCGACCCGACGACCCGCCACACCTATGTCCTGGGCGGCGACATCCTCGCGGTGATGCCCGGCTGCGACGCCATGGTGACCGACGTGTCCTCGGTCGGCCTGGACTGGCTCTACCTGCACACCGACAAGCCGATCTTCATCACCGATCGCCACGACGACACCGACGCTCTCCGGCAGCAGGCCCCGATCAGCCAGTGCGCGGACGTCATCGACTCGTCCAGCGTCGAGGCACTGTCGACCGTCCTCACGTCCCGGCTCGACCACGACGCGCGCCACCTCGACCGCGTCGCCATGCGGCACCACTACTTCGACGACCTCCACGTCGGCGACAGCACCGTCCGTTTCCTCGCCGCCGTGTCCGAGCTGGTGGCGCTCCGCGACCGGCTCGTCGACGGTGGCGCGGGGGATGCGGCGATCACAGCCTGAGGTACGCCGTCCACTGCGGGGCCCCAGCGACGTCCTCGACGCGCGGTCAGGTGCGGCGCTCGCAGTTCCGCACGCGCTCGCCCTGGCAGACGTCGCGCCGGGGGCCACCGTTGACGCGGTCCTTCCCCGGGCCGCCGATGAGGCGGTCCTTGCCGGGGCCGCCCACGATGAGGTCGCGGCCACGGCCGCCGAAGATCACCGCGCGGTAGGTGCCGCACTTCGGGGTGCCGAGGTCGGCGTCGACGCCGAAGGCGGCCAAGGCGCCGTATTCGTCCTCGGCGTCGCCGTACTCGACCAGGTGCTTGATGACGTCCTTGCCCGGCCCGCCGTTCACGTTCACCCGGCAGGCGACGAGCCTCATGGTGTCGCCGCGATTGGTCCCGCGGACCTTCGCCGACTTGGCGGACACCAGATAGCTCTCGAAGTTGCGGATACGGGTCGCGGCCCCGCTGTCCTTGTCGTCCACGCGGCGATCCAGGTCGGCCTTGAGCCGCAGGGTCGGCACGTCGAGCATCAGGCGGTCCGTGCCCTTGTTGCCCTTCGCCATCGACAACCTCCCGCCGAGGCCGTTGGTCCGGTAGGTGTCGTCCCCACCGCCGAGCTGCACGTTGCGGTTGAACGTCGCCGGGGCGTCGACCGTGAGGGTCTCCCTCGCATCGGTCCCGCGGAAGTCGAACGTCCCGCGCTCGGCCTCCGTGGCGAACGAGAACTCGTCGAAGTCGCCGGTCCACGTCAGCGACGTGTCGGCCCCGGTGACGGACCCGCTGGCCTCCACACGCACGCCGTGGGCGGAACGAAGGAACAGGCTGCCGGATCCCACGTTGACCGCGCCCGGGGCGGTCTGGACACCGTTCCAGAAGAGGTAGCCAGAATACTGGGCCATGTCGATGGTGTCGGCGTTCGGCCGGCCTGCCATGCCGGACGTGACGAGGCTGAAGCCGAGGCTGCGGATGGCGTCGGCCTCGGTGTCGGTGCCGGCCTCGGTGCCCGCGTAGATCACGTGCAACCCGCCGCTGGAGTCGATGAACGTGTCGGCCCCCGCACCGAGGACGACGTTGATGCCGGTCGCGCCGGTCGCGCACACCACGTCATCGCCGCCGAGCGCGTCGACATGCGTCGCGCCGTTCGTGACGATGACGTCCGCGCCCTCCGTCCCGGTGATCCGGCCCCCGGGCGTCCCGACGATGGTCGCCGCCTGCCCCTGACATGTCTCGCCCGCTGCGGTGGCCGTGCCCATCGGCGCGAGCAGGGCCGCGCCCAGGAGCGCGACGGCGGTCAGACTGACGTTCCTCATGATTCCCCTTGATCGTCGACGAACCCGTATGACTACGCATCGGACCAAAAGGTTGTCATGACCCGCTGAAGGAGACCGGGCTGCCCCCGGGTCCCCGCCTCGTACTTTCGGCCGGGCAGGACTGGCCGCCGAACCGATACGCGCACGGTGGGATGCGGCGAGGGTGGGGCCATGATCACTGTCGATTCCCTGACCCGGACGTACGGCGCCTTCACCGCCGTCGACGACGTCTCCTTCACTGCCCGGTCCGGTCGCGTGACCGGCTTCCTCGGTCCGAACGGTGCCGGCAAGTCCACCACGATGCGCGTCATGGTGGGTCTGACCGCCCCGACGTCCGGCTCGGCCACCATCGACGGCGTCCGGTTCGCCGACCTCCCCAACCCCGGCCTCGAGGTCGGCGTACTGCTCGACGCCTCGGCCCAGCACGCCGGCCGCACCGGGCACGAGATCCTCACCATCGCCTCCCGCACCATGGGTCTGCCCCGCACCCGGGTCGACGACATGATCGAGCTGGTGAGCCTGACCCCCGCCGAGGCGAAGCGCCGCGTGCGCGACTACTCGCTCGGGATGCGCCAACGCCTCGGCCTCGCCACCGCACTGCTGGGCGACCCGAGGGTGCTGATCCTCGACGAGCCCGCCAACGGGCTCGACCCTGCGGGGATCCGATGGATGCGCGACCTGCTGACCGGATTCGCCGGCCGCGGCGGCACCGTGCTGCTGTCCTCACACCTGCTCCACGAGATCGAGGTCATCGCCGATGACCTGGTCGTGATCGGCAACGGCAGGATCGTCGCGGCCGGCGCCAAGGAGGAGCTCCTGGCCGCCGCCGGGACCCTGGCTCGCTCGACGTCACCTCGCGACCTGGCCCACGCCCTGGAGCAGGCGGGGATCCCGAGCACCCTCGCCGAGGACGGGTCCATCCGCACCGATGCCGATCCCGCCCGGGTGGGGGCCGTCGCCCTCACCGCCGGGATCGCCCTCACCGAGCTCCGGTCCGCCGAGGGAGCCGGGCTCGAGGACATGTTCTTGTCGCTCACTGCCGACACCCAACGCGAAGGAGCTGCAGCATGACCGCCACGATCATCCCGCCCACTGCCACCGCCGATGCCGTCCCCGTCGGTCGGGCCACCCTCCGCATCCCCACCATCCGGCTCGTCACCGTCGAGCTGCGCAAGATGTTCGACACTCGCTCAGGGTTCTGGATGCTCGTCAGCATCGGCGTCCTCACGCCGATCTCGGCCGGGTCGGTCCTCATCTTCGCCCCCGACAGCGACGTCACCTACGAGAGCTTCGTGAGGGCGACCGGGTTCCCGATGTCGGTGATCTTGCCGATGATCGCGATCCTGGCCGTCACCAGCGAGTGGAGCCAGCGCAGCGGGCTCACGACGTTCACGCTGGTGCCGCGCAGGGGGCGGGTGATCGGCGCCAAGGCGATCGCGACCCTCCTGACAGGCGTCGGCTCCGTGGCCCTCGCCTTCGCTGTCGGCGCCCTCGGCAACGTGGCCGGTTCCGCCCTCGCCGGGGTCGGCACCGTCTGGGACATCTCGTGGTCCATGGCGCCCCAGATCGTGCTCTTCAACCTGATCGGCATGGCCATCGGCTTCACCCTCGGGGTCGTGCTGCGCACCTCCGCGGGCGCGATCGTGGGCTACTTCGTGGTCTCGCTGGTGCTGCCGGGCATCCTCGTCCTGCTGGCCCAGGTGCGCCCGTGGTTCGATGACCTGCAGCCATGGATCGACTGGAACGAGACGCAGGTGGCGCTCCTCGAGGGCGCCATGGACACCGGTGAGGAGTGGGCGATGCTCGGCTCGACCACGATGATCTGGATCGTCGTCCCCCTCGGCGTCGGACTGCTCTCACTGCGCCGCTCCGAGGTCAGGTAGCCGGATCGGTTCGAACCCCGGGACGCTGGGCGGTGCGCTCAGCCAGCCGGGTGCGGTACGACGTCCTTGAGGAACCCCCGGGCGCCGAGGAAGTCAGACAGCGAGGCGCGGTGCTCGTCGCACGCGAGCCAGGACTTGCGGCGCTCGGGCGTGTGGATCTTGGGGTTGTTCCACTGGAGGTCCCACACGGCGTCGGCCTGGCAGCCCTTCGCCGAGCAGATCGCGCGCTCGTGGTCCATCGGGGCCTCTCGTGACGGGGAAAAGCAGAGGTGCCGGACAGCCACGGGGGGAAGCTGTCCGGCACCTCAGGGTGCGAGCACAGACGGGGGATGCCGTGCTCGCGAGGCAGATCATTCCACGGGGATCGGCCAAAACCAAACTTTTGGATGACTGCATTTTCTTCAAATTTTCCTCAATCCTCGGGATCGCCCGCCGTCAGTTCCTTGGCGCCAGGGCCGTCCGGCAGACGGAATCCGTCGTCCCGCTGATCTCCGGCGTTCGCGATGATCACCGCGAAGAACGGCAGGAACACCGCCGCCGCGACCAGGATCCATCGAAAGATGTTGTCGCCGACCAGGACGGCGGCGAAGAAGCAGACCATGCGGATCGACATCGACACCGCGTAGCGCCGCTGGCGGGTGCGCATGTCGTCGGCCGCGCTGGTGCGGGCGGTCGTGATGCGCACTGCGTCCGCCTTGGCCATGACCTCCACTGTACGTCGCTAGGCTCGCAAGGACACGGGCCTGAGACGGCACCGGGAACCACCCCCGCCAGCACGAGGAGAACCCATGTCCAACCGCACCTACCGCGTCACCGAGATCGTCGGCACGTCGCCCGACGGCATCGACCAGGCCATCCGCAACGGCATCGAGCGAGCGGGCCAGACGCTGCGTCACATCGACTGGTTCGAGGTGACCCAGGTCCGCGGCCAGGCCAAGGACGGTGCCGTCGAGCACTTCCAGGTCGGCATGAAGGTCGGCTTCCGCCTCGAGGACGAGTGAGGACGCCGCCCGCACGGCCGAGTTCGGCGTACCACCCGGTAATCACTAGCGTCGTGGAGCGTGAGCGAGATTCCCAGCACTGAGCCCCGTTCCGTCCTCGTGACCGGCGGCAACCGCGGCATCGGCCGCGCGATCGCCGAGGCCTTCATCGCCCAGGGCGACAAGGTCGCCGTCACCACCCGCAACGGCGGCGCACCCGACGGCGCCCTCGACGTCCGCTGCGACATCACCGACCCCGACGCGGTCGAGGCCGCCTTCAAGCAGGTCGAGGAGGCGCACGGTCCGGTCGAGGTCCTTGTCGCCAACGCCGGGATCACCAAGGACACGCTCCTGCTCCGGATGAGCGAGGACGACTGGTCCTCGGTCATCGACACCAACCTCACCGGCACGTTCCGCCTCGCCAAGCGCGCCGCCAAGGGCATGCTGCGCCTGCGTCGCGGCCGGATCATCCTCATCTCCTCGGTCGTCGGCCTGCTCGGCTCGGCCGGCCAGGTCAACTACGCCGCCTCCAAGGCCGGCCTCGTCGGCGTCGCCCGCTCGCTGGCGCGCGAGCTCGGCAGCCGCTCGATCACCACCAACGTGGTCGCGCCCGGCTTCGTCGAGACCGACATGACCGACGTGCTCACCGACGACCAGAAGGCCCTCATCAAGACGCAGGTGCCGCTCGGTCGCTACGCCTCACCGGCCGAGGTCGCCTCGGCCGTCACGTGGCTCGCCTCCGACGGTGCGGCCTACGTCACCGGGGCCGTGATCCCGGTCGACGGCGGCCTCGGCATGGGCCACTGACCCACCCTGCTTCCGACCGCTTCGCCCCTGACCCAGAGAGAAGGCACACGCACATGGGAATCCTCGACGGCAAGCGCATCCTCGTCGCCGGCGTCACGATGGACAGCTCGATCGGCTTCGCGACCGCACGGGTCGCGCAGGAGCAGGGCGCGACGGTGCTGATCTCCAACTTCGGCCGCGCCCTGGGCATCACCAGGCGGATCGCCAAGCGGCTGCCGCAGGACGCGCCGGTGCTCGAGCTCGACGTCACCGACGACGACCACCTCGCCGGCCTCGCCGACCAGGTGCGCGAGCACGTCGACGGCCTCGACGGCGTCGTCCACTCCATCGCGTACGGCAACCCGGAGACGCTGCTCGGCGGCAAGTTCATGACCGGTCCGTGGGAGGACGTGGCCCAGGCGGTGCAGGTCTCGGCGTACTCCCTCAAGTCGCTCGCCGTCGCCACCCGCCCGCTGATGCAGCGCGGCGGATCGATCGTCGGGCTGACCTTCGACGCGACCACCGCGTGGCCGGCGTACGACTGGATGGGCGTGGCGAAGGCGGCGCTCGAGAACACGAGCAGGTACGTCGCCCGCGACCTCGGCCCCGAGGGCATCCGCTGCAACCTGGTCTCCGCCGGCCCGCTCAAGACGCTGGCCGCCAAGGCGATCCCGGGCTTCGAGGACCTCGAGTCGGCGTGGAAGGACCGCGCGCCGCTGGGTTGGGACGAGACCGACCACACGCCGACGGCGCAGGCCGTCTGTGCGCTGCTGAGCGACTTCTTCCCGGCGACCACGGGCGAGATCGTGCACGTCGACGGCGGCTTCCACGCGATGGGCCTGTAGCAGGCCCGACGCGGTTCGGTAGTTTCCCCTGGTGACTTCCCTCGTCGAGCTGCGCATCCTCGAAGGCCCGAACCTCTACTTCCCGCGCGCGGCGGTGAAGCTGACCCTCGACGTCTCGACGATCACCGAGGCGAGCGACGAGGCCGTGCTGCGCTTCGCGCGTCGCATCGGACTGCGCACCACGCGGCCCGGTGCCGCCGGGTCGGGCTTCCGCCAGCGGTTCGCGCTGCGCGCGGTCGAGCGGCTCGTACGCGCGATCGCGGGGGAGGCCGGCACCAAGCGCCTCGCCGTCCGCGTGCGTCCCACCTCCGACCCCGACGTCCTCGTGGTCGCGTTCCCGTGGCGCAACCGCGGCAGGGCGAACGCGCTCGGCAACGCCGTCGCCCACGCGCTCGACGCGCTGCCCACCCCCGACGTCGAGTCGGCGGTCAGCACGGCCGCGGAGGAGGTGCGCTCGGCCGAGCGGGGCTCGCGCCCGACGACGATCACCCCCAAGGTCCCGGTCGTCGCGGTGACCGGCACCAACGGCAAGACCACCACGAGCCGGATGATCGCCCACGTGGCCCGCACCAGTGGGCTCGTCGTCGGCTGGTCCAACACCGACGGGATCTATCGCGACGGGGTGCTGGTCGAGGGCGGCGACTACTCCGGCCCGTCCGGTGCCGCCCGCGCGCTGGGCCTGGACGGCGTCCAGCTCGCGGTCACCGAGACCGCCCGCGGCGGCATCCTGCTCAAGGGCATCGGCATCACCCGCAACGACGTGTCCGTGGTGACCAACGTGACCGCCGACCACCTCGGCCTCCAGGGCATCGACACCGTCGACCAGCTCGCCGAGGTCAAGTCGGTCGTCCCGCGGATCACCCGCAAGGACGGCTGGGCCGTGCTCAACGGCGACGACCCGCGCGTGCTCGCCATGCGGTCGGTGATCGCCGCGCAGCCGTGGATCTTCAGCCGCGACCCGGACTCGCCGGCGGTGCGCGAGGTGCTCAGCCACGGCGGTGGTCGCGCGACCACGGTGATCGACGGCTGGATCACCGTGCTCCGGCCGGGCGCCGATCCCGACCCGCTCGTGGAGCTCGTCGACGTACCCATGACCCTGGCCGGGCTCTCGCGCTTCAACATCGAGAACGCCCTCGCCGCGGCTTCGGCCGCGCTCGCGATCGGGCTGTCCCGCGAGGACGTCGTCGCCGGCCTCACGTCGTTCCGCCCCGACGCGGAGCACAACCCGGGTCGGATGAACTTCTTCTCGCTTCCGGGCGAGGTGTCGGTGGTGATGGACCTCGCGCACAACGAGGCCGGGCTCGAGGCGCTGCTCGAGATCATGGCGGGAGTACGCCGTCCCGGCGCCCGCCTGCTGCTCGGCCTCGGCGCCGTCGGCGACCGCACCGACGAGCTGATCGACGCCCTCGGCGAGATCGGCGCGAAGGGCAGCGACGTGGTCGCGATCGGTCACAAGGAGTGGTACCTCCGCGGCCGGACCATGGACGAGATCGACCGGCTCCTGCGCGCCGGCGCCGAACGGGTCGGTGTCACCGACATCGACACCTATCGGACCGAGGTCGAGCTGCTGGCGGCCCTCGTGGAGCGCGCCGAGCCCGGCGACGTGATCGGCCTGATGTGCCATGCCGAGCGGCAGGAGGCCTACGACTGGATCGCCGCCCACGGCGGCACGCCCGACGCCCCCGAGACCCTGTCCGCGAAGGTGCGGGCGGCCACCCCCGGCTGAGCGGTGCGTGAGGCGGATCCCGATCCGCCGGAATGCCCCTCACGCACCGCTCACAGCGGTGCGCAGCCGGGCTCAGACGTCGCCGGGGTCGACCTGCTCGCCCGGGGCGCCGATGTCGAGGTCGCCCTCGACGATCATCGCCGACAGGCCACCGCGCGACCTGGTCTCGTGCTGCTCGCCGGGCTCCCACACCGCGGCCTGGCCGGCAGCGAGGATGCGCACGGTGCCCTCGGCGCCGGCCACCTCGGCGTCACCCGCGAGTACGACGAGCAGCTGGCGCCCGACCGCCGGATGACGCCCGATCACGCCACCGGGTGCGAGGGTCACCGCCACCAGGTGGGTGTCGGCGCCCAACCCGAACGCACCGACCGAGAACCCACGGCTGCCGTGGGCCTCGATCGGCCGGTGGGGCAGGTCCGCGAGGTCGAGGACCCGCACTCAGGCCTCGGCCGGCGGGGTGTAGTCCGGGTCGGCAGAGGGCGCGTCAGGATTGGTGACGGAGCCTGCCTGGGCCGTGTCGGACCAGTTCTCCAGCTCGGCCATCACCTCGGCGTGCTTGTCGACGCAGACCACGACGAGGTCGCCGCGGTTGGCGCGGGCCATCGCGTGGCGTACGGCCTCGATCTCCTCCACGACGCGCTCGGCCTGCTTGCAGCGGGCGCCCTCGTCCATGGCGGCGCGCACGCCCTCGAGCACGAGCTCGGCCGTCGCCCCGCGCTCCCGACCCCGGAGGGCGACGTCCTCGCGCACGATGCACACGTCGAAGTGCTGGGCCGCGATGTGCCCGAGCTCGCGCATGTCCTCGTCGCGTCGGTCACCCGCTGTCGCGATGATGCCGATCCGGGAGGGCCGGGCCAGGTCGTGCGAGGACGCGAGCGAGTCGCCGACACGGTCCACGAAGTCGCCGAGCATCTTCATGCCGGGGGCGTTGTGGCAGTAGTCGACGATCACGTTGACGCCGTTGACGTCGACCTCGTTGAGGCGGCCGGGGGAGAGGTAGTAGTTCGTGGAGAACGACCGCAGCCCCTGGCGGATGTCGTGCAGCGGGGCACCGGCGGCGAACGCGGCAGCGGCGGCCGCGAGGGCGTTCTGGACGTTCATCCGCGCGCGGCCGCTGAAGGTGGCCGGGAGGAGGTGGGTCCAGGCCAGCTGCATCTCGCGCCGACCGTGCTGGACGACCATCATCTCGCCACGCTCGGTCGGGTTGAGCACGATGGCCTTGCCGCCGCGACGGCAGTGCGCGTCGATCATGTCGCGCACCTCGGTGCCCGGCTCCTCCATCGAGAACCACACGACCTGGCCCGAGCACTTGCGGCGCATCTCGCGCACCAGCGGGTCGTCGGCGTTGAGCACGGCGTGGCCGTCGCGGGGCACCGCCTCGACGATGACGGCCTTGACGTCCGCGAGCTGCTCGACGGTGTCGATGCCGCGGAGGCCGAGGTGGTCGGGCTGCACGTTGAGCACGACCGCGACGTCGTTGCGCTCGTAGCCGAGGCCCTCGCGCAGGATGCCGCCGCGGGCGACCTCGAAGACGGCGAAGTCGACGCGCGGGTTCTGCAGCACCATCCGCGCCGAGCGCGGGCCGGACGCGTCGGCGCGGATCACGAGGCGCTCGTCGATCACGACGCCGTCGGTCGACGTCATGCCGACCTTGCGGCCGAGCCCCTTGAAGATGTGGGCGATCATCCGGCTGGTCGTGGTCTTGCCGTTGGTGCCGGTGACGGCGACGATCGGGATCCGCGAGGTCGCGCCCGGCGGGAAGAGCATGTCGACGACGGGCTTGGCGATGAACTGCGGCTCACCGATCGTCGGGTGGGTGTGCATCCGGAACCCGGGAGCCGCGTTGACCTCGCAGATCGCACCGCCGGCCTCGCGGACGGGCTCGGTGATGTCGGGGCAGATGAAGTCGATGCCCGCGATGTCGAGGCCGACCATCCGGGCGGCCTCCTCGGCGATCTCGACGTTCTCCGGGTGCGCCTCGAAGGTGCGGTCGATGGAGATGCCGCCGGTCGACATGTTGCCGGTGAGCGCCAGCTTCACCATCTCGCCCTCGCCGGGCACCGAGTCCAGCGTGTGGCCCTGGTCGGCGAGCACCTCGACGGCCGCCTCGTCGACCTTGATCCTGGTCAGCACCTTCTCGTGACCGACGCCGCGGCGCGGGTCGGCGTTGGTGAGGTCGACCAGGGCCTCCACCGTCGACGTGCCGTCGCCGGTCACCGAGGCGGGCACCCGCTCGGCGATCGCGACCATCCGGCCGTCGATGATCAGGCAGCGGTAGTCCTTGCCGGTCACGAACGACTCGACGATGACGTTGCCGCGGCGCGACTGTCCCTCCGCGATCGGGAAGGCAGCGCGTACGTCGTCCTCGTCCTGCAGGTCGAGGCAGACCCCGCGGCCGTGGTTGCCGTCGAGAGGCTTGAGGACGACGGGGTAGCCGATCCGTCGGGCGGCGGCGACCGCGGCGTCCTCCGAGCGCACCGACTCCTGCTTGGGGACCGGCAGGCCGGCCGCGCCGAGGAGCTTGGTGGTGAGGTCCTTGTCGGAGGCGATGTCGACGGCGATCGACGAGGTCTCGGAGGTCATCGTGGCGCGGATCCGCTTGGCGTGGACGCCCTGGCCGAGCTGGACGAGGGAGTGCTGGTTGAGCCGGATCCACGGGATGTCGCGCGAGACCGCCTCGTCGACGATCGCCTGCGTGGAGGGGCCGAACGCGGTGCGCTCGGCGCGGCGGATGAACTCGTCGCGCTGGGTCTCCCAGTCGAAGTCGGGGTCGCCCTCGACGAGGTGGTTGACGAGCGTGACCGCGAGGCGGCCGGCGGACAGGCCGACGTTCTCGTCGATGTAGCCGTAGATGATGTTGTAGTGGCCGGGTTCGCCCTTGACCTGCCGGGTCTTGCCGCGCCGGATGTCGTGGCCGACCAGCTGCTGCAGGGCGAGCGCGACGTGCTCGGCGACGTGGCCGAGCCACGTGCCCTCGTTGAGCCGCTCGAGGAAGCCACCGCGACGCCCGCGCGAGCACGAGTGCTCCCGCAGGCCGGGCAGCATCGAGACGAGGTCGTCGGTGAACCCGGGAATGGTGTTGGTGGGGAACTGCTCGAGCGAGCCGAGGTCGACGACGAGGTGGATGGACTTGTCGTACGACCAGACGTTGGCACCGCGGTAGACGCGCGTCTCGACGATCGACAGGTCCGGGGTCGGTCGCTCACTCATGAAGGCTCTCCATCAGTCGTCGTGGACTCTCTCTGTGATCGGGTGCGTCGCAACGCCAGGCGCCGACGGATTGCCGCGGGGGTGGCGTCGGCGGCCGCGATGTCGCGCACCAGCTGGCGCAGGTCACGGGTTGCCTCGGCGACCTCGTCGGCGTCCTCCGCGTCGACCACCGGCTCCTGCGGCACCAGGACGCGCGCCGAGAGGTTGAACACGGCTCCCTCCGGCAGCACGTGGAAGACGACGCCGCTGGCGAGAAGCGGCGAGGAGCGCTTGGCCTCGTAGGCGTTGGAGGTCATCCGGGAGCCGTCGAAGATCGTGACGGCACCCTTGCCCATCACCCGCATGACGAGGTCGCCGTCGACGTCCTCGACGAGGCCGCAGGTGTCCTCGTCGACGCCGATGCCGAGCAGCTGCGGGCTCTGGGACACGATCATCAGGAGCCGGCCGTAGCGGTTGCGCTGGTCGAAGTGCTGGTCGATCACGGTCGCGTCGACCAGGCCGAGCCCGGCCGCCACCTGGGTCATCCGTTGCTTGGGCGTCGCCCCGCCGACGCCGAAGGCGACCATGTGGGACGACTGGATGCTCGCGCCGGCGGAGGTGCCCCCGACGACCGCGCCGCGCTGGTGGGCACGCAGGATCGCGTCGCCGACCGGCGTGCCGCAGACGATCGAGGACAGCTTGAGCTGGTTGCCGCCGGTCATGAAGATGCCGGTGGCCTCGTCGAGGGCCTTCACGAGGGCCGGGTCGTGGGCCTGCTCGCGGCTCTCCGGTCGCACGGAGTCGACCCGCTCGGCTCCGAACTTGCTGAACAGCGCGTCGTACACGTCGACCACCTCGCGCCCGAGCGACGAGGCCGTCGGGATCACCGCGATACGGGCGTCGTGTCCGCCGCTGAGGGCGACGAAGTGCTTGAGGATGGTCGGCTTGCGCACCTTGTCCTCGGCACCACCGATGATCATGAGTGGTCCGTTCGGCATGACAGGCAGGCTAGCGGCTGCGAAGGTGGGCAGATGCAGCAGTCAGGAGCGGACACCGGGAGCCGGTCCACACGGCGACTGGTGATCATGCGCCACGCCAAGGCCGAGGCCACGGCTCCGTCGGACCACGAGAGGGCCCTCGCGTCGCGTGGCAACACCGACGCCGAGGCGGCCGGCCGGTGGCTGGCCGAGCAGGGGATCACGCCCGACGTCGCCCTCGTGTCCGACGCCCTGCGCACCCGGCAGACCTGGGCGCAGGTCGCCCGAGGGGCCGGCTGGGACGAGTCCGCCGCCGAGTTCTCCGAGGCGCTCTACGCCGCCGGGTCCGACTCCGCCTTCGACCTGGTGCGCGAGACCGACGCAGGGGTGAGGACCCTCGTCGTGATCGGCCACAACCCGACGATGGCCTACGTCGCCGAGCTCGTCGACGACGGAGAGGGCGACGACGACGCCACGACCGGCATGGTCACCCGGGGCTTCCCGACGTCGGCGCTCGCGGTGTTCGCCGTCGACGGTCCGTGGTCCGACCTCGGGCCCGGCACCGGCCGGCTCGAGGCCTTCCACGTCGGCGGCGCGTGAGCGCTGGCGACGTCGTCGCGCGGCTGCGCGCGGCCGGCTGCGTCTGGGCCGAGGACGAGGCGGCACTGCTCGACGCCGCCGCAACGGATCCAGCGGACCTGGCGGCACTCGTGGCCCGAAGGGTGGCCGGCGAGCCGCTCGAGACGGTCCTGGGATGGGTCGACTTCCTCGGCCGCCGGCTCGTCGTGGCGCCGGGCGTGTTCGTCCCGCGTCGCCGCACCGAGCTGCTGGCACGTACGACGCTGCGCGAGGTGGCAGCGCGTCCGGGCCGCCCGGTCGTGGTGGAGATGTGCTGCGGCGTCGCGCCCGTGGCGGCGTGCCTCGACGACACGGCCGCCGAGGTCCACGCCGCCGACATCGACGCGACCGCGCTCGGCTGCGCCACGTCGAATGCCTCCTCAGCGGCCCTGCACCAAGGTGACCTCTACCGCGCGCTCCCGGTCCGCCTGCGGGCGCGCGTCGACGTGCTCGCCGCGAACGCCCCCTACGTGCCGACCCACCGGATCGCCGACATGCCGCCGGAGGCGCGCGACCACGAGCCGCGGGCAGCGCTCGACGGGGGCGCGGACGGCGTCGACCTCCACCGGAGGATCGCCGCCGGGGCCTCGGAGTGGCTGGTCCCGGGCGGGGTGCTGCTCGTCGAGACCAGCCCCGGCCAGGCGGACCTCACCACGTCCGCGATGGAGGCGGCGGGACTCACGACGAGCGTCGAGGTGGACCTCGAGGTCGGGGGATGCGTGGCGGTCGGTCGGCTCAGTCCTCGGGCAGCAGCGGCGGTGCCGGGGTGACGATCCCGACCGCTGCGTCCGCCTCCTCGATCTGCTCGCGGGAGATGCCGAGCAGGTAGAGGATCGCGTCGAGGTAGGGCACGTTGACCGACGTGTCGGCGGCGTCACGCACCAGCGGCTTGGCGTTGTAGGCGATGCCGAGGCCGGCGGCGTTGATCATGTCGAGGTCGTTGGCGCCGTCGCCGATCGCGATCACCGCGTCGAGGGGTACGCCGACCTCGCTGGCGAACTCGCGCAACGCCGTCGCCTTCCCGGCCCGGTCGATCACGTCGCCGAGGATCCGGCCGGTGAGGACGCCGTCGACGATCTCGAGCTCGTTGGCGCGGGCGAAGTGGATGCCGAGGTCGGCGGCGAGGCGGTCGGTGATCTGGCTGAAGCCCCCGGACACGATCGCGAAGCGGTAGCCGAGCCGGCGCAGCGTGCGCACCATCGTGCGGGCGCCCGGCGCGAGCTCGATCGAGTCGTACACGCTGTCGAGGGCCGAGGCAGGCACCCCCTCCAGCAGGGCCACCCGCTCCCGGAGTGACTGCTCGAAGTCGAGATCGCCGCGCATCGCCGCCTCGGTGACCCGGGCGACCTCGGCCTCCTGCCCGGCGTGGGCGGCGATCTTCTCGATCACCTCGCCCTGGATGAGGGTCGAGTCGACGTCCATCACGATCAGCCGGATCCCGCGGCGGTGGAGCGAGTCGCGTTGCACCGCGAGGTCGATGCCCTGACGGACCGCCTCGGCGGCGAGCAGCGGCCGCAACCGGTCGGCCGGGGCGCCCGAGACGTGCAGCTCGATCGCGGTGACGGGGTAGCGCGCCATCCGCTCGATCTTGTCGATGTTGGCGCCCGAGTCGGCGATCCGCCCGGCGATCGCCGCCATCGCCGACGCGAGCAGCGGGCGGCCGATGATCGTGATGTGGGAGCGCTCTCCCGCGCGGCTCCGGTTGTCGCCGGCCCCGCGGTCGACCTCGACGTTCATGTCGAGCGCGGCGGCCGTGCGCTCGATGACGTCGCGGAGCTTCTTCCAGTCGCGCGGAGCGGTGACCAGGATCCCGAGCACGAGACGCCTGCGCAGCACGATCTGCTCGATGTCGACGACCTCGACGCCGGCCGCCGCGAGGGCCGAGAAGATCGCGGAGGTGACGCCGGGCCGGTCCTTGCCCGTGAGGGTGACCAGCAGGGTCTTCGGCTCGTCGTCCAGCGGGGTGCTCATGGTGGGACGAAGGCTAGTCCCGCCCGCCGCGCCGCTTCGGCGGACGTCCGCGCACCGGGCACGGCGACGCCACTCCGCACGAGGTGCTGGTCGTGCGCGTGTTCCTGCCCTACGTTGCTCGCAACGGCGGTCCCACGGGGGCACCGCACGATCAGGGGGATCCCATGGACTTCATGACAGCGGTCCGCACGTGCTTGTCCAAGTACGTCGACTTCTCGGGCCGGGCACGCCGCTCGGAGTACTGGTACTTCGTGCTGTTCAACCTCATCGTCAGCATCGTGGCGAGCATCCTCGACGCCGTGGTCGGCACGGACTTCGACACCGGTTCCGGCGGCATCATCAGCTCGCTCGCCGGCCTCGCCCTCTTCCTGCCGGGCCTCGCCGCCGGTGTGCGCCGTCTGCACGACATCGACCGCAGCGGCTGGTGGATCCTCATCGGGCTCATCCCGATCATCGGCTGGATCCTCCTGATCGTCTGGTACAGCACCGACTCCAAGCCCGACAACCAGTACGGACCCAACCCCAAGGGCGCCGGCGCCGCCGGAGGCTACCCGCCGCCCCCGCCGGCCGAGCCCTACGGCAGCGGGCAGTACGGCGGCTGACCCACCTCACGACCGGGCCGCCTCCTGACGCACGTCACCGGTCGGGCCACACCTCGGGCGAGCAGGCGGCCACGATCGCCCGCCGGGCAGCACGGCCCAGCGGCTGCAGGAGACCACGACGACGCTCCACCTCGTACGACGACAGCGCTCCGCCGTCGTCGACGAGGGCGAGGTCGACGATGGCCCACGCCTGCAGCCCGCGGGCGGCGAGGTCCACGCACCGGGGCGGCGTGCCGAGCGGCGCCTCGATGCGCGGGCGGTGGTGGAGGTTCATCAGGGCGTCGGCTGCCTCCGGTCGCCAGCGGGCGACCTCGAGATCGGCGAGGTCGCCGGCGGCGTCGAGCAGCGTCTCGCGCAGGGTCCGGTCGGCCTCGCCCACGTCGGGCAGCTGGCGCGGCGAGGCCTCGTGCGAGCGCCACTGCACCGTCTCGCCCTGTTCCTCGGGCACCAGGCCGAGGCCGCCCGCGACGACCGCCTGACCCGCGTCCATCGCGGCGGCGTTGAACTCGCGCGGCCCGCCCAGGCCGAGCGGATCTCCCTCGACGGGCAGCGCGAGCCCGGCGTACGACGCCCCGGAGCTGCGCGCGAGCGCCAGCAGGTCGAGCGCCGACCCACCGGCCAGGAGGTGGGTCTCGGCGGCGAGCACGTCGAGCACGTGGTCGGTCTGCTCGTGGCCGCGCAGCCACGCGGTGAGCCACCAGGCCAGGCCTGCTGCGTGGGGGAGCGCGAGCGGGGTCGTCGACATCTCGGGCGAGGCTACTCGCTCGCTCGCGACCGTCGTGTCAGGCCAGGCGGTGACCCGCACGCTGGATAGGGTGCGGACCATGGTCGCGGTCATCGAGTTCGCAGGGGTCACCGTGCGCCGCGGCTCTTCCCTCCTGCTCGACGACATCACCTGGGAGGTCGAGGAGGACGAGCGCTGGGTGGTCCTCGGACCCAACGGCGCCGGCAAGACCACCCTGCTCCAGGTCGCGGCGGCCCAGCTCCACCCGACCGCAGGAGTCGCCGGGATCCTCGACGAGGTGCTCGGCACGACCGACGTCTTCGACCTCCGCCCTCGCATCGGCCTGACGAGTGCGGCCCTCGCCGACCGGATCCCCAGGACCGAGCTCGTCAAGGACGTCGTCGTGTCCGCGTCCTACGGCGTCGTCGGTCGCTGGCGCGAGCAGTACGGCGACCTCGACCACGACCGGGCCGCCGAGCTGCTCGTCGAGGTGGGGGCGAGCCACCTCGCCGAGCGCACGTTCGGGACGCTGAGCGAGGGCGAGCGCAAGCGCGTGCAGATCGCCCGGGCGCTGATGACCGACCCGGAGCTGCTGCTCCTCGACGAGCCGGCGGCGGGGCTCGACCTCGGCGGTCGCGAGGACCTCGTCGCGACGCTCTCCGAGCTGGCCCTCGATCCCGACTCGCCCGCGACGGTGCTGGTCTCGCACCACGTCGAGGAGATCCCGCCGGGGTTCACCCACGCCCTGCTGCTGCGCGAGGGACGGGTGGTCGACGCAGGCCCCGTCGATGACGTGGTGACCGCCGAGACACTGTCGGAGACGTTCAGGATGCCGCTGCTGCTCAGCCGCGCGGACGACCGCTTCGCGGCGCGGCGCCGTCCGCCGCGACGCATGGGGACCTGACGTCCGTCGTCGCTGTGGCCGACTGGATAGGGTCTGGACATGGACTGGATCCGTGACCACCTCTGGGAGACCTGGCTGGCGTTGTCGATCGCGCTCGGCGTCGCTGAGATGTTCAGCCTCGACCTGATCCTCGCCATGCTCGCTGCCGGTGCCGTCATCGGCATGGTGGCCGCCCTGATCGGCCTTCCGGTGTTCGTGCAGATCCTGCTCGCGCTCGGCGCGTCCGTGGCGGCGCTGGCCCTCGTACGACCGGCATTCGTCAAGCGCCTCCACGGCGGCCCCGACCTGGCGCTCGGCCACGGCAAGCTGGTCGGCACCCGGTGCCTGGTCACCGAGGAGATCACCGGGCTCAACGCTGGCCGCATCAAGGCCGGTGGCGAGACCTGGACCGCACTTCCGTACGACGAGAACCTGAGGATCGCGGCGGGGGAGACCGTCGAGATCCTCCAGATCAAGGGTGCGACGGCCTACGTCCACCCCGTGGCCTCGCTCGAGTCCTGAGCAACGCGCACACCCACTACAACCGGGGAGATCCGAATGCCGTCAGCCTTGCTGATCCTGTTCCTGCTCATCATCGTGTTCGTCGTCGTCATGCTCGCGAAGACGGTGAAGATCGTGCCCCAGGCGCGCGCCGCCGTTGTCGAGCGGTTCGGCAAGTACAAGCAGACGCTGCCCGCGGGGCTCAACATCCTGGTGCCGTTCATCGACAAGCTGCGCTACCTGATCGACCTGCGTGAGCAGGTCGTCAGCTTCCCGCCGCAGCCGGTGATCACCGAGGACAACCTCGTCGTCTCGATCGACACGGTCATCTACTTCCAGGTGACCGACCCGGTCGCCGCGACCTACGAGATCGCCAACTACATCCAGGCGATCGAGCAGCTGACGATGACCACGCTGCGCAACATCGTCGGTGGCATGGACCTCGAGGAGACGCTGACCAGCCGCGACTCGATCAACTCCGGCCTGCGCGGCGTCCTCGACGAGGCCACCGGCAAGTGGGGCATCCGGGTCAACCGAGTCGAGCTCAAGGGCATCGACCCGCCGCCGTCCATCAAGGACTCGATGGAGAAGCAGATGCGCGCCGACCGCGAGAAGCGGGCCGTGATCCTCACCGCGGAGGGCCAGCGGCAGGCCGCGATCCTCACCGCCGAGGGCTCGAAGCAGTCGCAGATCCTCAACGCGGAGGGTGACCGCGAGTCGCAGATCCTGCGCGCGCAGGCCGACCGTGAGGCCTCGATCCTGCGTGCCCAGGGCGAGGGCCAGGCCATCCAGACCGTCTTCCAGGCGATCCACGACGGCCAGCCCGACCAGTCGCTGCTGGCCTACCAGTACCTCCAGATGATGCCGAAGATCGCCGAGGGCAGCGCCAACAAGGTGTGGGTCATCCCGTCGGAGATCACCAAGGCGATGGAGGGCCTCGGCTCGTCGATCCACGAGATCGCCGGCATCCCCAAGGACGCCACTCCGCGCAACCGCGTCGACATGGGGCCGTCCGAGCCCCAGCTGCCGTCCACGCAGCGCCCGGACTCCGAGGTCTCGGCGACCAACAAGGCCGTGCAGGACGCGATCGCGGCCGCCGAGTCGGCGAGCCACGTCACCCGCGGGTCGTCGGCCGCGCCGGTCGAGCCGCCCGCTGACGCCACGGCCACCACGCCCGACGAGGGTCAGGAGCCCCCGCCGGCGTGAGCCTGCTCGAGGCCGTGCTGGTCACGCTCGCGGGAGTGGCGGCCGGCACCATCAACACCGTGGTGGGGTCGGGGACGTTGATCACGTTCCCGACCCTGCTGGCGTTCGGCGTACCCCCCGTGACCGCCAACGTCAGCAACACCGTCGGCCTCGTGCCCGGCAGCCTGTCGGGCGTCGTCGGCTACCGCCGCGAGCTCGCCGGCCAGCGCTCGCGCGTGATCCGGCTCGGCTCGGCCTCGCTCCTCGGCGGGATCGTCGGCGCGGTGCTCCTGCTCGTGCTGCCGTCGTCGGCGTTCGATGCGATCGTCCCGGTGCTGATCCTGCTCGGCGTGCTGCTCGTGGTCTTCGGCCCGCGGATCCAGGGTGCCGTCGCCGCCCGCGCCGAGTCGCGCGGGGGCATCCCCGACCACGGGGTGTGGTGGGTGTGGCCCGCCGTCGCCGTCGCCGGTGTGTACGGCGGCTACTTCGGCGCCGCGCAGGGTGTCCTGCTGATCGCGATCCTCGGCATCGGGGTGGCCGACTCCATGCAGCGGCACACCGCCACCAAGAACGTCCTGGCGCTCATCGTGAACGGCGTCGCGGCGGTCGTCTTCATCGCGGTCGCCGACATCGACTGGGTCGTCGCGGGTCTCATCGCCCTCGGCTCGGTCGTCGGTGGCCAGCTGGGCGCCACCGTCGGCCGCCGGCTCTCGCCGAACCTGCTGCGCGCCGTGATCGCCGTCGTCGGGCTGACTGCGCTGGTCGTCCTGCTCGCCTAGTCCCTCGCGGTCGCTCGCGGTCCCCGCGCGCCACTGCCGCCCCTCGCCGAGCGGAAGGGGCGGCAGCGTGGTGCTCAGTGAGGAGCTCTCAGGCCGCGACCTTCTTGGTCCGGCGCGTCGTGACGGTGACGGGCGTGCGTCCGGTGGCCGAGGCCACGACACGCACCGAGATCCTCTTGCCGACGAGCTTGCTCGTCAGGCGAAGCCGGTTCTTCGTCGCGTTCTTGATCTTCTTGCCGTTGGCGAGCCACTGGACCTTGCGCTCGACCGTGGTGGGGTTCCAGGTCCCCGTGGTGACCCGCAGGCGCTTGCCGACCTTGACCAGACCCCTGATGCGGGGCCGCTTGATGACGGCGACCGCAGCGGCGGCCGCAGTCGTGGGCGCCGTCACCACCACCGGTGCCACGACGGGCGCGGGGTCCGCAGTCGTCGGGGTCGGGGTCAGGGTCGGGGTCGGCGTCGGGGTCGTGACCGGGGTGGCGAGCGACACGTCGTAGCGCTCGGTGCTCGGGACCGTCACGGGGTCGGCGTCGGCGATCGTCGCACGGTCGTTCCAGTACTCGGTGACGCCGGAGACGGGGTCACGGAACCCGAGCGTGTACTCGCCGGCGGACAGGCCACCGAGGTCGTAGGTGCCGTCGGAGCCGGCCACGACCGTCCGGAAGGAGTTCCATGCTGCGCCCTGGCGGACGTACGCCGTCACCTCGGCGCCGGCCACCCCCTCGGCGTCGCTGCCGGTGACGGTGCCGATCACGTGGGCAGCACCCGCGAGCTTCGCGGGCATCAGCGTCGGCATGCCGCCATTGGTGAGGTCCACCGGTGTCGCGGACTCGATGCGGGCGGCGTCGTTGTAGAACTCCGTGGCGTAGGCACCCGTCGGGTCGTCGAAACGCACGCGGTAGACACCGTCGTCGAGCTTGCCGACGTTGTAGCCGCCGCCGGAGCCGGTGACCGCGTCGTCCACGGCGACCCACTGGCCCGTGCCACTGGGATCGGCCAAGGTCGTCACGACGATGCCGGCGAGACCGTCGCCATTCTCGTTGGTGACCGACCCCTTGATCCGGGTGGGCTTGGCGGCCTCAGCCGGACCCGCGATGAGCATGATGGAACTGGTGGCCACGGCGATCGCGAGAGCGGCTCCCCCCAGCTTGCTGTGCATGTGCATGTCTTCTTCTCCCCACATAGAGACACCGCGCGGCGCGATGCACTTGCAGAGTGAGATCACGGCGGCGCCCATGCCGGAGAAACCACGAGTTGTCACCATCTGGTTCTGTTCGGTTGCCGTCGCGTTTCCATCGAGCACGACTGGACCAGACCGGCCCCGTGCAGTTCGACAACACCGGGACAACGCCCGGGAAACCGGCTAGACCCACGCACCCAGCCAGGTCTCGATCGCGGCGTACGCCCGGGCGCGGACCTCGGGTCGGGAGAGAACGATGTCGTGCATCGCGCCCTCGATCGCGACCGACGTGACGTGCCGCCCGACGGAGGATGCCCAGCGGCGGATCTGCTCGACGTCGAGCACGATGTCGTGGGTCGCGGCGGACTCCTCGGTCTGCTCGCCGAACCACGAGCGTGCCGACGACAGCACCAGTGTCGGGCACGGGACGTCCAGGCCGGCGTGCAGCTGGGCGTGGCCGCGGCGCACGGCGCGGAGCCAGCCGACGTACACCGGTCGGGACTCGAGGGGCTTCCACGCCAGGTCGTAGTCCCACTCACCGCCGTGCTCGACGTGCAACGACCGTCCGTAGACCTCGCTGATCCTGCGCGGGATCTCCCGCATCGGCCGGGTCGTGCCGAGCCGCTCGATCGCCACCCTGGTGGCCGGGCTGCGGAGCCATGCCGCGCCCTGCATGTCGAACCACGGCGAGTTGAGCACCATCGCGACGAGCTCGGGGTGGCGGCGCTCGTGCGCCCACAGCGGCACGGTCAGCCCGCCGGTCGAGTGTGCCGAGACGATCACCTCGTGGAGCCCGTCGCGTTGGGTGATCCGCCACCAGGCCAGGTCGATCTCGGCGAAGTACTCCTGGAGGTCGGAGACGTAGTGGGGCGTCTGGTGGTCGCGGAGCGACCGGCCGTACTTGCGGAGGTCGAGCGCGTAGAAGGTGTAGCCGCGGTCGGCCCACCAGCGGGCGTACTCGGTGTGGAAGAAGTAGTCGGCGAAGCCGTGCACGTGGAGCACGCCGCGCCCGTTGGGCCGATCGGGCTCGAGGGTGACGAGCGTGGCCACGACGGCGCCCTCGTCGTCGGGCGGGAGCGAGATCGTCTCGACCTGGTAGTCGGTTCCGAGGATGTCGTCCTGCTGTGGCATCCGCGGCATGAGCCGAGAGTATCGATGCACGACAGGTTTCGTGGTTCGACCGCGTGGGGGACGGGCCCGGCTCTACCCTTCAGCCGTGTCGAACGCGTGGGGAACCCTGGTGCGCGGGGTCTCCACCTATGTCCGTCAGCGGGTCGACGGCTGGCGGACGGGATCCCGCGGGAGCCAGGTGTTCCTGCTCCTCGTCCTGCTCGGGCTGGTTGCGGCGGCGCTGGGCATCGGGGCGCTCACCGAGGTCGTTGTCCCGGTGCCCCTCTGGTTCCTCTTCCTGATGCTCGGCACGATGCTGCTCCGCTTCGTCCCGCTGCTGGTGCTCGGCCTCGTGCTGGTGGCCGTCGCGTGGTGGACCTCTTTCGAGAGCAGCTTCGAGAGCGCACGTCGCTCGACGGCCCTCGTGATCTTCGCGGTCGGCCTGATGCTGGCGCTGTACCAGGCCAGCAAGCAGCGTTCGGGACTGCCGATGGCACTCAGCGAGGCCGTGCTGAGCCAGCTGCGCGACCGGCTCCAGCGCCAGGGCGTCGTACCGTCGCTGCCCGACGGATGGCGCACCCAGTCGGCGACCATCACCGCCAACGGCCCCAGCTATGCCGGCGACTTCCTCGTCGCCGACCTGCGCGAGGAGCGCTGGCTGGAGATGGCGCTCGTCGACGTCTGCGGCAAGGGCACGTCGGTCGGTCCGCAGGCGCTCCAGTTCGCCGGCGCCCTCGGCGGCCTCATCGGCGCGCTCCCGCCGGCGGAGCTGATGTCCGCGGCCAACCAGTTCCTCCTCCGCCAGGAGTCCGACGAGTCACTGGCGACCGCCGTGCACATCAAGGTCGACCTCGTCACCGGCGACTACACGATCACCAGCGCCGGGCACCCGCCCGCGCTGCACTGGCACCTCGGCGAGCGGGGCTGGGCGGTCGACAACGCCCGAGGCATGGCGCTCGGCGTGATCTCCGAGGCCGACTTCACCCCGAGCCGCGGCCGGCTCCGTCCCGGTGAGGCGCTGCTCTTCTACACCGACGGCGTCATCGAGACCACCGACCGCGACCTCGACGCCGGCATCGACTGGCTGCGCGAGGTGGCGCTGCAGGCGGTCGACGCCCGCGGCTTCTCCGGCCTGCCCAGGCGGGTGCTCAAGCAGGTCAAGCGGGGCGACGACGACCGGGCGATGCTCGTCCTGGAGCGCCAGTCCCTCACCTCGCCGGAGCGTGCCTCCGAGCTGCACCGCGGCCTCGCCTGAGCCTCAGGCGCCTCGCGAGTAGAGGTCCCGGATGACGTCCTCGATGTCGGGCTCCTGGATCGACAGGTCCGCGACGTCGTACGCCGACGCGACGGCCGCGACGATCGGCGCGGCGCTCGCGTCGGAGGGGAACGACAGCCACTGCCGTGGACCCTCGACCTTGCGGACCTCCGCCCCGGGTACGTCGATGGGCGCTGCCTCGTCGACGAGGTCGACGACGAGCGTCCGGGTGGAGCCACCCTGGGCGTGCAGCCCGGCCAGCGTGCCGTCGTACACCGACGTGCCGTGGTCGATCACGATCACCCGGTCGCAGAGCGCCTCGATGTCCTGGAGGTCGTGCGTGGTGAGGAGGAGCGTGGTGCCGCGCTCGCGGTTGAGCGCCCGGAGGAACTCGCGCAGCCGGCCCTTGCTGACCACGTCGAGGCCGATCGTCGGCTCGTCGAGGTAGATCACCTCGGGGTCGTGCAGCAGCGCGGCGGTGATGTCGCCGCGCATCCGCTGGCCGAGGCTGAGCTGGCGCACGGGTGTGTCGAGCTGCGCCTGGAGGTCGAGCAGGTCGACGAACCGGTCGAGGTTCTCGCGGTAGCGCTCGAGCGGGATCCGGTACATCTTCTGCAGCAGGTCGAACGAGTCGCGCAGCGGCAGGTCCCACCACAGCGTCGACCGCTGGCCGAAGACCACGCCGATCCGGCGCGCGAGCTCGACCCGCTGACGGCTCGGGTCGAGCCCGCCCACGCGGACCTCGCCACCGGTCGGCACGAGGATGCCGGTGAGCATCTTGATCGTGGTGGACTTGCCGGCCCCGTTGGGGCCGATGTAGCCGACCATCTCGCCCGCCGCGACCGCGAAGGTGAGGTCGTGCACCGCCAGCACCTGGTCGCGAACGCGACGACGGCTGCCCTCGACCCGCCGGCGTACGTCGAAGGTGCGCTCGAGGTCGTGCACGTCGATCAGCGGCTGGGCGGACGGGTCAGGCACGGTCAGCTCCCGGTGGAGGTGTAGTGGCGGACGCCGTGGCGCCACACGAGCAGGGCCACGGCCATTGTCAGCACGCCGGCGACGGGCGAGGCGAACTGGAACGCGTCGGGCGTGCCGAACGGGTCGGTGCGGCCGAGGAGGTAGAGGCAGGGGTACCAGTTCACGAAGGCCACGGGGATGACGAACGTGAGGCCGACGAAGACCTCGCGCGGGAAGATGCTCAGCGGGTACTGGGTGACGGTCGCGCCGCCGTAGGTGAAGGCGTTGGCGAACTCGGTGGCGTCGGTGGTCCAGAACTGGATGCACGAGAAGCCGACGAACAGGCCGAAGTAGACGAGCGCACCGCTGACGAGCATCGACACCGCGACCAGCACCCGCAGCGGTGTCCAGTCGACGTGGGTGCACGCCCAGCCGAAGACGACGCCCGCCTGGGTGAGCCGCCCGAGCCGGCGCAGGGTGAACTGGTCGGCGCACACCTGCACGAGCAGGGGCACCGGCTTCGTCATCATCTGGTCCAGCCGCCCGGTGCGGATGTAGGTCCCGATCCGCTCGACGCTGCCGATCGCGGTGTCGGCGATCGCGAGGGCGAGCGACGCGCTGCCGTAGAGCAGCGCCACCTCGTGGAGGGTGAAGCCCGCGAGATCCTGGAGGTGGCTGAACATGATCCACAGGCCGACGAAGTCGAGCCCGGTGATCAGGCCGTTGCCGACGGCGAGCAGGACGAACGACGTGGGGTACTGCCAGGCCGCGCGGATCCAGAGCCACGCGATCTGGCCGTAGGTGCGCAGGTGCTGGGCGGGGGAGGGGTCAGCCACCCTGGACCACCACCTTGCGCGTCGCCAGTCGCAGCACGCCCTGGCACGCGGCGAGCAGGACGACCGCCCACATGACCTGGAAGCCGAGGGCGGCGAGCAGGTCGGCACCCTCGTGCTTGCCGAGCCAGATGTCGGCCGGCACCTGGACGTACGACGCCCAGGGGAGGGCAGTGGCGAGCGTCCCGAGCCAGCCGGGGAAGAGCACGAGGGGCAGCATCATGCCGCTGAAGAAGATCGCGAACGCACCGCTCATCACCTTCACCCCCGACTGGTCGAGCAGCCAGAAGGCGGTGCTGGCCACGAGGAAACGGATCGCGAAGCTCACCACGACCGCGAGCACCAGCGAGAGCGCGAAGGCGAGGGCGTTCAGCGGCGACGACGGAAGCGAGATGTCGAAGAAGACCAGGCCGATGATCGTCGGCCCGAAGCCGCGGGTGACGAGGTGGTACGCCGCCCGGCCGAGATCGCTCGCGAGGTACCACCCGACGAGCCCGACCGGGCGGTAGAGGTCGATCGCGATGTCGCCCGTACGGACCCGCTCGGCGAGGTCGTCCGTTGCGCCGCCGCCCCACAGCGCGATCGTCATCAGCAGCGCCTGGCCGAGCCAGACGTACGTCACCGCGTCCTGCGCGTCGTAGCCGCCAGCCGTGGGGTTCTCGTTCCACAGCGCGAGGTAGGCGAAGGAGTAGATGATGCCGAAGACCGAGTTGGTGAAGATCCCGGAGAGCGTGGCTGCGCGGTAGGTGGAGTAGCGGCGGAAGGCTCGGGTCGCGACGGCGACGTGCAGCATCCCCCCACCCCTCACGACGCGACCCCTCACAGAAGACGATCCCCGGCCCACCCACGAGGGGGCCGGGGATCGTCTCACATCTGCGGGGTGCGGTGCACCATCCGGAGCCTCACCTGTGGCGCACGAGGTTGACGACGCCGATCACGCGGCCCTGGCTGTCCTGCTCGATGGACACGCCGGCGCGTCGGGCGCGCGGGCTGAGCAGGATCTCGCGGTGACCGGGGGAGTCGAGCCAGAGGTCGACCATCACGTCGGGGGTGAGCCCGACGCCGCGGACGAGCGTCTCACCGGCCCACGAGTTGTCGCACTTGCGGATGATCTCGTTCTGGTCGCGGTGCTCGAAGAGCCCGGTGCGGGCGATCCGTGCGCCCCACTCCTCGGAGAGCTGGTCGGTGCATGCATCGAGGTTCCAGATCTTGCGCAGGCCGTTGGCCGCGCGCGCCTGGTTGATCTCCGCCATCAGCGCGTCCTCGAGGGCGTCGGTCGCGACGGCTCCGACATTGCCGTCGACGTCGCCTCCGGCACTGGTGACCGCGTGCGCTGCGGTCCGCGGACCGGACCAGTTCGCCGTGCTCCGCGGGCCGGACCAGTCCTTGGCGGCGGCGGCCGCCGGAACGCCACAGATCGCGGCTGCAGCGACGGCGAGCGTCGCGAGCCGGACAAGCGAGCGGGAGTGGGACACGGTCATTCCTCCGGGGCGGATCCACGAGAGCGGGGGCCGTGGATCTTGAGAGAATCTTGTAGAACTGGCCCTTAAGTCAAGTTTCGGGTCATGTAAAGGCGAGAAACGCCTCGGTGCAGATCAAAGCAAGCGGGGTGTGTGCCAGAGGGGGAACGCGAAAAAGGGGCCCGGTGGTCTGGACCATCTCGGTCCTCGTCCACCGGACCCCTACGGGCCGGGTGCTCGGCGCTGAGGTCAGCGCCGGGTGGTCAGTGGTGGCTGGTCAGTGGCGGTAGGTGCCGTGGATGATCGCGCGGCCCAGCGTCTTGAAGGCAAGGTTGAACGACACCACGGCGGGTGAGGCATCCGCGTCGACGCCGAGGCTCGGCACCCCCACCGCGTGCACGACGAAGAAGTAGCGGTGCGGCTGGTCGTTCTCCGGCGGCGCCGCGCCCATGAAGCCGCTCCCGCCGCCGTCGTTGCGCACGTGGAACGCCGCGCCGGGCAGCGTCCCGGATGCGGCGCCGGTGCCCAGCGACGTCACGTCGGCCGGGATGTCGACCAGGACCCAGTGCCAGAAGCCGCTCGGCGTCGGGGCGTCGGGGTCGAAGCAGGTGACGACGTACGACCGGGTGCCCTCGGGCGCGCCCGACCAGCTCAGCTGGGGCGAGGTGTTGCCGAGGTCGGCCACCTGGTCGTCCTTGAGCGGGGCGCCGTCGGTGACGTCGTCGCTGGTGACCGTGAAGGACGCGGTCGCCGGGAGGAGGTCGTAGGGGTTGGGGGCCACGGGTCGTTCGATGCCAGTGCTCATTCCTCGAACCTAGCCACGAAGTGCACGCGCGGGCCACCGACAATGGGGTATGACCGACCCCCATCCCTACCTCGCCGGACTCGTGCTGGCCGGTCGCAAGGTGGTCGTGGTCGGGGGTGGCCACGTCGCCCAGCGGCGGGTGCCGACGTTCCTCGCGGCCGGCGCCGACGTGACCCTGGTCAGCCCCGAGGTGACGCCGGCGCTCGAGGGGCTCGCGGGCGAGCTGACGCTGCACCTGCGCGACTTCGCCGAGGCGGACCTCGACGGCGCGTGGTACGTCGTGGCCGCCACCGACGACCCCGAGGTCAACGCCCGGGTCGCCGCCGCCGCCGAGAGCCGGCACACCTTCTGCGTCCGCGCCGACGACGCGCTCGGCGGGACGGCATGGACGCCGGCGGTCGGGCACCACGGGAGCGTGACGGTCGGGGTGCTCGGCAACCGGGAGCCCCGGAAGTCAGCGGCACTGCGCGACGACATCGTCACCGCCCTGCGCGACGGACAGCTCACCGCCGCGGACGCCCACGACCGCACCCCGGGCGTGGTGCTCGTCGGCGGCGGGCCGGGCGATCCGGACTTCGTGACCGTCGCCGCCCGGCACGCCCTTGCCTCGGCCGACGTCGTCGTCGCCGACCGGCTCGCTCCGCGGGAGCTCCTCGACGAGCTCGGCTCCCACGTCGAGCTCATCGACGTCGCCAAGCTGCCGCGCGGTCGCTCCGCGTCGCAGGACGTCATCAACGAGGTGCTCGTCGACCGGGTGCGGGCGGGCAAGCGCGTCGTCCGCTTCAAGGGCGGCGACAGCTTCGTCTTCGGGCGCGGCTTCGAGGAGGTGCTGGCCTGCACGGCCGCCGGCGTGCCGGTGACCGTCGTGCCCGGGCTGACGTCGGCCATCTCGGTGCCCGCTCGCGTCGGCATCCCGGTCACCCACCGCGGGGTCGCGCACGAGTTCACCGTGATCTCCGGCCACCTCCCGCCGGACCACGCACACTCCCTGGTCGCGTGGGACGCCGTTGCGCGGATGCGCGGGACGGTCGTCCTGCTGATGGCCGTCGACAACGCTCCGGCGATCGCGGACGCCCTCGTCGACGGCGGCAGACCGGCGTCCACGCCCGTCGCCGTCATCGTGGACGGCACGATGCCGACCGAGCGCACGGTGCTCACCACGCTCGGCCTGCTGGCCGACGACCTCGTCGCGAACGACGTACGCCCGCCGGCGATCATCGTCATCGGAGAGGTGGTGGCCGTGGCGCGTCCGGCACACTTCGCAGATGGCTGACCTCGTCGAGCTCTCCGATCCCGGCGACCCCCGGCTGGCCGACTACCGCGACCTGCGCGACGTCGAGCTCCGCAAGAGCCTCGAGGCCGAGCACGGCCTGTTCCTCGCCGAGGGGGAGAAGGTCGTCCGCCGTTCGGTCGAGGCGGGCTACGCACCCCGTTCCTTCCTGATGGCGCCGCGCTGGCTCGACGGTCTCGACGACATCCTCGGCTCCACCGACGCCCCCTGCTACGTCCTGTCCGAGGCCCTGATCGAGCAGGTCACCGGCTTCCACGTGCACCGCGGTGCGCTCGCGTCGCTGCACCGGCGCACCCTGCCCTCGGTCGAGGACGTCCTGGCGGGAGCGCGGTCGGTGCTCGTGCTCGAGGACCTCGTCGACCACACCAACGTCGGTGCGATCTTCCGCTCCGGCGCGGCCCTCGGGTTCGACGCCGTGCTGCTCGCGCCGCGCTGCGCCGACCCGCTCTACCGGCGCTCGATCAAGGTCGGGATGGGCGCGGTGTTCACCACGCCGTGGACCCGGCTGCCGGACTGGTACGACGCGCTGCCGGACCTGGGGCGCCGCGGGTTCACCACCGTCGCGCTGACGCTGTCACCGGACTCGGTGCCGATCGAGCAGGCGGTCGCCGGCGTCGACCGGCTCGCTCTGGTGCTCGGGTCGGAGGGCCACGGCCTGTCGTCGCGCTGGGAGTCCGCCGCCGCGCGCCGCGCGATCATCCCGATGCGCGCCGGCATCGACTCCCTCAACGTCGCCGCCGCCACCGCGGTCGCCTGCTACGCCGCCGCCCGCCGCCGACCCGACGTGTGACGAAGCGGTCGCCCCGGCGCCCACGTCGCAGCACGTCCCGATCAGGAGCGCTGGCGCAATGCCTCGTGGAGCACGATCGACCCGGCGACCGCGGCGTTGAGCGACGACGTCGTGCCGACCATCGGGATGCTCGCGACGTCGTCGCAGACCGCCCGCCACTGCGAGGACAGGCCATGCGTCTCGTTGCCGACGACGACCACGACCCGGCCGCCGAGGTCGACGGCGGCGAGCGCGCTGCCCTCCTCGTCGGTGCCGACGATCCGGTAGCCGTGGGCGTGCGCGTGCTCGACCAGCGGACCCGGTCCGGGGACCCGCAGCACGGTCAGCGCGAAGATCGAGCCGGTGCTGGCGCGGACGGCCTGCGGGTCGTAGGGGTCGGCGGCATGGCCGGTGACCACCAGGGCGGAGGCGCCGAACGCGTCGGCGGACCGCGCGAGCGTGCCGATGTTGCCGGGGCTGGTCGGCCGGTCGAAGACCACGATCGGGCCGTGCGGCCGCGCCGAGTCCTCGAGCCGGGAGACACCGTCGTCCGGCATCTCGACGACGGCGACGAGCTCGGCGCCGTCCTCCCGTCCGCTGAGCCGCGCGTGCAGCTCTGGGGAGAGGAGGACGCGCTCGCCCTCGGTGGTCGACCACAGGCCGTCGGCCCAGCCGGACGACGTACCGTCCGCGCGCAGCAGGGCGCGCACGGTCCAGCCCTCCTCCACCGCCCGGGTGATCGGGCGGACGCCCTGCACGAGGAACTCGCGGAGGCGGTGTCGCTTCGAGCGGTTCGTCAGCAGTGCCTCCCACTGCTGGAAGCGCGCGTTCTCGCGGGTGACGCGGATGTCGTTCACGAAGCGGGCCAGGTCAGCGGGTAGTCCTCGGCTGCGGCGTCGTGGACCTTGCCGAGCTTCTTGCGCGACTTGGCCGAGAGGCGGTCGCCGAACACCGTGCCGAGCGTGTGGTCGGTCTCGTGCTGGAGGCAGCGCGCGAGGAGGCCGTCACCCTCGAAGCTCACCGGCTCGCCGTCGAGGCCGGTGCCGTCGACCCGCGCCCAGTCGGGACGCGAGCACGGCTCGAACGAGCCCGGGAAGGAGAGGCAGCCCTCGTCGTCGGTCTCGAGCTGCCGGTCCTTGCCCTCGGGCAGCGTGAGCACCGGGTTGCACACCACGCCGACGGTGCGCACCCCGTCGTCGTCGGGGCAGTCGAAGACGAACATCGCCACGTCCTCGCCGACCTGGCAGGCCGCCAGGCCGACCCCGTCGGCGGCGTACATCGTCGCGACCATGTCGGCCGCCAGGGTCGCCAGCGCCTCGTCGTACGCCGTCACCGGCGCCTGCGCCCGGTGCATGACGGGCGTGCCCCAGCGGGTGATCGCTCGGGGGGCTCCACCCGTCGGGAGGGGGCCGTGCGGCGCCCGGACGTCATCGTGGTCGTCGGTCGGCGGCTCGTCGTGCATGCGGAGGATCCTAACCAGCATGGGACAGGTGATCGGCACCACGTGGAGAGCGCTGGTCAAGGGTGTAACTCAGAGTTACATTGGGGGCATGTCTCTCCTCCACAGCCTGCGTCCGGGCGGTCGACACGGGTTGTCGTCCCGCGAGACGCGCGACCCGATCGGGCTCGCCGTCGCGGCCGTCAACCGGCTGGCCCAGAGCGACCTGATCGACCGCGTCGGGCTGCGCAGGCAGAGCGAGCAGGTCGTCTACTCCACCACCCGCAACGGCTTCCGGGTGGCCACCGCGGCCGGCCGGACGTTTGCGCGGGCCGGGAGGCGCATCGAGGGGGAACGGCCCGCTCGTCCGGAGTCGAGGGGGGTCTTCGACCTGAACCCCACCGAGGACGAGGCGATGCTCGTCGCCGTGGTGGAGGAGCTCGCTGCCGAGCTGCTGCGGCCGGCTGCCGCTGCCGCCGACGACGCGTGCGCCGCACCGGACGACGTCCTCGCCGCCGTCCAGGAGCTCGGCCTGCCCGGGCTCGGCGTGCCCGAGTCGCTCGGCGGCATCATGGAGGAGCGCTCGGCCATGACCGGCGCGCTCGTCGCGGAGGCCCTCGCCACGGGCGACATGGGGCTCGCCGTCGCGGCCCTGGCGCCCGGCGCCGTCGCCACCGCGCTCGGTCTCTGGGGCACCGAGGCCCAGCAGCAGACCTACCTCCCGGCCTTCACCGGCAGCGACGTCCCGGCCGCGGCGCTCACGATCGCCGAGCCGACGGTCCTCTTCGACCCGTTCGAGCTCTCGACCATCGCGCTGCGCGACGGGGACGGCTTCGTGCTCGACGGCGTGAAGTCCGCGGTCGTCCGCGGCGTCGACGCCGAGCTCTTCGTCGTCGCCGCCATGCTCGACGGCACACCGGCGCTGTTCCTCGTCGAGTCCGGGATCGACGGCCTCGAGGTCGAGGCCGACCCGTCGATGGGCCTGCGCGCGGCCGCGCTCTCGCGCCTGCACCTCACCGGCGTGCGCGTCGGGACGGACGCGCTGCTCGGCGACACCGACGGCGAGGCCTACCGCGAGTGCGTCCGCCTCTCGCGCCTGGCGTGGTGCGCGCTCGCCGTGGGCACCGGCCAGGCCGTCCTCGACTACGTGAAGGAGTACGTCAACGAGCGGCAGGCGTTCGGCGAGCCGATCAGCCACCGCCAGTCGGTCGCGTTCATGGTCGCCGACATCGCGATCGAGCTGCAGGCCATGCGGCTGCTGACCTGGAAGGCCGCGTCGCGGGCGACCCGCGGCGACGACTTCGCCCGCGAGGCCGGGCTGGCCCGCCAGCTGTGCGCCGAGAGGGGCATGCAGATCGGGCTCGACGGCGTCCAGCTCCTCGGCGGGCACGGCTTCGTCAAGGAACACCCGGTCGAACGGTGGTACCGCGACCTGCGGGCCGTCGGTCTGATGGAAGGCGTGGTGCTCGTCTGATGATCAACCTCGAGACCCCGAAGAAGCATGCCCAGCTGATCGACCAGGCCCACCAGCTGGCGATGAACATGCTGCGCCCGATCTCGCGCAAGTACGACCGCGCCGAGCACGAGTACCCCAAGGAGCTCGACATGCTCGCCGCGCTGATCGACGGCGTGAGCGAGACCGGCGCGACCGGCGGCGCCGGTGCGGGCGGCGTACGACGGGGCGAGCTGCCCGACCGCGACCCGGACAAGGTGCGCAACGGCGCCAACCTCGCCTCGGTCCTGTCGGTCGCCGAGATGTGCTGGGGTGACACCGCCCTGCTGCTCTCGATGCCGCGCCAGGGCCTGGGCAACTCCGCGATCGCGTCGGTCGCCAACGAGGAGCAGCTCGAGAGGTACGCCGGCACGTGGGCGGCCATGGCGATCACCGAGCCCGGCATCGGGTCGGACTCGGCCAACCTGACGACGACCGCCGTCAAGGACGGCGACGAGTACGTCATCAACGGCGAGAAGATCTACGTCACCTCGGGCGACCGCGCGGACAGCGTCGTCGTGTGGGCGACGCTCGACAAGGAGCTCGGTCGCGCCGCGATCAAGTCGTTCCTGGTCCGCAAGGACAACCCCGGCCTCAAGGTCGAACGCCTCGAGCACAAGCTCGGCATCCGCGCGTCCGACACGGCGGCGATCACCTTCACCGACTGCCGGGTGCCCGCCGAGGACCTGCTCGGCTCTCCGGAGATCGACACCACGTCGGGCTTCGCGGGCGCGATGGCGACCTTCGACAACACCCGCCCGCTGGTGGCGGCGATGGCGATCGGGTGCGCCCGCGCGGCGCTCGACCTGACGCGTGACCTGCTGGAGCAGGCGGGCGTGGCCGTCGACTACGACAGGCCGGCGGAGCGCCAGAGCGCCGCCGCCGCGAAGCTCCTACGGCTCGAGGCCGACTGGGAGGGCGCGAAGCTGCTGATGATGCAGGCCGCGTGGATGGCCGACAACCGCCTGCCCAACTCGCTCGAGGCCTCGATGGCCAAGGCGAAGGCCGGGCGCGTCGGGTCCGACGTGACGCTGTCGTGCGTCCAGCTCTGCGGCACCCTCGGCTACAGCGAGGCCGAGCTGCTGGAGAAGTGGTCGCGCGACTCCAAGATCCTCGACATCTTCGAGGGCACCCAGCAGATCCAGCAGCTCATCGTCGCCCGCCGGATCCTCGGGCTGACGAGCTCCGAGCTCAAGTAGCCGTCGACCGGGCACTTCCTCGCGCTGACGTGCGCCGACCGGGCACTTCCTCGCGCTGACGTGCGCCGACCGGGCACTTCCTCGCGATGGACCGCGAGGAACTGCCCGGTCAGCCGTTTGTAGCGCGAGGAAGTGCCCGGTCAGCGAGCTGTCAGGAGGCCTTGTAGGGGTCGTGCTGGGCGAGGAGCTTGTCGAGGCGTGCCTGGTCGAGGCGGTGGACGGTGGTGCTGTCCTCCTGCATGTCGCGCACGACCTTGGCGAGCGTGAAGGTCGACGTCGTCAGGTAGAGGGTGCCGAGGGCGAGGAAGCCCTTGACCCAGGGATCGGCGTCCATGAAGTAGACGGCGACGAGCATCGCGAAGAGCGCGGCTCCGAAGGAGATCGCGGCCTGCGCGGCGAAGGCGGTGGTGTTCTTGGCGTTGGTGGCGAGTGTCGAAGGCATGGGACAACCATCGGCCGATCGCGACCCAGCGGGACCTGTCGACGTACCCGATCGTGGCTGAGTACGTCCGCTCAATCCGCACCGGTACGTTCGGGCCATGCCAGAGCAGCCAGCCCACATGTCGCCCGAGGAGTTCCGCCGCCAGGGGCACGCCGCCATCGACTGGATCGCCGACTACTGGCACTCGCTCGACGACCTGCCGGTCCGTGCGCAGGTCGCGCCCGGTGACGTACGCCGACAGCTGCCGGCGTCGGCGCCGGAGACCGGCGAGTCGTTCGACGCCGTGCTGGCCGACCTCGACCGCGTGGTCGTGCCCGGGCTGACGCACTGGCAGCACCCGCGCTTCTTCGCCTACTTCCCGGCCAACTCGTCGCCGGCCGCCATCCTCGGTGACCTGATCTCCAGCGGCATCGGCGCGCAGGGGATGATCTGGGCCACCAGCCCGGCCGTCACCGAGGTCGAGCAGGTGGTGCTCGACTGGTTCGCCGAGGCGCTCGGCCTCCCCGCGGCGTTCCGCAGCGACGGCCCCGGCGGCGGCGTCATCCAGGACACTGCGTCGACCGCGACGTTCACGGCACTGCTGTCCGCGCTGCACCGGGCCAGCGGGGGCGAGGCCCGTGTCAGCGGCGTCGGCGACGTTCCGTGGCGGGTCTACGGCTCCACGCAGGCGCACTCGTCGCTGGTGAAGGCAGCGATGATGGCGGGGCTCGGCGAGGAGTCCGTGCGGGCGGTCGACATCGACCCCGTGACCCAGGCGATCGACGTCGACGCCCTGCGCGACGCGATCGTCGAGGACGTCGAGGCGGGGTTGCGTCCCGTGATGGTGCACGTCGCCGCCGGCAGCACGTCGACCGGCGCGATGGACGACATCGCCGCCGTCGCCGACGTGGTCCGCGAGTGGGGCGTCTGGCTGCATGTCGACGCCGCCTGGGCCGGGGTCGCCGCCGTGTGCCCCGAGCACCGCGACCACCTCGCGGGCGTCGAGGCCGCCGACTCGTTCGTCACCAACCCGCACAAGTGGCTGCTCACGACCTTCGACTGCAGCACCTTCTGGGTGCGCGACCGCACGGCCCTCACCGGTGCGCTGTCGATCCTCCCGGAGTACCTCCGCAACGCGGCGACCGACTCCGGCGAGGTCGTCGACTACCGCGACTGGCACCCGCAGCTCGGCCGGCGCTTCCGCGCGATCAAGCTCTGGGCCGTCCTGCGGACCTACGGCCTCGAGGGCGTACGGGCGCATGTCCGCAGCGGCGTACGGCTCGCCGCGCACGTCGTCGACCTCGTGTCGGCCGACGACCGCTTCGAGCTGGTCACCGAGCCGGCGCTGTCGCTCGTGGTGTTCCGGCTGAGGTCGGGCGACGAGCAGACCCTCGCGGCGATGGAGGCGGTCAACGCCTCCGGCGAGGCGTACCTCAGCCACACGACGGTCAACGGTCGCGCCGCCATCCGGCTCGCGGTCGGCAGCTGGCGCACGACCGAGGCCGACGTCGACCGCACCTGGGCGGCGCTGCAGCAAGCGGCCACCGCACACGGCTGAGCTGCCGGCTCGCGGCCGCGTAGAGTCCGCACCCGTGCAGTTCCTCGACACGACGCCGGCCCACGACCTGACCTACGACGACGTCTTCATGGTCCCCCGCTCGTCCTCGGTGGCGAGCCGCTACGACGTCGACCTGAGCACCTCCGACGGCACCGGCGCCACACTGCCGCTCGTCGTGTCCAACATGACGGCCATCGCGGGCAGGCGGATGGCCGAGACGGTCGCGCGCCGCGGCGGGCTCACGGTCATCCCGCAGGACATCCCGATCCCGGTCGTCGCCGACGTGGTCGCCTGGGTCAAGCAGCGGCACCACGTCTTCGACACCCCGATCGAGCTGCGTCCCGACCAGACGGTCGCCGAGGCCCTCGCGCTGATCCCGAAGCGCGCGCACAAGGCCGCCGTCGTGGTCCAGGACGGCCGGCCGGTGGGCGTCGTCTCCGAGGCCGACTGTGCCGAGGTGGACCGCTTCGCGCAGGTCTCGACGGTGATGAGCAGCGCCGTGGTCACGGTGTCCGTGGGCACGGACCCACGCGAGGTGTACGACGCCATCGAGCGCGCCAAGGCGCCGCTGGCCGTGGCGGTCTCGGAGTCCGGCGAGCTCGTCGGCGTGCTGACCCGGCTCGGCGCGCTGCGCGCGACGCTCTACACGCCCGCTGTCGACTCCCGTGGTGGCCTGCGGATCGCCGCCGCCGTCGGGGTCAACGGTGACGTCGCCGACCGCGCCGCCGCACTGCTCGACGCCGGCATCGACTGCCTCGTCGTCGACACCGCCCACGGCCACCAGGACCGGATGGTGCAGGCGCTGCAGTCGGTGCGAGCGCTGTCCCCGCAGGTGCCGGTCGCGGCCGGCAACGTCGTGTCCGCCGAGGGCACGCGCGCGCTGATCGAGGCCGGCGCCGACATCGTCAAGGTCGGCGTCGGGCCCGGCGCGATGTGCACGACCCGGATGATGACCGGCGTCGGGCGACCGCAGTTCTCCGCCGTCCACGAGTGCGCCGTCCAGGCGCGCGAGCTCGGCAAGCACGTCTGGGCCGACGGGGGAGTACGCCACCCGCGCGACGTCGCTCTCGCCCTCGCCGCCGGTGCCTCGTCGGTGATGATCGGCTCGTGGTTCGCCGGGACGCACGAGTCGCCCGGCGACCTCGTCCACGACGCCGACGGACGGCCGTTCAAGGTGTCCTTCGGGATGGCGTCGGCGCGGGCGGTGGCCAACCGCACCTCCGGCGAGTCGTCCTACGACCGGGCTCGCAAGGGTCTCTACGAGGAGGGCATCTCATCCTCGCGGATGTACCTCGATCCCCATCGCCCGGGCGTCGAGGACCTCATCGACCAGATCTGCTCCGGCGTCCGGTCGTCGTGCACCTACGCCGGCGCGACCGACCTGGCCGAGCTGCACGAGCGGGCGCTGGTCGGCGTGCAGTCCGCCGCCGGGTTCCACGAGGGCCGACCGCTGGACAGGTCGTGGTGATGGAACACGTCTTCGTGATGACCTACGGCCGGTCGGGCTCGACCCTGCTGATGGGCATCCTCAACTCGATCCCCGGGTGGCTGCTGCGCGGCGAGAACCGCCACGCGATGCGCCACCTCTACGACTTCCACCGCAGCGGGATGGCGGAGCGGGCGCGGGTCGACCCGGACAAGGCGAGCGAGCCGACCCACCCCTGGTTCGGCATCGAGTCGTTCCCGGAGCAGGCCTCGCTCCAGCACATCCGCGCGCTCGCCGAGGCGACGCTGTTGCGCCCCGAGCCGGGCACCCGCGTCACCGGCTACAAGGAGATCCGCTGGTACGACGCCGACCTCCCCGCGTACGTCGAGTTCCTTCGGCAGGTGTTCCCCGCGGCGCGGTTCGTGGTCAACACGCGCCGGCTCGAGGACGTCGCCGCCAGCAACTACTGGACCCACAAGGAGGACCCGCTGGCGCAGGTGACGGCGATCGAGGAGAAGATCCTCGGCACCGTCGCCGGCCTGGGCGACGCGGCCTACCGCGTCCACTACGACGACTACGTCGCCGCCCCGGGTGCGCTGCGCGGGCTCTTCGAGTGGCTCGGTGAGGACTTCGACGAGCAGCGGATCCGCGACGTGATGGCCACGCCGCACTCGCGCCGCGGCAAGCACCGCGGCTGAGAGCTGGGGCCGTGAGTCCCTGGGCGACTCACGGCCCGCGACGGCGTGTCGAACAGGACAACGTGTGAGCCCGGTTCGTGGTGGCTAGCGCGAGGACCGCGCCGTACGCCCCTTGGTGACGCCGACGAAGGCCTGGGTGACGTCGTCGTCACGCTCGCGCGTCCACACGAGCGCGATGGTGGTCGGCTCGAGGTCGGACACGACGCGGCTCACGACGTCCTTGCGCTGGTGCAGCCGCGCGACCGACATCGGGAGGATCACGACGCCCGTACCGGCGGCGACCGTCTCGATCGCCTCCTGCTCGCTCATGGGCGGCCAGTCGAGCTGGTCGGCCGTCGGCCGCCACCCGCTGCTGTGGGGCCGTACGAGCTGCTCGTCGACCAGGTCGTCGGTGGTGACCTCCTCGTCCGCCGCGGCGAGCAGGTGCTCGCGCGACGCGACCGCGACCTGCACCTCGTCGTAGAGACGCACGCAGTGCAGTCCGTCGCGCTCGACCGGGAGCCGGACGAGCGCCATGTCGAGGCTGCCGTCGCGCACGCCGTCGAGCTGGTCGGCCTCGGTGACCGGCACGAGCTCCAGGGGCTCGCGCCGCTGGTCGCGCCAGTTGCGCGCCCACTTGTCGGGAGTCGCGCCGGTGACGAAGCCGATGCGCAGGGGATCCCTCATGGGAGCGACCCTAGAGGGACCAGGCCCCACACGAGGAAGCCGATCGCGATCTGGGTGGTGACCCCGAAGCCGGCTCAGGACGAGGGGAGCCTCACGGGTCGGCGGGGGTCGGGGTCCCGGGCTTCCCCGCGTCGGCGTAGGAACGCACGACGGAGACGTTGAGCGGGAAGTCGACGGGGAGCTCGCGGAAGAGCAGTGCACCCGCGGCCGCTGCGGCCGCAGTGACCTCGGCGGTCACCGAGTCGGCGAGGACGGCGGGCGTGTGCACGACGACCTCGTCGTGCAGGAAGAGCACCAGGTGTGGTCGCGTGTCGATCGGTCCGTCCGCGCCGAGCCGCCACAACCGGTTGCGCAGGTCGGCGAGCCAGCACGACGCCCACTCGGCCGCGGTGCCCTGGACGACGAAGTTGCGGGTGAACCGGCCGTAGGCCCGGCGGTGCCGGTCCTGGCCCTCGAGGTCGGCCGGCGGCGCTTCGGGCGACTCGTCCCACGAGCCGCCGCCCAGGGCCGGGCACCCGCGACCGAGCAGCGTGCGGACGACCTGTCCGCGCTCGCCGGCGCGGGCAGCGTCCTCGACGAGCCCGAAGGCTGCGGGGTAGCGGCGGGTGAGCCCGGCGACCATCCGGCCGCTCTCTCCGCTGGTCGCGCCGTACATCGCGCCGAGCAGGCCGAGCTTGGCGTCCTGGCGGGTCGCGACCGCGCCGTCGTCGACCATCCCCTGGTAGAGGTCGGCGCCGCGGGCCGCACGCGCCAGGGCCCGGTCGCCGCTCATCCCGGCGAGCACGCGCGGCTCGAGCTGGGCCACGTCGGCGACGACGAAGGCCCAGCCGTCGTCGGCCACCGCGGCGGAGCGCACCTGCGCGGGGAAGGAGAGCGCACCGCCGCCGTTCGACGACCAGCGTCCGGTGGCCGAGCCGGCAGGCTGGTAGACCGGGCGGAACCGGCCGTCGCTCACCCACTGGTCGATCCACGCCCAGCCGTTGGTCGAGAAGAGGTGGGCGAGCTGCTTGTAGCGCACGAGCGGCTCCACGACGGGGTGCTCGACCTGGCGCAGCGTGGAGCGGCGCGTGTCGGCGACCTCGATGCCGGCACGCTGCAGCGCCGCCAGGAGGTGGGGATGCGAGTCGGGGTTGAGGTCGGGGCTGTCGAGGATGCGGCGCACCTCGACGGCCAGCTCCTCGAGCAGGCGCGGCCGGGCGCCGCGCGGGGGCCGCGGCCCGAGCAGGTCGGTGAGCAGCCGCTCGTGCACGCCCACCCGCCACGGGACGCCGACGTGGGTCATCTCCGCCGCGACGAGCGCGCCCGCGGACTCCGCAGCGAGCAGGAGCCCGAGACGTACGGACTCGGGTGACGCGGCGACCGCGGCCAGCTGCCGGGCGTCCTCGACGTCGGCGCGCAGGTGCTCGGTGGTGTCGTCGGCGCTGAAGAGCGCGGGGTCCGTCGGCTCGGCCGGGCGGAGCCGGTCCCACAGGTCCGACTCGTCGCCGTCGAGCAGCCGGGCCTCGAGCGCCGGGGCGCGTCGCAACAGTCGGTGGCACAGCCTCAGGTCGTGGCAGCGCTCGACCCGCACGCCTGCGGCGAGCAGGGAGGGGTACCACCGGGCGGTGTCGTCCCACACCCAGCGGGGCGCGTCGTCCGCCTCCCGCCGGGTGACGTACGCCGGCAGGTCGGCCGCGTCGAGCACGCGCGCGTCGTCGCCGTCGAGGCCGCTGTCGCTCACCCGCACGCGCTCGCCCGGCATGCGGGAGAGGTGGACGCGGGCCATGGGGACACCTTCTCCCAGCCCACCGACGACGGCTCGGACGACGTCGCGGTTTTGACGTGCGGCCCTCCCGTGTCGTCCAGTTGTCCTCGGGGTGCGACCGGCGCACGGTCCGGGAAGGTGTGTGGTCGTGTCGAGGTTCTCGCCCCTGCTGGCGGCACTGTCCCTGGTGCTGACCTTCTCGCTGGTCGCAGGCGTGCCGCCCACGGCCGAGGCGAATCCGACCGCACACGCCGGAACGTCGAAGGCCGCCAGCTCCGCGAAGGTCGCCGCGAAGCGCCGGTGGAAGGCACCCGAAGGCCCCTACTTCAACGACCCGCACCGCAAGGCCGGGCACTTCCGCATCGAGCGCAAGATCATCGAGACCATCCGCCACACCCGCCGCGGTGCGATCATCCGGATCGCGGTCTACTCCTTCGACCGGATGCCGGTCGCCAACGCGCTGGTCGCCGCCCACAAGCGGGGCGTCAAGATCCAGATGCTGCTCAACGACCACCAGGACACCCGGGCGATGCAGGTCATCCGCGCCGAGATCGGCACCAACCGGGCGAAGAAGAACTTCATCTACAAGTGCGTCGCGAGCTGCCGCAGCACCGAGAACGAGTTCAACAACCTCCACACGAAGTTCTACTCGTTCACCCGGGCCGGGAAGTCCGAGGACGTGATGGCCATCGGATCGGCCAACATGATGCTCAACGCGGCCCTCCACCAGTGGAACGACCTCTACTTCACCTCGGGCGACCACGACCTGTTCCGCCAGTTCGTCTCCCTCTTCAACAACATGAAGAAGGACTGGGACGTCCGCCGGCCGCCCCGCTTCTTCTGCGGGACGCCGACCGGCGCCGCGTGCGACGACGCGGTCGACAAGATGACCGTGTGGGCCCTCCCCAAGCTCTCCGGGCCGAAGAACGACCTCGTGCTCGACATGCTCGGCAGGATCCAGTGCCTGACGCCCGACGGTGCCGGCGGCGTCGTGCGCACGCGACTGGCCCTGTCGATGCACACCATGCGTGGCCGGCGCGGCGACTACCTGGCAGCCGCGATCCGCAACAAGTTCGCCGAGGGCTGTGCCTTCCGGGTCAGCTACGGCCTGATCGGCTACCGCACGAAGCAGATCCTCGGCGCGCCGACCGCGCGCGGCCGGATCCCGATGCGCTCGACCGGCATGGACTACAACACCGAGGACAACTTCGACCTCAACAATGACGGCGAGGACGACCTGATCCTCGACTTCTACAGCCACCAGAAGTACTTCGTCATCCAGGGCACGTACGCCGGCGTCCGGGGCACCGAGATGGTGCTCACCGGGTCGTCGAACTGGGCCAGCCTCAGCACCGCCAACGACGAGCTCTGGCTCACCGTCCGCGGTCGACGGGTTGCCCGGAAGTACGTGCGCAACTTCGACTACCAGTGGGACCACGCCCGCAACTCGCGCGACGCCTACACCACGACGTACTCGACGTTCCGGGTCGCGCGGATGGAGCGCCAGTCCGACGGGAGCATGGCGCAGCGGTACGTCACCGTCCGCCGCCCCGTGACCACGGTCGAGCGCGACCACTACGCCAAGGGTCCCTACTGGGAAGCGGACTGATCGTCGACGGCCGGTCGGCCACGTCCCGAGGGACCTCTCCGAGCCGCTCGCGGGAGTGGCGCACGCCCGAGTCGTTGGTCCGACCCGGATGATGGGTGGGGTGCTGCACCGACATCCGTTCCTCGGCCTGCTGACCCTGCTGTACCTGGGCTTCGTCGGCCTCGTGACGCTGACTCCCGCGTCGAACGCGCCCGACTACTCCGACCTCGCCACGCGCGTGCTCGCCCGGCTGCAGCGCTACCCCGACCTCGACCCGCTGACCAGCCGGCTCTCGGTCGAGCGGATCGAGTTCCTCGCCAACATCGGCCTCTTCGTGCCGCTCGGCGTCTTCCTGCTGCTGCTCGTCAGCACCCGGCTGTGGTGGGTCGCGCTCGCGGCCGGCATCGTGCTGACGTCGATGATCGAGAGCGTCCAGCGCGAGATCCCCGGTCGGGTGTCGGACCCGCGCGACGTCGCCGCGAACTCGATCGGCATGTTCCTCGGCATCGCGCTGGCGGTCGTCCTGACCCTCCCCGGCACGCTGCGCCGCAACCGGGAGCGCGAGCAGGACCGGCGAGAGCGGGCCCGGCAGGTCTAGCGGGCCGTGTGCGCGCGGGCCGCGGCGACCAGGCCCGCCATCAGGCCGATCTCGACGCGTGTCTCGGGGTGCCACTGCACGGCCATCCGGAACCGGTCTCCCTCGGCCTCCATCGCCTCGACCGTCCCGTCGGTGGCACGGGCCACCGCGGTGAAGCCGGGATGGGTGGCCACCGACTGGTGGTGGTGGCAGCCGACCTCCACCCGGGGGCCGACGAGGCTGGCGAGCCGGGACCCGGCCGCCGTCTCGACCTCGACGTCGCCGTAGACGTCACCGCCGGGGGAGTGCTCCTCGTGACCGACCAGGTCGGGCGTGTGCTGGTCGAGCGTCCCGCCCGCATGGACGGCCATCAGCTGCATGCCGCGGCAGATGCCGAGCACCGGGAGGCCGACCTCGTCGGCGGCCGTCAGGAGGGCGAGCTCCCACGCGTCGCGGTCGGGGCGCCAGCCCGTGGTCCGCTCGTGCGGCTCGGCGCCGTAGCGCGCCGGGTCGACGTCCGCGCCGCCGGAGACGACCAGCGCCTCGATCGTCTGCACCACCCGCTGGGCGGCCCCGGCGGCAGCGACCGGTGGCAGCAGCAGCGGCACCCCGCCCGCGGCCTCCACGGCGGCGGCGTACTCGGTGGGAAGGAGGTCGGCGCGGGTGTGCCACACACCCCACGCTGCCTCCTGGCGGTACGTGGTCAGCCCGACGACAGGTGCGTGCGTCATCGAGCGCTCAGAGAGGCGTCACGTAGGCGCCCGAGATGCCGCCGTCGACGAGGAACGTGCTGGCGGTCATGAAGCTGGACTCGTCGGAGGCCAGGAACAGCACCGCGTTGGCCATCTCCTCGGGCTCGCCGAACCGGCCCATCGGGACGTGCACGAGCCGTCGGGCGGCCCGTTCGGCGTCGCTGGCGAACAGCTCCTTGAGCAGGGGCGTGTTGACGGGCCCGGGGCACAGCGCGTTGACCCGCACGCCCTCGCGGGCGAACTGCACGCCGAGCTCGCGCGACATCGACAGCACGCCGCCCTTGGAGGCCGAGTAGGAGATCTGCGAGGTCGCGGCGCCCATCACGGCCACGAAGGACGCGGTGTTGATGATCGACCCGCGCTTCTGCTCGATCATGTAGGGCAGCGCCGCCTTGCAGCAGAGGTAGACGCTCGTGAGGTTGACCTCCTGCACCTTGCGCCACGCGTCGAGGTCGGTGTCGAGGATCGAGTCGTCCTCCGGCGGCGAGATGCCGGCGTTGTTGAAGGCGATGTCGACCGAGCCGTAGGTGTCGTTCGCGGTCCGGAAGAGCGCGTCCACCTCGTCCTTGGAGGTGACGTCGACGTGGACGTACGTCGCCACGTCGGTGCCGCCGAGCTCGGCGACCAGCGCCTCGCCGCCCGCGTCGTCGATGTCGCCGATCACGACCCGCGCGCCCTCCTCCACGAAGCGGCGTACGGTCGCCAGGCCGATGCCGCTGCAACCACCGGTGACGACGGCCGTGCGGCCCTCGATGCGTCCTGTCATGTCTGGGTGCCTTTCAGTGGTGCCGTGCGGGGTCAGTGGGCGATGAAGACGTTCTTCTCCTCGGTGAACGCGTTCGGCGCGTCGGGGCCGAGCTCGCGGCCGAGGCCGGACTGCTTGTAGCCGCCGAACGGCGTCCAGTAGCGCACCGAGGCGTGGCTGTTGACCGACAGGTTGCCGGCCTCGACGCGGCGCGCGACCCGCAGGGCTCTGCCGACGTCGCTGGTGAAGATCGACCCGGACAGGCCGTAGTCGGAGTCGTTGGCGAGCGCGATCGCGTGGTCCTCGTCGTCGAAGGCCATCACCGCGACGACCGGTCCGAAGACCTCCTCGCGCCACACGGCCTCGCTGGTGTCGCGCGACTCGACGACGGTGGGCGGCAGCCACCAGCCCGGCCCGTCAGGGGCGCTGCCGCTGAACGCGATGCTCGCGTCGTCGAGGTACGCCTGCACGGCGTCGCGCTGCCCAGACGAGACCATCGGGCCCATCTCGCTCTGCTCGTCGGCGGGGTCGATGACCTTGAACGCCCGGACCGCCGTCTCCAGCCGCCCCACGAACTCGTCGTACGCCGAGCGCTGCACGAGGATCCGCGAGCGCGCGCAGCAGTCCTGGCCGGCGTTGTCGAAGACGGCGTACGGCGCACTGGCGGCGGCCGCGGCGACGTCGGTGTCGGCGAAGACGACGTTCGCGCTCTTGCCGCCGAGCTCGAGGGTCACCCGCTTCACCTGGTCGGCGCAGCCCTTCATGATCTGCTTGCCGACGCCGGTGGAGCCGGTGAAGCAGACCTTGCGAACGAGCGGGTGGGTGACGAAGCGCTCGCCGACGACCGACCCCTTGCCGGGGATGATGGTGAGGACGCCCTCGGGCAGCCCGGCCTCGACGGCGAGCTCGCCGATCCGGATGGCCGTCAGCGGCGTGAGCTCGGCAGGCTTGAGCACGACCGTGTTGCCGGCCGCGAGAGCCGGCGCGAAGCCCCACGCGGCGATGGGCATCGGGAAGTTCCAGGGGACGATGATCCCGACCACGCCGAGCGGTTCGTGGAAGGTGAGGTCGGTGCCGCCGGCCACCGGGATCTGGCGGCCGAAGAGTCGCTCGGGCGCGGCCGAGTAGTAGTTGAGGCAGTCGCGGACGTTGCCGGCCTCCCATCGCGCGTTGCCGATGGTGTGGCCGGCGTTGAGGACCTCCAGCTGGGCCAGCTCCTCGAGGTGCGCGTCCACGATCGCGGCGAATCCCCGCAGCAGCCGGGCCCGCTCGCCCGGGGCGACGTCACGCCAGGCGGGGAAGGCGTCGTGCGCTCGCGCGATGGCGGTGTCGGCCTCGTCGAGGGTCGCCGAGGCGGGGGAGTGGGCGAGCTCCTCGCCGGTGGTCGGGTTGATCAGCAGGCTCATGTCTCAGAGCCTCTCGAATCCGCGCCGGAGCTCCCAATCGGTCACCGTCGCGTTGTACGCCGCCAGCTCGACGTCGGCCATGTTGGCGTAGTGCGCGACGACCTCCTCGCCCAGGGCCGACCGGACCACCTCGGAGCCGTGGAACCTCTCGCGCGCCGCACCCATCGTGTTGGGCACGCGCGGCTTGTCGGAGGCGTAGGCGTTGCCGGTCAGCTCCGGCTCCAGCTCGAGCTCCTCGTCGATGCCGTGCAGGCCGCCGGCGATCATCGCTGCCAGCGCGAGGTAGGGGTTGGCGTCGGCGCCGGGGATCCGGTTCTCCATGCGCGCTCCGGCGCCGCGGCCCACCAGGCGCATCGCGCACGTGCGGTTGTCGAGGCCCCAGCCGAGGGTGGTGGGGGCGAAGGAGCCGTCGGCGAACCGCTTGTAGGAGTTGATGTTCGGCGCGAAGAACAGCGTGAAGTCCGCCGCCGTGGCGAGCACGCCCGCGATGAACCGGTCGTAGAGCGGCGTACGCGCCTCCTTCTCCGGGTCCCAGAAGACCAGCTCGCCGTCCGCGCCGCGGAACGACATGTGGATGTGGCAGGAGTTGCCCTCGCGCTGGTTGGGCTTCGCCATGAAGGTCACCGACTTGCCGTGCTGGGCGGCGATCTCCTTGGCGGCGTTCTTGTAGACGGCGTGGTTGTCGGCGGTGGTCAGGGCGTCGGCGTAGAGGAAGCCGATCTCGTGCTGCCCGAAGTTGCACTCGCCCTTCGCGCCCTCGACGTCGAGACCGGCGGCGTACATGTGGTTGCGGATGTCGCGCAGCAGCGGCTCCACGCGGGTGGTGCCGAGGATCGAGTAGTCGATGTTGTACTGGTTGGCCGGCGTCAGGCCCTGGTAGCCCTTGTCGAACGCCTCCTCGTAGGTGTCGTCGTAGATCACCAGCTCGAGCTCGGTGCCGGCGAGCGCGATGAGGCCACGTTCGGCGAGCCGGTCGAGCTGGGCCTTGAGGATCGCGCGCGGACTGGCCGCGACGGGGCGGTGGTCGGTCCACTCGAGGTCGCACTGGACCATCGCGGTCGCCGGCAGCCACGGGAGCATCCGGATGGTCTGCTCGTCCATCACGAACTCCATGTCACCGTAGCCCTGCTCCCACGACGTCATGGCGTAGCCGTCGACGGTGTTCATGTCGACGTCGACGGCGAGGAGGTAGTTGCAGCCCTCGGTGCCGTGTCCGACCACGTGGTCGAGGAAGTACTGCCCGTGCAGCCGCTTGCCCTGGAGCCGCCCCTGCATGTCGGTGAAGGCCAGCACGACCGTGTCGACGTCTCCCGCGTCGATGCGCTGGCGCAGCCCCTCCATGGTCAGGTGCCGGTCGTTGCGTGTGGTCACGGGATCTCCCTGTCGGCAGTGCTGGGTGTCGGTGGTCGGTGCGGGGTGTCTCAGACGAGCAGGCCGCGCAGGAGCGCGGCCGTGTCGTCGCAGTGGTCCTCCATCACCCGACGGGCGCGGTCGGGGCGCCCGTCGACGATGGCCTTGCAGATCTGGCGGTGCTGGCGGTGCGAGTGGCCGATGTTGGGTTCGAGGGCCGGGATCGCACCGAGCATCGAGTCGAGGGTGGACTGGACCGACGTGACGGCCTCCTGCAGCAGGGCGGAGCCGCTGAGCGAGGCGATGGTGAGGTGCAGCCGGGAGTCGGCCTGGCGGTGCGCGCGCTTGCCGCTGGCCTCCTGGACGGCCGCCTCGGTCTGGACCAGCCGGTCGCGGTCGGGATCGGCGAGCTCGTGGCTGGCGGCGAGGTGCGCGGCCCCCGGCTCGACCACCCGGCGGAACTCGAGCGCGTCCAGCCACTCCGACTTCGTGGACACCGACAGCTTGGCGAGGTCGCCGGTGAATCGCCCCCGCGCCCGCGAGGTGACCGTCGAACCGCCACCGCGCCCGCGCCTGGTCTCGACCAGTCCGGCCTGCCGCAGCGCCGCGATCGCCTCTCGCAGCGTGGCGCGGCTGACCGCGAGCCGTTCGGCGAGCTCGCGCTCCGGCGGCAACAGGCTGCCGACGGGGTAGACCCCCAGCCGGATCGCGGTCGCGAGCTGCTCGACGCAACCCTCGAAGGCATGGTGCCCCCGCACCGGCCGGAGCACCGCGTCGGTGAGGTGCTCGTGCGGCTGGGCGGTCATGCGGGCCAGTCTGTGCGTGACGACTGGCACAGTCAATGGTCGGAGTTCAGACCAATTTCGGCCAGGGCTATTCACAAGCGGTTCGGCCGGGTCTAGCGTGCCGATCACCCACTGACCCCGCGAGAGGTGCGCCCATGTCCGCTGCAGAGTCCGCTGCCAGGTCCGATGGTCAGCCGGAGCTGACCGATGACGAGAAGCACCTCGCGAGGCTCGGCTACTCGCAGGAGCTGAGCCGGAGCTGGTCGAGCTTCTCCAACTTCGCGATCTCGTTCTCGATCATCTCGATCCTGGCAGGTTGCTTCACGACCTTCGGCCAGGCGTGGAACAACGGCGGTCCGATCGCCATCTCGTGGGGCTGGCCGATCATCTCGGCGTTCATCCTGATCATCGGCTTCACGCTGAGCGAGCTCGTCTCGGCGTACCCGACATCGGGCGGCATCTACTGGTGGGCCGCCAAGCTGGGCGGCCCGGCCGCCGGCTTCTTCACCGGGTGGCTCAACCTGATCGGCCTGCTGGCCGTCACCGCCAGCGTCGCGTACGGCGCCGCGACGTTCCTCGACCTCACGATCAGCACGATCAGCACCGGCTGGGCCGACGGCTACTCGCTGACCCGGGTGTTCCTGCTCTTCGTCACGATCCTGGTGCTGGCCTCGCTGGCCAACATCTTCAGCGGCCACCTGCTCGCGGTGATCAACAACATCTCGGTGTGGTGGCACGTCGCCGGCGCGGCGATCGTGATCCTGGTGCTCATCATCGTGCCGCCGACCCACCAGAGCATGGAGTTCGTCTTCACCGAGCGGATCAACAACTCCGGGTTCAGCAGCGGTGCCTACTGGTTCCTCGTGCTGCCGCTCGGCTTCCTGCTCACGCAGTACACGATCACCGGCTTCGACGCCTCCGCCCACCTCTCCGAGGAGACCCAGGGTGCCGCCGAGGGCGCGGCCAAGGGCATCTGGCGCTCGATCTTCTACTCCGCGATCGGTGGATACGTCCTGCTGCTGTCGTTCCTCTTCGCGGTGCAGGACCCGGACGGCGTCAGTGAGGGCTTCGGGGCCGTGGACGTGATCTTCGGCCAGGCACTGCCGGACGGCTGGCACTTCCTGATCCTGCTGATCTCGACCGCCGGTCAGCTCTTCTGCACCACGGCGTGCCTGACCAGCGCGTCGCGGATGACGTTCGCGTTCAGCCGCGACGGTGCGATCCCGGGCTCGGCCTGGCTCTCCCAGGTGAACACCCGGACGAAGATCCCGGCCAACGCCGTGATGTTCGTCGCGACGATCGGCATCCTCATCACCCTTCCCGCGCTGAAGAGCATCGGTGGCGTGCCGATCGCGTTCTACGCCGTCGTCTCCGTGGCCGTGATCGGCCTCTACCTCTCGTTCCTGATCCCGATCTACCTCCGCTGGCGGATCGGCGACGACTTCGAGGAGGGATCCTGGACCAACGGCAAGAAGTACAAGTGGATGAACCTGATCGCGGTGGCCGAGATCGCGATCATCTCCGTCTACTTCATCCTGCCGTTCACACCGGCCGGCGTGCCCTTCAGCGACGAGTTCGCGTGGAGCAGCGTCAACTACGCACCGATCCTCACGATCGGCACGCTGATCGTCCTGGCCATCTGGTGGAACGTCTCGGCGAAGACGTGGTTCACCGGCCCGAAGAACACCATCGACGAGGCCGTGGTCAAGGCCTTCGACGACTGACGCACTGCTCACCGAGCGAGGAACCCCAGGTCATCGACCTGGGGTTCCTCGTCTTCGGAGCGAAATGAAGAAAAGGCTCCGTGGAGCCGGAGCCTTCTCAGTGTCCGAGGGGGGACTTGAACCCCCACGCCCTAATACGGGCACTAGCACCTCAAGCTAGCGCGTCTGCCAATTCCGCCACCCGGACGAGTGCTGGAGAACAGTAGCAAAGGGATTCGGCCGACATCGCATCGGGGAGACGTGCGGTTCTGGGGCAGGATGGACGGCATGGACGACGCCTTCACGCAGCCCTCCGAGCAGCCTTCCCGGGACCTCTCCTACGACCCCGCGGCGGAGGTCGTGCAGCTCTGCCAGGAGCTCATCCGCATCGACACGTCCAACTACGGGACCGACGACGGGCCGGGGGAGCGCAAGGCCGCGGAGCACGTCGCGACCCTCCTCGACGAGGTCGGGATCGAGAGCCAGATCATCGAGGGCAGCCCGGGTCGGACCAACGTGGTCGCGCGCTGGGGCGGCGGCGACGGCCGCGCCCCGCTGCTGCTGCACGGCCACCTCGACGTCGTACCTGCCGAGGCATCGGACTGGCAGGTCGACCCCTTCAGCGGCGAGATCAAGGACGGCTACGTCTGGGGCCGGGGTGCGGTGGACATGAAGGACTTCGACGCGATGCTGCTCAGCGTCGTGCGCGCACGGGCCAACGCCGGGGCGGCGCCCGAGCGCGAGGTCGTGCTCTGCTTCACCGCCGACGAGGAGGCCGGGGGCCACGACGGCGCCCAGATCCTCGTCGAGGAGCACGCCGACCTGCTCGCCGACTGCACCGAGGCCGTCGGTGAGGTCGGCGGCTTCTCGGCGACCGTGCGCGGGCGTCGCGTCTACCTGATCGAGGCCGCGGAGAAGGGGATGGCGTGGATGCGCCTCACGGCCCGCGGCCGCGCGGGGCACGGCTCGATGATCAACGACGACAACGCAGTGACCCGGCTGGCGGGCGCCGTCGGGCGGATCGGCGCCCACCGGTGGCCGGTCCGTCTCACTCCCGCGATGGAGGTGCTGCTCGCGACGATCGGCGACCTCGCCGGGACCGAGGCCACCCCGGAGAACGCCGAGGCGCTGGTCGAGGAGTTCGGCGACGCCGCCAAGATGCTCGGCGCGGTCATCCGCAACACCGCCAACCCGACCACCCTGCGCGCCGGCTACAAGACCAACGTGATCCCGACCGACGCCCACGCGACGGTCGATGGACGCTTCCTGCCCGGCTACGAGGACGAGTTCTTCGCGACCCTCCACGAGCTCGCCGGCGACGGCATCGACATCGACTTCGAGTCGCACCAGCAGCCGTGGGAGACGCCGTACGACGGTGACCTGGTCGACGCGATGACCCGCAGCCTGCTCGCCGAGGACCCGGAGGCCCTCGTGGCGCCGTTCCTGATGAGCGGCGGCACCGACGCCAAGCACTTCCGCAAGCTCGACATGCGCTCCTACGGCTTCGCCCCGCTCCGGCTCCCGGCCGACCTCGACTTCACCGCGCTCTTCCACGGCGTCGACGAGCGGGTCCCGGTGGACGCCCTCGAGTTCGGCGCGCGCGTGTTCGACCGGTTCCTCGACGACATCTGAGGTCCCCACGAGGGTTGCGCACGTCACGCACGGACACCGGTGAGGGAATGGTCGACTCTGTGGCAGAGTTCTGCCCACAAGAGCTTGCGTGCTCTGGGGGCGGTGGAACTCCGCACCGGCGGTCACAGTCCGCGACCCGACCACCGCCAGTGGCCGGTTGACCAGGTGGAACTCCTGGACCGACGGTCACAGTCCGGATGAGAAGTGCACGCTGACGGCTCGACGCCATCCCTCGACGGATCGCGTCCACCGTCGCCCGCCCCCCGGAGTCCAGATCCACGGACCGGGAGGCGGACATGACGACCAGCGAGGCAGAGCGCAGTGCCATGCGGCGCGCGCTGGCGCTCGCCGTCACTCCCGGCGTCCCCCTCGGACCCAACCCCCGCGTCGGCTGCGTGCTGCTCGCTCCCGACGGGACGACGGTCGCCGAGGGCTTCCACCGCGGTGCGGGCATGCCCCATGCCGAGGTCGAGGCCCTGCGCGCCGCCGGTGACTCCGCACGCGGCACGACCGCCGTGGTCACCCTCGAGCCGTGCAACCACACCGGTCGCACCGGACCCTGCTCGCAGGCGCTGATCGCTGCCGGCGTACGCCGTGTGGTGTTCGCCCAGACCGACGTCAACCCCGTCGCCGAGGGTGGCGCCGCCCGGTTGCGGGACGCCGGCATCGACGTCGAGGCCGGCCTGCTCGCCGACGAGGCGCGAGCGACCAACCGCACCTGGACCTTCGCCGTCGAACACGGGCGACCGTTCGTCACGTGGAAGTTCGCCACCACCCTCGACGGCCGCAGCGCCGCCGTCGACGGCACCAGCCGCTGGGTCTCCAGCCGCGCGGCCCGCCTCGACACCCACCGGCTCCGCGGGCTCTGCGACACGATGCTCGTCGGCACCCACACGGTCGAGGTCGACGACCCCGAGCTGACGGTCCGCGACGAGGTCGACGAGCCGGTCGCCCACCAGCCGCTGCGCGCCGTGATGGGGCTGCGCGACCTCGCTCCGGACCGCCGCATCCTCAACGACCGCGCGGAGACCCTGCACCTCCGCACCCGCGACCCGCGCGAGGCCCTCGCGACGCTGTTCGAGCGCGACCGACAGCACGTCTTCCTCGAGGGCGGGCCGACGCTGGCCCGCGCGTTCCTCGCCGCCGGTCTCGTCGACGAGGTCGTGGCCTACGTCGCCCCGATGCTGCTCGGCGCCGGCCGCAGCGCGGTCGCCGACCTCGGCATCACCACCATCGACGACGCCCGCCACCTGCACGTCACCGACGTGACCGTGCTGCAGGGCCACGACGGCGAGGACACCAACGTACGACTGACCATGACCCCCACCCCGACCCACAGGAGCAGCTGATGTTCACCGGCATCGTCGAGGAGCTCGGCACCATCGCCGAGGTCACCGACCAGGGCGACGCCCTCCGGCTCACCGTCGAAGCGGTACGCCGTGCTCGAGGGCACCGGCCTCGGTGACTCGATCTCGGTCAACGGCTGCTGCCTGACCGTCTCCGAGCTCGGCGAGGGCCGCTGGACCGCCGACCTGATGCAGGAGACGCTCGACAAGACCTCGCTGCGCGGCGTGAGCGCGGGCGACCGGGTCAACCTCGAGCGTGCCGTCACCGTCGACAAGCGCCTCGGCGGGCACATCGTCCAGGGCCATGTCGACGGCGTCGGCGAGGTCATCGCCCGCTCACCGAGCGAGCACTGGGACGTCGTCGAGATCTCCCTGCCCGCCCACCTGTCGCGCTACCTCGTCGACAAGGGCTCGATCACCGTCGACGGCGTCAGCCTCACCGTCGTCGAGGCCCGCGAGACCAGCTTCACCGTCAGCCTCATCCCCGAGACCCTCGCGCGTACGACGCTCGGCACCCGCCGCGTCGGCGACCTGGTCAACCTCGAGGCCGACGTCATCGCCAAGCACGTCGAGAAGCTCCTCGGCGGCTACCTCCCCGCGCACCACAAGGAATCGTGATGTCCCTCCTGGAATGGCTCGTCCACGGCACCATCCCCGTCCCCGGCGGGGAGCTCGGTGCACGTGAGGTGATCGGCAACCTGTTCGGCCTCGCCAGTGCGATCCTGGGCATGAAGCGCTTCGTCTGGGCCTGGCCCGTCGGACTCGTCGGGAACGTCCTGCTCTTCACCGTGTTCGCCACCGGTGAGTTCTCCGGCTCGATCGAGGAGCCGCTGTGGGGACAGGCCGGGCGCCAGGTGTTCTTCGCGCTCGTGTCGGTCTACGGCTGGTGGCGCTGGTCGCAGGCCAGCAAGGGCGGTGGTGCGTCCGACGGCGGCGCGATCGCGCCCCGCTGGGCGACGAACGCCGAGCGGGTGCAGCTGCTCGTGCTCGGCGTCGTCGGCTACGCAGCGGCGTACGTCCTGCTGACGCAGGTGCTCGGATCGTGGGGACCCACGACCGAGGCGTGGATCCTCGCCGGCTCGATGCTCGCGACGTACGGCATGGCGCGCGGGTGGGTGGAGTTCTGGCTGGTCTGGATGCTCGTCGACATCGTCGGGGTGACCACGCTCATCAACGCGGGGTACTACCCGACCGCCGGGATGTACCTCTTCTACGCCGTCTTCGTGGTGATCGGCTTCTTCGTGTGGTGGCGCGCGAGCCGCACCGTGACCGACGTCCACGACGCGCACGAGGATCGCGAGCAGGTGGTCTCCGCATGAACGACACCACGGGCGGCGTGCGCCTGGACTCCGTCGAGCGGGCCATCGCGGACATCGCGGCGGGCAGGGCGGTCGTGGTCGTCGACGACGAGGACCGCGAGAACGAGGGCGACATCATCTTCGCCGCCGCCAGGGCGACGCCGGAGCTGATGGCCTTCACGATCCGGCACTCGAGCGGCGTGATCTGCGTGCCGATGCCCGGCGACATGCTGGAGCGGCTCGAGATCCCGCTGATGACCCCGCACAACAAGGACAAGCTGCGCACGGCGTACACGATCTCGGTGGACGCCCGCGACGGCGTCAGCACCGGCATCAGCGCCGCCGACCGGGCCCACACCGCCCGCACGCTGGCGGACTCGGCGACGGAGCCGTGGGAGCTGACCCGACCCGGGCACGTCTTCCCGCTGCGCTACCGCGAGGGCGGCGTGCTGGTCCGCCGCGGCCACACCGAGGCGGCCGTCGACCTGACCCGCCTCGCCGGGCTCACCCCGGCCGGCGTCCTGGTCGAGGTCGTCAACGACGACGGCACCATGAAGCGCGGCCCCGAGCTGCGGGAGTTCGCCGACGAGCACGGCCTGGCGATGATCTCGATCGAGGACCTCGTGCGCTACCGGCGCCGGCACGGACGCCACGTCACACGTGTCGCGGAGACGCGGCTGCCCACCCGGCACGGTGAGTTCACCGCCGTCGGCTACCGCATCACCATCGACGACAGCGAGCACGTCGCGCTGGTCTACGGCGACGTCTCGGGCGACGCGCCCGTGCTGACGCGGGTGCACAGCGAGTGCCTCACCGGCGACGTCTTCGGCAGCGAGCGCTGCGACTGCGGTTCCCAGCTCGACGAGGCGCTGAGCAGGGTCGTGGCCGAGGGCAGGGGCGTGGTCGTCTACCTCCGTGGCCACGAGGGTCGCGGGATCGGCCTCCTCGCCAAGCTGCAGGCCTACGAGCTGCAGGACGGCGGGCGCGACACGGTCGACGCCAACCTCGACCTCGGCCTCCCCGCCGACGCTCGCCACTACGGCACCGCGACGCAGGTGCTGCGCGACCTCGGGATCGCGTCGGTGCGGCTGATGACCAACAACCCCGACAAGGCCACCAGCCTGGCCGACTTCGGGATCCACGTGGCCGAGCGCGTACCGCTGACCCCGCACCCCAACGACCACAACCTCACCTACCTGCTGACCAAGCGCGACCGGATGGGTCACGACCTGCCGGACCTGACAGGAGAGAACACATGAGCTTCGCCGGAGCACCGGCCACGCAGCCCTTCGACGCGAGCGGCCTCAAGGTCGCCGTCGTCGCGGCGAGCTGGCACACCCAGGTGATGGACGGCCTCGTCGACGGCGCCGAGCGCGCCCTCGCGGCGTACGGCATCGGTGAGCCCGAGGTGATCCGGGTCCCCGGGACCTTCGAGCTGCCGGTGGTCGCCGCGGCGCTGGCCCGGGCCGGGTACGACGCCGTCGTCGCGCTGGGTGTCGTCATCCGGGGCGGCACCCCGCACTTCGACTACGTCTGCTCCGCCGCGACCGACGGGCTCACCCAGGTCAGCGTCACCCACGCGATTCCCGTGGGCTTCGGCGTCCTCACGTGCGACACCGAGGAGCAGGCCCTCGACCGGGCGGGACTCGAGGGCTCGGCGGAGGACAAGGGCTGGGAGGCGACCGCCGCCGCGCTGGACACCGCCCGTGTGCTGGGCCGCGTCCGGGGGTGACCCTCCCGACCACCTAGGCTTGCCCCTCGTGAAGACGTTCGAGGACCTCTGGGCAGAGCTGTCCACCAAGGCCGCGGAGCGCCCCGAGGGGTCCGGCACCGTGCAGCAGCTCGACGCCGGGGTCCATGCCATCGGCAAGAAGCTCCTGGAGGAGGCCGCCGAGTCGTGGATGGCCGCCGAGCACGAGGGCAAGGACGCGACGGCCCTGGAGATCAGCCAGCTGCTCTACCACGCGCAGGTGCTCATGCTCGCCTCCGGCCTGACCCTCGACGACGTCTACGCACACCTGTGAGAGTGAACTCCGAATGACCCTCCGCATCGCCGTCCCCAACAAGGGGTCGCTGTCCCTCGCGGCCACCGAGATCCTGCGCGAGTCCGGCTACCGCCAGCGCACCGACTCCAAGGAGCTCGCGCTCGTCGACACCGAGAACGACGTCGAGTTCTTCTACCTGCGCCCGCGCGACATCGCGCTCTACGTCGGTGAGGGCACCCTCGACGCCGGCATCACCGGCCGCGACCTCCTGCTCGACTCGGGCGCCAAGGCCGACGTGGTGATGAGCCTCGGCTTCGGCCGCTCGCGCTTCCACTTCGCCGGCCCCGTCGGCCGCTACTCCTCGCTGGAGGACCTGCGCGGACTACGGATCGCGACGTCGTACGTCGGCGTGGTCGAGGACCACCTGCTGCGCAACGGCGTCGACGCGACCGTCACCCGCCTCGACGGAGCGGTCGAGACGAGCGTCCAGCTCGGCGTCGCCGACGTCATCGCCGACGTCGTGGAGACCGGGTCGACGCTGCGCGCCGCCGGCCTGGAGACCTTCGGCGAGGTCATCCTCGACTCGCAGGCCGTGCTCATCACCCGCGTCGGCGAGGTGCCCGAGGACTTCGGGATCTTCCAGCGCCGCGTCGAGGGCGTCCTGGTCGCTCGCAGCTTCGTGATGATGGACTACGACATCGAGCAGGCGAACCTCGACGCGGCGACCGAGCTCGCGCCGGGCCGCGAGGGTCCGACGATCTCGCCGCTCGGCAAGCCCGGGTGGGTGGCGGTCCGCGTGATGGTGCCCCGCGCCGGCTCGCAGCGGCTGATGGACGACCTCTGGTCGGTCGGCGCCCGCGCCATCCTGCTCACGGACATCCATGCCTGCCGGCTCTGACCCCGGTCCCCAGTCACTGCCGTCGCTGCCGCGCACGTGGCGCCCGTTCGGCGTGCGCATCGCGGTGATCGGCTTCGGGCTGATGCTCTTCGTCGTCTGCGCGGCCGCCTGGTTCGGCTTCGACGACTCGGTGCGGGCGCGGTTCAACCTGCTCCAGCGGCTCACCCTGCTGGTGATGGGTGCCGGGTTCGTCGCCTGCGGGTGGGCGCTCGGTCGCGCCCGGGTGACCGCCGAGATGGAGGCGCTGGTCGTGGTCAACGGCTTCCGCGCCCGCCATCTCGACTGGGAGGAGATCATCGCCATCCACCTGCCCGACGGCGCGCCGTGGGCGACCCTCGACCTCGCCGACGGCACGACGATCTCGGTGATGGCCTTCCAGGGCTCGGACGGCAGGCGGGCCCGCGACGGCGTCCGCCAGGTGCGGGCGCTGATCAACCGCGAGGCCTCACCCGACCGCTAGGTCGTGGATGCCCCACGACACCGACAGCTCGTCGCCCGCCGTGCCTGCCGGCGCGAGGGTGACGAGGTCGGTGCCGGAGTTGAAGGCGTCGGTCGGTGCGGTCATCGGCTCGACCGCCAGACCCGGCCGTACGCCGTCCACGGCCGGCGGCGTGAACAGCTGGAGCCAGCGGTGGCGCTCGTCGACCCACAGGGCGACGCCGCGCCCGGTGGCCGGGTCGCTCAGCGTCACGGTGCAGCGGCCGCCGTCGTGCACCAGGTCGCCGTAGCCGTCGTCGAGCACGGCGTCGCCGATGCGGCGGGCGGAGGTGAAGTCGTACGTCTCGGACACCGGCTCCGTCCCCACGGGGAGCTGCCGGTCGTCGACCAGCACGCGAGTGCGGGCCGGCACGCGGAGCTCGAGTCCCTCGATCGTGTCGCCGACGGCGAGGTAGGGATGGGCGCCGCTGGCATACGGGGCCGGCTCGGGGGAGAGGTTCGTCGCCGTCTGCGTGACCACGAGCCCGTCGGCCGAGAGGTCGTAGAGCACGTGCAGGTCGAGCGCCCACGGGTAGCCGGTCTGCGCCATCACCCGGTAGACGAAGGAGACGGACGTGCCGGTGTGCTCCTCGACCGTCCACGCCGCCCAGCGTGCGAGGCCGTGCGAGGCATTCCCACGGGACGGGTCGGTGAGCCCGAGCTGCAGGTCGCGGCCGCCGAAGGAGTAGCGACCGTCGCGGATCCGGTTCGGCCACGGCATGAGCAGCTGGCCCCGTCCGCCGCCCGACATCCCTGTCTCGTCGAAGCCGTCGACGAGGTCGCGCCCGTGGTGCCGCAGCACCCGCAGCGCGGCACCGCTCTCGGTGACCACGGCGACGTAGCCCGCCGCCGAGATCTGGAACTGGTCGCCGCTCGGGAACGTCATGCCGGACACCCTAGACAGCACTACCGTTCCACCATGCCCTTCACGATGCGGGACCTGGCGCCGGACGACGCCGGTGACCTCGCCGACCTCATGAGGCGCATCGAGGCCGACCATCCGACCGGCTTCTGCCTGGCCGCCGACGAGGTCGTCGAGCTGATGCGGGACAAGCCCGATTCCGTCTTCGAGGGCGCCTTCGACGAGCACGCGCTGGTCGGCTTCACGACCGTGATCCCGGCCCAGCCGCAGGAGGAGCACCGGCTCCTGCTGTTCGGCGACGTCGACCCGGAGCGACTCGGCGAAGGTCTCGGCACGACCCTGTTCACGCGCTCGCTCGAACGGGCACGCGCCATCCATGCCGACGTGGCGCCGGGGGTACGGGCCCGCTACGCGACGGCAGCGCTCGCCGACCGACCCGACCAGGCAGATCTGATGCTCGCCGCGGGCATGGAGTCCGGTCGGCACGGGTTCCTCATGGTCGCCGACCTGCACGAGGAGCTGCCGTCGCCGCGCCTGCCGGACGGCCTGACCGTGACGGACTTCGACGTGTCGACCGCCGAGGAGCTGCGCCTGGCCCACAACGCCGCGTTCGCCGACTATCCCGACGGCAGCGACCTCGACGCCGAGTTCTGGACGATGTTCATGGTGAGGGCCAGCCACAACCGGCCCCACCTCGCGGCAGTGGCCCGCGACGGGTCGGGAGCCGTGGCGGGCTACGTCTTCGCGCACGAGTACGTCGTCGCGATGTCGGGCGGGACCGAACCGGAGATCTACGTGCCCTACGTCGGCACGCTGCCCGCGCACCGGGGCCGCGGCCTGGCGACGGGCCTGCTCACCCATGTCCTCCACACCGTCCGCGCCGAGGGGTTCGCCACGGCGAGCCTCAACGTCGACACCCACAACCCCACCGGAGCGCTGGGCATCTACGAGAGGGCCGGATTCCGGCAGTCGTACCGGCAGGACTTCTACCACCTGAGGGAGTGAGGCCCGTCAGCGCTGCGGTGAGCCGAGTCCCGCTTGTCGGGTGGCGGCACATGGCAGCCAGCGTGGTCGATCTGGTGTGATCTGCCGCCACCCTCGGTGGGAGGTTGCGGGGGGTGGCGGCACATGGCAGCCAAGGTGGTCGATCTGGTGTGATGTGCCGCCACCCTCGGTGGGAGGTTGCGGGGGTGGCGGCACATGGCAGCCAAGGTGGTCGATCTGGTGTGATCTGCCGCCACCCTCGGTGGGAGGTTGCGGGGGGTGGCGGCACATGGCAGCCAAGGTGGTCGATCTGGTGTGATCTGCCGCCACCCTCGGCGAGGCCGTACGACGACCAGCGGGCGCGCGGCGTCAGTCCGTCGTCACGACCAGGTCGGCGTGGTCACGGGTGCCGAGCGCCGCGAAGAGGGCGGTCTCGTCGATGCGCCACTGCTCCCAGTGCGCGCGCATGGCCTCGCCGTCGCGGTCGATCCCGCGTCGCAGCCGGAGGTCGGAGTCGGCCTCGACCCAGACGAGCACGCCGACCACGTCGGCGATCGCCGGCGACCACGACCCGACGCCCTCGATGACGAGGAGACCGCCCGGACTCACGTGGTGGGTCTCGGCCCAGCCGTCCGCGTGCCAGTCCCACCGGCGCCAGGCGCCCGGCTCGCCGCGGGAGAGCGGCGCGAGCAGGGCGGACACGGTGGCGGCGAGGCCCGGCAGGCCCTGCCAGCCCTGGAGGAGGTCGTCGCAGTGCACGAGCTGCGCGCCCGGCACCGCCCGGGCGATCGCCTCCGCGAGCGTGGTCTTCCCCGAGCCGGCCGGTCCGTCGACGCACACGAGGCGCCCCGGACCGAGGGTGGGCGGCGCTGCCACCACCCGCTGGGCCACGCGACCGGCGACCTCGTCGGGGTCAGAAGGCACGATCGCTGCCGCGGTAGGACGGGACCACGTCGGTGATCGCCTCGCCGCTGACCAGGTGGACGTCGCGGACGTGCTCGAAGAGCTCACCGGACTTGGCGTGCCGGAACCACACCAGGTCGCCGATCCTCAGCAGCGCCGCCGGGTGGCCGGTGAGCGGCGTCTGGACCTCGCCCGCCCCCTCGAGCCCCGTGAGGTGCAGCCCGGGCGGCGCCCAGGGGACGGGGGAGCGGTCCTCGCCCGTCGCGCCGCTGGCGATGAGACCGCCGCCGTGGACGGTCGCCATGGTCGGTGTCGGCTTGCGGGTCACCGGGAGCCCGAAGTACGCCGCGGGGTGGGGCTCGAACGACGCGTAGTGGTCGAAGATCCCCGGGACCAGCAGGCCCGATCCGGCGGCGACCTCGGTGACGGCCGGGTCCGCAGCGGTGGCCTCGACCGAACCCGAGCCGCCGCCGTTCCAGAACTCGAGCTCGGTGATCTCCGCGAGCGCCTCGGCGATCTCGCGGCGGCGCACCTCGAGCTGGGCCATCGACGCCTGCTTGAGGCGGCGTACGAGCAGCGACTTCGTGCGCTGGTCGGGCACGTCGTCCTGGACGCCGGCGACCTGTCCCTCGTAGGTCATCACGCCCACCAGCCGGACGCCGTCGTGCTCGTGGACCCGGCGGGCGAGCGCCACGACGTCGGCGGTGTCGAAGAGCGGAGAGCGCTTGGGGCCGATGTGCTGGCGCCCGATGCGCAGCCCGGCGTCGAGGTCGAGCGCGAGGCGCACCTCGACGTCGGCACCGGAGCGGGCCGCGTCGATCACCGCGAGGTGATCGACGTCGTCGACCATCAGCGTGATCGCGGCGGCCGCGGAAGGGGACGAGGTCAGCCGGCGGAGTGCGCCTGCGTCCACCGACGGGTAGGCCACGACGATGTCGTCGCTGATCCCGGTCTCGTGGAGCCAGAGCGCCTCGGCGACCGTGTACGCCAGGACGCCGGCGAAGCCGTCGCGCGAGAGCGCGCGGGCGATCAGGGCGGGGACGCGGAGCGACTTCGACGCGACCCGGATCGGCTTGCCGCCGGCGCGGCGCACCAGGTCGGCCGCGTTGGCGTCGAAGGCGTCGAGGTCGACGACCGCGATCGGTGTCGGCGGTGGCTCCGGGAGGGCGGCGACGGCAGCGTCGAGCCGCGACCACAGGCGGTTGCGGTCGACGAAGTGGTCGCTCACTCGATGCCGCGCTTCTTCAGCAGCGCCTCGATGTCGGCCATCTCGTCGTCGATCGGTGACCCTCCCTTCGTGCGGTCGGAGGTGGCGGGCAGCTCGCGACGGCCGGACGTGCGCGGGTCGGCAACAGCGCCCGTGCCGCCGGCGGACTGCCCGCGGGCGAGCTGGCGGTCACGGATGAAGCCGCTGACGACGAAGAGCACCATGGCGAGGCCGGCGAGGCCGACGCCGCTCCACGTGAGGACGTTGAAGACCAGGCCCGTCGCCCAGTCGGTGACCGACCCCGCGATCTCCACGACCATCTCGAGTGTCCCCGTCAGCCACGCTGCGGCCGGGAGAAGCGTGAAGCCCAGTGCCCGCAGGCCGTTGGCGGCACCTCGGCGACGGAACGCGATCCACGTCCAGATCGCCCCAGCGGCGGTGAGTGCTGCGGTCAGTGCGGCCCACGTAGTCCCTTCCACGGGGCCAGAGTCCCACAACACTCCACGCCTCCGGGACAATGGCGCGGTGGACCACGACGATGCCCGACTCCAGACCGAGCCGCTGGTGCGCACCATCCCGGACCCCGGTTTCGCCGACGACGCCGGCGCGGGCGACCCCGCCCTTGGCCGGGTGCTCACGGCGCACGACGCCGGCACGGCCTCGTCCGGCGAGGTGCTCGCGGTGCTCCAGGACGCGCGGCTCCTGGTGCCTGTCGTGGCGGTGCTCGGCGAGGTCGAGCACGACGAGCGCGGTCTGGCGCACGACAAGTCGTCCGACATGGCGGCCGTGCTCGTGCGCGCCGCCGACGGCAGCACCGGCCTGCTGGCCTTCACCTCCCTCGACACGATGGCGCGCTGGGACCCGCAGGCCCGGCCGGTGCCGGTCAGCACTGTCACGGCGGCCACCGCCGCGATCCAGGACGGCGCCGAGGCGCTGCTGGTCGACCTCGCCGGCCCCGCGACGTACGTCGTCGACGGCGACGACCTGACGCGGCTGGCGGCCGGCTGGCGGCTCGTCGCCGTGGGGGACGACGCTCGCGCGGGTCACGGCTGGATTGGGCCTCGGGCGGGATGATCCGCTAACCTTCCGTGTTGACCGATCAGTGCCGCAGAACCCTTGCGACACCGATCTCGCCAAGCGGAGGCAAGCACCACCCGTCTCCCACCCGCACCGATCGTCCTGCACCACAGATCGTCGGGTCCCGGTCCCAGTGCCACGACTGCGCGAGACGCAGGTGTGGACAGCAGTTTCCCCGAGAGGGGGGACGAGTGACGACTGGCTCCCGCTTGGCACACAGCGGGAGCCTTCTGCATTTCCCCACCGGTTCGTCAGGTGCGGATCCGAGGACCGGCTCCCACCCACCCGAACCACTGGAGGAAGCATCAGCACCGAGCTGCGCATCAACGAGCGGATCCGCGTACCCGAGGTCCGGCTCGTCGGACCCAACGGCGAGACCGTTGGGATCGTGCCGACCGACCAGGCGCTCAAGCTGGCCCAGGAGGCCGACCTCGACCTCGTCGAGATCGCCCCGCAGGGACGCCCCCCGGTCTGCAAGCTCATGGACTACGGCAAGTTCAAGTACGAGAACGCCCAGAAGGCGCGCGAGGCCCGTCGCAACCAGACGAACGTGATCATCAAGGAGATGAAGCTTCGTCCGAAGATCGACTCGCACGACTACGAGACCAAGAAGGGCCACGTCGTGCGGTTCCTCGGCGCGGGCGACAAGGTCAAGATCACGATCATGTTCCGCGGTCGCGAGCAGCACCGCCCCGAGCTCGGCTTCCGGCTGCTGCAGAAGCTGGCCGAGGACGTGCAGGAGCTCGGCTTCGTCGAGTCCTCGCCCAAGCAGGACGGTCGCAACATGACCATGGTCATCGGCCCGCACAAGAAGAAGGCCGACGCCAAGATCGACGCCGACGCAGCCCGTGCCACCAAGGCGCAGGCCCGTGCCGAGCAGAAGGCGGAGGAGGACGCGGAGCGCGAAGCGGCGCACCTCGCCGGCCCCGTGGCCCAGAAGAAGGAGCGTGGCCGCTCCGAGAACCTCGATCCTGAGATCGAGGCGTGACGCGGTCACGACTCGATCGAGCAGGTCGCGGCGAAGCCGTGACAACGGCCTGAACGGCCCACAGACACACGAGCAATCGAAGGAAGAGACAACATGCCGAAGAACAAGACCCACTCGGGCGCGAAGAAGCGCTTCAAGGTGACCGGCTCGGGCAAGATCATGCGTCTGCAGGCCGGCCGCAAGTCCGGCGCCGCGTTCGCCTCCGCGCCGACGACCGGAAGCCGCAAGAAGCACCGTCGCAACGCCGGCATGGTCGAGCTCGAGAAGAGCGACGTCGCCCGCGCCAAGAAGATGCTCGGCATCTGAGCCTCATCACCTGGTGGCCCAGCCGCCGTCCCGTCTTCAACCCCATTGCATCAAGGAGTAACCCATGGCACGCGTGAAGCGCGCAGTGAACGCCCAGAAGAAGCGTCGTACCACCCTCGAGCGCGCAAGCGGCTACCGCGGCCAGCGCTCGCGGCTCTACCGCAAGGCCAAGGAGCAGGTCACCCACTCCCTGGTCTACAGCTACAACGACCGACGCAAGAACAAGGGCAACTTCCGCAAGCTCTGGATCCAGCGCATCAATGCCGCGGCCCGCGCCAACGGCATGACCTACAACCGGTTCATCCAGGGCCTCGGCCTGGCCGGCATCGAGGTCGACCGCAAGATCCTCGCCGAGCTCGCCGTCAACGACGCCCCGGCCTTCGTCGCGCTCGTCGAGGCCGCCAAGGCCGCGCTGCCCGAGGACGTCAACGCGCCCAAGGTCTCCGCCTGATCCACATGAGCACTCCTCTCGTCGCGACGAACAGCCGCGTCAAGGAGGCTCGCAAGTTGAGCCGCCGCTCGGTCCGCACCGAGCGGCGGCTCTTCCTCGCCGACGGCCCGAAGGCCGTCGAGGGCGCGCTCGGCGCCACCACCCACGCCGGTGAGCACTGCGTCGTCGAGGTCTTCGCCACTGCCGACGCCGCGGAGAGGTACGCCGACCTGCTCGGCGGAACCGACGTCGTCCTGGTCGACGACCGGGCGATGGCCGCGCTGTCCGACTCGGTGTCCCCGGCCGGGGTCGTCGCGGTGTGCCGCCCCGTCGACGTGCCCCTGGACGCGCTGCTCGAGACCAGCTCCCCGATGCTGGTGGTCTGCGCCGACGTGCGCGACCCCGGCAACGCCGGCACGATCATCCGCACGGCCGACGCCGTCGGCGCCGGTGGCGTCGTGCTGACCGGTCACAGCGTCGACCCCTACAACGCCAAGACGGTGCGTGCCTCGGTGGGCTCGCTGTTCCACCTGCCCGTCGCCGTCGTCACCGACACCGCCGAGGCGGTCCGCGCCGTGCGCGAGGCCGGCGTGGACGTCCTGGCGGCGGACGGCGCCGGCGAGCTCGACCTCTTCGACATCGACGCGCGGCTGGCCGACAACGTCGCCTGGCTCTTCGGCAACGAGGCGTGGGGCCTGCCCGACGAGGTTGCCGCGCTGGCCGACCACCGCGTGCGGATCCCCGTCGCGGGCCGTGCCGAGAGCCTCAACCTGTCCACCGCCGCCGCCGTGTGCCTCTACGCCACGGCCCGCGTCCAGCGCCGCTGAAGCTCGGCCGGCCGACCGGCTAGCCTCGCGTTCGATGATCCTCATCGATCCACCCGCCGTGGCCCGGTGGGACCGGCTCTGGTCCCACCTGGCCAGCGACACGTCGTACGACGAGGCGCACCAGTTCGCGGCCGCCCACGGCATCCCGGCCCGGGGCTGGGACCGCGACCACTACGACGTGCCCGACGACTTCTACGACACGATGGTCGCGGCCGGCGCGGTGCCGGTCACCTCCCGCGAGCTGGTGTCGGCGTTGCGCGCCGCCGGGCTGCGCCGGCCGAAGGCGCAGTTCCAACCCTGAATCTGCCCTAGGGTGACCGACGTGTCCGGGGAGAGGAAGGTCGAGAGCACGCCCACCCGGCTGCGGTCGCTCGCGGACTACTACCCCGACGGTGTCCTCGGTGCCACCCGGGACGGTGTCGTCACGATCGTCAACGCCCAGGCGGCCACCCTCCTCGGCATCGATCCCCAGGAGGCAGCGACGCTGCCCCTGTCGGAGGTGCTGCGGCTCCTCGACCAGGACGGACGCACCTGGCTGGCCGTCAACCGGCCGTTCGACAGCATCGCGATCGTCCGGGCGATCCCCGAGCAGTCGTGGCTCAACGCCTCCGGCGAGGAGGTGCTGACCACCGCCAAGCTCGTGCGCAACGAGCCGCTCGGCCCCGTCGTCGGCATCGCCGTCGGGCTCCGCAGCGGGCGGGGGCGGGCCCGGCTCGACCGGGAGCGCTCCGACCTCGTCGCCACGGTCGCGCACGAGCTCCGGTCGCCGCTGACCGGCGTGAAGGGCTTCGTCCAGGCACTCCTCAACCGCTGGGACAAGCTGTCCGACGACCAGCGCAAGCTGATGCTCAACACCGTCAACGCCGACGCCGACCGACTGGCCCGGCTGATCGCGGAGCTCCTCGACGTCGCCCGCATCGACATCGGCCGGCTCCAGCTCTACCCGCGCGAGTCGTCTGCCGAGGTGCTGGTGCGTCGCGTCGTCGACTCGATCGAGGCCGGCACGTCGCGGGAGATCAGCCTCGACGTGGACGACGACCTGCCCGAGGTCTTCGCCGACCCCGACAAGTTCACCCAGGTCGTGACCAACCTGGTCGAGAACGCCATCCGTCACGGCCAGGGGCAGGTCAGCGTCCGGGTGGCGGCCACCGTGACCGGCGTGCGCATCACGGTCGACGACGAGGGAGACGGGATCCCGGTCGAGCTCCGGCGACGGGTCTTCACGAAGTTCTGGACGACCGGCGACTCCGGCGGCAGCGGCCTCGGGATGTACATCGTGGGCGGCCTGGCCCGCGCCCACGGCGGCTGGGTCACCATCGACGACGCCCCCGGTGGCGGCGCGCGGGTGATGGTGGACTGGCCGAGCGACGACCAGCGCCCCGCGTAGCACGCTGCCACCTCCACACAACCTTCACGAGTCGTCCCCGCCACCTGCGCGGCCGGGATCCTAGGGTCGGACCATGACGTCGAGAACGCCGGCACGCACCGCCCTCGTGGTGGAGGACGAGCGCACCATCAACGATGCGCTGACCCAGCGGCTCCGCGCCGAGGGCTACACCGTGGAGCAGGCCTTCGACGGACCGTCGGCGGTCGACCTGGCCGCGTCGGGACGACCCGACGTGGTGCTGCTCGACGTGATGCTGCCCGGCTTCGACGGGCTCGAGGTCTGCCGCCGCATCCAGGCCGCCAGGCCGGTGCCGGTGCTGATGCTGACCGCGCGCGACGACGAGGCCGACGTGCTCATCGGCCTCGGCGTCGGTGCCGACGACTACCTCACCAAGCCGTTCTCGATGCGCGAGGTCGTCGCCCGCGTCGCCGCCCTGCTGCGCCGCGTGGAGCGTGCGGACGCCCTGGCCGCCGAGCGACCCGTCGCCGTCCGGGTCGGCGCGATCGAGATCGACCCCGGCAGCCGGCGTACGTCCGTCGCGGGGGAGGCGGTCCACCTGACCCCGACCGAGTTCGACCTGCTGCTCTGCCTGGCGCGCGCGGCCGGTCAGGTGCTGAGCCGCGAGCGACTGTTGCGCGAGGTCTGGGACTGGGGCGACGCCTGGGGGAGTGCCAGCGCCGCGCGCACCGTCGACAGCCACGTCAAGGCACTCCGCGCCAAGGTCGGAGCCACGCGGATCCGCACGGTGCACGGTGTCGGCTACGCACTGGAGGACCTGACGTGACGCCGCGGACGCCGACCCCGCTCGACACGGTGTCGAGCCTGAAGGTCAAGCTCGGGCTGCTGGTCGCCGCCTCCGTCGTCGTCGCCGTCCTGCTGAGCCTGCTCGGCTCGGCCGCGAACGTCCCACCACTCCTGGTGCTGCCGGTCAGCGTGGCCCTCGCCCTCGGGGTGACCCAGCTGCTCGCCGCGGGGATGGTGGCGCCGCTGCGGCGGATGACCGAGGTGTCGCGGGCGATGGCGCGCGGCGACTACTCCGGGCGCGTACGCACCGCCGCCACGGACGAGGTCGGCCAGCTCGCCGCCGCCTTCAACCGGATGGCCGAGGACCTCGCGACCGTCGACCGCGAGCGACGCGACCTGATCGCGACGGTCTCGCACGAGCTGCGTACGCCGCTCACGGCGATGACGGCGCTCCTCGAGAACCTCGCGGACGGCGTCGTGCCCGCCGACTCCGAACACCTCGGCGCCGCGCTCGAGGAGGCGCAGCGGCTCGGGCGGCTCGTCGACGACCTGCTCCAGCTCTCGCGGCTCGAGGCAGGCGTGGTGGAGCTCGACCGCGCTCGGGTGGGCCTGCGCTGGCTGGTGGAGGCGTCCGTCGCGCAGGTGGCCGCGGCCGGCCGCACCGGCGACTTCGAGGTGACCGTCCCCGCCGACCTGGAGGTCGAGGGCGATCAGGCGCGGCTGCGCCAGCTGCTTGTCAACGTGCTCGACAACGCGGGCAGGCACGCACCCGCCGGCACCACGGTCCGTGTCACGGGGGGCACGGACGGTGGTGGCTGGTGGCTGGAGCTCGCCGACGACGGCGGGGGAGTCGCGCCGGAGGACCGCGAGCGGGTCTTCGAACGGTTCGGCACCGACGGGGGCGGCGGGACCGGCCTCGGCCTCGCCGTGGCCCGCTGGGTCGCCCAGCTCCACGGCGGCACGCTGCGCTTCCTCGACCCCGCGTCGGGACGGGGTGCCCGGCTACGGCTCGAGATCGCCGTCGCCGGCCCCGCGTCCCGTCCTTCCCTGACCCAGGAGTCCACCGTGAGCACCGCCACGCCCATCGAAGCCCCCGCCGCACCCACCCGCCCGTCGACCGCGCGCCCCGACACGGGCATGGACGCCTTGTTCGGTCGGTTCTGGCCCGAGTCGGGGACGTCGTCGGGATGGCGAACCGTCCTGGCCGCCGCGATCGCCGGCCTCGTGGCCGGCACGGCACTGTCCTTCCACGGACCCGGCATCAGCTGGACGCTGGTCGGCCTGTGCTGCGGCGCTGCTGCGCTCCTCACCGCCCGTGACCGCCGCGACCCGTGGACACTGACGTGCACCGGACTCGCCGTGCTGCTCCTGACCCCGATGTCCCTGCTCGCCGCCGAGTGGGTGCAGCTGCTGTGCCTGCTCGCCGCGACGGCCGTGTTCCTGTGCGGCGTGACGGGCGCGCGCTCGCTGCCCGGGTTCCTGCTCACCGGGATCTCCTGGCCGCTGTCGTCGCTGCGGGGACTGCCGTGGTTCGGTCGGTCGCTCCGGCTCGCCGGCACCGGCTCGCGCACCCCGGCGCTCGTCCGCACGACGGCGTGGTCGGCGCTGGGACTCGGGGTGTTCGGCACGATCTTCGCGACCGCCAACCCCGTCTTCGGATCGTGGGTGGACGCGCTCGTGCCCAGCCTGAGCTTCACCGAGGTCGTCGGCCGGGCCTTCGTGGCGTGCTTCGTCTTCGCAGCCACCCTCGGCGCCGCCTACCTCGCGCTGAACCCGTCGCGGGTCGACGTGCTCCTCGAGCGGCGCCCCACGCCGCTGACGAACCGGTTCGAGTGGTTGGTCCCGGTGCTCGTCGTCGACGCCGTCTTCGTCGCCTTCATCGCCGCCCAGGCGCGCGCGCTGCTCGGGGGAGAGGACTACATCCAGGAGACCACCGGCCTCACCTATGCCGACTTCGTGCACCAGGGATTCGGGCAGCTCACCCTCGCCACCGCCCTGACCGTGCTCGTGGTGTGGGTCGCCTCCCGCCGCGCAGGCAACGGCCGCGACGACCGGCGCTGGCTCCTCTGCTCGCTGGGCCTGCTGTGCGTCCTGACCCTGCTCGTGGTGGCGTCGGCCCTGCGCGGGATGGCCGTCTACCAGGACGCCTACGGGTTCACCACGCTGCGGCTCTTCGTCGACGTCTTCGAGGGCTGGCTGGGCTTCGTGGTCCTCGCGATCATGATCGCGGGAGTCCTGGGACGGGCCGCGTGGCTGCCCCGCGTCGCCCTGGTCTCCGGCGCCGTCGCGCTGATCGGGCTGGCAGCGATCAACCCGGACGCCTGGGTGGCCGACCGCAACCTCGACCGCTACGACGAGACCGGCGAGCTCGACCTCCGCTACCTCCAGACGCTGTCGGCGGACGCGGCACCGGTGATCGTGGACCGGCTGCCGGAGGAGGTGTCACGGTGCGCGCTCGGGCTGCTGCCGCTCGACTCCTTGAGGTCCGAGGTGCTGGACGACGCCCGGGCCTGGAACCTCGGCCGGTCGCGCGCCGAGGACGCGGTCGCGTCGCTCGAGCTGGACACCGGCCCGAGGGGCCCGGGGGACGAATGCGCTGGCGTCTGGACCGCCTTCGGCGAGTAGCATGGTCGTCGTGGACACGAGCTTGCGATTTCTGCGCCCCGGACCTGGTCCGTCGGGCAGCTGACGTCACCGGGTCCGGGGAGTCCCCGTCCGACCCGACGCTCATCCTCATCTCAACTCGGAGGCGACCTGCTGTCGCCCAGAAAGGGAGCCATGTCCGGCCCCAACACCGACTACGACCCCGTCGAAGTGACCCCGCTCAAGGCCGAGCAGGTGGACGAGATGCGCGAGGCGGCCCTGGCCGCGATCGCCGCCGCCACGGACCTCGACGCCCTCAAGCAGGTGCGGATCGACCACACCGGCGACCGCTCGCCGCTCGCCCTGGCGAACCGCGAGATCGGAGCCCTGCCGCCGCAGGCCCGCAAGGACGCCGGCCAGCGCATCGGCCAGACCCGCGGCGCCGTCAACCAGGCGCTCGCGGCCCGGCAGACCGTGCTCCAGGCCGAGCACGAGGAGCGGATGCTGGTCGAGGAGACGATCGACGTCTCGCTGCCCACGTCGCGCCGCCGTCGTGGCGGCCGCCACCCGATCACCCTGCAGTCCGAGCTCATCGCCGACCTCTTCGTGGCCATGGGCTACGAGGTGGCCGAGGGACCGGTCGTGGAGGCCGAGTGGCTCAACTTCGACGCCCTCAACCTCGGCCCCGACCACCCCGCGCGCACCATGCAGGACACGTTCTGGACCGAGCCGGCCGACCACCACGTCGTGCTGCGCACCCAGACCTCGCCGGTGCAGGCGCGCACGATGCTGACCCGCAAGCCGCCGATCTACGTCGTGTGCCCGGGCCGCGTGTTCCGCACCGACGAGTACGACGCCACGCACTCCCCGATGTTCCACCAGGTCGAGGGACTCGTGGTCGACGAGGGCATCACGATGGCCCACCTCAAGGGCACGCTCGACCACTTCGCCTCCCAGCTCTTCGGCGACGGGATCACGACCCGGTTCCGGCCGTCGTACTTCCCCTTCACCGAGCCGTCCGCCGAGGTCGACGTGAAGTGCTTCGTCTGCCGCGGTGTGGACAGTGACTCGTGCCGCACCTGCCGGGGCGAGGGCTGGATCGAGTGGGGCGGCTGCGGCGTGGTCAACCCGCGGGTGCTGACCGCCTGCGGCGTGGACCCGTCCGTCTACAGCGGGTTCGCGTTCGGGATGGGCATCGACCGCTCGTTCATGTTCCGCCACAACCTCGAGGACCTGCGTCCGCTGTTCGAGGGTGACGTCCGCTTCTCCGCCGCCTTCGGCACCGAGATCTGAGAAGGGAGCACCGACATGAAGGCACCCCTGTCCTGGATCCTGGACCACGTCGACGTGCCCGCCGGCACCACCATCGACGAGATCACCGACCGGCTGACGCTGACCGGGCTCAAGCTCGAGGCGATCGTGAGCGCCGGGCGCGACATCACGGGTCCGCTCGTGATCGGCCGCGTGCTGACGATGGAGCCCGAGCCGCAGAAGAACGGCAAGACCATCAACTGGTGCACCGTCGACGTCGGTGACGCCAACGGCACCGGCGAGCCGCAGGGCATCGTCTGCGGAGCACACAACTTCAAGCCCGGCGACCTCGTCGCGACGGTGCTGCCCGGCGGAGTGCTGCCCGGCGGCTTCGAGATCGGCGCCCGCAAGACCTACGGGCACCTCTCGGCCGGGATGATCTGCTCCGCCGCTGAGCTCGGGCTCGGCGACGACACTCTGTCTTCCGGAGGGGACGGCATCATCGTGCTGCCCGAGGACGCCGGCGAGCCCGGCCAGGACGTCCGGCCCGTCCTCGGACTCGACGAGGAGACCATCGAGTTCGAGATCAACCCCGACCGCGCGTACGCCCTCTCCGTCCGGGGCATCGCGCGCGAGGTGCTGGTGTCGGTCGAGGGCGCGAGCGGCTTCCGCGACCCCGCGGACCGGGATGCGCCGGCGGCGAACGGCGACGGACAGCCCGTCGTGGTCGAGGACGCCGAGGGGTGCCCGGTCTTCGTGGCCCGCCGGGTGAGCGGGTTCGACCCGACCGCGGCCACGCCGGACCACATCGTCCAGCGGATCACGGCCTCAGGGATGCGCCCGATCTCGCTGGCGGTCGACGTCACCAACTACGTGATGCTCGAGACCGGCCGGCCGATCCACGGCTACGACGCCGACAAGCTGCGCGGCGCGATCGTCGTACGCCGTGCCCGCGACGGCGAGCGGCTGACCACCCTCGACGGCACGGACCGGGCGCTCGACCCGGGCGACCTCGTCGTCACCGACGACTCCGGCATCATCGGCCTCGGCGGCGTGATGGGCGGTGAGACGACCGAGATGTCGGACACGACGACGTCGATCCTCGTCGAGGCGGCCCACTGGGACGCCGTGTCGATGTACCGCACGGGTCGCCGGCACAAGATCACCTCCGAGGCCGGCAAGCGCAACGAGCGGGGCGTCGACCCGACGATCTGCGAGGCCGCAGCGGACCGGGTCGTCGAGCTGCTCGTCGAGCACGGTGGCGGACAGGCCGACCCGGGGGTCACGGTCGTCGGCACGCCCCCGGCCATGCCCGTGATCCAGGTGCCCGGCGACCTGGCCGCGCGCGTCTCCGGCATGCCCATCACCGAGGAACGCAGCGTCGGGTGCCTGCGCGCCGTCGGCTGCGTGGTGGAGGGCAGCGGCATGCTGTCGGTCACCCCGCCGCCGTGGCGACCGGACCTCACCGATCCGCAGGACTTCTCCGAGGAGGTCATCCGCCTCGTCGGCTACGACAAGGTGCCGTCCGTCCTGCCCACCCCGCCGTCGGGTCGCGGCCTCACCCGCGCCCAGCAGCTGCGGCGCCGGGTCGGCCGCACGCTCGCCGGCGAGGGCTACGTCGAGGTCGTGAACTTCCCCTTCGTCGGGGCCGCCGACCTCGACGCGCTCGGCCTGCCCGCCGAGGATCCGCGGCGCGACCTGCTGAAGCTGTCCAACCCGCTCAGTGCCGAAGCCGGCTACATGACCACCACCCTGCTGCCGGGCATCCTGCGGGCGGCCGGCAAGAACGTCGGCCACGGCAACACCGACGTCGCGATCTTCGAGACCGCGACGGTCACCCTGCCGCGGGACTCCGGGCCTGCCGCGATCCTCCCGGTGGACCGTCGTCCGACCGAGGAGGAGTTCGCGGCCCTCGACGCCGCACTGCCTGTCCAGCCCCTGCACCTGGCCGTCGTCGCCTCGGGTGAGGCGGCCGCCGGCGGCTGGTGGGGCGAGGCGCGCCAGGTCTCCTGGTCGGACGCCGTCGAGGCCGTCCGCTCGGTGGCGGCCGCGCTCGGGCTCGAGGTGACGGCGTCGTCCGCCGAGGTCGCCCCGTGGCACCCCGGTCGCTGCGCGGAGCTGTCGGTCGAGGGAGCGGTGGTCGGCCACGCGGGCGAGGTCCACCCGAGCGTCTGCCAGGCGTTCGGACTGCCGAAGCGCACCGTGGCCGCGGAGGTCGACCTCGACCTCCTCATCAACCACGCCGTCCACCTGCGGCAGGCCCCGACCTTCTCGTCGTACCCCGTCGCCAAGGAGGACGTGGCGCTCGTCGTCGACGCTTCCGTGCCGGCTGCCGACGTCGAGGCAGCGCTCCGCGAGGGTGCCGGTGAGCTGCTGGAGTCGATCCGGCTCTTCGACGTCTACACCGGCGACCAGGTCGGGGAGGGCAAGAAGTCCCTCGCCTACGCCCTGCGGTTCCGCGCGCCCGACCGGACCCTCAAGGAGGGCGAGGCCGCTGCCGCCCGCGCCGCCGCCGTCGCGCTCGCCGCCGAGCGCACCGGAGCCGTCCAGCGGGCCTGACCCCCGCACGATCACGCGGCTGCTGGGCGTCAGCCGGTCGGCCCCGCGCCCACCCGGAAGGTTGCGGTCAGTTGATCGGAGACTCCACGATCGCGCGGAAGCGAGCATGGGTCGCCTCGTCGCCCGCTACCGAGATGGCCGAGTCGTCGCCCCTGCTCCACAGCCACAGGTCGAGTGCGGCGGCCGGGCCGTCGACCACCACGTCGGGCTCGATCTCCGCGTCGTCGGGGGCGGGCACGACGTGGAAGTCCTCCTCGTCGGCATACGACGTCCCGCTGTCGGGGTCGGTGCCGGCGAAGATGCCGAACCGCACCCAGAACTCCTCGCCCGTGTCGGTGGCGTCGACCCGCAGCAGCCCCTCGCCCGGTGTCCACGTGCCCCACGGCGGGCAGCCGCCGTACATCACGGCCAGCACCTCGTGGACCCCGTCCGAGGCCAGCACGGGGTCGACGTCCGAGCCGGTGCCCGCGGCCAGCTCGGCGTCGACCCGGTGGATCAGCGCCTCGTGCGCCTGCCGGCGCAGGATGAAGCCCACGGTGTGGTCGTCGGACCAGTTCCACGCCGCGTCGGCGGGGTCCGCGGCCTCCAACACGCCCGCGAGGTCGCGCGACCACTCGTCGTAGCGCGCCAGCAGCTCCTCGTACGACTCGGGGCGGGGCGGCTCGACCTCCTCGGGCCTCGCGGGGCGGGCGGTCAGCACCTCGGCCCACCAACGCTGCACCGTGGCGAGGTGCCACAGCAGGTCGGCGGCGCTCCAGTCCGGGCACGAGGGCACCCGCGCGGCGGGGTCGCACGCGGCGAGGACCTCGCGGAAGCGCGCGGACTCGGTGCGCAGGTGGGCCAGGTAGGTCTCGGGAGCGAGTCGGGTCACCCCAGCACCGTAGGGGAGGGCACGGACAGCGCGCCCCACCATTCCGTGCCGGTTCGCAGGAACATGCAGCGGAATGTATAGTCATGCATATGTCCGTCTCAGTCGCCATCGCCGGAGCCAGTGGGTACGCCGGGGGCGAGGTGCTGCGCCTGCTGCTCGGCCACCCCGAGGTGGAGATCGGCGCGCTGACCGCGGGGTCCAACGCGGGCGAGCGACTCGGCGCGCTCCAGCCGCACCTGCTGCCGCTCGCCGACCGGATCCTGGTCGACACCACGCTCGAGACCCTGTCGGGCCACGACGTGGTCTTCCTGGGCCTGCCGCACGGCCAGTCGGCCGCCCTCGCGCAGGCGCTGGGCGAGGACACCGTCGTGATCGACTGCGGGGCCGACTTCCGGCTGACAGACGCGGGGGAGTGGGAGGCGTTCTACGGTGGCGAGCACGCCGGCTCCTGGCCCTACGGCCTCCCCGAGCTGCCCGGCCAGCGCGAGCTCCTGCGCGGGGCACGCCGGATCGCGGTCCCGGGCTGCTACCCGACCGTGTCCACCCTGGCGATCGTCCCCGCGATCGCTTCCGGCCTGGTCGAGCCCGACGTCACCGTCGTCGCCGCCTCCGGCACGAGCGGCGCCGGCAAGGCAGCGAAGCCCCACCTGCTCGGCAGCGAGGTGATGGGCAACGCCAGCGCCTACGGCGTGGGTGGCACCCACCGGCACACCCCCGAGATCGTCCAGAACCTCAGCGGCGTGCACGGCTCGCCCGTCCGGGTCGGCTTCACGCCGCTCCTGGTGCCGATGTCGCGCGGCATCCTCGCCACGGTGCAGGCTCCGCTGCTCGAGGGAGTGACGGCCGCGGCCGTCCGAGACGCCTACGCGACGGCGTACGCCGACGAGCCGTTCGTGCACCTGCTGCCCGAGGGCCAGTGGCCGCAGACCCAGTCCGTGCTCGGCTCCAACGCCGTGCAGGTGCAGGTCGCCGTCGACGAGCGCGTACGACGACTGGTGGCGGTGGCCGTGGTCGACAACCTGGCCAAGGGCACCGCCGGCGCAGCCGTCCAGTGCATGAACCTCGCCCTGGGCCTCGACGAGGCCACCGGGCTCTCCACGATCGGACTCGCACCGTAATGAGCGTCACCCACCCCAGCGGCTTCACCGCCGCCGGCGTCGCGGCCGGACTCAAGTCCACCGGCGCCAAGGACCTCGCCCTGGTCGTCAACCTCGGCCCGACGTTCGACTCCGCCACCGTCTTCACCGCCAACCGCTGCAAGGCCAACCCGGTCCTCTGGAGCCAGGAGGTCGTCAAGGACGGGATCGTCCGTGCGGTGGTCCTCAACTCCGGCGGCGCCAACTGCTACACCGGCCCCGACGGCTTCCAGACCACCCACGCCGTCGCCGAGCGGGTGGCGAGCGGGCTCGGCATCGGGGCGATCGACGTGGTCGTCTGCTCGACCGGGCTCATCGGGCTCGCCAACGACCGTGACGACCTGCTGGCCGGCGTCGACGCCGCGACCGCCGTCCTCGCCGACGACGGGGGACAGGCAGCCGCCGAGGCGATCATGACCACCGACTCGGTCAGCAAGACGGTGGTCGTCGAGGGCGCCGGCTGGTCGATCGGCGGCATGGCGAAGGGCGCCGGCATGCTTGCGCCGGCGCTCGCCACGATGCTCGTCGTCATCACCACCGACGCCGTCGTGCCCGTCGCCGAGCTCGACGCCGCGCTTCGCGCCTCGACGCGGGTGAGCTTCGACCGCCTCGACTCCGACGGGTGCATGTCGACCAACGACACCGTCACCGTGATGGCGAGCGGCGCCAGCGGCATCACGCCGACCCCCGAGGACTTCACCGCGGCCCTGACCCAGGCCTGCACCGACCTGGCGATGCAGCTGCTCGAGGACGCCGAGGGGGCCGACCACGAGATCGCGATCACCACGCTCCACGCGGCGTCGGAGGACGAGGCGGTCGAGGTCAGCCGCAGCGTCGCGCGGAGCAACCTCTTCAAGGCCGCCGTCTTCGGCAACGACCCCAACTGGGGCCGCGTGCTCGCCTCGATCGGCACCACGCAGGCGCAGTTCGACCCCGCCGACCTCGACGTCGCGATGAACGGCGTGTGGGTCTGCCGGCAGTCGACCCCCGCGGCGGATCCGGCGACCGTCGACCTCACCGGCCGCGAGGTCAGCGTGACGATCGACCTCAAGTCCGGCGACGCCCGCGCGACCGTCTGGACCAACGACCTCACCCACGCCTACGTCCACGAGAACAGCGCGTACAGCTCATGAACCAGACCCCCACGCCCAGCCGCCCGGACCCCGCCAAGGCGCGCACGCTCGCCGCCGCGCTGCCGTGGCTCAAGCGCTACCACGGCCAGACGATCGTGGTGAAGTACGGCGGCAACGCGATGACCGACGAGGCCCTCAAGGTCGCCTTCGCCGAGGACATCGCGTTCCTCCGGTTCGCCGGGTTCAAGCCGGTGGTCGTCCACGGCGGCGGCCCGCAGATCTCGGCGATGCTCGACCGGCTCGGCATCGAGTCGGAGTTCCGCGGCGGCCTGCGGGTCACCACCCCCGAGGCGATGGACGTCGTCCGGATGGTGCTCGTCGGCCAGGTCCAGCGCGAGCTCGTCGGGCTCATCAACCAGCACGGCGCGCTCGCGGTCGGGCTGTCCGGCGAGGACGCGGGCCTGTTCACCGCGGAGCCCACCAACACGGTCGTCGACGGCGAGGAGGTCGACCTGGGCCTCGTCGGTGAGGTCGCCAAGGTGCGCCCCGAGGCCGTGCTCGACCTGATCGAGGCGGGCCGGGTGCCCGTGGTCAGCTCGGTCGCCCCGGACGTGAGCGGCGTCGTGCACAACGTCAACGCCGACACCGCCGCCGCGGCCCTCGCCGTCGCGCTCGGAGCCGAGAAGCTGCTCGTGCTCACCGACGTCGAGGGCCTCTACCGCGACTACGGCAACTCCGACGACCTGATCCAGGAGATCAGTCCCGGAGGCGCTCGGCGAGATGCTGCCGAGCCTCGACGCGGGGATGATCCCCAAGATGCGCGCCTGCTACGAGGCCGTCGTCGGGGGAGTGCCGCGCGCGACCGTCGTCGACGGCCGCGAGCCGCACGCCGTCCTCCTCGAGATCTTCACCGACGAGGGCGTCGGCACCCAGGTGCTGCCCGGCGCCACGACCCGCCTCCGCAAGCCCTACCCGCAGGAGGACCAGTGACGACCGACCTCCGGGCGCGCTACGCCGGCGCCGTGATGAACACCTTCGGACCGCCCGCCATGGCCCTGGCCCGCGGCACGGGTGCCCGCGTCTGGGACACCGACGGCAAGGAGTACGTCGACCTGCTGGCCGGCATCGCCGTCAACTCGCTCGGCCACGCGCACCCCGCTCTGGTCGAGGCGGTCACGACCCAGCTCTCGACCCTGGGCCACGTGTCGAACTTCTTCGCCACGGAGCCGCAGGTCACCCTCGCCGAGCGCCTGCTCGACCTGCTCGGGTGGTCGGACGGCAAGGTCTTCCTCAGCAACTCCGGCGCCGAGGCCAACGAGGCCGCCCTCAAGCTCACCCGCCGCACGGGGCGCACGCGCCTCGTGGCCGCCGAGGGCTCCTTCCACGGCCGCACGATGGGTGCGCTCGCGCTCACGTCGAAGGCGGCGTACCGCGAGCCGTTCGAGCCCCTGCCCGGCGACGTCACCTTCGTGCCGTACGACGACGTGGCCGCGCTCGAGGCCGCCGTCGACGACACGGTCGCGGCGGTCGTCCTCGAGCCGATCCAGGGCGAGGCGGGCGTCGTCGTCCCGTCGCCCGACTACCTCGCCGCGGCGCAGCGGATCGCGCGTGACCACGGCGCGCTGCTGTGGCTCGACGAGGTGCAGACCGGCGTCGCCCGCACCGGCGCGTGGTTCGCCCACCAGCTCCTCGACGGCATCGAGCCCGACGTGGTCACGCTGGCCAAGGGACTCGGCGGCGGCATCCCGATCGGCGCCACCGTCGCCCGCGGCGCTGCCGCCACGCTGCTCCAGCCCGGCAACCACGGCACCACGTTCGGCGGCAACCCGGTCGCCTGCGCGGCCGCCCTGGCCGTGCTCGACACGATCCTCGCCGACGACCTGCTCGCCGCGACCACGGCCCGCGGCGACCAGCTCGCCACGCTCCTCGCGGAGCAGGCCGGCGTCGTCGAGGTCACCGGGGTCGGCCTCATGCGCGGCGCCGAGCTCGACGGGCCGTACGCCGTCCACGCGGTGGCCGCCGCCCGCGACGCCGGCTTCATCCTCAACGCCACCGGCCCGTCGCGGCTGCGCTTCGTCCCGCCGCTGGTCATCACCACCGACGACCTCGACGCACTCGGCGCGGCCCTCCCCGCCATCCTCGACCAGGCCCGCAGCGCCGCCCAGGAGACGACCCCATGAGCACCCGCACGACCCGCCACTTCCTCCGCGACGACGACCTGTCGCCCGCCGAGCTGATCGAGGTCCTCGACCTCGCCGACCGGATGAAGGCAGAGCCGTTCGACCACAAGCCCCTCGCCGGGCCGCGGACGGTGGCACTGGTCTTCGACCGGCCGACCCTGCGCACGCAGGTGTCGTTCGCGGCCGGCATCGCCGAGCTCGGCGGCAACCCGATGACCGTCGACGGCGGCCTCGCCGCGATGGGCTCCCGCGAGGGGGTCGAGGACGTCGCGCGCGTCCTCGGCCGGCAGGCGGCGGCGATCGTCTGGCGGACCGCCCACCAGAGCGACGTGGTGACCATGGCCGAGCACGCCGGCGTACCCGTCCTCAACGCGCTCACCGACGAGTTCCACCCCTGCCAGCTGCTCGCCGACCTCCAGACCGTGCGCGAGCACAAGGGCCGTCTGGCCGGCGTCCGGGCCGCGTTCGTCGGCGACGGGGCCTGCAACATGGGCAACTCGTGGGTGCTGGCCGGTGCCGCCGCCGGGATGCACGTCGTCATCGGTGCGCCCGACGGCTTCACGCCCGACGCCGGCGTCGTCGCCGAGGCCCGCGAGATCGCCCAGGACACCGGTGGCTCGATCGAGCTGACCGTCGACCCGGCCGAGGCCGTGGCCGGCGCCGACGTCGTGATCACCGACTCGTGGGTCAGCATGGGCCGCGAGGAGGAGTCCGCGGACCGGCTCCGGATCTTCCCGCCCTACGGTGTGACCGAGGAGCTGCTCGCCCACGCCGACCCGGAGGCCATCGTCATGCACTGCCTGCCCGCCTACCGCGGCAAGGAGATCGCGGACGCGGTCATCGAGGGCCCCCGGTCGGTGGTCTGGGACGAGGCGGAGAACCGGCGGCACGCGCAGAAGGCAGTGCTCACGTGGCTGCTGGAACGCTCGTGACCGCCATGACGCCCCTCACGAAGGGCGCCCGGCACCAGCGCATCGTCGAGATCGTCACCACCCACCCGGTGCGCTCCCAGACCGAGCTGGCCGACCTGCTCGGCGACCACGGCGTCCACGTCACGCAGGCCACGCTGAGCCGCGACCTCGTCGAGCTCGACGCGGTCAAGGTGCGCGGCGCCGACGGCGCCCTCGTCTACGCCGTGCCGGGGGAGGGCGGCGACCGGTCGGTCGTCGCGCCCCGCGAGAGCGCCGCCGGACGAGACCGCCTCGCCCGACTCTGCACCGACCTCCTGGTCAGCGCCGAGGCGAGCGCCAACCTCGTCATCCTGCGCACCCCGCCCGGCGCCGCCCAGTTCCTCGCCAGCGCCTTCGACAAGGCCGACCTCGGCGACGTCCTCGGCACCATCGCCGGCGATGACACCCTGCTGGTCATCGGCCGCGACCCGCTCGGCGGCGACGCCCTCGCGCAGCGGTTCCTCGACCTGGCCAACCACCACACGCCCTCCACCGCAGAAGACAAGGACACCATCCAGTGAGCAAGGTCCTCACCTCCCTCCCGGTCGGCGAGCGCGTCGGCATCGCCTTCTCCGGCGGCCTCGACACCTCGGTGGCGGTCGCCTGGATGCGCGACAAGGGAGCGGTGCCGTGCACCTACACCGCCGACATCGGCCAGTACGACGAGCCCGACATCTCCGGCGTACCGTCACGCGCCATGGAGTACGGCGCCGAGCTGGCGCGCGCCGTCGACTGCCGCGCCTCGCTGGTCGAGGAGGGCCTGGCCGCGATGGCCTGCGGCGCCTTCCACATCCGCTCCGGTGGTCGCACCTACTTCAACACCACGCCGCTCGGTCGGGCCGTGACCGGGATGATGCTGGTCCGTGCGATGCACGACGACGGCGTGGACATCTGGGGTGACGGCTCGACCTTCAAGGGCAACGACATCGAGCGGTTCTACCGCTACGGCCTGCTCGCCAACCCGGACCTGCGCATCTACAAGCCGTGGCTCGACGCCGAGTTCGTGCACGAGCTCGGTGGTCGTCACGAGATGAGTGCCTGGCTCACCGACCACGGCCTGCCCTACCGCGACAGCCAGGAGAAGGCCTACTCCACCGACGCCAACATCTGGGGCGCCACCCACGAGGCCAAGACCCTCGAGCACCTCGACGTCTCCCTCGAGATCGTCGAGCCGATCATGGGCGTGAAGTTCTGGGACCCGTCCGTCGCGATCGAGACCGAGGACGTCACGATCCGCTTCGACCAGGGCCGCCCGGTGGCGATCAACGGAGCGACGTTCGACGACGCGGTCCAGCTGGTGCTCAAGGCCAACGAGATCGGTGGCCGCCACGGCCTCGGGATGTCCGACCAGATCGAGAACCGGATCATCGAGGCGAAGTCGCGGGGGATCTACGAAGCCCCGGGGATGGCGCTCATCTGGACCGCCTACGAGCGGCTGCTCAACGCAGTGCACAACGAGGACACCATCGCCAACTACCACTACGAGGGGCGCCGGCTGGGCCGGCTGCTCTACGAAGGTCGGTGGCTCGACCCGCAGGCCCTGATGATGCGCGAGGCCATCCAGCGCTGGGTCGCGTCGCTGGTCACCGGCGAGGTCACGCTGCGCCTGCGCCGCGGCGAGGACTACACGGTCCTGGCCACGGACGGGCCCGCCTTCTCCTACCACCCGGACAAGCTGTCCATGGAGCGCACCGACAACGCCGTCTTCGGTCCCACCGATCGGATCGGCCAGCTCACCATGCGCAACCTCGACATCGCCGACTCGCGCAGCAAGCTGGAGCTGTACGCCAGCCAGCCGCAGGACCAGGGGCACGTCCTGGTGGAGAACGGCAACCTCTTCGGCGAGATCGAGCCCGGCGGTGCCGACCGCATCGCGCAGCGCAACGGCGACGACTCGCTCGACGACGAGGCCCTCGACCACGCGGCGATGGATGTCGGGACCGACTGATGGGGGAGATGTCCGGAACCACCAACGAAGGCTCCCTCTGGGGCGGCCGCTTCGCGAGCGGGCCGTCGCCCGAGCTCCAGGACCTGTCGCGCTCGACGCACTTCGACTGGCAGCTGGCCCTGTACGACATCGCCGGCTCGCACGCGCACGCCAAGGCGCTCGCGGCGGCCGGCTACCTGACGGGGGAGCAGGAGGCCGAGATCCACCGCGGTCTCGACGTGCTCGCGCAGCGCTTCACCGACGGCGAGCTCGTCCCGCAGCCGACCGATGAGGACGTCCACGGCGCGCTGGAGCGGCTGCTGCTGGAGGAGGTCGGGCCGGACATCGGCGGCCGCCTGCGCGCCGGCCGCAGCCGCAACGACCAGATCGCGACGCTGTTCCGGGCGTACCTGCTGGACCACTCGCTGGTCGTGTCGCGCCTGGTCGCCGACCTGGTCGACGCCCTGGCCGAGCAGGCCGCGGGGCACCTCGACGTGATCATGCCGGGGCGCACGCACCTCCAGCACGCCCAGCCGGTGCTGCTCGCCCACCACCTGCTGGCACACGCGTGGCCGCTGGTGCGCGACCTCGAGCGGCTGGCCGACTGGCGGCGCCGGGTCTCGGCCGACTCGCCCTACGGCTCGGGCGCGCTGGCCGGATCCAGCCTCGGCCTCGACCCCGAGCTGGTGGCCTCCGAGCTCGGCTTCACCGGGTCCACGGCCAACTCCATCGACGGCACGTCGGCCCGGGACTTCGTCGCCGAGCTCGCCTTCGTCCTGGCCCAGGCGGGCGTCGACGTGAGCCGGCTCGCCGAGGAGGTCATCCTGTGGTCGACGCGAGAGTTCGACTTCGTGACTCTCCACGACTCCTGGTCCACCGGGTCGAGCATCATGCCGCAGAAGAAGAACCCCGACATCGCGGAGCTGGCGCGCGGCAAGGCGGGTCGGCTGATCGGCAACCTGTCCGGGCTGCTGGCCACGCTCAAGGCGCTGCCGCTGGCCTACAACCGCGACCTCCAGGAGGACAAGGAGCCGGTCTTCGACTCCGTGCAGACGCTCGAGGTGCTGTTGCCGGCGTTCACCGGGATGGTCGCCACGCTGACGTTCAACACGGCCCGGATGGCCGAGCTCGCACCCCAGGGCTTCTCGCTGGCGACCGACGTCGCCGAGTGGCTCGTCCGCCAGGGCGTCCCGTTCCGCGACGCCCACGAGCTCGCCGGAGCCTGCGTACGCCGCTGCGAGCAGATCGGCTGCGACCTGCCCGACCTCACCGACGAGCAGCTCGCGGAGATCTCGCCGCACCTCACGCCCGAGGTGCGCGACGTGCTCACCGTCGAAGGCTCGGTCGCCTCGCGCTCCGGCCGCGGCGGTACGGCGCCGGCGCGCGTGCGCGAGCAGCTCGACGAGCTGCGGTCCGCGACGACCGGGCACCGTGCGCGGTTGGGCTGAGGGCGACCCGCTCGAGGTCGCCCCACTCCTGCTGGGTGCCGTGCTCACCCACGGCGGCGTGTCGCTGCGCCTGACCGAGGTCGAGGCGTACGCCGGGGCGTCGGACCCCGGCTCCCACGCCTACCGAGGGCCGACGGACCGCAACCGGGTGATGTTCGGCCCACCGGGTCGCCTCTACGTCTACTTCGTCTACGGCATGCACCACTGCGCCAACCTCGTCACCGGCCCCGACGGTGACCCGGGCGCGGTCCTGCTCCGGGCGGGGGAGGTGGTGGGCGGCCTCGAGGTCGCGCGCGAGCGCCGGCCGGGAAGCAGCGACCGTGAGCTGGCGCGCGGACCGGCCCGTCTCTGTCGCACCCTGGGCATCGACCTCGGCGACAACGGCGTACGCCCCGCGCTCGCGCAGGGTGCGCCCGTGTCCACGATCAGCACCGGGCCCCGGGTGGGGCTGCGCCACGCCGCCGAGCGGCCCTGGCGCTTCTGGATCACGGGGGACCCGACGGTGAGCACGTACCGACCGGCCGCACCGCGCCGCTCCGCAGGCTCCTGACCTGCGGTTTCTCGTCCCGGCACACCCCGGTTTGGCACGCCACCGACGGAGGGTCTACAGTTCAACACGTCGCTGCAAGTGGCGCCGCCTCCTGGCCAGAAGGTCAGCTGAAGCGGAAACCGGCACGACCGACCGACGCACGAGGCTCACGAGTTTGACGGTGAGCCGAGCGCCCGGTAAGTTTCTGCAGGTTGCCCCGCGACCAGTTCGGCTCTGCCGGCAAGGATCGGGTGCGTCTGATTTTTGAGAACTCAACAGTGTGTTTGATTAGTCGACGAATTAGTTTGTTTTGCCCCGTTGACGTCGATGCTTGCCGGTGCGGCCCTTTTGGGGTTGTGGTGGTGGGTTGATGGTGTCGCGGTTTCTTTGACAATGATTCTGTAACAGCCATCCTTTTTGGGTGGTTGGTGTCAGTTTTGTTTTTTGTCAGGGGATGTGGCTCTTATTGATTGTCGCCTGTTGCTGCGCTTTGGTGTGGTGGTGGGTTGATGTTTTTCGATGGAGAGTTTGATCCTGGCTCAGGACGAACGCTGGCGGCGTGCTTAACACATGCAAGTCGAGCGGAAAGGCCACTTCGGTGGTACTCGAGCGGCGAACGGGTGAGTAACACGTGAGTAATCTGCCCTTGGCTTTGGGATAGCCACCGGAAACGGTGATTAATACCGGATACGACCACTTCTCGCATGGGATGGTGGTGGAAAGTTTTTCGGCCAGGGATGTGCTCGCGGCCTATCAGCTTGATGGTGAGGTAATGGCTCACCATGGCTTCGACGGGTAGCCGGCCTGAGAGGGTGACCGGTCACACTGGGACTGAGACACGGCCCAGACTCCTACGGGAGGCAGCAGTGGGGAATATTGGACAATGGGCGGAAGCCTGATCCAGCAACGCCGCGTGAGGGATGACGGCCTTCGGGTTGTAAACCTCTTTCGGTAGGGACGAAGCGCAAGTGACGGTACCTACTAAAGAAGCACCGGCCAACTACGTGCCAGCAGCCGCGGTAATACGTAGGGTGCGAGCGTTGTCCGGAATTATTGGGCGTAAAGGGCTCGTAGGCGGTTTGTCGCGTCGGGAGTGAAAACCAGGTGCTTAACACCTGGCTTGCTTTCGATACGGGCAGACTAGAGGTATGCAGGGGAGAACGGAATTCCTGGTGTAGCGGTGAAATGCGCAGATATCAGGAGGAACACCGGTGGCGAAGGCGGTTCTCTGGGCATGACCTGACGCTGAGGAGCGAAAGTGTGGGGAGCGAACAGGATTAGATACCCTGGTAGTCCACACCGTAAACGTTGGGCGCTAGGTGTGGGGTCCATTCCACGGATTCCGTGCCGCAGCTAACGCATTAAGCGCCCCGCCTGGGGAGTACGGCCGCAAGGCTAAAACTCAAAGGAATTGACGGGGGCCCGCACAAGCGGCGGAGCATGCGGATTAATTCGATGCAACGCGAAGAACCTTACCTGGGTTTGACATACACCCTGCCGCTCCAGAGATGGGGCTTCTTTTGGGGGTGTACAGGTGGTGCATGGCTGTCGTCAGCTCGTGTCGTGAGATGTTGGGTTAAGTCCCGCAACGAGCGCAACCCTCGTTCTATGTTGCCAGCACGTCCTTCGGGATGGTGGGGACTCATAGGAGACTGCCGGGGTCAACTCGGAGGAAGGTGGGGATGACGTCAAGTCATCATGCCCCTTATGTCCAGGGCTTCACGCATGCTACAATGGCCGGTACAAAGGGCTGCGATCCCGTGAGGGGGAGCGAATCCCAAAAAGCCGGTCTCAGTTCGGATTGGGGTCTGCAACTCGACCCCATGAAGTCGGAGTCGCTAGTAATCGCAGATCAGCAACGCTGCGGTGAATACGTTCCCGGGCCTTGTACACACCGCCCGTCACGTCACGAAAGTCGGCAACACCCGAAGCCGGTGGCCCAACCCTTGTGGAGGGAGCCGTCGAAGGTGGGGCTGGCGATTGGGACGAAGTCGTAACAAGGTAGCCGTACCGGAAGGTGCGGCTGGATCACCTCCTTTCTAAGGAGCACACACCCCGACCGCTGGCGAATGTTCAGTGGCGCATGGTGGTGTCTCACTAGTGGAATCGTCGACGATTCATGCATCCAGCTTCGGTTGGGTGGCTGGGCCTTCGGGTCCGGTGCCTTCGAGTCTGGGCCTTCGGGTCTGGCCTCTTGGGGTCTGGGTTTCCTGTTGCCTCACGTTGGTGGGGGATGGGGTCAAGCACACTGTTGGGTCCTGAAGAATCAGGCTCTTTCGGGTATGGGACGTGAGTCTTGTGCCTGGGGGTTCTTGGGGCTTCTGTCCTCTCTTCGCCTGGCGCCCTGTTGTGGGGTGGTTGGGGGTTGGTGGGGTTGTTGTTTGAGATCTGCATAGTGGACGCGAGCATCTACAGCACGCGCATGGTCTGGGCCCGGCTGGTTTTCTGGTGGGGTTTGGGGTGTGTGGTGTGTTGTTAGAGCAATTCAAAGAGTCTGCGCCGCGTGGGTGTTTGTTTCTCATGTGGTGTGGATGAGTCTTGAATTTTGGTGTGGCCTGTTCCTGGTTCTCTTTCCTTGAGGGTGGGGGTGGGTTGCATCGTGTGCCGGTTGGCTCCTTGATTGTGGGGTTGGCTGGTGTTGTTGTTTTTTGTGGTTTGTGTGTGATGGCGTGTGTGACCCGTCAGTTGTGTGCGAGTTGCGTGTGAGTTGTGCATGAAGGTGTGTGTGCGGTTTGTGCGTGGTTTGTGCGTGAGTGTGTGGTTGTGACGTTGTTGAGACAAGCTATGAAGGGCACATGGTGGATGCCTTGGCATCAAGAGCCGATGAAGGACGTTGGAGCCTGCGATAAGCCCTGGGGAGTTGGCAACCAAGCTGTGATCCGGGGGTGTCCGAATGGGGAAACCCAGCACGAGTCATGTCGTGTTACCTGCACCTGAACACATAGGGTGTGTGGAGGGAACGTCGGGAAGTGAAACATCTCAGTACCGACAGGAAGAGAAAACAATAGTGATTCCGAGAGTAGTGGCGAGCGAAATCGGATGAGGCCAAACCATGTCTGTGTGATACCCGGCAGGGGTTGCAGGCGTGGGGTTGTGGGACTGCTCATCACGTGCTGCCGTGCGTGGAGGAAGTAAGAAACCAGTGTGGAAGTCGAAGTCGGTTGGAAAGCCGTACCGTAGAGGGTGATAGGCCCGTAGACGTAAGGCACTGGCTTCCGAGCATCATCCCAAGTAACACGGAACCCCTGAAATTCCGTGTGAATCTGGCGGGACCACCCGTTAAGCCTAAATACTCCTTGATGACCGATAGCGGACAAGTACCGTGAGGGAAAGGTGAAAAGTACCCCTGGCGGGGAGTGAAATAGTACCTGAAACCGTGTGCCTACAATCCGTCGGAGCCTTGTTGCCAGCTTGCTGGTGGGGGGTGACGGCGTGCCTTTTGAAGAATGAGCCTGCGAGTTTGCGGTGTGTTGCGAGGTTAACCCGTGTGGGGTAGCCGTAGCGAAAGCGAGTCCGAATAGGGCGATTCAGTAGCGCGCTCAAGACCCGAAGCGAAGTGATCTATCCATGGGCAGGTTGAAGCGTCGGTAAGACGACGTGGAGGACCGAACCCACTTAGGTTGAAAACTGAGGGGATGACCTGTGGATAGGGGTGAAAGGCCAATCAAACTTCGTGATAGCTGGTTCTCCCCGAAATGCATTTAGGTGCAGCGTTGCGTGTTTCTTGCCGGAGGTAGAGCACTGGATAGCTAATGGGCCCTACAAGGTTACTGACGTTAGCCAAACTCCGAATGCCGGTAAGTGAGAGCGCAGCAGTGAGACTGCGGGGGATAAGCTCCGTAGTCGAGAGGGAAACAGCCCAGACCATCAGCTAAGGCCCCTAAGCGGTGACTAAGTGGAAAAGGATGTGGAGTCGCATTGACAACCAGGAGGTTGGCTTGGAAGCAGCCACCCTTGAAAGAGTGCGTAATAGCTCACTGGTCAAGTGATTCCGCGCCGACAATGTAGCGGGGCTCAAGTCATCCGCCGAAGCTATGGCATTCAGCGAATACATCAGCATCCACTTGATGGGTGTTCAGTGTGCTGGATGGGTAGGGGAGCGTCGTGTGGGCAGTGAAGCGCCGGAGTGATCCAGGTGTGGAGCCCACACGAGTGAGAATGCAGGCATGAGTAGCGAATCACGGGTGAGAAACCCGTGCGCCGAATGATCAAGGGTTCCAGGGTCAAGCTAATCTGCCCTGGGTAAGTCGGGACCTAAGGCGAGGCCGACAGGCGTAGTCGATGGACAACGGGTTGATATTCCCGTACCGGCGAAGTTGCGCCCATGACGAACCTGGTGATGCTAACCACCCGAAGCTCATCGGACCGGACCCTTCGGGGCGAGGCTGGTGTGTGGAGCGTGGGACCCGAACCGGTAGTAGTCAAGCGATGGGGTGACACAGGAAGGTAGCCCAGCCACAGCGATGGTTGTCTGTGGGCAAGCGCGTAGGACGTGGTGTAGGCAAATCCGCACCATCCACTTCAGTGTGGAGTCTGAGACGTGACGCGGAGCCGATTGAGGCGAAGTGGGTGATCCTATGCTGTCGAGAAAAACCTCTAGCGAGCAACGAGCCGCCCGTACCCCAAACCGACTCAGGTGATCAGGTAGAGAATACTAAGGCGATCGAGAAAACCATGGTTAAGGAACTCGGCAAAATGCCCCCGTAACTTCGGGAGAAGGGGGGCCCGGATCGTGAACCCACTAGCTGGGGGAAGCGTGAAGGGCCGCAGAGACCAGGGGAAAGCGACTGTTTACTAAAAACACAGGTCCGTGCGAAGTTGTAAGACGATGTATACGGACTGACTCCTGCCCGGTGCTGGAAGGTTAAGAGGACCGGTTAGACAACTTCGGTTGTCGAAGCTGAGAATTTAAGCCCCAGTAAACGGCGGTGGTAACTATAACCATCCTAAGGTAGCGAAATTCCTTGTCGGGTAAGTTCCGACCTGCACGAATGGAGTAACGACTTTCCCACTGTCTCAACCATGGACTCGGCGAAATTGCACTACGAGTAAAGATGCTCGTTACGCGCGGCAGGACGGAAAGACCCCGGGACCTTTACTATAGTTTGGTATTGGTGTTTGGTACGGCTTGTGTAGGATAGGTGGGAGACTGTGAAGCCCTCACGCCAGTGTGGGTGGAGTCAACGTTGAAATACCACTCTGGTCGTACTAGATGTCTAACCTAGGTCCATTATCTGGATCAGGGACAGTGCCTGATGGGTAGTTTAACTGGGGCGGTTGCCTCCTAAAATGTAACGGAGGCGCTCAAAGGTTCCCTCAGCCTGGTTGGCAATCAGGTGGCGAGTGTAAGTGCACAAGGGAGCTTGACTGTGAGACAGACATGTCGAGCAGGGACGAAAGTCGGAACTAGTGATCTGGCCACGGCATGTGGAAGCGTGGTCACTCAACGGATAAAAGGTACCCCGGGGATAACAGGCTGATCTTCCCCAAGAGTCCATATCGACGGGATGGTTTGGCACCTCGATGTCGGCTCGTCGCATCCTGGGGCTGGAGTAGGTCCCAAGGGTTGGGCTGTTCGCCCATTAAAGCGGCACGCGAGCTGGGTTTAGAACGTCGTGAGACAGTTCGGTCCCTATCCGCCGCGCGCGCAGGAAACTTGAGAAAGGCTGTCCCTAGTACGAGAGGACCGGGATGGACGAACCTCTGGTGTGCCAGTTGTTCCGCCAGGAGCACGGCTGGTTGGCTACGTTCGGAAGTGATAACCGCTGAATGCATCTAAGCGGGAAGCACGTTTCAAGATGAGGTTTCCCACCACGTAAGTGGGTAAGGCCCCCCACAGAACATGGGGTTGATAGGCCGGAGGTGTACAGCAGCAATGCCCAGCCGACCGGTACTAATAGGCCGAGGGCTTGTCCCAACACCGTACACAAACACACACCCACAACACGGTGAACGACACCCAACACACAACCGCGCAAACCAACGACACAGCACACGCTGATCGCGTCCACTAAGCAGCTCCCAACCAACAAACCCGACCCCACACGCGTGGGGGACGAGGTAGCAACAGGTTGAAAGAGTTACGGCGGCCATAGCGAAACGGGAAACACCCGGTCCCATACCGAACCCGGAAGTTAAGCCTTTCAGCGCCGATGGTACTGCAACCGAGAGGTTGTGGGAGAGTAGGACGCCGCCGGACATACATTGTGGAAGTGGGGTCACCTTCGGGTGGCCCCACTTCTGCATTTCCGGACCTTGCAGGTGCTGGCGGTGCGCCGCGAACCGTCCACAGGGGCGGGTCCGGCAGCGCTCTCCACAGGTGGATGTCGGTAGCCGGGAGCCGTGTCGGTCCTGGCGGTGACAGTGGTCGCAGGAGGTGCACTGTGACCACTGCACAGAAGAACGGCCCGAGCGACACCGTCGACTCGGGAGTCCCCGAGGTCGCGACCAACGACGTCCGACTGGTGGGCCGGGTGACCGGCGAGCCGTCGGTCGTCGAGCTGCCGAGCGGCGATGCGCTCGTCACGTTCCGGATCTCGGTGGCTCGTGCGTCACCGCCGCGTCGAGCGGCAGCGGGGACCGTGAAGGGCCAGCGGGTCGACTCGGTGCCGTGCACCGCATGGGGGCCACGGCTGCGCCGGAGCATCCTCACGTGGCGTCCCGGCGACCTGGTGGAGGTCTCCGGAGCCGTCAGGTGTCGCTTCTACCAGGCCGGCGGCGCGACGCGGTCGCGTGTGGAGGTGGAGGCGACCTCGGCGAGGATCATCCGTCGGTCATCGGCCGCATGATCGCGCCCAGGCTGGGCTTCGGCTGGAAGGACGTGGCCTTCTCCGGCAGGAGCCCACCCGACTCGACGAGCGCGCGGACCTGTTCGAAGTCCGGGTTCGGCAGCAGCACGGCCGGTGACGAGGCGCCCGTGGCCGCCAGGGCGTCGTCGACGTTGTGGTGATAGTCGATGCGTTGCGCCGGGCGAGGGAGCCGGGGCAGGACCCGGTCGTGCAGCCACGACACCGCCGCGTCCCGATCGAGGTCGCCAGGACTCACGGTGTGCCACGTGGAGCCGTCGGTGAGGACCAGGTGGGTGCTGTCGAGCGCCCCCAGTGCACGCTGACGACTCTGGGGCGTGACGTCGGCTCCCGCGGCACGGGCGGCCTCGACCAGGGTGTCGAGCGTCGTGCCCGTCAGGGTGCGGTGGATGGCCCCGAGGAACAGGGGAGTGTCGTGCTGGTCGACCAGCATCGCGAGCCCTGCGTCCCACGCAGTGCCGGGGTGCTCCTGCTGGAGGCGGAGATAGGCGGCATAGCGGTGGTGCCCGTCGGCCACGAGGCTCCGAGTCTCGCTCAGGAGGGCGCCGATGCGCGTCAGGAGGTCCGCCTCGCGGATCGCCCAGATGCGCTGCCGCTGGCCGGTGCGGTCGAGGTAGCGCCAGTCGGGTCGTGACCGGGTGACGGTGGCGATCAGCTCGCGCAGCTCCGGCTCGCCGTGGTGCACGAGCAGGATCGGCGCCGGGTTGAGGTCCATCTGGTGCATCCGGTCCGCGAGCTCGCCCGCCTGCTCGGGGTGGATCGCCTCGTGGGGCCAGACCGCGCGGTCGGCCCGGGCGGCGCTGCGGTTCGCCAGCCCGAGGGCACCGACGAGCCCGCGGACGGTGAGACCGCCCGCGGTGTACTCGTGGACGTACAGGGCGGGAGCGGTGTCGGCGATGGCTCGGCCCTGCTCGATCCAGGTCGTCAGGCGTGCCGCGACGTCGCGATAGGGTCGCGCGAGCGCTCGCGCGGAGGCGGGATCGCCGACACGGTTCGGGGAGAGCATCATCGCCCGGAACGCCAGCAGCTCGAGGGGCTTCGCGACGTACGGCGGTACGTCGGTGGCGAAGTCCATCGGAGCATCGTAGGGGGACGCTCATCACATGGCCGGAGAGGGGTGGAGCATGCTCGAGGAGTCGACGACCCCGATCGTCGAGGCGCACGACCTGGTGATGTTCGACCTGGACGGCGTGGTCTACGTCGGCAACGAGGCGATCGACGGCGTGGCCGAGCGGATCGACCGCGTCCGGGAGACCGGGACCCACGTCGCGTTCGTCACCAACAACGCCTCCCGGACCCCGGACAAGGTCGCCGCGAAGCTCGCCGAGGTGGGCGTGTCCGCGACGGCGGAGGACGTGGTGACGTCCGCCCAGGCCGCGGCCCGGGTGCTGGCCGACGCGCACGGTGCCGGAGCCAGGATCCTGCTGCTCGGAGGGGAGGGCCTGCGGGTGGCACTGGTCGAGTCCGGCCTCGAACCCGTCGAGGACCCCGACGGCGCGGTCGCAGTCGTGAGCGGCTACGGGCCGGACGTCCGGTGGCGCGACATCATGCGCGCCTCCACCCTGGTGCGGGACGGGCTTCCCTATGTCGCCAGCAACACCGACATGACGATCCCGACGCCCTACGGCCTCGCGCCCGGCCACGGCGTGCTCGTCCGGACGATCTCCGGCTTCGCCGGTGTCGAGCCGACCGTGGCGGGCAAGCCCGAGAAGCCGCTGATGGAGGAGACCGTGCGCCGTGTCGGTGGTGACCGGCCGCTGATGGTCGGCGACCGCCTCGACACCGACATCGAGGGCGCGCACGCGATCGACGCACCGTCGCTGCTCGTCCTCACCGGCGTGAGCTGGCTCGGGGACCTCGCTGCGGCGACACCGGAGCTGCGCCCGTCCTACATCTCGCCGACGCTGGAGGGGCTCTTCGAGCCGCACCCGGTGCCTCGACAGGTGGCGGGTGCCGTCGAGCTCCACGGGTGGTCCGCGCGGGTCGTCGACGGCCGGCTGACCGTCGAGGGCCAGGGCAGCGACGCCGACTGGTGGCGCGTGGCGGCGACCGCGTGCTGGCTCCACCTGGACGCCTCCGGGACGGTCGTGGACCTCGGCGACACGACCCCGCCCGGGCCGGTCCGGCGCCTCGGCGCCGAGTAGGCTCGCGGCCATGGAGCAGCGACCCGAGGAGACCGACGGTTCGGCAGACGGTTCGACCGGCGTCGCCGCCGTCGACCAGGTCCTTGCCGACGTCGCGGCCGTCTCGGCTGCGCCGGTGGCCGAGCACGTGGCCGTGTTCGAGCGCGCGCACGACCAGCTGCGGCGCGCCCTCGACGCCCAGCCGGAGCAGGGCGCCTGAGCCGACCGTGCCCCCTCGACGACTTCGGCTCGACCAGGAGCTCGTCCGGCGCGGTCTCGCCCGGTCGCGCGAGCACGCGAGCGAGCTCGTCGCCGCCGGCCGGGTCACCGTGTCCGGTGCACGTGCGACCAAGGCCGCCACCGGCGTGACCACCGACGTCGCGATCGTCGTGCGCGAGGACCCGACGTCCGTGGACTACGTGTCGCGGGGCGGCCACAAGCTCGCGGGAGCGCTCGCCGCGTTCGCCTCCCACGGCCTGGGCGTCGAGGGCAGACGGTGTCTCGACGCGGGCGCGTCGACCGGCGGGTTCACCGACGTCCTGCTGAGGGCCGGTGCCCGGGAGGTCGTCGCGGTCGACGTCGGCTACGGCCAGCTCGCGTGGTCGCTGCAGAGCGACGACCGCGTCCGGGTGCACGACCGCACCAACATCCGCGAGCTGACGCTCGACGTGATCGGCGAGCCGGTGGACCTGGTGGTCGGCGACCTGTCCTTCATCTCGCTCGCCCTCGTGCTCGACCCGCTGCTGTCGGTGACCCGCGAGGACGGCGAGCTCGCGCTGATGGTGAAGCCGCAGTTCGAGGTGGGCAAGGAGCGCGTCGGCAAGGGCGGGGTGGTGCGCGACCTCGGGCTGCGCGCCGAGGCCGTCACCACGATCGCCGACCTCGCGGAGGCCCGCGGGTGGGGCGCCGTCGCGGTCACCGTCAGCCCCCTGCCCGGCCCGTCGGGCAACGTCGAGTTCTTCCTGCTCCTGCGCCGCGGACCGGCGGCCATCGACGCCGACGACATCCGCGCCGAGGTGGAGAGGGCGGCCCCACTGGGGGTGGCGGGTGAGAGGGTGGATCCGTGACCACCGAGAGCTCCGGACGCCGTGTGCTGGTGCTCGCCCACACCGGCCGGGCCGAGGTGCGCGAGGTCGCCCGCGAGTGCGTGCGCCGGCTGACCGAGCACGGCATCGCCGTACGACTCCTGGCCGATGAGGCCGCCGACCTCGGCCTCGACCCCGGTCCGGGCGCCGACGGCCTGGTCGAGACGACGCAGAAGGACGACCTGCCGGGGGAGGGCTGCGAGCTGGTCCTCGTGATCGGCGGTGACGGGTCGATCCTGCGCGCCGCCGAGCTCACCCACGAGACGAGCACGCCGCTGCTCGGGGTGAACCTGGGGCACGTCGGGTTCCTCGCCGAGGCCGAGCAGGAGGACGTGGAGTCCACGATCACCGCCATCGTCAACCGCGACTACACCGCCGAGGACCGGCTCACCCTGGGCGTGCAGGTGCTCGTGGGCAAGGAGGTCCTGTTCACGACCTTCGCGCTCAACGAGGCCAGCGTCGAGAAGGCCGCGCGCGAGCGGATGCTGGAGGTCGTCGTCGAGGTCGACGGACGGCCGTTGTCGAGGTGGGGATGTGACGGCGTCGTGTGCGCCACCCCCACCGGGTCGACCGCCTACAACTTCAGCGCCGGTGGACCGATCGTGTGGCCCGAGGTCGAGGCCTTGCTGATGGTGCCGCTGAGCGCGCACGCGTTGTTCGCTCGTCCGATGGTGGTGGCACCGACCTCGGTGCTCGCGGTCGAGGTGCTCGCCAACAACGAGGGCTCAGGAGTGCTGTGGTGCGACGGGCGCCGCACGGTCGACCTGCCGCCCGGTGCCCGCATCGAGGTACGCCGCGGCGACCGGCCGGTGCGGCTGGTGCGGCTGCACCAGGCACCGTTCACCGACCGGCTGGTCGCGAAGTTCGACCTGCCGGTCGAGGGTTGGCGCGGCGCCTCCGAGCGCCGCCGCCGCGACGGTGCCGATCCCGACGGGAGCGAGCGGGATGCTTGAGGAGCTGCGGATCAGCCAGCTCGGCGTCATCGACTCCTCGACCCTCGAGCTCGGACCCGGCCTGACCGTCATCACCGGTGAGACCGGAGCCGGCAAGACGATGGTCGTCACCGCGCTCGGGCTGCTGCTCGGCGGCCGCGCCGACCCGGGCGCCGTCCGCACGGGTGCCCGGCAGGCGCGCGTCGAGGGCGTCGTGTCGACGCGGGACCTGGCCGGCTTCCGCGAGGCCGTCGAGGAGACCGGCGGCGTGGTCGAGGACGACCAGGTCGTGCTGGCGCGCAACGTCGCCGCCCAGGGCCGCTCCCGTGCGTGGGTCGGTGGCGCGTCGGTCCCGGTGGCCACGCTCGCCGACCTCGCCGAGCCGCTCGTGGCCGTCCACGGCCAGTCCGACCAGCACCGCCTGCTCCGCGTCGGCGCGCAGCGCGCGTCCCTCGACCGCTTCGGCGGGGCCGAGCTCACCGCCACCACGGAGTCGTACGCCACGGTGTGGGCCGAGCTGGCCGCGACCGAGCGCAGGCTGGCCGAGGTGCTCGGCTCCGCACGCGAGCGCGCGCGGGAGGCCGACCAGCTCCGCTTCGGGCTCGGCGAGGTCGAGGCGGTCGACCCGAGGCCGGGGGAGGACGTCGAGCTCGCGGCCGAGGAGACCCGGCTCGGGTACGCCGACACCCTGCGCACCGCCGCCGAGACCGCACGCGAGGCCCTCTCGAGCGAGGAGGGCGCGCCCGACGCCCTCGGCACCAGCAGCGCGGCCCGACAGGCACTCGACGGCGTGCGCGAGCACGACGCGACCGCGGGCGAGCTCGCCGACCGGATCGCCGAGCTCGGCCACCTCCTCGTCGACGTGGCCGGCGACGTGGCGTCGTACGCCTCGAGCCTGGAGACCGACCCGGCGCGGTTGGCGAACGTCTCGGAGCGCCGGGCGGCGTTGACCGCGCTGACCCGGAAGTACGGGGAGACCATCGACGAGGTGCTCGCGTGGGCCGAGGACGGCGCCAAGCGCCTGCTCGACCTCGAGGACACCGACGGTCAGGTCGGCGAGCTCGAGGCCCGGCGCGACCGGCTGCGGGCCGATCTCGGCACCCTCGCCGCCACCCTCAGCGCGCAACGCACGGATGCGGCGAGGCGTCTCGGCGCCGCCGTGAGCGACGAGCTCACCTCGCTCGCGATGCCGCACGCCACCGTGACGATCGACGTGTCGCAGCACGAGGCGCCCGCACCGGAGGCCCCGGGCGGTCCGGTGCTCCTCGTCGACGGTCGCTGGGTACGGGCGGGCTCGCACGGCGTCGACGACGTGGAGTTCCTGCTCGCGGCCAACACCGGCGCCGACCCCCGGCCCCTGCACAAGGGAGCGTCCGGGGGCGAGCTGTCCCGCGTCATGCTCGCGCTCGAGGTCTCGCTGGCCGAGACCGGCTCGGTGCCGACCTTCGTCTTCGACGAGGTCGACGCAGGAGTCGGCGGCAAGGCGGCCATCGAGGTCGGCCGGCGGCTCGCCGCCCTGGCCCGGACCTCGCAGGTGCTCGTGGTGACGCACCTGCCCCAGGTGGCGGCGTACGCCGACCGCCACGTGGTCGTGCACAAGTCCAGCGACGGGTCGGTCACCACGTCCGGCCTGGCCACCCTCGACGAGGCCGAGCGGGAGCAGGAGCTGTCGCGGATGCTCGCCGGTGTGGAGGACTCCGACAGCGCCCGCGCCCACGCCCGCGAGCTGCTGGCGGCCGCCGCGCCCGAGCGGGCCTGCCTCCCCGAAGGGCACCCGACCGGCTGACACCATGGCGCGGTCATGAAGTTCGCAGTGCGCCCCCGCCCAGCACCCACCCTCCCCGGTGTCCACGGTCCCGCCCGGCTCCACCGGCGTACGTCGGGCCTGCTCGGCCGTCTCCAGCCCGGCGACGTCGCCGTCCTCGACCACCTCGACATGGACCGCAACACGGCGCAGGCGCTGATCGATGCGGGCGTCGCCGCCGTGGTCAACGCGAGCCCGATGATCTCCGGGCGCTACCCGGCCCTCGGCCCGGAGCTGCTGGTGCAGGCGGGCGTGGCGGTCGCCGACAGCGCCGGAACCCAGATCTTCGACCAGCTCAGGGACGGCACCGAGGTCCGCATCGACGCGGGTGCCGTGCACGCCGGCGGCTCCCTCATCGCCGCGGCGCGCGACGTCACCGTCGACCTCGTCCGCAGCGAGATGGGCAGGGCCAGCAGCGGCCTCACCTCCCAGCTCGAGAGCTTCACGCACAACACCACGGAGTTCCTCCGCCGTGAGCAGGACCTGCTGCTGCACGGGCACGGCATCCCGGACACGGCCACCGAGATCGCCGGCCGCCCCGTCGTCGTGGTCGTCCGGTCGCACGGCTGGGAGGAACAGCTACGGGGGATCAGGCCGTTCATCCGCGAGCAGCATCCGGTCCTGGTCGGCGTCGACCGCGGAGCCGATGCGCTCGCCGAGGCCGGGCACCGCCCCGACGTCGTCGTGCTGACCGGCGGGGACGACATGCCCGGCGCCTCCGTGCTCCGCAAGGCCCGCGACGTGGTGGTGCTCGTCGAGCGCGGCTCACCGCGGAGCGCGACCGAGCACCTCGAACGGATGAGCATCCGGCCGCTGCGCTTCGAGACCACCGCCACCACCGAGGACGCCGCGCTGCTGCTCGCGTCCACCCACGACGCCTCCCTCATCGTGGGCGTCGGGCTGCACGCGACGCTCTCGGAGTTCCTCGACAGGCGCCGCACCGGACTCGCCAGCACGTTCCTGACCCGGCTCAAGGTCGGCCCCGACCTCGTCGACGCCACGGCCGTGCCGCGGCTCTACGACGGCGCCGTGCGGCCGCGACACCTGCTGGCCGCGCTCGCGGCCGGCCTGCTGGCGGTCATTGCGGCCATCAGCGTGACGCCGGTCGGCCAGGAGTGGGTCGACGCGCTCGTCCCGGCCATCTCCGGCACCACCCACGACCTGATCGACGACGTCCGAGGAATCCTCCCGTGATCACCCTGCGCCAGCACCTCCTGACCATCGTCGCCGTGTTCCTGGCCCTGGCCGCGGGCATCGTCCTCGGCGGTGGACCGCTGTCGGAGGTCGGACCTGCCGTCACGGCATCGAGCAAGGACCGCGCGAGCGCGCCCGCCGAGGGCAGCGCGAAGGGCGCCTACGACGAGGCGTTCGTGTCCAGTCTCGCCGAGCCCATCCTCAGCAGCAGGCTCGCCGACCGCGCCGTCGCGCTGGTGACCGTCCCCGGCGCCGACGAGCAGGTCGTCAAGGCCCTGTCGGGACAGGTGCAGGCCGCGGGCGGCACCGTCACCGGCCGCTACGACCTCGGCGCCGACCTGGTCGACCCGGCCCAGAAGTCGCTGGTCGACACGCTCGGCAGCCAGCTGCTCACCCAGCAGCAGGACGGCGTCGTGCCTGCCGAGGCATCGACGTACGACCGGATCGGACAGCTGATCGGCCTCGCCATCGCCAGCAAGGAGGCCGACGGCGAGGACGTCACGCGCAGGTCGCGGGCGGTCGCCGACGCCATCGGCGGCGCCGGCCTGATGGGGCAACCGGACGACGCCGGCCGCCGGGCGCCACTGGTGCTGCTGGTGCTCGGCACGGACGCCGACGACGAGGGTTCCGACGCGATCCTGGCGGGTCTGACCCAGGGCCTCGCCGCCCAGGCCGCGGGCGTCGTGGTCGCCGGGACGCTGGCGGACGGCGGCACCGGACAGCTCGGGCGGCTGCGCACGGACCCGGCCGCGGCGGCCGTCGCCACCCTGGACGGGGTCGACACCCTGGCCGGCCAGGTGGCCACCATGATGGCCCTGCAACGCTCGGTGACGACGCCCGGAGGATCATTCGGTGCGTCGGGTGCCGACGGCGCCGTCCCTCTCGGGTAGGATCGAAGCCCGTGAAGAACCCCACGCCGACCAAGCACGTATTCGTGACCGGAGGCGTCGCCTCCTCTCTCGGCAAGGGGCTCACCGCCTCCAGCCTGGGCAACCTGCTCAAGGCGCGCGGCCTGCGCGTCACGATGCAGAAGCTCGACCCCTACCTCAACGTGGACCCGGGCACGATGAACCCGTTCCAGCACGGCGAGGTCTTCGTCACCAACGACGGCGCCGAGACCGATCTCGACATCGGCCACTACGAGCGATTCCTCGACACCGACCTCAACCAGATCGCCAACGTGACGACCGGCCAGGTCTACTCGACGGTGATCGCCAAGGAGCGCCGCGGCGACTACCTCGGCGACACGGTGCAGGTGATCCCGCACATCACCAACGAGATCAAGGACCGCATCCTGGCCATGGGCGGCCCGGAGATCGACGTGGTCATCACCGAGGTCGGCGGCACGGTCGGCGACATCGAGTCGCTGCCGTTCCTCGAGGCCGCACGCCAGACGCGCCACGAGATCGGCCGCGACAACTGCTTCTTCATCCACGTCTCGCTCGTGCCCTACATCGGCCCGTCGGGTGAGCTGAAGACGAAGCCGACCCAGCACTCCGTCGCGGCGCTGCGATCCATCGGCATCCAGCCCGACGCGATCGTGTGTCGCGCCGACCGCGAGCTGCCCGACGGCATCAAGCGCAAGATCGCGCTGATGTGCGACGTCGACGACGAGGCCGTGGTGACCGCGGCCGACGCGCCGTCGATCTACGACATCCCCAAGGTGCTGCACCGCGAAGGCCTCGACGCCTACGTCGTACGCCGCCTCGACCTGCCGTTCCGCGACGTCGACTGGACGACCTGGGACGACCTGCTCCGCCGCGTGCACCACCCCGCGGAGGAGGTCACCGTCGCGCTGGTCGGCAAGTACATCGACCTGCCCGACGCCTACCTCTCGCCCGCCGAGGCGCTGCGGGCCGGCGGCTTCGCCCACGAGGCCAAGGTCAACATCCGCTGGGTCGCCTCGGACGAGTGCGAGACCGAGGCAGGCGCCGCGAAGCACCTTGCCGACGTCGATGCCGTGCTCGTGCCGGGCGGTTTCGGCGTCCGCGGTATCGAGGGCAAGCTCGGTGCGCTGCGCTACACCCGCACCCACGGCATCCCGACCCTCGGGCTGTGCCTCGGGCTCCAGTGCATGGTCATCGAGTACGCCCGCAACGTGGCCGGCCTCGGCAAGGCCGGGTCGACGGAGTTCGACCCCGACACGGTGGAGCCGGTGATCTCGACCATCGAGGAGCAGAAGAAGTTCGTCGACGGTGCCGGTGACCTGGGCGGCACGATGCGCCTGGGCCTGCAGAGGGCCACGCTCGCCGAGGGCAGCGTCGTGCGGGCGACGTACGGCTCCGAGGTCATCGAGGAACGGCACCGGCACCGCTACGAGTTCAACGACGCCTACCGCGAGACGCTGTCGGAGGCCGGCCTGGTCTTCTCGGGCATCAACCCCGAGCTCGGGCTCGTCGAGTTCGTCGAGCTGCCCGCCGACGTGCACCCCTACTACGTCGCCACCCAGGCGCACCCCGAGCTCCGCTCCCGCCCGACCCGCCCGCACCCGCTCTTCGCGGGGCTGATCGGCGCGGCCATCGAGCGGCAGCGCTCGGAGCGCTTCCCGATCGACGAGACCGGGCTGCGCCGCAAGGACGACGCCGAGGACTGAGGAGCGCGAGGAGCGCCCGGTCGGTCAGAGCTGGCGGGCCTGCAGGATCCGGCGCAGCACGAACGAGTTCGAGCGGAGCTGGTTGCGGGCGTACGACGTCAGGCTGGTGTCGTCGGCCGCGACCTCGGCGGCGTCGAGGAACGCCTCGTCGCCGGCTCCGAGCGGGTACATCGCGCGGATCGTGAGCCCCTGGTTGAGCAGCCCGCCCTTGAGCGTGTGCAGCTCCTCGAGGTAGCGATGCGTGAACGGTGCGAGCAGCTCGGCCTGGCCGGGTCGCCAGAACGTCGAGCCGAGCACGAGCGTCTCGCGGCTCGCGGGCACGGCGTAGTCGACGAAGAACGCGCGCCAGACCTCTTCCTTCGCCGCCAGGTCGGGGCGGGCGGCCAGGACGGCGAGGCGGCGCATGCCGGCGTCGGGGTCGGGGTCGGACTCGAGCAACCGGCGCACGACGTCGTCGTCGTGGTCGCCGAGCTCCGAGCGACGCACGGCCATCCTCCAGGCGAGGTCGAGGTCGGTGGCCTGCGCCGCTGCCTCCTCCAGGACCGACCAGTGCGCATCGGTGGTGGCGGAGGCCGCGAGCGTGCGCAGCGCGGCCTGACGCGCGCCGGGCACGTCGATGAGCCCCACGACCGCGTCGGCGAGCCCGCGGAGCAGGCCGGGGGACTCGGCGGCGGGGGCCCAGCGGTCGGCGACCTGGAGGGCCTGGCCGAGAAACGGCTCGATGAGGGCCGGGCTGGTCTCGGCGGCCAGGGCACGCGTGAGGGCGGCCGCCACGTCGCGGGGCGCGACGTGGCCGAGCAGCAGGAGCTGGCCCGCGGTGGCGGCGACGAGCGCCCGATCGAGGGGGTCGGTGAGCTGGTCGATGCGGGTGAGCATCTGCTCGAGTGACGTGGCGTCGGGCCTCACCGCGGCGAAGGTGTGGTCGCCGGCGTTCACCAGGCGCAGGTCGCCGGCGGGCAGCTCGACCGGCGTGCGGGATCCGGTGACCTCGTGCGAGGACCGCCCCACCGGCACGAGCTCGTCGCCCGAGGTGTCGAAGACGGCGATCTCGAGACGGTGCGGCCGCGGGTCGTCGCCGCTGGTCGTCTCGACGACCAGCTCGTCGCCGTCGAGTCGCACGACGTCGGTGCCGGCCTCGTCGAGCCACGCACCGGTCCACGACGTCAGGTCACGGCCGGACGCTCGGGAGTAGCAGTCCATCAGGTCGTCGAGCCTGGTGTTGGCGAACGCGTAGCGCTTGAAGTAGTCACGCAGGCCCTCCACGAAGGCCTCCTCGCCGATGTAGGCGACGAGCTGGTGCAGCACGCTCTGGCCCTTGACGTAGGTGATCGCGTCGAAGTTGGCCATCGCCGCCGAGACGTCCGCGACCTCGCTGCGGATGGGGTGCCGCGCCGGGCTCATGTCCATCTCGTAGGCGGTGCGCTTGGACACGGCGAGGAACGTCGCCCACTGCTCGGTGAACTCCGAGGCGCCTGCCATGCCCCAGTTGGCCGCCCAGGAGGCGAACGCCTCGTTGAGCCAGAGGTCGTCCCACCACTGCATCGTGACGAGGTCGCCGAACCACATGTGCGCCATCTCGTGGAAGATGAACTCGGCGCGGACGCTGCGCTGCGCGTGGGTCGGGGGCGTGCGGAAGAGCTGGCCGTCGCCGTAGGTCACGCAGCCCCAGTTCTCCATCGCGCCGCCGAGGTTGGGCACGAAGACCTGGTCGTAGCGCTCCTGCGGGAACGGGAAGGCGAACTGCTCGCCGAAGAAGGCGAGGCCCTGGCGCGTGAGGGTGACCAGCTCGTCGAGGTCGCGCTCGAGCACCGGCACCAGCGACTGACGGCAGTAGAAGCCGAGGTCGTAGCCGTCGTGCTGGCGGCGCACCTCGTGGAAGGGGCCCGCGTTGACCACCACGACGTACGTCGACAGGCGCGGGGTGTCCGGGTAGGTCCAGACCTTCGCGTCAGCGCCCTCGGCGTCGACGATCGACTCCGGGGCGCCGTTGGACGTGACGACCCACGACGACGGCGCGGTCACCACGAAGCGGTGCGGCGCCTTGAGGTCGGGCTGGTCGAAGCAGGCCCACACACGGCGCGCCTCGTTGGGCTCGAGGCTGGTCCAGACGTAGACGAGCTTGTCGGTCGGGTCGACCGTGCGCAGGATTCCCTCGCCGTTGGCGGTGTTGGTGGTGCTCGCCTCGACGACGAGCACGTTGTCGCCAGCCAGGGCCGGGAGTGGCAGGCGCCCGTCCGCTGCCTGCGAGACATCGATCTCCTCGCCGTTGAGCCTCGCGTGGGCGACGTCCATCGCGACGTCGACGAAGGTCGTCGCGCCGGGCTCGCTGCAGGTGAAGGTGATGGTGCTGACCGAGCAGAAGACCTCGCCCTCGAGCAGCCCGGTCATGTCGACCGCGATGTCGTAGCGCTGCACCTCGAGAAGGGCCGATCGGGTCGCTGCTTCGGGCTGGGTGAGGGTCGACAGGCTCATGCGCCCGACCCTATGCACTGTGTCCACCCGCGCTAGCGTGCGGGGCATGCCGACCCCTTCCGGAGAATCCGCCGCGGAACCGCTGGCAGACCGGCCGATGTCCTGGCCCGTGGTCTCGAGCCACGACCTGCACCGCGACGACTGGGTCGTGGCGTTGCGCGAGGACGTGATCACGCGGCCCGGGCACCCCGAACAGTTCAGCCGGATCAGCCTGGAGCACCCGGGCGCCGTGGTCGTGCTCGCGGTGGACGACGACGAGCGGGTGATGTGCCTGCGGCAGTACCGCCACACCAGCGGCCACGAGTTCGTCGAGCTGCCGGCGGGCCTGAAGGACGCGGGCGACGAGCCGCCGGTCGAGACCGCGAAGCGCGAGCTGCGGGAGGAGGTCGAGCTGGAGGCGTCGGACTGGAGGCTGCTGCTCAGCACGTTCGGGAGCGCCGGCATCAGCGACGAGGTGCACGACATCTTCCTGGCGCGCGGCCTGTCGCACGCGCCCCGCGGGGACTTCGAGATGCGCCACGAGGAGGCGGAGATGCAGCCCTTCTGGGCACCGATGGCCGACCTGCTCGAGGCGGTGCTCGATGGACGGGTGCGACAGGGTCCGCTGGTCCAGGCCGTGCTCGCGTACGCCGTGCTCCGGCAGCGGGGGACCCTCGACGGGCTCTGAGGCGCTCCGGGAGTAGTCTCGCTCCCGCTGTGAGGCGAGCCACACCCGTGGCCCCTCTTCGATCCTGAGGAGCAAGGCATGAAGGTCGGCGTACCCAAGGAAGTCAAGAACCGCGAGTACCGCGTGGCCATGACCCCCATCGGCGTGCACGAGCTGGTCCAGCACGGCCACGACGTCGTGGTCCAGAAGACCGCGGGCGAGGGCTCGCAGATCCCCGACGAGCAGTACGTCGCTGCCGGCGCCACGATGCTCGACACGGCCGACGACGTGTGGGGCACCGCGGACATGATCCTCAAGGTCAAGGAGCCGATCGCCGAGGAGTACGACCGGATGCGGGAGGGCCAGACCCTCTTCACCTACCTCCACCTCGCCGCCGACAAGCCCCTGACCGAGGAGCTGATGGCGCGCAAGGTCACCGCCATCGCCTACGAGACCGTCCAGCTGCCGTCCGGCGGACTGCCGCTGCTCTACCCGATGTCCGAGGTCGCCGGGTGCCTCGCGCCCCAGGTCGGTGCGTACTCCCTGATGAAGGCCAACGGTGGCCGAGGCGTCCTGATGGGCGGCGTCGGCGGTGTGGCCAACGCCAAGGTCGTCATCATCGGTGCGGGCGTCTCGGGCCAGAACGCGGCCAACATCGCGCTCGGCATGGGCGCCGACGTGACGCTGCTCGACACCGACCTCGACAAGCTCCGGATGTCGTTCTGGCGCTACAACAACCGCGTCCACGGGCTCGCCTCGTCCAAGCTCGCGATCGAGCAGCAGGTGATGGAGGCGGACATGGTGATCGGCGCGGTGCTGATCCCCGGCGCGGCCGCGCCGAAGCTGGTCAGCAACGAGCTGGTCTCGCGGATGAAGCCGGGCTCGGTGCTCGTCGACATCGCGATCGACCAGGGCGGCTGCTTCGAGGACTCGCACGCCACGACGCACGACGACCCGACCTACGAGGTGCACAACTCGGTGTTCTACTGCGTGGCCAACATGCCCGGCGCGGTGCCCAACACCTCGACGTACGCCCTCACCAACGCGACGCTTCCCTATGCGGTGGCGCTCGCGGACAAGGGCTGGCAGCAGGCGCTCCGCGACGACGCGAGCCTGGCGCTGGGCCTCAACACGCACGCGGGCCAGCTGACCAACGGCCCGGTGGGTGACGCCGTCGGCCTCGAGTCGGTGGGTCTCGACACCGTCCTGGCCTGAGGTCGGGTGAGGGCACGGTGACGGGTGCGGTGACCCTCGGTCGCGCCGTCCGCACCTATCTCGACCACCTCACGGTCGAGCGCGGGCTGGCCGCCAACACCCTCAGCTCCTACCGGCGCGACCTCGGCCGCTACGACGAGTTCCTGGCGGCCCAGGGCATCGACGACCTGGACGCGGTCACCGAGCAGACGGTGACCGCGTTCCTGGTCAGCCTGCGGGAGGGGAGCCAGGCCCACCCGCCGCTGAGCGCGTCGTCGGCCGCGCGGACCGTCGTGGCCGTGCGCGGGTTCCACAAGTTCGCCGTCTCCGACGGACTGGCCCTGGCCGACCCGGCGGCCGCGGTCAAGCCGCCGACCCCGGCCAAGCGGCTCCCCAAGGCGCTGCCGCTCTCCGACGTCGAGGCCATCCTCGAGGCGGCCGGCGCACCCGACACGGCGCTGGCACGGCGCGACCGGGCGCTGCTCGAGGTGCTCTACGGCACCGGCGCCCGCATCTCCGAGGCGGTCGGGCTCGACGTCGACGACCTCGACGCGGTCGACGGCACCGTGCTGCTGCGCGGCAAGGGCGGGAAGGAGCGGCTGGTGCCGGTGGGCGGCTACGCCCGCGAGTCGGTCGCGGCCTACCTCACCCGGGCGCGCCCCGAGCTGGTGGCCGCCCGTAGCGGGCCGGCCATGTTCTTGAACTCACGCGGCGGCCGGCTGTCACGGCAGAGCGCGTGGTCGGTGCTGGTGAAGGCCGCGGAGCGAGCTGGCGTGACCGCTTCGGTGTCGCCGCACACCCTGCGACATTCCTTCGCGACCCACCTGCTGGACGGCGGCGCAGACGTCCGCGTCGTGCAGGAGCTGCTGGGCCACGCGTCGGTCACCACGACGCAGGTCTACACGCTCGTGACGGTCGACAACCTGCGTGAGGTCTTCGCCACCGCCCATCCCCGCGCCCGGGAGTGAGCCGGTCGCGGCCGGGTGGTTGGATCGACGCATGCCGGACCCTGCGCGCCTCGACACCCGGGTGCCGACCGGCGCGGACCCCGACGCGGTGTACGACGCCTTCACCGGCTGGGTCGCCGACCGGGGCCTCGAGCTCTACCCGCACCAGGACGAGGCAGTGATCGAGCTGCTCGGCGGCAACCACGTCATCCTCGCCACTCCGACGGGTTCCGGGAAGTCGCTGGTGGCCATCGGGGCGCACGCGGCAGCGCTCGCGCAGGACAAGGTGAGCTTCTACACCGCACCGATCAAGGCGCTGGTGAGTGAGAAGTTCTTCGCCCTGATCGAGGTCTTCGGCGCGGACAACGTCGGCATGCTCACCGGCGACGCGGCGGTCAACCCCGACGCGCCGATCATCTGCTGCACCGCCGAGGTGCTGGCCAACATCGCGCTGCGCGAGGGGCGTGCCACCGACGTCGGTCTGGTCGTGATGGACGAGTTCCACTTCTACTCCGAGCACGACCGCGGCTGGGCGTGGCAGGTGCCGCTGCTCGAGCTGCTCGATGCGCAGTTCCTGCTGATGTCGGCGACCCTGGGCGACGTGTCCTTCTTCGTGGAGGACCTGAAGCGTCGCACCGGGCGCGAGACCGTGGTCGTCGACGACGCCGAGCGACCTGTCCCGCTGAGCTTCCGCTGGTCGATGGAGCCGCTCGACGACACGCTGGAGGAGCTGGTGACGACCGGCCAGGACCCCGTCTACGTCGTCCACTTCACCCAGGCGGCCGCGGTGGAGCACGCCACCAACCTGCTGAAGTCCCGGATCGGGTCCTCAGGGGGAGGGCCGAAGGTCGACAAGGACGCGATCGCCGAGAAGATCGGCGCCTTCCGCTTCGGGGCCGGGTTCGGCAAGACGCTCTCGCGCCTGGTGCGCAACGGGATCGGCGTCCACCACGCCGGGATGCTGCCGAAGTACCGCCGCCTCGTGGAGACGCTCGCCCAGGCCGGGCTGCTGCGCGTCATCTGCGGCACCGACACCCTCGGCGTCGGCATCAACGTGCCGATCCGCACCGTGCTGTTCACCGGCCTGGCCAAGTTCGACGGGACCAAGCAGCGAGTGCTGCGCACGCGGGAGTTCCAGCAGATCGCCGGCCGCGCCGGGCGGGCGGGCTATGACACGGCCGGCTACGTCGTCGTCCAGGCCCCGGACTTCGTGATCGAGAACGAGCAGGCGAAGGCGAAGATCGCCGCTCGCGTGGCCGCCGGCAAGAAGAAGTCCAAGGCGCAGCTCAAGAAGGCGCCCGAGGGCACGGTGGTGTGGACCGAGCAGACCTTCGACAAGCTCGTCGCCGGAGTGCCGGAGCGGCTCCAGAGCCGGATGAAGGTCGACAACGCGATGCTGGTCAACGTCGTGTCCCGCGAGGAGGACGCCTTCGCGGTGCTGCGCCGCCTCGTCACCGACAACCACGAGGAGCGGCGGGGGCAGCAGCGGCTCGCCCGCCGAGCCCTGCGGCTGTCGCGCTCGCTCGTGCGCACCGGAATCGTGACGCGGCTGCCCGAGGTCGACGGATTCGGACGACGGTTCGTGATGACGGTCGACCTGCCCGACAACTTCGCGCTCAACCAACCACTGGCGCACTTCGCGCTGGCCGCCTTCGACGTGCTCGATCCCGAGTCGGAGACGTACGCCCTCGACGTGGTCTCCATCGTCGAGGCCGTCCTCGAGGCACCACGCCAGATCCTGATGGCGCAGCAGCACGCGGCACGCGGCGACGCGATCGGTGAGATGAAGGCCGACGGCCTGGAGTACGACGAGCGGATGGCGCTGCTGGAGGAGATCACCTGGCCGCAGCCACTGCGCGAGCTCCTCGAGGCCCTCTACGCGACCTACCAGCAGACCCACCCGTGGCTGCCCGACGACGCCCTGTCGCCGAAGTCGATCGTGCGGGAGATGTGGGAGAACGGGATGGGGTTCACCGACTTCGTCGGTCGCTACCAGCTTGCCCGCTCCGAAGGACTGGTACTGCGCTACCTCACCGATGCCTACCGGACGCTGCGCAACTCCGTGCCCGACGCGCACCACGCGCCCGAGGTGGAGGACGTCATCGAGTGGCTGGGGGAGACGGTGCGCCAGACCGACTCCTCGCTCCTCGACGAGTGGGAGGCGCTGTCCGACCCCGACCACGCGTCCAGCGCCGTCGCCCACCACGAGCCACCGCCCCCTCCGCGACCGCTGTCCAGGCAGGAGCGGCCCTTCCAGGTCATGATGCGCAACGCGATGTGGGCCCGGGTGGACGCCGTCGCGCGCGACGACCTCGACGTCCTGGTCCGGCTCGAGCGCGCTGCGGCCGACCGCACCGACCCGCCGCGTGAGGTCGTCGTCGGACGATCGGCGTGGGACGCGGCGATCGAGGCCTACTACGCCGAGCACGACTCCGTGCTCACCGACGGTGACGCCCGCGGTCCCGACCTGCTGGTGGTGGGGGAGGAGCGCACCGGCGAGCCGGTCGGTGCCGAGGAGGGCACGACCTCGCGGCTCCGCGACGTGCGCCAGACGCTCCACGACCCCGAGGACCACCACGACTGGGTGATCGAGGCCGTCGTCGACTGCGACGCCACCGACGAGGCGGGCGAGCTGGTGATGGCGACCACGGCGATGCGCCGCCTCGACTGAGGGGAGGGTGCTCCACCCGGAGGGGTGGAGCATGGTCGTGGGCTACCCAAGATCGGCGACGCGACCGGGGCGGAACCGACCTAGCGTCGCAAGCACCGACCAGTTCCCCGGGGGGGTGTGCGCGATGCGCGATGAGACGACCGACGAGCCGGACGACGAGCTGGACGACGAGCTGGACGACGAGCTGGACGAGGAGCCGGACGACGAGCTGGACGAGGAGCAGCTCGACGGGCCCCCCGTGCGCACCGGCCTGCTGCTGGCCGGAGCCTTCATCATGGGGCTGGTGACCACCGTGGTGGTCGTCTTCGGGTGGCAGCTGGCCACCGGCGGAGACTCCCCATCCGCGTCCTCTGCGACGTTCGCCGACACGACCCGGACCGACAGTCCCGCGGGGTCGACGGCAGCCGCGGAGGAGTCGGCGGGTGCGGCGGACGCGTCCGCAGCCCGCGCCCCCACGCGGCTCTCGCGCTGCACGGACGCATCGCGTCGCCTCGAGGACGTCCTGGACCACGGGCAGCCGGCACTGGACCAGTGGGCCGTGCACGTCGGGGCGATGAACAAGCTGGTCCTGGGCGAGATCACCCTCAAGGATGCGACCGCATTCTGGGACCGGACCAGGGTGGCCGCCCTACGACACGTGAACGACTTCCGGAGCGCGGCGGCTGGCATGCGGCGGGAGGGCGTGGACTGCCCGCAACCGGCGCTCCTCGCACCGGGCGCGCGTGCCCTTCCCGGCTGCGTGCGGCGGGTGGCGGCCGAGGTGCGCGCCCTGGGCGCGGCGCGTACGTCGATCGGGACCTGGGAGCAGCACGTCCACCACATGGAGATGCTCCGCTCCGGTGAGCTCTCGCCCGGGGACGCGACCGCCATGTGGCTGTCGATGTGGCAGCAGGGGATGCGCGACCTCGATGCCTACGACGCCGCGATGAAGGTCGTCGACCGGCAGGGCGCCTGCACGACGCGAGCCGCCTCGCAGTGAGTGCGCACCCCCGTGCGGGGTGCACAGACTTCTGCACAGGCGAGCCCCGCCCTGTGCACGGGACCGGGGCGTCGTACACAGATCCAGACGTCTGCCTGTGGGTCTGGCGCCGGGTCTTGGTGCGCCCCCTCCCGCGGTCCTAGAGTCCGCGCGGAGCCGGTCCGAGAACTGTCGACGTGTCGACAAAGTTCGGAGGCTCCGGCGTGGTGCAATCGAGCTCCACAGCAATCCAGAGGAGAAGACATGAGCGGTGCGGGATTCCCCGGTCAGGGTTTCGGTAGCAGTGCCTCCGAGATGCCGCCGATGTACCGACCTCGTCATGCGCCCGCACCGTCCACCTTCCCCCGAGACGAGCCCTCCGTGACCCAGCCCCTGCCTTTCGAACGCAGCACTCTCGAAGAGCCCATCGTGGCCGCGACCGACGCCACGCCGCTCGACGCACCGATGGGCCCGACCGGCCGGCCGATGCCGCACTTCCCCGAGCCGCCCCCGCTGACGCGCCACGGCAACGCGCGGGTGATCTCGATGTGCAACCAGAAGGGCGGCGTGGGCAAGACCACGACGACGATCAACCTCGGCGCCTCGCTCGCCGAGCTCGGTCGCAAGGTGCTGCTCGTCGACTTCGACCCGCAGGGCTCGCTGTCGGTCGGTCTGGGGCTCAACCCCCACGAGATGGACGCCACCATCTACAACCTGCTGATGGACCGCGAGACCAAGCTCGGCGACGTCATCGTCGGATCCGGCATCGAGGGCATGGACCTGTTGCCGTCCAACATCGACCTGTCCGCCGCCGAGGTGCAGCTCGTGCACGAGGTGGCCCGCGAGCAGACCCTCCAGCGGGTGCTCGCCCCGGCGCTCGAGCACTACGACATCATCCTCATCGACTGCCAGCCCTCGCTCGGCCTGCTGACCGTCAACGCGCTGACCGCCTCCGACAGCGTCATCGTGCCGCTCGAGTGCGAGTACTTCGCGCTGCGCGGTGTGGCCCTGCTCAAGACCACGATCGACAAGGTCCGCGAGCGGCTCAACCCCAAGCTCGAGATCGACGGCGTGCTCGGCACCATGTTCGACGGTCGCACGCTCCACAGCCGCGAGGTGATGGAGCGCCTGGTCTCGGCCTGGGGCGACACCGTCTTCCACACCGTCATCCGGCGCACGGTGAAGTTCTCGGACGCCACCGTCGCCGGTGAGCCGATCACGTCCTACGCCTCGTCCTCGACCGGCGCCAGCGCCTACCGCCAGCTGGCCAAGGAGGTGATCACCCGGTGGCCCGCCGAGTGAGCATGCCGGCCGCGGACGACCTGTTCCGGCCGACCTCCGGCACCGAGCAGCCCGCTCCGGAGCAGCGTCCCCGCCGCGTGCGGGCCGTCACCGACGACACCGGTGCGGCAGAGACCGACGAGCCCGGCCCGAAGCGCCCGAGCGGACGCGTCCGCCACGACGAGAAGATGACGGTCTACGTCACCGCGGACGAGCTGCTCGACATCGAGCACGCCCGGCTGACGCTGCGCCGCCACCACGGGCTGGCCGTGGACCGCGGCCGCCTGGTGCGTGAAGCGCTGGCCCTGGTGCTGGCCGACCTCGAGGCGCAGGGCACCGACAGCGCCCTGGTGCAGCGGCTGCTCGACGAGTGAGCTCCGAGCCCACCGTCCTGGAGCCCGGTAGCGAGGCGCCGGCCTTCGGCGTGCACCTCGACAACTTCGAGGGTCCGTTCGACCTGCTGCTCGGCCTGATCGCCAAGCACAAGCTCGACATCACCGAGGTCGCGCTCTCGCAGGTCACCGACGAGTTCATCGCGCACGTCAAGAACCTCGGCGGCATCTACGACCTCGAGGTGACCACGTCGTTCCTCGTCGTGGCGGCGACGCTGCTCGACCTCAAGGCGGCCCGGCTGCTGCCGCAGGGCGACGTCGAGGACGAGGAGGACCTCGCCCTGCTCGAGGCCCGTGACCTGCTCTTCGCGCGCCTCATGCAGTACCGCGCGTTCAAGCAGGTGGCGGCCGTGCTCGACGCGCGGCTGGCCTCGGAGTCGCGCCGGCATCCGCGCGCCGTCGGGCTGGAGGAGCGCTTCGCGACGCTCCTGCCGGAGGTGCTGATCGGCATCGGGCTGGAGCAGTTCGCCCAGCTGGCCGCGCGGGCGATGGAGCCCAAGCCGGTGCTGGAGGTGTCGCTGCAGCACATCCACGCGGCGAGGGTCAGCGTGCGCGAGCAGGCGCAGCTGGTCGCCGACCGCCTGCGCCGCAGCGGCACCATGACCTTCCGCGCCCTCTGCGGCGACTCACCGGACCGCCTCACCACGGTCGCCCGCTTCCTGTCGCTGCTCGAGCTCTTCCGCGAGGGGGCCGTGTCCTTCGACCAGGTCAGCCCGCTGGGCGAGCTGACCGTGCGCTGGACGGGCGCCGAGGAGGGCGACATCGAGATCACCGACGAATTCGACGGCGCCGACCCGGCCGACGATGATGCTGTCGTGCCCCAGGAGGACGAGTGACCGACCCGACCGACACCCCCGACGACGTCGACACGCTGTCCGTCGCGGTGGCCGAGCTGCGCCCCGCGCTCGAGGCGATCCTGATGGTCACCGACGAGCCGCTCGACAAGGTGCGCCTCGCCTCCGTCGTCGGCCACCCGGTCACCGACGTCGAGGAGGCGCTCGAGGCCCTCGCCGCGGAGTACGCCGAGCAGGGCCGCGGCTTCGACCTCCGTTCTGTCGCCGGCGGCTGGCGCTTCTACTCGCGCACGGAGTTCGCCGGCGTCGTCGAGTCGTTCGTCCTCGACGGCCAGCAGGCCCGCCTGACCCAGGCGGCGCTCGAGACGCTCTCGGTGGTGGCCTACAAGCAGCCGGTGTCGCGCGCGCGGGTGTCCGCCATCCGCGGCGTCAACGTCGACGGCGTGATGCGCACGCTCCTGAGCCGCGGCCTGGTCGAGGAGGCCGGTCACGACGAGCAGAGCGGTGCCAACCTCTACCGCACGACCACCTACTTCCTCGAGCGCATCGGCATCACCTCGCTCGACGAGCTGCCCGAGCTCGCGCCGTACCTCCCCGACATGGACGACCTCGAGGACGAGCTCGCCAGCGTCGCCGGCCTCGACGCGCCGGCCGCCGAGCCCAGTGCGCCGGCCGCCGAGTCGGTTGCGACGGAGCCGGAGGGCGCGCACCACCCGTCGCCGCACAGCGGCATGGGCACCGAGCCCCACGGCGGGACCGACGTCGTATGAACGCCCCACGAGACCACTCGCTTCGCTCACGCTTCCGCAGGGACCCCGAAAAGCCATGAGACCGCACGACCAGCCGGACAACCCGCAGCCGGCCTCCGAGCGCCCGGAGGTCGACGACGACGGGCTGATCCGGCTCCAGAAGCTCCTCGCCCAGTCCGGTGTCGCGAGCCGTCGCAAGTGCGAGGAGCTCATGCTCGACGGCCTGGTCGAGGTCGACGGAGAGGTGGTCACGCGGCTCGGCACCAAGGTCGACCCCCGCACCGCCGTCGTACGCGTGGAGGGCAAGCGGCTGCCGCCGATCAGCGACAAGGTCTACCTCGTCCTCAACAAGCCGCGCGGTGTCGTCTCGACGATGTCCGACCCCGAGGGCCGGCGCACCCTGGGCGACCTGGTCGCCGAGCGTCCCGAGCGGTTGTTCCACGTCGGCCGGCTCGACACCGACACCGAGGGCCTGATCATCCTCACCAACGACGGTGACTTCGCCCAGCACCTCGCCCACCCCTCGCACGAGGTCGACAAGACCTACGTCGCCGAGGTCGAGGGTGAGGTCCACGTGCGCACGATCCGCGGGCTGCTGGCCGGGGTGACGCTCGACGACGGCCCCGTCACCGTCAGCAAGGCACGCGTGCTCGGCGGCGACCCGAGGCGCGAGGGCGGCAACCGCTCGATCGTCGAGCTCACCATCCACGAGGGCCGCAACCGGATCGTTCGCCGCCTCCTCGAGCACGTCGGGCACCCGGTCCGCCGGCTGACCCGCACCGAGATCGGGCCGGTGACGCTGGCCCGGCTGCGCTCGGGCGACATGCGCGAGCTGACGATGGCCGAGCTCGGCGAGCTGATGGACAGCGCGCAGCTCTGAGGGGCCGCGCCGTTAGTCTCTCCCCGTGGCAGTGAGGGCAGTGCGCGGGGCGACGCAGCTGGAGCAGGACACCCGCGAGCACATGCTCGACCGGGTCGCCGAGCTCGTCACCGACGTGATGGAGGCCAACGGGCTGGACGTCGACGACTTCATCTCGATCATCTTCACCGCGACCAGCGACCTGGTGAGCGAGTTCCCGGCGTACGCCGCCCGCCAGCTCGGCTTCTCCGACGTCCCGCTCGTGTGCGCGCGCGAGCTGGAGATCGAGGGGTCGATGCCGCGGGTCGTCCGGCTGATGGCGCACGTCGAGACCGACCTGCCGCGCTCCGACGTCACCCACGTCTACCTGCACGGGGCGGCCAACCTGCGCCGCGACCTCAACCGGACCACCAGTCATGACTGACCCGCACGCCGACGACCTGCCGGCCCTGGTCGGCCCCGTGGAGGTCGTCGGTGCCGGTCTCATCGGCACGTCGGTGGCGCTGGTGTGCCGGCGCCTCGGCCTCGAGGTCGTGCTGCGCGACACCTCGGCGAGGAACATCCGCACCGCGACCGGGTTGGGTGCGGGCCGCGCCGCGACGCCGGCCGACCGCCCGCAGCTGGTCGTGGTGGCCGTGCCGCCGGCGGCGATCGCGGGCGCGGTCGTCGACGCACTGCGACGCACGGACGCGGTCGTCACCGACGTCGGGAGCGTGAAGTCGGCGCCCCTGGCAGCGGTGGCCGCAGAGGTGCCGGCCGCCGACCTCGCGCGCTACGTCGGCTCCCATCCCATGGCAGGCAGTGAACGCTCCGGCCCGTTGGCCGCCAGCGCTGCCCTCTTCGACGGCCGGCCATGGGCGGTCACCCCGCACGCCGGGGCGGACGCCGCAGCCGTCGGCCTGGTCGAGTCGCTCGTCCTCGAGTGCGGCGCCGCCCCGCTCCGGATGGACCCCGGCGAGCACGACCGCGCCGTCGCGCGGATCTCGCACCTGCCGCACCTGGCCGCGGTCCTCGTCGCGGGCCGCCTCGCCGCCGCACCCGTCGAGCACCTCGCGCTGTCCGGGCAGGGCGTCCGCGACGTCACGCGTGTCGCGGCGAGCGACCCGGAGCTGTGGCAGCAGATCCTCGAGGCCAACGCCGATGCCGTGCTCGACCTGCTCGGCGAGGTGCGCGCCGACCTCGACGCCCTCATGGCGGCCGTCGCCGTCGCCCCGGACGGGCAGGCCGGACCGGAGCTGGTCGAGATCCTCGCCCGCGGCAACGCGGGCACCGCCGCCATCCCGGGCAAGCACGGCGGTCCGGCCCGCCCGACGCGGTCGGTCTTCGTCTCCGTCCCCGACCATCCGGGCGAGCTCGCGCGCCTGTTCGGCGACGCCGGCGAGATCGGCGTCAACATCGAGGACGTCCACATCGACCACGACCCGGGTCGTCCCGTCGGTCTCACCGAGCTGGTCGTCGAGAAGGGCTCCGCCGAGCACCTGCTGGCCGCTCTCGAATCTCGCGGGTGGACGACCCACCGGTAATCTTCTCGCCCGTGAGCAGCTCCCTCGTCGTCGCGGTCGACGGCACCTCCGGATCGGGCAAGTCGAGCACCTCCCGTGGTGTCGCGGAGCGCCTCGGCCTGCGCTACCTCGACACGGGAGCGATGTTCCGGGCGATGACCTGGTGGCTGCTGCGTGAGGGCGTCGACGTACGCGACGAGGCGGCGGTCGCGGCCGCCGCCGGGCGGCCGCGCATCGAGTCGGGCACCGACCCCCTCGCGCCCACCATCACGGTCGACGGCGTCGACGTGTCCGTCGCCATCCGCGGCGAGGCGGTCACCGCCGCGGTCAGCCCGGTCAGCGCGGTGCCCGAGGTGCGCGCCCGGCTGCTCGACCTGCAGCGCGAGGTCATCGGCGCCGGCGGCATCGTCGTCGAGGGGCGTGACATCGGCTCGGTCGTGTGGCCGCGGGCCGAGGTCAAGGTCTACCTCAGCGCCGACCCGGACGCCCGCGCCGAGCGCCGCTCGGCCGAGCAGGGCGGCACGGACCTCGCCAGCACCCAGCAGTCGCTCCTCGAGCGCGACCGCATCGACTCCGGCCGCGCCACGGCACCGCTGACGATGGCCGACGGTGCGGTGCACGTGGACAGCACGCACCTCACCCTGGACGAGGTCATCGAGACGATCCTGGCCCTGGCCGGGGCCGCGCGGCCGTGACCGGGTCGACCCTTCCCGCCAGCAGCGCCCAGCACCCGCGGACGCGCCTGCTGAGCGTGATGCGCCCGATCGCCGTGCAGGTGATGGGTCGACGCTGGCCCGTCACCGTCCACCACCCCGAGCTCGTGCCGCCGAGCGGCGGCGTGATCCTCGCGGCCAACCACATCGGCCTCCTCGACGGCCCCCTGCTGGCGACGTACGCACCCCGCCCTGTGCACGCACTGACCAAGCGCGAGATGTTCGACGGGCGGCTGGGCGGGTTCCTCCGCGGGACGGGCCAGATCCCGATCGACAGGTTCGCCACCGACCCCTCCGCGATCCGCACCGCGCTGCGGGTCGTGCGCGACGGTGGAGTGCTGGGTGTCTTCCCGGAGGGCACGCGCGGCGGCGGCGACTTCCAGAGGTTCCACCACGGCGCTGCCTACCTGGCGCTGGTGACCGGGGCGCCGGTCGTCCCCGTGACGCTCCTCGGCACCCGGGCACCCGGCAGTGCGAGGTCGATCCCGGAGGCCGGTGACCGCATCGACCTCGTGTTCGGTCGACCGTGGCACACGACACAGCAGCCGTGGCCGCGCACGCGGGAACACGTGGCCACCACCTCGGTGTTGTTGAGGGGACACCTGCTGTCCGAGCTGGACAGCGCCCTCTCGCAGACGCGCCGATCCTTGCCCGGGCCACTTCCTGCGGGACAATCCGAGGACGACCCCGACACCGGGCTCGTCGAGCATGGAAATGAGCTGTGATCCCCGATGAGTGACCACGACGCCGTCAGCGTCGAGCCGAGCACCGACGAGCCGACCGGGCCGACCCCCGTGCTGGCCGTGGTCGGCCGACCCAACGTGGGCAAGTCGACCCTCGTCAACCGGATCATCGGGCGCCGCGAGGCCGTGGTCGAGGACCGGCCCGGGGTCACCCGCGACCGGGTCTCCTACGACGCCGACTGGAACGGCCGCGTCTTCACCGTGGTCGACACCGGGGGCTGGGACCCAGACGCGCAGGGTCTCGCCGAGCGCATCGCCGGACAGGCCGAGGTGGCCGTCTCGCTGGCCGACGCGGTGCTCTTCGTGGTCGACGCGACGGTCGGCATCACCGACGCGGACGAGGCCGTCGTACGCATCCTGCGCAAGTCGGGCAAGCCCGTCGTCCTGGCCGCCAACAAGGTCGACGACCAGCGCACCGAGGCGGAGGCCTACGGCCTCTGGAACCTCGGTCTCGGCGAGCCGTTCTGCGTCTCCGCACTCCACGGCCGCGGGTCGGGCGACATGCTCGACGCCATCCTCGCGGCGCTGCCCGAGACGCCCGAGCAGTCGTTCGAGGAGGTCGGGGGCCCGCGTCGCATCGCGATCGTCGGCAAGCCCAACGTCGGCAAGTCCTCGCTGCTGAACATGCTCGCCAAGGAGGACCGGGTCGTCGTCGACAACGCCGCCGGCACCACGGTCGACCCGGTCGACGAGCTGATCACCCTGGGCGACCGCACCTGGCGCTTCATCGACACCGCCGGCATCCGCAAGCGCGTCAACCAGGCCTCCGGCCACGAGTACTACGCGTCGCTGCGCACCACGACGGCGATCGACCGCGCCGAGGTCGCCGTGCTGGTGCTCGACGCCAGCGAGACCGTCTCCGAGCAGGACATGCGGATCATCCAGACCATCCGCGACGCCGGCCGGGCGATGGTCATCGCGTTCAACAAGTGGGACCTCGTCGACGAGGAGCGCCGCTACTACCTCGAGCGCGAGATCGAGCGCGACCTCGTGCAGCTGAAGTGGGCGCCCCGGATCAACTTCACCGCGCGCACCGGCTGGCACGTCGACCGGCTGGTGCCGGCGATCGACAAGGCCCTCGAGGGCTGGGAGACGCGCATCGGCACCGGAGCGCTCAACACGTTCCTCGGCCGCCTCGTCGCCGAGCACCCGCACCCGGTCCGCAGCGGCAAGCAGGCCAAGATCCTGTTCGCGACGCAGCCCTCGGTCGCGCCGCCAACGTTCGTGCTCTTCACGAGCGGCAAGCTCGACGCGTCGTACGAGCGCTTCGTCGAGCGACGGCTGCGCGAGGAGTTCGGCTTCGTCGGGACGCCGATCGTGATCAACCAGAAGCCGCGCGAGAAGCGCAAGCGCTGATCCCTAGGGGGTGAGCCCCGCGGCGCGCAGCCAGTCCATCGGGTCGATCGGGCTGCCGGCGCCGGGGCGTACCTCGAGGTGCAGGTGCGGGCCGGTCGAGTTGCCGGTCGAGCCGACGGTGCCGATCGGGTCGGCGACGTCGACCGCCTGCCCGGTGTAGACGGACACGTCGTTCTGGTGGCAGTACCAGACCTCGGTCCCGTCGGACAGCGTGACGATCGTGCGCAGGCCGTAGGGGCCGGCGTACGCGATCTCGCTGACCACTCCCGCGGCCACGGCGACGATCTGGTCACCGACGTACGACCCGAAGTCCTGACCACCGTGCTCGGCCTCCCACAGCGGGCCGGTGAGCCCGAAGCCCGCGGAGACGCTGTACGACGCCAGCGGCAGGACCGCGGCCACCTCGTCGGGGTCGCCGGTGTAGCCGTACGTCGCCAGCACCGCCTTGCGGCCGACGAGCGCGCGGTCGCGCGCGTCGGCCTGGCGGTACAACGAGGCCAGGCTCTGCTGCCGCTCACGCACCTGCTGGACGAGCTCGACAGCGTCCGCCTGGCGCGCGCTCTCGCTCAGGTCGGTCTCGGGCACGGCGTTGGCGTGCGGAGCGACCACGGTCAGCCCGATGACAGCAGCAAGCGCTGCGACCACCAGGTCGGCACGACGACGGACGGATGACATGGAACGCACTCCCACGGGTTGAGGTGGCCATCCTCCGGGCGTTCGCGCTGTCGTGCGGGCCGTTTCTCCGCAAATGACACACACGGGCTAGTGCCGATGACCGGAGAGCACCATTGCGTGAACCGGTGTGCGGGGCGGGTCGATTCCATGGCCACGTGGGGGCTGCGGTAGTGTTCCCCTCGCTCCGCTGGCCTCGCGCCGGGGGCATTCGGGCTGTGGCGCAGCTTGGTAGCGCACTTGACTGGGGGTCAAGGGGTCGCAGGTTCAAATCCTGTCAGCCCGACCGTGTGATGTCTCAGGACATCGGCGACACCCGGACCTGCGAAAGCAGGTTCGGGTGTTGTTCATTTCGGGGTGGTTCTTGGCTGGTAGTCCTTGCTGGTGTCGATGGTGAGCTCGCGGAGGAGTTCGCCGGTGATGGCGTTGCTGACGCGAACTTTGAGGTCCTGGATGAGGTCTGCAGTTCCAGCGCTTCGCACCCGTCTCCACGCCGAGAGGTCTCAGGTCGCGCTACGAGTCAGTCGGACGACGCGATACGGCGTCGCCGCATGGCCCAGGCCCCAATGATGAGGGTGCCTCCGACGACGGTGATTGCGGCGTCGATGGGGGCGAGAATCGATCCGTAGTAGTCGGGGTGGTAGTAACTCACCGGGCTGCTGAACCGCAGCGACCAGTCGAACGGGAAGAGCAGCAGCGGACCATCGTTGTGGTGGACCGGGATGTCCACGGCGGTGTGCGCCGCGCACCCCAACGCGAACGCCATCAATCGATTGCCCACGTGCGGCCGTCCGCGACGAACCGCTACCAGGGCGACCGTGATCATGCCGACTATCACAAGTGGGGCGTGGAGCAGGTTGTGGGCAACGATGAACACCGGCTCTGAGTAGAAGTAGTCATCGAAGATCACCTGGAGCGACTGGCGCACGCCCCAGCCCCTACCGACCACGAGGTACGCCGTCGCACCCAAGGTCGTTGCGTACAAGCCCAGGTCAGGGGCCAGGCCGCCAATAATGAACAGGCGACGCGTCGAGCGATCCGCGAACATCGGCCGGGCTCGGAATCGTCTGGCCAGAGCGAAGTTGATGACGACGTGCGTCGGGGTGATCATGCGCCAGCAGTGGGCCGTGGAGAGGCCGTCTCGCGATGACGCTGCCGACATCCGTCCACGAACCCGACGCTACCGGCTTCGACCACGCCCTCGACGGTCACGATCCTCCCAGGGTAGTTCGAGGGGCACGCAGTAAAGTACGCATGGAGCGTGGCCCGGGGGATCCGGTCACCGCCGGATCGGAGGGTAGCCATGGTCTACGTACTCGGGAGCTCGGCCGCACTGTTCTTGGTCTTGCTCGTGGTCGGTGCCGTGACTGGCCGGGTCGAGGTCAGGTCGTGTTGCACACCCGCAGATCCCAGGCGCGACGCCCGGATGCGCGCGGCCTTCGAGGACGACTCACCCGCGCCGAAGTAGGTGTGCCGGCCCGTCCTGCGGACGCCGGAGCCCGCAACGCGGGGGAGTGCGCACCAGAGTGGATGGCACCCATCGCTGTCGCGCTCCCGCTAGGGTGGAGGGCCTCGCTGCCGACGACTGCTGGCACGCCGGCGCGTCTCCGCTCGCGACGTAGAGAGCTGCAGAACGGGCAGCCTGGCCGCCACATCACCTCGACGCTCGGTGTGGCTTGGTCTGGGTCATTGCTCGTCCTCTGCTGCAGAGCGGGGAGGGAGTCTCGAGGTGTCGTCCGGTGACGTCGGGCGAACGCTCTCTCTACCTTCGAACCCGGTGCCCTCCCCGCGAGCATCCGCCAGCCGACATTTGCGCTCGAGCCGGCCATCGGGCTCTGCTGCGGTGGGCCAGAGCGTGCCGACCCGCACCTGGACGTGTCCGCCGCGCAAGCTCCAGCCCTGGACGTCGTGCGCTGTCTTGTCGAGCAACGTCCATGGACGCGCGTTGATGTCCGACCCGCCCAGCAGGCAGGCCAGGCGGGCAGCCGGATCGAGCAGCCGGGCCCAGCCACGGGTCAGCCCCAGGTCGACGATTCCCGCGCGACCACCGGGGCGAACCAGGGAAGTGGCGTGTCGCCACGCGACCTCCCAGTTGTTCATCAGCGACAGCGAGTAGGTGAACAGGACAGCGTCGAACGACGACCCGAAGGCGTCCGACTCCGTGGCGACCTGATCGAGCTGCTCGGCGTCTGCCTGGATCAGGGCAACGCTTCCGGGTGGTGTCTGAAGCGTCTTGCGTCGGGCCATCTCCAGCATCTCTGCGCTGCGGTCCACTCCGACCACCTGTCCGCTCCGACCGACTGCCGCGAGGAGAAGCGGGAAGTTGAGCCCCGTCCCGCAGCCGATGTCCAGCACCCGGGAACCTTCCCGGAGGTGCAGGGCAGGAATGACGCGCTCGCGACCGACTCGGTAGATCGGTTCGGCCGACACCGTGTCGTACGACGCGGCAGAGCGGGCGTAGCGGTTCATGGGACCCCTCGATTTCGATCAGCGACTGAGACCCGACCGGGGACGACGCACTGCTCTGGCGCTGCCAAGTATGGGCCCTCATGCTGGTTGTCACCGGCACGCGAACGGCTTTCTGAGCGGACAGGCGGTAGTGGGTGGACTCCTTCAAGACAGAGTCGGGGATCGTGGTTCCAGCGGTCACGGCTGATCAGATGCGCGAGGTCGACCGGGTGGCGATCACGGAGGTCGGCCCGAATCTCCACCAGATGATGGAGAACGCCGGTCGCAATCTGGCGTCGATGTGCATGGAGATGCTGGGGGAGGCCAGGGCCACGTCGCCGATCGTCGTCCTGGCTGGCACTGGAGGCAACGGGGGTGGCGGGATCTGTGCCGCTCGGCACCTCGCGAACCACGGCGCTCAGGTCACCCTGGTGGTCTCGCATGCCGAAAACCTGACGGGTGTGCCGGCCGAGCAGCTCGCGCTGTATCGGGCGACCGATGGTCGGCTGGCCCACGTCCGGGAGCTGGAGGCCCTCGAGTCGTCGCTCACAGTGGACGCCGTGCTGGGCTACAGCCTCTCGGGCGCTCCGCACGGAGCCGCATCCGACCTGATCGGGTGGATGTCGCAGGGTGGTGCTCCGGTGCTGGCACTCGACGTCCCGTCAGGGATCGACTCCACCAGTGGCGACTCTCCCGGCGCCCACGTGCGCGCGGCGACCACGATGACTCTGGCCCTGCCCAAGACCGGGCTCGACGCCGGGGCCGTCGGCGATCTCTGGGTGGCTGACATCGGCATCCCGCGCCGCGTGCTCGAGCGGGCCGGAATCCAGCACTCGCCGGCGGATCTGTTCACCGCGGGATACCGGGTGCGCCTGATGCCTCCCTCGGACGCGATCAGCTGAAGCTGCTCCGGAAGATGGTGAAGGCAAGCAGGAACGTGACTCCGATGGTGAGGAACAATCCGCTGAAGAACCAGCGGGTCACGGTCGGGCTGACCTTGCCCTGTAGGCCGGCGCCGAGTACCGCGCCCGGCATGGCCCACACGATCAGGTCCCACGGGATGGCCGACAGCCCCCGTCTGCTGCGAGCTGGGTCATATGCGTGAGCGCAGCCCCGACAACGGTGCCGGCCACCACGACGGTCGAGGTGGCTCCGGCCACCGCGAGTGGGAACTTGGAGCGACGAACCAGCCCTGGAAGCGTCGCCTCGCCCACTCCCGTGGCGATCAGCCCGGCGAAGAAGGCGCCGATGCCGGAGAGCAGTCCTTCCGCGGCCGATGATCTGATCGCCGGTGCCGGTCGCTGGCACAACCCGGCGAGCGGTGGCAACAGCGACTGGAGGTGCCCGAACAGGATCGGACGGTCATTGCCGCTCACCGCAGGAGCCGGGTGTCGGGGCGGAATCCGACCCACGCGAACCAGAACGTGTCGAGGTGCACCACGGCAGGCAGGCGGCTGCCCTCGAGGGGACCGGAGGTCGCTCTGCCCAGGATGCCCCAGGTCGATCCGGTCTGGTCGTCGACCAGACGACCGTCGCGCACGGCAAACGTGAGCTGTCGGCCGTCGAGCACGGGGAGGAAGACGCCGATGCTGCCAACTTCCTGACCGTCCGAGAACCGATCGGCGTCGAGGGCCGAGGCCTGGCCCGGCTGGTGCCACACCACCAGTCTGCTCCCGCCCACGTTCAGCCCCACCACCCCTTGCTCGACCACCTGGGAGCGACGGACTGCCACCGATTCTCCGCCCTGGGTGATGCCTACCACGCGCTCCTTGACCGGCAGCCGGGCGTCGGTGTCGACCGGCGGGTCCACGAGGAGGTCTCCGTCGGGGTCGTCGTCGCGCCAGAAATAGGGGTTGGTGCCGTAGCTCCGGACGAAGCCGGTGTCACGGGTGAGCACGAGCGCCTCGGGATGTGTCTCCCGGAACTGTTTCCAGCCGACGACGCCCATCGGGATGGACCGGAGCTGGGTGCCGGTCAGCGCACCCACCGAGGCCTTCCCGGTGAGCTGTGGCCACAGCGACTCGGTCTGCCGGTCGTACATGACGAGGTTGTCGACGTAGAGGAGCCCGGAGGTGCCGAAGTCGAGCAGCCGGTTCCCGACCCGCCGCTCGAACGCAACGCCGGAGTTGCACAGTGGACAGAAGGTGACAGCCACCGGGACATCGTCAACGGTGTCGTTGACGATCTCGTGCCAGGTCATCACCTGCAGTGGGTAGGCCCGCGTCTCGTCGTTGACGGTCAGCGACAGCACGCCTTCGTTGTCGTCCAGCCAGGTGATCTCGGACACCGGCGCGAACTTCGGCTCGTCGATGGAGGGGATGCCGTCCGGTGGGGGACCTCCAGAGGCCAGATGGTCGAGGTCGATCAACGGCTCGGGGAAGTCAGGGTGGCTCGGGTCGTCGAGCGCGGAGGGGTCAGCGACCTCCGTCACGGCTCGTGGTGGCGAATCCGGCGCGGCGCTGCAGGCCGCGGTCACCACCACGATCGCCGTCATCAACTGCAGGACCCATCGCGGACTCATGGGGGTCAGCGTGCGCTCCTCAACCGCGACCCACGGTGACCGGGCTCACAGTAGGACGGCCGAGGGTCGCCGGATCCGTGTCGGCTCCGCACACGACCACGGCGACCCGCTCGCCGGACGCGGGGACGTACGCCCCGGACAGCGCGGCCATCGCGGTGGCCGCACGCCTCCCCAGGGCGGTCCGGCGCGCTGCTACTGCGTCGCCATCGCGGGGGAGACGACGAAACGACTTCACGGAGCGCGGACGGGCCGCGGTTCCCACTTGACAGCCCCAGGCGGCGGACGGACGCGCCTTCCATGAGGACGAGGCGTCGAGCTGTGGCACCGGCTCGTTCCCGATTTTCGCACAACTGAGAGCAGGTGCTCGCCTCGGAGACCACGAGTCACACCGCAGAAGACCTGGAACGGTGGCCGTGTCGCTCCGAAGTCAAGACCCGAGGTCCGGCGATCTGGCCCTACTTGAGCTGGCCCCGTATTGCGCCGGCGGGGAACGACGTGTTGTGCACGTTGACGTAGTAGGCCTTGGGATCGGCCACGATGGCGTTCGCGAGCTGTTGGGTGATCGTCGTGCACTGGGAGACCGTGGAGCCTGAACCATCTCCGACGGAGAGAGGGATCACGACCGGGCCGGCGGTGTGCCGCGGGCCGACGTGGACGTGAGCGGCGGTCGCTGTCCCGACCCGGCGCCAGCGGAGGGTGTAGCAGAAGCTCGTACCCTCGATCGTGTAGGCGACGAACCCGTGCCCGTCCCGATCACCAGGTCCCGCCTCCTGAGCTCCGCTCATGGGAATCGCCGGCGCTGCCACGGCTGGCACCGCGGCGCCGCTCACGAGCAGGGCTGTCGCTCCAGCCATGGCTATGAACACCTTCTTCATCGGTGTCTCCCTTCGCGGTGGCCGAACTCCTGTCTACGCCTGCGAGTCGGGTTCTGCAAGCAGTTCCCCACACCTCGACGCTGGTTCCCAGCCTTTGCTGAGAGCCCACACGCTTGTCACACGCGGGTCCTCCGTGTCCGCCTGGCATGAAGGTCGAAACCGACTGACTCTCCTTCTCGGCCGTGACCTGCCCCACGTCCCGTCGTTGGACCCCCTGTGATCCGCGACACCCGAGCGGACCGACGAAAGGGACTCAATGCGTCTACGACGTTCAGCAGCGACGGCGGGCATCCTCGCCACAGCTGCGGCGACTATTGCTGCCGGGGCCTCCCTCCCCGCAGCTCAAGCCTTCACCGACTCCAGCGCTCTCGGCGGGAGTGCCACCGGCGGCACCCCGGCGCTCGACACCCGCCTGGGTGGCGCCCTCGTGAAGCCAACCCGAGCGCAACTCGACGCTGTGAACGCGCTCGTGCAGAGCGCCGACGGGGACGCGGCTGTCACCTGGGACAACAGGTTCGGCACGCCGCGCACCATCTACCCCGGCCCCGGCAAGGCGCTGTCCGGCCCGCGCAGCGGTTCCGCGGTGGACGTCGCCCGCGCGTTCGCTAGCGAGAACCGCGCTGCGTTCGGGCTCTCAGCGGCTGACGTCAGCTCGCTCGAGGTCACCCGCGACCACCGGTTGACCGATCTCGACGTCACCATCGTGAACCTCACCCAGACCCTCGGCGGCGTCGCCTTCAACCGCGGCGGTTCGATGGGCATGGCCGTCGACGGCGCGGGCCGGGTGTTGTCGGTCACCGGCTCAATCGCTCCGAACACCACCCTCCTGGGCGGCTACACCCTGACGCCGGCTGCCGCTCTGACGATGGCGGCGACCGGGCTCAAGGCCCCTGCCATCACCCCCAAGGCGAGCGGCAGGACCGCAGGTTTCGACAAGTTCACCACGGGCCTCGCGTCCGCGTCCTACGTCCAGAAGGCGGTCTTCCCGACCCCCGACGGCGCTCGCGCCGCGTACCGCGTGCTGTTCGTCCAGGCGCTCGACGAGGCCTACGACATGATGCTCGACGCCGCCACCGGCAAGGTGCTCCACAAGACCTCGCTGGTCCAGCACGAGTCCGAGGGCATCGTGTTCCCGAACTACCCCGGTGCCCCGAAGGGCGGCACGGCGGTCAAGACGAGCTTCGGCCCGACTGCCGAGTCCCCGGGCGGCTACGTCGACCCGACCGGTCTCACCGGCGTCGGGGTGACCCTGCTGGGCAACAACGCCGACACCTTCAAGAACTGGTCGAACTTCATCGCGCCGGCCGACCAGGCCAACCGCACGGTCGCTCCGACCGGGCAGTTCAACTTCGGCTTCCCCGACGCGTGGGGGACCTCCGAGTGCCAGGCGGTTCCGCCGTCCTACGCCCAGGACTCGGACGCCTCGTCGACCAACCTCTTCTACCACCACAACCGGATCCACGACGAGTTCTACTCCTACGGGTTCACCGAGAGCGCAGGCAACTTCCAGACCGACGGTGGCGACCCGATCATGGGTCTCGTCCAGGCCGGTGCGATCAGCGGCGGTGCGCCCACCTACACCGGTCGGGACAACGCCTACATGCTGACCCTGCCCGACGGCATCGCCCCGTGGAGCGGGATGTTCCTGTGGGAGCCGATCAACGACGCGTTCGAGGGCCCGTGCCGCGACGGGTCCTTCGACTCCGGCGTGATCGAGCACGAGTACGCGCACGGTCTCTCCAACCGCTACGTCGGCACGGAGGACGGGGCGCTCGGCGGTCACCAGTCCGGCTCGATGGGTGAGGGTTGGGGCGACTGGTACGCCCTCAACTACTCCCACCGCAACGGGCTGCAGGACGACTCGGTGGTCGGCGCCTACGTGACGGGCAACGACGACCGGGGCATCCGCAACTGGGACTACGACACCACCGAGGCCACCTTCGGCGACATCGGCTACGACCTCGGCGGCCCGGAGGTCCACTCCGACGGTGAGATCTGGACCGCGGCGCTCTGGGACATGCGCAAGGACCTGGTCGCGAAGTATGGCGAGCAGAAGGCCGCGACGATCGCCTCCTTCATCGTCACCGACGCCATGCCGCTCGCCCCGAACGACCCCAGCATGCTCGACATGCGCACGGCGATCATGAAAGCGCTCGACCTGCGTTACCACCGTCAGGCCGACTTCGACGTCCTCCAGGACACCGTGTACGGCGCCTTCGCGACGAACGGCATGGGCACCGGGGCGGCCAACGAGGTGACCGAGGACGACCCGACCGGGGCGAACGACATCGATCCCACCCCGTCGTTCACCCACCAGAACCCGGCGCGCAACGGCACCGTCACGATCAAGGTGACCAACGCCTCGACCGGCAAGCCCGTGCCCGACGCCAACGTCATCTTCGGCACCCTCGAGGCCGGCGTGACGCCGATCGCGGTCACCGGCACCGACGGCACCATCACGACCAAGGCGGTCGCCGGGCGCTACCCGCTGACCATCCAGGCCCGCGGGTTCGGCGCGCAGACGATCACCGAGTTCGCGCTCGGTGAGGGCAAGTCCTGGAAGAAGACGATCAGTCTCAGCCCGAACCTGGCGTCGTCCGCCAACGGCGCGCAGATCGTGTCCTCGTCCTCGACGGGCGCCAAGTCCCTGATCGACGACACCGAGCTCACCCGCTGGAAGACGCAGGTCGGGACCGGCAACGCGGTGATCAAGCTGGCCAAGCCGGCGACGATCAGCTCGTTCCAGGTGAGTGCCTTCACCACCTCGCGCTTCGAGGCGGTCAAGTCCTTCACGGTGCAGACGTCGAACGACGGCATCAACTGGAAGACCCAGCCGATCGGTGAGGACGCCTTCGCCTACGCGGTCCCGCGTCCCACCGTGGACGACGTGCACTACAAGACGTTCACGCTGGCCGCGCCCGTCCAGGCGTCCTTCGTGCGGGTCTTCGCCGACGAGGCGCTGGGTGACACCAAGACCAGCGCCCAGTTCGGTGACCTGCAGGTGTTCGGGAGCAGCAGCGCGATCCAGCCGCTGCCCCCGAAGCCGCTCGACCCGCCCTTCGAGGAGTCCTTCACGATCCTCGGCACGAACCCGGGCGGCAACGAGACCGATGGCGGCATCGTCGGCACCGAGCTCGCCGAGTTCTGCGTCTTCCCGCCGGCGTCCCAGGACACCGACGGCCACGTCACCCGGCTCCCGGAGGACTTCGGGGACGGCGCGCACAAGATGTCGCTGGCCGGCGGGCCGACGGCAGTCGACCTCGACGTCTACTTCTACAGCGCTGAGTGCGCCGTCCTGGGCTCCATCGCCACGGCCGCGGTCAACGAGGCCGGGGCCATCCCCTCGGGCACGGAGTACGTCGTGACCAACAACTACGCCGGCGTGGCCGCCGACGTGACGTTGACGGCGGTCGACACGAAGTGACGGGGGACGGGCCGCGGGGAGCACGCGCTCCCCGCGGCCCGTTCGTTGCGCGGGCGCGGTGTCGTCCGCGCGCACAGCGGGGACGATCAAGCCAGGGGCTGCCCTGCAGCAGGCACCATCGCTAGCCAGGGGGAAGGGCCACTCCCAGCTGCTCCCACATCAGCTCGTGATCGGCCTCGTGCCAGTGCTCGAAGACGAGGCGGTCCCTGAACTGGAAGACGTCGACCCCGCCTACCTCGATGGTTGCGCCGATGGTGTCCACGCCCGGCCAGCCACCGGCGTACGTCCCGCGATAGACCACGCGGCTCGCCACGACATCGCCGAGGTCGATCAGGCCGACGATCTCGACCCGGAAGTCCGGGAAGTACTCTCTGAACGCCGTCGCGCCGCTTGCATGGCCGCCCGATGTTCGATCGCGATCATTCTCCCGGTACTGGTCTGCGAAGAAGTCGTGGGCGTACGCGACGTCACCGTCGCTCCAGACCCGTCGCCAGAAGTCCCGGACCTGCTGCTCGTTGGTCATGGAGCGAACCTAGCGCTGGGCCGTGATCTCACATCACCGCCAACCGGAGGGACTGCCTCCGGTGCACGGGTACAGCCACGTGACGGTGGCGTCGGGTCTCGTCGTCCACGTCTCGGGGCAGGTTCCCGTCCGTCCTGACGGATCGTTCGTCCTCGGAGCAGCCGACGAGCAGTGCGAACAGGTCTTCGTGAATCTGAGTGCCGCCCTTGCTGGGGTCGGCGCATCGTGGTCGGCGGTCGTCACGATGACCTACTTCCTGCGCGACATCGCCGACCTCGATGCTGTCCGCGTCGTGAGAGACCGTTTCGTGGATCCCGAGCACCTCCCTGCGAGCTCTCTGGTGCACGTGGCAGGGCTCGCCCACCCCGACTTCCGCATGGAGATCGACGCCGTTGCGGTCCTCGACGCCCGCTGACGGTCGTGACGCCAGCGGGGCGGAATGGGTCCGTCCGTCATCCTGGAGCGGATGGATGACCCTCGCCATCGCTCTGGCTGCCCGACCGAGACGCACTGGAATCCCTACCCACACGGAGCGGTCCCTGTCACGTCGCCACGCAGGAAGTCCCACCTCGGGGTGAGCCGTGGACCAGACCAGAGGCTCGGAATTGCTCATCTGGTGGACCGGATCGGCAATTCCGCCTCGCAATGTCCGGAGGCCTGCCAATGTCCGCGAACATGAGACGAACTCCCTACCTCGGCGTCCTCCTGCTGGCCGGCGCCCTCAGTCCCCTCGCACCGCTGTCGTCCGCCTCGGCCGCGCCCGAGGACTGCACGCCCATCATGGCCGCCGACGACGAGGTGATCCTGTCGGGAACCGACACCTCGGTGTGGGAGGTCGGGACCGAGGGCGAGATCGACGACGGCGCGATCGCGGGCCGCAGCGACGCCTATGACGACTTCTCCTACTTCTCGATCGACGACGGCACCAACGGTGTCGAGTACTACGAGAACGCCAGCGATCCGACGTGCGTGTTCGAGGCCGGTGACCGGCAGGTCGCGTTGCCCGAGTTCACCACCCTCGGCGGCCTCGGGATCAGCCGCAAGGTCTACGTCCCGGCCAGTGGCGGCACCGCACGCTTCTACAACCAGGTGCACAACCCGACTGCCTCGTCCGTGACGATCACCGTCCGGATCGACGGCAACCTGGGTTCCGACGACGAGACCACCGTCCGCGACAGCTCGATCGGCGGACCACCGGCCGTCGCGGGCACCACCGTGACCGACGCGATCTCCTGGTTCTCGACGTCCGACGACGAGCCGACGAGCGATGACCCGGTGGTCACGCACAACCTCGACGCCGGCCTGGGCATGTCCGTGCGGGATCGCGTCGACGACATCGACGTTTCAAGCGACGAGCTCACCTTCGAGTACGACAGCGTCACCATCCCGGCCGGCGGCACGGTGTCGTACGTCCAGTTCGAGTCCTTCAGCCGTAACCTCGATGCGGCGTCGGCGACCGGTCGCGCGATCGACGCGCTGCGGGCAGACCTGTTCGCCGGGCTGACCGACACCGAGCTGGCCACGGTCGCCAACTGGAGCGCCAACGACCTCGACCAGGACGGCACCGCCAACCCGGCCGACAACTGTCGGACCGTCTCCAACGCCAACCAGGCCGACCTCGACAAGGACGGCATCGGCGACGCGTGCGACGGAGACATCGACGGCGATGGCATCGCCAACGACGTGGAGTCGGTCTTCGGGCTCAACCCGAGCTCGGCGGACACCGACGGTGACGGCGTCCGCGACAGCGCGGACAACTGCCCCAAGGTCGCCGGCAAGACCGCCGACGGGTGCACCGTCCCGACCGTCGTGGTGAACAACGTCCGCAGCGCCTCCGTGACCAAGGTCAAGGGCACCATGAGCAAGAAGGGCAAGGTCGTGATCAAGGCCCGGGGCTCGGTCAGGTCCGCCGCGGCCGCTGGTCCCCGTGACTGCGCCAACGGCCTGGTCCAGGTCGTCGTCAAGGTCGGCAAGGCGGCCGTGGCCGACAAGATCATCAAGGTCCGCAGCACCTGCGCCTTCCGCTACAAGGTCAAGCTGTCGCAGCCCCGCTCCATGGTGAAGAAGGTCTCCGTGAAGGCCCGCTTCCTGGGCAGCGACGGCCTGCTGCCGTCGGCCAAGCGCGACAAGATCTGACCCACCGGCCGGACCACGTCCGACCACCTCTGCACACGAGGCCGCTCCCCGGTGACACCGGGGAGCGGCCTCGCCGCGTCCCGCGACAGCTCGTGCGGTGGTCCCGCGGTGGTTCGGCTCAGGCCACGGTCGCCGGGTCGGTGTTCGCGCCGCAGACGACGACGCAGACGCGCTCGCCGTCTGCGGGGGAGTACGCACCGGACAGCAGGCCGGCGTACGCGGTCGCGGCGCCGTGCTCGGAGGCGATCCGGTAGTCGGCCCAGAGGCGTCGGCGGGCCTCGACGATGGCGTCCTCGCCGACCAGCACCGAGACCGGAGGCTCGGCCTGCAGCGCTGCGAACGCGAGGTCGCCGATCCGACGTGCTCCCAGTGAGTCGGACGCGACCCCGGAGACCTCGACGTCGACGGGGTGCCCGGCCGACATCGCCCGGTGGAGCGTCGGGCACCGCTCGGGCTCGACGGCGACCACCCGCGCCCGGCCGCGCACGGCGGCCGCGACACCCGCGTACAACCCACCGCCGCCGACGGCGACCACGACCGTGTCGATGCCGGGGCCGTCCTCGAGGACCTCCTCGGCCAGCGTTCCCGCGCCGGCAGCCACCTCCGGCTGGTCGTAGGCGTGCGCGACGACGGCACCCCGGTCCTGCGCGAACGCGAGAGAGGCGGCGAGCGCCTCGGCGTACTCCGAGCCGGAGCGCACGACCTCGGCGCCGTACGCCTCGATCCGCCGCACCTTGACCTCGGGAGCGGCCTTCGGGACGAAGACCGTTGCCCGGATGCCGAGCTCCCGGGCGGCGAACGCGTGCGCCAGCCCGGCGTTGCCGCCCGATGCGATGACGACACCGGCGTCGCCGAGCTCGCCGCGCTCGATCGCCGCCAGCTGCCGGTTGAACGCGCCGCGGGTCTTGAAGACTCCGCAGCGCTGGAGGTGCTCGCACTTGAGCCAGACGCCGTCGGAGCCGGCCGGGCCGAGCAGGGGAGTGCGCCGGACGCGACCCTGGATCCGGTCGCGGGCGGCCAGCACGTCGTCGCGGGTGATCAGCACCGGTCCAGTATCCCGATCACGGACCCGGTCAGCGGATGACCGGCGTCGCCGCCGTCACGGACGCGACGGCGCGGAGCGCGGGTTGGTCACCGGTTCGGGCGGTGGCCCGAACTCCTGGTTGCACGTCCAGCCTGCGCAGTCGACCAGCTCGGTGCGGCGCAGCTCCAAAGCGGCCCGCACGGCGGCGTACGCCGGGTCGGCGATCAGGTTGACCTGCTCGTCGGGGTCGAGGAGCCGGTCGTAGAGGAAGCCGTCGGCGCCGTCGGTGCCGTAGAGGTAGCGGTCGGTGCGCACGCCGCGGTGCGACCACCCGTCGCCGAGCGTCCGCCCGGTCTGGATCAGCGTCGTGTCGCGGAAGGTCTGCTCCTCGCCCCGCAGGGTCGGCGCCAGCGAGGTCCCGTCGACCTGCCACTGCGGCGAGACGCCGGTGAGCGCGGCGAAGGTGACCGGAAGGTCGACCAGCGTCACGGGCAGGTCCGAGGTCGATCCCGCGGCGATGCCGGGACCGCGCACGAGCAGCGGCACCTGGAGTGCCTCGTCGGTCAGGACGTCCTTGCCGACGAACCGGTGCTCGCCGAGCGAGTAGCCGTTGTCGGAGGAGAAGACGATGTAGGTGTCGTCGAGCACGCCCTGCTCGTCGAGGGTCTCGACCAGGGAGCCGACGGCGCGGTCGACGGCCTGCAGGGACTGGAGACGCGCGGTGTTCTCGGCGGCGACCTCGTCGCGCGAGACGGGGGAGAGGCGACGGAGGTACGCCGGCTGGTCGCTGACGTCGGCCTCGTCGAACGCGGGGTCGTCGAACGACGTCGGGCGCTCGTCGAGGAACTCGTCGCGGTCCCGCGGCAGTGCGGGCGGCACCCCCCGGCCGCCCTCGGGCGTGATCCGGTAGTGCGGCGCGAGGTGCCATGCGTACAGCACGAACGGGTCGCCCGACGCGGCGAAGTCCCGCACGGCACGGTTGGCGTGGTCCTCGATGACCGACGTCACGTAGCTGCCGGTGTAGCGGTGCGGGTCGCCGTCACCGGACATCGAGAAGTTCACGTAGTCGTAGACACCGCGGGTCAGGGCGTCCCAGCGCGTCCAGCCGGCGGGGCGTACGTCGCTGGGGCCGTAGCCGTTGAGGAACTTGCCGACGAATCCCGTGCGATATCCGGCGTCACGGAACCACACGCTCGCCTCCTCGGTGGGGTCGAGCGCCGGGAAGCCTCCGTGGACCCCGCGGTTGTGCTGCACGCCGTTGTTCTGCGCGTACTGCCCGGTCGCGAGCTGCGCGCGAGCGGGGCAGCAGAGCGGGTGCGGCGAGATCGCGTCAGTGAACTCCATGCCCTGGTCGGCCAGCAGCCGGCGGGTGATCGGCATGTGCGCGAGGTCGTCGTCGCGCATGTCGTCGGTCAGCACGAAGACGAGGTTGGGGCGGTCCGGGCCGTCCTGCGCGGACCCCGTGGGGTTCTGCGTGGTCTGCACCATCCGCACCGAGTCGGCACCCGTCGCGCTCGACCCGCCGTCGGCGGTGACCGTTGCGAGTGCGGCCACGAGGACCACCAGGAGTGCAGCCGTGACCGACTGTGCCCACACACGCATATGGTGAAATTCCTCGCCCCCGGACCAGGGCGGTCCCGGTTGACGCACCCCGATGTGGGGCAACAGTAGGGCGCCGGACGCCCCCTTCCCAAAGCGACGCGACGAGTGGGATGAACTGGGCGCGGACGGGTAGTGTGTGGCTTCGCCGACGCCCAGACAAAGGAACCTCCAGCAGCGCCATGGACGGTAGTCAAAGTCCCCGCACGACCGCACTGAACCTCCGGTGCGCGTCGTGACCCCCCTCCTCCTGCTGCTCGTCTCGCTGGCCCTCGTGCTCGCCTGCGGCCTCTTCGTGGCCGCCGAGTTCGCCCTCGTCACCGTCGACCGGCCCAGCGTCGAGCGCGCTGCGGCGGAGGGCGACGAGGGTGCCCGCGGCGTCCAGCTCGCGCTGCGCTCGCTCTCCACCCAGCTCTCCGGCGCCCAGGTCGGCATCACCGTGACCAACCTGGCCATCGGATTCCTCGCCGAGCCCGCGATCTCCGACCTGATCGACGGCCCGCTGGCGTCGGCGGGCATCCCGGACAGCGTGGTCACGCCGCTGTCGCTCGCGCTCGGCCTGGCCATCGGCACCGTGGTCACGATGATCTTCGGCGAGATGGTCCCCAAGAACATCGCCATCGCGCGCCCCCTCGACACCGCCCGCGCGACGCAGGGATTCATGCGGGGCTTCACCGCCCTCTCGAAGGGGCCGATCAAGGCGCTCAACGGCTCGGCCAACGCCATCGTGCGCCGCCTCGGCATCGAGCCGCAGGAGGAGCTCCGATCCGCGCGCAGCTCGCAGGAGCTCGCCTCGCTGGTGCAGCGCTCCGCCGACCAGGGCACGCTCGACGCCGACACCGCGGAGCTCGTGGAGCGCTCCGTCGAGTTCGGCACCCGGACCGCCGGTGAGATCATGACGCCGCGCGTGCGCACCACGACGGTGGAGGACGGCGACCGCGTGTCGTCCGTGATCGACCTCGCCCGCCAGACCGGGCACTCCCGCTTCCCGGTCCTCGACGCCGAGGACACGGTCGTCGGCACGGTCCACGTCAAGCACGCCGTCGCGGTGCCCGTCCACGAGCGAGCCACGACCCGGATCAAGCACGTCATGGTCCGTCCCGTCGTCGTGCCCGACAGCCTCCGGCTCGACCCGCTGCTCGCCCTGCTGCGCCAGGACGGCTTCCAGATGGCGATCGTGCTCGACGAGTACGGCGGTCACGCCGGCATCGTGACGCTCGAGGACGTGGTCGAGGAGATCGTCGGCGACATCTCCGACGAGCACGACCGTCTCGGCGCGCGCATCCGCCAGCGCCGCGACGGCAGCTGGACGCTCTCCGGCCTCCTGCGTCCCGACGAGGTCGAGGACGCCACCGACATCGAGCTGCCCGACCACGAGGACTACGACACCGTCGCGGGCCTGGTGATGCGAGAGCTCGGCAAGATCCCCGAGCCCGGCGACCGCGTGGAGGTACCGGTGCCCGACCGCACCGACCCCCACGAGCCGCGCGAACGGCTGGTGACCCTGACCGTCGAGCGGATGGACGGCCTGCGGATCGACCGCCTCGACCTGCGCCTCGTCGCCGTCGAGGCCGAGGCCGGTCCGGTGGACGGTCGCGCCGCCGCCACACCCGCCGAGAGGGCCGGCCGATGAACGGCGACCTCTTCGGCGTCGTCGTGGCGATCGTCCTGCTCGCGCTGAACGCCTTCTTCGTCGGCTCCGAGTTCGCGCTGCTCGCCGCGCGACGCAGCCAGATCGAGCCGCGCGCCCAGGAGGGCTCGCGGGCGGCCCGCACCACGCTCCGCGCCATGGAGAACATCTCGGTCGTGATGGCGGGCGCCCAGCTCGGGATCACCGTCTGCTCGCTCGGCCTCGGTGCCATCGGCGAGCCCGCGGTCGCGCACCTGCTCGAGCCGGCGTTCCATGCCGCCCGCCTGCCCGATGACCTGCTCCACCCGGTCTCCTTCGTGGTGGCGATGTCGATCGTGGTCTACCTCCACGTCGTCCTCGGCGAGATGGTCCCCAAGAACATCGCCCTCGCCGGCGCCGACCGCGCGGCGCTGGTGCTCAGCCCGCCCATGATGGTGATCGTCACCGTCCTGCGCCCGGTGATCGCCGGGATGAACATGATCGCCAACGGCGTCCTGCGGCTCCTGCGCATCGAGCCCAAGGACGAGGTCCACTCGAGCTTCACGCGCGAGGAGGTCGCCGCCCTCGTCGAGGAGTCGCGCGGGGAGGGCCTGATCGAGGCCGAGGAGTACGACCGGCTCGCCGGCGCCCTCGGCTTCACCGAGAAGTCCGTCGAGTCGATCCTGATGACGCCCGACACCCTCGCGACCGTCGCCCCCGGCTCGACCGTCGCCGACGTCGAGACGGTGTGCGCCTCGACCGGCTTCAGCCGATTCCCCGTGGCCGCGACGGACGGCACCCTGCTCGGCTACCTCCACATCAAGGACGCGCTCGAGTCCGACGACGACAAGCGCTCGCGGGTCATCGAGGACAAGTGGATCCGGCCGTTCGCGACGGTGCACCCCGACGACCTGCTCCACGACGCGCTCGAGAGCCTCCAGGTCAAGGGCGCCCACATGGCCCGGGTCGTCCGCCGCGACGGCGAGGTCGTCGGTCTGGTCACCCTCGAGGACGTGCTCGAGGAGCTGGTCGGCGAGATCCGCGACGCGGCGCACCACGACGTGTCCGGTGCCGACGCGCGTTGACTGCTCGATAGGGTCTGGGCGTGACCGAGGAAGCGTCGCGCGTCTGGACCGTGCCCAACATCATCAGTGTGGTGCGGCTGGCCGGCGTTCCCCTGTTCCTCTGGCTGGTGCTGGGGCCGGAGGCGGACGCGATCGCCCTCGTGGTGCTGATGGTCGCGGGCTTCACCGACTACCTGGACGGCTGGCTCGCCCGGAGGCTCGACCAGTTCTCCAAGCTCGGCGAGATCCTCGACCCGGTCGCCGACCGCCTCTACATCCTCGCCGTCGTGATCGGCCTCTACCTCCGTGACATCATCCCGTGGTGGGTGGCGCTCGCCCTGCCGCTGCGCGACCTGCTGCTGTGGGGGCTGGTGCCGATCCTGCGCACCCGCGGATTCTCCGCACTGCCGGTCCACTTCCTCGGCAAGGCGGCGACGTTCAACCTCCTCTACGCCTTCCCGCTGCTCCTGCTCGGCGAGGGCGACGGCATCGTCGCCACTCTCGCCCGCACGTTCGGCTGGGCCTTCGCGTGGTGGGGGATCGGTCTCTACTGGTGGGCCGGCGTGCTCTACGCCTGGCAGGTCCGCACGCTGCTGCGCGACACCCCCAGGCGTACGTCGGCGGTGAACGACCATGGCTGAGACGCGGGATCGGGCCCCCGACCGACAGCTGCCCGAGCACGTCACGACCCCGCTGCTCACCCTCATCACCGCGCGATCCATGGACGAGGACTACGCCCACGTCGCGCAGAAGCGAGCGGCGGCGGGGGAGACCCCGACGCCGAGGTCGCGCCCCCACTGGCTGAGCCTCGCCGCCGTCGCGGCCCTGGGGGTGATGGCCGCGGCCGTCGCCGCCCAGACCGACCGCGAGGCCGGGGTGAACGAGCTGAGCCGGGCGGCGCTGGTCGAGCGCATCGAGTCGCAGAGCGACCAGCTCGCCGACCTCCAGCGCGACGTCGCGCAGGTCACCCGCGCCAACCAGGACGTGGCGAGCAACAGCACGACCGTCCAGGGGCAGCTGGACGGCATCGGCGCCCGGGTCCGCCGGGCCGAGCTCAACACCGGCTTCGCCGCGGTGCGCGGGCCGGGCGTGCAGATCACGGTGGACAACCGGCCCGGCGTCGACGTCAACAACGAGATCCGCGACGAGGACCTGGCGACGCTGGTCGACGGCCTGTGGGCGGCCGGCGCCGAAGCCGTGGCGATCAACCAACAGCGGGTCAACGCCCTCGGCGGGATCCGCAACACCGGCCGCGCGGTCCACGTCAACGGCCGGCCGGTCCTCGCGCCGTACGTCGTCTCGGCCATCGGCGACCGCGACACGCTGCAGGCGAGGCTGCTCCAGACCAGCGAGGGACAGGCGTGGTTCGTGCTGGTCAACGGGCTCGACATGATCTATCGCGCCGAGAACCTCGACGACATCCGCCTGCCTGCTGCCCCGGAGCGGCCGCTGCGTGATGTGATCGAGCTGAACGCCGATCCCGAGGGCATCGGAGAAGGGGAGGGGAGCGCGCCGTGATCGCTGCGCTGGGTCTGCTGCTCGGCATCATCGCCGGGCTGCTCTTCGCCCCCGACGTGCCGCTCGGCCTGCAGAACTACCTGCCGATCGCGGTCGTGGCGGCGCTCGACGCCGTCTTCGGCGGCCTGCGCGCCTACCTCGACGGCATCTTCGACGACAAGGTCTTCGTCGTCTCGTTCGTGAGCAACGTCGTCATCGCAGCGGCGATCGTCTACCTCGGCGACCAGCTCGGTGTCGGTGCCCAGCTGACGACCGGGGTGGTCGTCGTCCTCGGCATCCGCATCTTCTCCAACGTCGCGGCGATCCGCAGGCACGTGTTCCATGCCTGACCGCACCCCCGACCCCGCACCGAGCACGTCGCCGCAGCACCGCGGGCCGGACCGGGATCCGTCCGAGGCGCGGGTGCGGAGAGGGCTCGCGCAGCCGTCCCGCCGGCAGGCGGTGGTGGCGGTGCTGCTGGCCGTCCTGGGGTTCGCCTTCATCGTGCAGGTGCGCAACACCGCAGCGAACGACACCTACGCCGGGCTGCGCGAGGCCGAGCTGATCCAGGTCCTCGACGGCCTCACCGGCACCGCCGAGCGCGCACGTCGCGAGGTCGACCGCCTCGAGGACCGCCGCGAGGAGCTCCTCGACGAGAGCACGCGCCGCGCCGCTGCCCTCGAGGAGGCCCAGCAGCGCGTCCGCACGCTCAACATCGTGGCGGGCCTGGTGCCCGTCACCGGTCAGGGGCTGAAGGTCACGATCACCGAGAGCACCAGCCGGGTCTCCGTCGGGGCGCTCCTCGACACCGTGCAGGAGCTGCGCACCGCGGGCGCCGAGGCGATGGAGTTCAACGACTCGATCCGGCTGGGCGCCGACAGCCACTTCGAGGACGCCGTCGGCGGGATCGAGCTCGACGGCCAGCTCCTCGAGCCGCCCTACGTCCTGGAGGTCATCGGCGACCGGCACCTGCTGCGTACGGCGCTCACCTTCTCCAGCGGTCCCGTGGAGACCCTGCAGACCGACGACGGCGCCACGGTCGGCATCGAGGACCTCGAGTCGGTCGAGATCACCAGCGTGCGGGAGTCCTCCCGACCTGAGTACGCAGAGCTCGACGGCGGCCAGTAGCCTGCCGACAGTCGCACCGAACCACACCAGGAGGAGCCCACCGTGTATCCGGAGAACCTGAAGTACACCAGCGAGCACGAGTGGGTCCGCACCCCCGGTGACGCCGAGGGCTCGGTCCGCATCGGCATCACCGACTTCGCGCAGGACGCCCTCGGCGACATCGTGTACGTCTCCCTCCCGCAGGTCGGCGACAGCGTGACGGCAGGTGACACCTGCGGCGAGCTCGAGTCGACCAAGTCCGTCAGCGACATCTACGCCCCGGTCACGGGCGAGGTGGTGGCGACCAACTCCGCGCTCGACTCGACGCCCGAGCTGGTCAACAGCGACCCCTACGAGGCCGGGTGGCTCTTCGAGGTCAGCGTCGCCGACGCCTCCCAGGTGGACGGCCTGATGGACGCGGCCGCCTACCAGGCGAGCATCGCTGGCTGACGTGGGCTGCGTCGGCCGCACCACGACGTGGTGCGGCTGATAGGTTCGTGACAACCGTCAACCTCAACTCTCGGCTGAGGGTTGAGCGTCGATCCGTCGAGGAGTTTCCATGCCGTTCTGCACCGCCTGTGGCAAGCAGAACCCTGACGATGCACGCTTCTGTGCCCAGTGCGGCACCAAGCTGCTCGCCGGGGAAGACACCGGCGCCACGCCCGTCGGGGCGAGCCCGGTCGAGTCCACTGCGACGATCACCTTCGGGGTCCCCGACCAGCGCGAGTCGTCCGACCGCCAGCTCAGCCCGGTCGACGCCGCGGCCGTGGACGCCCTCCCGGAGGGCCACGCCCTCCTGGTCGTGCAGCGAGGTCCGAGCGCGGGCAGCCGCTTCCTCCTCGACACCGAGGTGGTCGGCGCGGGCCGCCACCCCGACAGCGGGATCTTCCTCGACGACGTCACCGTGTCGCGTCGGCACGCCGAGTTCCGGCGTACGAGCGCCGGATACACCGTCAGCGACGTGGGGAGCCTCAACGGCACCTACGTGAACCGCGACCGGATCGACTCCGTCTCGCTCAACGACGGCGACGAGGTCCAGATCGGCAAGTACCGCCTGGTGTTCTTCTCCTCCCACCCGGTCAGCTGAGCCGTTGAGTGCCTCGACGCCCGCCGGCGCGAGTCGCGGCGCCCGCTACAACATCGGGCAGGTGCTCGACCAGCTCCGGTCCGACTTCCCCGGGGTGACGATCCCCAAGATCCGGTTCCTCGAGGACCAGGGGCTGGTCAAGCCCGAGCGCACCGCCGCCGGCTACCGCAAGTTCTCCGGCGACGACGTCGCCCGGCTGCGCTACATCCTGCTGATGCAGCGCGACCACTACCTGCCGCTGAAGGTGATCGGCGACCACCTCGACGCGATCGACCGCGGTCTCGAGCCCCCGGCGATCGAGTCCGTGGTGCCGACCGTGCCGAAGGTCGCGCTGAGCTCCGACGGCCTACCGAGCCCCGAGTCGTTCCGTCGCACCAGCGACCTACGCCTCTCGCGCCGCGAGCTGCTCAAGGTCGCCGACATCTCCGAGGAGCTCCTCGCGCAGCTCGAGCAGTTCGGCCTGATCAGCGCCCGCACCGGCACCGGCCACTTCGACAGCGACGCCCTGGTGGTCGCGCAGACCGCCCGCGAGCTGGCCGAGTTCGGCTTCGAGCCGCGTCACCTGCGCGCCTTCAAGACCTCCGCCGACCGCGAGGTCGGTCTCGTCCAGCAGGTCGTCGCCCCGCTCGCGCGGGGACGCGACGCGGCCGCACGCGGTCGGGCCGACGATGCCACCTCGGAGATCGCCGCGCTGTCCGTACGCCTCCACGCGACGCTGGTGAAGGTCGGCCTCGACCGCGGCTGAGTGACGCTCGCGGCAGGTGTCCGCGGCCTCACCCGTCGTGAGTAGGGTGGGGACATGCGCGAAATGGACGTCGTCGGAGTCCGTGTCGAGATGCCCTCGAACCAGCCGATCGTGCTGCTGCGAGAGGTGACGGGGGAGCGCTACCTCCCCATCTGGATCGGCGCCGTCGAGGCCACGGCGATCGCCTTCGCGCAGCAGGGCGTCACGCCGCCGCGGCCACTGACGCACGACCTGATGCGCGACGTCCTCGAGGCGACCGGCCAGCGGCTCGTCGAGGTGCGCATCGTCGACATGCAGGACAGCATCTTCTTCGCCCAGCTCGTCTTCGACGGTGGTGCCGAGGTCGGTGCGCGGCCGTCCGACTCGATCGCCCTGGCGCTGCGCACGGGCACCCGCATCGTGTGCGCGGAGGCCGTGCTCGACGAGGCGGGCCTCGCCGTGCCGGCCGAGCAGGAGGACGAGGTGGAGCGGTTCCGCGAGTTCCTCGACCACGTCTCGCCGGACGACTTCGAGTCTCCCTAGACCCGCCCAAAACTGTGACCCTCAAGTTGAGGGTGAGGGTTGCGACACGCCGCGGCGTGGATGGACAACCCGAACTCTCGGGCTTACCTTGAGATGTCTTCGTTGTAACTCCACCGTTGTCGTTGCCGGTCCACCGGGGCGCACGGATCCTTCCCCCAGGAGTTGCTGCTCAGCGGAGGAACCCGAACGTGGAGGCTTGGCTGTGGCTAGCAACGAGAACGACCAGGGCGTAGACGCCGCTGCGCAGCGTGCCGCGGCCGAGGCCGCCGGTCTGGCCGAGGAGCAGGGACTCCTCTTCGCCGACGACGTCTCGCCGCTCCCGAGCGACACCGGCTACCGCGGCCCGACCGCGTGCAACGCCGCCGGCATCACCTACCGCCAGCTCGACTACTGGGCCCGCACCGGCCTCGTCGAGCCGAGCGTGCGCGGCGCGGCCGGGTCCGGCTCGCAGCGCCTCTACTCCTTCCGCGACATCTTGATCCTCAAGGTCGTCAAGCGCCTCCTCGACGCGGGCATCTCGCTGCAGCAGATCCGCACCGCCACCACCCACCTGCGCGAGCGTGGCACCGACGACCTGACCCGGGTGACGCTGATGAGCGACGGCGCCTCGGTCTACGAGTGCACCAGCAACGACGAGGTCATCGACCTGCTCCAGGGCGGCCAGGGAGTCTTCGGCATCGCGATCGGCGGCGTGTGGCGCGAGATCGAGGGCACGCTGGCCGAGCTGCCCAGCGAGCGCACCGCCGACGAGCCCGCCTCCACCGTCGCCGGCGACGAGCTCGCCGCGCGTCGTGCCGCGCGCCAGACCGGCTGACGCTCCGGCAGCACCTCCAAGATCCTCGACGAAGCCGCCCCGCCCCGGGCGGCTTCGTCCATTTGCGCTGCGGGTCGCTAAACTGCCGATGCCGACATCCCGTGCGGGAGAGTCGTTGCGGCCGGTGCTCGTGGCGGGTCGCAGTGCGCCGAAGGGGCAATTCCTCCCGGAACCTCTCAGGCACCAGGACCGCACGGGTTGGCACTCTGGAGGCCACCGGGCCGACAGATGGGAGGTCATCTGAGTGACCTCAAGGAGTGCCCGTGCCGGACGCCACGTCGACCCCCTCGAACGACAGCGCCACGCTGGGCGAGTTCGTCGCCCGCCACATCGGCCCTGACGACGCGGCCGTCGCGCACATGCTGCAGGCCATCGGGCACGAGTCGCTCGAGGGCCTGATGTCCGCCGCCGTCCCCGGCGGGATCCGGAGCGCCGCGTCGCTCGACCTCCCCGACCCGCTCGACGAGGAGGCCACCGCCCGCGCGCTGCGTACGCTCGCCTCCCAGAACCGCCCGGCCGAGGCGATGATCGGCCTCGGCTACCACGCGACCATCACGCCGGCGGTCATCCGGCGCAACGTGCTCGAGGACCCGTCCTGGTACACCGCCTACACGCCCTACCAGCCCGAGATCTCCCAGGGCCGGCTGGAGGCCTTGCTCAACTTCCAGACCGTCGTCGCCGACCTCACCGGCCTCCCGACCGCCAACGCGTCCCTCCTCGACGAGGGCACTGCGGCCGCGGAGGCGATGACGCTCGTACGCCGTGCGCAGCGCAACGCCGCCGGTCCCTTCGTCGTCGACGCCGACGCCCTCCCGCAGACCATCGACGTGGTCCGCACCCGCGCCGAGGGGATGGGCATCGAGGTCGTCGTCGCCGATCTCGCCGAGGGGCTGCCCGACGGTGACGTCTGCGGCGTGCTGGTGCAGTACCCCGGTGCCTCGGGAGCCGTCCGCGACCCACGCGTGATCATCGACGCCGTCCACGAGCGCGGCGGGCTCGCCGTGGTCGCCGCCGACATCCTCGCCCTGACCTTGCTGGAGGCGCCGGGCACGTTCGGGGCCGACGTGGTCGTCGGGTCGTCGCAGCGCTTCGGCGTACCCCTGTTCTACGGCGGCCCGCACGCCGGCTTCATGTCGGTCTCGGCAGGTCTCGAGCGCCACCTGCCCGGCCGGCTGGTCGGCGTCTCGGTCGACGCGGAGGGGCGCCCGGCGTACCGGCTCGCCCTGCAGACCCGCGAGCAGCACATCCGTCGCGACAAGGCGACGTCCAACATCTGCACCGCCCAGGTGCTGCTGGCCGTGGTCGCCTCCATGTACGCCGTCTACCACGGGCCCGAGGGCCTGCGCCGGATCGCCCGACGCACCCACGACCACGCCAGCCGGATCGCGGCCGCGCTGCGCGCCGGGGGAGTCGAGGTGGTCAACGAGACCTGGTTCGACACCCTCACCGTCTCGGTGCCCGGCCGGGCCGGCGAGGTCGTCGCGGCCGCCCGCACCGTCGGCCTGCACCTGCGCCTGATCGACGACGACCACGTCGGGCTGTCCACGTCCGAGCGCACCAGCCCGTCGACGGTCGGTGCGGTGCTGCGCGCGTTCGGCGTCGGCGCGGGCACCGACGAGGTGCCGTCCGGGCTGCCGGACGACCTCGGTCGCAGCACGGAGTTCCTCACCCACGAGGTCTTCAGCTCCCACCACAGCGAGACGCAGATGCTCCGCTACCTGCACAAGCTCTCCTCGCGCGACTACGCGCTCGACCGGGGCATGATCCCGCTGGGCTCGTGCACGATGAAGCTCAACGCCACCACGGAGATGGAGCCGGTGAGCCTGCCCGGCTTCGCCGACCTGCACCCCTTCGCACCCGCCCAGGACGCCACGGGCTACCGCGAGCTCGTCGACGACGTGGAGCGCTGGCTCGCCGAGGTCACCGGCTACGACACCGTCTCGGTCCAGCCCAACGCCGGGTCGCAGGGCGAGCTCGCCGGGTTGCTGGCCATCCGTGGCTACCACCGCGCGAACGGCGACACCGGCCGTGACGTCTGCCTGATCCCGTCGTCGGCCCACGGCACCAACGCGGCGTCCGCCGTGATGGCGGGGATGAAGGTCGTCGTCGTGAAGGCGTCCGAGGACGGCTCGGTCGACCTCGACGACCTGCTCGCGAAGTGCGACCAGCACGCCGAGACGCTCGCGGCGATCATGGTGACCTATCCCTCGACCCACGGGGCCTACGAGGACACGATCACCGACCTCTGCAAGGTCGTCCACGACCACGGCGGCCAGGTGTACGTCGACGGCGCCAACCTCAACGCGCTGCTGGGCTACGCCCGTCCCGGCGAGTTCGGAGGGGACGTCTCGCACCTCAACCTGCACAAGACGTTCTGCATCCCGCACGGCGGCGGCGGCCCCGGCGTCGGCCCGGTCGCCGTCCGCGCCCACCTCGCGCCGTACCTGCCCTCCCACGCCTGGCACCCCGAGGCCGAGAAGCGCCAGGGCATCGGCCCGATCAGCGCGGCGCCCTACGGCTCCGCCGGCATCCTGCCGATCACGTGGGCCTACATGCGGATGATGGGCGGCCCCGGCCTGACCCGCGCGACGGCGGTGGCGGTGCTCTCGGCCAACTACATCGCCCATCGCCTCGACGAGCACTTCCCCGTGCTCTACCGCGGGCACGGCGACCTCGTCGCCCACGAGTGCATCCTCGACCTGCGCGGCATCACCAAGGCCAGCGGCGTCAGCGTCGACGACGTCGCCAAGCGGCTCGTCGACCACGGCTTCCACGCCCCGACCATGTCGTTCCCGGTGGCCGGCACGCTGATGGTCGAGCCGACCGAGTCCGAGGACCTGGCCGAGATCGACCGCTTCTGCGACGCGATGATCGCCATCCGTGGCGAGATCGCCCGCGTCGAGGCGGGGGAGTGGACCCCGGAGGACTCCCCGCTGCGCCACGCACCCCACACGGCGCGTGCCCTGGTCGGCGACTGGGACCGCCCCTACTCGCGCGAGGTCGCGGTCTTCCCGCAGGGTGTCGACCCCGACAAGTACTGGCCGCCGGTCGCGCGCATCGACCAGGCCTACGGCGACCGCAACCTCGTCTGCGCCTGCCCGCCGCCGGAGGCGTTCGCGGAGAACTGACCGGGACGCCTAGGGTCTGAGCATGAGTGACCAGCGGCAGCGACTGCTGGACGTCGCGCAGGCCGAGGGCCGGCTGACGTCCGTGGTCGGTGCCGTCTTCGACCGGTACGGCGCCGTCTGGGCCGGCGGGGCGGGTGACGCGCCCGGGCTCGACGGGCAGTACCGGATCGGCTCCATCACCAAGTCGATGACGGCCGCGCTGGTGATGCAGGCCCGCGACGAGGGCCTGCTCGATCTCGGCGACCCGCTCTCGGCCCACCTCGGTGACATCGGTGGCTACGGCGACATCACCGTGCGCGACGCGCTCGCGCACGCCTCCGGCATGCAGAGCGAGCCGCGTGGTCCGTGGTGGGAGCGCACCCGCGGCAGCGACTTCGCGGCGCTCGTCGCCGCCAACGACGGATCGGGACGCGTGGCCGCGGCGGGGGACTGGTTCCACTACTCCAACCTCGGCTACGGCCTGCTCGGCGAGGTCGTCGCGCGGAGGTTCGGCGCGCGGTGGCGAGACCTCGTCAACGACCGGCTGCTCCGTCCGCTCGGCATGCGCTCCACGTCGTACCTCCCACGTCCCGGCGCGCAGGCGGGCTGGAGCGTCGACCACTTCACCGGGATCCGGGTGCACGAGCCGCTGACGGAGACCGGGGCGATGGCGCCGGCCGGGCAGCTCTGGTCGACGCTCGCGGACCTCATCACCTGGGGCCAGGTGCTGGCCGGCGTGCACCCCCGGGTCCTCGCGCCCGCGACGCTCGAGGAGATGGGGCGCGCGGTGACGGCAACCTACGGGCTGGGGCTGATGCTCGGGGTCCACCCCGGCGGCCGGCTCGTCGGGCACGACGGCTCGATGCCGGGCTTCATGGCCTCGCTCCAGGTCGACCCCGACAGCGGCATCGGCGCCGTGGTCCTCACCAACGCGACGACCGGCATCGCGCCCCAGGCCCTCGCGGTGTCGCTCATCGAGGGTGATCCGGACGCCTCCGACGAGCGGCCGGCGCCCTGGCGGCCGACGACCGCGCTCCCCGCCGACGTCGTCGGCGTCCCGGGCGTCTGGTTCTGGGGGAACACGGCCTACGAGATGCGCTGGCACAACGAGGGGCTCGAGCTGCGCCAGATGGCGATGCGCGGGTTGCTGTGGGAGCGGTTCGAGCTGACCGACGGCGTGCTGCGGGGCGTCCTGGGCTACCACCGCGGCGAGCACCTCGACGTCGTACGCCGTCCGGGCGGGTCGATCAGCCACCTCGAGTGCGCCACCTTCGTCTACACCCGCACGCCCTACGACCCCTACGTCGAGATCCCGGGTGGACATCCGACGATCCTGTGAGCAGAACAGCCTCGTGGGGTGGCTCGGTGAGCGCTACTGTTGCCGCGGTCGGGGGCGGCTGCACCCGCGTTGAACGTTTCCGGAGGGAAATCGGCATGGGACTCTTCCAGGCAGTGAGCGGGGCGATCGGCGGCACGCTGGCCGACCAGTGGCTCGACTTCTACACGGTGCCCGACGGGCTGCCTGCCACGGCCGCGGTCTTCCCGGCGGTGCGCAGGGACGCGAACCAGGGGCGCGGCGCCAACGCGGGCGCGTCCGACGGCGTGATCACCAACGGCTCCAAGATCGTCGTGCCGGAGGGCTACGGCCTGGTGCTGATCGAGGACGGCGCCTTCACCGGGTTCGCGGCCGAGCCCGGCGGCTATGTCTGGGACGCCGACGAGACCACCTCGCAGTCCGTCTTCTCCGGCGGCGGGCTGGTGGACTCGCTCATCAAGCAGAGCTGGGAGCGCTTCAAGTTCGGCGGGCGTCCCGGGAGCCAGCAGACCGCGATCTTCGTGACGCTGAAGGAGCTGCCCAACAACAAGTTCGGCACGCAGTCGGAGATCTACTGGGACGACGCGTTCCTCAACACCCAGGTCGGTGCGATCACCCGCGGCACCTACACGCTCAAGATCACCGACCCGCTGACGTTCCTGCGCAACTTCGTCTCCGCATCCGTGTTGACCGCGCAGGGCATCTTCGACTTCACCGACATCGACAACCCGGCCGGCGAGCAGCTCTTCAACGAGGTCGTCGGCTCGCTCGCCCCGGCCTTCTCGATGTACACCAACGACCCCGCCAAGGGGAACCGGATCGCCCGGCTCCAGCAGGACTCCGTCGGCTTCGCCCAGTCGCTCTCGGCTGCCGTCGAGGAGAACTACCAGTGGCGCACCGACCGGGGCCTGGAGATCGTCAAGACCGCGATCATCTCGATCGAGTACGACGAGAACACCCGCGAGCTGCTCAAGAACGTCCAGCGGGCCGACGCCCTCTCGGGTTCGCGAGGCAACTCGAACCTCCAGGCGTCCGTGGCAGCCGGCATCGAGTCGGCCGGTGAGAACGCCGGCCCGGGCGGCCTGATCGGGATGGGCATGGCGACCGGTGGGATGGGACTCGGCGGTCTCCAGCAGCCGACCCAGCAGCCGACCCAGCAGGCAGCTGCGCCCGCCGCTGCACCCGCGGCTCCGGCCGAGCCCGCCGCCGATGACCCGGTCGCGGTGCTCACCCGCGCCAAGGAGATGCTCGACGCCGGCCTGATCACGCAGGAGGACTACGACGCGGCGAAGGCCAAGGCTCTTGGCATCTGACCAGCCGCCGCCGCGTGACCCGGACGCCCCCGTCTTCGACGGGCCGCCGCTCTCGCTGGAGGAGGAGCTGGCGGCCGCGCGCGCCGAGCCCGCACCGGGCCCGGACATCGACACGGTCAACGAGTCGCTCAACGACGGCGTCAACCGCTGCCCGAGGTGTGGCTCCACGGACGTGCGCCAGCGCGCGTCGACCGGGATGCTGGTCTGCCTGTTCTGCCGCCACGAGTGGCAGGAGTCGCGGGTCGAGGAGGAGTTCGGCCTGGGGGTCGGCATCGACGAGCTCGAGGGCACCGTCATCGCGGGTGGCGCGGAGGAGATCTCCTCCGACGAGGACGTCATCACCATGACGTGCGGTGGCTGCGGCGCGGACGTCGTCGTCGACACGGCGCACGCGATGAACGCGCGCTGCCACTGGTGCCGCCACACCCTCAACGTCAACCAGCGCACCCCCAACGGCGCCGTGCCCGACGCGGTCCTGCCGTTCCGCCTGACCCACGCCGAGGCGGTCGAGAAGATCCGCGAGTTCGCCTCCAAGCGACGACTCTTCGCGCACCCGCGCTTCAAGAAGGAGTTCATCCCGGAGAACGTCCTCGGCGTCTACCTGCCCTACCTCGTGATCGACGCCCGCGCCGAGGCGGCGTACGTCGGCAAGGGCGAGGTGCAGACCCGCCGGTGGACCGAGAAGCACGGCGACAGCTCGACGACGTACTACGCGGCCGACGTCTACCGCGTCGACAGGTCGGTCGCCTTCACCGTCGACGACCTCACCGTCGAGGGGGCCGCCGACCGGGCGAACTTCGACGGCTCGACCACCAACAACATCGTCAACACGGTGCTGCCGTTCGACACCAAGAACGCCGTCAAGTGGAACTCGAGCTACCTCGTCGGGTTCACCAGCGAGAAGCGCGACCTCGACGTCGACGACCTCGCGCCCGTCCTCGAGAGCCAGCTGCTGTCGATCGGCCGCTCGCAGGTCGAGGGCTCGTTGTCGCAGTTCGACCGGGGGGTGCGCTGGGAGGCCGAGCGCGTCGACGTCGGTGGCTCGCGGTGGGTGTCGATGTACCTGCCGGTGTGGCTCTACTCCTACTACCAGGAGAACACCAAGATGCTGCACTACATCGCGGTCAACGCGCGGACGGGCGAGACGATGGGCAGCGTCCCGGTGTCGCAGTGGCGCCTGCTGACCGCGGCCCTCACGGTCGGCACCTTCCTCGAGGGCATCGCCGGCTGGATCCTGGTGGCGAGCGCATGATCACCGAGCTGGCGCAGGTCGTCGTGATGGCGAGCGACGGTGTCCCGGCGTGGATCCTCGCCGCCGGTCCGGCCGGCGGCGCGGCGACGTACTGGGCGCTCTACCGCTACTACCGCAACACCGACAAGTCGCACGCCTACGAGCGCGACACCCTCATCGCGGCCCAGCCGGTGCGGGGCAACCAGGAGAAGGTCGACCACATCTCCAAGACCCGCGACTCCGACATCGACGGCGACAACTCCAGCAAGCACCGCCAGCGCGTGCGGCGGCTCGGCTGAGGCGAAACCGGCGCACGACCGCGTCGCCTGACACCCGCGGGGAGGTGCGTGAGGAGGATTCTGGCGGTCGCGAATCCGCCTCAGTCACCGCTCATCGGCGCGCCGCCCGTCGACACGCCCGCGGGCGGTGCGTGAGGAGGATTCTGGCGGTCGCGAATCCCCCTCACACACCGCTCGGCGCGCGGTCGACGACCAGCGGTGGCCCTCAGACGCCCTGCGACACGCTCGACATGTTGAAGTCCGGGATCCGCAGGGCCGGCGTGGCGGTGCGGGAGAAGAAGTCGTCGCCCCACTCGCGGCTGAAGCTCGGCACTGCGGTGGTGGCCGCGCTGAACCGGTTGAGGAGGTCGATCGGGCTCTCGTTCCAGCGGAAGTTGTTGGCGGCCCCGACGATCTCGCCGTCCTCGACGACGTACACGCCGTCGCGGGTCAGGCCGGTGAGCAGCATGGTTTGGGGGTCGACCTCGCGGATGTACCAGAGGCAGGTGAGCAGCAGGCCGCGCTGGGTGCCGGCGATCAGGTCGTCGATGGTGCCGGCGCCGTCGCCCACCTCGAGGACGAGGTTGTCGATCATCGGGGTGACCGGCTGGCCGGTCATCGCGGCCGAGTGCCGGGTCTGGAGCAGGCCGGTCAGGAGGCCGTCCCGGATCCAGTCGGTGCGCTCGAGCGGGAGGCCGTTGTCGAAGACCGAGTCGGTGTTGTCGGACGCTCCGGCGATCACGAACGGCGCGCACTCCAGGCCGGCGTACGCCGGGTCGGAGAACAGGCTCACGCCCGGCGCGGCGACCTTGTCGGCGATCCGGGTGCCACCGCCGCGACGGCTGTAGACCGACTCGCCCTCGTGGGCGACGCGGGCGCCGGCACTCCAGTAGGCGTCGATCATCAGGTCGGCCACCGACGACGGCGGCAGGATCGTGTCGTAGCGGCCGGCGGCCAGGTCGATGCGACGCTCGGCCCAGCCGAGCCGCTGCTTGACGGTCGCGGCCATGGACGCGGCATCGACGTCGCGGAAGTCGCGGGTGGCGCCACCGGTCCACGCGCTGCGGGTCAGCGCGGTGTCCTTGCCGGTGCATGCGTAGTGGCCGGTCGGCTGCACGTGGCGCAGTCGCAGCCCGCGCGTCGAGCCGAGGTACGTCGTGGTCACCTCGTGGTTGACGAAGCCGTAGAGCAGGCGGTCCTCCGACGTGGCTTCGCGGAAGGCGTCGCCGAGCCCGGGCGCGAACGAGTCGTAGACGCCGATGTCGGTCGTCTCGGGCTCGGTGTCCCAGTCGGCGGACGTCCGGTCCGCGACCAGCTCGGCGACGTCCTCCGCAGGCGAGCCGGCGCGAGCGGCCGCGTCAGCCGCCTGCACGAGCGTGGTGACCTGGTCGGTCGTCGACGCGCTTCCCGAGACCGATCCGGTGGCGACGCCACCCTCGACGGAGGCGAAGCTGACGACCGTCACGGCGACCTCGGTCATCACGCCGTTGGTCGTGAGGGTGTTGTTGGCCCACCGGAGGTTGGTGCTCGTGGCGTCGCGGACGATCGCGATGCAGTCGTCGGCCGTCGAGGTCGCGAGCGCGTGCTCGACGAGCAGCTGGGGCGTGGTGCGCAGGGAGGTCATCAGTGTCCCGCCTCGTCGATCGTGTTCAGGATGTTGACGCCGCGGAACAGCGCGCTCGGGCAGCCGTGGCTGACGGCGGCGACCTGGCCGGGTTGAGCCTTGCCGCAGTTGAACGCGCCCCCCAGCACCCACGTGTCCGGTCCGCCGACCGCCTCCATCGAGCCCCAGAAGTCGGTCGTGGTGGCCTGGTAGGCGACATCGCGGAGCATCCCGTCGAGCCGGCCGTCGGTGATCTTGTAGAACCTCTGGCCGGTGAACTGGAAGTTGAACCGCTGCATGTCGATCGACCACGACTTGTCGCCGACGACGAAGATGCCGCGCTCGACCTTGGAGATCAGGTCGTCGGTAGCGAGGTCGTCGGTGCCGGGCATGAGCGACACGTTGGCCATCCTCTGGATCGGGATGTGGCCGGGGGAGTCGGCGTACGCGCAACCGTTGGAGCGGGCTTGCCCTGAGTCGAGCCCCGTGAGCTCGGGCTTGAGGTGAGCCATGGCGCGGTCGAGCTGGTAGCCCACGAGGACCCCGTCGCGCACGATGTCCCACGTCTGGGCCTGCACGCCCTCGTCGTCGTAGCCGACAGTGGCCAGGCCGTGCTCCTCGGTGCGGTCGCCCCGCACGTTCATCACGGGGGAGCCGTACTGCAGCGTGCCGAGCTTGTCGTACGTCGCGAACGAGGTCCCGGCGTAGTTGGCCTCGTAGCCGAGCGCCCGGTCGAGCTCGGTGGCGTGTCCGATGGACTCGTGGATCGTGAGCCAGAGGTTCGACGGGTCGACGACGAGGTCGTACGAGCCCGCCTCGACACTCGGTGCCGTGAGCTTCTCGGCCAGCAGGTCGGGCACCTCGGCGATCTCGGTGTCCCAGTCCCAGTGCGAGCCGTCGAGGTACTCCCAGCCGCGGCCGACCGGCGGCGCGACCGAGGACATCGAGTCGAAGATGCCGGTGTCGGCGTCCTCCCCGGTGGCCTCGAAGCCCGGCTGGAGGCGCACCCGCTGCTGGGTCGTGCGGGTGCCGGAGAGGTCGGCGTAGTACTTGTTCTCCTGCACCTGCTGGAGGAACGCCGAGGCGTGCGCGACCACGCCGGTGCGGAGCCGCTCGGTCCAGTCGACGAGGAGCGCAGCCTTGTCGCGCGTCGGCACGTCGAGTGGGTTCACCTCGTAGCCCGAGACCCAGGTGACGTCGTCGTGGACGGGCTCGGCCGCCAGCTCGACCGGGGTCGTGGTCATCGCCGCCGCGACCTTGGCGACCGCGACCGCGGTCTCGGCGACCCGGCGCGCCTCGCCGTCGGTCAGGACGACACCGGAGGCGAACCCCCACGCCCCGCCGTGCACGACGCGGACGGCGAACCCGAGGTCCTCGGCATCGCTGGCGGTCTGCAGGATGCCGTCGCGGGCACCGAGGTACTGGTAGCGGTTGCGCTCGAACCGGAAGTCGGCGTGACTCGCACCGAGCTCCTGGGCCCGGGCCAGTGCCACGTCGCCGAGACGCCGGTGCGGCAGGTCGCTGAAGGTCGGGTCGAGCCCGGGCGCACTCATGCGGCAGAACCTAACCCGAGGCTCGACGGCAATCTCGAACGGGTCCTGACGTGCGCGCCGGTCAGCCGAGGCTGAGCGAGGTGTGGCTGCCGCTGCGGCCGCGGTGCACGCGGAGCTGGGTGGGGATCCGGGTCTGGAGCTCGGGGACGTGGCTGACCACGCCCACCACGCGTCCGCCGTCACGGAGCGTGTCGAGGGTGTCCATCACGTCCTCGAGCGTCTCGGAGTCGAGCGAGCCGAAGCCCTCGTCGACGAAGAGCGTGTCGAGGTCGGTGCCACCGGCCTCATCGGTGATCACGTCGGCCAGGCCGAGCGCGAGCGCGAGCGAGACGACGAAGGTCTCACCGCCCGACAGGGTCGCCGGGTCACGGGTGTCGCCGGTCCAGTCGTCGCGGACGAGCAGGCTCAGTCCGCCGCGGGTCTCACCGGCGCCGCGCTGGCCGGTGTGGACGAGGGAGTAGCGCTGGCCGCTCATGGTGGCCAGCCGGACGTTGGCCGCGTCGACGACCTGGCCGAGGCGGTGGGCGAGGACGTAGGCGGACAGCCGCATCTGGTAGCGGTTGTCGGCGTGCTTGCCCTCGACGAGGGCGGCGAGCTCGGCAGCCCGGTCGAAGTCGGCGCGGACCGGCGCCCACGAGGACAGCGCCTCGCCGAGCTCGTCGGACAGGCCCCGGAGACGGCGACCCCGGTCGCGCAGCCGCATGTCGGTCTGGCGGGCCAGTGCGGCGTGCTCCTTGGCCTGGTGGTGCGCCTGGGCCAGAGCCTCGAGGTCGGGCGGGTCGGCGGTCGCGGACAGCACGAGCGACTCGTCGGCGAGCAGGTCATCGACCCGCGCGGCCTCGCGCTCGTGGCGCTCGATCTGGACCTGGAGGTCGGCGATCTCGTCGTCGGCGAGCCATGCGGCGGCCGCCCACGCGGAGGAGTCGAACCCGGCCGCCGCAGCGAGGCTGTCGGCAGCCTCCTGCGTGCTCGCGGCGGTGGCCCGGGCACGCGTGAGCTCGGCCGTCCGGGCCAGGCAGTCGCGGGCGAGCTGTTCGGCGCGCTGGTGCTGCGCCGTGAGCTCGTCGAGGTCGGCGTCGACGGGGACGACCGCGCCGACCTGCTCGCGGAAGCCGTCGATCCGGGCGGTCAGCACCGCGATCTCGGTGTCGAGCCGGGTGATGGTGGCGGTGAGGTCGGCGTGCTCCAGCGCCAGCGCCTCCTGCTCGGCGGTGAGTGCCTCGACGCGGACCACCCATGCGTCCACGGTGGAGGCCTCGCTCCGGGCACGCTCGAGGTTCCCCAGCGCGGCCTCCTCCTCGACCAGGAGGTGCTCGACGGAGTCGCCGGACTCGGCCAGCGCGGCCGCACGCTGGGTCTCCAGGCCGCGCACCTGCTGGGCGTGGGCCTCCACGACGACCTCCAGGTCGTCGACCTCGCGTCGTGCCTCCCGCTCGGTCGCCTCGTCGGGCGCGCCGGGGGCCGGCTGGGCGGGGTGGGGGTGCTCGACCGACCCGCACACCGGGCAGTCGGCCCCGACCGCGAGCTTGCCGGCGATCTCGGCTGCCATCCCGTCGAGGCGCTGCTCGCGGATCTCGACGAGCGTCTCGCGCGCCAGGAGCCGGGTCTGCGTCGCCTCGGCGAGGGCGTGCTCGGCCGACATCAGCTGGGTCGCCAGCGACTCGGCGGTGCGCGCCGCCCGGGTGCGCGAGCGCAGCACCTCGAGGTCGGCGGTGAGGGCGACGGCCAGGGCCTGGGACTCGCGGGCCGCCTGGAGGCGGGGCTCGAGCGCGGCGAGGACCTGCGGGACCTCCTCGGAGCGCGCCTGCACGCGCTGGAGCTCGGCGTCGGCCTCGTCGCGCGAGCGGGTGAGCCGGACGAGCTGGCGCTCGAGGTCGGAGGCCTGCCGACGGAACGGACGCACGCGAGCGATCTCGGTGAGCGTGGTCGTCGCGGTGCGCTGGTGGTCGGCGATCTCCTGGTCGTCGAGGGAGGTGACGCCGAGGATCGAGGCGAGCGTCTCGCGGGCGGCGCGGCTCTGCTGGTCGAGCTCGCGGACCTCGGCGCGGGCACTGACCGCGAGCTCGTGGAGCGGGCGTACGCCGGCTGCCCGGTGGGCCTGGGCGACCCGGTCCTTGCGGGTGTCGTGCGCGGGGGTGGCCGCCTCGACGGCGGCCCGCGCGCGCCGGGCCGCGGCATGAGTGGCTCGTCGGCCGGCGAGCTCGATGCCGGCCGCAGACACCTCGGAAGCCTCGACCTCGGCGGCGGACGCGGCGTCGACGAGGAGGGTCTGCGCGACCGACTCGTTCACCGCCGACGTGGTCACCGCGCCGAACCACTCGCGCAGGCTCTCCGGCTCGGCCGGCCAGTCGTCGGGGGCGCTGTCGCCGGCGACCTCGCTGACCCGGCTCACCAGGTCGGCGACCAGGACCTCGTGGTCCTGCGACCTGCGGCGCAGCTCCACCCGGCGCTCACGCAGCCAGCGCTCGATGTCGTCGAAGCGGCCGGTCTGGAAGACCTGCTGGAGCAGCGCGTGGCGGTCCTCCGAACGCGCCCGCAGGAACGCCTGGAACCTGCCCTGCGGCAGCATCGCCACCTGGCAGAACTGCGGCAGCGTCATCCCGACCAGCCGCGTCACGAGGTGGCCCGTCTCGTCGAGGCGCGTGCTGAGCGGCTGCCACTCGCCGCTCCTCGCTGTCGACCGCGTCGTCGGTCGAACGCCGTTCGGAGATGACCACCCGGGCCTGCTCGGTGGTCGTGCCGGCGCCGCGCTTCTTCGCACGCGTCCACGCGGGTGAGCGGTCGATCCGGAACCGTCGGCCGGACAGGGTCGCCTCCAGCACCACACGCGGGACGACGTCGTCGCCCGCGTGGTCGGACCGGAGCCGCTTGGCGGCCGAACGGTCGCCGGGGACGTCGCCGTAGAGCGCGAAGCAGACGGCGTCGAGGACGCTCGACTTGCCCGCGCCCGTCGGCCCGCTCAGCAGGAACAGGCCGGCGTCGGAGAGTGCGTCGAAGTCGATGCTGGTGGTCTCGGCGAAGGGGCCGAAGGCGGTGACCTCCAGGTGGTGCAGCCTCATCCGGTCCCACCGTCCGAACCGTCCGGACCTGCGGGGCCGTCGAAGCCAGCTCCCGCGGTCGCCCCGACGAGGACGTCCTGGTCGGGGTCGTGACAGCAGCCGTCGACGGCCTCCTGCAGCAGCGCGGTCTCGGCCTTGGTGGCCTTGGTGCCGCGCACGTGCCGGACGAAGTCGAGGGTGATCTCGTGGTCGCTCGTGCCGGAGGCCGGGCGCGCGGGCGTCTTGGAGTCCGGGGTGGACTGGGGGAACTGCAGCACGAGGGTGTGCGGGAAGCGCCGCCGCAGCTGCTCCATCGCGCGCGCCGGTCGCGGCAGGTCTGTCAGCGTCACCTGCACCCAGTCGCCCTCGCGGTCGGCGAGGCCCGGGTCCTTGAGCAGCTCGGAGAGCCTGCCGGTGATCCGCGAGAGCCGGCGGGGGACCGGGGCGTCGATCCAGCTGGCGCTGCCGAAGCCCTTGGCGGTGAGCTCGACCAGCCACGAGCCCTTGACCTGGTCGGCCTCGGAGAACGAGTACGCCAGGGGCGACCCGGAGTAGCGGAGCCCGGGGGCGAGGACGTGGGAGCCGTGGAGGTGGCCGAGCGCGGTGTAGTCGATGCCGTCGAAGACGCTGGTCGGCACCCGGGACACGCCGCCGACGCTGATGTCGCGCTCGGACTCCGACGGCTCCGCGCCCGCGACGAACGCGTGCGCGAGCACCACCGAGCGGGCCTTCGCGCCGCGCGCCGCGAGATCGGCCCGCACGCGGGTCATCGCCTGCGTCAGCGCGGCCTCGTGGCTGCGGTGGCTGAGCTTCCAGGGGTCGAGGAGCGCGGACGGGTCGAGGTAGGGGAGGGCGTGGATGGCCACGTCGCCGTGCCGGTCCTTGAGCACGACCGGGGTCCCGACCGACGAGGCGTCGGTGCGCACGTGGACGCCGGCGAAGTCCATCAGCCGTGAGCCGAAGCCGAGCCGCTGGGCGCTGTCGTGGTTGCCGCTGCTGACCACGACCTTGGCGCGGGAGGACGCGAGCCGCGCGAACGTCTCGTCGGCCAGCGCGACCGCGTCGACATGGGGGAGGGCCCGGTCGTAGACGTCGCCGGAGACCACCACGACGTCGACCTTCTCCGACTCCACGACCCCGATCAGGTGGTCGATGAACGCACCCTGGTGACCCAGGAGGTCCTCACGGTGGAAGGACCTCCCCAGGTGCCAGTCGGAGGTGTGGAGGATGCGCACGGGGCGACCGTATGACGCGGCACGGACACTCTCGGGCCACCACGCCGCCAGTGTGGATCAAGGCTCAGCAGTAGTTCACCGTACGACCACGGGAGGTGAAGCCCCACAGGTCGATCCCGGCCTCCCGGGCGAGCCGCGCCGCGAGGCTGGTGGGCGCTCCCACGGCGACGATGGAGCCGATGCCGCTGGCTGCGGCCTTCTGCACCAGCTCGAACCCGACGCGACCGCTCAGCACGAGGCACGCAGCCGCGGGCGGCTCGCCGGCGAGCACCCGCGCCCCCACGACCTTGTCGACGGCGTTGTGGCGACCGACGTCCTCGCGCACCACGAGGAGCGCCCCGTCGGCGGTGGCGAGCCCGGCGGCGTGGACGCCGCCCGTGCGGGCGAACAGGTCCTGCCGCTCACGCAGTGCCTCCGGCAGCCGGCGTACGACGTCCGCGCCGGGGCGCTTGCCGGACCACGGCGCCACCGCGACGGTCTGCAGGGCATCCGCCACGCTGTCCTTCCCGCAGACCCCGCAGGCCGACGAGCCGGCCGACGCAGCGACGTGGCGATGGGGGAGCTCGCTGGAGCCGGCGCCGGTGAGCGTCACCGTGACGACGTTGAACTCCTGCTCGGGGTCGAGGTCGTCGTCGGTGCAGTAGGCGACCTGGCCCAACGTGCTGCTGGTCGCGAGCCCCTCGTGCACCAGCCAGCCAGCGGCCAGCTCGAAGTCGTGGCCGGGGGTGCGCATGGTGACCCAGGCGCGGCGCGGCTCGAGGTTGCCGATACGGACGCGGATCTCGAGCGGCTCCTCGGTCACCAGGCGGTCCTCGCGCGCGATCTCGGAGGACCCGGCGTGCTCCACGACGCGCGTCCTCACCGAGGGTCCGGGCCGCCGGGTGCGCTCGCTCGTCACGCCCCGACCCTAGCCGCCGACCGGTGGGGCGAGGCGGTCCGCCGGTGGTCGAGATCACGTCGTCCTGGATGCGTGGTCGGCGTGGCCACGTCCGTAGCATGTAAGAGTCGCAAAGGCGCGACTACTTCTTACACATCGTTACTCATCACTGAGGGCTGCGAGCCCTCGGAAGGACAGATCTCCATGACCACGCAGCTCCACCTCGCCAACAGCCTCGTCCACGCGCGGGCGTACTCGGTCGAGGACCGCGCACTCCTGCGCAACGTGGAGATCGCCCGTAGCGAGGAGCGCCGCGCCCGTCGCGCCGCGCGCCGCACCAACGGCTGACGCTCTGGCAGGGTGTCCGGCATGACGGACGACCTGCGCAGCGTCGAGCTCACCCGCATCGGACCGGCCCGCTTCAAGGCCACCAACGCCCGCGGCGGTGAGACGTTCCTCGGCACCGGGGGAGAGGACCCCGACTTCACCCCGGTCGAGCTGCTGCTCGCCGCCATCGCCGGGTGCTCCGCCCTCGACGTCGAGGCGCTCACGCACAAGCGCACGACCAGCACGACGTTCGACGTCCACGCAGAGGGCACCAAGGTCCGCGACGGCGACGGCAACCACCTCACGGGGATCCGGGTCAGCCTCGACGTCGCGTTCCCTGCCGGTCCCGAGGGCGACGCGGCGCGCGAGCGTGTGCAGGGCGCGATCGAGATGTCCCGCGACCGGCTCTGCACGGTCTCGCGGACCGTGCAGCTCGGAGCGGACGTGACCTACGTGAACCTCGCCGGCGAGGACGTCAGCCGACCGTGACCTTCTCGATCGTGACCGGCTTGCTCGGCGCGCCGCCACCGGCCGGGTGGGCGCCGTCGTTGCCCTCGGCGGCGATCGCCTCGATCGTCGCCAGGCCGGCCTCGTCGATCGTGCCGAAGACGGTGTAGTCGGGGGAGAACTGCGAGTCGCGGAACACCAGGAAGAACTGCGACCCGTTGGTGTCCGGCCCGGCGTTGGCCATGGCGAGCGTGCCCGCAGGGTAGGTCTCGTCGCCGCTCAGCTCGTCGGCGAACGAGTAGCCCGCGCCGCCGGAGCCGGTGCCGGTGGGGTCGCCGCACTGGAGGATGCCGAAGCCCTCCTGGTCGCCGATGCGGGGGCAGGGCGTGTCGTCGTAGAAGCCCTGCCCGGCGAGCGAGACGAACGAGTTGACGGTGCACGGGGTGGTCGCGGCATCGAGGGTGATCCCGATGTCGCCGAAGTTGGTCGTCAACGTCGCGCTCACGGTGCCCTCGGCCGGCGCCTCGGCCTCCGGCGGCTGTACGTCGCGGGCCGGCTCCTGGCCGTCGGAGGGGTAGTCGCAGGTGGTCGTCGCGCCACCGGCGCCCGCGTCGGGCGACTCGGAGGTCGACTCGGGTCACTCCGACGGCGACGAGGTGTCGGTCGCGGTCTCGCCCCCGTCGCTCTCGTTGCCGCAACCGGCAAGGGCGAGCACGGACAGGCAGGCCGCAACGGCGGCGAGTCGCTTCAGGACTGTGGTCTCCGACATGCCGCCGATCGTAGCCAGCGGATCGTCACATCTCCTCGTGGGTGTCGGGGTCGCCCCCGAACAGCCGGCCGTCGTCCTCGGCCAGCCCGCCGATCGCGTCGACCTCGGCCGGGGTGAGCTCGAACCCGAAGACATCGAGGTTCCGTGCCTGCCGCAGCGGGTCGGCGGACTTCGGGATCGGCAGCGACCCGAGCTGCACGTGCCAGCGCAGGATCACCTGCCCCGGAGTGACGCCGTGGGCCTCGGCGGCGGCGGTGACCGCGTGCTCCTCCAGCGGCGCGCGCCGCTTGCCCATCGGGCTCCACGCCTCGGTGCGGATGCCGAGCCGCTCGTGCACCTCGCGCATCCGCTTCTGCGGGAAGCGCGGATGGAGCTCGACCTGGTTGACCACCGGCACGACGCCGGTGTCGTCGATGATCCGGGTGAGGTGCTCCTCGGTGAAGTTGGAGACGCCGATCGAGCGGACCAGCCCGTCGCGCTGGAGCTGGACGAGCGCACGCCACGCCTCGACGTACTTGCCCTGCGACGGGTTCGGCCAGTGGATGAGGTGGAGGTCGGTGCGCTCCACGCCGAGGCGCTCGAGCGAGCCGCGTACCGACGCGATCGCGTCGTCGTAGGCGTGGTGGCGCCCGGGGATCTTGCTGGCGACGACGACCTCGTCGCGCAGCAGTCCCGAGCGGCGCAGGGCCTCGCCGACCTCGGACTCGTTCTCGTAGTTCACGGCCGTGTCGAGCATCCGGTAGCCCGCCTCGAGGGCGGAGACCATCGCGGCCGTGCCGTCCTTGCCGCGCAGGGGATAGGTGCCGAACCCGATCGCGGGGAGGGTGGTGCCGTCGGTGAGGTCGTACGTCATGCGGGCCATGTGCCCAACCTAGGACGGATCGCCACACAACTTCCGTCACGGTCGGCGCGTCACACTGTCATGGCCCGCACGTCGGGCCGACCACCATCAGGAGACCCCATGCGACGCATCCCTGCCACTGTCTCGTTGATCGCCCTGGCGCCGCTCGGCGTCGTGGGGCTGGGCACCGGCCCGGCGACGGCCGAGACGACCTGCGACGGCAAGGTGCCCACGATCGTCGTCGTCCCCGGTGAGGCGACCACCGGGACGCCGGGTGACGACGTCATCCTCGGCTCCTTCGCCGCCGACCGGATCGACGGGGGCGCGGGCAACGACACCATCTGCGGACTCGGCAACGCCGACACGCTGGTCGGCGGACCGGGCGACGACCGCCTCTTCGGCGGCCTCGACGGCTTCTACGTCCCCGACGACGGCTACTCCGGCGACATCCTCGTGCCCGGCCCCGGGAACGACCACGTCGACCTCGGTGACGACCCGGCGTCCGCGACCGTCGACGAGGTCGATCGCCCGGCCAGGTACGACACGGTGTGGTTCGACGGCGCGCCCGGTCCGGTCACCGTCGACCTCTCGGCCGGGACGGCGACCGGCGAGGGCACGGACACGATCGCCGTGCCGGCCTACTCCGGCGGGATCGTGGGCTCGGCCTTCGACGACGTCCTGACCGGATCGGACGGCCCGGACCGCATCGCCGGCGGCACGGGTGACGACCGGATCCGCGGCCTGAGCGGCGACGACGAGATCGAGCCGGGCAAGGGCGACGACGTGGTGCGCGGCGGTGACGGCAGCGACTTCATCCAGTCGCCGGACAGGGGACGCGACCGGTTCTACGGCGGCGGCGGCGATGACGGCGTGCAGGCCCGAGGGCGGGGGAGCGCGATCGGCGGCGGTGCCGGTGACGACTTCCTGTTCGCACGCGACGGTGCCAGCGTCCACGGCGGCGCCGGCAACGACGAGATCGACGTGGACCTGGTGCGCCGGACGCGCATCGAGGTGGACGGCGGCGACGGGCGCGACATCGTCCGGCTGCGGGCGCCGAAGTCGGAGTTCCCGCGCGGCTCGACGTACGTCGTCGACCTGCCGCGCAAGCGTGTGACGGTCGCCCGTGTGAAGCGGGCGCACTACGAGAGCGTCGAGGACCTCCGGTTCTCGGGGCGTCCCGGCTTCCTGCGCTACGTCGGCGGCGCGGGGCGCGACCGCCTGTCGGTGACCGGTGGCATGCAGGTGACGGCGTACGGCCGCCGCGGGGCCGACATCCTCGTAGGTGGGGGGCGCAACGACCTCCTCGTCGGTGGTCCGGGACGCGACCAGCTCGTCGGTGGCGCCGGTCGGGACCGCTGCCTCAGCGGCGAGCAGCTGCGGCAGTGCGAGGTGCGTCGCTGACGCGTGCCGGTCACCTCTCGAGCCGCAGCTCCCGCGCTGCGCGCCGGGGTTCCACGTCACCAGCCCAGGGCCACGTTTGTACCCTTGCGGGTACGTAACGGATCGGGTACTCTCGGTCCATGGATGCGGTTCTGCAGGCGCTGGGGGACGGGAGCCGGCGCACGATGCTGGAGATGCTCCGCGACCACCCGGCCACCGTCACCGAGCTGGCCGACGCGCTGCCGATCGCGCGGCCGGGCGTCTCGAGGCACCTGAGGGTGCTGCGGGAGGCGGGCCTGGTGTCGGTCGAGCAGGACGCGCAGCGGCGCATCTACAGCCTCCGGCCGGAGGCCCTGGTCGAGGTCGACGAGTGGCTCGAGTCCTACCGGGCGCTCTGGCAGCACCGCCTCGACGCGCTGCACACCGAGGTCGCGCGCGGACGGTCCGCCCGACAGACGAAGGAGCACTCGTGAAGATCGTGGGAACCCTGCACCAGCTGGACGACGCCAGGGGAGCCGTACGCGTGGAAGACGTCTACGCCACCGACATCGACGACCTGTGGGAGGCCTGCACCCAGCCCGACCGGCTCTCGCGGTGGATCGCCGACGTGTCGGGGGACCTGGTGGTGGGCGGCTCGTTCTCGGGGCGCTTCACGAGCGGCTTCGAGGGGTCGGGACGGATCGAGGCGTGCGAGCGACCGAGCCGGCTGCTGGTCTCGACGTGGGAGGACGACTCGCCCGAACAGACGTCGACCATCGAGGTGCGGCTGGCCGCCGTCGACGGCGGCACGCGGCTGGTCGTGGAGGAACGGGGTATCCCGTTGGCCCTGGTGACGTCGTACGGCGCCGGCTGGCAGGTGCACGCCGAGGATCTCGCCGCGCACATCGCCGGACGGGCTCGCGACGAGGATTCGGCGCGGTGGTCCGACGCAGTCGTGGCCTACCGCGCAATCGCCGGGGTCGGGGCACCGTGACCCTCGACGTGGCGGTGGCCACTGCAGCGAACCGTCGACTGCTGGCCGACTTCTTCGACGGTCTCGACGACGCCCAGCTGGACACCCAGAGCCTGTGTGACGCCTGGTCGGTCCGTGAGGTGCTGGGGCACCTGGTGATGGCCGTCTCGATGGGTCTGGGCAGCTTCGCCGTCGAGGTGCTTCGCTCTCGCGGATCCGTCGACCGCGCCAGCGTCGCGACCGCCGTCCGGTTCGCGGAGCGTCCGGTCGCCGAGCTGGCGGACGAGCTGCGGCGGCACGCCGACTCCGGTGGGCCACGACCCATGGGTCAGCTGACGGACACGAGCATCCACCTGCGCGACTGCGCACGGCCGCTGGGCCTGGCCGACGACGTCGGCCTGGACCACTGGCGCACGGTGCTCGACTGGTTGCCCACGCGCAAGGCGCACGGGCACGTCAGGCTCGGGATGGTCGACGGCCTGTCGTTCCGGGCGTCGGACCAGGACTGGGCCTGGGGCAAGGGCCCGGAGGTGGTCGGCACGAGCGAGGCGCTGGCGCTGGGCATCACGGGCAGGGCGGTCGTCCTCGATGAGCTCGACGGCCCGGGCGCGGGGGAGCTGAGGAGACGCCATCGCACGAACAATCTGACATAATGTCAGTTATCGGCGAACTAGTCCAGACCCCTTCCGGGGCTGCCCCTCACGGTGCCACCGCTCCGGACACGCGGGGAGTCATCTCGCGGCCGCGTGCCCGCGTCCTCGGACTCCGCGGAGCGACGACGTCGACGCATCCCCGTCGCCGATGACGGTGCTCTCGCCGAGTGTCAGCCGGAGGCTGTCAGGTGTCTTCGCCGAGGCACCCCGGGGAGGATGGACCTCCGCCACGCTGTCCCAGGCGCCCTCGATCGGCCGCGCCGGCCCAGGGCGTGCTGGCGTCCCAGAGGTGCAGTGACCTCTGGACTGCGCAGCCGCCGGCAGTCCGGTCGTCGCGATCCAGTGTCCAGGCGGGCGCTCGCCGGGCGAGCGGACGTCGATGAGGGCGGGGCGTGCGCGTCCAGGCGGCCAGCCCTGCCGCCTCGGCCGGCGCCGCTCGGGCTCGAGGCTGGGGTCGCCCTCGACGACGGCATGGGCGGCCCACTGGTGCACGCCGCCCAGGTGGTCGGTCAGGTCACCTGCCATCCCGGGCGACGTGATCTCCCGGGTCGGGTCGCCGTGCTCGACGACCTCGGCGACCCTCGGTCTGTGTGCGCAGCAGGTCGAGCCAGCCGCGGTCGGGCGCCGGGCTCACGCGAACTTGCCGTACTTCTTGTGCATGGCCTGCTTGCTGACGCCCAGCATGGTGCCGATCTCCGCCCAGCTGTAGCCGTGGATCCGGGCCCGGCGTACGGCCACCGCCTCGGCCGCGGCCAGCTCGTGCTTGGCGCGCGCGATCCGCATCAGCTCCGTCAGGGGGCTCTCCTCCCCTGGCTCCTCGGCGTCCACGGCAGTTCTCACGACGTCAATCTTGATTGACGATCGACAGTTCTGTCAACCCACGTTGACGCTCTGGTCCTTGGTCAGGTGCAGCAGCCACTGAGTGCCACCGGTGTGGATCAAGGCGTACCGACGAGCGCCGGCGCGACCGTGGAGCGTGAACACCAGGCGTCGCTCGTTCCGGTCGTGCTCCTGCCACGTGCCGGTGTCGGCGATGGACTTGTGCTCGTCCTCGAAGTCGATGTGGTCGAGCTCGTGATCGTCGACGGCGATGGCCAGCCGGTCGCGTGCCGGGTCCTCGGGCAGGCCCTTCGGCACCGCCCAGCTGCGCAGGACGCCGTCCTCCTCGAGCCGCAGGTCGAAGTGCGGGCTCGGCTTCCGGTGGTCGTGCAGGACGAAGCGCAGCTGGGCTGGCATCAGAGCGGTCGACTCCACAGGTGGAGTTGCTGCGCGATGTCAGCAACCTCGGAGCGAGTGCCATCGGCGACCGAGATCACGAAGTCGTACGCGTCGTCGTCCGGTGCTTCGAGGTCCGAACCGTTCAGCGCGTAGAACACGACGACCGCGAGCCAACCGAGCCTCTTGTTGCCGTCCACCAGTGCGTGATTCGCAACCAGCGAGTGCATCAACGCTGCTGCCTTCTCGTCGAGGGTTGGGTATGCCTCGCGACCCCAGAGCGTGGTGGTGGGCCTGTGGGCTGCAGACGCCAAGAGTCCCGGGTCGCGGACGGGGCCGATCTCGAGGTCCTCGACCAGGACGAGCAGATCATCCAGCGTCAGATGCTGGGTCACTCCCCCAGCCTGCGCAGGACGTCCGAGTACCGGTCCCTGGCCTTGGCCGACGCGTCACGCACAGCACTCTCGTGACCACGGCGTGCAGCCGCCTCCCGAATGGCGCGGACAGTTGCCTCCTGCCGGCTGATCCCGTCAAGCTCGGCAAGCTCGGCAAGTACCTTCTCGTCGTCCTCGCTCAAGCGCAGTGTCATGGCCATGAATCGAATGGTACCACTTTGGTATCAGATGCCCCTGCGACGTCAGATCGGCGCACGCACATGTCGGAACGGACTGATGGCCAACCCGATCGCCACCAGCGCGAACACCACCGCCGCGACCACCAGCATCGGCCGGATGCCGACCGCGTCGGCGAGGATGCCGGCGATCGGCGCGACGACGACGATCACTGCGCGGTTGATCGAGCGCAGCGTGGTGTTGGTGCGGGCCTGCAGCTCGTCCGGCGTGACGAGCTGGCGATAGCTCATCTCGTGGGAGTTGCTCATGCCCATCGCGAGTCCGTACAGCCCCTGCCCGAGCATCAGCAGCGCGATGGCTGCCGCGCGAGAGTCCGGTACGCCCGCGAGCACCATCACGAGGACGCCGCACGTGATGATCGAGTGGCACAGGATGATCGTGCGGCCGGTCCCGAGCCACCTGCCGACGGCGGTCGTGATCGTCGTCCCGACGACCGCCCCGACTCCCCCGACGGCTCCGACGAGGCCGAACTGGACGGCGGTGAGGTCGAGGGTGAGGAAGGCGTACGGCGCCAGCACCACGCCGACGATCGCGCTGCCGACGAACCAGCCGTGCGTGGCGATCGCCAGCGTCCGCAGGCCCGATCGGCCGTAGGCCCAGCGCATGCCCTCGACGACATCGGCCAGGAGGCCACGCACCGTGACCCCCAGGCGGGTCGGCGGCTCGTCCACGCGGATCCGGCGCAGCGTGATCGCCGAGTAGAGATAGGTGAGTGAGTCGACCAGCACGGCGAACGGGGCACCGATCGTGCTGACGAGGAGGCCGCCGAGCGCCGGGCCGGCCATCGAACCGACGGCGTCCGCACCGTCGACCCGGGCGTGGGCCGGCTGCAGCTGGGACGGCGCGACCAGTCGCGGCAGGAACGACATCGTCGCGGCCATGTTGACCACGGCGGCGGTGCCGTAGGCGAAGACGATCACCATGAGGGTGCCCAGCGACAGCGCGTCGAGCCACCACAGGAGCGGCACGAGCAGCAGCAGCACCGCCTGGACGAGGTCGGTGCCGATCATCAGCGGGAGCCGGCGCCTGCCGTCGACGAGTGCACCCACCACCAGGCCGAACACGAGGTAGGGCAGCCACCGCGACGCGTTCAGCCAGCCCACGTCCGACGCGGTGCCGTCGAGCGTGAGGACCACGAGGGCCTGGAGTGCGAAGAGGGTGACGTACGTCCCGAGCGTCGACACCGCATCGGCCCGCCAGTAGTACGAGAACGATCGCGAGATGAAGACCCCGCCGTCGCTCACAGCGTCAGTCTCCCACCGGCCGGGGTCCGGTCAGCCGAGCCGCCGCACCTGGTCGGTCCCGACGGTCGAGGCGACGACCTCGCCCCCGGCGTCGATCGGCGCCGACCCGACGCCCGCCTCCACTCTCAACGTATAGGCCATCGGGGGGCTTGCCGCAAGACCCCGGTGGTCCTTCACACTGCACGGCGTGATGCAGGAGAACACGACGTACGACACCGCACCCTTCGCCCTGCCCGACACCCTCTCCGCCAAGCACGACCCGACCCTCATCGACACCGACCGCGCGCACTTCGCGGCCATCGCGACCAGCCTCGAGCACGCGATCGCCGACCTCGAGCAGAGCCTGGCCGAGACCAGGACGAGACCGGCCCGCTACGGAACGGCCGCCCTCGAGCGCGACCAGGAGGTGCACCGGCTGACCGCCCGCCTGCGCGCCCTCAGGCGCTTCGACCTCGACCTCTGCCTCGGCAGGATCGTCCACGAGGGCGGCTCGGAACCCGCGTACATCGGCCGCTTCGGCCTCTCCGACGCCGACGGGCGCCGGCTGCTCGTCGACTGGCGCTCGCCCGCCGCCGAGCCGTTCTTCGCCGCCACCCACGCGCGGCCGCACGGGCTCGTCAGCCGGCGTCGCTACCGCTGGACCAACGGACGGATCGTCGACTACTGGGACGAGGCCTTCACCGAGGAGGGGCTCGCCCACACCGCGGCACTCGACGACCAGTCCGCCTTCATCGCCACCCTCGGCGGTAGCCGGACGCCGCGGATGCGCGACGTGCTCGGCACCATCCAGGCCGACCAGGACGCCATCGTCCGCGCGGGATCCCGCGGCGCGCTCGTCGTCGACGGCGGCCCCGGGACGGGCAAGACGGTCGTCGCGCTGCACCGCACCGCCTACCTGCTGTACGCCGACCCCCGGCTGGGCCACCGGCGCGGCGGCGTGCTGTTCGTCGGCCCCCACCAGCCCTACCTCGCCTACGTCGGCGACGTCCTCCCCAGCCTCGGCGAGGAGGGCGTGCAGACCTGCACGATCCGCGACCTGGTGCCGGAGTCTGCTGCTGCCGTCGCCGAGGCCGACGACCGGGTCGCCGCGCTCAAGGCCGACGTCCGGATGGTCGCCGCGATCGAGCCCGCCGTCGGGCTCTACGAGGAGCCGCCCACCGAGCCGATGCTCGTCGAGACGCCGTGGGGCGACGTCGTGATCACCGCCGCCGAGTGGGCCGAGGCCTTCGACTCCCCCGACCCCGGCATGCCCCACAACCTGGCCCGCGACGACGTGTGGGAGGCAGTCCTGACGATCCTTGCCGACAAGCTCGACTCCGACGAGCTGTCCGCCGAGGACTTCACGACGGTCCTCGGCCGGCACCGCGGGCTGCGCGACGCCTTCGACCGCGCCTGGCCCCTCATCGAGCACACCGACCTCGTCGGGGACCTCTGGACCGTCCCCGCCTACCTCCGCCGCTGCGCGCCGTGGTTGGGGCCCGACGAGGTGCAGGCGCTGCGTCGCCCGGACCCCGAGGCCTGGACGTACGCCGACCTGCCGCTGCTCGACGCCGCGCGCCTGCGGCTCGGCGATCCGGAGGCGTCGCGGCGGCGTCGCCGTAGGCAGGCAGCCGAGGCGCGCGAGCAGGCACGGATGTCCGACGTGATCGACGACCTCCGCACCACGGCCCGTGAGGGCGGCGCCGACGAGTTCGGGGACGGCCTGGTGTCGATGCTGGTGCACGACGACCTGAGGACCGCGCTCGTCGACGACGCGGCGTTGCCGTCGGGCGACGCCGACCTGCTCGCCGGTCCGTTCGCGCACATCGTGGTCGACGAGGCGCAGGAGCTCACCGATGCGGAGTGGCAGATGCTGCTGCGTCGCTGCCCGTCCCGCAGCCTCACGATCGTCGGCGACCGCGCCCAGGCCCGGCACGGGTTCGCCGAGTCGTGGACCGAGCGCCTTGCGCGCATCGGCCTGCCGGGTGCGACAGTGGCCCCGCTGACGGTGAACTACCGCACGCCCGCCGAGGTGATGGCCGAGGCCGAGCCCGTCATCCGCGCCGTGCTGCCCGAGGCCAACGTGCCGACCTCGATCCGCGAGAGCGGAGTCCCGGTGCTCCACTCCACTCGCGTCCGAGCGCGACGCGATCATCGAGGACTGGCTGGCGGCGCACGTCGAGGGCGTCGCCGTGGTCATCGGCGATCCGACGTACGACGGCTCGCGCCGCGTCCGCTCCCTCACTCCCGAGCTCGCCAAGGGCCTCGAGTTCGATCTGGTGGTGCTGGTCGACCCCGAGCGGTTCGGCGAGGGCGTCACCGGCGCGGTCGACCGTTACGTGGCGATGACCCGGGCCACGCAGCGGCTGGTCGTGCTGACGTCATGAGCAGGCGGGTGACTCCTCGTCGGCGGCCGCGACCACTCGCCGGCGTCACGGCTCACGAGCCGAGTGTGGCCCGCAGCGACGCGATGTCCTCCGGTCCGACGCGACAGCAGCCGCCGACCAGCCGTGCCCCCGCCTGGACCCAGGCTGCGACGTCGTCGGCGTGGAAGGCCGAGGGTCCCTCCCACTCGCGCGTCACGGCGTTCCACGACTGCCCCGAGTTGGGGTAGACGACGGCGGTGCCGTAGGTCGCACCCGCCAGCGGTGCGGCGTCGCGCGCGTCGACCGGTGAGGTGCAGTTGACGCCGACGGCGATCACCTCGGCGACGTCCGCGGCCATGGCGAACGCCTCCCCCAGGTGCTCGCCCCGGCGCGTCCGGCCGTCCGCCGCGGTCAGGGACAGCCAGGCCGGCACCCCCGTCCCGTCGAGCTCGGCCAGCACCGCCTCGACCTCGGCCAGGCACGGGATCGTCTCGATCGCGAGCACGTCGGCTCCGTCGCCGACGGTCGAGGCCAGGACGTCGAGGCGGGGCCGGTGGAACGCGCGGAGCCCGGCGACGTCCAGGTCGTAGTCGCCGCGGTACTCCGAGCCGTCGGCCAGCACCGCTCCGTAGGGCCCGACCGAGGCCGCCACCCAGCTGTCGGGAGCGACGGCGTCGCGGGCGGCGGCGGCCAGCTCGACGCTGCGCCGCAGCAGCCGCTCCACCTCGTCCCGCTCGACCCCATCGGCGCCGAAGCCCTCGAAGGAGACCTGGTACGACGCCGTCGTGGCGACCTCTGCGCCCGCGGTGAAGAACTCCCTGTGGGCCCGCTCGATCGCCGCCGGGTCGTCGCGCAGCAGCCGTGCCGACCAGAGGTCCGACGACAGGTCGTGGCCGTGCCGCTCGAGCAGGGTCGCGAGGCCGCCGTCGAGGACGACGGGACGCTCGACGATGGCGTCCCGGAGGCTGGTGCGGGTCACGGGGACGAGTCTCGCACCCCGAGGGGAGGCGTCAGCGACCGACGTACGCCGCGAGGTGCTTGGCGGTGAGCGTCGGCTTCTTCGCCGCCACCATGTCGGCCGGAGGACCCTCGAAGACGATCGTGCCGCCGTCGTGGCCGGCGCCCGGGCCGATGTCGATGATCCAGTCGGCGTGGGCCATCACGGCCTGGTGGTGCTCGATCACGATGACCGACTTGCCGGAGTCGACGAGTCGGTCGAGCAGGCCCAGCAGGTTCTCCACGTCGGCGAGGTGGAGGCCGGTCGTGGGCTCGTCGAGGACGTAGACGTCGCCCTTCTCCCCCATCTGCGTGGCGAGCTTGAGCCGCTGCCGCTCGCCGCCGGAGAGGGTGGTCAGCGGCTGGCCGAGCGAGAGGTAGCCGAGGCCGACGTCGACGAGCCGCTCGAGGATCTTCGTCGCCGCCGGGATCCTCGCCTCGCCGTCGCTGAACAGCTCCCGCGCGTCGACGACCGACATCTCGTGCACCTCGGCGATGTCCTTGCCGCCGAGCGTGTACTCGAGCACCTCGGCCTTGAAGCGGCGGCCCTCGCACTCCTCGCACGGCGACTCGACGGTCGCCATCGGGCCGAGCTCGGTGAAGATCACGCCCGCGCCGTTGCACGTCGAGCAGGCACCCTCGGAGTTGGCGCTGAAGAGGGCCGGCTTCACGTCGTTCGCCTTGGCGAACGCCTTGCGGATCGGCTCGAGGAGCCCGGTGTACGTCGCGGGGTTGCTGCGCCGCGAGCCCTTGATCGCGCCCTGGTCGATGACGATGACCTCGTCGCGACCGGCGAGCGAGCCGTGGATCAGCGAGCTCTTGCCCGACCCGGCGACGCCGGTGACGACGGTCAGCAGGCCGAGCGGCACGTCGACGTCGACGTCCTTGAGGTTGTGCGTGCTCGCGCCGCGCACCTCCATCGACCCGGTGGACTCGCGCACGGAGTCCTTGAGCCGCGCCCGGTCGTCGAGGTGCTTGCCGGTGATGGTTCCGCTCGCGCGCAGGCCGTCGATGTCGCCCTCGAAGCAGATCGTGCCGCCGCCGGCACCGGCGCCGGGACCGAGGTCGACGACGTGGTCGGCGATGGCGATCGTCTCCGGCTTGTGCTCGACGACGAGCACCGTGTTGCCCTTGTCGCGCAGCTGGAGCAGCAGGTTGTTCATCCGCTCGATGTCGTGCGGGTGGAGACCGATCGTCGGTTCGTCGAAGACGTACGTGACGTCGGTGAGCGACGACCCGAGGTGCCGGATCATCTTGGTGCGCTGCGCCTCGCCGCCGGACAGGGTGCCGGCGGGACGCTCGAGCGAGAGGTAGCCCAGGCCGATGTCGGAGAAGGAGTCGAGCAGGTGTTGGAGTCCCTTCAGCAGCGGCGCGACCGACGGCTCCTTGAGCTCCCGGACCCACTCGGCCAGGTCGCTGATCTGCATCTCGCACAGGTCGGCGATCGACTTGCCGCTGATCGTGGACTTCCGGGCCTCCGGGGTCAGCCTCGTGCCCTCGCAGTCGGGACAGGTCTGGAAGGTGACCGCGCGGTCCACGAAGCGCCGGATGTGCGGCTGCATCGCCTCGGGGTCCTTGGACAGGATCGACTTCTGGATCTGCGGGATCATCCCGGTGAACGTGAGGTTGACGCCCTCGACCTTGAGCTTGGTCGGCTCCGACCACAGCATCGTCTCGAGCTGCTTCTTCGTGAACGACTTGATGGGCTTGTCCATCGGCAGGCCCATGCCCTCGAACAACCGGCCGTACCACCCGTCCATCGAGTAGCCGGGCACCGTCAGCGCCCCGTCGTTCAGCGCCTTGTTCTCGTCGTACAACGCGGTGAGGTCGATGTCGTTGACCTTGCCCATGCCTTCGCAGCGCGGGCACATGCCGCCGAGGTAGACCTCCTGCTTGGCGATCCGGCGCTCGGTGCGCCCGCCCTTCTCGGTGGTCATCATCCCGCTGGCCTTGCGGGTCGGGACGTTGAAGGAGTAGGCCGTCGGCGGGCCGACGTAGGGGTCCCCGAGGCGGCTGAAGAGGATCCGCAGCATCGCGTTGGCGTCGGTCGCGGTGCCGACGGTCGAGCGCGGGTTGGCCCCCATCCGCTCCTGGTCGACGATGATCGCCGTCGTCAGGCCCTCGAGGTGGTCGACGTCGGGACGCGACAGCGACGGCATGAAGCCCTGCACGAAGGCGCTGTAGGTCTCGTTGATCATCCGCTGCGACTCGGCGGCGATCGTGGCGAAGACCAGCGAGCTCTTGCCCGAGCCGGAGACCCCGGTGAAGACCGTCAGCCGCCGCTTCGGCAGGTCGACGGAGACGTCCTTGAGGTTGTTCTCGCGGGCGCCCTCGACCCGGATGAGCGCGTGGTCGTCGGCTGCGTGTGTGGTCGTCATGCTCGTGCGTCTCTCCCCTGTGCTGTGGCGACTGTGCTGTGGCGACTGTCCCGTGGCTGGTGGCAATCCTGCCAGTACGACGCACCGCCGCCCGCGAGTGTGACGACGCACCCCCGTCGGGATGGGGTGGGGCTTTTGCTGGCGTGCGAGTGACTGACAGGATCGAGCCATGCTCGTCGAATCACGCGGGATCGCCTCGGCGGACGAGGCCTGGCTCCGCTTCACCACCCCCGCCACCTGGTCGGTCTGGGCACCGCTGATCCGCTCGGTCGAGTCGTCCGAGGACGAGCTGGCCGTCGGCACCACCGGTCGCGTGCACGGTCCACCCGGCGTCGCGGTCGACTTCGAGGTGACCGGAGTCGATCCCACTCGGCGCACGTGGTCGTGGCGCGCGGGCCGCGGTCCTGCCGAGGTCACCATGGACCACCACGTCGTACCCGCGGTCGGCGGCGGCAGCCGTGCCTTCCTCCGGGTGCCCGGACGCTCCGCTCCCCTGCTCCAGCCCTACCGCGTCCCGGCGGCGGCCGCCCTGCGCGGGCTGGTCCGCGACCGCAGCGGCCTCGGTGGCGACGACGATCCCGTCCAGGCCTTCGACTTCGCCTTCACCCGGCCGTACGCCGTCGCCGCCCGCCCGTTCGGGATCACCCGCCGCAGCTCGTCGGTCGAGCTCAGCACACACTGGCTCTACGTGCGCTACGGACCGTGGCGCCTGCTCACCCCACGGAGCAACATCGCCTCGGCCGAGGTCACCGGTGGCTTCTCCTTCGCCAAGACCGCCGGCCCGCCCCACCTGTCCTTCACCGACCGCGGCGTCTCCTTCACGAGCAACGGCGACCGAGCGATCTGCCTGCGGTTCCACGAGCCGGTCCCTGCGATCGACCCGACCGCGACGATCACCCACCCCGGCGCCACGATCTCCGTCGCCGACCCGGAAGCCCTGGCGGCCGCGCTCGCCCTCTCGTACGACGTGTAGCCGCGTCCTAGGCTCATGCCATGGGAATCGTCCACCGGGCCACGCTGACGCCGTCCAAGCAGGAGATCGTCGAGGGCTGGCTGCCGAGCCGGAGCTGGGCCGCCGGCCGCCGGATCGCCGAGAAGGTCGCGGAGTACCGCCTCGACGACCCCGCCGGCGAGGTCGGCGTCGAGACGATCCTCTGGCGGCTGGACGACGGCGCCGTCGTGCAGACCCCGCTGACGTACCGCGCCGAGCCGCTCGCCGGTGCCGACGAGCACCTGATCACGACCACCCGGCACTCCGCGCTCGGCGAGCGCTGGGTCTACGACGGCTGCGGCGACCCGGTGTGGGCGTCCACCCTGGCCTCGGCGATCGTCACGGGCGGTCGGCAGTCGCAGATGTTCTTCGAGGACGACGACGGTGTGCGGGTGGACGTCCCCGCCCGGATGCAGGTGCGCGGCAGCGGCAGCGAGGCATCCGGCCCCACGGTCACGGCGATCGACGGCACGACCGACGAGGGCGCGGTCACCACGGTCCGGGCCGGCGACGTCGACCTCGCGCTGGCGCGCGTCGTCGGCACGCCGTTGGGCGAGGGCGCGCACCTCAGCGGGACCCTCGCCGACGACAGCGGCGGCGAGACGGTCGTGCTGGCCGTGCTCAGGACCTGACGACCTCGAGCCCGAGCCACTCCCCCAGAGCGCCCAGCTCGGCGTCGACCCGCCGCCGCCGACGGACGGACCAGTCGCCGTCCTCGTGGACCGCGTCGACGACCAGCACGCCGCCCTCCCGGTCGGCCGTGGCGTCGACCTTGCCGACCAGCTCGTCGCCGTCGAGGACCGGCATCGCCCAGTAGCCCCACCGCCGCTTGGCCACCGGCTTGTACATCTCCAGCTGGTAGTCGAAGTCGAAGACGTCCTCCATCCGCTTGCGGTCGAAGACCAGCCGGTCGAGGGGCGACAGGATCGCGGCGCGGCCCTCGAACGAGTCGAGCAGGTCGAGCACCGACGGGTCGACCCGCCACGTCCCTCGCACGCCCTCGATGCGGGCGCTCTCGCCGACGCCACGGACATCGTGCTTCTCCTCCCACGCCTCGAGGGCACGCGGCCGGGCGAGGCCGAGGGCGCGCAGCCGTCGTCGCGCGAGCTCGAGGTGCGCGTCCGCGATCGGCACCGGAGCGTCGCCCGGGTGGATCCGCTCGGCCAGGTCCCATCGTCGCTCGCGGCCCTCGCGCGAGGCCACCGCGACCTCGCCGCGGGCCTCCATGCACTCCAGCAGCTTCATCACGTTCTTGTCGTTGGTCCACCCGGTCGAGCGCCACGGCACCTCGCAGCTGTCCGGGATGTCGCGCGCGGCGGTCGGTCCCTCCGAGCGCAGCAGCGCCAGCACCTCGCGACGGCAGCCGTCGTTGGCCGCGACCCAGTCGCGCACGTCCTCCTGCCACTCCTTCAGCGGGGGCTCGCCCGGCCACACCGCCATGTCGGCGGCGAAGAGGGCGACGTCCTCGCTGGGACGCAGGTGCGCCTTCAGCTCGACGAGCGCGCCGTCACCGACCAGCTCCTCGAGGTGCTCGGGCTCGAAGCCGCTGCCGAGCCGGGTCCACAGGGCGAGGTCCGCGTGCTCCGCGACGACGCGGGTGAGGTCCACCTGCAGGAAGCCCAGGTGTCGTACGACGTCGAGCGCGCCGGTGGGCCGGTCGGCGCTGAGGAGCTGGGCGAGCACCGCGACCCGCCGGGCCTCCTGTCGCGTGAGCTCGTGCCCGGTCCCCGACGCCGCCACCGACCGCCCCCTCGATCCCATGGCCGAGATCGTACGAGCCTGCCCAGACCAGTTGATGGTGAAAGGACCATGGAAGCGTGACCTGATCGGGTCATTCCTCCACGAAATCGGCCATATCTCGTCAATCCGCCCGGGTTTTCCGTCATGCGGTGTCACTGTCGACGTCTCAGCAGAGTGGGGCGAAGAGCCCCCTCCGGTCGACACCGGACGAACAGATGAGTGGGGAGCACGACCATGTGGGACACCGTCGAGACCAACACCGGTCCGGGCTCGGTGCACCTGTCGCACGACCTGCCGTGCTCGGACTGCGGGCACGCGCGACACACGTACCTGCCGTGCTCCGACACCTGCGCCTGCGCGCACGACCGGATGCTCAGCTCCGTCTGAACCTCCGCGTCACCTTCGCCGCGACCGACTCCTTCGGCGGCGGGTTGCCGGACTCGTCGAGCGCGTAGTGCGCGACCTTGGCGAGGCGCGGCTTCTCGTGGTCGCCATCGTGCACCTCGCCGGTGACCCACCACATGCGCAGGCCCGGTCCGTCGAGCTGCAGGCACGCGAGGTTGTTGTCGAACCACGGACCCTCGGCGTAGTGCCAGGTGAGCGGCGCGTCGGGCACCCGGGTCGACCTCGATGCGAGTCGGCCGACCGGCCCGGCGACGCCGTACGACAGCAGGGCCGTCGCGAAGCGCATGTTGCGCGACAGCGGGTTGCGGATCGGTGAGCACACCGCCTGGAGGATCGTCGACCTCAGCGGCCCGGCGTGGAGGTCGCGGCGCGCGTGCCGGTTGGCCCGCGCCTCGCTGACATAGCTGTGGTGCACGTCGCCGGACAGGAAGGTGACCGTCGATGGCGCGGGCCCCCGCTCACCCGCGGCCACCTCCATCACCTGGTGCGCGACCTCCTGGAAGCTCTTCTGGAAGGCGCCCCAGTGCTCGAGGTCGACCCTCTGGCGCAGCTTCTCGCCCAGCCGACCGCCGCGCTCGCCCCAGGCGCCGTCGGCGAGGGCCTCGCTGAACGCCTCGAGGTGGTGCAGTCCGCGCGCCAGGAGGAACGGGATCGACGTGCCGATGAGCAGGTGGTCGACGCCGCCGCGCAGCTGCTCGTCGAACCAGCCCGCCTCGTCAGGATCGAGGAGCGCCCGCGCGTCGGGATCGAGCTCGCGCGCGGCCCGCGAGTCGACGACGACCAGTCGCGCCTGGGTGTCGAAGTCGCGGGTGTAGCTCCAGCGGTACGTCGTCGGTTGCTGGTCGACCCGATCGGCGAACGCGTCGATCACCTCGCCCAGGTCGTACTCCTCGTCACCTGCGTGGGCGAGCACCTGCGCGTAGATCTCGTCCTCGGCCCGCTCGGCCGGCGACAGGTTGCCGAGGTGCTGGTAGACCCAGTACGACCCGAGCCCGGCGACGATGCGTCCGTGCCACCACGAGGTCGCCTCCATCTCGCGGCGCCACTCCTGTGAGGTGTTCCAGTCGTCACGGATGTCGTGGTCGTCGAAGATCATCGCGCTCGGCACGGTCGAGAGCAGCCACCGGTTGGCGGGGTCGGACCAGGCGAGCGCGTAGAGGTGGGCGTACTCCTGGTAGTCCTGGAGCTCCTTCCACGGCGGCTGCTCGATGTCGCGGCGCGACTCGATGAAGGCCTGCATCGCCTCGGTGGTCTCGTCGGCGTAGACCTGGTCGCCGAGGAAGAGGACCAGGTCGGGCACCCGGCTGGGGTCGAGGTCATCGTCGTCCGCGTCGACCGCCTCGACCTGACCGGCCAGCTGGAGCGCCCACGCCCGCATCGCGTCCACGCCGTGCGTGTCGTTGCCCGACTCGTCGTGCGACACCGAGGTGCGGCACGACCCGAAGGCCATCCGCAGCGGGCGACCCGGCTCCAGCGTCGCGATCACCGGTGCCGGGAACGGCGAGGCGACCTGCGGCCACACCGTGTGGCCGCCGATGCCGACCGAGTAGGTCTCGGTGGTGCCGGGCTCGAGGCCGTCGAGCTCGACCAGTGCGTAGTGGTGGCCGTGGACGGCGAAGGTCGGCGCGCTCCACGTGCCGGCGCCGCGCGTGACCGTGACGGTGGCGTGGTCGCGGGTCTCGACCCAGACGGCGGCGGACGTGTCGTCGACGTAGCGCAGCAGCGGCCCCAGGACCAGGAGGTCGTCGGTGGTGCTCACGGCTGGAGGAGCACCTTGATCGCGCGGCGCTCGTCCATGGCGCGGTAGCCCTCCGGGGACTCCGACATCGGCAGGGTGAGGTCGAAGACCTTGCCGGGGTCGATCGCGCCGGACAGCACGCGATCGAGCAGGTCGGGGAGGTAGCGGCGCACGGGTGCCATGCCGCCGGCGAGGCCGACGTTCTTCTGGAACATCCGGCGCACGGGCAGCTCGACCCCGTGCGGTACGCCGACGAAGCCGACGGTGGAGCCCGGCCGGGCGACCGCGAAGGCGGTCTTCATCGCCTCGTCGGTCCCGACGCACTCGAGGGTGGCGTCGGCGCCCACCCCGCGGGTCAGCTCGGCGATGCGGGCACCACCCTCCTTGCCGCGCTCCGCCACGATGTCGGTCGCGCCGAAGGCGCGTGCGATGGCCTGGCGCGGCTCGTGCCGCGACATCGCGATGATCCGCTCGGCGCCGAGCTGCGAGGCGGCCAGCACGCCGCACAGGCCGACCGCGCCGTCGCCGATGACGACGGCGGTGCCACCCTCCTGCACCCCTGCAGCGATCGCTGCGTGCCACCCGGTCGCCATCACGTCCGACAGCGTCAGCAGCGACGGGATGAGCGAGGCGTCGGGCATCCCGTCGGTCTTCACCAGGCTGCCGTCGGCCTGCGTGACACGGGCGTACTCCCCCTGCCCGCTCGCGGTGAAGCCGAGGTTGTCGCACACGGACTGGACGCCGGCGGCGCAGTGGACGCAGGTGTTGTCACAGTGGCAGAACGGCACGATCACGAAGTCGCCGGGCCGGAAGCCCCGCACCTCGCTGCCGACCTCCTCGACGACGCCGACGCACTCGTGGCCGATCGTCGAGCCGGCGTCGATGTCGTTGGCGCCGCGGTAGGGCCAGAGGTCGGAGCCGCAGATGCAGCCCGCGACGACCTTCACGATCGCGTCGGTCGGCTCCTCGATCACCGGGTCGGGGACCTCCTCGAAGCGGATGTCGCCGGGCGCGTGGATCGTCGTTGCTCGCATGTTCGCGATCCTGCCACGCCCCCGCTGAGCGACGAACCCACCCCTGAGGGGCCGTGACCTACGACCTCCGGCCGTCGTTGACTGTCGATGTGATCCGTCTCCTCGCCCCGCTCGTGCTCGTCCTCGCCGCAGCGTCCGTGCCGCCGACCCAGGCGGCACCCGCCGCGGCCGGCCAGGCCGTCGACGTGCTGGTGGTCGGCGACTCCTACTCCGCCGGCAACGGCGCCACCGGGACGACGTACGGGCCGTCCGGGTGCTACCGCAACACCACGAACTGGAGCGAGAGGTACGCCGCGGGGCTGCGTGGCCAGGGCCTCACCGTGTCGGTGGCGAACCACGCCTGCAGCGGCGGTCGTACTCCCGACGTGCACACGCCCCGACCGATGGACACCCAGTCGGGTCGGACCGCCCCGGCACCGGTCGGCGTGACCACCACGGAGCAGGCCGACGCCCACCTCCGCAGCGCCGACCCCTGCAACACGCAGGCCTTCCCGGCCGAGGAGTTCTGGACCTACCGCACGACGTCGGTGTCGGGCGGGACGATCACCTACGACTGCACGCGCACCCTGCGCCCCCAGGCCGACTTCGTGTCCGCCGACACCGACCTCGTCGTCTTCACCATGGGCGGCAACGACGCCGGGTTCAGCGCGATCGTCCAGGGCTGCTTCGTGGTCCGTTCCGCCGCGGACTGCCGGTCCGCCGTCGACACCGCACGTGCCCTGATCCCGACCATCAGGCAGGGGCTGCTCGACGACGTCGCCGCGCTCCGGGCGCACGGCCTGCGCGAGGACGCCAGGATCGTGCAGCTCGGCTATCCGTGGCTCCAGGTCGACAACGGGTTCAGCCTCCCCGACCCGCCGTCGCTGACCCCCTATCCCGCCGGTGACGCGGTGCGCAGCCTCATCACCGACGCCACCGCCGAGCTCGCGACGATCCCCGCCGCGGCCAACGTCGGACACCCCGGCCAGATGAGCTTCGTCGGCGGGGTCACCGCGAAGTTCTCCGGACACGAGCCCGACGCCCTGACGACCAACCCGCAGACCTGGATCAACCAGGCCTTCAGCGGGCCCGACACCAACATCTGGTACCACCCCAACGACCTCGGCCAGATCGCCTACTCCGAGCTCCTCCTCGCGGGCGGCACCTACGGCGCGGGGTCGGGCACTCCCCCGTCGACGACCACGACCACCACCACCGGAGCCCCGACAGCGACGCTCCGGGTGCGCGCGCCGCGCCGCCCGGTCGCACGCGACCGGCCGGTGGTGCTCCGCGTCACGGTGCGCCGCTCGGACGGCACGGCACCCGCCGGACGCGTCGTCGTACGCCGTGCGCACCACCGCACGGTCCTGAAGGCCAGGCGCCTGCGCGCCTCGGCCGACGGCCACCTCCGACTGCGCCTCCGCGGCCTCGACCCGGGCCGCACCAGGCTCGTGGTGACCTACCGTGACCGCATCGCGCCGAGGGTCCGCGACCGGGTCGTGGTGCGGGTCGCGCGAGGCTCCCGAGGGTGACGCGAGCCACCGCGACGACGCGGATGGCTTTATCTCATATTTGAGATACCGTGGTCGGCATGGCTGACTACAAGGGTCGAATCGGGAACCTGATCCGCGACGCGCGCAAGCACCGCGGTCTCACCCAGCACCAGCTCGCGGAGCTGCTCGGCACCAGCCAGAGTGCGATCAACCGCATCGAGAAGGGCCACCAGAACCTCTCCCTCGAGATGCTCGCCCGCATCGGCGCTGCGCTCGACTCCGAGATCGTCGCACTGGGCGCCGGCCCGACCCACCTGCGCGTCGACGGCCCCACCACGCTGTCCGGCTCCATCGACGTGAAGACCTCGAAGAACGCCGGTGTCGCCCTCCTGTGCGCGTCGCTGCTCAACAAGGGTCGTACGACGCTGCGCAAGGTGGCCCGCATCGAGGAGGTCAACCGGCTGCTCGAGGTGCTGAACTCCCTCGGTGTCGCGACCCGCTGGGTGGGCGACGAGAACGACCTCGAGATCATCCCGCCGGCCGAGCTCGACCTGTCGCAGATCGACGAGGGCGCCGCTCGCCGTACGCGCTCGGTGATCATGTTCCTCGGCCCCCTGCTGCACCGGGTCGACGAGTTCGAGCTGCCCTACGCGGGCGGCTGCAACCTCGGCACCCGCACGGTCGAGCCGCACATGACCGCACTGCGCCCCTTCGGGCTCGAGGTCAAGGCCACCGACGGCGCCTACCACGCGCTCGTGAACCGGACCATCGAGCCGGAGCGCCCGATCGTGCTCACCGAGCGCGGCGACTCGGTCACCGAGAACGCGCTGATGGCTGCCGCGCTGCACCCCGGCACCACGGTCATCCGCAACGCCTCGTCCAACTACATGGTCCAGGACCTCTGCTTCTACCTCCAGAAGCTCGGTGTGGGTGTCGAGGGCATCGGCACCACCACCCTCACGGTCACCGGGACGTCGTCGATCGACGTCGACGTCGACTACGCACCGTCCGAGGACCCGATCGAGGCGATGTCGCTGCTCGCCGCCGCCATCGTCACCAAGTCGTCCATCACGATCCGCCGGGTGCCGATCGAGTTCCTCGAGCTCGAGCTGGCCATCCTCGAGGAGATGGGCTTCCGCTACGACAGGTCGGAGGAGTACGCCGCCCGCAACGGCGAGACCCGGCTGGTCGACCTCACCACGCACCCCTCCGAGCTGCGCGCGCCGCTGGACAAGATCCACCCGATGCCGTTCCCCGGCCTCAACATCGACAACCTGCCGTTCTTCGCGGTCATCGCCGCGGTCGCCGAGGGCCAGACGATGCTCCACGACTGGGTCTACGAGAACCGCGCGATCTACTTCACCGAGCTCAACAAGCTCGGCGCCTCGGTCAAGCTGCTCGACCCGCACCGCGTGCTGGTCGAGGGGCCGACGCACTTCTCCGGCGCGGAGATCGTCTGCCCGCCCGCGCTGCGCCCGGCCGTGGTGCTGCTCATCGCGATGCTCGCCTCGAAGGGCCGCAGCGTGCTGCGGTCGACGTACGTCATCCACCGCGGCTACGAGGACCTCGCGGAGCGCCTCAACGAGCTCGGCGCCAACATCGAGACGTTCCGGGACATCTGAGCCTCAGCTGAACAGGGTCTCCACCCAGGCGCGCGAGACCTTGCCCGCCGACGGCGGAGCCGTCATGTCGGCGGTGATCCGCGGCATCGGTGCGGTGTGCTGGCCCGCATTGCGGTGCCAGTCGGTCTCGGCCTCGATCAGCACGCCGAGGTCGGCGCGCGAGAGGAAGACGCCGTGACCCTCCGGGCACTGGTTGACGGTGGCCTCACCGAGGTTGCGCTCGTCCATCTCTGCACCGCAGCGCGGACACGACATGCTCTCCATGCCCCGAAGGTACTCCCGCGTCCCATACTTCGGGGGTGACGACACCCGCCCGGGCCTACCTCGACTCGCCCCTCCCGCTCGCATTCGCCCATCGCGGCGGTGCCTACCACCCCGAGATCGAGGGCCTGGAGAACACGCTGGCCGCGTTCGCCCACGCGATCGAGCTGGGCTTCACCTACCTCGAGACCGACGTGCACGTCACCAGCGACGGCGTCCTGCTGGCCTTCCACGACACCGTCCTCGACCGGGTGACCGACCGCACGGGCAACATCGCCGACACGACGTACGCCGAGGTGCAGCGGGCCTCGATCGCCGGGCGCGAGCCCGTGCCGACGCTCGCCGAGCTGTTCGACGCGTTCCCGGACGCCCGCTTCAACATCGACCTCAAGTCCGAGGGCTCCGTGGAGGCGCTCGCGAACTTCATCGAGGAGCGCGAGGCGTGGCACCGGGTGCTCGTCGGGTCGTTCTCGGGCCGCCGGATGGGTGCGTTCCGACGGCGTACGGCGGGGCGGGTCGCGACGTCCGCCCACCCGCTCGAGGTGGCCGCGTTCGTCCTCGCCCCCAGCGGCCGGCTGGCCCGGTGGCTGACGCGGGGCCGTCCGCTCGCGCTCCAGGTGCCGCACCGGCGGGGCCGCCTGGTGGTCGTCACGCCCGGTCTCGTACGCCGTGCGCACGCGGTCGGCGTGCAGGTGCACGTCTGGACCATCGACGACCCAATTGAGATGAACACCCTCCTCGACCGTGGTGTCGACGGCATCATGACCGATCGCACGGACATACTCAGGGACGTGCTCCGCGCACGCGGACAGTGGCACGGCGCCCACGGCGGCCGGGAAGGTGACGCATGACGACCGACGGAATCGCCAACCTGCAGCCGCTCGAGCAGGCCCACGAGCAGAAGGCCTGGTACTGGTACGACTGGGCCAACAGCGCCTACACGACCACCATCGGCACCGTCTTCTTCGGTCCCTACTTCATCAGCCTGGCCGAGAACGCCGTCGGCGGCGAGGACGGGCGCTTCGACGTCGGACCGTTCACGCTGCCGCCGGACTCGCTGTTCTTCTGGCTGATCACCGTGTCCACCATCCTGTCCGCGGTGATCCTGCCGCCGCTGGGCGCCTACGCCGACCGGGTGGCCAACAAGAAGCGCCTGCTCGCGACGCTGGCGTGGACGGGCTCGTTCTTCGCGGCCCTGATCTTCTTCGCGACCGGTGACAACTGGCTGCTCGCCGCGGTGGGCATCGTGCTCGGCAACCTGTTCTTCGGCGCCGCCGGAGTGGTCAACGACTCGATCCTGCCGCTGATCTCCGACGAGGACGACCGGGACCGGGTGTCATCGCGCGGGTGGGCCTTCGGCTACCTCGGCGGCGGCCTCCTCCTCGTGCTCAACCTCGGCGTCTACCTCGGCCGCGACGCGATCGGTCTCGACGAGGGCCTCGCCGCGCGCCTGTGCATGCTCTCGGCGGCCGCGTGGTGGGCGGGATTCACCTTCATCCCCTACCTGCGGCTCAAGGACCACCCGCCGGTCGACGTCGAGCACGTCGAGGGCAACGCGCTGCGGCGGAGCTTCGGGCAGCTGGCGGCCACTCTCCGCGACATGCGCAGCTACCCGATGGCGCTCACCTTCCTGTTCGCCTACCTGTTCTTCAACGACGGCATCCAGACCGTGATCGCGTCGGCCTCCGTGTTCGGATCGGAGGAGCTCGGCCACTCGCAGACGATCCTCATCGCGACGATCCTGATGGTGCAGTTCGTCGCGTTCGGCGGCGCGCTGATCTTCGGGCGGCTCGCGGCCACGTGGGGCGCCAAGCGCACGATCCTGTTCGGCCTCGCGATCTGGTGCGTCATCGTCACGGTGGCGCTCTTCCTGCCGGCCGGCAACGTGCCGTTCTTCCTGATCCTGGGCGCTGCCATCGGCATCGTCCTGGGCGGGACGCAGGCGCTGGCCAGGTCGTACTTCTCCCTCCTCATCCCGCGGGGCAAGGAGGCGGAGTACTTCAGCTTCTACCACGCGATGGACCGCGGCACGTCGTGGTTCGGGACCGCCACGTTCGGCATCGTCCTGGCCGTGACGGACTCCTACCGCCCGGCCATCTTCGCGCTCATCGCCTTCTTCGTCATCGGTGGCCTCCTGCTCACGCGGGTCGACACCGAACGCGGCATCCGCGACGCCGGCAACGACGTCCCGCGTGTGATCTGAGTCACACCCTCGCCGAGCGGTCACCCTCGGGGCGCTGCACCCCTATGGGTGCAGTACGCCACGCCTGAGCGCCCGACCGGGGCGCAGCGAATCCGCGGAATGCGGGCGCCCCCGCTACCGTTGAAAGATCACGGAGGCGGACCTCGCCGTCACGAGCGGCGTCACGGACCAGGTCCTGGCCCGTCTCATCTACAACCCGGTACACACAACGGGGTCAGCAACCCAACTGGAGGTGGCACGGTGGCGGAGCGCACACTGCGTGGCGCGAGGCTCGGTGGCCAGAGCTTTGAGGACGAGCGTGGCATCGAGTTCGCGGCTCGTCAGCAGGTCGGCTATCAATGCAAGCAGGGTCACGAGTTCGAGGTGACGATGTCGGTCGAGGCCGACATCCCGGCGGTCTGGGAGTGTCCCCGTTGTGGGGCGGAGGCACTCAGCACGGCGGGCATCCTGCCCGAGGCCAAGGTCGAGAAGCCCGCTCGTACGCATTGGGACATGCTCCTGGAGCGCCGCTCGGAGAAGGAGCTCGAGGACATCCTCAAGGAGCGCCTCGAGCTGCTGCGCGGCGGCGAGATCGGCCCCGCGCACCTGCACCGCGCGAACCGCAAGAAGCGGGTCAGCTGAGACTGGGCTCCCGCTCAGTCGACGACGTCGCCCCGGACGACCGGGCCTTCGGGCCCGGGTCCGGGGCGTCTGTCGTCTCCGGACCCGAAGGGACCGCCGAAGACGGGCCCGACGACGAGCCGGCGCTCGACCACCGAGGTGAGCATGCGCCGGGCGACCGGACGTGTGAAGGGCAGGATCAGCAGGATCCCCGCGATGTCCAGGACGAAGCCCGGGCTCAGCATGAGGGTGCCGCCGATCAGGATGAGCGCGCCGTCCGCGATCTCCTTGGCCGGCATCCGGCCGCCCTGGAGGGCCTCCCGCAGCGCCTTCCAGGCACGGCCACCCTCCCGCTTGATCAGCCACGCGCCGATCATCGAGTCGAGGACGAGCAGGGCGATGGTCCACCACGGGCCGACCAGCCGGCCGACCTGGAGGATCGCCCAGATCTCGACGAGCGGCACCAGCACGAACGCGGCCGCGAGGGCCGGACGCACCCACCCGCGGCGGCGGGCCGACGTACGTCGTGGCGACGCGGGCTGGCTCACGTCGAGCTCCCGCGCCGGCGCAGCTGCGCGAGGCGCTCGGACAGGCCCCAGCGGGTGATCAGCTTGAGCGACTCGCTCGCCACCTGCCCGCTCATCTTGGAGTCGCCGCGCACGCGCTCGATGAACTCGATCGGCACCTCCGTGACCCTCAGGCCGCGGCTGGCCGTGCGATAGGCGAGGTCGGTCTGGAACACGTATCCAGTAGACAGCACCGACCCAAGGTCGATCGCCTCGAGCGTCGAGCGACGGAAGAGGCGGAAACCGGCGGTGGCGTCCTTGATCTTGATCCCGAGCAGCATGCGCACGTAGAGGTTGCCGCCGCGGGAGAGCGCGAGGCGCTGGAGCGGCCAGTTGACGACGGAGCCGCCGGGCACGTAGCGCGACCCGATCACCATGTCGGCGGTGCGCAGCGCGTCGAGCAGCCGGTGCAGCTGCTCGGGCTGGTGCGAGCCGTCGGCGTCCATCTGGCCGATCACGTCGTAGCCTGCCGTGAGAGCCACGTCGAAGCCGTTGAGGTAGGCGACCCCCAGCCCGGCCTTCTCGGTGCGGTGCACGACCGTCACCGCCCGGTCCTCTGCGGCCATCCGGTCGGCGATCGCTCCGGTGCCATCGGGACTGTTGTCGTCGACGACCATCACCTCGACCCCCGGCTGGGCCTCGCGGAGCCGACCCACGATCCACTCGAGGTTCTCCGACTCGTTGTAGGTCGGGATCACCATCACGACCCGCCCGAGGCCTTCGACGCTCACGTCGTCCCACTCCGCTCCACACCGGCGTCGACGGCGCGGTCGCCCCGTCGGCGACGACGATAGGTGATCACGACGACCGCCGTGTGCAGGACCAGAAAGCCGAGGAGCGCGCGAGCCGGCCAGACCCCGAGGCGTACGGCCGGTGTCGTCGTCGTGCTCAGGCCCACGGTCTCGACCAGCACCTCCTGCCCACGCGCCGGGACCGAGGCGACGACCTCGCCGTCGGGGCGGATGACGCCGGAGATGCCGTTGACGGCCGCGACGACGACCCATCGACCGGTCTCCTGCGCCCGCAGCCTGCTGATCTCGAACTGCTGGGCCAGCTGCCCGGTCCGGCTGAACATCGCGTTGCTCGTCTGCACGGTGACCAGCTGGGCACCGCGGGCGACCTGGCCGCCGATGCCGTCGTCGTAGGCGACGTCGAAGCAGATCGCGTCGGCGACGAGGACGTCGCCGACCCTGATCGGCTCCAGGCTCGCGCCGCGCACCATGTCGCGCGGCACCATCGTCAGCTTGCCGTAGGTCGACGGGATCAGGCTGCCGCGGAACGGGATGTACTCGCCGTACGGCACCGGGTGGAGCTTCGTGTAGCGGTCACCGCTGCCGAGCCCGGGGCGGTAGACGATCCCCTGGTTGAGCACGTGGGTCTCGTCGAGCGGGTCGCCGGAGACGGCGCCGACGAGGATCGGCACGCCGATCGCGTCCGAGGCGGCGATGATGGCGGCGTGGACGCCCTCGTCGGTGAAGGGGTCGACGGCGGTGGAGTTCTCCGGCCACACCACGAAGTCGGGTTCGGTGCGGCGGCCCGCCGCGACCGCGTCGGCCAGCTCCTCGGTGAGGCGCACGTGGTTGGCCGTCACCTCGCGGTGGTGGGCCACGACGTCGAGCCCGGTGCCGGGCACGTCGCCCTGGACGGCGGCGACCGTCGACGTCCCGGACTCGGTCACCTGGAACGGCAGCAGCACCGGAGCGACCGTGACGGCCGCCAGCCCCGCGACCACGACGAGCGCCCGGCGCTCACGCACGTGCAGCAGCAGCCACGCCAGCGTCGTACCCGTGAGGGCGACGAGCAGGCTCACCCCGGTCATCCCGACCCACGGCAGCGCCTCGGCCCAGGGCGTGCCGGCCGTGGCGTAGGCGAGGCGGCCGAACGGCATCCCGCTGAAGGGGAACCCGCTGCGCCAGGTCTCGATCCCGACCCACCACAGCGCCGTCCAGACGGGCCACGCCCGCAGCCGCGTGCTCCACGCGAGCCCGAGGCCGAGCGGCACGAAGAACGACGCCTCGAGCGCGCACATCGCGATCCACGCGTCGGTTCCGACCGAACGCATCCACACCATCACGGCGTAGGTGAAGGTGATCCCGAAGAGCAGCGTCGGGATCCAGGCCCGGCCCGGCCCCAGGCCGCGAACGGACAGCACCAGCGCGGCGATCGCCGGCGGCATCAGCCAGGCGAGGCCGACGGGCTCGAAGGCCGCTGCCAGCACGAGTCCGCCGACCAGGGCGACGAGGCAGCGGAGCGGCACGATGCAGACCGTAGCCGACGCCTGCATCCGAGCAGGCCTGCAGGGCGCGGGAGGAACGCCGCGGCTTCGGACCAACGCGCGACCGCCTGGCTGGCGATCACGCGGAGTTGTCTAAGGCCGCGTGGTTCCTCCCGCATCCGGCTCCCGCGGGGCGCTCTCGACAAGACGCCGGACGGTGGGCATCGCTGGCTTCGCGTACCCCACGTCTGACCTCCCGCTGCCGACACGCCACCCACGAGCTGCACAGGCGGACGCGGGAACGATCCCTCTCGTGGCGCCGGGTGTCAACACGGGCCTGACCTGCACGAACGCGCGAAACCGCAGGTCAACGCATCGGCGACCCCAGCACATTCTTCGTTCAAATCGCTGCGCGGTCGGCGTGTCGTCGAGGACACGCCGACATCGGTGTCGAGAGCCGCTCAGGAGCGGGGAGGTACGACGACCGTGCCGGTCGCCGTCGTCGCCACGACCGGCGGGTCGAGGACCTCGGCGGCACCCGGTGCGGCGTCGGTCGGGGCGCCCCGGCCGACCACGTGGACGGCGAAGTCCATCACCCGGCTCCGGGTGCCCTCCTTGACCAGCGTGGCCGTGATCTCGAGGACGTCACCGGCTCGGACCGGGGCCTTGAACTGCACGTCGGAGTAGGACGCGAACAGTCCCTCGTCACCGTCGAGCACGATGCACATCTCGGTGGCGACGTCGCCGAAGAGCCCGAGGCTGTAGGCGCCGTCGACGAGGTTGCCGGCGTAGTGCGCGTGCGAGTAGGGGACGTAGCGGCGATGGGAGACGACCGTGCCGACGCGCGTGTCGTTGCTCATGAGGCCTTCTCCTGGCTGCTCGTGGGGCGGGGGCCGGTCAGTCGGTGCACGATGAACGAGGCGACCTCGCCCGGCGTCGTACCGCGGGTGAAGACGCGGTCCACGCCGAGCGAGCCCGCCATGGTCTCGTCGAAGCGAGGACCGCCGACGACGAGCAGGGGCCGCTTGGCGGCGGGGTAGGCCTCGCGGAAGGCGGCGGACATCTCGCGGGTGTTCAGCAGGTGCGCGTCGCGCTGCGTGACCACCTGGGAGACGAGGACGGCGTCGGCCTTCTCCTCGCGGGCGGCCTCGACGAGCTGGGGCACCGAGACCTGGGCGCCGAGGTTCACCACCTTGAGCTCGCGGTAGTACTCCAGCCCCTTCTCGCCGGCGAAGCCCTTGATGTTGAGGATCGCGTCGATGCCGACCGTGTGGGCGTCGGTGCCGATGCACCCACCCACGACGACGAGGCGCCGGCGCATCGAACGCTTGATCGCGGCGTTGGCCTCCTTGGGCGTCAGCAGCGGGTAGTCGCGCTCGACGACCTCGACGGTGCTGGGGTCGACGAGGTGGTTCACGCGGCCGTAGACCACGAAGAAGGTGAAACCCTCCCCCATCGCCTTGGAGTGCACGACGAGCGCCGGGTCCATGCCCATCTTGTTGGCGAGCTGCACCGCGGCGCCCTCGGCCACCTTGGAGTGCTCGATCGGGAGGGTGAAGGACAGCTGCACCATGCCGTCGCCGGTGGTGTCGCCGTAGGGCCGGATCAGGCTCATCGCTGCTCTCCCTCGAGGATCTCGGTCGCCGGGTTGTAGTAGTCGCCAGCCTTCTTCGCGACGCCGTCCAGACCACGGCCCTTGTCGGCCGGACGCTTCATCAGGCCGAACGTGCCGTCGGCGATCGCGGACAGCAGGGGCGGCTGGCCGGGGATGGTCCGGTCGGCCTTGATCTCCTCCATCAGCCCGACCGCCTCGCCGAGGACCTCACGGGCCCGGGAGGCGATGAATCCGTCGGGCGACGGACGGAAGTCCTCGTGCAGGTTGCCGGCGGCGTTCATGACGTAGCGGACGTTCTGCAGGGCGAGGTCGCGGTCGGAGATCCACGGCGTCACGACGGCCTCGGTCATCATCCCGACGAGCAGGATGCCCTGCCCGGTCATGGCGCCGACCAGGTTGAAGAACCCGTCGAGGAGGTAGCCCTTGAAGATGTCGCCCGTCATGTGGCGCGTCGGCGGCATCCACTTGAGCGGAGCATCGGGGAACAGCTCGCGGGCGAGCATCGCGTGGGCCAGCTCGAGCCGGAAGGAGTCGGGCACCTCCGGGTCGATCTCGAAGGCGTGGCCCAGGCCGAGCTGCCAGTCCTCGAGCCCGGCCTCCTTGGCGAAGTACTCGTTGAGCAGCTGGCTCGTCGTCACCGTGTGCGCCGCCTCCACGGCGTCCGCGGTGGTGAGGTAGTTGTCCTCGCCGGTGTTGATGATGATGCCGGCGCGGGCGTGGACCTGGCGGCTGAAGCGCTGGTCCACGAACGTACGGATCGGGTTGATGTCGCGGAAGAGGATGCCGTACATCGAGTCGTTGAGCATCATGTCGAGCCGCTCGAGGCCGGCCAGCGCCGCGATCTCCGGCATGCAGAGGCCGGAGGCGTAGTTGGTGAGCCGGACGTAGCGCCCGAGCTCCTTCGACGTCTCGTCGAGCGCGGCGCGCATCAGGCGGAAGTTCTCCTGGGTGGCGTAGGTGCCGGCGAAGCCCTCGCGGGTCGCACCCTCCGGGACGAAGTCCAGCAGCGACTGGCCGGTCGAGCGGATCACGGCGATCACGTCGGCGCCCTCGCGTGCCGCGGCCTGCGCCTGCGGGATGTCCTCCATGATGTCGCCGGTCGCGACGATGAGGTAGATCCACGGCTTGCTCGGGGCGTCGCCGACCTTGGCGATCATCTTCTCGCGGGCGGTGCGCTGCCGGTCGATCTGCTTGATGCCGGCGGCGACCGCCTTGCGCGAGGCCGAGCGGGCGCGGGTGGCGTCCTTGCCGTCGGGCACGCGGAAGGTGACCGACCCGGCGGCCGCCTTCTGGGCGAGGGCGAGCAGGTCGTCGCCCTCCCCGCGGAGCAACGCGTCCCAGACCGGGAGGCTGACGCCGTGCTCGAGACCGACGTCGGCGCGTACGGCGTCGGCGAGCCGGTTCACCCACGGCGTGCCGTCCGGGTCCGCTCCCCCGAGGCCGGCCAGGCGCAGCGTGGCCCGCTCGACGGACACGGTGGTGTGCCGGGTCGCGAGGTCGACGATCGGCTTGCCGACCTGGCGGGCGAGCGCTCGCGCGCGGCGTACGTCGGCCTTGTCGATGCCGAGCTGGCTCCTGCTGGTGGACCGGGCCATCAGAGCCTCCGCTCGAAGAGGGTGCGGACGCCGGCGTCGGCGCGCAGGAGCTCCATGGCGTACGCCGCGTGGCCGGGCACGTAGCCGTTGCCGACGAGCATCCGCACGTCGGCGGCGAGCCCCTCGGCACCGAGCGCGGCGGCGCTGAAGCTGGTGGCCATGGAGAAGAAGATGACGGTGCCGCCCTCGGCGGTGGCGAGGATCGCGCCGCCCTCGCAGCCGGGGACGTCGACGCACACGACGGTGACGTCGGCGGGACCGCCGGCCGCGGTGACGGCGTCGCGCAGGGCGATCGGGTCGCGGGCGTCGGCGATGGCGACCACGTCGGCGATGCCCGCGCCGTCCAGCAGGTCGTGCTCACCGGCGTGGGGAACGATGCCGATGGTGCGCGCCGCGCCGGCGGCGCGGGCTGCGGCGAGGCTGAGGGAGCCGGACTTGCCCGCTCCGCCGATGACCGCGACCACCGGGTCCTGCCCGCGGGCGGCGTACTCCCCCACGACGCGCGCCGTGAGGGCGGGTGCCCCGCAGACGTCCATCACGCTCAGCGAGAGGGCCGGTGCGAGGTCGTCGGGGATGACCGCGGCGATCGACCGGCCGAAGAGCACGGCGTAGCCGTCGCACGGCACCTGCTCGGTGCGCCCGTCCCAGTGGGCGAGGGCGTCCTCGATGACCAGCGGCGTGAGCGTGAGGCTGACCAGGGTCGCGACCCGGTCGCCGACCTCGAGGCCGAGGGGCGACTCGGGTCCGACCTCCTCGACGGTGCCGACGAGCATGCCGCCGGAGCCGGTCTCGGGGTTCTGCATCTTGCCGCGCGCGCCGATGATGTCGAGGACCTCGGCGCGGACGGCGTCGCCACTCCCGTCGTGCTTCCGCTCGAGCTGGCGGAACGACGCGGCGTCGAGGTTGAGCCGCTCGACGCGCACCCGTACCTCGTCGGGCCACAGGTCCGCACGAGTGTCGAGGCGCCGCGCCGCCTGCGGCAGCACCACGGCGTCGTCCAGGACGCGGTGCAGTCCGGTCGGATCGCCGGTGCGGCGCTCCGTCTGCATGTCCGAGGGGGAGGTCATTCGGGTCATCCTTCTTGGTCACGCGGGACTTGCCGCAAATCTTGCGGCGTGGCATTGGACTCGCCGCAGGTTCTCCACGTACTCTTCCAGATGTGTCGCCGCACACACAACCGGCGCGCCGTCTGGCCGACCCCGAGCACGCCCGGGGCCACTGCAAGGAGACCGCATGAGCATCGAGACCGCCACCCAGCTGGACGGCGCACTCGCCACCGGACAGCCCTACCCCTACCAGCGCGTCGAGCTCGTCGAGCCCGACTGGACCCGGTTCCCCGGGTGGGCCGACGTGACCGCCGAGGACTGGGCCTCCGTGCAGTGGCAGCGCGCCCACTGCGTCAAGAACCTCAAGCAGCTGCGCGAGCTGATGGGCGACCTCCTCGACGAGCGCTTCTACGCCGACCTCGAGCGCGACCAGGCCGAGCGCGCCACCATGTCGATGCTCGTGCCGCCGCAGATGATGAACACGATGGTGCCGCAGGTCTCGCCCGCCGGGCCGGGCTCCCTCACCGAGGCGTTCTACGCCGACCCGATCCGCCACTACATGTTGCCGGTCCTCAGCGACCGCCGCACCGACTGGCCGTCGCACCCGCACGCCGCGCGCGACTCCCTCCACGAGCACGACATGTGGGCGACCGAGGGGCTGACCCACCGCTACCCCACCAAGGTGCTGGCCGAGCTGCTGCCGACCTGCCCGCAGTACTGCGGCCACTGCACCCGCATGGACCTGGTCGGCAACTCGACGCCGGTCATCGAGAAGCTCAAGTTCGCCGGCAAGCCCAACGACCGGCTCGGCGACATGCTGGACTACCTGCGTCGTACGCCGTCCGTGCGCGACGTCGTGGTCTCCGGTGGCGACGTGGCCAACATGCCGTGGCCCCGCCTGGAGGCGTTCCTCACCTCGGTCCTCGAGGTGGAGAACATCCGCGACATCCGCCTCGCCACCAAGGCCCTCATCGGCCTGCCGCAGCACTGGCTGCAGCCCGACGTGGTCGAGGGCGTGAACCGCGTCGCCACGCTGGCCCGCTCGCGCGGCGTCTCGCTCGCGATGCACACCCACGCCAACCACGCGAACTCCGTGACGCCGATCGTCGCCGAGGCGACCCGGGCGATGCTCGACGCCGGCCTGCGCGACGTACGCAACCAGGGGGTGCTGCTCAACGGCGTGAACGCCGAACCGCACGCCCTGCTCGACCTCTGCTTCCGCCTGCTCGACGGCGCGCAGATCATGCCCTACTACTTCTACATGTGCGACATGATCCCGTTCTCGGAGCACTGGCGGGTCTCGCTCGCCGACGCGCAGCGCCTGCAGCACCACATCATGGGCTACCTGCCGGGCTTCGCGACGCCGCGCATCGTGTGCGACGTGCCGTTCGTCGGCAAGCGCTGGGTCCACCAGAACGCCGACTACGACACCGAGCACGGCATCTCCTACTGGACGAAGAACTACCGCACGTCCATCGAGGCCACGGACGCCGAGGCCCTCTCGCGCTTCTACGAGTACTACGACCCGATCCACACCCTCCCCGAGTCCGGCCAGCAGTGGTGGGAGCAGCACGGCCGGCTCGACGAGGCCTCGCTGAAGGCCGCCGAGATGGCCGAGGCGTCCCGCCGTACGGCGGCCCTCCAGGCCTACTGAGGCCTCGCTTCGCTCCTCGTCGGAGTCCCCGCACGTGCGGGGACTCCGACACCTGGAGGCCCTTGCAACCCCCTCCAAGTGGCGGACTCGCCCTCCAAGCAGTGGTTGTCCACAGCCTCGGTCGGCTCCGTTTGACGCCCCTCGGCGGGCGGGCACTCTCCCGGCATGGCCGCTTTCCAGATCTCACCCCTCGATGTCCTGCTACGCCGCCAGCTGGTGGCGGAAGGTCTGACGGACCGCGACATCAAGGCGCAGGTCAGGGCCGGGACTCTGACGAAGTTGCGGTACGGCGCCTACGTGCCGACCGAGCTCGTCAAGGACCTTGACGAGGTAGGTCTCATGCGAGCCCGGGCGAGGGCCGTCCTCCGCACCTCGCACACGTCGTCGGTGTTGAGCCATCAGTGCGCCCTCGCCGAGTACGAGGTCCCGCTCTGGGAGCTCGATCTCGACCAGACGCACCTCACGCGGACCGACGGACGTCCCGGGCGGCGCGAAGCTGGCGTCGTCCACCATCGAGCGACGCTCGGCAAGCGGTGGTGGACACTGCGCGACGGGGTGCCAGTCGTGAAGCCCGCCCGGGCCGCCATCGAGGTCGTGACGTCCCATGGACCAGAGGTGGGGCTCGTGGTGGTGTGCGGGGTCCTGCACCTCGGGCTCGCAACGATGGCCGATCTCCGCGCCGTCGCTGCCGACGCACGTCACTGGCCGCACAGTCTCAACACGAGACTCGTCCTGGCTCGAGCCGAGCCTCGCGTGACCAATATCGCTGAAGCGCGCACATGGCACTTCTTCTACGCGCACCGCGTCCCCCGACCGAAGCCCCAGGTCGAGGTGTTCGACGATCGAGGGCACCTGCTCGGCATCGTGGACTTCCTGTGGGAGGAGTGGGGAGTGTTCTTGGAGTTCGACGGGCGCATCAAGTACGAGCAGCACCGGCGGCCGGGTGAGTCGCTGGCGGACTACCTCATGCGGGAGAAGCGGCGGGAGGAGCAGATCTGCCTGCGCAAGGGTTGGATCTGCATCCGCATCACCTGGGCCGACCTGGAACGTCCGATCGTGCTCGCTCGGCGGATCAACCAGGCGCTCGACAGCCGCAGGCGTGCGCTACGTGTCACCCCATGAGCTGGGAGGGCGAGTCGCGCACTTGGAGGCCGTTGCAACCGCCACCAGGTGTCGGAGTCCCCGCACGAGCGGGGAGTCCGACAGACGCCAGCACGGCTGCGATCAGTGGGCGGCGAGGCGGGAGCGCAGGAGCGGGGCACCCTCGCCGGAGAGCTCGTCGGCAGCGACGGGACGGCCGTACGTCAGCCGCATCGCCGCGTCCGAGGAGAGGCTGACCTCGGGACCTGCCCCGTGCTCCCAACCAGCTTCGGGCACCACCAGCCGGACGCCGGCCACCCGCTGCCGCGTGCTGCCGCCGATCACGGTGCTGAGGGGCCACCGCGTGGCGAGCGCGAAGTCAGCCACAGGGGCGACCGCGGCGGACGGCACCGGATGCGCCAGGCCCAGCGGTCGGCGTACGTCGATGGCGTGGACGACTGCGTCGGCGAGGGCCGCCACCTCCGGCATCCCGATCGGCCTGGCGCCCGTCTCCCGGTTGCGCTCGAGCTGTCCGAGGATCGCCTCACGGCCACGCGCGGACCACGCGACCGCCGAGCCTGCGATCGTCCGGTTCGCCGAGAAGCCGTGCCGGGCCAGCGCCACGACGCCGGCCGCCGGACCGAGGACGGGGGCCCACGCCAGGTGCGCCGCGACGTCGATCACGCGCCAGCCCTGGCACAGGGACGGTGCTTGCCACTGCTCGTCGGTCAGTGGCTCGAGGGTATCGATCAGGGCGCGCCGCTCCGCGTCGACGAGGTCACTGAGGGACTCGGTCATGACGACCTCCAGTCGAGGGTGGCGATCAGGGCGGCGATCCGTCCCGTCGGGTCGAAGTCGGTCGCCGGGAGGGCCAGCTGGTGCAGCACCATCCCGGTGACGAAGTTGGCCAGGACGTCCTCGTCGCGCACCGGATCCCCCGATCCGGCGCGCGTGACGAGGTCGAGCGCCCACGTGTCGACCCGGTCGGCGCCGTCGACCAGGACGCTCGCCAGCTCGGGATGCTGGGCGGCCTCCACCAGCAGGGCGTACCGCGCCAAGGTCACGACTCGCTCCGAGGTCGTCGCGAGGTGCGCGAAGCGGCCGAGCGCCTCCGCGATGCCCTCGACGGACGCCTCGACCTCGCCGCGACCCCCCTCGGCCATGGCGCGCTCGCGCTCGACGAACCGCTCCGCCAACCCGACGAGCAACGCCTCGCGGGTGCGGAAGAGGTTGGAGGTCGACCCGCCGGCCAGGCCCGCCTGCGCATCGACGGCGCGGTGCGTCAGGGCCCGCATGCCGTGCGTGCCCACGATGTCCAGTGCGGCGTCGAGCAGTGCCGTTCGTCGGTCGACCACGGCTCGAAAACTACACCTGTAGTGCCCCTTCCGCCACAGGGTTGGAGGGCGAGTCCGACACTTGGAGGCCGTTGCAACCCCCTCCGAGTGTCGGAGTCCCCGCACGTGCGGGGACTCATGCAAGCAAGGGGGCGCAGGCTACTCCGCCGGGCGGTTCTCGTAGGGCGTGGAGAGGACGATCGTGGTGCGGGTGGACACGGTGGCGGCGCCCCGGATGCGGGCGAGCAGGTCCTCGAGGTCGCGGGGCGTGGCGACCCGGATCTTGAGGATGTAGGACTCCTCCCCCGCCACCGACCAGCACGACTCGATCTCCGGGATCCCCTCGAGCCGTTCGGGGTAGTCGTCGGGCTGGGTCGGATCGGTCGGCGTGATCGAGATGAACGCCGTCAGCGGGCGGCCGAGCTGGTCGTGGTCGACCGTCGCGCCGTAGCCGGTGATCAGGCCGCGCTGCTCGAGGCGCTTGACCCGCTGGTGCACCGCCGAGGTCGACAGGTCGGTCGCCTTGCCGAGGTCGGTGTAGGACATCCGGCCGTCGACCGCCAGCAGGGACAGGATCTGCCGGTCCTTGGACTCGACCTCGGGAGCGCTCACGCGTCCCAGACTAGTGCGAGCCCGACAACGCCTGCACGAGACGGACGGCCGACGAGCCGAGGTCCCACCTCTGGTCGAGGGCCACGACGGCGTCGGGGTCGGCCGGCGTGCGCGGGCGGGTCGTTCCGGGCGAGCCGAGGTCCAGGTCACGGCGTACGGCGACCACCTCGGGTGCGACGTCGAGATAGTCGAGCGCCGCCTTGATCTTCCCGCGCGGACCGGGGCCCATGTCGGAGTCGGGATCGCTCGCGGCGGCGACGACCGCGTCGATCGTGCCGAACCGGTTGAGCAGCGTCGCGGCGGTCTTGTCCCCGACGCCGGCGACGCCGGGCAGGCCGTCGGAGGCGTCACCGCGCAGCGTGGCGAGGTCGGCGTACTGGTGGGCGTCGACGCCGTACTTGCTGCGCACCCACGCGTTGTCGACGCGCTCGTGCCGGCTGACCCCCCGGGCGACGTAGAGCACCCGCACCTCCGCCTCGTCGTCGACGAGCTGGAACAGGTCGCGGTCGCCGGTGACGATGTCGACCGGCATGCCGGCGCCGGTCGCGAGGGTGCCGATGACGTCGTCGGCCTCCATCTCGGGGTGGCCGACCACGGTGATGCCGTAGGCCGCCAGCACCGACAAGATGATCGGGATCTGCGTCTCGAGCGGGTCCGGCACCTCCTCGATGTCGGGCGTCGAGCCCGGCCGCGCCGCGACGACGCGGTGGGACTTGTAGGAGGGGATCAGGTCCACACGCCACTGCGGTCGCCAGTCGTCGTCCCAGCAGCAGACCAGGTGGCTCGGGTCGTACTCCCCCACGAGCCGGCTGATGAAGTCCATCAGCCCGCGCACCGCGTTGACCGGCGTGCCGTCGGGCGCCTTCATCGAGTCCGGCACGCCGAAGAAGGCCCGGAAGTAGAGCGAGGCGGTGTCGAGCAGCATCAGGCGGTCGGTCACGTCAGGGAGCCTGCCACAACGCTGCGCCGGATCACTCCGCCAGCACGCTGTAGGCGATCACGCCGCGCTTGAGCGACTTCGCCGCGGCCCGCGCCGTGGTGCGGAGACCGCTGTCCCCGGCGGCGTCCGCGACCTGGCCGCAGAGGTCGAGCAGCTGCTTCATCCAGCGCACGAAGTCGCCGGCCGACAGTCCCGTCACCATGAGTACGTCGTCGAGGTCGTCGCCCTCCGCCCACCGCCACGCCGCCCACGCGAAGCCCATGTCGGGCTCGCGCAGGAAGTCGAGCTTGTGGTCGCGCTCGAGTGCGTCCAGCTGTCCCCACACCCGGACCAGCTCGGCCAGCACCGGACGGACCTGGCCGCCGGGCATCTTCGGCGACGACGCATCGTCGGCACGTCGCGCCTCGAAGACCAGCGCCGACAGGACCGCCGCGAGCTCGGACGGCCCGAGGTCGTCGAACAGGCCGGCGCGGATCGCCTCGGCCGCGACGAGGTCCATGTCGGTGTAGATCCGGCGCAGGTGCGCGCCCTGCTCGGTCACCTTGTCGCCGTCGAGGTAGCCCAGCGCCGTCAGCACCTCGCAGACGCGGTCGAAGGTGCGCGCGACGGTGTTGGTGCGGGTCTCGACGCGGCGCTTGAGGGTCTCGGTGTCGCGTTCGAGCTTGAAGTAGCGCTCGGCCCACCTGGCGTGGTCCTCGCGCTCGGGGCACTGGTGGCAGGGGTGCGCCTTGAGGTCTGCGCGCAGTCGCCCGATCTCGCGGTCTGTCGGGGTGTCGCTGAAGGAGTCCTGCTTGTTGGTGCGCCGCGGTCCGGGGCCGTCGCCGTCGCGCGCCCGGGCGCGGAGCTGGGTGGCGAGGTCACGCCGCATCGCCGGGTTGCGGCCGTTGAAGGTCTTCGGGATCCGCATCCGGCCGATCGCCTCGACCGGGACCGGGAAGTCCATCGGCGCCAGCCGCCTGGCCTGCCGGTCCGCGGTGACGACGTACGGCCTGGGCTCGTCGCCCGAGTGCCCCGGGTCGATCACCACGGCGAGCCCGCTGAACTTGCCGGCGGGCACCTTGATCACGTCGCCGGGGCGCAACCGACCGAGCGAGGCGACCGCCTCGGCACGCCGGTCCTGGCGTCGCTCGCGCGCTGCGCCCTTCTCGAGGTCCGAGATCTGCCGGCGCAGGCCGGCGTACTCCATGAAGTCGCCCACGTGGCAGGTGGCCGCCTCGCGGTAGCCGTCCAGCGCCTCCTCGGCCTTGTGCACCTGCCGGGCGAGCCCGACGACGGCCTTGTCGGCCTGGTACTGGGCGAACGACTGCTCGAGCAGCTCGCGCGAGCGGGCGCGGCCGAACTGGTGCACCAGGTTGACCGCCATGTTGTAGGACGGCCGGAACGAGGAGCGGAGCGGATACGTACGCGTCGAGGCGAGGCCGGCGACCTCGCGCGGGTTCATCCCGGGCTGGTAGAGCACGACGCCGTGGCCCTCGATGTCGAGACCGCGGCGACCGGCGCGGCCGGTGAGCTGCGTGTACTCCCCCGGCGTCAGGTCGGCGTGCGTCTCGCCGTTCCACTTCGACAGCTTCTCGATGACCACGGTGCGGGCGGGCATGTTGATGCCGAGGGCGAGGGTCTCGGTCGCGAAGACGACCTTGACCAGGCCCTCCTGGAACAGCGCCTCCACGACCTGCTTGAACGCGGGCAACAGGCCGGCGTGGTGGGCGGCGACGCCGCGGGTGAGGCCGTCGAGGAACTCGTGGTAGCCGAGGACGTGGAGGTCCTCCTCCGGCAGCGAGCGCGAGGCCTCCTCGACGCGGGCGAAGATCTCGTCGCGCTCGGCCGCCGTGGTGAGGCGGGTGTTCGCCTGGACGAGCTGGGTGACCGCCGCGTCACAGCCGGCGCGGCTGAAGATGAACACGATCGCGGGCAGCAGCCCCTCGCGGTCGAGTCGCTCGACGACCTCGACCCGGCTGGGGATCCACACGCGGCGGCCGTTGCCGCCCGAGCGGGGGTTCTTCGACGAGCCCGGCCGGCCCTTGCGTGGTGACTTGCGGTCCCGCATCAACCGGGTGCTGGCCCAGTCGTCGCGGGCGATCCGGGTCAGCTCGTCGTTGACCGGGGCGCCCTCCTTCACGAAGCCCGCGCTCGCGTCGACGTCGGAGGAGGCGAACAGGTCGAGCAGGCGGCGGCCCACCATGACGTGCTGGAAGAGCGGGACCGGACGCTTCTCCTCGAGGATGGTGGTGGTCTCGCCGCGCACGGTGGCCAGCCACTCGCCGAACTCCTCGGCGTTGGAGACGGTGGCGGACAGCGACACCAGGGTCACCGACTCCGGCAGGTGGATGATGACCTCCTCCCACACCGCTCCGCGCATCCGGTCGGCGAGGTAGTGGACCTCGTCCATCACGACGTAGCCCAGGCCGAGCAGCGTGCGCGAGCTGGCGTACAGCATGTTGCGCAGCACCTCGGTCGTCATCACGACGACCGGGGCCTCGCCGTTGACGACGTTGTCGCCCGTCAGCAGGCCGACGTTCTCGGCGCCGTAGCGCTTCACCAGGTCGTTGAACTTCTGGTTCGACAGCGCCTTGATCGGCGTGGTGTAGAACGCCTTGCGGCCGGTCTGCAGCGCGAGGTGGATCGCGAACTCGCCGACGATCGTCTTGCCGGAGCCGGTCGGCGCGGCGACCAGCACGCCGCGATCGCTCTCGATCTCCTGGCACGCCCTGATCTGGAAGTCGTCGAGCTCGAAGCCGTAGAGCCCGGAGAACTCCTTGAGCATCGGGTAGGGCTTGTCGCGCTGGAAGGCGGCGTAGCGCTCGGCCGGCGTCTGCTCGTCGCCGGTCCCGTCCGGGGAGGTCGAGGAGGTGCTCATGCCAGCACCTCGAGTGCGCCCGGGTCGCACGTGACCGTGAGCGGAAGCGGACCGAAGCGCTCCCCGTCGGCGTAGGAGACGATGCCGGGCGCGGCGACGGTGACCGAGCGCACCCGCCGGTGGACGTACTCCGCGACGCCGTCGATCTTCCCGGTGAACAGGCGCGGGTAGGAGCGCACGAGCTTGGGCTTGCTCATCTTCGTGATCACCACGACGTCGAGCAGGCCGTCGTCGAGCAGCGCGCCCTCGGTGATCCGCAGCCCTCCGCCGAAGGACGGGCCGTTGCCGACGGCCACGAGCATGGCCTCGTGCTCGACGGTCTCGTCGTCGAGCTGGAGGGTGTAGGGCAGCGGACGGAAGGTGCGCAGCTCGGCCAGCGTGGCGAGGTTGTAGCGCATCTGGCCCTTCGGCCAGGTCATCGCGTTGGCGCGCTCGTTGACGATCGCGTCGAAGCCGGCCGCCAGCACGGTGACGAACCAGCGGTCGCCGCTGCGGGCCAGGTCGATGGTGCGGCGGCGCGAGGCGATCACCCGGTCGGCGGCGGCCACCGGGTCGGCGCGCGGCAGTCCGAGGTAGCGCGCGACGTCGTTGCCCGTGCCGCTGGGGATCAGCCCGAGGGGTACGCCGGTGCCGGCCACCGCCTGCACTCCGAGGTGCACCAGGCCGTCCCCGCCGCAGACGACGAGCGCCTCGACACCGTCGGCCACGCACGCACGGGCGAGGTCGAGCGCCTCGTCGCCGTCGCGCCCCTGGAGGTTGCGCACCACGAACCCGCTCTGGCGCAGCCGCGCCAGTGCGACGTCGCGGTTGCGGGCACCCTTCCCCCTGCCGGACGTGGGATTGGTCAACAGGGCGATCTCGCGACCCCGGACGGAGCCGCCCGGATCTGAGGGGTCGTGCATGAGCGCGACCCTATCCCCCGATGCGCAGCAGGGCGGCGTAGCTCTCGGCGTGTGCGCCCACGGCCCGGGCGAGGCGTCCCAGGGCCTCCAGGACGAGGTCGGGACCGAAGCCGGTGCCGGGCACCGCCAGGACCATCCGGGTGCCGCCCGATCCGCCCGAGCCGCCCGATCCGTCGAGGCTGCCGACCACGACCTGTCCGTGCCGCCAGGCCTGGTGCACCCGGAGCCGGGTCGCGTCGTCGACGACCGGCTCGGGATAGGCCTCGTCGACCGCCAGCAGGTCGCACACGATGTCGGCCGCCGCACCGTCCCCGCCGCTGCCGTCGTCACCGGCGACCAGCCGCCCGCGGACGAGGTGGCCGGTCCGGAGACCGGAGTCTGCGTGCCACACGACGTCGCGGGTGCCGAGCCACTCGGGCAGGTCGAACGGGTCGATGTCGGTGATCGATGCCTGCATGTCCCCAGCCTGTCAGAGCCTGTGCAGGGTCAGCTCAGATGGGCGACAGCTCGTCGGGGCCCAGCCCGGCGTTGGGGGCCTTGCGGGCGCGCCGACGGTCGTTGAACCGGGCGATGGCCTCCGAGAGGAAGAACAGCACCACCATCGGCACGGCCATCAGCGTCATCGTGAAGGGGTCGGCCGACGGTGTCGCCACCGCGGCGAAGATGAAGGTGCCGATCACGATCCAGGGCCGGTAGGCCTTGAGCGAGGCGCCCTTCACCACGCCGGCGAAGTTGAGCAGCACCACGAACACCGGGATGTTGAAGGCCAGGCCGAAGACGAACAGCGTCCGGGTGAAGAACTGCAGGTAGTCGTTGAAGTCGATGAGGTTCGTGACGTTGTCCGGGTTGAACCCGATCAGCACCTCCAACGCGACCTGCAACGTGATGTAGCCGAGGACCACGCCGCCGATGAAGAGCGGGCCGGCGACGCCGGCGAAGATGCGGGTCATCCGGCGCTCCTGCGCGTAGAGCCCGGGCACCACGAACGCCCAGATCTGGTACAGCCAGTAGGGCGCCGTCACGACGACTGCGGCGAAGCCGCACAAGGTGAGCCACAGCAGGAGCCCGCCCCCGGCGCCTCGCGTGGTGGCGTTGGTGGTGCCTTCGGGGAGCCTGGCCTGTGCCGCCTCGTACGGTCCCACCACGAGATCGAGCAGGGCGTGCCGGAACACCAGCGCGACGATCGCGGCCACCACGAAGAGCAGCAGGACGCGCAGCAGCCGGGCGCGGAACTCACGGAAGTGGTCGGCGAGCGCCATCCGCCCGTCCGGGCCGACAGCCTCGGGCGGCGGTCCCTTGAAGAGACCGGCGAGGCCGGAGATCCTCACCCGGGTCAGGTGGTGGTGTCGTCGCGCCGCTCGCGGACCACGTCACCCGTGGTCTCGTGCCGGGCCTCGACCTCGCGGGCCTCGATCTCACGCTGCTCGGGCGTCTTGTCCGTGTCGTCGTTGGTGCCGTCGCGCAGGTCCTTGGTCTCCGTCTTGAAGATCCGCAGGGCCTGGCCCGTGCTGCGGGCGAGGTCGGGAAGCTTGGCGGCACCGAACACGAGGACGACGATCGCGAGGATCACCAGCCACTCCAGCCCCTGGGGCATACCGACCAGTGGGTTGATCATGAGGTCTCTCCAAGCTGCGGGTGCGGATTGAGGCGGTGCGGTGCAACGCCACGGAACGTCTAGGAGTCTACGCCGTCGTCCTCATAGAGGCGGAGGGTTGCCCGTGCTGCGGCTGTGAACGCGTCGGCGTAGTCGGCGGGCGCCAGCAGGGTCGCGTGCGGCGCGAGCCGGAACAGCAGTGAGCGCACCCACTGCTCACTGGCCACCTCGAGGTCCACCTCGATCGTGTCGTCCGGGCCGGGCCGTTGCGCTGTCACCTGGTAGTACTCGGTCACCCAGCGCGCCGGAGGGGCGAGTCGCAGCGTCACCGTGCGGGTCTCGGAGTCGGTGAACCACCCGCCGGTCAGGTCGCGGGCACGGGCACCCGGGTCGGCGACGGACGACTCCAGCTCGGTCGCGGCAACGATGCGGTCGACGCGGAACGCGCGGTCGCCCCGGGCGGTGTGGCACCACGCGTCGAGGTAGAGCAGGTCCTCGACGCGGGCGAGCCCGCGCGGATCCACGACGCGTCGCGACTCCTCGTCGCGCGACGGCACGTGGTAGGTGAGCTCCACCTGGTGGCCGCGCGCGATCGCCGACTCCAGCACCGGCACGACCGCGCTGGCCTCGAGGGCGGTGGGGTCGACGTGGAGCCGTAGCAGTCCCTCGCCGTCCTGGCCGGCGGCGTCCTCGAGCTTGGCGAGGGTCCGCTCGATGACGTCGCGGGCCTCCTCGGGTGCGGTCTCGACCATCGTGCGGAGCGCGACCACCAGCGACGTGGCCTCGGCGGGCGAGAACCGCACCGGGCGGGCGAGGTAGTCGGCGTTGTCGACGCGGATGATCCGGTCGCCCTCGAGCGCCTCGAGGTCGACCTCGATGAGGTCCCCCGGGAGGCCGGGCGAGACACCGGTCATGAAGAGCAGGCGCAGGTCGCGCTCGATCTGGTCGGCGTCGGTGCCGAAGTGGGCGGCGGCGTCGTCGAGCCGCACCTCGCCGCGGGCGAGGAGGTAGGGCACGAGCGCGAGCAGGCGGGCGACCTGGTCGGGGGCGGTGTCGGCGGGCTGGGTGTTCATCGGGCGCCCACCCCGTCAGCGGTGCCGGTGCCGGCCACGGCCTGCAGGCGCGAGACGACCTCGTCGCGGAGTGACTGCGGGGCCTTCACCACGATGTCGGTGCCGTAGGTCAGCACCTCGTCGGAGAGCTCGTGCACCGGGCCCTCGACGACCACGGTGTCCCAGCCCGACTCGCCCTCGGACGCCACGGCCTCCGCGCGTCGGCGCAGGCCCACGCCCGTGCCCTGACGGACCCGCAGCTCGGCTCGCACGGACGGGAAGGACGGCGAGAGGCGACGAGCCACCGCGCGTACGTCGGTGCCGGGCGGCACGTCGTAGGCACCGGACTTGCCGCTCGGGCGCACCGGGCCGACGATCCGGGACAGCCGGAACACCCGTTCGGCACCCCGGTCGACGTCGAAGCCGACGACGTACCAGCGCCCGGACGACCGGGCCAGGCCCCACGGCTGGACGCGCCGTGTGGTCGGCTCGGACTCGCTCGCGCGCTGGTAGGGGAAGCTCACCTGCCGACGCTTGCCGACCGCGTCCCAGAGGGGCTCGAAGGCCGGCTCGTCGGCAGTGATCGCCGGGGCGACGACCTCGAGGCGCGCGGGGTCGATCTCGACGCCCTGCCCCTTGAGCTTGGCCAGCGCGCGGGCGGTCGCCTTGGCGAGCGTGGCCTGCTGCCAGACCTTCGCGGCCAGGCCGAGCACCGCCGCCTCGTCGGACTCGAAGCGGATCTCCGGCAGCGAGGTCTGCTCGGTCGGGATGCGGTAGCCGATCTCGTCGTCGAAGAACGCGTCGGCGCTCCCCACCTCGATCACAGCACCGATCTGGCGCAGGGAGTCCTTGTCGCGCTCGAAGGCCCGCTCGAACGCCTCGTCGCCGGCGGGACCGCGGGCGTGGTCGGAGTAGACGGCGTCGCGGATGGCGTCCTTGCCGATGAACCGCCTGGCCCCGAGCAGCAGGATGTGCAGGTTCATCAGCCGCTCTGCCCGAGGCTGCGCCATGCCTGCTCCTTTGCCCTACGCGGTCTGACCCGTGCGACTCAGCTGGCGCCGAGGATGTCGACCACGAAGAACAGCGTGTCGGTGCCCTTGATGCCGGCGGCCTCGTTGCCCTCCTCGCCGTAGCCGTCGGCCGGCGGGATCTCGAGGATCACGCGCGAGCCAACGGTGCGCCCGACCAGCCGCTCGTCCCAGCCCGTGATGACGCTGCCGGTGCCGATCGGGAACTCCGCCGGCTCCGTGCTGTAGGACTCGTCGAACGGCGCGTCCGCGTCGTACACCTGGCCGAGGTAGTCGACCGTGAGGGTCTGGCCCTTCTTCACGACCGCGCCATCGCCCTTGACGAGGGTCGTGGCGATCAGCTTGCCGGTCGGCTCGTGGGCGTTCGTGAAGTCGAGGCCGGTGATGACGCCGTCCTTCTCGATCAGCGTCGGCGCCCAGCTCGCGGGCGTCTTCTCCTCGCCCTGCGGACCGTCGAGCGGCGCGATGGTGTCCTTGCGGCCCATGATGTCGACGACGATGACCGCTGCGTCGCGGTTGCCGATGTTGAACCGCGCCCCACCGCCCTCGCCGAACGCCGTGTCCGACGGCATCAGTGCGACGACCCGGTCGCCGACCTTGTGGCCGACCATCGTGTCGTTGAGGAACGGCAGCACCTCGTCGCCCAGCTCCACGGACTGCGGCTCACCCTCGTAGGTGCTCTGCGTCTCCTTCTCGGTGAAGCCGTTGCCGATCCACCAGTGCGCCTCGACGGTGTCGCCCTCGGCCACGTCCTCGCCGTCGCCCTCGATGAGCGTCTCGGTCTCGGTCAACGTCGCGTCCAGGCGGCCGTCGAAGGTGACCTCGGGCGCCTTGCCCTGCTCGCCCTCGACGGTGATCGAGCTCAGCGTGGCGCTGCCCTCGCCGCCGGCGTCGCTGGAACCCGACCCGCAGGCGGCGAGCCCGAGCAGGCTGAGGGCGAGGACACCGCTGAGGGCGGCTTGACGTACACCAGACACAGGTTCACCTAAACGATCGACGGCGTTGCCGGGTCACCCTATCCAGCCGTGCCCACCCGGTGGGTCACGACACCGTCACATCCCGTCGATGAGCCGCTGCACCCGCTCGTCGTACGCCTTGAACGGGTCCTTGCAGAGCACCGTGCGCTGGGCCTGGTCGTTGAGCTTGAGGTGCACCCAGTCGACCGTGAAGTCGCGGCGGCGCTCCTGCGCCTTGCGGATGAACTCGCCGCGCAGGCGCGCTCGGGTGTTCTGCGGGGGGACGCTCTTGGCCTCGAAGATCTTGAGGTCGGTGGTCACCCGGGCGACGGCGCCGCGCTTCTCCAGCAGGTAGTAGAGGCCGCGGCCGCGGTGGATGTCGTGGTAGGCGAGGTCGAGCTGGGCGATGCGCGGGTCGCTGAGCGACAGGCCGTTCTTGGCGCGGTAGCGCTCGATGAGCTTGTACTTGATGACCCAGTCGATCTCGCGGTCCACGAGGCCGAGGTCGTCGGACTCCACGGCCTTGAGCCCCCGCTCCCACAGGTCGAGCGCACGCTCGATGATGGGCGTCGAGATCTGGCGCCGGTCGACGAAGTCGCGCGCCTTGCCGAGGTACTCGGCCTGGATCTCGAGGGCGCTCGCCTCACGTCCGTTGGCCAGGCGCACCTTGCGCCGCCCCGTCGGATCGTGGCTGATCTCCCGGATGGCACGGATCGGGTTCTCCATCGTGAGGTCGCGCATCACCACGCCCTCCTCGATCATCCGCAGCACGAGCTCGCACGACGCCACCTTGAGCATCGTGGTCGTCTCGCTCATGTTGGAGTCGCCGACGATGACGTGGAGCCGCCGGAACCGCTCGGCGTCGGCGTGCGGCTCGTCGCGGGTGTTGATGATCGGGCGGCTGCGCGTGGTCGCGCTGCTGACGCCCTCCCAGATGTGCTCGGCGCGCTGGCTCACGCTGTACGACGCCCCGCGCGGGGTCATCACGACCTTGCCGGCGCCGACGACGATCTGCCGCGTGACGAGGAACGGGATCAGCACCTCGGCGAGCTTGCTGAACTCCCCCGACCGGCCGACCAGGTAGTTCTCGTGGCAGCCGTAGGAGTTGCCGGCGGAGTCGGTGTTGTTCTTGAAGAGGTAGATGTCGCCCGAGATCCCCTCCTCGTGGAGGCGCTGCTCGGCGTCGAGCAGCAGTCCCTCGAGGATCCGCTCCCCCGCCTTGTCGTGCGTGACGAGGTCGACGATGTCGTCGCACTCGGGCGTCGCGTACTCCGGGTGGCTGCCGACGTCGAGGTAGAGCCGGGCGCCGTTGCGGAGGAAGACGTTGGACGAGCGACCCCAGCTGACGACCTTGCGGAACAGGTAGCGGGCAACCTCGTCGGGGCTCAGACGGCGCTGGCCCTTGAACGTGCACGTGACGCCGTACTCGTTCTCGATCCCGAAGATCCGCCGGTCCATGGACCCACCCTAGGCGCGCGGACCTCGTCGAGACGGTCAGTCCGCTCCGATTCCTGTCCGGCGAGCCGCATTGTCCACGGGGTGACAGGCCGCGCTTGACGGTCCGGCGCTCCTCGGGCGAGCGTTTCCCCCATGGGACCCCGCCACCTCGTCGCGACCGCGCTGGTCGAGCCGACCCTCGTGGAGGACCTCGAGCTGCGGGTGATGACCGACGACCTCTGGCTGTGGCCGGTCCGTACGGCCCCCGTGGTCGTCGACGGTCCGCGGATGGAGTTCCAGGTGCGCAAGCGGATGGTCGAGCAGCGACAGGGCGCGTGGGACGACGCCATCGGGTGGACCCCGGCGTGGATCGGCTTCGGTGACGCCTGGCACGAGTTCGGGCCGGACGGCAACGCCCAGCCGAGCGGGCCGCTCCCGTGGGCCGCGCACCAGCGCCTGTGGCGGGCGCTGGAGGAGTTCGGTCCGCTCGTGCGCTACCGGCGGCGCCTCACCGGCATCCCCACCGTCGCCACCGACCCGTGGCCGGGGCTCAACGTCCGCTGAGCCCTGGGCGTACGGCTAGACCTGGCCGGGGTGCGGCGGAGGCTGCGGCTCGTCGGGCGGTGCGACCGGCGGTGCGACCGGCGGCTCCCCCGTCACCGGGTCCTCCAGCGGAGGAGTGTCGCCCGAGACCTGGTCGGTCGGGTCCGCCGGGTCGTCGGTGCCGGACTGGTGCGTCGCGACACCGCCGAGCGCGTCCTCGGGGGCCGCAGCGTCGGGTCGCTCGTCGGCGCGCTGCGCGAGGATCTCGGTGAGCCGCGACGCGCGCAGGCGCAGGAACTTGCGGGGCTGTGTGCGGGTGCGGTCGAGCGCGGCCACCTCGAGGTCGTCGGACGGGATGACCCGGTCCTCGGTCTCGGAGTGACCGAGCGCGGCGACCGCGACCCGGAGCGCGTCGTCGAGGGTGCTCCCGGCGACGTAGTGCTCGCGCAGGTGGGCGGCCACCACGTCGGCGGCACCGCCCATCACGGCGAAGCCGTGCTCGTCGGCGACCTGGCCGTCGTAGGTGAGCCGGTAGAGCTGGTCGTCGGCGGCCGCGTCGCCGATCTCGGCCACGAAGATCTCCACCTCGTAGGGCTTCTCGCCGCCCGAGGAGAAGATCGTGCCGAGCGTCTGGGCGTAGGCGTTGGCGAGCCCGCGACCGGTCACGTCGCGCCGGTCGTAGGCGTACCCGCGCATGTCGGCGAGGCGTACGCCGGCGATGCGGAGGTTCTCGAACTCGTTGTAGCGACCGACCGCGGCGAACGCGATCCGGTCGTAGATCTCGCTGACCTTGTGCAGGGCCTGCGACGGGTTCTCGGAGACGAACAGGATGCCGTCGGCGTACTGGACGGCGACGACGGACCGGCCGCGGGCGATGCCCTTGCGGGCGAAGTCGGCCCGGTCCTTCATCAGCTGCTCGGGCGAGACGTAGAACGGCATCGACATGGAAGGACTCCTACGTCAGGGGGGCGGCGGGGCCGTCGGGGCGCTGCATCCGCGCGGCGATCATCCGGTCCGCGATGGCCGAGACCTCGTCGTCGGGCAGCCGGCGACCGCCGTCGGGCGTGATCACGTGCACGACCGGGAAGATGCGCCGGGTCAGGTCGGGGCCGCCGGTCGCGGAGTCGTCGTCGGCGGCGTCGTAGAGCGCCTGGATGACCGCGGTCACCGTGCCCTCCTCGTCGAGGCTGTCGCGGTAGAGCTTCTTGAGCGAGCCGCGGGCGAAGAGCGAGCCGGAGCCGACGGAGTGGAACGCGGTCTCTTCATAGCGACCGCCGGTCACGTCGTAGCTGAAGATGCGCCCCTGGTCGGCCACCAGGTCGTAGCCCGCGAAGAGCGGGACGACGGCCAGGCCCTGCATCGCGAGGCCGAGGTTGGCCCGGATCAGGGCCGACAGGCGGTTGGCCTTGCCGTCGATCGACAGCGTCATCCCCTCGATCTTCTCGTAGTGCTCGAGCTCGGTCTGGAAGAGCCGCACCATCTCGACGGCGAGGCCCGCAGTGCCGGCGATCCCGACCACGGAGAACTCGTCGGCGGGGAAGACCTTCTGGATGTCGCGCTGGGCGATGATGTTGCCCATCGTGGCCCGGCGGTCGCCCGCCATCACCACCCCACCCGTGAAGGTGGCTGCCACGATCGTGGTGCCGTGGGGCGCCAGGTCGGCAGCATCTCCGGTGGGCAGGGCACGACGCGACGGAAGCAGGTCGGGCGCCTGAGCGCCCAGGAAGTCGGCGAAGCTCGAGGTGCCGGGCGTCATGTAGGACGTGGGCAGGCGTGACTCGTTCATCCTCGACCCTCGGGGTCCCCGTCGAAACCGCAGCGAAGCGAGGATCTCGATGGGGTGATCACTGTCCGCCCTTCTGGATGAACGACTTCACGAAGTCCTCGGCGTTGGACTCGAGGACCTCGTCGATCTCGTCGAGGATCGCGTCGACGTCCTCGTCGATCATCTCCTTGCGCTCGGCGACATCGCTCTCGACGACCTCCTCGGTCGCCGTCTCCTCCTGCGAGGACTTGCGCGGCTGCTTCTGCTCCTGGGCCATGCCTCGACCCTATCCACTCCGACCGACGTCACAAGGACGTTCACCCTCGGCGGGCGGCGAGTCGTCAGCGGGTGATGGCGGCCACGAGTGCCTGGGCGGTGTCGGAGCGGTCGATCAGGTCGCCGACGTGGGCCTTCGTGCCGCGGAGCGGGTCGATCGTGGGCACCCGCTGGAGCGACTCGCGGCCGGGGAGGTCGAAGATCACCGAGTCCCACGACGCGGCGGCCACCGAGTCGGCGTACTTGTCGAGGCAGCGACCGCGGAAGTAGGCGCGCGTGTCGGTCGGCGGCTCGTGCATCGCGTGCTCGATGGCGTCGTCGTCGAGCAGCCGCTGGATCCGGCCCGATCCGGCGAGCCGGTGGTAGAGGCCCTTGTCGGGGCGTACGTCGGCGTACTGCAGGTCGATGAGGTGCAGCTTGGCGTCGTCCCAGTCGAGGGAGTCGCGGTCGCGGTACTGCTGGAGCAGCTTGAGCTTGGCGACCCAGTCGAGCTCGGTGGCGCACTCCATCGGGTCGCGCTCGAGCCGGGTCAGCACCGACTCCCAGCGGGCCAGGACGTCGAGGGTCTGGTCGTCGGCGTCAGAGCCGAGCCGGTCCTCGACGTGCTTGCGGGCGAGCTCGAGGTACTCCATCTGCAGCTGGACGGCCGTCAGCCGGCGGCCGTCGCGGAGCGTGACGAGGTGCTTCAGCGTCGGGTCGTGCGAGACGTCGCGCAGGGTCCGCACGGCGCCCTCCACCGTCAGGTCGCGGTCGATGAAGCCGTCCTCGATCATCGCCAGCACCAGCGCCGTCGTGCCCGTCTTGAGGTAGATCGAGATCTCCGCGAGGTTGGCGTCGCCCAGGATCACGTGGAGCCGGCGGTAGACCGCGGGGTCTGCGTGGGGCTCGTCGCGGGTGTTGATGATCGGGCGCTTCAGCGTCGTCTCGAGCCCGACCTCGACCTCGAAGTAGTCGGAGCGCTGGCTGATCTGGAAGCCGCGCTCGGGCGTGGTGTCGCGACCGTCCTGCCCGATGCCGACGCGACCCGCGCCCGTGACGACCTGGCGCGAGACGAAGAACGGGGTCAGGTGGCGCACGATCTCGGCGAACTGCGTCGAGCGGCGCATCAGGTAGTTCTCGTGGGCGCCGTAGGACGCGCCCTTGTTGTCGGTGTTGTTCTTGTAGAGCAGGATCGGCGTGCTCCCCGGCACCTGCGCGGCCATCCGGGACGCGTCGAGCATGACCTGCTCCCCCGCCTTCTCCCACCGCACCACGTCGAGCGGCGTCGTCACCTCGGGCGAGGAGTACTCCGGGTGTGCGTGGTCGACATAGAGCCGGGCTCCGTTGGTGAGGATCACGTTGGCGAGGCCGAGGTCCTCGTCCGTCAGCTGGCTGGGGTCCGCGATCTGGCGGGCCATGTCGAAGCCCCGCGCGTCGCGCAGGGGCGACTCCTCCTCGAAGTCCCAGCGGGCCCGCCGGGCCCTCGCCGTCGACGAGGCGTACGCGTTGACGATCTGCGACGAGGCGACCATCGGGTTCGCCGCGGGCTGGCCCTGCACCGAGATGCCGTACTCGACCTCGGTGCCCATCACGCGTCGTACGCTCATCCCATGAGCCTACGGGTGTGGGACGAGCAGGTCGTGCCTCGTCTGGCCGACCTGGGCCTACGCGGGCACCAGGTCGGCGAGGTGCGCGAGGTGGCGTGCGCCGGGCTGACCGGGCGGGTGCTCGAGATCGGCTTCGGCAGCGGCCTCAACGTCCGGTGGTACCCACCGCCGGTGACCTCGGTGACGGCGATCGAGCCGTCCGACGTGGGCTGGGATCTCTCCGCGCCACGGCGAGCACGCACGTCGGTGCCGATCGAGCGCGCGGGTCTCGACGGGCAACGGCTCGACCTGCCGGACGACTCGCACGACAGCGCGCTCGTCACCTTCAGCCTCTGCACGATCCCGGACCCGCTGCTGGCGCTGCGCGAGGTGCGACGCGTGGTGCGGCCGGGAGGCAGGTTGCACGTCCTGGAGCACGGGCTGGCGCCCGAGGAGTCCGTACGCCGCTGGCAGCGCCGGATGGAGCCGCTGCAACGCGCCGTGGCGGGAGGATGCCACCTCACGCGCGACATCCCGTCACTCGTGGAGCAGACGGGATGGCGCATCGAGGAATCCGAGCAGGCGTACCTGCCCGGACCGGCCGTGTCCCGGCCGTGGACCTATGGCTACCGGCTGGTGGCCGGCTGAGCGATCAGCGACCGCGACGCAGGAAGCCGGCGAGGAAGAGGACGACGACGACGATGACGACGATGATCAGGATGGTCTTCATCAGGCCAACCTAGTGCGCGCGGCAGCCCGCACACACCCTCTCAAGGGTGTCGGCCCCGCGTGTCGCGTGGCTACGGTGCGCGATGCCGGCCGTTGACCGCGGCCGCATGGGCAGCGTTGACCCCGATGATGCCGAGCCATGCGACCACGACCGCCGGTAGACCGTTGTCCGTGGCGACCATGGGAACGATCGTGACCGGCACGCCGACGGCGAGCGAGATCACCCCCAGCGCGAACTGGCGGACCCGCCCGCCCGCGTCGTCCGACGTACGCCGCTGCACCAGCGCGACCTGGTCGGCAACCCGGCGGTCGACGGCCCGCTCGATCCGCTCGGCGAAGCCGTCGACCAGCTCGGCGTCGTAGCGGGCGCCCAGCTCGCGCCGGGCCGCGAGCGCGGCCTCGATGTCACCGTGCCCGAGGTCCTCCTCAGGGGTCATCGGCCGGACACCACGGGTCTCAGAGGTACTGGCCGGTGTTGGCGACCGTGTCGATCGAGCGGCCGGGCTCGGTGCCCTGCTTACCGGTGACGAGGGTTCGGATGAAGACGATGCGCTCGCCCTTCTTGCCCGAGATCCGCGCCCAGTCGTCCGGGTTGGTGGTGTTCGGCAGGTCCTCGTTCTCCTTGAACTCGTCCACGCACGCCTGGAGCATGTGCTGGACCCGGAGCCCGCGCTGGGCGGGGTTGAGGTCGCTGTCGAGGAAGTCCTTGATCGCCATCTTCTTCGCCCGGTCGACGATGTTCTGGATCATCGCCCCGGAGTTGAAGTCCTTGAAGTAGAGGACCTCCTTGTCGCCGTTGGCGTAGGTGACCTCGAGGAAGCGGTTCTCCTCCGACTCGGTGTACATCCGCTCGACCGTGGCGCGGATCATCGCCGCCACCGTCGCGTCGCGGTCGTCGTTGAACTCGGCCAGGTCGACGGTGTGCAGCGGCAGGGTCGGGGTGAGGTACTTGGAGAAGATGTCGCGCGCGGACTCGGCGTCCGGGCGCTCGATCTTGATCTTCACGTCGAGCCGACCGGGCCGCAGGATGGCCGGATCGATCATGTCCTCACGGTTGGAGGCGCCGATGACCAGCACGTTCTCCAGCGCCTCGACGCCATCGATCTCGCTCAGCAGCTGCGGCACGATCGTGTTCTCGACGTCGGAGGAGACGCCCGAGCCCCGGGTGCGGAAGAGGCTGTCCATCTCGTCGAAGAACACGATGACGGGCGTGCCCATCGACGCCTTCTCGCGCGCCCGCTGGAAGACCAGCCGGATGTGGCGCTCGGTCTCACCGACGTACTTGTTGAGCAGCTCGGGGCCCTTGATGTTGAGGAAGTAGGACTTCCCGGACGCCCCGGTGCGCTCCGAGACCTTCTTGGCCAGCGAGTTGGCGACCGCCTTGGCGATGAGCGTCTTGCCGCAACCGGGAGGGCCGTAGAGCAGCACGCCCTTCGGCGGCTTGAGCTGGTGGTCCTTGAAGAGCTCGGGGTGCAGGTAGGGCAGCTCGACGGCATCGCGGATCGCGTCGATCTGGGCGACCAGCCCGCCGATCTGCGAGTAGTCGATGTCGGGGACCTCCTCGAGGACGAGCTCCTCGACCTCCGACTTCGGCACGACCTCGTAGACGTAGCCCGCACGCGTGTCGAGCAGCAGCGAGTCGCCGGCGCGGATGGTGACGTCCTCCCCGCGCAGCGGCTCCGCGAGGCGTACGACGCGCTCCTCGTCTGCGTTGGCGATCACCAGCGCCCGCTCGCCGTCGGCGAGGATCTCCTTCAGCATGACGACCTCGCCGACCTGCTCGAAGTCGAGCGCCGCGACGACGTTGAGAGCCTCGTTGAGCATGACCTCCTGGCCACGCACGAGACCGTCCAGCTCGACGGCCGGGCTGACGCTGACGCGCAGCTTGCGGCCGCCGGTGAACACGTCGACGGAGTCATCGTCGTTGCGGGTGAGGAACGTGCCGAAGCCGGCGGGCGGCTGGGCCAGCCGGTCGACCTCCTCCTTGAGCGTGGTGATCTGGTCACGGGCGTCGCGCAGGGTCTGCGCGAGTCGCTCGTTCTGGCTCGAGACGGCGGCCAGGGACCGCTGGGCGTCGACCAGCCGGCTCTCGAGGCCGCGGGCCTGACCGGGTACGTCGTCGAGGCGGCGGCGCAGGTCGGTGACCTCGGCCTCGAGATAGCGCACCTGAGTGGCAAGTTGCTCGCGTGTCGGCTCGGACATGGGCACCTCCTCCTCCGCCTGCGACACTACCCACTGACTCGTGGGACGGAAGTGAATATCCCACCGTGTTGGATCACCGATTTTCGCATCGGTGGCTGGTGCCGGTTCGGTTTCCCCGGGTACCCGGGGAAATTGGAGCCTCCACCGCGAAACTTCGGGCTGGAGGCTCCAGCTTGGCTATGGAACCCTCTGCGGTCAGGCCTCGTTGAGCCGGTGGATCGCGAGCAGCTCCTCGGCAGTGAACTCCCCCGAGACCTTCAGGACCTGCTGGAGGACGGCCGACTTGCCGGCAACGTAGGTGTCGATGTCCATGCCGGGCTCTGCTGCGAGGGCGCGCTTCGCCGAGGCGTACGCGTCGCGCAGCTCGTCGTGCGCGCGCAGGGTGTCGCGGACGGCGACGTGGTTGCGGACGTTCGTGGTGCCGGCCGTGCACACATAGACGTGCCGCCGCGGTGGGTCGGGCGCGAAGAACGCCTCTCGGCCGGTCACGCCGAGGTCCCCGCGATGGACGTAGCCGACGGACTCCAGGGCGGCGATCGCTGCGGGCACGTCGTCACCGTCGACGACCACGTCGATGTCGAGGATCGGCTTGGCGGCCAGGCCCGGGACCGACGTGGAGCCGACGTGCTCGACGGCTGCCGACTCGAGCCCCGCCAGCGCCTCGCGCAGCACTGCGGCGACCTCGTCGAACTGCTCACCCCAGCGGGGCGACCACTCGACGACCTCGATGGTCACTCGTCGACGGGGCTGTCGCCGGGCTCGACCGTCTCCACCGGTGGGATGTCCGCGGGCCGCGGGCCGGTGTAGTCGGCGCCGTACGCCCCGGGCGCAGGTCGGCGGGTCTTGCGGGGTGGCTTCTCCCCCGGCGCCATCCGGCGGGCGGTGACCAGGAAGGCCGTGTGGCCGATCATCTTGTGGCCGGGTCGCACGGCCAGCCCCTCGACGTGCCAGTCGCGCACGAGCGACTCCCACGGCTGCGGCTCGGTGAAGCCGCCGTGCACACGCAGGGTCTCGACCACCCGGGACAGCTGCGTCGTCGTGGCGACGTACGCACAGACGATGCCGCCGGGCACCAGCGCGTCGGCGACGGCGTCGACGCAGTTCCACGGGTCGAGCATGTCGAGGATGATCCGGTCGACCTGCGTGCCGAGCTGCGACAGGCCCTCCTTGAGGTCGCCGAGGCGCAGGTCCCACGCCGGGTGGGTCTGCCCGTCCGGGGCGGAGAAGAACTGGTGGACGTTGCGGCGCGCGACGTCGGCGAACTCCTCGCGCAGCTCGTACGACGTCACGCTCCCCCACGGCCCGACGGCCCGCAGCAGCGAGCAGGTCAGCGCGCCCGAGCCGGCCCCGGCCTCGACCACCCGCGCGCCGGGGTAGATGTCGGCGAGCGCGACGATCTGGGCCGCGTCCTTCGGGTAGACGACCGCGGCGCCGCGGGGCATCGAGACGACGAACTCGTTGAGCAGCGGGCGGAACACGAGGTACTGGCCGCCGGCGGACGAGACCAGGGTGAAGCCCTCGTCGCGGCCGATCATGTCGTCGTGGTCGAGGTGGCCCTTGTTGGAGAAGAAGCGCTTGCCGGCGACCAGCTCGAAGTTGTGCTTGCGGCCCTTCTGGTCGACCAGTCGCACCCACTCGCCCTCGCGCAGTGGGCCGCGGTGGACGCCGGACCAGGCCTCGGCGGGGACGTCGGGAGAGGGGTCTGGCATGCGGCGAAGACTAGTGGCCGACGCGCGGATCCACTCAGCCGACGGCGCCCGCCGGAGGTCAGCGGGCTGCGTTCTCGCGGAAGGCCCGGTCGACGTCGGCGGTGGAGAGCACGCCGTAGATGCGGCCGTCGGCCTCGACCAGGAGGTACTCCTCGGCGGGGCGTCGGCTGATCGCGAGGACCAGCTCCTCGCCGGCCACCGTCGCCGGCAGGGTGAGCCCGTCCTCGAGCGCGCGCGCCACGGTCGAGACGGGCACCCACGGCCGCCGGTCCTCGGGCATCGCGGTCACCGCGGCCTCGCTGACGATGCCGAGCGGGCTGCCGTCGGGCGCGACGGTGACGATGCTGCCGGCCCGCGCCTCCTGCGCACGCCGGACGGCCTCGGCGAGCGGGAGGTCGGAGGGGACGGTGAGCGTACGTCGCGCGAGCGGGCGGGCGACGAGGGCGGGCAGCCGCTCGCGCAGCTTGGCGTGCGCCATCGCAGCCGTGGCGCCGGACCAGAGGAAGAGGCCGAGGATGAAGACCAGGACGATGTCCACCAGCGTGGGCTCGACGCCGATCAGCGGCTCCATCACCAGCGGCCAGGCCAGGAGGGCGAGCGCGGTCAGCCGGCCGCCCCATCCGGCGACGATCGTCGCGCGGTGCTGGTTGCCGGTGGCACCCCACACGGCCGCCTTGAGCACGCGGCCGCCGTCGAGCGGCAGGCCGGGCACCAGGTTGAGCGCGCCGATGACGAGGTTCGCGCCCGCCAGGCCCTCGATCGCGACCCGGGTGAGCCCGGCCGGGACGACGAACCACAGCCCGACGGCTGCTGCGCCCACCGCGATGGAGGTCAGGGGGCCGACGACCGCGATCCAGAACTCGTGGCGCGGACGCCGCGACTGGCCGTCGATCTCGGTCATCCCGCCCAGGAAGTGGAGCGTGATCGAGTTGACACCGTAGCCGAGCCGCTGGGCGGTGACGGCGTGCGAGGCCTCGTGGAGCAGCACGGAGAGGTAGAGCACGACGGCGAACACGAGGCCGGCGACGTACTTCCAGAACCCCAGCCCGGGCTCGACCTGCTCGATGCGGGGCGCGAACGTCAGCGAGATCAGGAGCGCGACGATGAACCACGAGCTCGTGATGAGCACGTCGATGCCGGCGATCGATCCGATCCGGAGGGTGCCCGGAGGGCGTGGTGCGGGCGTCTTCCGTCTGTCGCCGGGGGCTGGATCGGTGGGGTCGGGCACGCCACGAGCCTAGCCAACGACCCCGACGGCGACGCGCTCGGCGGCCCACGCTGGTCCCGACTGTCGTACGCCTCGCCTAGGGTGAGCCGCGCCATGTCGATCCCGCCCGCAGCACCTGCTGCCGAGCCCCGCGCCGAGTCTCCCGCCGAGCGGGTCTCGACACCGGTCGACGGTGTCCACGTGCTGGGCGCGATCTCGCCGAGCCGAGCGGGCGACTTCATGAGCTGCCCCCTGATGTACCGCTTCCGCACGATCGACCGGTTGCCCGAGGCGCCGTCGCCCGACGCGGCGCGCGGGAGCCTGGTCCACAAGGTCCTCGAGGACCTCTTCGACCTCCCCGCCCCCGACCGGACGCCCGAGCGCGCCGGCGACATGGTGGCGCCTGCGTGGGAGGCGCTGCTCGATGCCGAGCCCGCGCTGGCCGAGATGTTCGGCGAGGCGGGCCCGGACTTCACCGCCTGGCTCGCGTCGTGCCGCTCGGTCCTCGACCGCTACTTCGATCTCGAGGACCCGCGCCGCCTCGAGCCCGCCGACCGCGAGCTCTACGTGGAGGCGCTGCTCGACTCCAAGCTCCTGCTCCGCGGGTTCGTCGACCGGATCGACGTCGCTCCCGACGGGCGGATCCGGATCGTGGACTACAAGGCCGGCAAGAGCCCGGCCGAGGGCTACGAGGCCAAGGCGCTCTTCCAGATGAAGTTCTACGCGCTGGTGATCTGGCGGCTGCGCGGCGTCGTGCCGTCGGTGCTCCAGCTGGTCTACCTCGGCAACGGCGAGATCCTGCGGTACGAGCCCGACGAGGACGACCTGCGCGCGACCGCTCGCAAGGTCGAGGCGGTGTGGGCCGCGATCACCCGGGCGCAGGAGACCGGCGACTGGCAGCCCAGACCGTCCCGGCTGTGCGACTGGTGCTCGTTCCACGAGTTCTGCCCGACCAAGGGCGGCACGATCCCTCCCCTGCCCACCGCCGGGTAGGCCAGCCGCCTCAGGGCACCGGCGGCCCGTCCGGCGCGAGGAACGGTGAGCCGTCGTCGTGCGGGGCGCCCCACGACGCCTCCTGGGTCAGCTCCGGAGCCACCTCGTGCGGCTGCACGTCCCCGCGGGCGATCTCCTCGGCCCAGTGGCAGGCCACCCGGTGTCCGGAGCTCGCGCCGGCGACGTCGACGACCCGCAGCTGCGGTCGCTCGGTGTCGCACCGGGTCTCCTGGCGCCACGGGCAGCGCGTGTGGAACCGGCACCCGGAGGGCGGGTTGGCCGGCGAGGGCAGGTCGCCGGACAGCAGGATCTGCTCGCGGGAGTCCTCGACCCGCGGGTCCGGCACGGGCACCGCAGACATGAGCGCTCGGGTGTAGGGGTGGAGCGGCACGTCGTACAGCTCGCCGGCCTCCGACTCCTCGACGAGGCTGCCGAGGTACATCACCCCGATCCGGTCGCTGATGTGCCGCACGACGGCGAGGTCGTGGGCGACGACGAGGTAGGTCAGACCGAGCTCCTCCTGGAGGTCCTGCAGCAGGTTGATCACCTGGGCCTGGATGGAGACGTCCAGCGCGCTCACGGGCTCGTCCGCGACGATCAGCTCGGGCTTGACCGACAGCGCGCGGGCGATGCCGATGCGTTGCCGCTGGCCACCGGAGAACTCGTGGGGGTACTTCTTCAGGCCCGAGGGTGGCAGCCCCACCGCCGACATCAGCTCGCGCAGGCGTGCGTGGGTCGCGGACTTGTCGGTGTCGAGCCCGTGGGCACGCATGCCCTCGAGCAGCAGCGCCTCGACCGTCTGCCGCGGGTCGAGGCTGGACATGGGGTCCTGGAAGACCATCTGGAACCGCTGGCGCTGGGTGCGCAGCTCCTCGCCCTTGAGCGAGGCGATGTCGACGCCGTCGAAGGTCACCGAGCCCGCGGTCGGGGTCTCGAGGTTGAGGATCGCCTTGCCGAGCGTGGACTTGCCACAGCCGGACTCCCCCACCAGTCCGTAGGTCTCGCCGCGGTGGATCGTCAGGTCGACGCCGTCGACGGCGCGGACGTGCCCCACGGTGCGGTCGAAGACCACGCCGCTCTTGATCGGGAAGTAGACCTCGAGATCGCGCACCTCCAGGAGCACCTCGCCGTGCTCGGCAGGTCGCGTAGCGGGCGCCGCGTCGGTCCCGGTCCCACGGCTCATCGGGTCACCCCCATGGGGTTGAAGCAACGCAGGCCCACCACGTCGTCCCCGTCCCACTCGGGAGTCCTCTGCACGCACACGTCGAGCGCGTTGGGGCAGCGCGGGGCGAAGGCACAGGCGGAGTCCCACGGCAGGTTGTCGGCCACCGAGCCGGGGATGGGTGAGAGGGCCTCACCACGCGGCGCGTCGAGTCGCGGGATCGAGTTGAGCAACCCCACCGTGTAGGGGTGGCGCGGCCTCGCGAAGAGCGTGTGGCGGTCACCGCGCTCGACGATCTTGCCGCCGTAGAGCACGTTGACCTCGTCGCACAGACCAGCCACCACGCCGAGGTCGTGGGTGATCATCACGAGCGCGGTGCCGGTGTCGACCACCAGCTCCTTGAGCAGCGCGAGGATCTGCGCCTGGATCGTCACGTCGAGGGCGGTGGTCGGCTCGTCGGCGATGAGCAGCCGCGGCTGGCAGGCCAGCGCCATCGCGATGAGCGCGCGCTGGCGCATCCCGCCGCTCAGCTGGTGCGGGTAGTTGGCCAGGCGTGCCCTCGGGTCGGGGATGCCGACACGGTCCAGGAGGTCGGCCGCCTTGGGCTGCGCCTCCTTGCGGCTCAGGCCCTGGTGGCGCTCCATCACCTCGGTGACCTGCCGGCCGATCTGGATGACCGGGTTGAGGGAGGACAGCGGGTCCTGGAAGATCATCGCGATGTCGGCGCCGCGACGGTCGCGCATCTGCGACGACGACAGCGTGAGCAGGTCCTCGCCGTCGTAGACGGCGGCGCCCTCCACGGTGTTGCCGCGGCTCGGCAGCAGGCCCATGATCGCGAGCGACGTGACGGACTTGCCGCACCCTGACTCGCCGACGAGGCCGACCGTCTGTCCCGGACGTACGTCGAAGCTGATGCCGTCGACGGCCCGGAACGGCTCCTCGCCACGCCGACCGAACGACACCCGCAGGTCACGCACGGCCAGCAGCGGCTCGGCGGACCGGGCAGCGGGACTGATCGGTTGGGTGCTCATCGCACTCACCTCCGGGTCTTGGGGTCGAGGGCCTCGCGCAGCGACTCGCCCATCAGCGTGAAGCCCAGCGCGACCACGATGATGCATGCCGCGGGATAGAAGGCCAGGTGCGGCTCCTGCCCCAGGTAGGGCTGCGCCGCTCCCAGCATCTGTCCCCACTCGGGCCGGCGGTCATCGGGGTTGCCGAGGCCGAGGAAGGAGAGGGCGGCCGCGTCGATGATGGCCACTGCGAGCACGAGGGTGGCCTGCACGATGACCGGTCCCAGTGCGTTGGGCAGCATGTGGCGGAACACGATCGCCTGCGGCCTGACCCCCAGCGAGCGCGCCGCCAGCACGTGGTCGCTGGCGCGCTGGCCCAGCATCGACCCGCGCAGCAACCGGGCGAAGATCGGCACCTGGACCGTCGCGATCGCGACGATGAGTGTCCACTGGCTCGGTCGGCTCGCCAGTGCCGCGATGGAGAAGGCCAGCAGGAGGGACGGGATGGAGAGCATCACGTCGACGATCCGCATCACCACCGAGTCGACCCAGCCGCCGAAGGCGCCGGCGATCGTGCCCAGGGTGACGCCGCCCAGGAGGCCGAAGAGCGTCGCGAGCACGCCGACCATCAGTGTCTGCTGGCTGCCGACGAGGAGCCGGGACAGCAGGTCGCGCCCCTTGTCGTCGCCGCCGAGCGGGTGACCCGGCTCGGCGCCTGGCACGGGGTTGGTCTGTGGCCGGATGTCGTCGAGGAGCGGACGAGCCGCGGGATCCCACGGCGCCAACCACGGCGAGACGAGCGCCAGGACGACGAACGCGACCGTGATCGCGAGACCGACCAGGAAGACCGGGTTGCGACGCAGCCGCCGCCAGGCGCTGAGGATCAGGGAAACCCCGCCCTCCTCGTCCACGGAGGCGGCGGCGAGCGCGTCGACCCGCTGCTTGCGGCGGTCGGCGTACGACGTGCGCTCGGGCGGCTGGGGAGTCTCAGTGCTCACGGCCGGTCACCTCGTCCTGATCCGCGGGTCGATGAGGGCATAGGCGATGTCGACGAACAGGTTGACCAGGACGTAGACCGTGGCGGCCGCGAGGATGAGCAGCTGCAGCACCGGGTAGTCCTTCTGGGAGAAGCCCAGGTAGAGGGCCTGCCCCACGCCACGCCACGAGAAGACGGTCTCGGTGAGCACGGCGCCCGAGAGCAGGCCGCCGACCTGCAGCCCGACGGTGGTCACCACGGGCAGCATGGCGTTGCGGAGCACGTGGCGTCCCCGGATCACCCGGGCCGTGAGGCCCTTCGCCTCGGCCGTGCGGACGTAGTCCTCGTCGAGGACGTCGAGGACCGAGGCCCGGGTGATGCGGAAGATCACGGCGAACGGGATCGTCGCCAGGGCCACCGCTGGGAGCACGAGGTGCTTGAGGGCGTCCCACGCGGCGTCCCACTCACGGGTCAGGATCCCGTCGAGCACGAACAGTCCGGTGATCCGGGTGGCGTCGAGACCGATGGACTGTCGTCCGGAGATGGGCAGCAGGTTCCACTCCACACCGAAGAAGTACTTCAGCAGGAAGCCCGTGAAGAAGACCGGCACGGCGACACCGACCAGGGAGAAGATCACCGTCGTCGTGTCGAGTGCGGTGCCCTTGCGGCGAGCGGCGAGGTAGCCGAGCGGTATCCCGAGCGCGATGGCGATCACGAGCGCGAAGAACGACAGCTCCACGGTCGCCGGCAGGCGGCTCAGGAAGATGTCGAGCGCGTCCTCCCCCGGCAGCACCTTGGTGGACACCCCGAAGTCGCCCTGGAAGGCACGCTCCATGAACCGGAGGTACTGGACCGGGAGGGGTTGGTCGAGCCCGAGCGCCTTCTCCAGCGCCACCCGCCGGGCCTCCGTCTGTCGCTCGCCGAGGAGGGCGGACACGGGCCCCCCGGGCAGCGAGCGCAGCCAGAAGAAGACGAGCATCGACAGCACGAGCAGGACGCCCACCAGCTGCAGCAGGCGCCGTACGACGAAACGAAGCATGGTTCTCCTCAGGCACGAGCGGGCCAGGGGGTCGCCCAGGTCGGACGACCCCCTCGCCTACGCTCCACGTGGCACGTCGGCTGTGTGTGCCTCACTCACCGCCGACGGTCACGGTGTCGAACTCCTCGGCCGTCAGTGGGCTGGGGATGATGCCGTCCACGCCGGGACCGACCACCAGGGCGGGCGGCGAGTGGCTGATCGGCAGGCCGGGGAGGTACTCCTCCATGATCTGGCGGTTGATCTCCTCGAACGCTGCGGCGCGCTCGTCGTCGTCGACGACCGCGTCGGCAGCCTTCAGGTCGTCGGCCAGCGTCTTGCCCCACGGCATCACGTCGGTGGCGAAGTCGTTGTCCTTCAGGTTGCCGAAGAACGTGCCGACGAAGTTGAACGGCGAGTCGTAGTCACCGGTCCAGCCGAGGATGTAGGCGTCGTACTTGCCGGGCTCCCCGGAGACGTTGTCGAGGTAGCCGCCGTTCCAGGCAGCAGTCTTGACGTTCACCTTGATGCCGACGGCCTCGAGGTCGGTGCGCAGCGCCTCATAGATCTTCTGCGGGTCCGGCATGTAGGGGCGGCTGACCTCCGTGGGGTAGGCGAAGGTGAGGGTCATGCCCTCTGCGCCGGCCTCCGCGAGCAGCTTCTTGGCCTCGTCGGGGTCGTAGGCGTAGGGCTCGAGGCTGGTGTTGTAGCCGCTGACCGTGTCGGGCATGAACTGGGTCGCCACGGTCGCGCCCTCGGGCAGCTGCGTCTGGACGAGCTGCTCGCGGTTGAGCGCGTGGTAGATCGCCTGGCGGACCTTGAGGTCCTTCAGCTTCGGGTTGGCCTCGGGGTTGAGACCGAGGTAGAGGATGTTGAAGGCGTCCCGGATCTCGACCGAGTTGCCGTCCGCCTCCAGCCCGGCCCAGTCGACCGGGTTGGGCAGGTCGTAGCCGTTGATGCTGCCGGCCTCCAGCTCCTGGCGACGTGTGCTCTCGTCCGGGATCACCCGGAACACCAGCTCGCTGGTCTGCGCCATTTCGTCGTAGTAGTCGTCGAAGCGCTCCAACGAGATCGTGCCGTTGGCCTCGTCGTACTCGCCGAACTGGAAGGGTCCGGTGCCGACCGGGGCATCGGCGTAGGCCGGGAAGCTGAAGCCCTCGCCTTCGACGGCGATGCCGTTGGCGTCGCCCTCCTCCATGGCGGTCGGCGACTGCATCGCGAGGGACGACAGCGACAGCATCGTCGGGAAGCCCGACGTCGGACCGCTGATCGTGATCGTGGCCTCGAACTCGTCGGTCGCCTCGCAGCCCTGGTAGAGGGAGTTCTCGGCGTCGTTGGCGTAGGCGCCCATGACGTAGCCCCAGTACTCGGCCGCGACCTGGCCGGCGTCGTTCTGGTCGAACATCCGCTCGAAGTTGTAGCACACGGCCTCGGCGTTGAACGCCGTCCCGTCGTGGAACGTCACGTCGTCGCGCAGCGTGAAGGTGTAGGACGTGCCGTCCTCGTTGGGGGTCCACTCGGTGGCGAGCTCGGGGACCACCTCCGCGGTGCCCGGCTCGATGCCCACGAGGCCCTCGAACATCTGGCGCGTGACGCGGAAGGTCTCGCCGTCCGTGGCGTAGAAGGGGTCGAACATCTCGGGAGCGCCCGCGGCACCGAAGATGAACGTGCCGTCGTCGCTGCCCCCTTCGCCGCCGTCGTCGTCGCGCTGGCTGTCGGCACAGCTCGCCAGGGTGGCGGCCGCCAGAACTGCCGTGGTCCATGTCGCCACGGTGCGTTTTGCAGACATCCGAGGTCCTTCCGTCCGGTATGCGGTGAGAGGTGTCCCCGCACCCTAGACCGGTCGGCGCGACCGGGGCCACAGTCACATGGTCACGGTCGGGTCACGTGTCGGGCGTCGAGAAGGCGCGCCAGGCCGGCCGCGTCGAGTCCGACGAGGGAGTCGGTGAAGACCCGGCCCTCACCTTCAAGGATCGGCACGTGGTGGGGCACGCAGAGCGTCGTGCAGCCCGCCGCCACGGCCGACTTGGCGCCGGTGTTGGAGTCCTCGATCGCGACGCAGTCCTCGGGCGCGAGTCCCAGCTCGACGGCGGCCGTGAGGTACGGCTCGGGGTGCGGCTTGCCGAACTCGACACGGTCGCCGGTCACGACGGTGGTGAACACGCCGTCGGGCAGGCGCCGCAGGATGGGGTCGACGAAACGCTGCCACGACATCGTCACCAGCGCGCACGGGATGCCGTGCGCGTGGAGGTCGGTGAGGAGCTCGAGAGCGCCGGGACGCCACGGCACGTCCTCCTCCACCCGGACCACGACACCGTCGAGAAGCTCGTCCACGATCTGCTGCGGCGTGCGGTCGATGCCCATGTGCACGCGGATGTAGTCGCCGGAGTCGAGCAGCGCGCTGCCGACGAGGTTCATCGCGTGCTCGTGCGACCAGGTGCCGCCGTACTTCTCGGCCATCGCGTACTCGGTGTCGATCCAGTAGGGCTCGGTGTCGACGAGAGTGCCGTCCATGTCCCAGAGCACGGCGGACATCGAGCGACGCGTCACCGGTGCAGGCACGCCGACGACCCTACCCACGGGAGGCGACCGTCGACGGACCGGGAGGGTCCTCAGCCGCGCGTGACGAAGTCGACGAGCTCCGCCGCAACGAGGGAGGCGCCCGCGGCGTTGAGGTGGGCACCGTCCGAGCTGTACCCACCGAACAACGCGAGCTCGCCCGTCGCCCCGTCCGGCCCCTTCGCCTCGATCGAGGCGATGTCGAACAGCTGGTCGGCGCCGTAGGCCTGGCGCATCAGGTCGTTGTAGCGCTCCCGAGCAGCGTTGTCGTCGCGCCCGAGCACCACCTTGAGGCGGTCCTTGATCCCGTGGGGCCCGGTCGTCAGCGGGACGGTCATGTGGACGAAGCGGATGTCCGGGAAGTCCGCCTCGAGGCGGTCCATCGTCTCCCGGTAGGTCTCGAACAGGTCCTCGACGTCGGTGTACCAGCTGACGTCGACGTAGCAGAACTTCAGTGCGGCCATGTCGACCTCGTCGCCCAGGCCGCCTCGCACCAGTGCCTCGAAGTTCTCCAGCTTGCCGACCGGGTGCCGGTTCTCACCGATGAGGGCATGGACGAGCACGCCGCCGTCCGGCAGGTCCGGCATCTCGGTGGCCCCGACCTCGATCTCCACCTCGGCCACCGGTCCGACGCCGTGCGCCGCGCCCACCTCCCGGAGCCCGGACAGGACGTTCTTGCCCACCGACATGTGGCCGAAGAAGATGCGGCGCTCCGAGAACGCCTGCAGGTCACTGGTCTCCACCAGCGCCGCCCCTTCGTCCGCCGCCGGCTCGAACGTGGGCGTCGGGTCCCACAACGTCAGCAACATCAGCGCGGCTGCCAGGCCGGCCACGACCGCCGTCGCTACCAGTCGAACGAACACTCGAGCCCCCTGCCTCCGGTGACGCGACCACTTTCTCCCCTGCTCTCCCCCGGGCGGCCCGTCGTGCACGGACGTCCCCAAGCGAGGGGATATCCACGCTCATCAACCACCGCCTCCGTGGCTGCGTGACTGACTCAGCGGGTGGGGAGTTGCGTGGTCGCAGCAGCGACGGCGCGCGCAACGTCAACGGGGCTCCGCTGCGGGGTCCCAGTCATCAGGGGAGACGCAGATGCAGGCGCACGTGGAGGATCAGCTCAAGAAGTTCATCGTGGACGCATACCTCTTCGGGGACACGACACGGATGCCAGGGGACTCGGAGTCGCTCCTGCGGGCCGGAGTCCTGGACTCCACCGGGGTGCTCGAGCTGATCGAGTTCCTGGAGGCCGAGTTCGCGATCACGGTCGAGGACGTCGAGACCGTTCCCGACAACCTGGACAGCATCGCCGGAGTGGTCCGGTTCGTCGCGGCCAAGCGCCACGCAGGTGAAGGGGCGGCGTGACCGCCGACCTGGTGGACCGCCTCCTCGCCGAGTCCGTCCACCTGCCCCCACAGGGGGACCCGGCGCAGGCAGCCCTGCGCTGGGCGATCCTGATCGAGGACTCCCTCGGTGTCGTCCTGTCGGACGAGCAGATCGGATCGGTGTCGCTCGCGGACCCCGAGCACCTCAGGGCGCTCGTGACCGCCACCCCCCGCTCGCGCTGATGTGCGGCATCTGCGGCATCGTCAGCTTCGACCGCGGCGTCGACCCTGACCTGGTGGGTGACATGGTCACCAGTCTCGAGCACCGCGGCCCGGACGACTCCGCCGTGGTCGTGGACCACGGTGCCGTCCTGGGGCACTCCCGGCTGGCGCTCATCGACGTCGCCGGAGGTGTGCAGCCGCTCGGCAGCGCCGACGGCACCCTCTGGGTGACGTTCAACGGCGAGGTGTTCAACTACGTCGAGCTGCGGGAGGAGCTGCGCTCGCACGGCCACCGCTTCACGACGGCCAGCGACACCGAGGTGATCGTCCACGCCTACGAGGAGTGGGGGGCGTCCTGCGTCGAGCGCTTCAACGGTCAGTGGGCCCTCGCCGTGTGGGACCGCAGGCGGCGACGACTGGTGCTCGCGCGTGACCGCATGGGCGTACGCCCCCTCTACTACCGCGTCCTGGGCGGCGAGCTGGCCTTCGCCTCGGAGGTGAAGACGCTCTTCACCGACCGCACCATGACCCGCGAGCTCGACCCGGCGGGCTTGAAGCAGGTGTGGACCTACTGGTCCTGCGTGGCCCCGAGCACCGTGTTCACCGACATCCGACAGCTGCCACCCGGTCACGTGGCGACGTTCGACAGCACCGGCCTGCGCGTGGACCCGTACTGGTCCCTGGAGTTCCCCGAGCGAGGGCGCGAGGCCTCGCAGGACCTGGAGCAGAACGCCGCGGCGCTCCGCGAGGCCGTGACGAGGGCGACCCGGCTGCGGTTCGAGCGGAGCGACTTCCCGGTCGGCGCGTACCTCTCGGGCGGACTCGACTCGGCGGTCACCGCGGCGACCATCCGCCATGCCACGTCGGCGGACCTCACGACCTTCTCGGTCCGGTTCACCGACGACGAGTTCGACGAGGGCCCCTACCAGCGGTTGATGGTCGAGCGCCTCGGCACGACGCATCACACGGTGGACGTGTCCCGCCGCGACATCGCAGAGGTCTTCCCGGAGGTGGTCCGCCAGGCGGAGTCCCCACTGCTCCGCAGCGCGCCTGCTCCGCTCTTCCTGCTCTCCCGGCTGGTGCGACAGAACGGCTACAAGGTGGTGGTCACCGGGGAGGGGGCCGACGAGGTCCTGGGGGGATACGACATCTACCGGGAGGCGCGGGTGCGCCAGTTCTGGGCACGCGACCCCGGCTCGACGGTGCGTGACGGAGCCGTGAGCCTCCTCTACCCCTGGCTGGCACGCAATCCCGGCCAGGCTCCGGCATTCGCCCGCAGCTTCTTCGGCGCCGGCACCGACCCGACCGACCGGGCCATGTCGCACTCCCCGAGGTGGACCAGCACGTCGGCCCTCACCGCCATGCTCTCGCCTGCGCTGCAGAGCAGCATGGCCGCGACGGCGGTCGCCGACCCGGCCGAGCGGATGCCGGCCGCGGCACAGGACTGGGACCCGTTGAGCCGGGCCCAGTGGCTGGAGATCGCCACGCTGCTGCCCGGCTACATCCTCGCCTCGCAGGGCGACCGGATGCTCATGGCCAACTCCGTCGAGGGTCGCTTCCCCTTCCTCGACCGCGAGGTCGTCGAGCTCGCCGCGCAGCTGCCGGCCCGGCACAAGCTCTTCGGCCTCGAGGAGAAGTTCGTGCTGAAGCGGGCGTTCGCCGACCTGGTGCCGCCGGAGATCCTGGCCAGGCCCAAGCAGCCCTACCGCGCCCCGGACGCGCCCAGCTTCTTCGCAGACGGAGTTCCCGACTGGGTCGCTGAGGTGACCTCGCCCCGCGCGCTGGCCGCCGCCGGCGTCTTCGACCCCCGCCAGGTGGCCGGCCTGGTGGAGAAGGCACGCCTGCGCAGCCGGAGCTTCGGCAACACCGACAACATGAGGATGGTCTCCGTCCTCTCCACCCAGCTGCTCCACGAGCAGCTCGTCGTCGGTTCAGGCCTGGACCGGCCCGGACGGCTCGCGCCCAGGCGGGTCGTCGACATCCGTGACACCGAGGAGGACGCATGACGACCACTTCCGAGACCACCGCTGCCGAGACGACCAGCGCGCTCGACATCGACTGTGCGGCCGAGACCCAGCGCATCGTCGTCGTGCTGCGGCGCTACCTGGTCGACGTACGGAGGAAGGGCTACGTCGTGGCCCTCTCCGGAGGCATCGACTCCAGCGTCACCGCCGCGCTGTGCGTGGCGGCCGTCGGCCCCGACCGTGTCTTCGGGCTCCACATGCCCGAGCGGGCCTCGGCACCCGAGACGCTGCGCCTGAGCCGCGAGGTCTCGGACACGTTCGGCTTCGACTCGGTGGTCGAGGAGATCGCGGACACCCTGGAGGCGATCGGCTGCTACCGCAGGTACGACGACGCGGTGCGCCGCGTGGTCCCGGCCTACGGGCCCGGCTGGCGCTCGAAGATCGTGCTGCCGAGCGTGACGGAGGACGACGCCCTGCGCATCTTCTCGATCGTCGTGGAGGACCCTGACGGGGTCCGCAGCCGGCACCGGCTGACGACCGAGGCCTACCTGGGCGTCCTGGCGGCCACCAACTTCAAGCAACGGGTGCGCAAGATGCTCGAGTACCACCACGCGGACCGCCTCAACTACGCCACGACCGGCACCCCGAACCGGCTGGAGTACGACCAGGGATTCTTCGTCAAGCTGGGCGACGGTGCCGCTGACGTGAAGCCGATCGCCCACCTCTACAAGACGCAGGTCTACGCGTTGGCCGAGCACCTCGGCGTGCCGGCCGAGATCCGTGCGCGGCCCTCCACGACCGACACCTACACCCTGGCCCAGTCGCAGGAGGAGTTCTACTTCTCCCTCCCCCACCACCTCATGGACCTGTGCCTCCACGCCCGCGACCACGACGTCCCGGTGCACGAGCTGGCCGCCTCCGTGGGCCTGGACGTCGCCTCGGTCGAGCGCGTGCTGCGCGACATCGACCAGAAACGCCGCTCCACCACCTATCTCCACCAGGCACCCGTGCTGGTCGAGCCGATCGCGGCGGTCGACGGTTGAGATGATCACGCAGGCGGAGGAGGTCCGGACGGCGCCTCGCGGACGGGTCGTCCGGGGCGGATCGGCGCTCGCGGCCGCGTCGGCCGTCGAACGCCTGGCGCGGCTCGGTCGCAACATGCTGCTCGCGCGCGTCATCGCGCCGGACCAGTTCGGCCTCATGGCGGTGGTCCTGGCCGTCCTGGCCCTGTTCGAGGCGATCACCGAGGTCGGCGTCGCCCAGGCAGTCATCCAGAACGCGCGCGGCTCGACCCCGGCGTTCGTCAACGTCGCATGGTGGTTCGGCGTGGCGCGCGGGGTCGTGGTCGCCGCGGCCACACTCTCGCTGGCGGGCCCGATCGCCGACTTCTACGACATGCCCGACCTCGAGCCTCTGCTCATGGTCGCCGGGCTCAGCGTCGTCTTCACCGGACTCGTCAGCCCACGGGTGTACGCCCTGCAGCGTGAGCTCCGCTTCGGCGCCACCCTCGTCGCGTTCCAGGGCGCAGCGATGCTGGCGACCCTGGCCACGGTGGCGCTGGGGCTGTGGATGCAGAGCGTCTGGGCGTTGCTGTGGGGCGCCGTGCTGGAGTCCCTGCTCCGGTTCCTCCTCTCGTTCGTGGTCGCCCCGTTCCGGCCGGGGCTGCACTGGGACCGGGAGTCCCGGCGGGACCTGTTCCGCTTCACCCGCGGCATGGCCGGACTGTCGCTGCTCACCTTCCTCGTCATGCAGGTCGACACGTTCGTCCTCGCCAAGGTCGTCACCGTGGAGGAGCTCGGCGTGTACGCGATGGCGATCGCCCTGGCCGCGGTCCCGCTGACGATCTTCAGCAAGGCCGTCCAGCCGCTGGTCGTGCCGGTGCTCGCCCGGTTGCAGGGGGACCCTGCCGGGATGCGGCGCGCAGTGCTGCACATGTCCCGCCTGGTGTGGCTCTTCGGCCTGCCCCTGGTGGCCGTCCTCGCCTCCGCCTCGGAGCCGCTTCTCGTCCTGGTCTACGGCCGGGACGAGTTCGGCCGGGCCGCCGCGGCCTTCGCGGTCTACTCGCTCTTCGTCGTGGTCTACATGGCCTCGATGGTGACGTTCTCGGTCTACCTCGCGCTCGGTCGACCGGAGCTGCAACGGCGCTTCACGGTGGTCCGGGCCGTGCTCGTCGTGGTGCTGGTCTACCCGCTCACCGCGGCAGCCGGCGGCACCGGGGCTGCGCTCGCCCTGCTGCTCTCGATGATCGGGGCGATGGCCGTGCAGCTCACGAGCCTGCGGCGGGTGATCGGCCTGGGCGTCGCCGACTACCTGCGCACCGTGCCGCCGGGGGTCCTCGCCGGCACGCCGGCGCTCCTCGTCGTGCTCACGGTGTGGGCGTCCGGTCGCCCGGGCTGGCTCGTGGTGGCGGTGGCTGGGGCCGCCGGCGCAGTGACCTGGGTCGTGCTCGCGCTCCTGGAACGCCACCCCCGCCCGACGCCAACCCTGCGCACGGCCGTCGGAGGACCATCGTGAGCGGCCCGGTCGACGTGTCAGTGGTGATCGTCAGCTGGAACACCCGCGACCTCCTCCTCGCCGTCGTCGACTCGCTCCGGGCGACCACGCACCGGACGGCCTACGAGGTGATCGTCGTCGACAACGCCTCCAGCGACGGGTCGGTCGAGGCGCTCACCGAGCGGCACCCCGACGTGACCGTGATCGTCAACCCCGACAACTACGGCTTCGCGAGGGCGAACAACATCGGCTTCGCCGTGGCGCGTGGCGCGGCGTACTGCCTGGTCAACACCGACGTGGTCGCGCACGACGGGGTGCTCGACGAGCTGTGGTCCTACCTCGAGGAGCACCCCGGCGTCGGCGCCGTGGCGCCGATGACCCTGCACGCCGACGGCCGCGTCCGCGCGAACGTGCGCCGCTTCCCGGACCTGCGCAACGCCCTGGGTGACCACCTCTGGCTCAAGCGGGTGCTCCCGACGGTCTTCCCCGGCCGGTCGACCCCGCTGGAGACCCTCCGCGCGACCCATTCGGCGGAGGTCCTCTCCGGCTGCTTCCTCATGGTGCGCCGTGACGCGGTGGACGAGGTCGGCCCCCTGGACGAGGGGTTCTTCTTCTACGGCGAGGACACCGACTGGGCCCGCCGGCTGCGCGACGGCGGCTGGGACTGCGTCTACCACCCGGTGGCGACCGCGACCCACCTCGGCGGCGGCTCCACTGCGGCGTACCCCGTGACGTACTACCTGGCGATGGAGAAGTCGGACCTGCGCTACTGGAACAAGCACCAGTCCCCGAGGGCCCGCGACGCCTACGTCGCCATCCGGCTGCTCCACAACCTCGCGTCGGTCGCGGTCTGGGGCCTCGTGTGGGTCGGGCGACCGCGCCAGCGGGACCGTGCGGGACTGAAGGTGCGCGGCAACGCGCGGAACACGGGGTGGCTCCTCACCCACCTGGAGAGGGGCTAGACATCGTTACCGTCACCCTGCGAGAGCAACCAGGCGTCCGGGTCGGCCGCCGAGGTCCCGGGAAAGCCGGGACTGAGGAGGAACTTGACCTCACCTCGACGCCAGCGCAGTCCCGCGCGGCGCAGGCGCGCGTCCAGCCGGGTGCCCGGCACCGACCAGGCCTGCAGCAGCCGGCAGCCGTTCCGCTCCGCTCGTGCCGCCGCTGCACGAACGAGGTGGCGCAGCGCGGCCCGGTCGTCGACCTCGTGGACCAGCTCCATCAGCTCACCCACGGGGATGCCACGCCGACGGGTGCGCCCCAGCACGGCGATGCCGGCGAGCCGCCCTTCTCTCCGCAGCTCGAGCAGGTCGTAGTGATCGGGGTTCGAGACGTAGCGCCAGTTCAGGTACGTCGCGTCGCGGACCTGTGCGACCCGGTGGGCCGGCGCGACCCGGGCCCACAGCTCGTCCGCCGCCTCGTCGAACCGGTCGACCGGCCTGCACTCGACCCCGGTGGGGAGCCGCGCGCGGCCGCCCAGCGGTCCGGGGCGCAGGACACGGAGCCGGTAGACCAGCGAGAACTCCTCGCGATAGCCCCAGCGGCCCGTGAAGATCGGGTAGGAGTTCACCGACGGGGTCACGTACCAACCGCCCACCCCGGCGTCGGCGGCCGCGTCGAACACCGAGTCGGTGCACCGGCGCATGAGGCCGCGGCCCTGCCACTCCGGGTCGGTGAACATGTCCATGGTCTTGCCGAGCAGCACCTGCTCCCCGTCGACGACGAAGACCTTGGGAGCGAGGGCGAAGCTGGCCACGATCCGGTCGCCGAGCCGCGCAGAGTGCACGAAGGCGCGCCCTGCCGGGTTCTGCTCGTACATCCACCGGTAGTAGTCGCCCGACTTGTCGCGCAGTCGCAGGCGTGCCCCGTCCCCGCTCATGCGGGTGACGAGGTCGGAGACCAGCTCGGCGTCGCCGTCGCGGAGTGGTCCGTACGCCAGCTCGGGGTCGGACGCGGAGTGGTCTGCCGGATCCACGACGTCTCCCTTCGCGAGCCACACCGGTCGTCGATCACGGGCCGGGGCCCGCAGGGCGTGGGGTGTTCCTCAGGGTAGTACGACCGAGCGGGGAAGGCGGGTCCCTTGAGTCACCTGGCCGGCACCGGGATCCTGGTCGTCGCCACGGCGCGGCCGGGCGAGCCGCCCTGCGAGGTGGGACGCGCCGTCGCCAGGGCCGGGTTGACGCCGATGCGCGCGGTCCGCGCGACGTGGCTGACGTCGTGGGGCCACGAGCCCGCGGTGCCCACGACCACGCGTCCGCTGCTGCTGTCCGGCCGGGCCCGGCGGCGAGGTGCCGGGGTCGCCGACGAGTGCGTGGCCCGGCTGCTCCGCGACGGTGACGTGGTGGAGGTCGGACGGTTCGACCCGCCCTTCGCGGCCCTCGGCCTCGTGGAGGACGGGGTCCTGGTCGCCACCGACCGGATGGGCTTCTCGCAGGTGTTCTGGTGCCGAGGTCCGGGATGGGACGCCGTGTCCACGTCGGCCCGGCTCCTGGGGCGCCTGCTGGGCGGGGCGCTCGACGACGATGGCGTGCTGGTGCAGAGCCAGGTCGGGTGGCAGCTCGGGTGTCGCACGCTCTACCGGGGCGTCACCAAGCTCGCGCCCGGCGAGTCGGCGACGCTCGACCGGTCGGGGTTGCGGATGTCGCGCAGTGCCGACGACGTCGTGGACCCCGGCTCGGTCCCGTCTCGACGACGCCGTGACGGGCGCAGCGACCGCGTTGCGCACCTCGATGGCCGACTACCTCCGGGAGGTGGAGCACCCCGTGCTCCAGCTCACCGGCGGGATGGACTCCCGCGCCGTGCTGAGCACCGTGCCGGCTCGATCACGAGCCGGCCTGCCGGCCTTCACGCTCGACGTGCCGGGGTCGTCCGACGCGGCGGTGGCCCGTTCCCTGGCCGAGCTGACCGGGCTCGAGCACAGCGTGTACTCCCTGGCCGGGCTCACGACCGTGCGCCCCGACGAGTGGTTCGCCAGGGTACGAGCGGCGGCCGAGGACCACGACGCGATGGTGAACCCCGTCGCCAAGGCAGTCACGGGCTGGGCCGAGGCGTCGATCGACCAGGGTGACCGCCTCGGCGGGATGGGCGGCGAGGTCGCGCGTGGCTTCTTCTACGCCGGTGCCGTGCGTCCCTCCGCGGTGACTCGACGCCGCAGCGAGCGGCTCGCCCGGTGGCGCCTCCTGGCCAACGAGGCGGTCGAGCCCGCCGCGCTGCACGTCCGGCTCCGGTCGGCCGCACCCGCCTCGGCCGTCGACGCGGTGCACGCCGCGCTCGTCGAGGCAGGTGACGAGTGGTTCAGCGCCACCGACGACCTGTACTACCGGCACCGCCTGCCTCGCTGGGCCGGTCCGGACCAGACGACCGCGTCGCACCGTCGCCGGATCATGAACGTGCTGCTGGACCCGGACTTCATGAGCGTCGTGCGCAGCGTGGCCCCCCAGGACAAGCACCGGGCCCGGTTCTGGGGATGCCTCCAGATGGAGCTCGACCAGGAGCTCGGCAGGCTCCCGCTGGAGGGACGACCGTCTCCGGAACGCTACGCGCGCGGGGGGCGCCGCGCCTGGACGCGACACGGCGTGCGCCAGCTCGAGAAGGCGGCACACAAGGCGCGGCAGCGCGCGATCGGAGCGCGCCGGCCACCCGTCGGCGCCACGACGGTCGCCGCCGGGGTGGTCGAACACCTCCGCGCCCGGGCGGCGGTGCTCGACCCTCTGCGCGACTCCGGGTGGTTCGACGACGGATGGCTCGATGCCGTGCTCGGCGGCAGCGTCCGGCCGCAGCCCAGCACGGTGGCGTTCATGGTCAACATGCTCGTCGCCCTCGACTCGACGCTCGACTCGACGGAGGCACTCCCATGACGACTCACCGCCTCGACCGTGTGCTGCAGCAGGACCTCTGCTCCGGCTGCGGCGCGTGCGCGTTCGTCGGGCGCGACCACGGCGTGGTCATGCTGGACATCCCGACCGTCGGCAGGCGTCCCGTCGGCACGGACGCGTTGCCGGTCGCGCTCAAGGACGAGATCGTCCGGGCCTGCCCCGGATCGCAGGTGACCTCCCCGGGCTGGCAAGACACACCCGACCGCTCCGCGCTGCTGGTTGGTCCCACCGAGGCCATCTGGGAAGGATGGGCGAGCGACCCCGCACTGCGCTGGGCGGGCTCATCGGGAGGGGTGGTGACAGCCCTGGCGACGTACGCCCTCGAGGAGCTGCAGATGGCGCTGGTCGTGCACACCGGGATGGACGACGCCGTCCCGTGGGGCAACCGCACCGTGGTCAGCCGCGACCGCGCCTCGCTCCTGCGCAACAGCGGCTCGCGCTACACGACCTCCTCACCCGTCGAGGCGCTCGCCCTCATCGAGTCCGCCGACCGTCCGTGCGTCTTCATCGGCAAGCCGTGCGACGTCGCAGCGGTGCGCGAGCTGCGCCGCGAGCGACCCGCGCTGGACCGCAACCTGGGACTGGTGCTCAGCTTCTTCTGCGCCGGGACCCCGCCGTCGGACGCCAGCCTGCGGCTGGCCGCCGAGCTCGGGTTCCGTGAGCCGTCCGCCATCTCCCAGGTCCGCTACCGCGGTGAGGGGTGGCCGGGCAGCTTCGTGGTCGGATCGACCGACGGGCACCGGTCCGAGCTGACCTACGACGAGTCGTGGGGTCGCCTGGCACGCACGCCCCGTCAGCTGCGGTGCACCCTGTGCGCCGACGGCCTCGGCGAGCTGGCCGACGTGACCGGCGGGGACGCGTGGCACAGGCACGGCGACGAGCCCGACGCGTGCCTCCGACGGCGTGTCGCTGATCCTTGCCCGGACCATCCGCGGCCGCACCGTCGTCGAGGGGGCGATCGAGGCCGGTTACCTCACCGCGACGGTCGGTGACGCGAGCGACGTGGTGCTCGCCCAACCGCTCACCCGGCGCCGCATGCTCGTGCCCGCCCGCGCGGCGGCCCTGCGCACGGCCGGTCTCGCGACCCCTCGCTACCCGGGCTTCCGCCTGGCCGCGGCCGCGCGGCTGCTCGGGCCGAGGGCGTGGGCCACGGAGTACGCCGGGATGGTGCGGCGCATCGTGACCCGAGGCCTGTGGCGCCGAGGTCGACACACAGGAAGGATCCGGTGATGAGACACCCGACGAGCCGCGCCATGGTGCGCCTCTACGGCCGCGGTACCGCGGGCCGAGCCGTCGTCCGGCGGATGGTCAACCGGTTCGAGGGCGGCGAGATGTACTCGGACACGCTGCGTGACATCTTCCGGCAGTACCACCGCGTGGACGTCGGCGCGTACACGCACGGCGGCTGCTTCGTGCCCCACGCGTTCGGTCCGGGCACGACGATCGGCCGCTACACCTCCATCGCCCGCTCCGCGTTCGCAGCCACCCTCGACCACCCGACCCACCTCAAGGGAATGCACGGCTTCTTCTTCAACCCCGAGCTCGGCCTCACCGAGGCCGAACGGCACTACAGCCCGCTGGAGATCGGGAGCGACGTCTGGCTCGGGCACAACTCCGTCATCAGCGCGAGCGTCTCCAGGATCGGACACGGGGCGGTCGTCGGTGCCGGGGCCGTGGTCTTCAAGGACGTTCCGCCGTACGCCGTGGTCGTCGGCAACCCGGGTCGGGTGGTGCGGTACCGCTGTGCGCCGGAGATGATCGCGGAGCTGCTCGCCGAGGAATGGTGGGAACGGGACGTGGCGGACCTGGGAGGCGACCTCGACATGTTCAACGAGCCGTTGGCGCCGGTGGCCGGTGCCGATGGTCAACACCTCCGGTCGTCGTAGATTTACCGAATTTTTGACCTGGTCCGGCATGGTCGCGGCACCTAGAGTGGCGTGCGACCGCCCGGCTCCCGCCCCACGTGCCGGTCCCCCCTGCCCGAGGAACACCCGTGACCCGTGTCATCACCCGTCTCCGCCGACGCCCCCGCTGGTTGCGGGTCCGCGTCGTCGCCACCTTCCTGATCGGCCTCGGCACCGTCGTGCCTCTCACGGTCCTCCCCCTCGCCGAACCGGCGGACGCCGCGTCGACCGTCGGCATCCTCGGCTCGAAGATGCGGCCGACGACACCTGCCGTGCGCCAGAAGGCCTCGGTCAACCTCGGCGTGAAGTTCAGCTCCAGCCGGGCCGGCCAGGTGACGGCACTGCAGTTCTACCGCAGCCCACGCCAGACCAAGTCCTACGTCGCCTCCCTGTGGGACAACGACGGGACGCTCCTGGGGCGGACGAGGTTCCGGGCCTCCGACCGTGCCGGCTGGCAGACGGCGCAGCTCCGGTCGCCGGTGCGCCTGCTCGCGGGCCGCGTCTACATCGCGTCCTACCTCGCGTCCCACGGCCGGCACGCCGTGAAGCGCCGGGGCTTCGCCCGCAAGCGGACCGTCAACGGGTTCACGGTGAACCGGGGCGGAGGAGTCCGCAAGCGCAGCAGCACGTCCCGTCCTCCACGCAAGTCGGCGGGCCGCGCGAACTTCTTGGTCGACGTCGTGTTCACGCCCCAGCGCAGGACCTCGACCCCCACCCCGACGCCGACGCCGACGCCCGGAGGACTGGCCGGGTCCGGACAACACCGGCGTGCCCAGCGGCACCACCCTCGCGCCGTACTCCGGTCCGCTCACGATCAGGACCGCGAACACGGTGATCCAGAACGTCGAGGTGAATGGGACGCTGGAGATCGAGGCCCCGGGCGTGCAGATCATCAACACGCGCATCAACGGCCACATCGAGCTGCTCTACCCCAGCACGACCAGCTACTCGTTCTCGATCACCGACTCCGAGGTCCACATCGGCGACAACCTCAACGACGGCCTGACCCGGGGCAACTACCACGCCAACCGCGTCGAGATCACCGGCGGGCGACGCTCGGTCTACTGCGAGATCAACTGCACCATCGAGAACTCGTGGGTGCACGCGCAGGGGGCCGACGAGGGCGGCGACGCGCACTTCAGCGGCATCCGGATGGGCGAGAGCACGACGCTGCGGCACAACACCATCACCTGTGAGGCGCTTCGCGGGCCCGGCACGGGCTGCTCGGCGGGCCTCACCGGCTACGGCGACTTCGGACCGGTGCAAAACAACCTGATCGAGCAGCAACATCTTCCTCGGTGGCGGCGGTGGCGGGTCGACCGTGTGCGCCTACGGCGGCTCGTCGGGTGACGACGGCGGCAAGCCCTACGGCCACCTCGCCAACAACGTGCGCTTCGTCAACAACGTGTTCGTGCGGGGCGAGACCGGGCAGCGTGCGGCAACATCCGGGCGGTCAGCGGCTTCGACCCGACCCGGCCGGGCAACGTCTGGTCGGGCAACACCTGGGACGACAGCAGCACCATCCGCTACACCGACTAGGAGCCTTGTCCGGCCCCTGATGCTGCGCGAACATCCCCCATTCTCGGGCCGCGGGGCGCCGGCGACCCGCTCTTACGCTGAGCGGCGAGGGAATGGGGGCCCATGGTCAGTGTGATCATCGCCGCGTACGACGAGGAAGTCGTCCTCGGCGCGACCCTGGACGCGCTCCTCGCCGACGCCCCCGATGCCGAGGTGATCGTCGTCGCGAACGGCTGCCACGACGACACGGCCGGTGTCGCGCGACGCCGGCCGGGCGTGCGCGTCGATCGAGCTCCCCGACGGCGGAAAACCTCGAGCGCTCAACGCGGGCGACGCGGCGGCCACGTCCTTCCCGCGGATCTACCTCGATGCCGACATCCGGGTTCCCCGGGGTGCGGTCCGCGCCCTCGAGCAGGCGCTGGAGCAACCGGGCGTCCTGGCGGCAGTCCCCGGCACGGCGTCTCGACGTCCGGGGCCGTCCGTGGCTCGTACGTGCTCACTCGCGGGTGCACGAACGTCTGCCGGTGTTCCGCGACGGACTCTTCGGCCGCGGCTGATCGCGCTCTCCGAGATCGGCCGGTCGCGGTTCGAGATCGTTTCCCGAGATGGTGGCGGACGACCTCTTCCTGGACTCGCTGTTCGGCCCCGAGGAGAGGGTCCTCGTGGACGACGTCGTCGTCACCGTCGAGCCTCGCCGCCGACGATCGCGCGAGCTCGTGCACCGGCTCGAGCGCGTCCGGCGCGGATCGTCGGCCATGCGCGGGCAGCGACGTCGCCTCCACGCGCACGCGCCGTCCGGCGAGTCGGACCAGTGGTCCTGGCTGCGCGACGTCGTCGCCCGCGACCCGCGGCTGGTGCCTGCCGGGGATCGCCTACGCCACCCTCACAGTGAGCGCTGCGCTGCTGGCCCGCCGCCCACCGGCGGACTCCGCTCGCGTGGGGTCGGGTGGCGTCGGCCGTCACCGCGGCCGGGCGCTCGGTCTGCTCGGCGTCCAGTACGACACCGCGAACCTCGGGCTGGCGGCGCTGGCCTACTCGATGCGGCCATCGTCGACCACCGTGGCCGACGAGGACGTCGAGATCGTCGTCTTCTCGATCAACTCCGACGAGTCGATCGACACATGCGCACTCGCTGGGCACGTCACTCGACCGTTCGCACCGTCCCGCTCCGGCACAGGAGCCCGCGCCCATGACTGCGCGATCGATGCGTGAGATGGGGCGCTGCGACGTCGTCGTCGACCTGACCGGTGGGGACAGCTTTTCCGACATCTACGGCGGCAAGCGGTTGCTCCGCAAGCTGCTCCACAAGCAGATGGTGCTCGCCGCCGGGCACTCCGCTGGTCCTCGGGCCCCAGACCTACGGTCCGCTGCGTCGACCGGAGCCTGGCGCCCGTGGTACCGCCACGTCGTCGAGCGGGCCGCGCTGGTCGTCACGCGGGACGAGCCTGTCGACCGATTCCTGTCCTCGCTGACGGACCGCGCCAGGTCCGGACGAGCACCGACGTGGCCGTGCTGCTCTGCCGGCGTCCGACCGAGCCACGCAGTGGCAACCGGGTCGCGTTCAACGTCTCCGGGCTGCTCTGGAACGGTGGGTACACCGGATCGAACCAGTTCGCGTTGACCGCCGACTACCGCGCCTACTGCCACGGAGTCGTGCGAGGGGCTGCTCGCGAACGGGTACGAGGTCCACCTGGTCCCGCACGTGATTGCGCGCGCGGGGAACGGCGGACGCCGTCGAGGACGACGTCGGGGCGGCGAGGGCACTCATGCGGGACCACCCGGGATGCACGCTCGCGCCCGCCTTCGACTCACCGGTCGACGGCCAAGTCGCACATCGCGCGGTCTCGACGTGTTCATCGGCTCGCGCATGCACGCCACCATTGCCGCGTTCACGGCCGGCGTGCCCACCGTCCCGGTCGCCTACAGCCGCAAGTTCGCGGGGTTCTTCGGCAGCCTCGGCTACGGCGCGCTGGTCGACCTGACCGACGCGAGCACCACCGAGGCCGTGGCGCACACCCTGGCCCTGGTCGAGGACCGCGACCGGCTCTCGCAGCTCGCCGTCCCCGCCCTCGGCCTGGCCGAGCATGCGGTCGATGCCTTCGTCGATGCACTCGTCGACGTGCTTCCGGCCACCGTCCGCGACCCGGGCCACGACGTCCCTGCCTCGTGCCGATGAGCACCGGACCAGCGAAACCACCTGGGGGATCCATGGAGCTCGGAAGCTCACTGAGGCTGCTGCTCCGGCAGTGGATCGTCGTCGTCCTCGGCGGACTCCTGACCGCGGGAGCGGCCGCCTACCTCTACACGTCCACCCCGCCGACCTATCGCGCGACGGCCCAGCTGTTGCTCCTGCTCCCGTCGACCGCCGGCGACCCGGAGGAGCGGAACAGCGCGTTCCTCTACCTCCCCAACGAGCTCAACATCCTGGCCCGGGTCGTCGCCTCGGTCCCGGCCAGCCGCGACTTCGCCGTAGGCCTGGCGGCCAGTGGGCTCACCTCGTCCTACGAGGTGGGGGTGGACCCCAGCAGTCCGGTGATCACCGTCGGCGCGGAGGGGGACGACCCGGACAACGTCCTCGCGACTCGGGACGGGCTGGTCGAGGCCGTCGGTGACGAGCTCGTGCGGGTGCAGAGGGAGGAAAGGGTGCCGGCCAACCTGACAGCGCGCATCCGGGTGTTCGCCGCCGACACGACTCCGGTCGAGCTGGGCGGCAGCGGACTGCGCGGGGTGATCGCTGTCCTCGCCGCCGGCGGGCTGCTGACGCTGTTGACGGCCTTCGCCACGGACTGGCTCGCCGAGGTCCGCCGTCGCCGCCGCGTGACCAAGACCGCACCTCGCCGCCCTCGCACCCCGTCCCGGCCCGCCTCGGCCCCAGCGGCGACACCGACTCCGGTGCCCGGTCCGCCACCCGCCCGGACCCCCGCCCGGCCCCCCGCCCGAGTCCCCTCCTCGGGTCCGCTCGACAAGCGTCCTGCTCCCGCGGCGGCCGGCCCGGCGCCCAAGGACGGATCGGCGCCCAAGGAAGGATCGGCACCCACGAACGGGTCGGCGCCCACGAGCAGGCCGGTGCCCAAGAACGGATCGGTGCCGAGGAAGCGGACCCCTGCCAAGGCGGCTCCGCGCAAGCGGGCACCCAGCAAGAAGAGTCCCGCCCGAGCGACCCCGAGCAAGCAGGCGGCCGCCGAGCGCGAGCCGGGCGACCGTGCACCGAGCGCGGAGGACCAGGCGCTCGGGTCGGCTCGGGGCGCGGACCGGCCGTGAGTGGCCCTCGCCGTCGGGGCCGCCTCCTGCCGGCGTGGGCGTTCGTCGCCGCGTACGCCGTGCTGCTCCTGTGCGTGCCGACCCGGCTCATCGTCGGCCCGATCGGTGCGCCGGGTACTCCGGCCAACCTGCTGGCGATCGCGGGGCTCCTCTGGTGGTTGTGCTCCCTCGTCGGGGGTCTCGGAGAGGCGCACGGGGCGACCCTCGTGCGCAGCGCCTTCGCGATCTTCGCCGTCGCCTGCCTGGTGAGCTATTCCTCCGGTCACCTGGGCGGCTGGTCACAGCCGGCCGACATCCACCAGCGCTCGGACCGCCTCTGGGAGCAGGCCGACGTGCACCAGGTGACCGAGGTCATCGCCAGCGCGTCCGACCGGGGCCTGCTGGCCCTCGCCGGGTGGGCCGGGATCCTCCTCGTCACCGCGGACGGCATCCGGTCGTGGGAGCAGCTGGACCGGCTGGTGGACTGGATCGTGCGTGCGGCGGGCGCCGTCGGAGCGATGGCCGTGGCCCAGTACTTCACCGGCATCAACCTTGCGGCGTACCTCCACGTCCCCGGCCTGGTCGGCCTGGTCGACTTCGGCAACGCCCTGTCGCGGTCCGACCTGAACCGTGTCGTCGCGACCTCGGCCCACCCGATCGAGCTCGGTGTCGTCATGGCGGCCCTCCTCCCCCTGGCGACGTATCGCGCCCTGCGCGACCCACGGCGTCCCGGTCCCTGGTTCCCGGTCGCCCTCGTCGGGGTGGCAGCGCTCATGTCGGTGTCACGCTCCGCGGTGGTGGTGCTGGGGGTCGCCTCGGTCGTCCTCTTCGTCGGGTGGCCGACGAGGACCAGGTTGGTCGCCCTGGTCGCGGCGTTCCCGCTCGCGCTCGCCCTCCGGATGGCACTCCCGGGCCTGCTCGGCACCATCCGCTCTCTGTTCACCGGCCTCGAAGGCGACCCGAGCGTCGCTGGCCGCACGGACGACTACCCCGTGGTCTTCCGGCTGGTCGAGATGCGTCCCCTGACCGGCCAGGGCCTGTTCACCTTCGTCCCGACGGTCTACCGGACCGTCGACAACCAGCTCCTGATCCTGCTGCTCGAGCTCGGCGTGCTCGGCACGCTCGCCTTCGCCGTACTCTTCCTCGCGGCCCAGGTCGCCGCGTGGACGCCGCGTCGCCTTGGCCTGCCGCACCAGCAGCGCCAGCTCGGCTACGCAGTGTCGGCCTCGATGGTCGGGATCGTCACCAGCTACGCCACCTTCGACGCGCTGAGCTTCCGGCAGGTGGCCGGTCTCACGTTCCTCTTCTTCGGAATGGCGGGAGCGGTGCACCACCTCTCGCGCGTCAGCGCCGGCGCTTCACCGCCATCGACGCCCGCTGACGCCACCGGTGCCGACGCGCCTCCTCGCCGCGTGCCAACGACCTGACCCGGCCGGCGTCCCACCCCCGGACGTACGACCAGCGCGGCACGATCCAGCCGGAGCCGTCCCAGGACGTAGCGTCGCTCGTGCAGACGGCCCGGTAGTGCCGCAGGTGCCGCAGGACGCGGCGGTCGTAGCTGCCGAGCGGGACCGCGAAGCTGGTGACGGCCTCACCGCACACCTCGCCGAGCCGCTGCCGGGAGTCCTGGGCGGCACGCACGAGGTCGGGATCCGACAAGGCCCGCAGGTCGACGTGGTCCCAGCCGTGGCTGCCGATGGACATGCCGCTGCTCCGCAGGTGCTGCACCGCGGACCCGTCCAGGTAGCCGGGCAGGTCCAGACGGCCCGCGCAGACGTGGAACGTGGCCGTGAGGTCCCGCTCGGCGAGGGCCGGCAACGCGCGCTCCACGTCGCTGCAGTTGCCGTCGTCGAAGGTGATGGCGACGGCGGCTCCCGCGGCGACCTCCACCGCCAGCACGTCGGCGATGCGCTGCCAGTCGTCGAGGGGGCACCAGAAGGGCACCTCGTCCGGCGGCACGTGCGCGGGCGGTTCACCGATCCCGTGGAAGTTGACGACCGTCGGACGTCCCGCGCGCGGGGTGCTCACGCGGCCCTCCGCACGGCCGCGGCGCTCGCTAGGGTGGGGATCGTGAGCGTCGTCGGGGTCGGCACGGACGTGCTCGACGAGGCACGCATCGCCCGACTCGTCGACTCCGGTGGCAACCGCTTCCTGGAGCACTGGTACACCCCCGCCGAGGTCGAGATGTGCCGCAGGTCGGCGCGCCCCTCGCGCGTCGCCGCGACCTGCTTCGCCGTCAAGGAGGCGGCACTGAAGGCGATCGGGATCTCCTCCCCCGGTCCTCTGATGTGGCGGGAGATCGAGGTGAGCCTCGACGACGCGGGCGGTGTCACGGTCCGGCTCGTCGGTGACGCGGCCGTCCGGGCGACGCGGTCGGGCGTGGTCCGGCTGCATGCCTCGACGGCGCGGACCGCAGGATGGCTGGCGGCGGTGGTCGTCGCCGAAGGGTGACCCCGTGCCCCCATCGTCGGCCTGCTGGCGCTAGGCGACGGGTGGAAGCGTGGCAGCGGTGATGCTCGAGACGGTGGAGTACTCCTTGACCCCGTTGGTGATCCCGTAGGCCCGGATACTGAGCGTGTACGAAGTCGCTGCCGCAGCCCGCCGAACTTGTAGCCGATGTCCGGGTCGTCGCAGGGCGCGTTCGGGAAGCCGCCCACGTCGCGCCAGTCGCTGAACGTGCCGCCGAGCACCTCGTAGCCGATGTCCGGCTTGCAGACCAGGTCGGGCGCGGCCGAGCGGTCGAAGCGCACGCTGATCGATGTCGACGTGACGGCGGTCGGCAGCGGCGACATTCTCGGTGGATTGACGGCCGGCGTGCCAGTCGGCGGTGTACCGCCTACGGTGGTGGCCGTCAGGCTGCGCTCCGCCGAGTACTCCTTGACCCCGGCGGTGATGCGGTACGCCCTTATCCCGAGCGTGTAGCTGGTGGACGGGGACAGTCCGCTGAACTTGTACCCGATGTCGGGGTCGTCGCACGGGGCGTTGGGGAACCCACCGACGTCCAACCAACCGACGAAAGCACCACCCCTCACCTCGTAGCCGATGTCCGGCTTGCACACCAGGTCCGGCGCCGCAGAACGGATGAAGCGGATGCTGATCGACGTGTTCGAGACCGCGATCGGGGTGGCGATCAGGGTCGGCGGGTTCACGCCCTTGGTGGTGACCGTGGTGCTCGACGCCGCGGAGTACTCCTTCACGCCGTTGGTCACGCGGTACGCCCGGATGCTGAGGGTGTACGTGGTGTTGACCAGTAGACCGCTGAACTTGTAGCCGGGGTCGGGGTCGTCGCACGGGGCGTTGGGGAACCCACCGACGTCCAGCCACCCAGCGGACGCGCCGCCCTGGACCTCGTAGCCGATGTCCGGCTTGCAGACACGATCCGGAGACGGCGAGCGCAGGAAGCGGATGCTGATCGAGCCTGTCGTCACAGCCGTCGGCCCGGCGTACATCGTGGGCGGATTCACGGCCCCCGGGCTCGTCGGCGTGGTCGTCCCCGCGGCCGTGGTCGCGGTCGTGCTCGATGCCGCGGAGTATTCCTTGACGCCCCCGGTGATGCGGTATGCCCTGATGCTCAGGGTGTACGTCGTGCCGGCGCTGAGGCCGCTGAACTTGTACCCGGGGTCGCGGTCGTCGCAGGGGGCGTTGGGAAAGCCGCCCACGTCCCGCCAGTCCGCGAACGCGCCACCGAGGACCTCGTAGCCGATGTCTGGCTTGCAGACCAGGTCCGGGTCCGCTGAGCGCAGGAAGCGGACGCTGATCGAGCTGGTCGTCACCGCGGTCGGTCCGGCGAACATGGAGGGGGCCGCGGGCGCGGCCGCCAGCGCAGGCGCCGCGAATCCCAGCGAGAGCGCGACGGTCATCGCGAACGCGGCGAGCACGAGCGGGCGACGGGCACGATTCGTGCCACGTGCCGACATCGTCGGAGGGCGCCACGCAACGGCGCGAGAACTGATACTCATCGTGTGCACGCTTCCCCACCTGACGGCTGACAGGGCTCGCATCGCCCGCGAGCACCACCACAGGACACTTCACCCTCGGTGTCGGCGGCCGGCGGAGCCTGCACGGCTTTCCCCAAAAGGAGGCACGCAGGCGACCCGACCTACCAAGCACTGCCACCCAGCGTTCGGTAGCCCGACGTCGACGCCGCAGCCACGCTGCTCGAGCACGCGTCATGGCCAACAAGACCTCATGACGCGTACCCGATTCTGGGGTTGCCCGCCGCCGCGGACGTGCCGATAACCTCGATGAGGTGCGCCTACCTCTCCGGTCCACGCCACTGACGATCGCGTTCGCACTCTCGCTCGCGCTACCCGCTTGCGCGGCCACCGAGGGAGACGATCCCGAGCCCGCGTACGACCCCGCCGCCGACGCGGTGGCTTCGCCCGACCACGCACGCGAGGTGGCCGCGGCACCCCGCCTTCGGGTGCGGATCCTCGTCCGCGGCCTCGACAAGCCCTGGGACGTGCAGCAGGCACCGGGTGGCCGGCTCGTCGTGAGCGAGCGCAACAAGGCGCTCATCAGCGTCGTCCGCGACGGCGAGGTCCGGACCCTCGCCGACATGTCCGACCAGGTGTGGGTCTCCGGGGAGACCGGCCTGATGTCGCTCGCCGTCGACCGCAAGCGGCGCGTGGTGTGGGCCTGCCATGGTGACGATTCCAGCGGGCCGGAAGACATACGGGTGACTCGGATGCAGGTCAGCAAGAGATGGAGGCTGGTGCAGAGCGCACGAACGCTCATCGCCGGCTTCCCGACCTCGACCGGCCGCCATGGCGGCTGCCGACTGATGCTGGCCCGCTCCGGACCGGGCCTGTTCATCGGCACGGGCGACGCGGCCATCGGCACCAACCCGCAGGACCTCGACTCGCTGGGCGGCAAGGTGCTGCGGATCCACCGTGACTCCGGTGCCGCGATGCGCGGCAACCCGTGGGCCTCGGCCCCGACCGAGCGCCGCTTCGTCTGGACCTACGGGCATCGCAACGTGCAGGGCCTCGCCCAGCGTGCCGACGGCTCCGTCTGGTCGGTCGAGCACGGTCCGACCGTGGACGACGAGGTCAACCGCCTCGTGCCGGGCGGCAACTATGGTTGGAACCCGGTCCCCGGCTACGAGGAGTCGGTGCCCATGACCGACGAGTCCCTCCCGGGCGACCAGGTGGGCGCCCAGTGGAGCTCCGGCGACTCGACCCGGGCCACCTCCGGTGCCGCTTGGGTGCAGGGTTCGCAGTGGGGATCGCTCGAGGGCACGCTCGCCGTCGCGGCCCTCGAGGACGAGCAGATGCTTTTCCTTCGCTTCGACCGCCGTGGCCGCTTCGTGTCGGTCGTGACTCCCCCGACGTTGACCAAGTTCGGCCGTCTGCGGTCGGTCACGTCCGCCCGGAACGGCGACCTGCTGGTCACCACCGACAATGGCACGGATCAGGTGCTCCGGGTCTCGCCACGATAGTCGGCGTCCGCACCAGCTCCGGCGCCGCGGACCTTGCTGATCGTGACGGCCCGGGACTATGGCGGACACGGTCGGCGGGTTCCGGTCCATGGTGGCGGTCCTCCGACGCCGCTGCGGTTCAGTCCTCCGGGTCGTAGCCGAGGTTGGGTGAGAGCCACCGCTCGGCCTCGGCGAGCGTCCAGCCCTTGCGATCGGCGTAGTCGGCGACCTGGTCACGGTTGACACGACCCACCACGAAGTACTGCGACTGCGGGTGGGAGTAGTAGAAGCCGCTGACCGAGGCGCCGGGCCACATCGCCATCGACTCGGTGAGCTGGATCCCGGTGTGCTTCTCGACGTCGAGCAGCTCCCACAGCGTCTGCTTCTCGGTGTGCTCGGGGCACGCGGGATAGCCCGGCGCGGGACGGATCCCGTCGTACTGCTCCTTGATGAGCCCGACGCTGTCGAGGTGCTCGTCCGGCGCGTAGCCCCACAGCTCCTTGCGCACGCGCTCGTGGAGGCGCTCGGCGAAGGCCTCGGCCAGCCGGTCGCCGAGCGACTCGAGCAGGATCGCGTTGTAGTCGTCGAGGTCGTCACGGAACGCCTTCACGCGCTCGGACATGCCGTCGCCCGCGGTCACCGCGAAGGCACCCACGTGGTCGCGGATGCCGGAGTCCTTGGGAGCGACGTAGTCGGCCAGCGACCGGTTGGGTACGCCCTCACGGTGCCGGCCCTGCTGGCGCAGGTGGTGGAGCGTGGCGTGCACCTGGCTCCGGTCGTCGCCGAGGTAGAGCTCGACGTCGTCGCCGACCGAGCTGGCCGGGAACAACCCGACCACGCCGTGGGCGCGGATCCACCTCTCCTCGATCATCGTGTCGAGCATCTCCTGCGCGTCGTCGTAGAGCTTGCGCGCAGCCGGCCCCGAGCTGGGGTTGTTGAGGATGTCGGGGAACGCACCCTTCATCTCCCAGGCGTTGAAGAACGGCTGCCAGTCGATGTACCTGCGGAGCACCGAGAGGTCCTGGTCGCGCAGCACCCGGACGTGCTGGGTGACGGGCGCGCCGACGATGGTCGAGACCGCGTGGTCCTGCTGCAGCAGCATGTGCGGCCTGCGAGGGCGGTGGTCGGTCCAGTCGATCGGCGTGGCATTGGCGCGCGCCTGCTCGAGCGTGACCATCGGGCGGTCGTTCTTGGCCGCGTGGCGGGTGCGGAGCGAGTCGAAGTCGGCCTTCACGTCAGCCAGCAGCTTGGCGCGACCGGTCTCGTGGAGCAGGGCCGCCGCGGTCGGCACGGAGCGCGAGGCGTCCTTCACCCAGACGACCGGACCGTCGTACTTCGGGTCGACCTTGACGGCGGTGTGCGCGCGCGAGGTGGTCGCGCCGCCGATGAGCAGCGGGATCTCCAGTCCGTGGCGTTGCATCTCGGAGGCGAAGGTGACCATCTCGTCGAGCGAGGGCGTGATCAGGCCGGACAGTCCGATGATGTCGGCGCCGACCTCGGCCGCGGTGTCGAGGATCTTCTGTGCCGGCACCATCACGCCGAGGTCGATGACCTCGTAGTTGTTGCACTGCAGGACCACACCGACGATGTTCTTGCCGATGTCGTGGACGTCGCCCTTCACCGTCGCCATCACGATGGTGCCGTTGGTGTCCTTCGCAGTGGCGAGCGCGGGGTTGTCGAGCTTCTCCTGCTCGATGAAGGGGATCAGGTAGGCAACTGCCTTCTTCATCACGCGGGCGCTCTTGACCACCTGCGGCAGGAACATCTTGCCAGCGCCGAAGAGGTCGCCGACGACGTTCATGCCGTCCATCAGCGGACCCTCGATGACCTCGATCGGACGGCCACCGCGCTCGGCGATCTCCGCGCGCAGGATCTCCGTGTCCGCCTCGACGTGGGCGTCGATGCCCTTCACCAGTGCGTGGGTGATGCGCTCGCCGATCGGAAGCGCTCGCCACTCGTCCTCCGTCACCTCGACCTCACCGGCGGTCACGTTGTAGCGCTCGGCGATCTCGAGAAGCCGCTCGGCGGCATCCGGGCGCCGGTTGAGCACGACGTCCTCGATGCGCTCGCGCAGCTCGGCGTCGACCTCGTCGTAGACCACGAGTGCGCCGGCGTTGACGATGCCCATGTCGAGGCCGGCCCGGATCGCGTGGAACAGGAACACGGCGTGGATCGCCTCGCGCACGGGGTTGTTGCCGCGGAAGGAGAAGGAGACGTTGGAGATCCCGCCGCTGACCTTGGCGCCGGGCAGGTTCTCCTTGATCCAGCGGGTCGCCTCGATGAAGTCCTGGCCGTAGGTCGCGTGCTCCTCGATGCCGGTGGCGACCGCGAAGACGTTGGGGTCGAAGATGATGTCCTCGGGCGGGTAGCCGACCTCGTCGACGAGGATCCGGTAGGCCCGCTCGCAGATCGCCTTGCGGCGCTCGAGGTTGTCGGCCTGGCCGTCCTCGTCGAACGCCATCACCACCACGGCGGCGCCGTACTTGCGGCACAGGCGCGCGTGGTCGCGGAACGCCTCCTCGCCCTCCTTCATCGAGATGGAGTTGACGATCGCCTTGCCCTGCACGCACTTCAGGCCGGCCTCGATCACCTCCCACTTGGAGGAGTCGACCATCACGGGCACGCGGCTGATGTCGGGCTCGGCGGCGATGAGCTTGAGGAAGCGGTCCATCGCGGCGACGCCGTCGATCATCCCCTCGTCCATGTTGACGTCGATGACCTGAGCGCCGGACTCGACCTGCTGCGCCGCGACGCCCAACGCGGTGTCGTAGTCGCCGTCCTTGATGAGCTTGCGGAAGCGGGCCGAGCCGGTGATGTTGGTGCGCTCGCCGACGTTGACGAAGAGGCTGTCCTCGGTGATGGTCAGCGGCTCGAGCCCCGACAGCCGCATCACGGGCTCGTGGGCCACCGGCTCGCGGCGCGCCTGGCCCTCGACAGCCGCGGCGATGGCGGCGATGTGCTCGGGCGTGGTGCCGCAGCACCCGCCGACGAGGTTGAGGAACCCGGCGCCGGCGAACTCGGCCAGGACACCTGCCGTCTGGTCCGGCGTCTCGTCGTACTCGCCGAAGGCGTTGGGCAGTCCTGCGTTGGGGTAGACGCTCACGAACGAGTCCGCGAGACGTGACAGCTCGGCGACGTAGGGGCGCATGTCGCGCGCACCCAGCGCGCAGTTCAGGCCGACCGCGAGGGGACGCGCGTGGCGTACGGAGTCCCAGAACGCCTCGGTCACCTGGCCGGACAGGGTGCGACCGGAGGCATCGGTGATGGTGCCGGAGATGATCACCGGCCAGCGACGCTCCTGCTCCTCGAAGAGCGACTCGACCGCGAAGATCGCGGCCTTGGCGTTGAGGGTGTCGAAGATCGTCTCGATCATGAGCAGGTCGGCGCCGCCGTCGACGAGACCGCGGGCCGCAGTCAGGTAGGCCTCGGCGAGCTGGTCGAAGGACACGTTGCGCGCGCCGGGGTCGTTGACGTCGGGCGAGATCGAGGCCGTGCGGGTGGTCGGGCCGAGGGCTCCGGCGACCCAGCGCGGCCGGTCGTCGGTCGCCACCTCGTCGGCAGCCGCACGCGCGAGCCGTGCGGACTCGTAGTTGAGCTCGTAGTCGAGGTCCTCGAGGCCGTAGTCGGCGAGCGAGACCGCGTTGGCGTTGAAGGTGTTGGTCTCGATGATGTCCGCGCCCGCGCGGAGGTACTCCTCGTGGATCGTCCGGATGATGTGCGGCTGCGTGATCGTCAGCAGGTCGTTGTTGCCGACCAGGTCGCTGGGGTGGTCGGCGAAGCGCTCGCCGCGATAGCCGGCCTCGTCGGGGCGGTCGCGCTGGATGGCCGTGCCCATCGCCCCGTCGAGCACCATGATGCGTCGGCCCAGGACCTCCGTGAGGGCCTCGGTGGCGTCGGGACGGTGCTGCGGCTTCACGAATGGCCTTCCTGTTGCTGGACGACCAGCCTAGGAACGGTGTCCGGCGGGCGGACCGGGTTCCCACATCGTGGCACCCGGCGCGTCGGGCGACGAAATCACGGCCGATCAGTGGGGAGCGCGTCCTAGGGTGGGGTGGTGATCGAGTTCGACGACGTGCAGGACCTCGTCTCCCCCGTGGTGGTCGCCGCCTTCGAGGGATGGAACGACGCCGCCGACGCGGCCTCCGGGCTCGTCGACCACCTGATGGAGCAGTGGAAGGCCGAGGTCATCGGCGCGATCGACCCCGAGGAGTTCTACGACTTCCAGGTCAACCGTCCGGTCATCAGCACCGACGTCAACGGTCACCGTCGCCTCGCCTGGCCGACCACGCGCATCGCGGTCGCCCGTCCCGCCGAGCTCGACCGCGACGTGATCCTCGTCCGTGGCATCGAGCCGAGCATGAAGTGGCGCCAGTTCTGCGCCGAGCTGCTCGCCGCCTGCGACGACCTGGGCGCCGAGCTCGTGGTGACCCTCGGCGCGCTGCTGGCGGACACCCCGCACACCCGCCCGATCCCGGTCACCGGGACGGCGACCGAGCCGGAGCTCGTCGACCGGCTCGACGTCGAGCAGTCGACGTACGAGGGGCCCACGGGGATCGTCGGCGTCTTCAACGACGCGTGCAGCCAGCTCGACATCCCGGCCGTGTCCTACTGGGCGGCGGTCCCCCACTACGTCGCCCAGCCGCCGTGCCCGAAGGCGACGCTCGCCCTCCTGGGCCAGCTCGAGGAGCTGCTGCAGGCGCCGATGCCGCTCGGCGACCTGATCGACGACTCGAAGGCCTGGGAGCGCGGGGTCGACGAGCTCGCCGCCGAGGACGAGGACGTCGCCGACTACGTCCGCGCCCTCGAGGAGACGCGAGACACCGCCGACCTCCCCGAGGCGTCCGGCGAGGCCATCGCGCGGGAGTTCGAGCGCTACCTCAAGCGCCGCGACACCGACTGAGCCTCCGCTTCGAGCGGCGGGCGTACGTCAGAGCGACAGGCCGAGGGCCGCGTCGAGCAGCCGATGGATGGTCGCGGCCGCCTCGTGGTCGGAGGTGTCGGCGAGACCGGTGGTGCCGAGGGTCGCGTCGACCCACTCCTGCACGGCCGCGACCGCGGACGGCGCGTCGAGGTCGTCGGCCAGCGCGGTGAGCACGCGCTCGACGACGGGAGCCGAGTCGGCGCCGTGGCCGAGCGCCAGCGCGCGTCGCCAGTCGACGAGGGTGTCCACGGCGTCCCAGAGCTGGTCGTCGGTCCACTCCCAGTCGCTGCGGTAGTGGTGACGCAGCAGCACGAGGCGGATCGCCATCGGGTCGACCTCGCTCATCCGCAGCGCGGAGACGAAGACCAGGTTGCCCTTGGACTTCGACATCTTCTCGCCGTCGTAGGCCACCATCCCGGCGTGGGCGTAGGCCACCGCGAACCGCTCGCCCCGGTGCGCGACCTGCGCCTCGCCCGCGGACATCTCGTGGTGCGGGAAGACCAGGTCGCTGCCGCCGCCCTGCACGTCGAAGGACGTGCCGAGGTGGTCGAGCGCGATCGCCGAGCACTCGATGTGCCAGCCCGGCCGGCCCGGGCCCCACGGGCTGGGCCACGACGGCTCGCCCGGACGTTCGGCACGCCACAGCAGGCAGTCGAGCGGGTCCTTCTTGCCCTCGCGGTCGGGGTCGCCCCCTCGCTCGCCGAAGATCGCGAGCATCGCCTCGCGGTCGAGGTTCGAGACCGAGCCGAACGAGTCGTCGGCGGTGACGGAGAAGTAGAGGTCGTCCTCGACCTGGTAGACGGCACCGGCCTCGTCGAGGCGCTCGATCAGCTCGATCACCCGCGGGATCGACTCGACGGCGCCGGTGTAGTGGGCGGGCGGCAGGACGCGCAGCGCCTCCATGTCGTCACGGAACAGCTGCGTCTCCCGCTCGGCCAGCTCCGCCCAGTCGACGTGCACCTTCGCCGCGCGCTCGAGCAGCGGGTCGTCGACGTCGGTCACGTTCTGGACGTAGGTCACCTCGTGGCCGGCGTTGCGCCACGCGCGGTTGAGCAGGTCGAAGCCGACGTAGGTCGCGGCATGGCCGATGTGGGTGGCGTCGTAGGGCGTGATGCCGCAGACGTACAGCCGGGCCGGGCCCTCGGGCCGGGTCTCGACGACCTCGTTGCCGGCGGTGTCGTGGACCCGCACGGCCGGGCCCGTGCGGGGCAGTCGGGGCACGTCGGGGGACGACCAGGAACGCATGGCGCGCAGCCTATCCGCCGGTCGGGAGGCAGCAGATCACAAGGGCGGCCACGGGATCACGGGGTACGCCGACGAGGCGGGCGACGGGAACACCCCGCGGTCCAGCAGTCGCGTGAGGCGCCGCGTGGTGACCGCGAGCTCGTCACGCGTCAGCAGCCCCGCGAGCACCGTCGCGAGGTCGCCCTCGAGGGCCACGGAGAGCCGGCGCAGGCCCTCGGCCTCCAGGTCGGTGACCGCCTCGCCGACGAAGCCCCACAGGACGGTGCGCAGCTTGTTCTCGACGTGGAAGGTCAGGCCGTGGTCGACGCCGTGGCGGTGGCCGTCGGCCATCGGCAGGACGTGCCCGCCCTTGCGGTCGGCGTTGTTGACGACCACGTCGAAGAGCGCCATCCGGCGCAGCTCGGGCGAGTCCTCGTGCACGAGCGACACCGGCTGGTCGTGGGCGTCGAGGCCGTCGAACACGTGCCGGAAGCCCGCGGGCACCTCGCCCTCGCCCACGATGTCGACGGGCGCCTGGTCCTCCACCTCGTCGCGCCACAGCTGCAGCATGCCCGGGCCGTGCGGTCCGTCGCCGAGCACCGTCGGCGGCACGAGGTCCCAGCCGAGCGCCTCCGAGACGGCGTACGCCGCCACCTCGCGGTTGGCCAGGGTGCCGTCCGGAAAGTCCCACAGCGGTCGCTCGCCGGCGACGGGCTTGTAGACGACGCGGACGCCGTCGATCTCACCGACGAAGGTCGCGTTGGACGCCGGCAGGACCCGGCCGTGCAGGGTCAGCTCGCCGGTCGGGAAGTCGCGCGGGAGCGTGGGGTCAGGGGTCACGACGCCGGAAGCCGTTGGACCGCACGCACAGGTGTCCGTCGGGGTCGATGGGTCCCCCGCAGAAGGGACAGTCGGGGCGGCCGGCGCCGACGACGGTGCGCGAGCGCTCGACGAACGAGCGGGCCGCGGCCGCGGTGAGCCGGACCAGGAAGATCTCCTCGGGCTCCGGCTCGAGGAGGTCCTCGAGGTCCTCCTGCAGCTGCTCCGGCGACACCACGGCCGCCTCGGTGAAGGGGAACACCTCGATGACCACGCGCTCGTCGCTGCCGTCCCACGACAGCGTCATCGTGCCCGCGCGGAACTCCTCCTCGATCGGCTGCTCGAGCGGCTGGGCGTCGACCATGTCGCGCGGTGCGATGGCGGGGATCAGCATCTCGTCGCCCGCGGCGTTCATCAGCTCGTCGAGGAGCTCGTCGATGCGCTCGGCGAGCGCCGAGACCTGCTGCTTCTCCAGCGAGACGCTGACGATCCGGGCGCCCTCGCGCGCCTGCAGGAAGAAGGTGCGCGAGCCGGGTTCGCCGACGGTGCCGGCGACGAAGCGCTCGGGCGGGTCGAAGAGGTGCACGACGGGCATGTCAGTCACCCTAGGACCCGGCTGGGTGGGTCGGTCCCGCTCCCCCGCCGACCGCTGCGTCGGTGCGCGCCGGGCGCGACGAGCGGCGCTGCGTCCTCGCGGGCGCATTCAGCCACGACAGGTCGCCGCCGTGGGTGTTGGTGCCGAGGACGAACGGGCGCGACGCGGTGTAGCTGACGATCGACACCGAGGCCGGGTCGACGTGGATGCGCTGGAAGAGGTCGAGGTGGGTGCCGAGGGCGTCGGCCAGGATCGACTTGATGACGTCGCCGTGGCTCACCGCGAGCCAGACCGCGTCATCGCCGTGCTCGGCGGCGATCCGGGCGTCGTGGCGGCGGACCGCGGCGACGGCCCGGTCCTGCATGGCCCGCATCGACTCCCCCGCGGGGAAGGTCGCCGCCGACGGCTGGGCCTGCACGGTCTTCCAGAGCTTCTCCCTGGCCAGCTCCTTCAGCGGCCGACCCTGCCACTCGCCGTAGTCGCACTCCGAGAGCTGCTTGTCGCTGCTCGCCCGCAGCGAGGTGGCCTGCCGACCGGTGATCTCCTTGCACGTCTCGCGGCAGCGCTCGAGCGGGCTCGTGACGGCGGCCGCGAGGCGTACGCCGGCCAGTCGCTCGCCGACCGCTGCCGCCTGCTCCACCCCGGCCTCGTCGAGGTGGACGCCGGGCAGTCGGCCGGCCAGCACCCCCGTGGCGTTGGCGGTCGAGCGACCGTGTCGGACGAGGATCACAGTGGGCACGGGAGCGACCCTAGTGGGACTAGCCTGACCGCGTGATCGTGGACAACGCCCTCTACCACCGGGGCAAGCGCGTGCCGCTCGGTCCGGGCGACGACCAGAGCCTCGGCCACGCCCGCGTCCCGTGCGAGCCCGGCGACTTCCAGTGGATCGGGATCCACGATCCCAGCCCCGACGAGCTCGACGTCATCGCCCGCACCTTCGACCTGCACCCGCTGGCGGTCGAGGACGCGGGCGACTCCCACCAGCGCCCCAAGCTCGAGCACTACGGCGACACGCTCTTCCTCGTGCTGAAGACGCTCTGGTACGTCGACGCGGAGGACGCCGTCGAGACCGGTGAGATCAACATGTTCGTGGGCACCGACTTCGTCGTGACGGTCCGCCACGGCCAGGGCATCGACCTGTCCGACTCCCGTCGCGACCTGGAGACCCGGGCCAAGGTGCTGGAGCACGGGCCGATGGGGGTCATGTACGCCATCTGCGACCGCGTGGTCGACGAGTACGAGAAGGTCGGCGCGGCGCTCGAGGCGGACGTCGACGAGGTGGAGGAGTCGGTCTTCTCCCCCGCCCGCACCGACGACTCGAACCGCATCTACGTCCTCAAGCGGGAGATCGCGGAGGTGCGGCGCGCGGTGCTGCCGCTGCGCGAGCCGATGCGCAAGTTCTCCCTCCACTCCGACACGATGCCGACGATCCGCACACCGATCCCGATCACGGCCGAGACCGCGACCTACTTCCGCGACGTCGCCGACCACCTCCAGCGCGTCTCGGAGGTCATCGACAACCTCGACATCCTCCTGTCGACCGCCTTCGACGCGCACCTGGCCCGGATCTCGGTGCAGCAGAACGAGGACATGCGCAAGATCTCCGCCGGCGCCGCGCTGGTCGTCGTACCGACCCTCATCGCGGGGGTCTACGGCATGAACTTCGACCGCATGCCCGAGCTGCACTGGACCTACGGCTACCCGTTCGCGCTGTTCCTGATGGTCGGCGCGTCGGCCGTGCTGCTCTGGTTCTTCAAGAAGTCCGGGTGGCTGTGACGCGACCTGCCCCCACTGCGTGGCGGGTCGTGTGGTGGTTCGGCTTCGTGAGCCTGTTCGCCGACATGGTCTACGAGGGTGCCCGCTCGGTCTACGGCCCGCTCCTGGCCGCCCTCGGTGCCTCGGCTGTCGTGGTCGGACTCGTCACCGGCGCCGGCGAGGCCGTCGCGCTGGTGCTGCGCCTCGCGTTCGGTCCCCTCGCCGATCGCACGGGTCGCTACTGGTCGCTGACGATCGTCGGCTACGGGCTCACCGCGGTCTGCGTGCCGCTGCTCGCACTCGCGCCGCGCCTCGGCGTCGCCGGGCTCGCGTTCGGCGCCACGATGATCCTGCTCGAGCGGCTCGGCAAGGCGATCCGATCGCCGTCGAAGTCGGCACTCCTCGCCCACGTCGCCGTCGCGGTGGGCCGCGGGCGTGGCTTCGGCGTGCACAAGGCGCTCGACCAGGTCGGCGCGTTCGGGGGTCCCCTCCTCGTCGCGGGCGTGGTCGCGATCAGCTCGCTCTGGACCGGGATGGCGGTGCTCGCCGTGCCGGGAGCGATCGCGATGGTGCTGCTCCTGACCCTGCGCCGCCGGGTGCCGGACCCGGCGGCGTACGACGACCCGGCGACCGCGACCGCCCCCGATCCGCAGGCAGGGCGCCGCGGCTGGTGGGCCGAGGCCGTCGGTGCGGGGCTGTCGGGTGACTTCTTCCGCTACGCCTTCGCCGCCTCGCTGACCACGGGCGCGCTGGTCACCTTCGGCATCATCGGCTACCACCTCACCGTCGAGGGCCTGCTGCCCGTGGCCGCCGTCCCGGTGGTGTACGCCGCCGCGATGGCCGTCGAGGCGGTCGCGGCCCTGGTCGTCGGTGCGGTCTACGACCGGACCGGCCCGCGGGTGCTGCTGGTCGTGCCGGTGCTCGTCGCCCTGGTGCCGGCACTGGCGCTGCGGTCCGCGCTCGTGGCGGTCCTGGTCGGCGTGGCGGCGTGGGGCTTCGCCCAGGGCGTGCAGGACTCGACGATCAAGGCGGTCGTCGCCGAGCTCGTCGACGCGCCGCGGCGGGCCACGGCGTACGGCGTGTTCGCCGGCATCCAGGGGCTGCTGGCGATCGTCGGCGGCGTCGGTGCCGGCTGGCTCTACGAGAAGTCGCTGGGCGCGCTCGTCCTGGTGGTGGCGCTCACGCAGGTCGTGGCCCTCGCGCTCCTGGTCGGCACGTTCAGGCGGTCAGCACGCCTGCGCCCAGCAGGATGAGCGTGCCGGCACCGAGCAGGATCCGGTAGACGACGAACGGCGTGTAGGAGCGGGTGCTGACGTAGTGCAGCAGCCAGGCGATGGCGGCGTACCCCACCACGAAGGACACCACCGTCGCGGTGATCGTGGGGCCCCAGCCGAAGTCGTTGTGGCCGTGCGGGATCTCCTTGAGCTCGAAGAGGCCGGCGCCGACGACGGCGGGGATCGCGAGCAGGAACGCGAAGCGCGTGGCGGCCTCGCGGTCGAAGCCGAGGAAGCGGCCCATCGAGATCGTGGCGCCGGACCGGGAGACGCCCGGGATCAGCGCCAGCGCCTGCGCCGCGCCCATCAGCACGGCGTCCTTGAGGGTGATCTTGCCGATCGGACGGTCGGTGCGACCGACGCGGTCGGCGACGCCGAGCACGACGCCCATCACGATCAGCGTGGTGCCGATGATCCAGAGGTTGCGGAAGTCGCGCTCGATGACGTCCTTGAGGAGCACGCCCAGCACGACGATCGGCAGCGAGCCGATGATGATGAACCAGCCCATCCGGGAGTCGAGCGTGCCGCGGTGCTCCGCCCGGAAGAGCGAGCGCACCCACGCGCTGCCGATGCGCCAGATGTCGTTGCGGAAGTAGATCAGCACGGCGAGCTCGGTGCCGATCTGGATGACGGCCGTGAACGCGGCGCCCGGATCGCCCCAGCCGAAGAGCTCGGGGAAGATCCGCAGGTGCGCGCTGCTGGAGATCGGCAGGAACTCGGTGAGGCCCTGGATGATGCCCAGGACCACTGCCTTGAGGAGATCCGTCACAGGGGGTGAGCCTACGGGCGCGTCCCTGCCGTTCCCACGCAGGACCCGTGGCTACGCTCGCCTCCATGCAGCAGCGTTCGCTCGGCGCCACCGGCCTGAAGGTCTCCCGGCTCGGCCTGGGCACCATGACCTGGGGTCGCGACACCGACGAGCACGAGGCCCGCGACCAGCTGATCGCGTTCGCCGAGGCCGGCGGCACGCTCGTCGACACCGCGGCGGGGTACGGCGACGGGGCGAGCGAGGAGCTGATCGGCACCCTGCTCGGCGACGTGGTCGCCCGCGACGAGGTCGTCCTCGCGACCAAGGCGGGCATCTCGCGGCGTACGGGCGAGCGGGTCACGAACACCTCGCGCGGGCACCTGCTGACCTCGCTCGACGCGTCGCTCGGGCGTCTCGGGGTCGACCACGTCGACCTGTGGCAGGTGCACGTGTGGACCGACGAGACCCCGGTCGAGGAGACGCTCACCGCACTGGACCTGGCCGTGTCGACCGGACGCGCGTCCTATGTCGGCATCTCCAACTACACCGGCTGGCAGACCGCGCAGGCCGCGACGTGGCAGCGCGCGGTGCCGGGGCGCACTCCGCTGGCCTCCACGCAGGTGGAGTACTCCCTGCTCAACCGGCACGTCGAGCACGAGGTGCTCCCGGCCGCGCGGGCACTCGGCCTCGGCGTGCTGCCGTGGTCGCCGCTCGGACGTGGTGTGCTGACCGGCAAGTACCGCACCGGCACACCGTCCGACTCCCGCGCCGCCACCGAGCACTTCGCCGGCTTCGTCGGCGCCTACCTCGACGAGCGCGGTCGCGGCATCGTCGAGGCCGTCGCGCGTGCTGCCGACGGGCTCGGCTGGTCGCCCCTGGAGGTCGCCCTCGTGTGGGTGCGCGACCGTCCGGGCGTGACCGCACCGATCGTCGGCGCCCGCACCGCCGCCCAGCTCGACGGTGCGCTCGGCGTCGAGGAGCTGTCCCTGCCCGCCGAGATCGTCGAGGCACTCGACGACGTGTCCGCCGAGTAGACCCGAGGGGAGACCCCATGGCCAGGATCCAGCGCCGCCCACCCGGGCGCGGTGTCGAGTGGGAGTTCGAGACGCTCGTGCTGCCCCCGGACTTCTCCCGCAACGTCGTCACCCGCGTGCTGGTCGACCGCGCCGAGCACGGCGGCTGGGAGCTCGACCGGCTCCGGATCGGCCACGACGGCAAGCGCCGGGTCGTGCTGCGGCGCAAGATCATCCGCCAGCGGCTGACGCTGTTCGCCGGCTGAGCTCACCAGCCCGACGTACCGGGTGCTCCCTTGAACGGTCCGGTGACCCGCGAGGTGATCCAGCCGCCGTAGAAGCTGCCCGGCTGCGGCTCGACGACCTCGCCGTCGACCGTGCACCGCTCGACGCGACCGGGGTAGAGCGCGACGTGGTCGAGCAGTGCTTCGAAGCCCTTCGACGGCGTGGGATAGGCCCAGGCGACGGACCGCAGCACCTCGTCACCCGCGACGAGGTCGTAGTAGTCGGCCCCGCCCTTCCACTCGCACCAGCTCGCGCCCTTCTGCGCCGCGCGCAGCACGCCGTCGGCGAACGCGCTGCGCGGCAGGTAGTACGTCGGCGGGTGGCTGGTCTCGAGCACGCGGAGGCTCGCGGTGGTGTCGGCGAGCACGACTCCCCTGTGCGCGACGACCACGCGCTCGGTGCTCGGCTCGACCCGCGGCGGACGCGGGTAGTCCCAGACGGACTCGGTCATGCGTCCAACCTACGGGGGCTCCGGGAGGCCCCGGGACTCGAGCCACGTCGTACGCCGTCGGGCAGAGGCCTGCGCCAGCCACGCCTCCTGCACGATCTCCACCAGCTCGTCGCGGTCGACCTCGTGGACGCGCGACGCGCGGAGGAGCACCGACGGGTGGCCGTCGAAGTGCGGGGTGGTGAAGAACGGCAGCCGCTGGTCCTGGACCAGCGCCTGCTTGTCGCCCTCCGACGCCACCCAGATGACGATCACGTCGTCGTAGCGTTCGCCCGTACTGGGGTCGACCGCGTCGGGACGAGGCGTCCGGAAGAAGACGAAGGACTTGCTGCCGACCTGGTAGACGGGCAGCGCGGTGTCGGCGCGGTACGCGGTCACGTGCGGCATCGCCCGCGCCGTGGCGTGGATGTCCTCGACCGACGCCGGCCGGCTCACTGCGCCGCGGCCTCCGCGGCCTTCTTGAGCTCGCGGACCATCGCGTCGGGGTCGTCGGCGGAGTAGACCGCCGAGCCGGCGACGAAGACGTCCGCGCCGGCCTCGGCACAGCGCTCGATCGTCTCCAGGGATACGCCGCCGTCGACCTGGAGCCACGTCTCGACGCCGTGCTTGCGCATCAGCTCGCGCGCCGTACGGATCTTGGGCAGGCACAGGTCGAGGAACTTCTGTCCGCCGAAGCCGGGCTCGACGGTCATGATCAGCACCATGTCGAGCTCCGGCAGGAGCGCCTCGTAGGGCTCGATCGGCGTGGCCGGCTTGAGGGCCATCGACGCCCGCGCGCCCTGGTTGCGGATCTCCCGCGCCAGCCGGACCGGTGCCTTCGCCGCCTCGGCGTGGAAGGTCACCGAACCGCAGCCCGCCTCGGCGTACGCCGGTGCCCACCTGTCGGCGTCCTCGATCATCAGGTGCACGTCGATCGGCTGCGTGGCGTGCTTGCCGAGCGCCTCGACGACCGGCAGGCCGAGAGTGAGGTTCGGGACGAAGTGGTTGTCCATCACGTCGACGTGCACCCAGTCGGCGCTGGGGATCCGGGCCACCTCGTCGGCCAGGCGCGACAGGTCGGCGTTGAGGATGCTCGGAGTGATCTGGATGCCCACGCCGACGATCCTAGGGAGTCGGAGCCCGTCCATCCGCGCGGCACGGCTGTCGGGGCATCTGGGAGGAGCCGGTGGCGGCGGGCCATGACGTCGTGCACCCTCGCTCGACCGCTGTGCAGAACGCATGCCGCTGTCGGTGGGGTCGTCTAGAATCGAACACATGATCGAGGTGCTGGCTGGACCGCGGGTGGGTGAGGTGGACGACCTCACCGCCTCCGGTCTGCTGACCTCGATCCGCGCGTCCCGCGACATCGAGAACACCGAGGCCGCACGCCAGCTCGACCTTGCCGCACGCTGGGCCGACCTCCACCCGCCGGAGTCCGTCCACACGGCTGCGGCGTTCACCGTCCCGGGGTGCGATCACGAGGAGCCTCTGGCAGGTGACGGGTGTCCGCTGGTGGCGGAGTTCTGCATCGCCGAGCTCGGTGCCGTCCTGGGGATCTCGACGACCTCCGCGAAGAAGCTCATCGGTCACGCCCTCGAGCTGCGCCACCGACTCCCGCGGCTGTGGTCGCAGGTGCAGTCCGGGGACGTACCGGCGTGGCGGGCGCGTGCGGTCGCCGAGACGACCATCCACACCTCCCCCGCCCTCACCGTCGAAGCAGCACGTTGGGTCGATGCCCAGGTCGCGGCCGTCGCCGGTCGCATCGGCCCCGCCCAGCTCGACCGACTCGTCGCGGAGACCATCAAGCGCTACGACCTCGCCACAGCCGATCCGGCAGCGGACCCCGAGGACGGCTACCTCTCCGTCGACCCGCGCCACGCCACGCTGCACGACGAGGACGTCCACTTCGCCGGCACCATGCGGTTCGAGGCCGAGCTCGACATCGCCGACGCCCTCGACCTCGACCGGGCACTGGTCCAGAAGGCCGAGGAGCAGAAGGCCCTCGGGTCGACCGAGTCGTTGGACGTACGCCGGTCCAAGGCCCTCGGCGACCTCGCCCGCACCCAGACCGCACTCGATGTCTTCAGCCAGGGCTCCACCGGCACCCGCGACGTCGATGGACTGCCGGCCGCTCGCGAGGTCGTGCTCCACGCCCACTTCGACGCCACCACCGAAAATGGGCAGACCGTGTTCGGTCCCACCGGCCGGCTCGAAGCAGGTCAGCGGCTGGTCCTGATCGACCAGATCAAGAGCTGGTGCGGCGACTCCCACACGTTGATCACCATCAAGCCCGTCATCGACCTCACCACCAACCTGTCGACCACGGCGTACGCGATCCCGGACCGGATCCGCGAACAGATCATCCTGCGCGACCGCACCTGCGTGTTCCCGTGGTGCACCCGACCCGCCCGCGGCTGCGACATCGACCACGTCATCGAGCACGACCACGACGCCGCGGCCGAGGGACGACCCCAACCCGGCCCGACGACGACCTCGAACCTCGCCGCCCTCTGCCGGAGACACCACCGCCTCAAGACCCACACCACCTGGCGCTACCGCATGACATCGAACCGGTGCTTCGAGTGGACCAGCCCCCACGGCCACCGGTTCCGACGCGACCACACCGGCACCACTGCCATCGAGCCACCGGACCGAAGATGACCCCGCCCCGCACCCCGCCGCAGAACCAACCGGCGGGGCCGAAGTGTTGCCTGCGCCCGGCCAAACCGCCCTCGCCCCCGCCGACAGAGAAGTCGACCAGATCTGCCGAGATGCGGATGGGCTTAGGCATGCGCCCATGTGCTGTTTGGAGGCACCCGTGGGACAGGTAGGTTCCCGGCGTGAACATCAACGAACCCTCGGGTTTCAGCGCCGCTTACGGGGAGCAGTTGTCCGCCTTCGTCGACGAACACCGTCAGATGCTGGCGACGTGTCTCGATGGGCTCACTGAAGCAGAAGCCCGTCAGCGGCTCGTTCCGTCCAAGACGACTCTGCTGGGCTTGTTGAAGCACGCGACCTTTGTTGAGCGCGTCTGGTTCGAGGAGGCAATCACCTGCCGATCCCGCGCTGAGACGGGGATCGAGGACGGACCGGACGAGTCGTTCGATTTCAGTGAGACCGACACCATCGCCGCTGTGCGGGAGACCTATCTGGAAGCGTGTGACAGGTCGCGGCGGGCTGTCGCGCACTTGGGCGCAGACGACCTTATCCATGGAAATCGGCGAGGTCCTCTGCCTCTGCGATGGGTCTACATGCACGTCTTGCGAGAGCACGCTCAGCACTGCGGACACGCCGACATTCTTCGCGAACAGGTACTCGCCACACGCTAGGGCTGACTGTCCGGATCTGCCGCAGACCCCAGGGCGCATGTCCGCTCATGCCGAGATGCGGTCACCTCTCGGGCGAGCTCATGGGCACCTAGACAGTGCGGTTGCTGCGACGTGGATGCTGCATCACAAGCACCGCGCAACGACCGGACTGCCGAAAGTCGGGCGTCCGCTCATGCCGATGAGCGTGCGTTCGAGACGCCGCTCGAACTACTCTCTGGGCCATGCAGGCGCTGGCAGAAGTAACGCTGACCCGACCTTGGCACTGGGGGATCGCGGTACTGGGAGACCCGCAAGCAGAAGTGCCAACGGAGTTCGACGGGCAAGCCGTGGCAGTGGGCCGCGATGTGGTCACGTTGAGCGTTCGGCATGCGCAGGACATCGACGCTGACCGGTTCGAATGCGACTGGGACTGGGCCACGGCAACCGTCCACGTGCGTTCGCTGACGCAAGAGGAGCCCACGGATCGGCGGGTGCTGTGCGACACCGTGATTGCCACCGGTCAGGAGAGCCTGTCCCTCGGCGACGCGGACGGCATGCTCGTCATTCCAGCCCCGAGCGTCCGCACGCGGCTCATCGTGTCCGTCGAGAGTGCGGACCCCGCAGGCTTAGAAACAATCTGGGTAGACCTCGTAGCGGTGGAGGACTGACAGGGCTCAGGTGTTCACGCTCACGAACGACCAGATCGTCCGGATATGCCGCGTTGAGGGCGGCTACGCTCGCCCGGATCTGCCGCGATGAGCTCGTCCGCTCATGCCTGCGGGCGCAGGGAGTGGCGCGCGCAGTTGGCTGCTCAAGAGGTACGGGACGCAGTGCTTTGTCTGCGGACGAGCCCACGCAGCTGTCAAGGGGGATGATGCGATGGAAGCACCGCTACTCATGCCAAGCGATGACTTGGGCGGCGGAATGGGGCTAAGCGAAGGCGCAGAAGTGGGGGGGTAGGCAATGTCGACGGGAATCTACGATCAGCCGTTGTGGCGGATCCACCTCCTTGTTTACCTCATCGTGGTTGCCTTGTTGTTTCGCTGGGCCCTGCCCGTCAACTGGGACACTCCTACCAACCTGGGCGCCTACGACGGATGGGTGCCACTAACTGGCTTCGTCGCGATAGTCGCGCTCGTGCTCGGCTCGATCCAGAGGCTGTTGTTGGCCCGCGGGGTGCAGATAGGTGCACTGCTGGCTTGCGTGTTCTCGGCAGCGTTCGTCTTCATGTGCATGGGCATCTTCTTGGACGGCCCGATCTCCAACGGTGACGAGGTGTGGACCGCAGGCCGAGAACAGGTCGTCGTGCCACAGCTGCTCTGGGCCTGGTACTGGCTGGTTCACTCCTCGGTCGTCACCCTTTGGTCCCGGCGTCAGGGCAACGCGCAGCCGGCGCGTACCGACGCTTCGTTGCACAGTCACGAAGGGACGAAGTAGGTGCCGGGTTCTGGTCCCAGCCGTGGTCGAAGCGCAGGACGACTAGGTCTTTTGCCAATGCCACGGGCGTTGCCCGGCCTGTAAGCGCGGTCGATGCGGGCCAGATCGAGCATCTGGATCTGCCGCGTTGAGGGCGGCTACGCTCGCCCGGATCTGCCGCGACGAGTGCGCGCTCAATGCAGGAGATCCAGGGGTGCCTCGGGCACGACCTATGAGTTCGGGTTGCCCGAGCCGAGGAAGATCATGATGAAGGCCACGAGGGCCGCCCCGTAGGCGATGACGACGATGCCGGGGATGAGGGTCAGGGCAAGGGCTGCGACCCGGAATCGTCGCGCTGGTGACCTCACCCCGGCTACCGCGAGGGCACAACCCAGACCCGAAGACGCTGCGAGGACGAGTGCGGCCGGGCCGAACACGACGCCAACACCACCGCCGCCGCCGAAGGCCAGGAAGACCATCAGTAGGGCGGTCGGCACGCCAACGGTGAACGAAACAAGGTAGGCGGTGTCGCTGCGGTCCCCGGACATTGAGGCCATGGCTTCGGCGGGAACGCGTTCGACGGACCCGTCGACATAGGTCACCTCGACGACCTCGAAGTGCGCCATGGGCGCCGCACCGGGAGACCCAGGGACGGTATACGTGAAGGGATCGCTCACGGAGGCGATGTCGGAACGAGGCGTCCAGCGCGTTGTCACGGCGACTGGTCGCCCGCGTCGTCGATGTCGACGAGGCTTGGTCGCGTCTCCGCGCCTTCAGCGCCGAGCCAGTCCGGGGTGACGGTGAACACGGTCGTGTATGCGTGCCCACGGTCGCTGGACCGCAGCACTTGGCGAGATGTCCCCCTCGGCGGACTCATGGCAGTCAGGCTTCCATACTCGCCGCGCGAGTCAGCTGCAGTTGTCGCGACGAGTGCGCGCTCATGCCGATGAGCGGACGTCGGCGTCCGTCAGCAGGTCGTCACAACCTTCTGGTCCGATGCGTAGTCATACTGGTACGTCAACGATCAAGAGGAATCATGAGGAACATCAGTCTGGCCGCCGTCGCGCTCGTAGGTGCGGCGCTGCTCGCGCCGGCGGGCACGGCAACTGCAGCGGGCGAGACATGTCAGGGGCAGGCGGCGACCATCGTCGGGACGCCCGGGGGTCAGATCACCGGAACGGAGGGCGCGGACGTCATCGTCACGAACGACGCGATACGTGTCGACGCGCTCGGCGGCGATGACCTCGTGTGCGCGACCGGCGAGCGCAGCAGCTACGACTCCGCCACCGGCACCTCCACTTTCGTCCCCGCCATCCTCGGCGCGGGGGCCGACACGTTCATCCCCTCCGAGCGCAGCGGATACACGATCTACGCGGGCACCGTCGACGGCACCGACACCGAGGCCGACGTCATCCGCCTCAGCTGGACCGCCGGCCTCGTCATCTCCGGCATGCCAGGCCAGCCGAACGCGGACATCATCGACCTCGGCGGCAGCGGCGACGTCAGGTGGAGCGGCATCCAAACCGCCCCGGGCGCGGTATCCGCGGTCAGCCACAGCATCGGCACCGGCAGCTTGAGCGTTCGATCCGCCCACGGCGACGTCACCATGGACGCCAGCGGCACGGTGACGGGGGTCGACACGGCGCTCACCTGGACGGGCCGGTTCGCCCGGCTCGGTTTCACTACGTCGGCCACGTACGGACGGTTCACGTTCCGCGGAACCGACAGCATTGAGCACATCAAGGTCGACGCGCCGACGACGTATGACCGCGACATCGCGCTCGGCAGCGGCAACGACCTCTACGAGTCGAACAGCCTGGGCGGAAAGGCGACGCGGATCAAGGGCGACATCGGGCGCAACACACTGCTGCTCGACCTCAAGAGCCACGACCGGGTGCGCGCCGACCTGGGCCGTTCCCGGGTGACGGCCACCAAGGCGGGCGTCACGGACTCGGTCCGCATCAGCGACTTCAATGGTCTCATCGTGGCCGCGAAGCGCGCCGTCGTCATCGGCACCGACCGCAAGGACTGGATCAGGGTCGCCGCGTGCCGGACGACGATCAAGGGAATGAAGGGCGGGGACGTACTCTACGTTGACTACAAGCTCAAGAGTTATGGCGCACACTCTTTGACCCCGCCTCGGTGCTCCGACTACGAGGCCACGATCGACGGCGGCCCTGGCAACGACTACATCACCGGGAACTACGGCGATGACCGCCTCATCGGCGGCCCTGGCAACGACAGCGTGCGGGGTCAAAAAGGGCGCGACGTGTGCCAGGGCGAGACGATTCGGGGATGCGAGAAGCGCATCTGACCCAGCGATAGGCGCGTCTCGTGTGTCCGCTCATGCCGCGATGAGGTGCGCGCATCTGGCGATGAGCGTGTGTCTCCTCGAGGACCAGGCTTGGGATGTGGGGTCGAGGCCAGTCTCAGTCACTCCCTCACTGGTCTACGCACAATGATCTCGCCATCAGCATCGAGTTCACCAGTCGGAACAAAGCCGAGCCGGGCGTAGAAGCCGGCCGGACTGCCCACGCCAGGCACGCAACTGGTCAGTAGCTCGGTGGCACTCCCTGCGCGCACCAAGTCCGTGATCTGGTGTTCCGTTATCCGGTCGTCGTCGATGAGCGACGCTCCGCCGCGTGCCGGACGCACTCATCAACCAACGAGCGGATGCACGGTTCACCATTCCTTCTCGCAACACTTGTTGTCATCATGACGACATGTCAATCCGGATCGGGCCAGCCCTCGTCTGGCTGTTGCTGGCTTCCACCGTCGCCGCCTGCGGCGACGGCGGGGCTTCCTCTGATGCGACGGAGTCTCCGTCCTCTGAGATGATCGAGTCTTCGTCATCCGATCCGACCGCTTCATCCTCGCCCGCGGATGACGGCTTGCGTCTAGTCGTTATCGGCGACTCCATTCCGCTGAACAGCCCTCAGGATTGCGCAGGGTGCGACGGCTTCGTACAGCAGTACGCCGACGCAGCAAAGACCGCGGTGGGAGCACCGGTCACCGTCACCAATCTGGCTGAGCACAACAATCTGACCCTCCCTGCCTTGCTCGAAGAACTGCCGGGACTGTCGGAAGACCTGGCCGACGCTGACCTCATACTTGTGGGGATCGCCCACAACAGTTTTGAGCTCAACGCCGACGAGCCATGCGGCGAACCCTTGATAGAGGGCAACCCGGACTGGTCAGCAGTGACACCTGCTTGCGGAAAGCAGGCCGCCGCTGGCTTCGCCGACGACTTCAACGAATTGTTCAAGCAGGTGGCCGCGCTACGCGACGGGCAACCGACCGTGCTCCGTGCACTCAACCGGTACGACGACTGGCGGGGCAGCGAGGGGATCCCGGCCGCCGACACTGACCGGGCAAGGGTGCTGACTGACGAGTGGGACCGCGTTCTCTGCGACGCAGCTGTCGCCCACGGGTTCGGCTGCGTCGACCTCCACACCACCATGAATGGTCCGGACGGCATGACCTCCGCAATGTCGCTGCTCGCCGACGGCGTACACCCCAATCAGGAAGGCCACGACGCTATCGCGGACGCCCTCGTGCAAGACGGGTTTGCACCCCTCAACTGAGCGCGACGTCCGACACGGTAGCGATCCCCGAGGCAGGTAACGCCTTAGTCGTGACCGTCCGCTCATGCCGCGATGAGGGCGGCTGCCGCGTGGCTGCCGCGATCTGCATCGTCCTCCCCGGCAGCGTGCGTCGCTGCAGCTGTCGTCGTCGGAGCTGCGATCGCCCACCTGGGCTCGGGGGGAATCTGTACCGGTTCAAAGCGACTGCGCGTACGTTGGTTCCCAACCGCAGGAGGAGCAACATGCGTGGCATGAGGAACTGGACGAGGCGCGAGAAGGTCGTTGTCGGCGTCATCATCTTGAGCCTCTACGCTTTCGTAGGTTCTCAGATCGGCGATGATGGCTCCCTGACCTCGTTCCTGGTGTACCTGGCCTTCACGCTGGGCATCAGCGGCATCGCAGTGCTCACTGTGCACCTGTTCCAGACGCGAGATGAAGGCTCTGGTGCACGACCGACTCGCCTCCGAATGACCCGGACGCAGCTCGCCATCCTCGCGGGCGTCGGATTCTGGGCGATCTATGCGGTGGTGGATGTGTCCAGAGGTGACACCTTCGTCCTGGCTGCATTCGTGGCCGAGCTCGTCATGGGCCTCATCGTCGTCAACATCGTGGTGCTGGCCGCTATCGGGCTCAGCCGACTGCGACACTCCAGTACGGAATAGATCCACCTCATCGAACGCCGCATCTCTTCGGAGGTCACGATGAGCGAGACGGGCAGGCATCGCGGGCGCTGTCCGGGTCACCGCTACTGCTGCCGGGCGGCCAGGGGGTCACGGCCCGCGCCGGCGCCGACCACCGCCACGGTCGCCGTGCGGGGCCAGGTCCAGGCGTACCTCAGGATGAGGAGGAGAAGGATCACTTCCAGCGCGACGCCGAGGCCGTAGAAGTACGTCCAGGACTCGCCCACGATGTTGAACGCCGCGTAGGGGATCTGCACCGAAGCCACGACGAGGTTCGTGGTGCGGTTCGCCCGCGCGGGCAGCGTCATCGACAGCACGACCATGAAGATCGGGACCGCCATCAGCGCGAGGAACGTGGTCAGCAGCGCCTGGCTGACGTCGAACTCCCAGACCTTGCCGACGAGGATGTTGTCGACGACGCCAGGCTTGAAGAAGGCGATGATGTCGACGTAGGCGTACAGGAACATGACGCCGGTCCAGGCTGCGGCGAGCTTGGCTCCCACCGGGATCGGCTGGTCGTCCAGTGCGGCGGTGGGGTGACGTGTGGTCATCGTGGGCTCCGGTGTCGTGGTGAGTGTCGGTATGTCCACGATCGCCGTCCGAGGCTGCGGACGCCTCGGCCCGCGGGCTGGAGCTCGCCCGGCCGATCGGCTGTCTCCCTCGGCCGATCGGACGAGGTGCACCGGCCCAGTCGAGGCACCTAGTCGGAGTCAGGCTCGGGCGGGGCCTCGGCGCCCTCGGCGTCGTCCCGGTCGGCCCACTGCAGGAGCGGGGCGATGTCGAAGGGGTGGCCGTCGATGTCGGCGTGCAGGTCGCCGATCTCGGCGTACCTCTCCGGCATGGTGAAGATCGTGAAGTCGTCGGGCGTGCAGCCGTCGACCTCGTCCCAGCGGATCGGCGCGGAGACGCGGGCCTCGGGCACGCCCCGGACGGAGTAGGCGGCGGCGATCGTGTGGTCGCGGGCGTTCTGGTTGTAGTCGACGAAGAGCTGGGCGGGGTCGCGGTCCTTGCGCCACCACGCCGTGGTGACGTCTCCCCCGGCCCGACGCTCCACCTCGCGCGCGAACGCGAGGGCCCCGCGGCGTACGTCCTGGAAGCCGTGGTCGGGTGGGATCCGTACGTAGATGTGCAGTCCCGAGCCGCCACTGGTCTTGGGGAACCCCACGGCGCCGAGCTCGTCGAGCACCTCCCCGGCGACGTGGGCGACCCGCTGGACCGTGGGCCAGTCGCAGTCGGGACCGGGGTCGAGGTCGATGCGCCACTCGTCGGGCTTCTCGGTGTCGGCGCGACGGCTGTTCCACGGGTGGAACTCGACGGTCGACATCTGCACCGCCCAGATCACGCTGCCGAGCTCGGTGACGCACAGCTCGTCGGCCGTGCGCTTCCACCGCGGGAAGAACAGCTGCACGGTCTCGACCCACTCCGGCGCACCGGCGGGCAGCCGCTTCTGGTGCACCTTGTCGCCGGCGAGGCCCTTGGGGAAGCGGTGCAGCATGCAGGGTCGCTCGAGGAGCGCGTTGACGATCCCGTCGCCGACGGACAGGTAGTACTCGACGAGGTCGAGCTTGGTCGCTCCCGGTCGCCCTCCGAGCGGCGGGAAGTACTCCCGGTCCGGGTTGGTCACCTTGACGACGCGGTCGTCGACCTCGATCTCGGTGAACGGCGACGCCATGTCGCGACCCTAGCGGCGCCGGCTACTTCTTCGAGGCACCCTCGGGCGCGGCGGGCGGTGCCACGGCGACGGTGACGGTCACGGCGTCCGACCAGCCCTCGTCGGCGTACTGGCTCTCGGGCCGGTGCCACCGGAACTCGGTGGTCTCCGTGACGGGTACGTCGACCCGCGCGAGGCCGCCGGGACCGCCGAGGACGAGATCGCCGGTCGAGGCCCACGCGCCGCCGGGCCGCCGGGTCTCCAGCACGAGGGGATCGCCGGTGACACGCCCGCTCGGGTCGGTCACCCGTCCCGTGAGCGAGACCGACTGACCGGCGTCGACGGCCTCCCGGTCGACCGACGCGGCGGTGGTGAGGGTGGTGCCCTCGAAGTCGAAGGTCGAGCCCGAGCCACGGACCGCGTCGAGGTTGAAGGGAGAGCCGTCGCAGCCGAAGCCGGTCACGGCGAAGCCGGCACCGTCGCCGTGCGCGGCGGCGAAGGCCGCGGTCGTGGCGGTCTGCGCCCCACCGAGCGGGGACAGCGTCGCCAGGTCGACGAGCGTCCAGTCGTACGTCGTCGCCGCGGTGGACACGGTGGTCCACGAGCCTGCCGGTGCCGAGACGGCGGCGCGGCCGCGCCAGGCCGTGCCGGGGAGGTTGTCGGGGGTGATGCTCATGACGTAGGAGACACCCTGGCTGCCGGACGTCGACGCCACCGCGACCGTCGCGTCGACGGTGGCGAGCGAGTCGAACCGGGTGAACGGACCCGACGCGGTCCCGGGGGCGGACGGCACGAGGCCGAGCGAGCGACGGCCGAGAGGAGCCGAGTAGGGACCCAGGTTGAGCCGCGACTGAGGCGCCTGGGCCGCGCCGAACAGGTTGTCGCACCCGACGAACGTCAAGAAGACGTCGGGGTCACCCGTGCGCGCGCTGGACAGCGTGCTGGTCGAGTCGGCCTGCGCGGGCGCGGCACCGAGCGCGGCCAGCGTCGTCGTCGACGCGACCAGCGCCATGGTGGTCCGCAACCGCATGCGTGTCCTGCTCCCCGTGCACCCGACGCTCCCTGCGCCGTGCTGACCTCATCATGCTCGGCCACTCCAAAGTTGTGAACCGGTGTCCAGCAAGAGAAGCCGGATTGTTTCCTCGCAGCTCACCTGTCCGGGGGGGTGGCGGGGTGTGCCTCCCCCTCCCGGCCGTCGCGAGCGTGGTCCCTCCTCCTGCGCCGAGACCATGCTCAGCCGAGCGGTCGGCGGCGGAGCGTCGCGGCGAACATCGCATCGGTGCCGTCGCGGTGCGGCCACAGCTGGAAGCGTTCCACCTCGTCGGTGTCGTCACGCCGGCCCAGGACCGCCGCCACCACCTCGGTCGTCTCGGACAGCACCGGCGAGCAGGTCGCGTAGACCACGACGCCACCCGGGCGCACCGAGTCGATGGCCACGTCGAGCAGCACCTGCTGCAGGCCGACGAGCACCCCGACGTCGTCGGGCGTACGCCGCCAGCGCGACTCGGCACGCCGCCGCAGGGCGCCGAGCCCCGAGCACGGCGCGTCGACGAGCACCCGGTCGAACGTCCCCTGCACCCACGGCGGACGGGTGCCGTCACCGGCGAGCACGTGCGCCGTGCCGGTCGGCAGTGCCCGCATCGCGGAGGTCACGAGCGCGGCGCGGTGCGGTTGGCGTTCGTTGGCGACGAGGTGGGCGCCGCGTTGTGCCGCGAGGGCGGCCAGGAGTGCGGCCTTGCCGCCTGGTCCGGCGCACAGGTCGAGCCACCGCTCGTCGCGTCCGGCCAGCTCGGCGTCGGTCATCGCCAGCGCGACGAGCTGCGAGCCCTCGTCCTGGACGCCCGCACGCCCCTCGGCCACGGCCGGGATGCCCGCCGGGTCGCCGCCGGCCAGCACGACGCCGTACGGCGAGCGGCTGGTGCGGGTGCCTCCCGCCGCCTCCAGCTCGGCGACGTCGGCGAGCCCGGGCCGGGCGGCCAGCGTGACCCGGGGCGGTGCGTTGTCGGCGGCGAGCAGGGCCTCGAGCTCGTCGTCGGACCCGAGCGCCTCGGCCAGCGCGTCGACCACCCAGCGCGGGTGGGAGTGCGCGACGGCGAGGTGGCCGTGGAGGTCGGTGGCCCGGTCGGGGGCGACCGCGGCGACCCAGTCCCCGACCGATCGCCTGCTGATCTTGCGGAGCACGGCGTTGACCAGCCCGGACGGCCCGCGGCCGACGCTGGCGTGCACGAGGTCCACGCTCGTGGAGATCGCCGCATGGTCGGGCACCCGCATCGAGAGCAGCTGGTGGGCGCCGAGCCGGAGCACGTCGCGGACCTCGTCCTGCAGCCTGGGCTTGGTCAGGCAGGCGTCGATGACCGGGTCGTAGAGCCCCTGCATCCGGATCGCGCCGGACGCCAGCTCGGTGGCGAGCGCAGCGTCGCGACCTTCCAGCCCGTGCTTGCGGAGCACCTGCGGCAGGACCAGGTTGGCGTACGCCCGATCGGCGCGCACGGCGGTCAGGACGTCGAGGGCAGCGCGCCGGGGTCGGTCGACCGGCCGGCGGCGCTCACTCACCGCAGCGCTCACTCACCGAAGTGCTCCCGCACCAGCTTCTTCGGAGCCTTGGCGGCCCACGCCTCGGTGATCACCTCGACGAGCTCCTGACGGCTGATCTCGCCGAGTCGCGACTGCTGGACGAGGACCGCGGCGTAGCCCCTGAAGTGGTCGATCGTGAAGAACGGCGTCGACTCGTCCGCGACGAGCGCGTTCTTCTCCACCTCGGTCGGCGTCGTGACCACCACGAGGTCGTCGTACGGCTCCCCCGTATCCGGGTCGATCGCCGTCGGGCCGGGGGCGCGGTAGAGCAGGAAACCCTTGCCCTTGTCGCCCCGCGGCACCTTCCACGTCGGCCGGTCGCCCCACGAGATGCCGAGCTCGGTCTCCGGAAGGGCCCCGCAGATCTCGTCGATGTCCTCCGGTCGGGCCGGGCGGTTGGTGGAGGCGCTCATGGCACGACCCTAGTCACCGAACCGGACGCCCGACTCCAGCCGTAGGCCGCGGGCCCAGTCGGCGGCGGCCATCAGCTTCTTGCCGAACGCCTTGACCTCGCCGAGCTGGACGGGCGCGGTCGCGGTGCCGACGACGACCGCGTTCTTGGTCACCTCGAGGACGCCGGGAGCGAGCCCCTCGCGGTCGACGTGACGGACCGGGCCGATCTTGATCCGCTCACCCTCGAAGGTGCTCCACGCGCCGGGACCCGGCGTGCAGGCCCGCACCTGCCGGTCGATGCCGACCGCGGGGTCGGACCAGTCGATGCGCGCGTCGTCGACCAGGATCTTGGGTGCGAAGGACACCCCGTCCTCCTGCTGCTCGCGGGCCTCCAGCGTGCCGTCCTCGATCCCGTCGAGCGTCTGGACGAGCAGGCCCGAGCCGCCCTCGGCGAGCCGCGCGAGCAGGTCGCCGGCGGTGTCGTCGGGGCGGATCCGCTCGGTCATCACGCCGAACACCGGACCGGCGTCGAGCGCCTTGACGATCCGGAACGTCGTCGCGCCGGTGACCTCGTCGCCTGCCCACAGCGAGTGCTGGACGGGCGCGGCGCCACGCCACGACGGGAGCACGGAGAAGTGCAGGTTGATCCAGCCGTGCGGCACCAGGTCGAGCGCCGACTGCGGCAGGAGGGCGCCGTACGCCACCACGGGACAGGCGTCCGGTCGCAGCTCGGCGAGCGCGGACTGGAAGTCGGGGTCGCGCGGGTGCTCCGGCTTGAGGACCGGCACGCCGAGCTCCGCGGCACGCTGGGCGACCGGGCTGGCGACCAGCTTGCGACCGCGCCCGCTCGGGGCGTCGGGGCGGGTCACGACGCCGACGAGCTCGTGCCGGCTGGCGGCGACGGCGTCGAGCGCGGGGACGGCGACCTCGGGGGTGCCGGCGAAGACGACCCGCATCAGAGGCCGAGCCCACCGGTCGCGTGGGGGCTCACCCGCACGGTCGGCTGCTCGAGCCCGAACCAGTCCGACTCGCGGATCTCCTTCATCGCGGCCTTGCGGGCCGCGACGTCGAGCTTGTCGATGAAGAGGATCCCGTCGAGGTGGTCGGTCTCGTGCTGCATCGCGCGGGCCAGGAGCTCGGACGCCTCGATCCGCTGCGGCTCGCCGTGCATGTCGAAGCCGGTGGCAATCACGTTGAGTGCGCGCAGGCAGTCGTAGGTGAGCTCCGGCAGCGACAGGCAGCCCTCGGCGCCGTCCTGGGTCTCGTCGGACAGCTCGAGCGACGGGTTCACCAGGTGGCCGAGCTCGCCCTCGACGTGCCAGGTGAAGACCCGGAGGCCGACGCCGATCTGCGGCGCTGCGAGCCCGGCACCGGGTGCGGCGAGCATCGTGTCGGTGAGGTCGGCGACGAGCTGACGCAGCTCACGATCGAAGTTGTCGACCTCGATCGCGCGCTGACGGAGCACGGGATCACCGAAGAGGCGGATGGGCTGGACGGCCATGCGCGCAGTCTAGGGACGGCGCACAGGTCAGATCGTGAGCGGGTCGACCTGGATCCGCACCGGGTCGAGCTTGCGGGCCGAGCGCACCCGCTGAAGGTCGCCGAGGGCACCGGACAGGTCCGCGCCGCTCGACCACGGCACCCGCAGCAGCACCCGGTGCTCGTCCTCGCGGTGCTCGTCGTGGACCGGCACCGGCCCCAGCACCTCCGCTCCCTCCGGCAGGTCGAGCAGGTGGAGGACGTCGTCCAGAGCACCCAGGTCGCCGGTGACGGTCGCCATCCGAGCCGCCGGCGGGAGGTGCGCCTGCGATCGCTCCTCCACCTCGCGCCTGGCGAAGCCGGCCGGGTCCCACCGCACCAGCGCCTGCAGGGCCGGGTGGGCGGGATCGCCCACTGCCACGACGTGACCGCCGGCCCGTACGAGCGCACCCGCGTTGAGCCAGCGCCGCAGCGCCTCCTCGGAGGCCCGCAGGTCGTCGCGGGCGAGGGTCAGCCAGGTGTCGAGCACGATGACGGCCGCGTAGCCCTCGTCGGCCACCGGCTCGGCGCCGACGGTCGCGACGACCACGTCGGCGGAGGCACCGACGCGGTCGAGAACGCGGTCGCCCGAGCTGCTGCGGACCGTCGTGCCGGGGAACATCCGGCCGAGCTCCTCGGCCGTGCGCGCCCCACCGCGGACGGGCGCCCGCAGGCCGCGACCGCCGCACGTGCCGCACGCCCAGGCGCGCTCCGCGTTGCCGCACCATCGGCACTGCGGCGGCGCGGCCGGGCCCGGGACGGCCAGCGGACCGGTGCACACCGTGCAGCGCGCCGGCGCCCGACAGGTGTCGCAGGCCAGTGCGGCGGCGTAGCCCGCGCGCGGCGTCTGGACCAGCACGGGGCCGGAATCCAGCCCGCGGCGGATGGCGGCGTAGGCCGCCCGCGGGATCCGGGTGCCGATCTGCCGGTCCTCGGCGGCGACGGCCTCGGCGCGCACGCGTCGGCGCAACACCTCGCGCGGGACCGTCAGCTCGTGGGCCCAGCCGGTCGCCAGCAGCTGCTGGGCCTCGGGAGTCCGGGCCACCCCGCCCAGCAGCACGGCCGTGGACTGCTGCTCGGCCCGCGCGACCAGCACCTCGCGGGTGTGGGGGTAGGGCGCGCGCGGCTCGGCGTGCAGGTCGTCGCCGTCGTCCCAGAGCGCCACCAGGCCGAGGTCGTGGACGGGGGCGAACGCGGCGGACCGGGTGCCGACGACGACGCGACGGGCACCGCGCGAGACGGCCAGGAAGTCGCGGTAGCGCCGCGCAGGACCGCCATCCGCGGTGAGGCAGACGTGGTGGCCCTCGCCCAGCACCGCGGTGACGGCGGCGTCGACGCGGTCGACGTCGCGACGGTCGGGCACGCACACCAGCGCGCCCCGCCCCGCGGCGTACGTCGTCGCCACAGCCTCGGCGACCATCCGCGGCCAGTCGTCGGCGGGCGCCGCGGACCACACCGCCCGGGGCGTCTCGCCGCCAGCGAGCCGGCGGAGGAACGCGGCCCCGTGCTCGACCTCGGCCCACGAGGCCGGCGTGGCCTCGGACGGGGCCGGTGCCGGCGGGGAGGCGGCCTTCTCGGCCGTCGCGTGACGGGGCGGGACGGCAAGCCTCAGCACGTCGGACCGGGCGCCGGCGTACCTCCGGGCGAGGGTGGCGCTGAGCTCGGCGATCTCCGGGGCGAGCACCGGCTCGGCGCTCACCACGCGGCGCAGCGGCTGGAGGGTGCCGGTGTGGTCGGTGTCGCTGGATCGCTCGACGACGAAGCCCTGGACCTCCTGGCCGGCGAAGCGGACCTTGACCCGCGCACCCGGCACGGCCGTCTCGGCCATGGCGGTCGGGACGGCGTAGTCGAAGGGGCGGTCGAGGTGGGCGAGCGCGATGTCGACCAGCACCCGGGCGACGGGGTCCACCGCCGCCGGCTCCCAGGACGCGGCCGTGCGCCGACGGGTCGCCGCGGCCTTGGCCTTCGCGTCGTCCACGGCAGCACGGAGCCCCGGGAGCATGTCTGCTTCCGGGGCCTCGTGGGACGTCATGGGCGCGATTGTGTCAGCGCCCGCCGACAGGATCAGATGCCGGCGGCGGCCTTCAGCTTGTCGGCGCGGTCGGTCGTCTCCCAGGTGAACTCGGGGAGCTCGCGACCGAAGTGGCCGTAGGCCGAGGTCAGGGCGTAGATCGGGCGCAGCAGGTCGAGGTCACGGATGATCGCGGCCGGACGGAGGTCGAAGACCTCGAGCACGGCGTCCTGGATCTTCTCGTCGGCGACGACGCCGGTGCCGAAGGTCTCGATGAAGACACCGACCGGGGCGGCCTTGCCGATGGCGTAGGCGACCTGCGCCTCGCAGCGACGGGCGAGGCCGGCGGCGACGACGTTCTTGGCGACCCAGCGCATGGCGTACGCCGCGGAGCGGTCGACCTTCGACGGGTCCTTGCCGGAGAAGGCGCCGCCGCCGTGGCGGGCCATCCCGCCGTAGGTGTCGACGATGATCTTGCGGCCGGTGAGCCCGGCGTCGCCCATCGGCCCGCCGATGACGAACGTGCCGGTCGGGTTGACCAGCATCCGGTAGCCCTCGGACGGCAGGTCGAACGCCTCGAGCACCGGGTCGATGACGTGCTGCTTGATGTCGGCCTCGAGCGTCGCGTGGTCGACGTCGGGGCCGTGCTGGGTCGACAGCACGACGGTGTCGATGCGCACCGGACGGTCGTCCTCGTCGTACTCGATGGTGACCTGGGTCTTGCCGTCGGGACGGAGGTAGGCGAGCGTGCCGTCCTTGCGCACCTCGGCCAGGCGCTGCGCGAGCCGCTGGGCGATCGTGATCGGGAGCGGCATGAGCTCCGGGGTGTCGTCGCAGGCGTAGCCGAACATCAGCCCCTGGTCGCCGGCGCCGCGCTTGTCGAGCTCGTCCTCCGACGACCCGACGCGCGACTCGTGGCCGGCGTCGACGCCGGCGGCGATGTCGCTCGACTGGGCGCCGATGGCGACCTGGACGCCGCACGTGGTGCCGTCGAAGCCCTTCTCCGAGGAGTCGTAGCCGATCTCGAGGATCGCCCTGCGGACGATGTCGGCGACGGGTGCGTACGCCGTCGTGCGCACCTCGCCGGCCACGACGACCAGCCCGGTGGTGAGCAGCGTCTCGACGGCCACGCGCAGGTTGGCGCGGTCCGCGTCCTCGGACATCAGGTAGTCCAGGACCGAGTCGCTGATCCGGTCGGCGATCTTGTCGGGGTGACCCTCGGTCACGGACTCCGAGGTGAAGAGGCGTCCTGCCACGTTGCTCTCAATTCTTGAAGTGGTTCGGGCGGGGAAGGAAAACGTACCTGCTGCCCAGCATCCGGGACGCCGGTCTCAGTCGGCGAATCGCCGGACGACCTCGTCCCAGATGACGTGTGCGAGCGCGGCCTTGCTGCCGTGGGGCACCTCGACGGACGCGCCGTCCGCGCCGAGGACGACGGCCTCGTTGTCCGCACTCCCGAAGACCGCTCCCCCGCTGACGTCGTTCACGACGAGCAGGTCACAGCCCTTGCGGGCCAGCTTGGCGCGGCCGAGGTCGAGCACCGTGCCGGTGCCGTCACCGGTCTCCGCGGCGAAGCCCACGATGACCGCGCCGTCGCGAGCGCGGTCGTGGGAGATCTCGGCGAGGATGTCGGGGTTCTGCTCGAGCTCGATGGCGGGCGCCGAGCCGTCGTCGGCCTTCTTGATCTTCGACTCGCTCACCGCGGTCGGGCGGAAGTCCGCCGGGGCCGCCGCCATCACCACGGCGTCGGCGGTCGCGGTCGCGGCGAGCACCGCCTCCCGCAGCTCGGCGGTGGTCTCGACGCGTACGACACTGACGCCGGCCGGGTCGGGCAGCGACACGTTGGCGCTGACGAGCGTGACGTGCGCTCCCCGCGAGGCGGCGGCCCGGGCGAGGGCATAGCCCTGCAGACCGGACGACCGGTTGCCGAGGAAGCGGACCGGGTCGAGGTGCTCGCGGGTGCCGCCGGCGGACACGACGACCTTGCGACCGGCCAGGTCGAGGGACGCCTCGGCACCGCGGTCGAGGACGCCGCGGACGAGCTCGAAGATCTCGGCCGGGTCGGGCAGCCGGCCCTTGCCGGTGTCGGCCCCGGTCAGCCGGCCCTCAGCCGGTTCGATCACCACGGCGCCGCGCTGGCGCAGGGTGGCGACGTTGGCCTGGGTGGCCGGGTGCTCCCACATCTCGGTGTGCATGGCCGGTGCGAAGACGACCGGGCAGCGCGCGGTGAGGAGCGTGTTGGTGAGCAGGTCGTCGGCCAGGCCGTGGGCGGCCTTCGCGAGGACGTTGGCGGTCGCCGGGGCGACCACGACGACGTCGGCGTGCTGGCCGATCTGCACGTGCGGGACGGCGTGGACGTCGGTCCACACCTCCGTGGAGACCGGCTTGCCGGAGAGGGCGGCCCACGTGGGGGCGCCGACGAACTCCAGGGCGGAGGCCGTCGGCACCACGGTCACGTCGTGGCCGGACTCGGTGAAGCGGCGCAGCAGCTCGCAGGCCTTGTAGGCCGCGATGCCGCCGGAGACCCCCAGAACCACGCGCGTGGTCATCGAGGGGCTCGCGTCACTCCGTGGCGTCGCCGGCAGCAGCCTCGGCGGCAGCGGCCTCGGCGGCGGGGTCGATGTCCTCGCAGGTCAGGAGGTCGTCGTTGATCTCGCGGAGCGCGATCGAGAGCGGCTTCTCCTGCACGTGGGTGTCGACGAGCGGGCCGACGTACTCCAGCAGGCCCTCGCCGAGCTGGGAGTAGTAGGCGTTGATCTGACGCGCGCGCTGGGCGCTGTAGAGCACCAGCTTGTACTTGCTGTCGGTCTTGGTGAGCAGGTCGTCGATCGAGGGGTTGGTGACGCCCTCGGCGGCGATGGTGGGAGAAGCCACGGTGATGGTGCCTCGCAAGTCAGCTAGGAGGAATTGGATCCAACCATCAAGGCTACCAACTGCTCGGCCGCAGCGTGAACTTCGTGGTTCACGATGGTCACGTCGAACTCGCTCTCGGCGGCCAGCTCGGCCCGCGCGGTCTCGAGCCGGCGCTCCCGCTCGGCCTCGCTCTCGGTGCCGCGCCCGACGAGGCGGCGTACGAGCTCGTCCCACGACGGCGGCTTGAGGAAGACGAACAGCGCATCCGGCATCGTCTCGCGCACCTGGCGGGCACCCTGGAGGTCGATCTCCAGCATCGCGGGGTGGCCGGAGGCCAGCGCGAGCTCGACGGGGCCGCGCGGCGTGCCGTAGCGGGCCGCCTTGTGGACCACCGCCCACTCGAGCAGGTCGCCCTTGGCGATCATCGCGTCGAACTCCTGGTCGGAGACGAACCAGTAGTGGACGCCGTTCTCCTCACCCGGGCGCGGCGGCCGCGTGGTCGCCGACACGGACAGCCACACCTCGGGGTGCGTACGACGTACGTCCGCCGCGACCGTGCCCTTGCCGACCGCGGTCGGGCCGGCGAGCACGATCAGCCGGGACCGCCGGTTGGGGTTGCCCCGTCCGGACTCGCTCACGAGGCGTCGGGGCCGAACTCGCGCTCGAGCGCGGCGACCTGCTTCACGCCGAGCCCGCGCACCCGGCGGCTCTCGGCGATGCCGAGGCGCTGCATCACCTGGCGGGCGCGCACCCGACCCAGGCCGGGCACCGACTGGAGCAGCTCGACGACCCGCATCTTGCCGATGACCTCGTTGGTGCGGCCCTCCTCGAGGACATCGAGGATCGAGCCGCCGGAGTTCTTGAGGCGGTTCTTCACCTCGGCACGCTCGCGGCGGGAGGCCGCAGCCTTGTGGAGGGCTGCCTGGCGCTGCTCGGGCGTCAGAGGGGGCAAGGCCACGAAGAGGATCCTTCTGGTGGGTGAGGTCGAGTCCGGTCGGTGCGGGTCAATCTAGTCAGAGCGCGTCGCGGTGGGCAATCGCGCCCGTTCGTTCACCATGGGATGTCGGCCAACCAGCACTTCCCTCCGTCAATTGACCGAGGGAACTGCCTGTTCGACGACATCCCATGGTGGACAGGCAAGCGGCGCGGTCAGCGGGACAGGGGCGTGCCGCAGACGTCGAGGGCGTGCTGCTCGACCGCCGCCATCGCGGTGACCGTCTGCTCCGAGCCGACCTCGCGGGCGGCCGCCTCGATCTCGGCGCGGCCCTCCTCGTCGAGGTCGGCGGGCGGCTCGTCGGAGGCGTACGACGACGGGTCGACGCCGTGGTCCGCGAGCGCCTGCTCGAGCGCGCGCAGCGGGTCGATGACGGCTCGCCAGTCGTCGGCGATGTCGCGCGGTGCCCGCTCGCGGAGGTCCTCGTAGGTGTCGAGGGCGTCGAACACCGCGCCGGTGTCCTCCGACGCGGCGACCTCGGTCAGCTCCGGCTGGTGGTCGGCGACCGCCTCGCAGTACTGCTCCTGCGGGTCCCCGGAGCAGGCGGTCAGCGCCAGTGTGCCGATGAGCAGCAGGGAGGCGGCACGGGTCACGCGCCCAACCCTCGCACGGAGTCGTTGCCGCGCCGGGCGGCGTCGCGGAGCGCCGTGACGTCGGGTCCGGTGGCCAGCACCTCGCGCGACGAGCTCGGCAGCGCCCACCGGGCGGCCGGGCCGAAGATCCTCCGGAGGTCGTCCACGGTGCCGCCCTGGGCGCCGTAGCCGGGAACGAGGAAGGGCCCGTTGATGTCGAGGTCCTCCTCGGTGGACCCGATGGTGGCTCCGACCACTGCTCCGAACGACCCGACCGGGTCGGCGTCGGCGTTGAGCCGGCGCAGGTGGTCGAGCACGGTGCCGGCGACCGTGCGGTCGGCACCGCGGGCGTGCTGGACCTCGGGGCCCTCCTTGTTCGAGGTCAACGCCAGGACGAAGAGCCCGCGGTCGTGGACGCGGCAGGCCTCGACCATCGGGTCGAGCGAGCCGAAGCCGAGGTAGGGGCTGGCGGTGATGGCGTCGGCGGCCAGTGGCGAGGCGGGGTCGAGGTAGGCGTCGGCGTAGGCCTGGCTCGTCGAGCCGATGTCGCCGCGCTTGACGTCGAGCAGCACCAGGGCGCCGGCCGCCTGCGACTCGGTGATCACCCGCTCGAGCACCGCGATGCCGCGGCTGCCGAAGCGCTCGTAGAACGCGCTCTGCGGCTTCACCACGCCCACGACGGGGGCGACCGCCTCGACGACGGTCAGGGCGAACGTCTCCAGCGACGCCACGTCGTCGGACAGCCCCCACTGCTGGAGCAGGGCGACGTGCGGGTCGATCCCGACACAGAAGCGGCCGCGCTCCTCGATCGCGCGGGCGAGACGGGTGCCGAAGGCGGTCATCGGTCCTCCTGGTCAGACATGGTGGCGGGAGCCAGCTCGGCGCGGAGCCGGGCGACGGTGGTCGGGTCGTGGAGCAGGGCGGTGCCGACCTGGACGCTGGTCGCGCCGGCGTCGAGGTAGGCGTTCGCCGAACGGAGATCGTGCACGCCACCGCAGCCGATGGTGGGGAGGTCCGGCAGCGCGCGGCGCACCTCGGCGATGCAGCGCAGCGCCACCGGGGCGATGGCCGGGCCGCTGAGGCCGCCGGAGCGTCCGTCCGGGAAGGCCGCCGGCACGGCGTTGCCGACGACGACGGCGGTCGCGCCGGCCTCGTGGCAGGAGCGGGCGCCCTCGACGATGCGCGACACGTCGGGCCGCAGCTTGGCGAGCACCGGGCGGTCGACGGGGAACTCGCGGCGCACGGCGGCGATGACGCTCGCCGCGTGGTAGGGCTCGCGAACCTCGAAGAGGCCGACGCCCACCTCGTCGGGCGCACCGACGTTGACCTCGAGCCCCGCGACGCCGGGCGCGCGGCTCAGCCGCCGCGCCAGGTCGGCGTACTCCCCCATCGTCGCGCCGGCGATCGACACGATGACCCGGGCGCCGGCGCGCACCAGCCACGGCAGCTCGGTGGCGAGGAAGTGCTCGAGGCCGGGGTTGGGCAGTCCGACCGCGTTGACCAGGCCGCCGGGGACCTCCTCGATCCGCGGGCCGGGTCCGCCGGCGCGCGCGTCGAGGGTGATCGAGCGGGTGACGAAGTCGAGGGCGTCGAGGCCGTCGGGGCCGCAGTACGCCGCCAGCTCGCGCCCGGTGCCTCCGCAACCCGCGGCGACCATGACCGGTCCCGGGACCCGCGCGCTCACCGGGGTCACAAGGCGTCCCAGCGCACGCGGTCGCCGCGGATCACCGGTCCGTCGGCGCAGGCGCGGACGACGCGGTCCACGCCGTCCTCCGCCACCACCGGGAGCGGGCACCCGTGGCAGAGCCCGGTGCCGCACGGCGTGGGGACCTCGACCGCGACCTGGCTCCAGGCGCCCGCGCGCTCGGCGGCACCGGCCGCGGCGTGGAGCACGGACGTCGGTCCGGCGGCGTAGACGACGTCGGCGTCGCTGCGGCGCAGCAGGTCGTCGACGTGCTCGGCGACGGTGCCGCGCTGCCCGACGGAGCCGTCGGCGGTGAGCACGGTGACCGAGCGCGCGGACCGCCTGGCCTCGAGCGCGGCCAACAGCCTGGCCTCGTCGGGTGCGGAGACGACCAGCGAGACGCCGCAGCCGCGTTCGCGCAGCCGCTCGGCCAGCGGGAAGAGGGGTGCGGCGGCGTAGCCCTCGCCGACGAGCAGGCACGACACGGCGTCCTTGGGCAGCGCGAAGGGCCGTCCGAGCGGCCCGGTCAGGGCGAGGCGGGTGCCGACGGGCTGCGCGGCGATCCACGCCGTGCCGCTGCCGCGGTCCTCGACCACCACGTCGAGGGTGGGACCGAACGAGCTGGACGCGCGCACCCGGTGGATCCACAGCGCGCGGCGGGCGACATGTCCCTCGACGGTGACGGCGACGAAGTTGCCGGCGCGGAAGCGCTCCGGCACGCCGGGCGCGGTGAGGGTCAGGTGGCGGTAGCCGCCGATGCGCTTGGTGGCGACGACCTCGGCCGACACGTGCACCGGCCCCTGCACCTCAGACATCACCCACCTCCGGCCAGCCCCCGCACGATGCGCCGCGGCCACAGCGGGCCCTCGTAGACGAACGCGGTGTAGCCCTGCAGGAGGTTCGCGCCCGCCGCGAGGCGTCGACGCGCGTCGTCGACGGTCGTGAGGCCGCCGACCCCGACGAGGGTGAGGTCCGGACCGACCCGCCCGCGCAGGAGTCGTACGACGTCCTCCGACCGCTGGGTGAGCGGCCGGCCGCTGAGCCCTCCCGCACCGATCCGCTCCACGGCGTCCGTCGCGGTGGCCAGGCCGTCGCGGCTGATGGTGGTGTTGGTGGCGATGATGCCGTCGAGCCCGCTCGCGAGGGCCAGGTCGGCGACGGCGAGCACGTCGTCGTCGCTGAGGTCGGGGGCGATCTTCACCAGCAGCGGGACCCGGCGGTCCGGCGTCGCCTCGTCGGCGCGACGGCGTACAGCGGCGAGCAGGGGCTCGAGCTTCTCGACGGCCTGGAGGTCGCGCAGGCCGGGGGTGTTCGGCGAGGAGACGTTGACCACCAGGTAGTCGGCGTGGCGGGCGAGCAGTCCGGTGGACTTCTCGTAGTCGCGGACCGCCTCCTCCTCGGGCACGACCTTGGTCTTGCCGATGTTGACGCCGAGCACGACCGGCTCGGCGCGTGTGCTCGCGGATCCGGGGTCGAGCCGGCGCACGTGTGCGGCGCGCGCCGCCAACCGACGGGCGACGACCTCGGCTCCGTCGTTGTTGAACCCCATCCGGTTGACGATCGCGCGGTCAGCCTTGAGCCGGAAGAGCCGCGGCTGCGGGTTGCCCGGCTGGGCCTCGCCCGTCACCGTCCCGATCTCGACGTGGCCGAAGCCCAGGGCAGCCAGCCCGTCGATGCCGACGGCGTTCTTGTCGAAACCCGCGGCCAGGCCGAGCGGGTGCGGGAAGGTCAGGCCCATCGCCTCGACCCGCGCAGACGCGCCCGCGCGAGCCGTCCGGGGCGCACCGACGAGCCGACTCGTCACGGGTTCGGCCAGGCGGATGGCCCGGAAGGCGGCGTGGTGGATGCGCTCGGCGTCGACCCGGGTCAGCGCCTGGTCGAAGAGGAGGTCGTAGGGCCGCACCGTCAGGCGGTCCGGCCGGTCGGGTCGGACTCGCGGGCTGCGGCTCCGAGGGCCGCCCAGTCCTGCAGCGACCGGACGCCGATCTCACCGCGTCGCATCGCCTCCAGTCCCTGCACCGCGGCGCCGAGGCCCTGGATGGTGGTGATGCAGGGGATGTCGGTCGACACGGCCGCGGTGCGGATGTCGTAGCCGTCGGCGCGCGGCGAGCCGCCGCTCGTGGAGCCGTGCGGGGTGTTGATCACCAGATCGACCTCGCGCGCCCAGATCCGGCCGACGATCGTCGGCTCCCCGTCGGGTCCCTCGCCCTCGGAGTGCTTGCGCACGACCGTCGCCTTGACGCCGTTGCGACGCAGCACCTCGGCGGTGCCGGCGGTCGCGAGGATCTCGAAGCCCATGTCGGCGATCTGCTTCACCGGGAAGATCATGTGGCGCTTGTCGCGGTTGGCGACCGAGACGAACACCTTGCCCGTCAGCGGCAGCGACCCGTAGGCGGCGGCCTGTGCCTTCGCGAACGCGGTGCCGAAGACCGAGTCGAAGCCCATCACCTCGCCGGTGGAGCGCATCTCCGGCCCGAGCAGCGCGTCGACCGTGCGGCCGTCGACGGTCTTGAAGCGGTCGAACGGCATGACCGCCTCCTTGACCGCGATGGGCGAGCCGTCGGGCAGGTGGCCGCCGTCGCCCGTGGGGGGCAGCACACCGGCGGTGCGCAGCTCGGCGATCGACTCCCCGAGCATCACCCGGGCAGCGGCCTTGGCGAGCGGGGTGGCCGTCGCCTTGGAGACGAACGGCACCGTCCGCGAGGCGCGCGGATTGGCCTCGAGGACGTAGAGCACGTCGGAGGCCAGCGCGAACTGGATGTTGAGCAGCCCGCGCACGTCGAGGCCGCGGGCGATGAGCTCGGTCGAGCGGCGGATCCGGTCGACCTCCTCACGCCCGAGCGTGATCGGCGGCAGCGCGCACGACGAGTCTCCGGAGTGGATGCCGGCCTCCTCGATGTGCTCCATCACGCCACCGAGGAAGAGCTCCTCGCCGTCGAAGAGCGCGTCGACGTCGATCTCGACCGCGTCGTCGAGGAACCGGTCGACCAGCACCGGCTGGCGCTCGTTGATGAGCCCGTTGGCGACGTACTTCTCGAGGTACGCCTCGAGCGCACCGTCGTCGTAGACGATCTCCATGCCGCGTCCGCCCAGGACGTAGGACGGCCGCACGAGGACCGGGTAGCCGATCTCGTGGGCGATCCGCTGCGCCTGGGGGTACGACGTCGCGGTGCCGTGCTTGGGCGCCGGGAGACCGGCGTCGGCCAGGACGCGGCCGAAGGCGCCGCGCTCCTCGGCGAGGTGGATCGACTCCGGCGACGTGCCGACGATCTTCACGCCGGCGTCGGCGAGGCCCTGCGCCAGGCCGAGCGGCGTCTGGCCGCCGAGCTGGCACACGACGCCGGCGATCGGCCCGGCGAGCGTCTCGGCGTGGACGATCTCGAGCACGTCCTCCAACGTCAGCGGCTCGAAGTAGAGCCGGTCGGAGGTGTCGTAGTCGGTGCTCACCGTCTCCGGGTTGCAGTTGACCATGATCGTCTCGTAGCCGGCCTCGGCCAGCGCGAGCGAGGCGTGCACACAGCTGTAGTCGAACTCGATGCCCTGCCCGATGCGGTTCGGCCCGGAGCCGAGGATGATCACGGCCTCCTTGCCCTCCGCGCGTGGCTGCACCTCGGTCTCCTCGTCGTAGGACGAGTAGTGGTAGGGCGTCCGGGCGGCGAACTCGGCCGCGCACGTGTCGACCGTCTTGTAGACCGGTCGGATGCCCAGGGCGTGGCGTACGCCCCGCACGACGTCGGCCGACAGGCCGCGGATCTTGCCGACCTGCTCGTCGGAGAAGCCGTGGCGCTTGGCCAGCCTCAGCAGGTCGGGCGTGAGCTCGACGGCGTCGATGAGCTGGACGGCCACCTCGTTGATCAGCGCGAGCTGGTCGAGGAACCACGGGTCGATCTTCGTCGCCTCGAAGAGCTCCTCGGGCGTCGCGCCGGCCCGGATCGCGTCCATGACCTTCTTCAGCCGGCCGTCGTGCGGGACCGCGACCTCGGCGAGGAGGGCGTCCTTGTCGAGCTCGACGAACTCCTTGTGCCAGTCGAAGGGTGCGTGCGTGCTCTCCAGGGAGCGCAGCGCCTTCTGCAGCGCCTCGGTGAAGTTGCGACCGATCGCCATCGCCTCGCCGACGGACTTCATGTGCGTGGTCAGCGTCGGGTCGGCCTCGGGGAACTTCTCGAAGGCGAACCGCGGCACCTTGACCACGACGTAGTCGAGCGTGGGCTCGAACGACGCCGGCGTGCTCAACCCGTCTTCTCGGGTGGTGATGTCGTTGGTGATCTCGTCGAGCGTGTAGCCGATCGCCACCTTGGCGGCGATCTTGGCGATCGGGAAGCCGGTCGCCTTGGAGGCCAGCGCGGAGGACCGGGAGACGCGCGGGTTCATCTCGATGACGATCAGCCGGCCGTCCGCCGGGTTGACGGCGTACTGGATGTTGCAGCCGCCGGTGTCGACGCCGACGGCGCGGATGATGGCGATCGCGAGGTCGCGCATCTTCTGGTACTCGCGGTCGGTCAGGGTCAGCGCGGGCGCCACGGTGATCGAGTCGCCGGTGTGCACGCCCATCGGGTCGAGGTTCTCGATCGAGCAGACGATGACGCTGTTGTCCATGCGGTCGCGCATGACCTCGAGCTCGTACTCCTTCCAGCCGATGATCGACTCCTCGAGGAGCACCTCGGTGGTCGGGCTGGCGGCCAGGCCGGCGCCACCGATGCGGCGCAGGTCCGTCTCGTCGTACGCCATCCCGGAGCCGGTGCCACCCATCGTGAAGGACGGCCGCACGACCATCGGGTAGCCGAGGTCCTCGGCCGCCTCGAGCAGCTCGTCCACGGTGTGGCAGATCGTGCTGCGGGCGCTCTCGCCGCCGAGCTGCTCGACGATCTTCTTGAACTCACTCCGGTTCTCGCCGCGCTCGATCGCCTCGATGGAGGCGCCGATCAGCTCGACGCCGTACTTCTCGAGGACGCCGGCCTTGTCGAGGGCCATCGCGCAGTTGAGCGCGGTCTGCCCGCCGAGGGTCGCGAGGAGGGCGTCGGGACGCTCGTGGGCGATCACCTTCTCGACGTACTCGGGGGTGATCGGCTCGACGTAGGTCGCGTCGGCGAACTCGGGGTCGGTCATGATCGTGGCCGGGTTGGAGTTCACCAGGACGACCCGCAGGCCCTCCTCGCGCAGCACCCGGCACGCCTGGGTGCCGGAGTAGTCGAACTCGCAGGCCTGGCCGATGATGATCGGCCCGGAGCCGATGACCAGGACGCTCCGGATGTCGGTGCGCTTCGGCATGTCAGGCGTCCTTCTCGGTGTCACTGTTGGTCGAGGAAGGACGAAGTCCTGTCACGAGACCTGGATCCGGGCTTCGAGACGCGTCACTCGTCCGGGCGCGCTCGGACATCAGGTCGGCGAAGCGGTCGAAGAGGTACGCCGCATCGTGCGGGCCGGCCGCGGCCTCCGGGTGGTACTGCACGGAGAACGACGTCAGCCGGCCGTCGGCGTCGCGCAGCTCGAGGCCCTCGACGACGTCGTCGTTGAGGCAGACGTGGCTGACCGAGGCCTCGCCGAACTCGGTCGTGGTCGAGCCCTCGAGGGGCGCGTCGACCGCGAAGCCGTGGTTGTGGGCGGTGACCTCGACCTTGCCGGTCGTGCGGTCCATCACCGGCTGGTTGATGCCGCGGTGCCCGTACTTCAGCTTGTAGGTGCCGAAGCCGAGCGCGCGGCCGAAGAGCTGGTTGCCGAAGCAGATCCCGAAGTAGGGGATGCCGGCGCGCAACGCACCCTGGAGCAGCTCGACCTGGGCGGTGGTCGCGGCCGGGTCGCCGGGGCCGTTGGAGAAGAACAGGCCGTCGGGGCTGACCGCCTGGACATCGGCGAGCGACGCGGTCGCCGGGAGCACGTGCACCTCGATGCCGCGCTCGCTCATCATCCGCGGGGTGTTGGCCTTGATGCCGAGGTCGATGGCCGCGACGGTGAAGCGCTTGTCGCCGACAGCCGGGACGACGTACGACTCCTGCGTGCTGACGGCCTCGCTGAGGTTGGCGCCGGCCATCTCGCCGGACTCCAGCACCCGCTGCAGCAGCCGGGTCGCATCGGACTCGGTGGTCGAGATCCCGACGCGCATCGCCCCACGCTCGCGCAGGTGGCGGGTCAGGGCGCGGGTGTCGACGCCGCTGATCCCGACGACGCCCTGGTCGCGGAGCTCCTCGCCGAGACCGCGGACGCTGCGCCAGTTGCTGGGCACCCGGGCGGGGTCGCGCACGACGTAGCCGGCCACCCAGATCCGCGAGGACTCCGGGTCCTCGTCGTTCATCCCGGTGTTGCCGACGTGCGGGGCCGTCATCACCACGACCTGACGGTGATAGCTGGGGTCCGTCAGCGTCTCCTGGTAGCCGGACATGCCGGTCGAGAAGACCGCTTCGCCGAAGGTCTCGCCCTCGGCACCGAAGGACTCGCCGCGAAAGGTGCGACCGTCCTCGAGGACCATGATCGCTGCGGTCTGATTCCTGGCAGGCAGAGCCATGCCGTACCTCCTTCTCCGCCTCACGGGACGGATCGTTAAAGGATGTTCGAAGCGTGGCCGACCCTACCAGCGGACCGGCCCCCGATCGGCATCGTGTCCGCGGGTCGTCACCACGGGACGAGACCGAGCTCAGGCCCGTCCCAGCGTCGTCGCAACCACCGGTCGTGGGAGGCGAGGACGATGCCGCCGGGAGCCGTGGCGAGTGCCTCCTCGAGCTCACCGGCGAGGGCGAGCGAGACGTGGTTGGTCGGCTCGTCGAGGAGGAGCAGGTCGGGAGCGGCGGCGATCGCGACGGCCAGCCCGAGCCGCCGGCGCTGGCCGACCGACAGGCTGCCGACCGGCGTGCGGTGGTCGCGCGGGTGCAGCAGGCCGAGCTCTCGCAGGGCGGGTGGGGTGACGAGATCGCGGACGGCAGCGTCGTACGTCGCCAGCGCGGAGCGCGACGGATCGGTGACCCGCGGGTCCTGGGTGAGCTCGCGGACGGTGCGCGCGGACACGTCGACCGAGCCGCGGGTGACGGTCAGCCGGCCGGAGAGGACCCCGAGCAGCGTCGACTTGCCGGACCCGTTGGCGCCGGTGAGCAGCAGGTGCTCCCCCGCCGCGAGGTCCAACCGGTCGACGCGCATCCGCCCGGCCACCTCGGCGCCACGCACCTGCGCGAGCCGCCCCGACGCGGGGGTCGTCAGGTCACCGCGGAACCGCAGAGGCGCCGGCGGCTTGCGCACCTGGCTGCGCTCGGCGAGGTCGAGCCGCCGCTGCGCGTCCTTCTTGCGTCGCGCGAGCGTCTGATCGACCCGGCCGCCCTTGAAGGAGTAGATGAACTTGTCGCCGTCGCTCGGTGCACGGTCGTGCGCGATCGCGCTGGTGCCGATCCGGGTGGCGTCGCGCAGCCGGGCGATCTCCTCCTGCTGGACGGCGTACGTCTCCTCCCACCGGCGGCGGGCGTCCGCCCGTGCGGCCTCGTAGGCGCTCCAGCCGCCGCCGAACCGCCGACCGCCGCTGCCGTCGGTGCCGAGCTCGCCGGCGTCGAGGTCGACGAGGTCGGTGCACACGTCGTCGAGGAGCACGCGGTCGTGGCTGGCGAGCACCACGACGCCCGGGAGGTCGCGCAGGAAGCCGGTCAGCACGTCGACGGCCTCGTCGTCGAGGTGGTTGGTGGGCTCGTCGAGCAGCAGGCAGGCCGGCCGGGTCGTCATGATCGTCGCGAGCGCGAGGCGGGTGCGCTGGCCGCCGGACAAGGTGCCGACACGGCGCGCGGAGTCGAGACCGTCGAGCCCGAGGCGCGATGCCGCGACCGTTGCCCGCCGGTCGGCATCCCACGCGTCGTGGGCCAGGGCGAGCTCGAGGGCCTGTCCGTAGGCGGCGTCGCCCTCGGGCGTGCCGACGCCCGCGGCGAGCCGCTCGACGTCGGCGACGGCCGTCCGCAGGGGCGCGAGCGTCATCGCGAGGACGTCCGCGACCGTGGCGCGGTCGCGGAACGGCGGCTCCTGGCCGAGCAGCACCAGGTCCGCGGGCGCCTCGATGCGGCCCGCGACACGAGCCCGCGACGGCAGCCGGCCGGCGACGGCACGCAGCAGCGTGGACTTGCCGACGCCGTTCTCGCCGACGAGGCCGATCCGGCGACCCGGCTGGGCGAGCAGGTCGACGCCGGAGAGCACGGCGCGGTCGGGATAGCCGACCGACAGGGCGGTCACGACGAGGGGTGCGAGAGCGGTGGTGGGTGCGGGCACGCGGTGTCCTTCGGAGCCAGGAGCGGTGACTCGCCGGGCCAGAGGGCGCACTGGTGCGCCGCCGCGGACGCGAGTCGGGTCAGTCCTGGATCCACATGGTGCGACGAGCCTAGGACAGGGGGGCCGAACGGCCCACTCATTTTGCGGGGCTGCTGACACGCTGGGCACATGCGCGTCGTCGAGCTCGACCAGGCAGTCCGTGCCGTACGCGAGCACTGCGGTGCGCTCGACCACCAGCCACGGGTGGTGACGAGCGGGAACTTCGCCTCGCCGGTTGCCCTGCTGACACCCCTCCTGGCCGAGCTGCCCGCGGCCAGGCTCCACGCGCTCAACGCCCAGCCGGACCTGCCGATGCACGACGGGATCGTGCCCGAGACGACGTTCGTCGGCCCCGGCTTCCGACGGCACCCGCGCCTGTCGTACGTGCCGTGCCGGCTGTCCATGGTGCCGCGGCTCTTCCACGGCCCGCTGGCCCCGGACGTGGTCGTCGTGCACGCCACGACGCCGCGCAACGGTCTGGTGTCGCTCGGACTCGAGGTCAACGTCCTGCCCGCCGCGATCGAGGCCGCCCGGGAGCGGGGCGCGCTGGTGGTCGCCATGCTCAACCCGCGCATGCCGTGGACCTTCGGCGACGCGGAGGTGTCGGTCGAGGACCTCGACCTCGGTGTCGAGGTGGAGGCGCCGCTGACCACCCACACCGGCCACGTGCCCGGGGACGACGCCCGGCTCATCGGGTCGCGCGTCGCGGCCGAGATCGGGGACGGAGCGACGCTGCAGGCGGGCATCGGCGAGGTCCCCGACGCGACGATCGCCGGCGTCCTCGAGCGCCGCGGGCTGAGGATCTGGACCGAGATGTTCAGCGACGGCGTGCTCGTCCTGGAGCAGGCTGGAGCACTCGACCGCGGCACCCCCGTGCGGACGTCGTTCGTCTTCGGCAGCCAGGAGCTCTACGACTGGGTCGACGACAACCCTCGGGTCCGGATGCTGCGCACCGAGACCACCAACTCGCCCGCCGCGATCGCCCAGCAGCCGGCGATGACGTCGATCAACACCGCCCTCCAGGTCGACCTCTTCGACCAGGCCAACGCCTCCCGGATCGGCGCGCGGATCTACAGCGGCTTCGGCGGGCAGACCGACTTCACGGTCGGCGCCAGCCACTCAGCCGGCGGCCGGGCCTTCATGGCGCTGCGCAGCTGGCACCCACGAGCGGACGTGTCCACGATCGTCCCGATGGTCGACGAGCCGGTGACGTCGTTCCAGCACGGTGCGGTGGTGACCGAGCAGGGCATCGCGTGGATGTGGGGGCGCAGCGAGCGCGAGCAGGCGCACAACCTCATCGAGCACGCCGCCCATCCCAGCGTCCGCGAGGATCTCTGGGAGGAAGCGCGGGCGCTGGGCCTGGCCTGAGTGGACGCCCGGCTCAGGCGGTGAAGATGCAGAAGACGTGGCCCGCCGGGCTGGCGTAGGCCCGCAGCGGCTCGTCGGGGTCGTCGGTGCGGTCGAACCGGAGCTCCCCGCCGAGGGCGAGCACCCGGTCGTGCGCACCGTCGAGCGCCCCGCGGTCGGGCACGGTGGTGTCGAGGTGCGACACCGACGGGTGCCCGGGCTCGGGCCAGCGGCTCTCCGGGAGCGACTCGACCTCCTGGATCGCGAGGCACCGGCGGCCGTCGGGGTGGGTCAGGACCAGCCAGTCGGCGTCGTCGAGGCCGTCGGGCGCCTCGTCGCCGGGCCGGTAGACCAGACCGAGCAGCTCACGCCAGAACTCTGCCTCGGCTCGTACGTCGACGGCGTCGAGCACCGTGTGGAGGAGCTGCGGGACGGCTGCCGTGGCATCGCTCATCGGTCGACTGTACGACGTGTCAGGATCGCGGCATGAGCGCTGCGAGCCCGGCCTGGATCCAGGTCTTCCTCGACGTCCCGACCACCGATCTCGAGCCGGCGGTCGCGTTCTGGTCGGCCGTCACGGGCTGGCAGCCCTCGGAGCGACGGGGCGAGGACGGCCAGTTCCTCACGCTGCTCCCGGCGACTGGGGCGGCGTACGTCAGGATGCAGGCCGTCGACGGGCCTCCTGGTGTGCACCTCGACCTCGACTCGTCGGACCGGACCGCCGCCGTGGCCCGAGCCGCCGCACTCGGCGCGACGCACGCCTGGACCTACCAGGACGTCGAGGTGGTGCGCTCCCCCGGCGGCTTCACGTTCTGCCACACGCTCGTCGACGGTGCTCCGGTGCTGGAGCGCGACGGAGCGACCGTGCTCGACCAGGTCTGTCTCGACATCCCGGCGGCGCACTGGGAGGCCGAGGTCGCCTTCTGGACCGCGCTCACCGGGCGTGAGCCGGAGGTCGGTGCGCTGCCGGAGTTCGTCCGCCTGGTCGAGGACGGTCGGCTGCGCCTCCTGCTCCAGCGGCTCGACGAGCCCGATGGCCCGGTCCGCGCCCATCCCGACCTGGCGACCGCCAACCGTGCCGCCGACGTCGACCGGCACGTCGCGCTCGGTGCGGTCGTCAGCGGTGTGCACGACTTCTGGACGGTGCTCACCGCGCCCGGTGGGCAGGTCTACTGCCTGACCGACCGCGACCCGCGGACGGGCACGCGAGCGGTGTGACCAGACGCACGCGGCGGTGGTCGGTGAACGGGCGTACTCTCGGTATGTGTCCTTCCTCCGGAATGTCCTGTCCGCCACCCTCGCCCTGACGGCTGCCGCGGCCGGTCTCGCGGCCGCACCTGCCCATGCCTCGATCCTGGCGATCCCGGTGCAGTGCGAGCTCGGCGACGAGACGGTGCTGCCGTGGGACGACGTGACCTACGACCTGCGCGGCACGTGCGGGGTGGTCCGGCTCACCGGCGACCGCACGACGGTCACCATGCCGTCGGCGACCCGGCTCGTCGTCGAGGGCACCGGCAGCACCGTGACCGCCAAGCCGCTCACAGACGTGCGGGTCACCGGGGCGGGCAACAGCATCACGGCACCGACCATCCGGTCGCTGACGGTCGCTGCTGCCGGGTCGGCGGTCACCGTGTCCGGGCTGGTCGAGCGGGCGGAGCTCATGAGCAGTGCGTCGTCACTGACCGCCGACACGATCAACGTCCTGCGCCTGCGCGGGTCCGACACGGTCACGGCACGCCGGGCCTACCGCACCCGCATCACCGGCTCCGACAACACGGTGGGACTCACCCGAGCCGACCGGCTCGTGCTGGTCGGCGACCGCAACACCGTCACCGTCGCACGAGGTCGTACGACGCTCCGCGACCGCGGTGACGCGAACGTCCTCGACCTCCGGCCGCGGCGGCGTCAGTAGTCCGAGCCGCCACGCAGCGGTCCGGGACGACCGTCGGGGTCGTGCACGAGGGCGAGCGGGAGCTGGGCGATCCGCTCCTGCCAGGGACCGAGCTCCGCCAGGGGCAAGACCCGCAGCCGCCCCGGAGGCCGCTCCCCCCGGCGCCCGCCGTCGTGCCAGGCGTCCAGCGCCGCCGCCGACCTCGCGTAGGCGTCGTACATCACGTGCGGGTCGCGCAGGTCGTCGGTGTCACCGGGGTCGCGATCGAGGTGCTCGGCGGCCAGCTCGAGACGTAACGACGTGGCGTAGTCCTCGTCGAGCACGACGCACGACAGCTCCGAGTCGTGGGTCCAGGAGCGGCGGTTGAAGTTGTCGGAGCCGACCGACGCCCAGACGTCGTCCATCACGCACACCTTGGCGTGGACGTAGACCGGCGTGCCGGCGTGGTTCTCGATGCCGTACGCCGCCACCCGGCCGGGTGCTGCGTCGATGAGCGTCCCCAGGGCGCGGGTGCGCCCGAGGAGCTCGGCGGGGCGGGACAGCCGGCCGTCGACGTCGGGGTGGAGCGGGATCACCACGATCAGGCGCAGGTCGGGGTGGTCGCGCAGAGCAGGGAGGAACGTCGCGGCGACGTCGTCGCCCCAGAAGTACTGGTCCTCCACGTAGACGAGCCGACGTGCCTGGCGCACGGCCTTGGTGTAGCCGCGGGCCACCGAGCGCTCCCCGCCCCGGGCGAAGGGGTAGTCGCGGCCGTGCCGGAGGTTGGGGTAGGTGCGCAGCAGCTGCACGCGGTGCGGTCCGGCGGCGGGAGGTGCGGGCGTCTGCGCGGGCAGTGGGTCCGGGCTGGTGTCGAGGCGGCGCAACCGGTCGGCCCACCGCCGCAGCGGGCTGCTGCTCAGCGGCGTCGGGTCCTCCCACCGCTCGCGGAACACCGTCTCGACCGCGTGCACTGCCGGCCCCTGGACGCGCACCTGCACGTCGTGCCACGGCGGTCGGTCGCCGTACTCGTCCGCGAGCGGCTGGGACTGCGGGTCCCCGCCGTGCTCGGCGTCGTCGCGGCGGTTGTGGGCCAGGTCGATCCCCCCGATCCAGGCCACGTCGCGCGACGGGTCGTCGCGGTGGCGGATCACCACGAACTTCTGGTGGTGCGAGCCACCGGCGCGCACCCGCATGTCGAGCAGCACCTCGGCGCCGCGCTTCTGCAGGCGCTCGCCGAGGTGACGGTTCTCGGCAGCGAAGAAGCCGGTCTGGTCGAGGTGCGAGCGCCAGACCAGGCCGCGCACGTCGACGCCGCGCTCGTCGGCCGAGCCCAGCACCTCGAGCACCTCGCTGCCGGGCTCGCCCGTGAGCCGCTCGTCGGCGTCGCCCTGCCAGTCGGTGAAGAGGACGAGGTCACCGGCCTCCGTGGCCTCGAGGCGGGCGTGGAGGTCGGCGAAGTACGCCGAGCCGTGCACGAGCGGGGTGACGAGGTTGCCGTCGAGCCAGGCGGTGCCGTCCGCGCACGTCCGGTCGATCGTGGTGTCCGCGTTGGCTCGCTCGCTCGCGGTGAGCAGCCACGCCGAAGGGTCGGTCACCCTCGGAGCATGTCAGGCCAGCGCGCCGTCGCGCACCGTCAGTCGGCCGGCGTACACCGTGTGCACCACGCGCGAGGTCAGCCCGCGTCCGTGCCAGGGGTTGTTGCGCGACAGCGACGCGGACGCATCCCGGTCGACCGTGATGCTCGCGTCCGGATCGACGAGCACGATGTTCGCGGGCGAGCCCGGCACCAGTGCCTGGCCCTGGCGCGCCAGGCCGGCGATCCGGGCCGGCGTCATCGACATCACCCGGGCGATGTCGGCCCACGAGAAGTCGTCCATGACCGTGCGAACGACGCCGAGGGCGGTCTCCAGGCCGATCATCCCGAAGGCCGCGTCGACGAATGCGTGCTCCTTGTCGTGGCGCGCGTGCGGCGCGTGGTCGGTCGCCACGGCGTCGATCGTCCCGTCGGCGAGCGCGGCGCGGAGGGCGTCGACGTCCTCCTGCGGGCGCAGCGGCGGGTTGACCTTGAACGTCGGGTCGTAGCCTGCGAGCAGATCCGTGGTGAGGAGCAGGTGGTGGGGCGTGACCTCGGCGGTCACCTCGATGCCCTGGGCCTTCGCCCACCGGAGGACCTCGACCGAGCCCGCGGTCGAGACGTGCGCGACGTGGACCCGCGAGCCGGTGTGGCGCGCGAGCATCACGTCACGCGCGACGACCACCTCCTCGGCGATGCCGGGCCAGCCGGGCAGGCCGAGGCGACCCGACAGCTCGCCCTCGTGGCAGCACGCCGCCGGCCCGGCGAGCGCCGGGTCCTGCGAGTGCTGCGAGACGACTCCCCCGAACGCCTTGACGTACTCCAGGGCCCGGCGCATCACGCGGGCGTCGTGGACGCACCTGCCGTCGTCGGAGAACACGGTCACGCCGGCACGCGAGCGGTGCATCAGGCCGAGCTCGGCGAGCTCCTCGCCGCCGAGCCCGCGGGTCACCGCGCCGACCGGCTGCACGTGCACCAGTCCCGCCTCCCGGCCGAGCTCCCAGACCCGGGTCGCCGCCTCCGCAGTGTCGGTGACGGGCGAGGTGTTCGCCATCGCGAGGATCGCGGTGTAGCCACCGAGCGCGGCTGCCTGCGAGCCGGTGAGCACGGTCTCCGCGTCCTCGCGACCGGGCTCACGCAGATGGGTGTGCAGGTCGACGAGCCCGGGCAGGGCGACCAGTCCGTCGGCGTCGATGGTCTCGGCGCCCGCAGGCGCCTCGTCGACGAGCATCCCCGCGTCGTCGACGTACAGGTCTCCGGTCCCCTCGCCGAGCAGCGAGGCTCCGGTGATCACGAGCGACATCAGCCCATTCCTCCATCCGTCTCGCCGGCCAGCAGGTGGTAGAGCACGGCCATCCGGATCGCGAGCCCGCTGGAGACCTGCTCCAGCACGACCGACTGCGCGGCGTCGGCGGCGTCGGCGGCGATCTCGAGGCCGCGGTTCATCGGTCCGGGGTGGCAGATCGGGACGTCCGGCTTGAGCAGCGCGAGCCGGTTGCGGGTCAGGCCGTAGCCGACGGTGTACTCCCGCGCGCTCGGGAAGTACGCCCCGGACATCCGCTCGCGCTGGACCCGCAGCATCATCACGGCGTCGGCGTCCGGCAGCACCGCGTCGACGTCGTACGACGTCTCGAAGCCGGCGGCGGCCGACCACGCCGCGATCCCGCTCGGCATCAGCGTCGGCGGCGCGACGACAGTGACCCGGGCGCCGAGCTTCGTCAGGCACTGCACGTTCGAGCGGAAGACGCGGCTGTGGGTGAGGTCGCCGATGATCGCGACGTGGCGGCCCTCGAGCGACCCGAGGTGGCGCTGGAGCGTGTAGGCGTCGAGCAGCGCCTGGGTCGGGTGCTCGTGCATGCCGTCGCCGGCGTTGATGATCGACGCGTCGACCCACTGGCTGACCTGGGCGGCGGCGCCGCTGGCGGGGTGCCGGATCACGAGCCCGTCGACGCCCATCGCGCAGACGGTGAGCACCGTGTCGCGCAGGCTCTCGCCCTTCGACGTGCTCGAGCCCTTGGCGCTGACGTTGATGACGTCCGCGGACAGCCACTTGCCGGCGATCTCGAAGGACGATCGGGTGCGCGTGGAGTCCTCGAAGAACATGTTGACGACCGTGCGGCCGCGCAGCGCGGGCAGCTTCTTGACCTCGCGCTTCTGCACGTCGTGCATGTCGGCCGCGGTCTCGAAGAGCTGGCCGATCTCATCGGTGCCGAGGTCGTCGACGGAGAGCAGGTGCTTCACGAGATGGTCACCTCGTCGGTGCCGTCGACCTCGGCCAGGCGGACGCTGACGCGCTCGGCGAGGGCGGAGGGCAGGTTCTTGCCGACGTGGTCGGCGCGGATCGGCAGCTCGCGGTGGCCGCGGTCGACCAGCACCGCGAGGCGTACGGCGCTGGGCCGGCCGAGATCGGCGAGCGCGTCGAGCGCGGCGCGGATCGTCCGACCGGAGAAGAGCACGTCGTCGACCAGCACGACCACCTTCTTGTCGATTCCGCCGGGCGGCAGCGCCGTCTTGTGCGCGCGTCGCGTCGGCTGCGAGCGGAGGTCGTCGCGGTACATCGTCACGTCGAGCTCGCCGACCGCGACGGGTGAGCCCTCCACCGCGGAGATCTTCTCGGCGATGCGGCGGGCGAGGGGTACGCCTCGCGTGTGCAGGCCGAGCAGCACCAGGTCGGTGGCGCCCTTGTTGCGCTCGAGCAGCTCGTGCGAGATCCGGGTCAGTGCCCGGGAGATGTCACGGGCGTCGAGGACGGTGCGGTCCGACCTCGTCGGGTCGGTGTCAGGGTCAGCCATCTGCTCGCCGGACCTCCTTCTCCGCCTCACGGGACGGCTCGTTAAAGGATGTCGATCGACGCAGACCCTAGCAGTGCGGCAGCACAGGAGCACCGACGCTCGGGAGCCGCCGGCCTCCGCGCTGAGCGGGCACTTCCTCGCGCTGCATCGCGCTGAGCGGGCACTTCCTCGCGGTCTATCGCGCCGAGCGGGCACTTCCTCGCGCTGCATCGCGCTGAGCGGGCACTTCCTCGCGGTCTCTAGCGCGAGGAAGCGCCCGGTCGAGGCCTCTCAGCGCTCGAGGATCGCCACGACGCCCTGGCCGCCCGCGGCGCAGATCGAGATCAGGGCGCGCCCCTTGCCCTTCTGCGCGAGCAGCTTCGCGGCGACGGGGACGATCCGGCCGCCCGTCGCGGCGAACGGGTGGGCGGCTGCGAGCGAGGAGCCGTTGACGTTGAGCCGGTCGCGGTCGATCGCGCCCAGCGGGGCGTCGAGGCCGAGGCGCTCCTTGCAGAACACCGGGTCCTCCCACGCCGCCAGGGTGGAGAGCACCTGCGAGGCGAACGCCTCGTGGATCTCGTAGAAGTCGAAGTCCTGCAGCGTCAGGCCGTTGCGCTCCAGCATCCGCGGGACGGCGTACGCCGGTGCCATCAGCAGGCCCTCGTGGCCGTTGACGTAGTCGACCGCGGCTGTCTCGGCGTCGACGAGGTGCGCGAGCACCGGCAGGCCGCGCTCCTCGGCCCACTCGTCGCTGGAGAGCAGCACGGCGGACGCGCCGTCGGACAGCGGGGTGCTGTTGCCGGCGGTCATGGTGGCGGACGCGCCCTTGCCGAAGACCGGCTTGAGGGTGGCGAGCTTCTCGACCGACGAGTCGGGCCGCATGTTGTTGTCGCGCTCCACCCCGCGGAAGGCGGTGACCAGGTCGTCCTGGAAGCCCTCGTCGTAGGACCGCGCGAGATGGTGGTGCGAGCGCGCGGCCAGCTCGTCCTGCGCCTCGCGGCTGATCCGCCACTCGACCGCGGTCAAAGCGGCGTGCTCGCCCATCGACAGGCGCGTGCGCGGCTCGCCGTTCTTCGGGATGTCGAGGCCGATGTCGCCGGGGCGGATGGCACCGAGCGCCTTGAGCCGGCTGACGGTGTCCTTGGCCGAGTTGACCTTCATCAGCTTCGTGCGGAGCTTGTCGCTGATGGCGACAGGCGCGTCGGACGTGGTGTCCGTGCCGCCCGCGACGCCGGCGTCGATGACGCCGAGCGCGATCTTGTTGGCCACCTGGATGGCGGCCTGGAGGCCGGTGCCGCACGCCTGCTGGATGTCGGTCGCCGGGGTCTCCGGCGCCAGCTTGGAGCCCAGCACGGACTCGCGGGTGAGGTTGAAGTCGCGCGAGTGCTTGAGGACGGCGCCCGCGACCACCTCGCCCAGGCGCTCGCCCTGGAGCTCGAAGCGGTCCACGAGCCCGTCGATCACGGCGGTGAGCATCTCCTGGTTGGACACGCCTGCGTAGACCGTGTTGGACCGGGCGAACGGGATGCGGTTGCCGCCGACGACGGCGACGGGGCGAGTGGTGGGCTGCATGTTCCTATCCTTGCCTGAGTGGTGCCCCGCGCCAACGGTGTGAGGGGCACGTCACGAAAAGTGGACTCCGAGTTGCACCCACAGTTACATGAGACCGAACCGTCCCGCACCCGCAGAGGAACTGCCACCCATGAGCGACCGCTACCAGGGCTTCGCGTCCACCCCGATCGGCCAGCTGTTCGTCAAGAACCTCGGCCTGCCCAACCCGACGGCGCTCGAGCGCTGGACCGACGGCGCGCCCCTGGTCGACGGCGTGGTCGTCCTCGGCGGCACCGGCCGGCTCACCGAGGTGCTGCCCACCACGCTCGACGGCCTCGGCATCGCCTCGACGAGCACCCTCGCCGACGACGCCCGCGCCAAGGCACTGGTCTTCGATGCCACCGGCATCACCGACACCCCCGGCCTGGTCGCGCTGCAGGAGTTCTTCACGCCCCTGATGCGCCGCCTCGAGACCTGCCCGCGCGTCGTCGTGCTCGGTACGCCGCCGGAGCTGACGTCGGGCACCGAGCGGATCGCCCAGCGCGCGCTCGAGGGCTTCACGCGATCGCTCGGCAAGGAGATCGGCCGCGGCGGGACCGTACAGCTCGTCTACGTCGCGCCCGCCGCCGACGGCGCGACCAGCTCCACCCTCGCCTTCCTCCTCTCGCCCAAGTCGGCCTACGTCTCGGGCCAGGTCGTCCGCATCGGCGCCCACGGCTCGACCGCCACCGACCAGGTCGACGACTGGACCAGGCCGCTGGCCGGCAAGGTCGCCGTCGTCACCGGCGCGAGCCGCGGCATCGGGGAGGAGATCGCCCGGGTGCTGCACCGCGACGGCGCCACGGTCGTCGGCGTCGACGTGCCCCAGGCCGCCAGCGAGCTGCAGACCCTGATGGCCGAGCTCGAGGGCGACCACCTCGTCCTCGACATCACCGCCAAGGACGCCCCGCAGCGGATCGCCCACCACCTGCGCGAGCACCACGGCGGTGTCGACGTGGTCGTCCACAACGCCGGCATCACCCGCGACAAGAGGCTCGCCAACATGGCCGAGGACCGCTGGAGCAGCGTCATCGGGGTCAACCTCACCGCGCCCGAGCTGATCACCCGCGAGCTGCTGGACGCCGGCGTGGTCAACGCCGGTGGCCGCATCGTCGGCGTCGCCTCCATCGCGGGCATCGCCGGCAACGTCGGCCAGACCAACTACGCGACCTCCAAGGCCGGCGTCATCGGCCTGGTGGAGAGCCTGCGCGACGAGCTCGACAACGGCATCACCGTCAACGCCGTCGCACCGGGCTTCATCATCACGCAGATGACGGCGGCGGTGCCGTTCGCGACCCGCGAGGTCGGCCAGCGGCTCAACTCGATGTCGCAGGGCGGCCTGCCCGTCGACGTCGCCGAGACCATCGCCTGGTTCGCCAGCTCGGGATCCGGAGCGGTCAACGGCAACGTCGTGCGTGTGTGCGGCCAGATGATGCTGGGCGCCTGATGGCCGCGGAGCAGACGAGGACGCTCGACGGCGAGCGCGGTGGGCTCAGCACCCTGCTGCGCGCCGCGCTCCCCGTCGTCCCGGGCGTGAACCAGCTGCCCGGCGTCCGCAAGGGACCGGTGAGCGCGTTCACCGGCCTGGCCTACGACCGCAAGGACGTCGTGGCCGAGCGCACGCGCGTCGACGCGTACGCCGCGGTGTGCGGCTTCCCGCGCAAGGACGTCGTACCCCTCACCTATCCGCACATGCTGGCGTTCCCGCTGCACATGGCGATCATGAGCGACCCGGCGTTCCCCTACCCGGCGATCGGCATGGTGCACGTCGAGAACACGATCACCGCGCACCGCGCGATCGCCGTCGGCGAGTCGCTCGACGTCACCACGTCCGTGGGCGCGCCACGTCCGCACGCGAAGGGCGTGCTGCTCGACTTCGTCACCACCGTCACCGGCGGGGGCGACGCCGCCTGGGAGTCGACCTCGACCTACCTCCGGCGCGGCCGGACCATCGACGGCGACGTCGCGCCCGGCCTGGTGATCGCCGACGCCCCGACGGGCGGCGTCGAATGGCGGCTGCCCGCCGACCTCGGGCGGACGTACGCCTCGGTGTCGGGCGACGCGAACCCGATCCACCTCTACCCGCTGACCGCCAGGGCGCTGGGGTTCCCGCGCCAGATCGCGCACGGCATGTGGACCAAGGCGCGCTCGGTCGCGGCGATCGAGAACCGGCTCCCGGCGGCCGTCACGGTCGAGGTGGCCTTCAAGAAGCCGGTCTTCCTCCCGGGGACGGTCGCCTACTCCGCCCGCCGGGACGGGGCCGGCTGGACCTTCGCCCTGACCAGCCCGAAGGACGGCTCCCCCCACCTGCTGGGTCGTACGACGTCGGCCTGACCGCCCGTCTGTTCACCATGGGATGTCGACGAGCAGGCACTTCCCCGCGTCAATTGACAATGGGAAGTGCGGGTTGACCGACATCCCATGGTGAACAGTCAGCGGCAAGGGTTGCGCCACCGCACCTGGTGCTAGATGCGCGGCTCGCGCACCCGGACCAGTCCCTCCTGGGCCACCGTCGCGACCAGCTCCCCGGACCGCGAGAACACCCGCGCAAGGGCCAGGCCACGACCGCCGCCTGCGAACGGCGAGAACTGGTCGTAGAGCCACCAGTCGTCGACGCGGAACGGCCGGTGGAACCAGATGGTGTGGTCGAGGGACGCCGGCTGGAGCCGCGGCGAGGCGATGTGGATGTCGTGCGGGACCAGCGCGGCCCCGAGCAGGGTCAGGTCGCTGGCGTAGGTGAACGCGGCCGTCTGGAGCGTCGGGTCGTCGGAGATCGTGCCGTCCACCTTGATCCAGAGGCGGGCGCGCGCCACGCGCTCGGGGTCGTCCGGGATTCCCCGACCGGTCACGCCGACGTGGCGGATGTCGAGTGCGGCCCACTCGCGCTCCCAGTGCTCGGCGGCCTCGGCGCCGCGCTCGCGGGCGAGCTCCACCAGCGGCATGCCCTGCTCGGGCGCCACCACCTCTGGCATCGCGTCCTGGTGCTCGAGCCCCGGCTCGGGGATCTGGAAGTTGGCCGTCATGTAGTAGATCGGGCGTCCGTGCTGCCGGGCGGCCACGCGCCGGGTGGCGAAGGAGCGACCGTCCCGGATCCGCTCGACGTCGTAGACGATCGGCACGGTCGTGTCGCCGGGACGCAGGAAGTAGGAGTGCAGCGAGTGCAGGACGAACTGGCCCGCGACGCTCCTGGTCGCGGCGACGACGGCCTGGGCAGCCACCTGGCCCCCGAAGACGCGCTGGCGCTCGGTGCGGGCCTGGGCCCCGCGGAAGAGGTCGACCTCCAGCTGCTCGAGCTCGAGGAGGTTGACGAGCTCCTCGGCGCTGCCGGCCATCAGCGACCGTCCCAGCCGGGATCGTCGCCGGAGTCCTTGGAGTCGCCGCGGTCGTCGAGCTCGGCGAGGAACGCCTCGAAGGCCTCGCCGATCTCCTCACCGGTGGGCAGCGGGCCGTCGCCCGCGAGCAGCGACGTGCCGGCCGCCTCGGCCTCGCGGAAGGCGTCGTACTGCTGCTCCAGGCCGCGTACGACGTCGCCGACCTCGTCATGGGACGAGAGGTAGCGGTCGACCTCGGTCTCGGTGATCTCGGCGGCCTCGCGGAGGTCACCGAGGTCGATGGTGAGCCGGGCGCCGATCTCGAGCTGCTCGAGGAGCACGAGGGCGGCCTGCGGGTACTCCATCTGCGCGAGGTAGTGCGGGATGTGCGCGACGAAGCCCAGCGCGTCGATCCCCCACTCCCCCAGCCGGATCTCCAGCAGCGCCTGCGCGCTGGCCGGGACGCGGAGCTCGCCCTGCCACGGGCTCTCACCCGGCACGAGGTCGGGCCGGTTGGCGTGCGGGGTGATGGCGATCGGACGGGTGTGCGGGACCGCCATCGGCACCGCGCCCAGGCCGACGACCCGGGAGACGCCGAAGTGGTCGACCACGTCGCGCACGGCACGCGCGAAGGCCTCCCACCGGATGTCGGGCTCGGGTCCGGTCAGCAGCAGGTACGGCGTACCGCCGGCGTCGCGGAGCGAGCGGACGACCAGCCGCGGCGCCTCGTAGTCGGTGTAGTGGTCGCGCACGAAGGTGAGAGGTGGGCGCCGGGCGCGGTAGTCGTGGAGCGAGTCGACGTCGAACGTCGCCACGACCTTGCCCCCGTCGGAGAGCCCGGCGAGGTGTCCTGCGGCGAGCTCGGCGGACTTGCCCGCGTCGAGGAATCCGCTGAGCACGCAGACCAACGCCAGGTCGCCGGCGTCGGCGAGCACCTCGGCGTCGTCGACGATGTGCACGAGTCTGTCGGCCATGGGTCAACCCTAGTGACCCGGCGCCAGTGACCGGACACACACCCGCGTTGCTGGGCAGGCATTGTTACTCGGAGGTAACCTGACGCCACCCGTGTCCCCCGATCACAGGAGCACCCGTGTCCCGTCCCCAGCGTGAGGTCGTCTTCGTCGACGGCGTGCGCACCCCGTTCGGCAAGGCCAAGGGCCAGTACGCCGAGACGCGCGCCGACGACCTCGTCATCAAGTGCATCCGCGAGCTCATGCGGCGCAACCCGTCGCTGCCGCCCGAGCGCGTGGACGAGGTCGCCCTCGCCGCGACGACACAGATCGGCGACCAGGGCCTGACCCTCGGCCGCACCGCGGCGCTCCTGTCCGGGCTGCCCCAGAGCGTGCCCGGCTACTCCATCGACCGCATGTGTGCGGGTGCCATGACCGCGGTGACCAACACCGCGTCCGGCATCGCCTTCGGTGCCTACGACATCGCGATCGCCGGCGGCGTGGAGCACATGGGCCGCCACCCGATGGGCGAGGGCGTCGACCCGAACCCCCGCATCCTGTCCGAGCGGATCGTCAACCCGGACGCCCTCGTCATGGGCAAGACCGCGGAGAACCTCCACGACCGCTACCCCACGATCACCAAGCAGCGCGTGGACGCGTACGCCGTCCGCAGCCAGCAGAAGACCCAGGCGGCGTACGACGCGGGCAAGATCCAGCCCGACCTCGTCCCGGTCGCCACCCGTTCCGCCGACGCGGGCTGGGGCCTGGCCACCACCGACGAGCCGATGCGGCCCGGGACGACCCTGGAGTCGCTCGCCGGCCTCAAGACCCCGTTCCGCTCGCACGGCAACGTCACCGCGGGCAACGCGGCCGGCATCAACGACGGCGCGACCGCCGCGCTCCTGGCCGACGAGGAGACCGCGCGCGAGCTCGGCCTCCCGGTCAAGATGCGCCTGGTCACCTATGCCTTCGTCGGCGTCGAGCCGGAGGTGATGGGCGCCGGGCCCATCCCCGCCACCGAGAAGGCGCTGCGCCTGGCCGGACTCACCATCGACGACATCGGGGCCTTCGAGGTCAACGAGGCGTTCGCGGTGCAGGTGCTGGCATTCCTCGAGCACTACGGCATCGCCGACGACGACGCGCGCGTGAACCCCTACGGCGGCGCGATCGCGATGGGCCACCCGCTGGCCTCGTCCGGCGTACGCCTGATGAACCAGCTCGCGCGTGCCTTCGAGGAGCGCCCCGAGGTCCGCTACGGCCTCACCACCATGTGCATCGGCATCGGCATGGGCGGCACCGTGATCTGGGAGAACCCGCACTGGACCGGCAACTCGAACGGAGAGACGAAGTGAGCACCATCTTCGAGCGCGCGCAGGCGATCGTCTCCGACGCCGAGCGCGTGACGCAGGCCCACCTGCGCACGGTCGCCCTCCCGGGCGCGACCATCGGGCTGATCACCCTCGACAACGGCGAGGACCACACCAAGCCGAACACGTTCGGCCCCGCCGGGCTCCTCGCGCTGAACACGGCGATCGACGCGGCACTTGCCGACGACGAGGTCGACGCGATCGCGGTGACCGGCAAGCCGTTCATCCTCGCCGCCGGCGCCGACCTCACCTCGATCCAGGGCGGCGGCCCCGACGCGGTGCGCGTCGTGGCCGAGCTCGGGCACGCGGTCTTCCGCAAGCTCGGCGAGGGAGGCAAGCCGTCGTTCGGCTTCATCAACGGCCTCGCCCTCGGCGGCGGTCTCGAGGTCGCGCTGCACTGCACCTACCGCACGGTGATGGACTCCGCTCCCGCGCTCGGCCTCCCCGAGGTCATGCTCGGCCTGGTCCCCGGCTGGGGCGGCGCGTGGCTGGTGCCCAACCTCGTCGGCGCCGACACGGCGGTGACGCTGGTCCTCGAGAACCCGCTCAACCAGGGCAAGACCCTCACCGGGCAGGCGGCACACGACCTCGGCCTGGCCGACGCGGTCTTCGGCGGCGCCGACTTCCTCGAGCAGTCGCTGCTCTGGGCGGCATCGGTCGTACGCGGCGAGGTCGTCGTCGAGCGCCCCGACGTCGACCGTGGCGAGGCCTGGGACGCCGCGATCACGCGCGCCGAGGGCATCGTCGCGGCGAAGACCGGAGGCGGCTCCCCCGCCGCGAAGAAGGCCGTCGAGCTCATCGCGGCCGCGCGCGACACCGACCGCGACACCGGGTTCGCCGCCGAGGACGACGCACTGCACGCGCTGTCGCAGACGGCCGAGCTGCTCGCCTCGCTCTACTCCTTCGACCTGGTGCAGAAGCGGGCGAAGCGGCCCGCCGGTGCGCCCGACAAGGCGCTCGCGCGCCCTGTCACCAAGGTCGGCATCGTGGGTGCGGGCCTGATGGCCAGCCAGCTCGCGCTGCTCTTCGTACGTCGCCTGGAGGTCCCGGTCGTGCTCACCGACCTCGACCAGGAGCGCGCCGACAAGGGCGTGGGCTACGTGCACGCCGAGATCGACAAGCTGCTGGCCAAGGGCCGGATCAACCAGGACAAGGCCAACCGCCACAAGGCGCTGGTGTCGGGCGAGACCGACAAGCAGGTCGCGTTCGGCGACGCCGACTTCGTCATCGAGGCCGTCTTCGAGGAGATGTCGGTCAAGAAGACCGTCTTCGCCGACGTCGAGAAGGTCGTCGCACCCGAGTGCGTGCTGGCGACCAACACGTCCTCGCTGTCGATCACCGAGATGGCAGCCGACCTCGAGCACCCCGAGCGGGTCGTCGGATTCCACTTCTTCAACCCGGTCGCGGTCATGCCCCTGCTGGAGATCGTGACCGGCGAGATGACCGACGACGCGACCCTGGCGACGGCGTTCGCCACCGGCAAGGCGCTGAAGAAGACGTCGATCCTCGTCAAGGACAGCCCGTCCTTCATCGTCAACCGGCTCCTCGGTCGCTTCATGAGCGAGGTCGGCCGCATCGTCGACGAGGGCACGCCCGTGCACGTCGCCGACGGTGCCTTCGCCGGCATCGCGCCGATGCCGCCGTTCGTCCTGCTGTCCCTGGTCGGACCGGCCATCGCGCTGCACAACAACGAGACGCTGGAGCGCGCGTTCCCCGACCGCTTCTACGTCTCCCCCGCGCTCGAGCGGATCGTGGCGGCGAGGAAGTCGGCGTACTACGGCCCCGACGGCTCGCTCGACCCCGAGGTCGAGGCGATGCTGGAGACGCCCGCGTCACCGGTCGTGCTCACCGCCGAGGAGGTCCGCGAGCGGACCCTCTCCGGGCTCGCCGAGGAAGCGCGGCTGATGCTCGACGAGGGCGTCGTCGCCGCGCCTCAGGACATCGACCTGGCGATGATCACGGGCGCGGGGTTCTCCTTCTGGAACGGCGGCCTGACCTTCATGCTGGACGTCGCCGGGATCTCCGAGAAGGCGACCGGCAAGCGGTTCCACTGATCGGCCGGAGCCCTGGGGCCGGTGCGTGAGGCGGCTTCTGGTCCACCGGAACCCGCCTCACGCACCGCTCGGCGGAGGGCGTCTTGCCGACCGACCGAACCGAATCGCGCCATGGGATCGTCGGTAGGGGTGACCCACTCCCACCCATGAGGAGCAACCATGACCCGACGCGACCCGGCGGCCTTCGCCGAGTTCGTGGCTGCGCGGTCTGCAGCGCTGCACCGGACGGCCTACCTGCTGGTCGGCGACCGGCAGCTGGCCCAGGACCTGTTGCAGGAGGCGCTGACCAAGACGTACGTCGCGTGGCCGCGACTGCGTGACACCAGCAAGGCCGAGGCCTACACCCGCAAGGCGATCACCACCACCGCGATCACGTGGTTTCGCCGCCGCAGCTGGAGCGAGCGTCCGACGGACACCATCCCCGAGCGCGCGGGTCGCGACCACGCCGAGGCCCTGACGACCCGCGACCTGCTCTGGGAGGCCCTCCAGTCGCTCCCACCCCGGCAGCGTGCGGCCATCGTCCTGCGCTTCTACGAGGACCTCTCGGAGGCCCGCACGGCCGAGGTGCTCGGCTGCGCTCCGGGGACGGTCAAGAGCCAGGTCTTCGCCGGGCTCCGCAAGCTCCGTGACCACCTGGGCGAGCGCGGCGACAGCGCCGACCTGCCCCTGCACCTGCTGGAGATGTCCCGATGACCGGACTGTTGAACGACGTCATGCACGACCGCGCCGACCAGCTCGGCGCCCCCGAGCTCGACCTGACCGAGATCACGCGCGACGGAGATCGCCGCGTCCGGAGGCGACGTACGGCGCTCGCCGGGAGCCTGGCAGCCGCGGCGGCGGTCGCCGCCGTCGCCGTCCCCGCGCTCCTCGCCGGCACCGACGACCCCGTTCGCCAGGACCTGGTGGCCGACGGCACGGCGTCCGACCCCCAGCCGCTGTCCTGGATCTCCGGCAGCACCCTGCACCGCACGGGCCAGCCCGATGTGGACCTGGGTGTCGACGTACGTGCCTGGGTCTGGGTCGGGGACGACATCGCCTTCACCGACGACGCGCACCGGGTCCGGCTCTGGACCGGTGACGCGCTCGACGTGATCGGCCGCACCGGCGCCGTGCGTGCCGACCGGGTCGACCTGGTGGCCGACGGGAGCCTCGTGGGCTGGGTCGACGCGGAGCGAGGATTCATCGCGTACGACGTCGCCACCGGGCGGGTGTCCAGCACACCGGCCGCGCCCGGCGCGGGCGGTCCCGCGGAGGTGACGGCCCTGGACGGCGACACCCTCTACGGCATCGACGGCCGCGGCACCGTGGCGTGGCGCGTCGGCGGCGGCGCCGAGGTGCTCCCGGGCAGCCCGGGCGCGGTGCTGGATGCCGAGGACGGCACCACCGTCCGTGCGACCGGAGGCAACCGGGCGGTCCTGGCGCGCGATGGCGAGACGATCCGGCTGTCCACCCGCGAGTTCGCCAACCTCTCCCCCGACGGCGCTCTGGTCGCGGTGGAGAACGACGACCTCGGACAGGTCGTGGACGCGGTCACCGGCGAGGCGGTGCCGTTCGAGCACGGCCACGAGTGGGCGGTCGGCTACCAGTGGTTGGACGACACCACCCTGGCGGTGCTGGCGTTCGACGGCATCGAGGAGGACTCCGCCCAGGAGGCCTGGCTGCTGACCTGCGAGGGCCGCAGCGGGGTGTGCGACGGTCCCGGCACCGAGGTCCCCGTCGGCTACGGCCACTTCCAGCTGCCGCTCGGGATCCATTTCGCCGAGTGAGCAGCACATTCGTCCCACCGGCCGGGACGGGGTGGTCCTGGGGGACGGCGCGGAGCGGACTCTGACATCCTGAGGGGCACCGTCGTCGTCATCGGGAGACATCCATGAGCGAAGCCATCGAGCACTCGGAGGAGCACCGGGGAGCATTCAGCTCCCGCAAGGTGTTCATCCTCGCCGCAATCGGCTCGGCAGTCGGGCTGGGCAACATCTGGCGCTTCCCCTACGTCGCCTACGAGAACGGTGGCGGGGCGTTCCTCATCCCCTACCTGGTCGCCCTGCTGACCGCCGGCCTGCCGTTCCTGCTCCTCGACTACGGCCTCGGCCACCGCTACCGCGGATCGGCACCGCTGGCCTTCCGGCGCGCGCACCGCTCGACCGAGGGGCTGGGCTGGTGGCAGGTGGGGATCTGCTTCGTGATCGCGGTCTACTACGCCGCGGTCATCGCATGGGCCGCCCGCTACGCGTTCTTCTCCTTCGACAAGGCGTGGGGCGAGGACCCCGAGGGCTTCCTGTTCGGCACCTACCTCCAGGCCGGCGACCCCGGCATCGGCCTCGACTTCGTCAGCGGCGTGACCGTGCCCCTGGTCCTGGTCTGGGTGGCCGTGCTCGCGATCATGGCGCTCGGGGTGCAGAAGGGCATCGGCGCCGCCTCGGTGGTGTTCATCCCGGTGCTGTTCCTCGCCTTCATCGCGCTCGTCGTCGTCGCGCTCACGCTCGACGGTGCCTCGACCGGCCTCGACGCCCTCTTCACGCCCGACTGGAGCGCGCTGGGCGAGACCGGCGTGTGGATCGCGGCCTACGGCCAGATCTTCTTCTCGCTGTCCGTCGGCTTCGGCATCATGATCACCTACGCGTCGTACGTCGGGCGCCGCAGCGACATGACCGGGTCCGGGCTGGTCGTGGGGTTCGCCAACTCCGGCTTCGAGCTGCTGGCCGGCATCGGCGTCTTCGCGGCGCTCGGCTTCATGGCGACGGCCGCCGGGGTGCCGGTCGACGAGGTCGCCGCCGACGGCCTCGGTCTCGCCTTCATCGCGTTCCCGGCGATCATCAGCGAGGCCCCGGCCGGCGCGCTGATCGGCGTGCTGTTCTTCGGGTCGCTCGTGGTGGCGGGGGTGACCTCACTGGTGAGCGTGATCGAGGTGGTGATCTCGGCGGTGCGCGACAAGTTCGAGATGTCGCGGGTCGGCGCCTCCATGGCGGTGGGCGTCCCGGCGGCCCTGATCAGCATCACGCTGCTCGGCACCACGACCGGGGTCTACGTCCTCGACATCGTCGACCACTTCATCAACCGCTTCGGGATCCTCGTCGTCGCCGTCGCCAGCATGCTCGCACTGTCCTGGGTCTTCAAGAGGACGGGCCTGCTCCGCGAGCACCTCAACCGCGACGGTTCGGTGCAGATCGGGCGCTGGTGGGAGTGGCTCATCGGCATCCTCGCCCCGGCGGCGCTGACCTTCATCCTGGTCAACGAGCTCATCGACAACGTGCAGCAGCCCTACGAGGACTACCCCACCTGGATGCTCAACACCCTCGGCTGGGGCCTGGCCGGCGCCGTGCTGGTGCTGGGATTCGTCGCGGCTCGGCTGCCGTGGCGTGACCGGACCTTCCTGGGCGACCCCGAGATCCAGTCCCGGCAGGACGAGAGGAGCAGCTGATGTCCGCTGCAGCCATCACCATGATGCTGATCGCGATGCTCGTCCTGTGGGGCGGTCTGGCCGTCGCCATCTGGAACATCAACCGCAACCCGGGCGAGGAGCCGGGGTCGGTCCGACGCGACCTCTGAGGACCGCGACCGAGCCCCTCAGGCGGTGTGGTCGACCTCGAGCGACGACAGGTCGCGGTCGAGCGCCGTGACGTCCTCGACGATGCCGCGGGCCAGGGTCTGTGCGTCCAGGCCGATCCGGGCGAGGATCGCGTCGCGCTTGGCGTGGTCGAGGAACTCCTGCGGGATGCCGTGCAGGCGGAACGGCGTCCGCACGCCCGCGTCGTTGAGGGTCTGCAGCAGCGTGGCACCACACCCGCCGACTCGGCCGTTGTCCTCGACGCTGACCACGAGACGGTGCTCGCGGGCGAGATCGACGATCGCCGGGTCGACCGGCTTGACCCAGCGAGGGTCGACGACCGTGACCCCTACACCCTGGGCGGCGAGCCGCCCGGCCACCTCGACGGCCGTGGCGGCCATCGATCCCACGGCGACGATGAGCACGTCGCGGTCGCCCTCGCGGACGAGCACGTCGGCACCGCCGGCCCGGTCGATCGCCGGCACGTCCTCCGGTGGTGGTCCCTTGGGGAAGCGCACCACGGTGGGGGCGTCGTCGACCTGCACGGCCTCGTCGAGCAGCTCGCGCAGCCGGGCGACGTCGCGCGGCGCCGCGAGCCGCAGCCCGGGCACCACCTGGAGGATCGACATGTCCCACATCCCGTTGTGGCTCGCGCCGTCGTCGCCGGTGACCCCGGACCGGTCCAGCACGAAGGTGACGCCGCACTTGTGCAGCGCCACGTCCATCAGCACCTGGTCGAAGGCACGGTTGAGGAAGGTGGCGTAGACGGCGAAGACCGGGTGCAGCCCGCCGAGGGCGAGCCCCGCCGCCGAGGTGACCGCGTGCTGCTCGGCGATCCCGACGTCGAAGGTGCGCTCGGGGAACCTCTCGGCGAAGACGTCGAGGCCGACCGGGTGCATCATCGCGGCGGTGATCGCCACGACGTCGTCTCGTCGCTCGCCCAGCTCGACGACCGCCTCGGAGAAGTGGTCGGTCCAGATCTTGCCCTTGGGCTTCTCGGCGCCGGTCTGCACGTCGAACGGCCCGGGGGCGTGGAACTGGTCGGCCTCGTGGCGCATCGCGGGGTCGTAGCCCTGGCCCTTGCGGGTGATGGCGTGCACGATCACCGGGCCGCCGAAGCGCTTGGCCTGCGTCAACGCCTGCTCCATGGCCACCCGGTCGTGACCGTCGACCGGGCCGACGTACTTGAGGCCCAGGTCCTCGAAGAGTCCCTGCGGGGCCAGCGCATCCTTCATCCCCTTCTTGACCGCGTGCAGCGCGTCGTACGCCGCGTGCCCGACGCCGGGAACCGCGTTGAGCCGCTTCTTCACCAGGTCGAGCACCTGCTCGTAGCGCGGGTTGGTGCGCAGCGAGGTCAGCGCCGTCGCGAGCCCGCCGATGGTGGGCGTGTAGGAGCGCTCGTTGTCGTTGACGACGATCACCAGCCGGCTCGACCTCGCGATGGCGATGTTGTTGAGCGCCTCCCAGGCCATGCCTCCGGTGAGCGCACCGTCGCCGATGACCGCCACGACGTGGCGGTCGTCACCGCGGATCGCGTAGGCCTTCGCCAGCCCGTCGGCGTAGGACAACGAGGTGCTGGCGTGGGAGTTCTCGACGATGTCGTGCTCGGACTCCGCCCGGCTCGGGTAGCCGCTGACGCCGCCCTCCTTGCGGAGGGTGTCGAAGCGCGCGTGGCGGCCGGTGACGAGCTTGTGCACGTAGGACTGGTGTCCGGTGTCGAACACGACCCGGTCGCGGGGGGAGTCGAAGACGCGGTGGATCGCGAGCGTCAGCTCGACGACGCCGAGGTTGGGACCGAGGTGCCCGGTGTTGGTGGCGACGGTGCGGATCATCAGGTCGCGGATCTCGACGGCCAGCTCGTCCAGCTGCCCCTCGGACAGCCCGCGGAGGTCGCGCGGGGAGGAGATCGAGTCGAGGAGTGCCATGTCGAGCGAGTCTATTTCATCGGAGGTCACGGGCCGCCACCGCCAGCGCCGTGTAGGCGTCGCTGCCGAGCAGCGACGGCACGATGTCGGCGGCCGAGGCGGTCAGGTCGAGCCCGCGCGCGACCTCCGGGTCCACGAACACGATCTGGCGGCCCTCGCGGCAGTCGATGTCGGCGTCGGTGAGGTCGGTGGCCGCCACGAAGACCTGCATCCGGTCCCACGTGCCGTGCGCACCCGTGTGGTCGACGACGAACTCGCCGAACAGCGCGAGGGTGCCTGCCGGGAGGCGTACGCCGGTCTCCTCCTCGAGCTCGCGGTAGGCGGCCGGCGCGAAGTCCTCGCCCACCTCGACGTGACCGCCGGCGAGACCCCATCTCTCCGGGTCGATCGGTGCGTGCTCGTCACGCTCCTGCAGCAGGATGCGCCCCTCCGGGTCGACGAGCACGACACCGGCGAAGGTGCGGCCGTCGGGCGCCGGGACGAACGGGTGGTCGTCCATCCACCTCCGCAGGACCGGCTCGACGAGCGCGGTGGACGGCACCAGGTCCAGGTCGGGCAGCGGGTCGGAGGGGACGAACACCATCTGACGGCCCTCGTGGCACTCGACGTCGCGCGCGCCCAGCGTCGTACGCGCGACGAAGCAGTGGAAGTGGAACGTGCCGCGGTCAGCCGTGACGAGCTCGAAGCGGCCGAGGTCGGTGAGGTCCTCGGGCGCGAGGACCACCCCGGTCTCCTCGGCGAGCTCGCGCACCGCACCGGCCACGGGCGTCTCGCCCTCCTCGACGCCTCCGCCCGGGAAGCACCACATCTCCGGCCACACGGGCGCGTGCTCATCGCGCTCCTGCATGAGCACCCGACCGCGCGGGTCCACCAGCGTCACCTGCACGAAGTCCGTCCGGACGGCGGTCGCGGCCCACTCCAGCACGCGGTCGAGCGTGAGCGCGGTGGCCCGGTGGAGCGGTCGGTCGCCCAGCTCGCGCGGGTCGACGAACACCACCCGCCGGCCCTCGCCGCAGACCACGTCGTCGTCGGTCACCGACAGGCGCACGGCGAACAGCTCGAACTCGTCGTCCTCGCCGCACGAGTCGCTCCGGAACCGTCGTACGCCGAGGGAGTCGAGGCGCGCGGGGTCGACGACCAGGCCCGTCTCCTCCTCGAGCTCGCGCACGGCGGCGGACACGAAGTCCTCGCCCGCTTCGAGGTCGCCGCCGGGGTAGCCCCAGCGTCCGGGCTCGTGGAGCGCGTCGTCCCCGCGCTCCTGCACCAGCAGGCGGGAGGACGGATCGAGGACGGCGACGGCCGCGAACCTGTGCATCGCTCGACCCTAACCAGCCCTCACCAGTGGCCGGTTCACAGCCGGACGCGGTAGCGCCGCCCGCGCAGCGCCTCCTCGACCAGCCCCACCTCGCGTCGTACGCCGAGCAGGCGGGCGTCCTCGAGCTGGAAGGTCTGCACGGCAGCGGTCACCACCGCTTCGTCGGCGACGTCCTTGAGGTCACCGCGGATCTCGCTCAGCCCCCGGCGCGTCGCGAGCTGCTGCGCCTCGACGTGGAGCACGGCGAACCTCGCCAGCACGACCACGTGGCGGCGCAGCCCCGGGAACCGGCGGTAGTCCGCCGGGCACAGGTCGAGCAGCCAGCTCGCGGCGGTCACCTCCCAGTCCGGCGCGTCGGGCGGGCGCACCTGACGGGGCCAGCCCGGTGGGGCGACGCCCCGGTGGCCCTGCGGCGGCGTGGGCCGCTGGCGCGGTTGCGGTGGCGGGAACACGGATCCACCCTATCGAACATGCGTTCGATCCGGGCAGGACGGCCGCGTCACGCTAGCCCGAAACCCGCTCGCGCAGCCCGGCCGCCAGTCCCATGACCGTCAGTGCGTCGAACAGCCCACCACCGGTCTCGGCCAGGCGCCGGTGGCGCACCGGTCCCATCCGGAGCCGCAGGTGGACGCGCGTGCCACCGGTCGCGGTCGGGGTCAGGTGGAGGCACCAGGTGAGGTCCGTGTGGCCGCGCCGCGAGGTGTAGAGCAGCGTGCGTGGCGGCTCGATCGTGGCGAGCGTGAAGGTGGCGTCGGCACCTCCCCAGTCGGGGATGACGTCGCCGACCTGGTGGTCGAGCCAGCGCGGCTCGATGCGCCGCAGGGCCCGGCGTCGCGGTGGGACGAACCGCTCGACCGAGGCGGGGAGGTACCAGCCGGCGCGCCGCTTGCCGAGCTGCACGATCCACGGCCACACGCGGTCGGGGGGTGCCGGCAGGTCGAAGCCACGGTCCATCACGACGTCGGCGTCGACCACCTCGTCACCCGGCAGCGGCGTACGACGTTCGGCTGCGGTGGCACGCGCCCGGTCCATCGCGTCAGCCGTCCCCTCAACCCCGGAGGAAGGACCAGCGCACCTCGCGGCTGCCGTTGTCCACGTTGAGGTCCACCAGGCAGATGCTCTGCCACGTGCCGAGCGCGAGCCGGCCGCCGAGCACGGGCACCGTGCAGTGCGGCGGCACGACCGCCGGCATCACGTGCGAGCGCCCATGGCCCGGGGACCCGTGGCGGTGCCGCCACCGGTCGTCGGCCGGCAGCAGGTCGCCGAGCGCGGCCAGCAGGTCGTCGTCGGAGCCTGCGCCGGTCTCGATGACCGCGAGCCCGGCCGTCGCATGCGGCACGAAGACGTGCAGCAGGCCGTCGCCGCGGCCGGCCACGAACTCGGCGGCGTCGGCCGTCAGGTCGAGCACCGCCTCCTCTCCGCCGGTGCGGTAGGTCCGGGTCTCACTGTCCATGCGCGCCACGCTAGCGCCGGACTCGTGCAGGATGGGCGCATGTCGATCCGCGTGCGCCTCGGGGCGGGTTCCGGCATCGAGCTCCTGATGGCCGCGGTGTCCGTCGCGGACGCCGACTGGCGAGGCGTGTTCCATCGGGGGCCGGAGGCGTACGACGCAGCCAGGCACGCCGGTGGCGCCGACCTCGTGCGTGACATCGCCCGCTTCGGCAGGTTCGGCTGGGTCAACCTCACCGGTCCTCTCACCGAGGTGCGTGGTGCGTGGTCGGTCGAGGCACTGCGCAGCTGGGTGGACCGGACCGACGCCGAGGAGCTGCGCCTCGTGCTGACCGGAGCGCGGCGCCACCAGCTGCGGTCGCGACTCGACGACGCGACCATCGCCGCGGCCGTCGGCGGCGACCGGACGGCGCGCAGGGCCTGGCGCCGCGCCCTCTCCGAGACGGTCCTGCTGGTGTCCCCGTGGCTGCTCAGCGAGGACGTCGCCACCATCCGGCGTACCTGCCTCGACGTGATCGACCGACTGCCCCGCGAGGCGAGGGCCACTCCCCTGCCCCGCATCCGGCAACGCCTCGCCGACGTCGGCGAGGAGGCGCTGCTCGCGGAGGTGGCGCCGGGCGTCGCCTATCGGCCCGGCGTCCTCGGCGACGTCGTGCTCGTGACCTCGCCGGGGGTGTCCCCGATCCTCGTCGTGCTCGACGAGGTGGACCGGACGGTGATCCTCCATCCGCCCCTCGCCGACGCGGGGCCCGATGACGCCGGCACGCGGCTGCGCGAGCTCGGCCGCGCGCTGGGTGACGACACCAGGATCCGGCTCCTCCACACGCTGCGGCTGGGCGCGCGGACCCTGCCCGGGCTCTGCGAGTCGCTGGACAGCCCCCGCACCACGTTGCTGCACCACCTCGCGCTGTTGCGGTCCTCGGGCCTCATCGAGATCGAGGTCGTCGCGGGCGAACCCAACGTCTACGCCCTGCGGCCCGCCGGGTTCGACGACCTCGCGCACGCGGCGTCAGCCTTCCCTCATGCCTAGGCTGTCGAAAAATCTCGACACCCAGACTCCGCGGTCCTAGCCTTCCCCCATGACCCGACTCCCCAGCTGCGTCGCGGCCGCCGTCCTTGCGACGCTCCTGGGCGCATGCGGCGAGTCGGCGGAGCGCGACCCGGCACCTGACTCCCCGACGTCCGGGACCCCGGACAGCGAGCCGTCCACCTCGCCGGAGACCGCGCCGTTCGTCGAGGTCGGCACCGGGCCGATCGGGCTCGCGGCAGACGGCGACGCGGTGTGGGTGGTCGTGAGTGGCGACGACGCCGTGGCCCGCGTCCCGGCCGGTGCCGACGCGCCCGACCTGACCGTCGACGTCCCCGGGACGCCGCTGCGCGCGGTCGCCGTCGGCGGCGCGCTGTGGGTCACGGCCTTCCGCGGGGAACAGCTGCTGCGCATCGACACCACCACGGGCGAGGTGACCGACACCCTCCGCACCGGGGCCGGCCCCGAGGGACTCGCGTCGGGTTTCGGCTCGATCTGGCTCGTCGAGCAGGACTCAGGCACGCTCGTCCGCGTCGACCCCGGCGCCGCGAAGGTCCGCTCCCGCACCGACATCGGCGTCGGCGCGCGGCTCCCGCACGCCGGCAAGAAGGCGGTCTACGTCGCCGCGTTCGCCGACGACCGGGTGCTGCGTGTCGATCCGCGCACCCTCGACGTACGCCGCTCGAAGAAGGTGTGCAGCGGTCCGCAGGGCATGGTGGAGGCCGCCGGCCGGCTCTGGGTGGCCTGCACGTTCTCCGACGAGGTGGTCGCGCTCGACCCGGTGACCCTCGAGCGCACCGCCCGCATCCCGGTCGAGGGGCTGCCGGACTCGATCGTCGCCGAGGGCGGCCGGTTGCTGGTGGTGGCGGAGGAGGGCCCGCGGCTCGTGTCGATCGACCCGGCGGCGGGCGAGGTCACCGACGACCTCCTGCTCGGCGTCGAGACCGCGCTCTACGACAGCGCCAACCTCGACGTGACCGTCGCGGGCGGCGAGGCGTGGGTGTCGTCGTTCAAGGCCGACCGCGTCTATCGCGTGCCGCTGCCCTGATCGTCGCCGTGGTCAGTCGTCGGCGAGCGCCTGCTCGATCCGGTCGACCTTGGCCGTGAGCTGGCCGTCGTAGCCGGGCCGGATGTCTGCCTTGAGCACCAGTCCGACGCGCGGCGACACCTCGGCGACGACGTCGACGGCGTGCTTCACGACGGCCATCACCTCGTCCCACTCCCCCTCGATCGTGGTGAACATCGAGGTCGTCTCGTGCGGGAGGCCGGACGCCCGCACGACACGCACGGCCGCGGCGACGGCTTCGGTGACCGACCCGCTCGGGTCGTGGGCGACGGGCGAGATCGAGAAGGCGACGAGCATGCGGGGAGGCTATCGCCCGCGCAGTCCCGGCCACTCCCTCGGGTGGAACGCCCCGTCCGCGGGGTCCCTGCGTTCGGAGGACCGCTGCTCCGCGTCAGGCGTCGACACCCTCGCCCGGGAGCGCACCACCCGGGTCGGGGGTGCCGCCCCGGCAGGAGGCTCCGAACTCCGGCGCGGTGTGCCCGTCGCCGTACTCCTCGAGGAACAGACCCAGCCTCCGGTCGTCGGCGCCGTCGAGCCGGAGCTGAACGCCCCACACCGTGACCACCACCGGCGAGGGCAGCCCCGTGCGCGGCGACATGATCCCGTTGGCCGGCAGCTGCTCGGTCAGTGCCTCGACGTCGTCGGCGGAGAGGTCGGGGTCGTGGGTGATCCAGACGGTGCCGTGCTCGAGGTCGTGCACCGCGTTCTCGTCGCGCACCGCGACGTCGTAGACGCCGCAGTCCAGCCAGACCGGCGCGTGCGCTCCGCCCGCGGGCGGGTCCTGCGCGTAGGTCACGTCCTTCGTCGTGTGCGCGCGGTCAGTGATGTCCCACGTCTCGACCAGGGTCAGGTCGAGCGCCCGCTGCACCTGCTCCTCGCCGCGCAGCGCCCTGTCGACGAGCGGCGCGACGAGGGCCGCTCCCAGCACCAGGACGGCGGCGACGGTGGCCAGGACGACCGGCAGACGGCTCGGGCGCTGCTCCTCGACGACGGGTGTCTCCTCGGACGCCGCTGCGGGCATCGGGTGCTCGGCGTCGCTCACCGCGTCAGGCTACCGGCGGGGTCCACGCCGCCGATCAGGCGAGGGCGGCGCGTACGAGGTGAGCGCGGGCGTCGTACTCGTCCTGCGGAACGTCCGGGAGCATGTCGGCCCAGACGGGCAGGTTGGAGCCGCGCAGCTGGAGGACTCCGCGCGGGCGCGCCATGACGTTCATGGAGAAGTGGCCGCTGCCGTTCTCCCACTTGGTGATGTGGACGTTGCCGACGCCGTCCAGCGCCTGCACCGCGGCGTAGGTGCGAGCGACGAGCCGGCCGAGCTCCACGTGCCCGTCGTCGTCCAGGTCGTCGAGGAGGACGTGCTCCCGCGTGACGACGTTGGCGACGAACGGGAGGCTGGTCGCCGGCGGGCGCACGACGGCGAGCCGGTCGCCGGTGTGCAGCACGTGGGGCGCGTGCTCGAGCGCCCGGCAGGTGCGACAGTCGGTCTGGTCCTTGCGGCGGTCGGGCTCGGGGTCGGCGAACTCGGTCAGCGGACGGGCGAGCAGGCCCTCCTGCTCGAAGGGGAAGACGTCCCAGCCCGGCATCGCGCCGAGCGAGAGGCGGCCGTCGTCACCGACGGCCGCCTCCGCGCGCTCGAGGAACTCGCGCACGCCTCAGGCCTTGAGCAGGTTCCGCAGGACGTACTGCATGATCCCGCCGTTGCGGTAGTAGTTCGCCTCGCCCGGGGTGTCGATCCGCACGGTCGCCTCGAACTCGCTGGTCTCGCCGTGCGCCATGTCGGTGCCCGGAGCCGGCTCGACCTTGACCGTGACCGTCTTGGGCGTGGTGCCGTCGTTGAGCTCGGTGATGCCGCTGATGCTGATGATCTCCGCACCGGTGAGGCCGAGGTCGTCGGCGGTCTTGCCGTCGGGGAACTGCAGCGGGATGACGCCCATGCCGATGAGGTTGGAGCGGTGGATGCGCTCGTAGGACTCGGCGATGACGGCCTTGACGCCGAGGAGCGCGGTGCCCTTGGCCGCCCAGTCGCGCGACGATCCCGAGCCGTACTCCTTGCCCGCCAGCACGACCAGCGGCGTGCCGGCCTCCTGGTAGTGGGCACTCGCCTCGTAGACGCTCGTGACCTCGCCGTCCTGGGTGAAGTCCTTGGTCACGCCGCCCTCGGTGCCGGGGGCGAGCTGGTTGCGCAGGCGGATGTTGGCGAACGTGCCGCGGATCATCACCTCGTGGTTGCCGCGGCGGGAGCCGTAGGAGTTGAAGTCCCGCTGCTCGACGCCGTGCTCGGCGAGGTAGGTCCCTGCCGGGCTGTCCTTCTTGATCGCACCGGCCGGGCTGATGTGGTCGGTCGTGACCGAGTCACCCAGCTTGAGCAGGACACGGGCGCCGACGATGTCGGTGACCGGCTCCGGCTCCTGCGGCATGCCGTCGAAGTAGGGAGGCTTCCGCACGTAGGTCGAGCTCTCGTCCCACTCGAAGGTGTTGCCCTCGGGGGTCGGCAGGGACCGCCACTGCTCGTCGCCGGCGAAGACGTCCTCGTAGCTGGAGTCGAACATGTCGGAGCTGATCGCCTGCGCGATGACGTCCTCGATCTCCTTGGCGGTCGGCCAGATGTCGCGCATGAAGACGTCGTTGCCCTCGGTGTCCTGTCCCAGCGGGTCGTTGAACAGGTCGACGTCCATCGAGCCGGCGAGGGCGTACGCCACCACCAGCGGCGGCGAGGCGAGGTAGTTCATCTTGATGTCGGGGTTGATCCGGCCCTCGAAGTTGCGGTTGCCCGAGAGCACCGAGACGACCGCGAGGTCGTTGGCGTTGACCGCCTGGCTGACCTCGGGGATGAGCGGGCCCGAGTTGCCGATGCAGGTGGTGCAGCCGTAGCCGACGAGGTTGAAGCCGAGCTTGTCGAGGTAGGGCGTCAGGCCGGACTTCTCGTAGTAGTCCGAGACCACCTTGGACCCCGGCGCCAGCGTGGTCTTGACCCACGGCTTGCGCTGCAGGCCCTTCTCGACGGCCTTCTTGGCGACCAGGGCCGCACCGATCATGACCGAGGGGTTGGACGTGTTGGTGCACGAGGTGATGGCGGCGATCGTCACCGCGCCGTGGTCGATCTCGAACTCGGTGCCGTCGGCCAGCCGCACGGACGCCTTGTTGCTCGGTCGCTCGTCGGAGGCGGCTGCGGCGTGGTCGTGCCAGTGATCGGGGGCTCCGGCGCCGTTGCCACCGGACGAGCCGCCGTTGGACGCCGGGGCGTCGCTGGAGGGGAAGGACTCGGCCGACGCCTCGTCGACGCGGGACTGCACGCCGTACGGCTGGTCGTTGCCCGGCACTCCAGGCTTGCGGGCCTCGCCGCCGGTCTCGTCGGCGCTGACGTAGTCCGCCAGCGCGGTGCGGAAGGCATCCTTCGCATCCGACAGGGCGACGCGGTCCTGGGGGCGCTTCGGACCGGCCAAGCGACGGGACGACCGTCGCGAGGTCGAGCTCGAGCCTCTCGGAGAATCGCGGCTCCGCCTCGGGGTCGTGCCAGAGTCCCTGCTCCTTGGCGTAGGACTCCACGAGCGCCAGCTGGTCGTCGGGGCGGCCGGTGAGCCGCAGGTAGTCGATCGTCTGCTCGTCGATCGGGAAGACGGCGATCGTCGAGCCGAACTCGGGGCTCATGTTGCCGATCGTGGCGCGGTTGGCCAGCGGGAGGACGGACACGCCGGGACCGTAGAACTCGACGAACTTGCCCACCACGCCGTGCTCGCGCAGCATCTCGGTGATCGTGAGGACGAGGTCCGTCGCGGTTGCGCCCTCGGGGAGGTCGCCGTTGAGCTTGAAGCCCACCACGCGCGGGATGAGCATGGAGACCGGCTGTCCGAGCATGGCGGCCTCGGCCTCGATGCCGCCGACGCCCCAGCCCACCACGCCGATGCCGTTGACCATCGTGGTGTGGGAGTCGGTGCCGACGCAGGTGTCGGGGTAGGCAACCTTCCCCTCATCGCCGTCGCGCACCATCACGACGCGCGCGAGGTGCTCGATGTTGACCTGGTGGACGATGCCGGTGCCGGGCGGGACGACCTTGAAGTCGTCGAACGCGTCCTGGCCCCAGCGCAGGAACTGGTAGCGCTCACGGTTGCGCTCGTACTCGATCTCGACGTTGCGCTCGAACGCCTCGGGCGTGCCGAAGACGTCGGCGATGACGGAGTGGTCGATCACCATCTCCGCCGGGGCCAGCGGGTTGATCTTGGTGGCGTCGCCGCCGAGCTCGGCCATCGCCTCGCGCATGGTGGCGAGGTCGACGACGCAAGGCACGCCGGTGAAGTCCTGCATCAGCACGCGAGCGGGCGTGAACTGGATCTCCTGGTCGGGCGCCGCGCTCGCGTCCCAGCCGGCGATCGCCTTGATGTGGTCCTCGGTGATGTCCGCACCGTCCTCGGTGCGGAGCAGGTTCTCCAGCAGCACCTTGAGCGAGAAGGGCAGGCTCTCGACGTCGAGACCCTCACCCTTCACCGCGTCGAGGCGGTAGATCTCGTAGGACTGTCCGTCCACGTCCAGGGTGCCCTTGGCACCGAAGCTGTCCTGACTGGCCATCAGCCACATCTCCTCGGTAGTTCGCGGGTTCGCGTCCATCTTGCCGTCGCGCCCGTGGGGGCGGGAAGACAGGCGACCCTAAGTTCGGACATCGCAGTATCTTGACGTCAAGATATCACAGTGCATTCGGCCTCTCCCGGCGTCCGTGCCTCCTCCACCCCGAGCCACGAGGTGACCTACTCGATGCCGGCCACCCGGTCGAGGCGCTGCAGCAGGTCGTGCGCGGCCAGCTCCACCAACTTGTGCCGCCACTCCGACGCCCGGTAGACGCACGCGATCAGGCCGCTGCGGTGCACCCGCCGGAGGTCGCCGTAGACGAAGGCGTGCCGGGCCTTGGTCTCGTCGTTGGCGCCCTCGGTCAACCCGAGGTGCCAGGCGCCGTAGTCCGCCCATGAGTGCCTCTCGAGGTACGCGTTCTGTGCCTCGGCGTCCGGCTGGACCTCGCCCCAGTCGCTGTCGAGGACGTACTGCTTCGCGTCGATCAGCCTGCGGGCGTGCGAGACGGCGTCGGTGTTGACGTCGTAGGTGGCCATGTCGCCACCATCTCCCGCGCTCATGCGGCAGACAACCCCCGCAACCGCACGTGGAGCAGAGTGGAGAACACGACCAACGGAAGGAGCACCGAGCCCGTGCGAGCACTGAGCGTGATCCCAGGCCGAGCACGTACGTTGTCGCTGACCGAGGAGGCCGAACCCGTAGCAGGACCTGGCGAGCTCCTGGTCGATGCGGTCGCGATGGGCGTGTGCGGCACCGACATGGAGATCGTCGCCGGGGACTACGGCTGGAGCCCACCGGAGGAGGAACGCCTGGTCATCGGCCACGAGTCTCTCGGTCGGGTCCGGGAGGCGCCAGGGTCGAGCACCTTCTCGCCGGGCGACCTGGTGGTGGGCGTCGTACGTCGCCCCGACCCGGTCCCCTGCGGGGCGTGCGAGCACGGAGAGTTCGACATGTGCCGGAACGGCCGTTACACCGAGCGCGGCATCAAGGAGCTCCACGGCTTCGGCAGTGAGATCTGGTGCGTCGAGGCGGAGTACGCCGTGAAGCTCGACGAGCGACTGGTCGACGTCGGCATGCTGATGGAGCCGACCTCGGTGGTCGCCAAGGCGTGGGAGCAGATCGAACGAGTCGGTCGTCGGGCGTGGTTCGAGCCCCGCAGCGTGCTGATCACCGGAGCGGGACCGATCGGCCTGCTGGCCGCCATGCTGGGCACGCAGCGCGAGCTCGACGTACACGTGCTCGACCGCGTCACCACTGGTCCGAAGCCGGACCTCGTCAGCGACCTCGGGGCCACCTACCACCACGACGACATCGCCTCCGCCGTGCGTGCAGGTGAGCCCGACATCCTCATCGAGGCGACCGGGAACGGTGCCCTGGTGTTCGAGGCCTTCCAGTCGACGTCCAGCTACGGGATCGTCTGCCTCACCGGTGTCTCACCACGGGGTCGCACCCTCAACGTGGATGCCAGCGGCATCAACCGCGAGATGGTGCTGGAGAACGACGTGGTGATCGGGTCCGTGAACGCCAATCTTTCGCACTACCGCGCAGCCGCATCTTCCCTGGCACAGGCGGACCCCCACTGGCTCGACCGACTCATCTCGCGCCGGGTGCCCCTCGCCTCGTTCGAGGAGGCATTTCGACCGCAGGACGACGACGTGAAGGTCGTGATCGCCCTGGATCAGGGCTAGCGGGACAGAGGCGTGCGCCCGAGCAGCGCCACGCATTCGACGTGGTGCGTCATCCACGCCCGAGCCGATGGCTGGCCGGGACACCGTGGCGACGTTCTTCAACGGCAGCGCGCATGCCGCGCTCCCCGGGTACGTCGACGACCAGCCCGCCGTAGCCTGGTCGCACATGGATCGGCCCACGGAACTGCCCGGATCAGATGACAGGGCACTGGAAGAGCAGGCTGCTGCCACGTCTGGCACGCTGTCGTGGTGGCATCCCCTTCCGCTCACGTGGCGGCGGAGCGGCCGTTCTACGACCGTCACGCCGACGCCTACGACGCGCTGATCACGGACCCAGTGGAGCCCTGGGTTGCGGCGGTGGAGGATGCACTTGAGGGGGCTGGGTTCAAGAACGCGCAGGTGCTGGATGCTGGTTGTGGAACGGGACGCCATGCGGCTGCACTGATCGAGCGTGGCCACCGTGTCACCTTGCTCGACGCCTCGACGGCTCTGCTGCGGATCGCCCGGAAGCGCTGCCCAGACGCACCCGCCCTGGTGTCAGACCTGTGTGCGCCGGCTGTCACCGGCCCGTTCGACGCCGTAGTGGCTCGGGGGGTGCTCAACGATCTGGTGACCGATCGCGAGCGAGCCGGCGCCCTTCGTGCCTTCGCAGGGCTGACGCGCGCCGGTGGCGTCCTGGTGCTTGACGTCCGGGAGACCGCGTCGTCCCGGCAACGTGCTGACGGAGCGTGGCGTACCACGCACGTCGACCTGTCGGACGGCTCGCATCTGCGATTCGACAGTCGACCGACCTGGAACGGCGGGCGCATCGTTGTGGAGGAACGCTATGAATGGGACGGCGGCCGCCACAGGGGATCTGAAGTGAGCGAGTTCCTGTTTGAGATGCGCCCTTGGGCTCGTGACGAGGTGCAGCGACTGTTGACCAGCGTTGGCTACGGACACATCGAGATGCATCCAGGAGTGGGACGGCGTACTCCGGACCGACTCCTCGTCACGGCGCGCCGCTGAAAGGGTCTGGTTCTGCCGCTGTTGCGCGCGGTCATGGCAGAGATGGGGGCCGCGCACGACTCGACGTCGCCATCGCCATCGCCCGCCTAGACTCACCGGATGGACTTTGCGGCGCTGGAGCGTCGACGGTTGGCGGCGATCACCGAGGGCGACGCGAGTGTGCTGGATGCTCTTCACCACGGCGACTTCGTCCTGTGCACACCAAGTGGTGCCGTGTGGGACAGGGAGTTCTACCTGGGCGGCCTGATCAGCGGGAGCATCTCCTACACGACGTTCGAGCCGGTGAGCGACATCGAAGTCACGGCATCAGCAGACCTGGCCGTGCTCCGGTACCGCTCCACCATCGACCTCACGATCGCAGGCGGCGGCGGTCACCTGGAGTGCTGGCACCTCGATGTCTACGTGCGCGACGGGAACAACTGGGCCTGCAAGTGGTCCCAGGCAACCGACACGATCGTCGACTGACCGACGGCGGTCGCTGAGTGGCTCAGCGCACTCACTACCGCTGTCATGCCGATGACGGCGCCGCGATTTGGGGTCCACCCTCGGTGGCTGCGGGTGATGTCCACCGGAGCAGTGCACACGAGAACGTGGAGCGGGAGGAGGCAGCTCGTGCAGGGCCCCAGCTGTGCCGCAGGCGGATCGGCAGGGGAAGCTTCAATTTCCACGGCTCTTGCCCCTGGACGTCCCCCGAGCAGGTCCGCAGGGGATCGGTCTGTCGGTGATCGGCCGTCGAATGGACGCAGCTGCCGGGCGACGACCTCACGTCGAGTAGCGAGCCACCAACCAGCGCATGAGCGCCGCGTTCTGTCGCAGCGCCTCGGCGGAGACGGCCTCGGGGTGCGCGCCGAACTTGGCCACGACGACCTCGGCCCGCGGGTCCACCCAGAGGTACTGCCCGTGGATCCCCGCGCCGTACACAACGCCGTGGTCGTCCCCGGTCACCCACCACTGACTGCGGTAGCTGCCGCCCTCGTGCACCGCCTGGAAGTGACTGCCCGTTGCCGCGGCCGTGTCGCCACCCGCCAGCACGTCGGCGGCGAACGCCTCGGGGACCACCTGCTGGCCGTCGACGCAGCCACCGTCGAGGAGCAGCTGCCCGAAGCGGGCCAGATCCCGGGTGGTGCAGGCGAATCCCCCGTTGGCGAAGGCGAAACCGCCTGGGTCGACGGTGATGCCGGCGTCGTCCTGCGTGGGGAGCTTCGACCACAGGTGCGACGACAGCACCTCGTGGTAGCGCTGACCGGTGACGACCTCGCTCACCCACGCCAGCACGTCGGTCGTGGCCGAGCAGTACTGCAACGCCCCTCCGTGGGGCCCGCTCGCGCGCAGGGTGGTCAAGAACTCATAGGTGTCGGCCGGGTCGTCGGGGAGCCGCGGCCGCCAGCCGGCAACCCGGTCCTGCTGGGCCACGTGCGCTGCGGGGTCGTGGTAGGTCTCGTCGTACTCGACGGCCACCCGCATGTCCAAGGCGTTGCGGATCGTGGCCTGACCGAACGCCGACTCCTTCAGACGGGGCACGATGTCACCGATCACGGAGTCCTCGCGGATCAGGCCCTGACCGATCAGCTGACCGATCACCAGCCCACACAGGCTCTTGGAGACCGACATCAAGGTGTGGCGGGTCGCGGGACGCATCCCCGCGCCGTACCACTCACCGACCATCCGGCCCCGGTGCAGCACGACGACCGATCGCGCGGCGGTCGCGCCGGCGAGCTCGACCCAGGTCGGGTCCTCCTCGCACGCCAGTGGTGTCGCCGCGACGTCCGCGGACCCGGCGAGCCGCGAGACCACGGCCGTGGGCACGATCTCGCTGGTGTGGGACAGTCCCCAGGTGTTCCAGGGCGGGTCCTGCCAGTTGCTGAGGTTGACCTCGCCGGGCGCGAACTCTCGATCCAGCCGGGGGCCGTGCGTGCTGCTCACTTGAGTGTTTCCTCTCGGTTCTCCAGCACACTGCGGAGGCTGTCGCTCTCGATCGTCGGGCAGGCCGCGACCAGGTTGCGGGTGTACGCGTGCTGCGGCTCCGCCAGTACGTCGACAGCAGAGCCCTCCTCGACGATCCGGCCCTCGAGCATCACGACGACGTGGTCGGACAGGTAGCGGACGACGTCGAGGGAGTGGGAGATCATCACGAAGGTCAGGTCGCGCTCGGCCCGCAGATCGGTGAGCAGGTTGAGGATCTGCGCCTGCACCGAGACATCGAGGGCCGACGTCGGCTCGTCGAGGATCAACATCTCCGGGCCGGCGGCCAATGCACGGGCGATGCCGACGCGCTGGCACTGTCCACCGGAGAGCTCGTGCGGCAGTCGCGACCGGTAGGTCTGCGGCAGGGCCACCGAGTCCATCGCCTCCCCCACCGCGCGCGTCAGGTCGGCACCACGCAGGTCGGTGTGGAGCCGCAGCGGCTCGGCCACGCACTCCTCGACGCTCATCCGCGGATTGAGCGCCATCACGGGGTTCTGGAAGACCATGCCCACCCGGCGGCGCATCGCACGCAGCTGCTTGGTCGACATCCGGGCGACCTCGTCGCCGTCGAACCTCACCGAGCCGCTCGTGGGCTTCAGCAGGCCGAGCATGCACCGCACCAGCGTCGTCTTGCCGGAGCCGGACTCACCCACCACGCCGAGCGAGGCGCCCTTGGCGATCTGGAGCGTGACGTGATCGAGCGCTGTGTGCGACGAGCGGCGCGACCTGAACTCGTGCACCAGATCACGCGTGGAGACGAGCGGCTGCTCGGCGGGGTGCTCTGCCGCGTTCCCGGGGGTGTGCTGGGTGGTCCTCACAGCTCACCCGCCCGGTGGCAGGCGACCTCGTGGGCCGGCGAGCTGGGCGCCAGCTCGGGATCGACGCGTCGACAGGTGTCGATCACTGCCGGGCACCGGTCGGCGAAGGCACATCCCTGGAGGCCCAGGAAGTTGCCCGGCACCTGGCCCGAGATCGAGACGAGCCGCTCCCCGCTCAGTCGCGGCAGGGCGCCGACGAGACCGCGGGTGTAGGGGTGCTCGGGATTCTTCAGCACCGTGTCGGTCGGGCCCGTCTCGACGACCCGCCCGGCGTACAGCACCGCCACGCGGTCGCAGGTCGCCTTGACGACCCCCAGGTCGTGGGTGATCAGCAGGACGCTGAAGCCCAACGACTGCTGGAGCCGCAGGATCAGCAGCAGGATCTGCCGGGACACGGTGACGTCGAGCGCCGTCGTCGGCTCGTCGAGGATCAGCAGCTTGGGCTCGCACAGCAGGGCCATCGCGATCATCACCCGTTGCAGCATTCCGCCGGAGAGCTCGTGCGGGTAGGAGTCGACCACGCGCGTGGTGTCGGTGAGACCGACGTCCCTCAGCCGCTGCGCGATGAGCTCCCCCGCCTCGTCGCCGCGCAGGTCGCGGTGGCGCTTGAGCACCATCCGCATCTGCTGGCCGAGTCGGAACACCGGGTTGAAGGCGGTGCCGGGGTTCTGGAAGACGATGCTGATCGCGTCACCACGACTGCGGGCGCGCAGCTTCTCGGGCAGCGTGAGCTGCTCGACTCCGTTGAAGTGCACCTGCCCCGTGGCCCGCGCCTGGTCGGGCAGGGTGCCGAGGATCGCGTGCGCGGTGATCGACTTGCCGCAGCCGGTCTCGCCGACGACGCCCAGCACCTCGCCCTGGCCGATCTCGAGCTCGATTCCACGCACCGGCCGGTTGCTCACCCGACCGCGGTCGAGGAACTCGATGGCCAGGTCGCGGACCTGGAGCAGAGCGGGCTGGCTCATCGCGTCACCTTCCGAGGGTCGAGGACGTCACGCAGGGCGTCGCCGAGGAGGTTGAAGGCGAGCACCGTCACGAAGATGGCGAGACCGGCGAAGGTCGAGATCCACCAGGCGGTGAAGATCTGGCTGCGGCCCTCCGCCACCATCAGCCCCCAGTCGGGTGACGGCGGCTGAGCGCCCAGGCCGATGAAGGCGAGGGACCCTGCGGCCAGCACCACGGTGCCGATGTCGACGGTCGCCTGGACGAGCACGGGCGTCATGGAGTTGCGGACGATGTGTCGACGCAGGATGGTCCGTGCCGGGACCCCGATCGCCTCCGCCGCGGCCACGAACGGCCGCTCCCGCAGGGATCTGGCCTCCGCCCGCACCAGGCGGGCGTACCACGGCCACCACGACACCACGAGCGCCACCGCGGCGTTCTTCAGGTCGGGGCCCAGCAGGGCGACGACGACCATGGCGAGCAGGAGCGGCGGGAAGGACTGGAACACCTCGGTGATCCGGGTCAGGACCTCGTCGATCCAGCCGCCGCGATAGCCCGCGATCGCACCGAGGGGCACGCCGATCAGGGCGGCGCCCAGGACGACGGAAATCGAGATCAGCAGCGCGGGACGCGCGCCCATCAGGACCCTGCTGACCATGTCGCGACCGAGCTGGTCGGTGCCGAACCAGTGGGCGCCGCTCGGCGCCAGGTTGGCGGACGCCACGTCCGGCGTACCCCTTCCCTGGTCCGGGTAGGGCGCCAGCCACGGGGCGAGCGCGGCGACCACGACCAGTCCGACCACCAGCACGAGGCCGAGGAGGGCCAGCCGGTCGGTGGCCACCTTGCGCAGCAGCGAGTCGCGGCCGACCGGAGCCGTGTGGGCGGCAGTCCCCGTCGCGATGAGTCCCTGAGACATGGCGATCAGCTCCGGGTCCGGGGGTCGATCCTGGCCTGCAGGATGTCGACCACGAGGTTGGTGATCAGGTATCCCGCGGCGCCGAGCAGCGTGATCGCCATGATCACGGGGTAGTCGACGGCGAGCATGGCCTGAGTGGCGTACTGACCGATGCCCGGCCAGTTGAAGACCACCTCGACGAAGAACGTGCCGGTGAGCATGTAGGCGATCGACAGGCCGATCACCGTCAGCGGTGCCGAGAGCGCGTTCTTGAGGGTCAGCCGCCACAGGATGTTGGCGCGGCTCAGGCCGTAGGCCCGAGCGGTGAGGGTGAAGTCCTGCTCCAGGGCCTCCAGCATCGAGGCGCGGGTCATCCGGGCGATCAGACCCAAGGGGTACGCCGCGAGGGTCACGGCCGGCAGCACGAGGTGCGCGGCGCCGTCCTGCAGCGCGACCCAGTTCCCGGTCAGCAGGCTGTCGAGCAGCGCGAAGTGGGTGATCGTCTCGACCGGGTTGGAGTAGGTGAGCTCGGTGCTGAACTGCCCGGTGGCCGGCAGCAGGCCCAGCTGCCCCACGAAGATCACCTGGAGCAGCAGGCCGAGCCAGAACGCGGGCATCGAGATGCCGCCGATGCTCAGGAAGCGGATCACGCCGTCGAGCAGGCCACCGGACCGACGCGAGGCCACGACTCCGAGTGCGACACCGAGGACGGTGGCGAGCACCATCGCTGCGGCGATGAGCTCGAGGGTGGCTGGCAGCCGGCTGATGACGTCGGGCAGCACCGGCTGCTTGGAGGCGAGGGAGTCCCCGAAGTCGCCGCGCACCACGTTGCCGACGTAGCTCAGGAGCTGGAGCATGAGTGGTTCGTCGAGACCGAGCTCCTGCTGGATGCGATCGAGCGTCTCCTGCGCGGCCTTGGGTCCGGCGTAGACGACGGCGGGGTTGGAGGGCACCACGCGCGCCAGCACGAAGGTCACGATGGTGATGGTCAACATCACGGCGCTCGACGTGAGGATCCGCTTGGCGATGAACCGGGTCATGGGCTCTCCTGGTCGAGGCTCGCCGTGGTGGGCGTCGCTGGCGCGCTGGCCGGTCGACGCCCACCACGGTACGGGTCAGGCAGGCTTGAACCCTGAGAAGAAGGCGGTGAACGGATAGTTCTCGTTGGCGCTGGGCACCTCGAGTCCCACCGGGACCACCTGGACCGCCTGGGCGTCGTAGAGAAACACCCCCGGCGCCTCGTCGTAGAGCAGCTCCATCGCCTCGGAGTACATCGACTGGGCACGGTCACGGTCAGTGGCGGTGTAGGTGCCCGCCTCGTCGACCAGTGCGTCGTACGTCTCGTTCTTCCAGTAGCTCAGGTTGAAGAACGGCGCGTCCGATGAGTGGAACAGCGACCACAGGTTGTCCGAACCGGCGTCGCTGTAGGTCGGCCAGTAGTAGAGGACGAAGATGTCCTGCGCCTTCGCGGGGTCGGCCTTGGCCTCCTCCCACTGCTGGTTGAACAGCTGCGCCTTGACCTCCACGTCGACGCCGACCTGGGCGAACGCATCCTTGATCAGCGGCACGAACCGCTTCTCCGCGGAGTTCTCGGAGGCGAAGGTCAAGGTGAGGTCGAAGCCGTCGGCGTGGCCGGCGTCCGCGAGCAGATCCCTGGCCTTGTCGAGGTCCTGGGTGTACTGCGAGACACCGGAGTCGAACGGGAAGATGCCGTCCGGGACGGGCCCGTAGCTCTGCGTTCCGTAGCCCTGTGCACCGACCTCGATGATCTCGTCGTACGGCACCGCGTAGGACAGCGCCCGGCGCACGGCCGGGTCGTCGAGCGGCGGCCGGGTGGTGTTGAACAGCGCCACGAAGTTGAACGGCGACTTCGACACGTTGACGTTGTACTCGGAGTTGCCGTCGAAGGACTCGATGTTCTCCAGCGGGATCTGCGTGGAGTAGCTCACCTCACCGGCCGTCAGCATCTGCTGGGCGGTGACCGCGTCGGAGGTGATCGCCACGTCCACGGTCTCGTAGGTCGCAGCCCCCTCGGAGTTCCAGTAGTCCTCGTACTTCGTGAGGACGACCTTCTCCCCCGCGGTGTAGGAGTCGAGCGTGTAGGGGCCGGTGCCCGCGTCGATGCCCGACTCGAAGTACTTCTCGTCCTTGGCAGCCGCGTCGAGCGCCGAGGGCGCCACGATCCACGCGCCGTAGGTCGAGGAGACGATCAGGTCGACGGGGGCGGCATAGGAGAGCTCGAAGACGACCTCGGTGTCCGACGTGGCCTTGATGGTCTCGACCGGCGCCCAGATGAACGAGGCGCCGCCACGTTCCTTGGCGGCCTCCAGACTCTTCTGCACGGCGGCGGCGTCGAGCGCCTCGCCGCTGTGGAAGGTGACCCCCTCGCGGATGTCGAAGGTCCAGGTGAGGCCGTCGTCGGACGTCGTCCAGCCCGTGGCCAGGGCCGGGGTGTAGTCCTCGTCGCTGCCGGCAGGGTTCCTCCAGAGCAGCGGCTCGTAGAGATTGCCCATGTACATGGCCTCGGTCGAGAAGGACGCGATCGGGTCCCAGGTCGTGACGGAAGCCGACGAGGCGACGGTGAGGACGGCGGTGCTCGCCGCGGTGTTCTCCGTCTTGTCCGCCGAGCTGGTACCCGAGCATGCGGCTACTGACAGCAGGCCGACTGCCGAGATCACGGCTGCGGAGATGCGTCGATTCGTCAATGGGAGCTCCTTGTGAAGGACGTGCGTGGTCGTCATTCTGAGTCCTGCATCACATACAGTCCAATACTCAAGAAGACCGTCTGATCATGCCTGGGAGGCATTGATGGATCTGCGGATGCTGCGCAACTTCCTCGCCATCGTCGACTGCGGCTCGGTGACCGCCGCGTCCAAGCAGCTCTTCCTGGCCCAGCCCTCGCTCTCGCGTCAGCTGCGCCGCTTCGAGACGACGCTCGGCGTCCAGCTGTTCAGCCGGATGGACCGCCGGCTCGTGCTGACCACCGCGGGACGGCAGTTCGTGCCGATCGCCCGGGACCTGGTGGCGCGCGCCGCCCAGGCGGAGACGATGGCGGCTGCGATCGCGGCCGGCACCTCGCCGGACCTCGTCGTGGCGGCGCCGACCACGACGATCAACGACATCGTCGCTCCGTTCATCGCCACCGGGGGGCGGGTCTCGGTCGCCAACGTCATCGAGACCCAGCCTGCCGAGGTCTACGGCGCGATCACCCGAGGGGACGCCGACTTCGGTCTCGGCACCTCGGTGCCGATGCGCTCCCTGCACGCCGAGGTGCTGATCCGCGTCGAGGTCTGGGCCCAGATGCCCGACGGCCACGAGCTCGCCGCCGCCGAGGCCGTCGACCTCCTCGACCTGGTCCGTCATCCGCTGGTCCACCTGGACTCCGGTCACGCCGTACGCCGTGCCTTCGACGCTGCCGCGGCCGAGCGCGGACTGACCTACGACACCATCGCCCAGACGCGGGCCCCACGACTCGGCCAGGCTCTGGCCGCCGCAGGGCGTGGCGTCTGCGTGACCTCGGACGATCCTCGCTACGGCCTGTCGAAGGCGCGGTTGCTCGTCGACGGCGAACCCCTCACGGTCACGCTGTACGCCGCGTGGGACCACGAGCACTACGCGTCGGCGGACATCGAGGAGACGATCGGCGACCTGCGCACCTTCACCGTCGCCAGGTACGCCCGGGACGAGGTCGCCCCACCCGGCTGAGGGGTGGCACAGCAGAGCGCGGCGGCGCGCAGTGGCCAGCAACGACATCGTCGCGACCCGCGTCACCGCAGGTCGGCGCCGGCCTTCTCCAACAACGCCACGCACTCGACGTGGTGCGTCATCGAGAAGCCACCGCGTGACGTCACCTAGCTGCTCGGGAGCGCCCTTCGCAGGCGTGAGATCTCGTCGAGGTCCCATCCCGGCCGCGGAGCCGACGAGATCAGCAGGCGGGTGTAGGGATGCTCGGGCGAGCTCAGCACCTCGCTGGCCGGTCGCTGTTCGACGACCACGCCCCGGTGCATCACGAGGACGTCGTCGCAGACGTAGCGGACCACGGCCAGGTCGTGGCTGACGAAGACCAGCCCCACGCCGGTGGCGCGACGGATGTCGTCGAGCAGGTTGAGCACCTGGGCCTGGACGGACACGTCCAGTGCGGAGACGGCCTCGTCGAGCACCAGGACCCTGGGTGAGACAGCCAGGGCCCGAGCGATGGCCACGCGTTGGCGCTGGCCTCCGGACAGCTGCCGGGGCAGAGCCCCGGACTCGCGATCGCCGAGCCCGACCTGGTCGAGCAGCTCCGCGACCCGCTGCGCCCTGGCCGACCGCGGAAGGTCCGTGTGCAGCCGGAGGACACCGTCCAGGCAGTCACGGACGCGGATCCGCGGATCCAGCGAGAGGTAGGGGTCCTGGAAGACGATCTGGACCGCGCCGGCCCGAGCAACCCTGGCCGCCCTGCTCCGATCGGCCATGGCCAACTGTCGTCCGCCGACGACGATCGAGCCGGAGTCGGGCGACTCGATCCCGACCAGCATCCGAGCGGTCGTGGTCTTGCCCGACCCGGACTCCCCGACCAGTCCGACCGAGCCGCCGGTCTCGAGCCGGAACGACAGGCCGTCCACGGCCTGCACGACGGTCCGGCCGACGGTGTAGGCCTTGCGGAGGTCCGTCACCTCGAGCAGCGGGGCGTCGGTCATGGCAGGGTCCCACCCTCCGGCGTCGACAACTGGGCCAGCTCCGCGGTCAGCTCGACCGACCGCAGGCAGCGGACCGCGTGGCCACCGTCGTCGACGAGCTCGGGGGCCTCGTCGTCGCACCGACCCTCGACGGCGTACGAGCACCTCCCGGAGAACGCACATCCACTGGGCCGCTCCAGCAGGCTCAGCGGACTTCCCACGATCGGGATCAACCGGCGATGTGCTCCGGACAGGTCGGGCGTCGAGGCCAGCAGCCCCGCCGTGTACGGGTGCCGGGGGGCACCGAAGACCGCGGCGGCGTCGGCGCTCTCGACGATCCGCCCGGCGTACATGACGTAGACCCGTTCGCACACCGCGGCGGCCAGGTCGAGGTCGTGGGTGATGAACAGGACGCCGGTGCCGGTGCTGGCCTGCAGGCGCTTGAGGATCCCGAGGATCTCCGCCTGGGTGATGACGTCGAGCGCCGTGGTCGGCTCGTCGCACAACAGCAGCTGGGGCTCGACGGCAAGGGCCCCTGCGATCATGACCCGCTGCAGCATCCCGCCGGAGAGCTCGTGGGGGTACTGCCGCAGGTGTCGCTCGGCATCATCCAGTCCGACCGCGTGCAGGAGCTCGACCGCTCGCCCGCGGGCCCGGTCCCTGCTCCACCCGTGGTTGAGGCGCAGGGACTCGGTGAGGAAGTCACCGACCCGCCGGATCGGGTTGATGCCCGCCCGCGGGTCCTGGAAGATCATCGAGACCCCGGACCGCCGGAGCGCGAGCATCTCCTCGGTCGACGCCGCCAGGACGTCGCGGCCACCCACCCGCACGGCGCCCTCGACCTGCGCGCCGTCCGGCCGGAGGCCGAGCACCGCGCGGGCCGTCACCGACTTTCCAGATCCCGACTCCCCCACCAGCCCGACCATCTCGCCGGCTCGCACCTGCAGCGACACCTCGTCGAGCAGCGGTCGTTCGGCCCGGCCCGGCCACGTCAGGGACAGTCGGTCGATCTCGAGGAACGCCATCAGAGCTCCCGCCCTGCGACCCGGTCGGCGAGCTCCTCGCCGACGATGTTGAACGCGACGACGACGACGATGATCGCCAGGGCCGGTGCGATCGCCGACAGCGGTTGCCCGGACAGGACGGCACCCCGGCCCTCGTTGATCATCGCGCCCCAGTCGGCCGTGGGGGGCTGGACGCCGAGGCCGAGGAACGACAGCGCGGCGAGGTCGATCATGGCGTAGCCGAAGTTGAGGGTGGACTGGGCGAGCACGGTGGGAGCGATGTTGGGCAGCAGGCGGCGCGTGGCGATGTGCACCGAGCCGAAGCCCTGGACCTGGTACGCCGCGATGTACGGTCGCGACTTCGCCTGCAGCACGAGACTTCGGACCAGCCGTGCCACGAACGGCGTGTAGGCGATCGACATGGCGACGACCGGCGCCGCCAGGCCCTTGCCGAAGAGGGCGACGGCGAGGATCGCCAGGAGCAGGCCGGGGAAGGCGAACGTGATGTCGAAGATCCGGCTCAGCGCGGCATCGATCCAGCCGCTCCTCCAGCCGGCCACGAGCCCGAGCAGGATCCCGAGCACGGTCGACAGGACGACGATCGACAGCGGTCCGATCAGGCTGGTCCGCGACCCGTAGATGATGCGCGAGAGCGTGTCCTGGCCGAACTGGTTGGTCCCGAGCCAGTGAGCCGGGCTCGGGGGTGCCAGCGAGAGGAGCAGATCGGTCTGGTCGGGACGGTAGGGAGCCAGCAGCGGGGCGAACGCCGCCAGTGCGACGAAGCCCACCAGGACGAGGCAGGACAGCCGGAACAGCCAGCTGCCGCCGTACGACCTGAGCCGTGACAGCCGTCCGGTCCCGGGCCGGACGCCGACGAGCAGACTCATCGCGCCGCCCTCCCAGCCGCGACCCGGGGGTCGATGAACGGATACGCGATGTCGACCACGGTGTTCACCAGGACGAACGCGAACACGACCAGCAGGACGATCGCCTGCACGATCGCGAAGTCCTGCTTGTCGACGGACTGCACGAGCAGCGAGCCCATGCCGCTCAGCCCGAACGCCGACTCGACGACCGCGCTGGAGACCATGAGCCCGGCGACGAGCAGCCCGGTGATCGTCAGGATCGGTCCGAGCGCGTTGCGCAGCACGTGCCGTCGTACGACGGAGGACCTGGTCATCCCCCGGCTCAGCGCGACCTCCACGTGCTCGCGCTTCAGCTCGTCGAGCATGGACGATCGGGTGACCCGGGCGACCAGCGCGATGAACGTCAACGAGAGGGCGACCGAGGGCAGGACCAGGTGGAAGAGCTGGTCGAGAAACCCGCTGCCGCCCCCGAAGGTGGGGAACCAGCCCAGGCGCACCGCGAAGACCGAGATCAAGATGATCGACGCGACGAACGAAGGGATGGCGGCCAGCACGGTTCCGAGGAACAGGACCGCCTTGTCCGCGGCCCGCCCCGCCCGGAGCGAGCTGTAGATGCCGGCCGCGAGCCCGACCACCGTGATGAGGGTCGCGGACATCGCGATCAACCCGAGGGTGGTGGGGAGCCGTGCGGCGACGAGGGAGCCGACGTCCTCGCGGAACTGGAGGGAGCGGCCGAAGTCGAGGTGCAGCACCCCGGTGAGCCAGTGCCAGTACTGGACCAGGAACGGGTCGTCGAGTCCGTACTGCGACGACACGGCCCGGACCATCTCCGGGGTCGGGCTCCGCCCCTGGAGCAGGAAGGCGAGGGGGTCACCCGGAGCGAGGTGGAGCGAGGCGAAGACCAGGAACGATGTCACGAGCAAGGTGGCCACCATGCTCAGCAGGCGGCGTACGACGAACCAGACCATGTCGACGTCCCGTCAGAGCCCGGGACGCCAGGACGGGTCGGACCAGAGGCTCGACGAGCGGCCCGACGGCATCGCCACGTCGGCGACGGAGCGGCCCATCGGCCCGTCTGCGCAGCAGGTGTCGGAGCTGAAGGGCGGCAAGCCCGGAGTCCGCCCGAACGGCGCCTTGAACCCCACGATGCCGCACAGCGAGGCCGGGATGCGGGACTCGGACTCGCGGGCGGCGGCGTAGGCGTCCTCGAGGAGCTCGACCGGGGACACCGCCTTGGCCAGCAGGAGGCGCCTGGCCTCGGCCGCACCGAGGTAGCGCAGATCTCCCATCAGTCCGTGGCCCCGATCGTGGCTGCCCACGGGTAGTACATGTAGTAGATCGACGGCGCGACACCGGTGACCCTGTCGCCCAGCCACAGGCTGGTCGGCGGGGCGTAGAGAGGCAGCCACGGCAGCTGCTCGGCGGCGGTCTGCTGGGCGTTCGCCATCGCCGTGGTCCGGGCCGGGTCCTCCAGGGGAAGCTCGATCGCCTCGGCGGTGTCGGCGTCGAAGCTCGGGTCGGACCAGTCGCCGTAGTTGCTGAACTCGCCGGTCCTGAGCACGCCGTACATGTCCATGGGTCGGCCAAGGAGGTGTACCAGGCCGTCATGAAGATGTCGATGCCCGTGCGTGCGGCACCCGAGCTGAACAGGCTCGTGTACTGGTCGGGCGAGATGGTCTTGATCTCCGGGCTGAGCCCGATGGCCGTCGCGGCGGCGGCGGTCGCCTGGGCGACGACGTCGGAGCCGACCGAGACCGGGCTCGTGGCGATGACGATCTTCTGGCCGTCGACACCCGCCTCCTGCGCGAGCTCCTTGGCCCGGGCCACGTCGTAGGGATAGTCGGGAAGGTCGGCGAAGATGGCGTCCACCTCGTCGGTGGACAGGCCGCCCCACGTGCTCGTGGTGACGAGGGAGTCGGCGACCTCGGCCACACCGGACTCACCGGCCCTGACGATGCCCTCGCGGTCGATGGCCATCAGCAGGGCCTGGCGCACCTTCGCGTCGCCGAGGACGCCGCCGAGGTTGGAGACGATCTCGCTCACCACCGTGGTGTTCAGTCCGAAGTAGAGGGTGCCCGGGGCGCCGTTCCGGAGCTGCGTGTACCCGTTGGACGGCACGTTCCAGCCTCCGTCGACCTCGCCGTCCCGCCAGGCGTTGACCCGGGTGTTGGGGTCCTGGATGAAGACGAACCTCACCTCGGCCGACCTGGCGCGCAGGGAGGGGTCCCAGTAGTCGTCGTAGCGCTTGAGGGTGATGCTCTGACCGGACTTCCACGACTCGAGCTCGAACGGGCCGGTGCAGTTGACCCCGGTGCTCGGGTTCCCGTAGTCGGCCCCGGCCTTCTGGAGGAACGCCGCGGACTCGATGGTGCCCGGCGAGCCCGCCATGTACTGGTTGAACATCGAGTCGGGCTGGGTCAGGGTGACGGTCACCTCCATCGGCCCCGTCTTCTCGATCGACTTCACGTTGCGGTAGACGCTCGCCCAGTAGGACCCGACCTTCGGGTCCAGGTGCATCTCGAGGGAGGCCACGACGTCGTCGGCGGTCAGCGTCCCACCGTCGTGGAAGGTGACTCCCGGGCGGATGTCGTAGACCCACGTGGTCGGGTTCGGGTGGTGGTGGGCCGAGGCCAGGCCCGGTGAGATGGACAGGTCCGCGTTCCAGCGCAGCAGGCTGTCGCAGACGTTGGACAGCACCTGGTTCGGTGGGTAGTCGAAGGCGAACGGGTAGGCCAACGACAGTGGCTCGGCGTAGAGCGACCAGGTGAAGGAGTCGAGGTCACCGGTGGGCTCGGGCGTCGTCGCCGACACCGTGTAGGCACCGCCTTGCACCGACGACGACGGGGACGACGGCGAGTCGGCCGTCCCGGAGCAGCCCGCCACCAGCAGGGTGGCGACCGCCGTGGTGGACGCGATCGCGCGAGCGCGGGTCGAGAGGGTGGTCATCGGTACCTCCGGGGTGGGAGTCGGCGGGGCGGCAGGGTCAGCTGATGTGGTGGACGAGCTCACCTTCGACGTAGGTCGCGACGACCCCGGCGTCGGCGATCTCCTCGGGGCGGCGGGCGAAGATGTTGCGGTCGAGGACCACCAGGTCGGCCAGGAAGCCGGCCGCGATCCGTCCGGTGTCGTGATCGCGGTGGTTCACGTAGGCGCTGCCAGCCGTGTAGGCGTCGACGGCGGCCTCCAGACTCAGGCGGTTGTGCGGGTAGAGCGGCTCCTCGTCGTGGCCCGGAGCGATCCGGTTCACCGCCACGTGGATGCCGGCCAGTGGATCGGGGCTGCTCACCGACCAGTCGCTGCCGGCCGCCAGCCGCGCCCCGGTGCGCAGCAGGTCTCCGAACGGGTACTGCCACGACGCGCGCGGCTCGCCGAGGAACGGGATCGTGAGCTCGTCCATCTGCGGCTCGTGGGCGGCCCACAAGGGCTGGATGTTCGCGACCGCGCCGAGCGTGGCGAAGCGCGGGACGTCGTCGGGGTGGACCACTTGCAGGTGGGCCAGGTGGTGACGGCCGTCCGTCGGCCCGTTGGCGGTGCGTGCCGCCTCCACGGCGTCGAGCGCCTCCCTGACGGCGCGGTCCCCGAGCGCGTGGAAGTGGACCTGGAAGCCGAGGGCGTCGAGCTCGGTCACGTAGTCGCGCAGCGCCGACGGGTCGACGAAGCTCAGGCCCGCGTTGTCGGTCGCGCAGCCGTGTCCGTCGAGGTACGGCTGCAGCATCGCGGCGGTGAAGTTCTCCGCCACGCCGTCCTGCATGATCTTCACGCTCGTCGCCGCGAAGCGCCCCACCCGGCCCTCGGCGCGGCGCTGCACGAGCTCCGGGATCTGCTCCTTGCCGCGAGACCGGTCCCACCACAGGGCGCCGACGACCCGTGCCTTCAGCGCTCCGGAGGAGGCGGCGCGCAGGTACGCCGGGTAGATGTCGGAGTCGCCGAACATCCGGCCGACGGCCGCGTCCTGCCAGCCGGTGATGCCCATCGAGAACAGCAGGTCCTGGGCCGCCATCAGTCCGGCGTGGAGGTCGTCGGCGCTGGCCTGCGGGAGGAACCTGCTGACCAGGTCGCCCGCACCCTCGTGCAGGGTCCCGCTCGGGATGCCGTCCGCGTCACGCTCGATCCGGCCGTCGGCGGGGTCGGGGGTGTCCGCGTCGACGCCGGCCAGCTCGAGGGCGCGCGTGTTGACCCACTGACCGTGGCCGTCACGGTTGGTCAGGAACACCGGTCGGTCGGGGACCACGCGGTCCAGCGCCTCGCGGGTCGGCGTACCGCCCGAGAAGAACTCCATCGACCAGCCACCTCCCACGATCCACTCGAGGTCGGGGTTGGTGCGCGCGTAGGACTCGACGATCTCGAGGCACTCGACCGCCGAGGCGGTGTGGTGGAGCTCGCAGCGCAGCATCGCCATCCCGGCCATCACGGGGTGCACGTGGGAGTCCTGGAAGCCAGGAAGCAGGAGCTGGCCGGCCAGGTCCACGACCTCGGTGCGCGGGCCGGTCACCGCGGTCAGCTCGTCGTCACCCGCGACCGCCATGATCCGACCGGCGCGGACCGCGACGCCGGTGCGCTCGATCCCGCCCGCTCCCGGGAGCAGGACGTGTCCCCTGGTGAAGACGGTGTCGGCGATGTCGCGCATGTGCTCCTCCTGGCCTCGTTGTGTCGCAGGACACAGCGACTGGCCGAGAGCGTAGGCACCATCAACATCGATGTCAATGCCGTTGACAACACCGTGGGCACATGGTTCGCTCGGCGGGTGACGATCCGCCCCCGCCCCCAGCTGGATGCCGCGACGATCCTCGACGCCGCCCAGCGACTCGCCGCGACCGAATGGGAGCCGCTCACCGTGCGGCGCCTCGGCAAGGAGCTCGGCGCCGACCCGACCGCGGTCTACCGGCACTTCCGTGACAAGGACGCCGTCGTGGTCGGAGTGCTCGACCGCCTCGTCGCCGAGTGCGTGGCGTCGGTCGAGCCGAGCGCTCCCTGGCGCGACCGGTTGACCGGATTGGCTGATGCGTCGCTCAGGATCTTCTCGGCGCATCCCGCCGTCGGCGCGCTTGCGTCCAGCCAGACCACGCGCGGGCCGGGCGAGGCGGCCGCGATCGAGATGATCCTGGGCGCCATGGTCGAGGCCGGGCTCGACCGGACCGACACCGTGCGGTTCTACGCAGTGTTCTCCTCCTACGTGATCGCCTTCTCGAGCGCCCAGGCGAGCAGCCTGCTCGGCGCCGACCCAGAACGGGACGACCCTCGGTGGATCGGTGGCTCCACAGCGCTCCACTCCACCCGCACCCCGACGGCCGCATCTGTCCGTGACGAGCTGGAGGCGCTGCGCGACGTCGACATCTACGAGTCGGGCATCCAGGTGATCCTCGACGCCGTAGCCGCACGGGCGAGCTCCACCACGTGACCGGGACGGTGCCCGCCGCACCGGGGTTGGACCGGATGGACGACCTCGACCTGCGACCGATCCGACTGCGCGGCCTGCTGCGCATCGAGGTGACCGCGTCCGACGTCGTCGAGGTCACCGGCAGCCGCCGCTACGTGCCGCTGAGCGGCGGTACGTTCGTCGGTCGCGGAGGACTCCGTGGCGTCGTGCTCCCGGGCGGGAGCGACTGGCAGCGCGTCCGGCCCGACGGGTCGCTCGAGATCGAGGCGCACTACGCCCTGCGCACCGACGACGGCAGCGGCATCGAGGTGCACTCCGGCGGCATCCGTCGCGCCAGCGCGGAGGTGGTGGCACGGATCGCCGCCGGCAAGCCGGTCGATCCCGACGACTACTACTTCCGCACCCACATCAGGCTGGCGGCGGCCGGCGCGGAGGTCGCGCACCTCGACGGTCTCCTCGGCGTCGCCACCGGGCGGCGCGAGCAGAACCGTGTCCACATCCACGTCCACGAGGTGCTCTGACATGCCCCACACGATCGTCATCGGTGCCGGAATCGCCGGGCTGAGCACGGCGCTCAGCCTGCACGCGGAAGGACTGCCGGTGGCGGTCTACGAGGCGGTGCCCGAGGTCCGCGCCCTGGGGGTGGGCATCAACCTGCAGCCACACGCCGTCCGCGAGCTCGACGCGCTCGGGCTGATGGAGGAGGTACTCGAGCAAGGACTCACCCCGACCCAGCTGGTCTACTGCACCAAGCGGGGGCAGGAGATCTGGCGTGAGCCCCGTGGCCTCGCCGCCGGCTATCCCTGGCCGCAGGTCTCGATCCACCGCGGGCAGCTCCAGACCCTGCTGCTGGCTGCGTTCCTCGATCGCATCGGCGAGCAGCACCTCCATCTGGGCCGTCGCCTCGTCCACGTCGACCGTTCGGGCAATCGGCCCGTCGCCGCATTCACCGACGGGAGCGCGGTCGAAGCCGACGTCGTCGTCGCCGCGGACGGCCTCCACAGTGCCGTCCGCGCTCAGCTCCACCCCGCTGAAGGACCTCCGAAGTGGAACGGCTCGCTGCTGTGGCGCGGGATGGCAGCGGCCCCGGCGCTCCTCGACGGCAGGACCATGGTCTGGGCAGGGCATCCTGACCAGAAGTTCATTGCCTATCCCATCGGAGACCTCGCAGGCGGGCGACAGGCCCTCAACTTCATCGCCGAGCTGCGTCGCCCTCGCAACGACCTCGCCGCGGGTGAGGACTGGAACAAGCCCGGCAACCTCGCCGACTTCCTCCCGTCCTTCGAGAGCTGGGACTTCGGCTGGCTCGACGTGCCAGCCATCATCGAGGCGGCCGACACGACGTACCTCTTCCCGATGGTGGACCGTGATCCGCTGCCGGCCTGGCGACACGGCCGCGTCACCCTCGTCGGCGACGCGGCCCATCCGATGTATCCGATCGGGTCCAACGGCGCCTCCCAGGCCATCCTGGACGCCCGGGTGCTCGCGGCCTGCCTGGGACGGGCCGCAGATGTCGATGCGGCACTCGACGCCTACGAAGAGGCTCGTCGACCGGCGACGTCGCGACTCGTCGAGGCCAACCGGGCGATGGGCCCCGAGCTCCCGATGAAGCTCGTCGAACAGCGGGCCCCCGACGGATTCTCCGCCATCGATGACGTCATCACGCCCGACGAGATCCTCACCGTCACCGACGGATACCGGCATGCGGCCGGCATGGCCCTCGCCGACCTCCGGTCCGGGTGCTCGGTGGTCGACACGCTGGGCCTGGTCCCCGAGCCCTGAACGGGTAGCCGAGCCCTGACCGGGTGGCCGGGCGCCCGGTGCGCGCCATACGCAACGAGGTCTCAGAAGCCCAAGAGCTTGCCGAGCGCTGAGAAGAAGGCACCGAACGCCCTCGCGACCGGGTTGCCGGCACCGTGGGCACTGGACTTCTGCCAGAAGAGCGGATGGTGCCCGGTGAACTCGTCGTCGACGAGAGGAGTCCTGCCCCACAGGTAGGGCCAGAACACCTCGGTCCGATTGACGCCCACGGTCAGACGGGAGTCGAAGCCCATCACCAGGCTCTGCTCCATCCGGGTGGACCCACCTCTGGGATCCGTCGCCACGACATCGCCGCGGCCCTGGACGATCAGGCTGCCGGTGCCGGCGAACATGATGTAGCGCACCTGCCACGTCGCGAAGGACAGGATGCCCCACCGCCAGCGCGTCTCCAGCTCCGGCGTGCCGATGACGCCCACGACGTGCTTCGGATGCATCACCAGGCCCGGGTGGTCCGTGAAGTCGATGCGCATCAGGTAGGAGTCGGGGTCATCGGGCGTGGACAGCACCGCCGACGTGACGTGCTCGTCGCCGGTGACTCGACTCAGGCCGTAGAGCCCGGCGGCGAAGCTGATGAACGGTGACGACCAGTCGTAGAGGAGCCGGCTGCGGATCATGCCCTGCACCGGACGGACGTGCTCCGACCTGGCGGACAACACCTCACCGGCGCCGAGGTCGATCGTCAAGGTGCGCTGGGCAGCGGTGGTCCGAAGCTCGGCAGCCGTGCGTTCAGATCCGGCCGCCAGGTGGATCCGCTTGTGCATCCGACTCACTACGGGCATCAGCAGGAAGTAGCTGGCGATGCGCAGGACCCCCGGCAAGACGAGTGCGAGCAGCGCGATGGCAGCCAACCACCTCCACGACCGGGCCCACTGGTTGACCACCCAGCCCACTCCGGATGCCTGGGACTCCTCCAGGCTCCGCTCCTCGGCCTCCTTCTGGGCCAGCTCCGACTCCGTGTTGTCTATCTGTCGCTCCAGGGACTCATCGCCGACCTCACCCAGTCGGTCGAGCTTCTGCTGAGTGGTCAGGGCCGGGTCGCCGATGACAGCGGCGGCATCCTGAGCCTGACCGAGGCTTGCCTCGAGGGTGTCCAGCGATTCGTCCGCCTTCTTGACCGCCAGCTCGGCGGCTTCGCACGCGTCGCCGGGGGTCACCAGGTCGATCAGGTCCTGGACGAAGTCGCAGATGTCTTCCTGGCGCTCACGCAGTCGCTCGATCTCGGCCTTCTTCGCTGTGACGTTGCGGCGCCCCGCATCCATCTCGGCGTCGATCCTGTCCTGGAGCGACACGATTGCGTCGTACTCCTGTTGCACGGCCGTGCTCCTCAGCTGCTCGAGGTCCTCCTCGAGCGCTGCTCGCTCCTCGGCCACCTGCTGCAGTCGATCCCGGTCCGTGACGGCTTCTCGGAGAGCGGGGACCAGCGCCTGGATCAGCAGGTAGCCCAGGAACAGGGACAGCATCAGCGCCGCGAGCACACCCGCCTTGCGCAACACGAAGCCGAGGACGGCCGACACCAGACGCACTCGGGCGATCCTAGGCGCTCGTGACGCAGCAGTGCCTCGCCCGTGTCACGCCACGCCCGGTCGCCTCGTTCTCCGAAGCCGTTGTCGCTGGCCGGGGAACTAGCCGCACCCACGAACAGGAGCTCCAGTTCGGTGAGAGCCAGGCGCTCCACCCAGAAAGAAGCCGGTTCGTGAGGGTCAGGTCGCCAGATCCGCCCTGAACCGCTCGACGATCATCTCGGTCGACCGCGAGTGGGCAGCCATCGGTCGGACGTAGAGGTGGATGGCGCGAAAGGCGTCCGCGTCATTCAACGGAACGGCGACCACCGCGTCCGGCAGCGCACCACGACCAAGCCGCGGAACAACCGTGACGGCAAGGCCCGTCTCGGCGAACCGGATCAACGACTGGAACTCGACGGCGTGGAAGGCGTTGATGATGGGGTCGAGCAGGGCCGGGGCGTGAGCCGATATCCATGCTCCGAACGGGTCGTCCGGAGGCGTGATGGCCCACCGATCGTCGGCCAGGTCTCGGAGACCGATCTCGTGGCGATCGGCGAGGGGGTGCCCCACGGGCACCACGGCATCAAGGAGGTCCCGGCCGATCTCGATCCTCGTCAGCGGTCGGCGTGCGCCCGTGGCCGGCTCGGTGGTTCCCCAGCTCTTGGAGATGACGGCGTCGAGGCGGCCGACGCCGAGCGCGTCGAGGGCACCTGCGGGGTCGGACTCGATCGGTTCGATGGACAGTTCGGGATGCACCTCTTCCATCGCGACGATCGCGGGCAGCAGAAGACCTCGCAACGCCGTCGGGAACGCGGCGATCCGCACCACCCCGGTGAGGACTTCGGAGGTGGACGTGAGGTCCAGCTGCTCGAGGCCGTCGATCAGCGGTCGAGCGCGTTCGACGAGGCTCACGCCCCTCGGCGTCATGACGAGTCCGCGTCCGGCGCGCTCCACCATCGGCCCGCCCAGTCGCCGCTCGAGCTTGCGCAGGTGCTGGGTGACGTTGGGCGAGGTGTACCCCAGCAGGTCAGCAGCGCCCCTGACCGATCCGGTGTCATGCACCGCCACCAGGATGCGCAGGGCAACGGGGTCAATCATTCATCAATACTAATGTGTTGGACCCGTGAACGATAACTAGTCGCGACGAGGTGCCGCGCCTAGCATCGAAATCGCACGCGGCCGACGACTTTCCCAGACAGGAGCCCGACATGCCCTCCCACCCCGCGACGATGAGCACGGTGACCACCCGAGGCGACGGCATCGACAACCTCCGTGAATCCACCGTGGCCACGCCGACGCCCGGCGAAACCGAGATCCTGGTCCGCATCACGGCCCGTTCGCTCAACTATCGCGACCTGCTGATCATCAATGGCGTCGGCGGTTGGAAGCCGGACTCCGACGTCGTGCCGATCTCCGATGCCGTCGGCCATGTGGTCGCGACAGGGACGGGAGTCACCCGGTTCCACCTCGGCGACCGGGTCATGCCGAACTTCCTGCCGTTCTGGCGCGAGGGCGAGCTGGTTGCCGAGTTCAAGCAGCTGCCGATCGGCGGCCCCGTCAATGCCGGGATGCTGGCCGACTACGTGATCGTCGACGAACAGTCCGCCGCATCGGCCCCGGAGTCATTGAGCGACGAGGCCGCCGCCACCTTGCCGATCGCGGGGGTCACCGCGTGGCACGCTCTTCAGCGCCCACGCTCCTCCCCCGCCGACTGGGTGCTGATCCACGGGACCGGCGGCGTCGCGTTGCTCGCCCTGCAGATCGCCCACGCCCGTGGCCTCCGGACCATCATCACCTCCAGCAGCGACGAGAAGCTCTCGCGCGTCACGGGACTGGGCGCCACCGCCACCATCAACTACCGCGATGAAGACGTCGCGGGGCGAACCCGCGAGATCACCGGCGGCCGCGGAGCGGACCTCGTGCTGGAGACCGTTGGCGCCGCCAACCTCAACGTGTCGCTGGACGCGGTCAAGGTCAGCGGCCAGATCAGCTTTATCGGTGTGATGGAAGGGCTGCTCGACGCCCGGATCACGGTCGCCGAGTTCATGTCCAAGAACATCACGCTCCACGGCATCGAGACGGGCTCACGCCAGATGCTCGAGGAGCTGGTCGCGTTCATCGACCAGCACGGCATCGTGCCGCAGATCGACACCGTCCTCCCCGTCGCCGAGGCCGCCACCGGCCTGAAGCACCTGGCCCGCTCCCAGCACTTCGGGAAGATCGTCCTGGTCAGCTGAGACACGGCGACCCTCAGAGTTGCACGCAAGGCCGCTGTCATCGGGGTACGCGGTGGCGGAGGTCTGGTCCTACAGCCACGACGACTGGGCCGACGGTACGCGCCACTACGACCTGATCCTCGACATCGCCGGCAACCCACCTGTCAGCCGGCTGCGTCGTGCCCTGACGCCGCGCGGGACGGCGGTCTTCGTCGGCGGTGAGCGCAGCGGCGCCATCACAGGTACGCGTCGACAGCTCGGCGGAGCGCTGCTCTCCCCCTTCGTCGGCCAACGCCTCGTCCTGCTGCTGGCCCGTGAACGCTCGTCAGACCACGAGCGGCTCGCCCGGCTCGTCGAGTCCGGCCAGCTGACTCCCGCCTTGGACCGCTGCTACCCGCTCGAGCGGACCGCCTACGCGGTGCGACGCCTTGAGGACGGGGCCATCCGCGGAAAGGTCGCCATCACGACGTGACGGCAACAGAGTTGCTGAGTCGGGGCGCCGTGCCTGGGTATGACGTGGCCTCGATGTGAGAGCACGCCAACGTGCGCCATAAAGACGGGTCGCCGGAGATTGGGGGCTTCCTCTCGAATCGCGTCCGGCAGGTCAGGCTCCGGTTTTCTCCAGCAGCGCGACGCCTTCGACGGCGTGCGTCATCGGGAAGACCATCCTCGTTCTGAGCGTGGGCGCGATTCGTCGTCATCGGCAGCGATCAGGAGCACAAAGTAGCCGCTGAGCGCAGGCGTTGCCGCTTGGGCCACTCTGATCGTCGGCACACGTCTGCGGCCCACTGAGAGTGAAAGCGCGCCCAGAACGCGCCATGAAGCGCGCGGAGTCGGTTGGCCGCAAACGACCGCAGTCTTCTGTTTCGCCTCGGGCCAGCGGGGCCCCGCTGGGTAGCTTGAGATCAAGCCGACGGCAGCGCCTTGGGGAGCCCCCGACGGGCAGAACTGTTGGTCACCATCGATGACGATCCGGTCGAACGGCTCGACGCCCAAGATGCCGAGTCGACCGGGGCGGGCGACGCAGCTCTCGACAGTGTGCAGCGAGATCATGGACCTGGAGCTTGCGATCAGCGAACCCCAAGTTCCTTGGCGATGGCCTTGGCCGCGTGCTTGGCCTGTTTGGCGGCATACCCGATCTGTGCGGCGCGTGGGACGAAGCCGATGAAGCGCAGCCCGGGTTCCGCGGGCACCTTGCCGGTGGCTGTGGGGCGGCCCCGCTCGTCGAGCACGCCGAGGTGGCCGACCAGCTTCGCCAGCCCGCGTCTGAAGCCGGTCGCGCAGACGAGGGCATCCGGGCGGATGGTGCCGCCGTCGACGAGGCGCACGGTGTCACGCGTCAGCGACTCAACTGCGCCAACGACATCGAAGACACGATCACGGATGGCGGTGACGACCTCGCGGTCGACGATTGCAGGAGCGACCCCGAGCCGCTCACTCCGGGCGAAGAGTCCCTCTGCGGGTGCGGGGAGTCCGAACTCGCTCAGGTCGCCGATGGCGACTCGGCGCCCGAAGCGGGCGATCGCATCCGCGATACGGACTGGCGCGTTGTGGAGGGGGATGGCGATCACGTCACCGGGCAGGCCCAGCGGACCTTCGCGCAGCATGATGTTCGGCGGTGTTCGTACAGCAAGCCAGACCTTGCCTGCGCCGCCGGTGGCCAGGTCGAAAGCGAGCTCGAGGCCGGAGCTGCCGGAGCCGACGACGAGGACCTTGCGCCCGGCGAAGGCAGCGGGGTTGGCGTAGTGCGAGGAGTGCACCAGGTCACCCGTCCACGACTCGCGACCTGGCCATTCGGGCACGAAGGGCTCGTGGTCGTAGCCCGTCGCCAGCACGACCTGGGGAGCGTCGATGGCATCGTCGGAGGTGATGACCCGCCAGCCGTCCCTGCCCCGGTCGATCCGCTCGGTCGTGCAGCTGAGTCGCAGCTCGAAGCCGCCATCCATGGCATGCTGCTCGAGATGGGCGATCATCTGGTCGCGGGTGGGGTAGGTCGGTGTTCCCTTGGGATACGGGCGCTTCGGTAGGTGCGAGAACTGCCGTCCGGTGTTCAGGCAGAGTCGGTCGTAGCGACTGCGCCAGGATGACCCGACTTGGTCCGCTCGGTCGATCACCAGTGATTGGATGCCGAGATCGGCGAGCGCGACCGCTGCAGACAGGCCCGAGGTACCGGCACCGATGATCACGACCTGGTGGGGTTGCATGTCAGACCCGCCTGGCGTGCACGGCGCTCGGCGGGCCGGCGAGCACCGCGTCGATGGGCAGAAGTTGTTCCATCACTCCAGCATCAGGCTCCGGCCTCCGGAGGTAACTCCCAGATTTCTGGGCAGTTCCCAATTGCTGCGGGCCTATCGTGGAACCGTGGACGCCGACCGGCTCGTCGACCAGCTGCGCGGCCTGGCCCGTGACGGTCTGGACTGGACCGACTACGTGGCCGCGGCCGATCAGCTGCTCGGCCGAGCCATCGACTTCGATCGGTCCTGCTGGCATACGGTCGACCCGGGCACGGTCTTGCTGACCGGCAGCGTCAACCGGGCAGTGGCATGCAGCGGGTCGTGGCTGGCGGAGTACGAGTACGTCGTCGAGGACGTCAACAAATGGAGCTTCCTCGCACGATCGGGGCAACTGGCGGGAGCCACGAGCCAAGCGACCCACGGCACCTTGACGCGCAGCGAGCGTCACCGATCCCGCCTCGGGGTCGGCATCGGCGACGAGCTGCGCGGCAGCATGGTCGACCCGGACGGCTACTGGGCCGCAGTCGGGCTGCTCCGCGACGAAGGACGCGCCTGGTTCAGCGACGAGGACGTCGCCCTGCTCGCCCGCCTCTCCGCCATCATTGCGGCCGGCGCACGGCGGGCGCTGGTGAGCACGATCGCGACCCAGGCGATGGCGGACACGGTCGGCCCCGGGGTGGTGACCTTCGACGCCGACGGCAACGTCGAGTCGCTGACACCCGCGGCCGTGCAGTGGATCGGCCTCATGACCGAGAACCCGCCACCGGAGACGCCCGGGGAGTCAAAGGTCGTTCAGGCCGTAGCGGCCCGAGCCCGCAACGCGAGGGATGGTGACCCCCTGGAGGCGGCGGCACGCGCCCGCCTGCGAGCCGCGGACGGCACCTGGCTGCTGCTCTACGGTAGCCCGCTCAGCGGCGGCGAGGGTCGGACCGTGGTGGTCATCCAGCAGGCCTCGCCCTCGGAGGTCGCGCCGCTCGTTGCTCTGGCCTACGGGCTGACCCCACGCGAGGTCGAGGTGACCCGCATGTGCATCGCCGGCCTCGCGACCAAGGAGATCGCCGATCAGCTGCACCTCTCGGCGTACACGGTCCAGGACCACCTCAAGGCGATCTTCGAGAAGACGGGTGTGCGGTCGCGTGGAGCGCTGCTTGGGCAGGTATTCCTCGAGCACTACATCCCCCGCTGGCAGCCCCTGCAGAACGCACCCGAAGGCTGGCACGGCTACGAGTCCCGGACCCACTGAACCCGGCTCTTGGCGAGCCGTTGGCTTCAGTCCGAAACGCTCCGCCGCAGGTCAGTGCCACTCTTCTCCAGCAGCGCGACGCACTCCACGTGGTGGGTCATC
>CAWBSG010000007.1:0-31745 GCA_963791365.1 uncultured Actinomycetota bacterium | reverse complement strand
TTCGCGCGCCAGGGCTTCCTCGACGGCGAGGCCACGCCGACCCCGCCCGCGCAGTCGGAGCGCGCCCGCAAGGTGCACCCCGGCCAGTCCCGCACGGTGCGGCCGCAGGAGCAGGTCAACCTGGTCCTCGGGGTCAAGGGCCTGACCCGCACCGATCCCCGCCGCTACGCCCTCGGCGTGCTCAACACCGCCCTCGGCGGCGGCACGTCGTCGCGGATGTTCCAGGAGGTGCGCGAGCACCGCGGCCTGGCGTACTCCGTCTACTCGTTCGCCAGCCACCACGCCGATGCGGGCGTGGTCGGCGTGTCCGTGGGCTGTCTGCCCGGCAAGTACGACGCGGTGCTCGAGACCGTGCGCGCCGAGCTGGCCAAGGTCGCGGCCGAGGGGCTCACCGACGAGGAGGTCGAGCGGGGCAAGGGCCAGCTCAAGGGCGGCCTGCTGCTCGGTCTGGAGGACTCCGGCTCGCGCATGTCACGCATCGGCAAGGCCGAGCTGGTCCACGACGAGCTGCTCACCATCGACGAGGTCGTCCGCCGCATCGAGTCCGTCACCGCCGACGACATCGCGACGCTCGCCCGCGACCTCTTCACCCAGCCCGAGCTGCTCGCGGTCGTCGGGCCCGAGAAGAAGAAGAAGGTTACGAAGTAGGCGCTCAGCGCTCAGCGCTGGCGATGATCCCGATGACCGGGGGAGCCTTCTGCTCGACGACGCTGACGCGGAAGCCGCCGCGGAGCAGGTTCTCGGAGGCCTTCTTGACGATGTTGGGCACCAGCTCGGGTCGGGCGGCCTCGTAGAAGAGGTAGACCGCGCCGCCGGGCACGACCCGCTCGTGGAGCAGGGCGATCTCGTCGTCGCAGGGGCGGACCCAGAACAGGTTCACGTTGAAAGCGAAGACCTTGTTGAGCCGCTTGACCGGCACCCGCAACGTGGCGAGGTCGATCTGGCGCACGACGAGCCGGCCGGCGTCGACGTGCTTCTGGTTGCGGCGCTTCGTGCGGTCGACGCCCGACTCGGAACGGTCGATCGCGAACAGCTTGCCGGTCCCGAGATGACTGCAGATGGCCTCGGCGCCCGCGCCCGGCCCGCAGCCGATCTCGAGCACCTGGTCGGTGGGCTGCACGTCCATGAGGTCGACGGCCCACTTGATGCGCGGTGGGATGGTCGCGAGTGGCATGACCTACAGCCTGCCAGACACGGGTGCGTGAGTCAGCCACCGCCACCCGGCGGGCTGGTCGGGCAGTAGGTTGGGTGCGTGAGCACCCCTGATCCCGAGTCGCCCACCACCCCCATCCGAGTCGGCGTGCTGGGCGCTCGCGGCAAGGTCGGGGCCGAGGTCTGCCGGGCCGTCGACGCCGCGCCGGACACCGAGCTGGTGGCGTCGGTGGACGCCGGTGACGACGTCGAGGAGCTCGCCCGCTCGGGTGCCCGGGTGGTGGTCGACTTCACCCACCCCGACGTCGTGATGGACAACCTCCGCTTCTGCATCGAGCACGGCATCCACGCCGTCGTCGGCACCACCGGCTTCGACCAGCAGCGGCTCGACCAGCTCGAGACGTGGCTCTCCGACGCCGCGGGGGTCGGGGTGCTGATCGCGCCCAACTTCAGCATCGGCGCCGTCCTGATGATGCGCTTCGCCGCCGAGGCGGCGCCCTTCTTCGAGTCGGTCGAGGTGGTCGAGCTGCACCACCCCGACAAGGCCGACGCACCGTCCGGCACGGCCCGGCGCACGGCGGAGATGATCGCGGCCGCCCGTCGCGAGGCGGGCAGCGCACCGATGCCCGACGCCACCTCGACGGCCCTCGACGGGGCGCGCGGTGCCGACGTGGACGGCGTACGCGTCCACGGGCTGCGGGTGCGCGGCCTCGTGGCGCACCAGGAGGTCCTGCTCGGCGCGGCGGGGGAGACCCTGACCATCCGGCACGACTCGCTGGACCGCGTCTCGTTCACCCCGGGTGTCCTCGCGGGGGTGCGCGCGATCGCCGACCACCCAGGCCTCACGGTCGGCCTCGACAGCTTCCTCGACCTCGGCTGACCCCGACCCGGGACCTCGCGGGGACGCGACCCGGCGTAACCGGGACCCCTCGGTCTCGTTGGTCCGGTGGAGTCGCGACCCACTCGGGGGCGCGGCTGACCTCTCGGAAGGTTTCCACACCATGCGCAGAACTGCAGGACTCGCCGCGTTCGCCCTCGCCGCCGCCACCGCGGCCGCGCTGCCGCTGACGACCGCCACCAGCGCCCAGGGCGCACCCTCCGCCCGCACGGACGCGGTCGGCGACGCGATCGCCGGGCTCAAGGCCCACCCCGGCGCCGCCCGCGCCACCGAGGGTCAGCGCTTCGTCGCCCGGGAGACCCTCGTCGACCCCGACGGCAGCACCCATGTCCGCTTCGACCGCACGATCGACGGCCTCCGGGTCGTCGGCGGAGACCTCGTCGTCCACCGCGACGCCTCCGACGCCTGGGCGGGCGTCAGCCAGACCCTCGCCTCCCCACTCACCCTCGGCACCGACGCGACGATCGCGTCGACCACTGCGAAGCGCGTCGTCCTGGCCCGCAACGCGCGCACCAGCGCCGTCCGCGGTGACGACACGTCGGACGGCAGCGAGCTCGTCGTCGACGCCACTGGCGCGAAGCCGCGCCTGGCCTGGCAGGTCGTCACGGGTGGCACGCAGGCCGACGGCACCCCGTCCCGGCTGGCGACGTACGTCGACGCCCGGACCGGCATGGTCATCCGCAGCGAGCAGCAGATCGTCAACGTCGACGGCCAGGGCCAGACGCTCTACAGCGGCACCGTGCCGCTGAGCGTGACGCAGTCGGGCTCGACGTACCAGCTCAAGAACGCCGGCATCCGCGGCAACACCTACACGACCGACATGAAGAACGCCGAGGACTCGATCTTCTGCCAGATCTTCGGGTCGGGCTGCTCGGCCGGCACGCTGATCACCTCGACGTCGACCACCTTCGGCAACGGCCAGAACAGCAACCGCGCCACCGCCGGGGCCGACGCGCAGTACGGCTCCGACGAGACGTGGGACTACTTCCAGACCACGCACGGTCGCAACGGCATCTTCAACAACGGCCAGGGCTCCTTCAACCGCGTCCACTACGGCCAGAACTACGTCAACGCCTTCTGGGACGGCTCGAAGATGACGTACGGCGACGGCGACGGGGTCAGCTACGGCCCGCTGGTGTCCCTCGACGTCGCGGGCCACGAGATGACCCACGGCATCACCGAGAACTCCGCCAACCTCACCTACTCCGGCGAGTCGGGCGGGCTCAACGAGTCGACCTCGGACATCTTCGGCACCCTCGTGGAGTTCTATGCCGCCAATGCCAACGACCCGGGCGACTACCTGATCGGTGAGGAGTTCGACCTCAAGCAGCACGTCGGCTTCCGTCGCATGGACAACCCGATCGCGGACGGCAGCTCGCCGAACTGCTACAGCAGCAACACCAAGAACCTCGACGTCCACTACTCCTCGGGCGTGGGCAACCACTTCTTCTACCTCCTCGCCGAGGGCTCGGGCGCGAAGACGATCGGTGGAGTGGCCCACAGCTCCCCGACCTGCAACGGCTCGACGGTGACCGGCATCGGCCGCGACGCCGCCGCCAAGATCTGGTACCGCGCGCTGACCGTCTACATGACGTCCAGCACGAACTATGCGGGTGCCCGCACGGCCACCCTCAACGCGGCGCGGGACCTCTACGGCGCCGGGTCGGTGCAGCAGAACACCGTCGCCGCCGCATGGAGCGCGGTGTCGGTCGGCTGACCCAGCGACCGCACCGAGCGGGGGGCGTGGGGGCGTCAGACGAGGCGAGCGAGAGCCGCCACGACCGACGCCCCCACGACCACCACGAGGAACGGCATCCGCAGCAGGAGCGCCACCACGGCGAAGCCCAGGCCGAGCACCCGTGCGTCGAGCGTGAGCTCGGTGCCGCCGGAGAAGACCTGCACCGCCACGAGCGCGGCGAGCAGCGCCACCGGGATCAGGTCGGCGACGCGCTCGACCGTCGCATGGCTCAGCACCCGCTCCGGGAGCGACAGCCCGGCGAGCTTGAGCACGTAGCAGCCGACGCACGCCAGCAGGATCGCGGTCCACATCAGGTGTGACCGCCCGCCACGTCGTCGGCACCCGGGATCTCGGTCGGGTCGTCCCGCCTCGAGAGCACGCCGACCAGGACGGCGACGCCTCCGGCGGCGAGCACGGGCACGCCGGGGGCGGTGATCGGCACCATCGACAGTGCCACGGCGGCCCCCAACACGGCGACGAGGATGTTGCGGCTGTCCTTCAGCCGCGGCCAGAGCAGTGCGAGGAAGGCCGCGCCGACGGCGGCGTCCAGCCCGAACGTGCGCGGGTCGCCGACCGCCTCACCGGCGAAGGCGCCGATGGCGGTGGCGGCGTTCCACAGCACGAAGACCGCGAGCCCGGTGGTCGTGAAGCCGAGTCGCGCCCCCTCCGTCGAGCCCCGGTTGACCGCCATCGCGGTCGACTCGTCGATGAGCACGTGCGCGGCGGCCGCGCGCCGCCACCCGCGCCACCCCAGCAGCGGCGCCATCCGCAGTCCGTAGAGCGTGTTGCGGGTGCCGAGGAGGAGTGCGGTCGCGGCACCGGACAGGGGAGCACCGCCCGCGGCCACGACCCCCACCAGCGCGAACTGGCTGGCGCCGGTGAACATGAGCAGCGACAGGACGCACGTCTGGGCGATGCTGAGGCCGGAGGCCACCGACACGGCGCCGAAGCCGATGCCGTACGCCCCGGTGGCGACGCCGACCGCGATGCCGTCGCGGATGATCCCGGAGCGCGCGTCCGGGCTGAGGGCGCTCTCGGTCACGGGGTGAGGCTAGTCGTGCCCCTAGAGGACCCGTCTCCGGGAGCGGTCGGGGCGGGTCTGCCGCTCGTGGGAGTTGTGGACGAGGACGAAGGCGGCCGCCATCCCGGCGATGGCGCCAGCCACCAGACCGACGCGCAGGTTGAGCGGGACCTCGGGCATGACGCCGAGCCACAGGCCGATCCCGATGCCCACGACGAGCGCGGCAAGGACCATCACGAAACGGTGGAGAGCGGGAAGCGGACCGAGCATCTTGACCCCCGTGCTGCTGGACGGCGAAGTGGCCGGACATCCATGGTGACGCGCGTCACGGGAAAATCAAGCCCACTCTGGGGTGGGTTGCGCCGAGCGGTCGGCGCGGTCAGCCGACGGCCGCGTGCAACCGGACCTGCTTGACCGTGGTCGTGCCGGTGCCGTCGAGGTCGAGCTCACGGTGGGCGGTGTCGGGTGCCCAACCGGCCTCGGTGAGGAACGTGCGCAGTGCGTCGTCGTCGGCGTTGATCCAGGTCACCGCGCGGGTGAAGCGGTCGGCGGCAAGGGTGTCGACGGCCGCCTGGAGCAGGCGGGAGCCGTGGCCCTTCGCGCGCTCGGCGGGATCGAGGGTGACGTCGGCGACCTCACCGTCGGCCACCGGGTCGCAGTCGGGGTCGACGGCCGGTGAGACGAGCACGAAGCCGACGACGCGGTTGCGCTCGAGCGCCACCAGCGCCCGGTGGCGCGCGTCGGTGGGCCTGGTCAGTGCCTGGCGCCACTGGGCCGCGACGGCCTCGACGTCGGTGGGCAGCAGGTCGGCCGGCAGCAGTCCGGCGTAGAGATCGGGCCAGGCGCGCACCTGGACGCCGGCGATCGACTCGGCGTCGTCGGCCCACGCGATACGTACGGACACGTCGGCGGTCGGTCCGTGGTGGTGGCTCATCGGTAGGTCTCGGGGAGCTTGTCGCCGATCTTGACCTGAGCCTTGGGCAGTCGCAGGAACTTCATCTGGAGCGAGCGGAGCGCGGCGTAGAGGGTGATGCCCTTGGTGGGCTCGTCCGGGAAGCGGCGCTTCATCTCTCGGCGCAGCCGGAAGCGGAGCATCACGATGTCGACGATGATCACCACGATCGTGGTGAAGAGGACGGTGTTGCCGAGCTGCAACAGCGAGGGGACGCCGGAGTAGCCCAGGATCATCGACACCACCAGCAGCGGCACCATCAGCTCGGTGAAGGAGAACCGCGAGTCGACGAAGTCGCGCACGAACCGGCGCACCGGGCCTCGGTCGCGAGCCGGCAGGTAGCGCTCCTCGCCGGTCTTCATGGCCTGGCGCATCTTCTGCGAGGTCTCGCCGCGGGCCGCACGCTGGGCGGCCATCTGCTCGCGGCGGGTGCGGGGCACCTTGGCGCGCGCCCGGGCGGCCGCCTCGGCCTCCTTGCGGCTGGGAGTGGGCCGACCCTTGCCCCCGACCTTCTCGGGGGCGGTCGGAGTGGCTGGCTCGGAGCTGGAACGACGGAACACGCGTACTGCCTTCACGGGGATCGGATGTGGGCCCCAGCCTATCGTCGTCGCCCACCCCGCGGCGGATGCCCTACCTCCGGCTTGGGTTTGGTTCTAGGGTGACGGTGACGACCGAGCCATGACCGAGAGAGGGTCTCAACCCCGATGAGTCTCATGAAGCGCATCAGCCTGATCTTCCGCTCCAAGGCCAACAGGGCCCTGGACAAGGCGGAGGATCCCCGCGAGACGCTGGACTACAGCTACCAGCGCCAGCTCGAGCTGCTCTCGAAGGTACGCCGCGGGGTGGCCGACGTCGCCACCAGCCGCAAGCGCGTCGAGCTGCAGGTCAACCAGATCGAGCAGCAGGCGGCCAAGCTCCAGGGTCAGGCCGAGAAGGCCATCGGCGCCGGCCGTGAGGACCTCGCCCGCGAGGCGCTGACCCGCAAGTCCGGACTCGCGTCCCAGCTCGTCAGCCTCAAGGAGCAGCAGGCCACGCTCCAGGGCGAGGAGGAGAAGCTGGTCCTCGCCCAGCAGCGCCTCCAGGCCAAGGTCGAGGCCTTCCGCACCCGCAAGGAGACGATCAAGGCGACCTACACCGCCGCCGAGGCGCAGACGCGCATCGGCGAGGCGATGTCGGGCATCGGCGAGGAGATGGGCGACGTCGGGCTCGCCATCCAGCGCGCGGAGGACAAGACCGCGCAGATGCAGGCCCGCGGGCAGGCCATCGACGAGCTGATCGCCTCCGGTGCGCTCGACGATGCCTCGCAGATGAACGCCGGCGACGACATCTCGCGTGAGCTCGACGCCCTCAGCTCCGGCTCCGACGTGGAGGCCGAGCTGGCCCGGCTCAAGGCCGGCAACGCCCCGCCGCAGGCCATCGAGGCCTCCGACGACGGCGACATCCTCCAGGAGACGCCCGAGGAGCAGACGGTCAGGCGCGAGGCCAGCGAGGGCGGCCAGGCATGATCGTCCGCATCCTCGGCGAGGGCCAGTACGACCTCGACGACCACGCCCTCGACGCCCTGAACGGCCTCGACACGCAGATCGAGACCGCCGTCGAGTCCGGCGACGAGGCGATGTTCCGCACGGCGCTCCAGGGGCTGCTCGCGGCCGTCCGTGCCAGCGGCACGCACCACGACGTCGACTCGCTCGACGAGTCCGACCTCATCCTGCCGCCGCCCGACGCGACCATCGACGAGGTCCGCGAGCTCCTGGGCGACGACGGCCTGATCCCGGGCTGAGGTCGGGCCGTGCCCGACAGCCGCTGATGGCCACGTCGCGCTTCATCAAGGATCCCGGGCTGACCGCCCGGATGACCCTCACCATGTTCCTGCTCGGCGGCCTGTTCGTCGGGCTCGTCGTGGTCGTCGTCTCCTTCGTCAGGAGCCCGGGCGGCGCCGTGCTGGTCGCGGTCGCGGCCGTCGGGGTGGCGTTCTGGCAGTGGTGGAGCTCCGACAAGGTCGCGATGCGCGCGATGCGCGCCCGCGAGGTGACGCCGGAGGAGGCTCCCGAGCTGCACGGGATGATCGACCGGTTGTGCGCCCTGGCCGACATGCCCAAGCCGCGGGTCGGTATCGCCGACCTGTCCGTCCCGAACGCGTTCGCCACCGGCCGCTCACCCGACCGGGCCGTCGTCTGCGTGACCACCGGCATCCTCCAGACGCTGGACGCCGAGGAGCTCGAGGCGGTGCTGGCCCACGAGCTGAGCCACGTCGCCCACCGCGACGTGCTGGTGATGACGCTGGCGTCCTCGGCCGGCATCGCCGCCGGCCTGCTCCTGCGCCTCGTCCAGTTCGGCGGGATGGGCCGCTCGCGCAACAGCAGCGCCCTCCCCGCCGTGCTCGTCGCGCTCGTCGTCAGCCTCGTGGTGTACGCCGTCAGCTTCCTGCTCCTGCGCGTGCTGTCGCGCTACCGCGAGCTGAGCGCCGACCGGGCCGGCGCCTACCTGACGCTCAAGCCGGCCGCCCTCGGTTCGGCGCTGCAGAAGATCAGCGGCGAGGTCGCCGCGATCCCGCAGCGCGACCTGCGCTCGAGCAGCGCCGCGAGCGCGTTGTGCATCGTCCCCGCCGTGAGCGGTGGGCTCAGCGGGCTGATGGCCACCCACCCGCCCCTGCAGCAGCGGCTCGAGCAGCTCGCCCGGATCCAGGCCGAGCTCAGCCGGCCGACCGGCTGAGACGGGGGGGCACGGTGGGGCTCTGGGAGGCGATGCGTGCGCGGACGACGCCGAGGCGCAACCACCTCGACGCGCTCTTCCTCGTGCCGAGCGCGGCGATCACCCTCCAGACCGCCCTGGGCTTCGAGCCCACCGGCTCCGGCTCGGTGTGCTACCGCTCGGCGTCCGGTGCGGCGTTCGCCCAGGCCCAGGCGGACATGCTGGCGCTCATCCGCGACGACGCGGAGGCTCCGGAGGTCACGGTGTCCACCGATGACTTCGGCTTCACCTGGCTCGTCGTCGACGGCGACCCGGCCGACATGGCCGGGCTCTGCACCGACCTCCACGCCGTCAACACCACGCTGGAGATCAACGGGTTCGACAACGGGCTGCTGTGCTCGATGGTGCCGTTCGGCAACCGTGACGGGCAGCGCTTCGGGCTGACGTACCTCTACAAGCAGGGCACGTTCTACCCGTTCGCACCGCGCGGGGAGCGGTCGCGTGACAACCTCCTGGAGCTCTCCGTGCGCGACCTGCTGGCCCCCGAGCTGCCGATGGAGGCGGACCTCCAGCGCTGGCTGGCGGTGTGGAAGGCTCCGGGACTGTGATCGTGTCCGGAGAGCTGCGCAACGACGCCCTGGCTGCCTACGACGTCGTCGGCGCACCACCGCGACGCGGGCTGGAGGCGCTCGTGGAGCTCGCCGCGCAGGTCGCGGGCGTGCCGTTCGCGGCCGTGAACATGATGAGCTCGGACGTCCAGCACCAGGTGGCCACGACCGGGTTCGGGGGGGCCGACTCGCCGCTCGAGGACGCCATGTGCAGGTTCGTGGTGCAGTCGGGTCGGGCGATCATGCTCGAGGACGCCCGTCGGGACGAGCGCTTCGCCGACAGCCCCTGGACCAACGGTGACCTCGACGAGGTGCGCTACTACGCGTCGCACCCGCTGCGTACGCCGGCGGGCGTGGTGGTCGGCACGCTGTGCGTGTTCGACACCGAGGCACACCAGGTGACGCCGGAGGCGGCCCGGGGCCTGGCCCAGCTCGCGGACCGGGTCGTGGACCTGCTCGAGCTCGACCTCACCTCGCGGCGGCTCGAGGACGCCAACGGGCGACTGCGCACCGCCAACGAACGCCTCGAGCACTTCGCCGGCCAGGTCAGCCACGACCTGAAGAATCCGCTGACCTCGGTCTCACTCTCGTTGGAGGCGCTCGAGCTCGACGTGATCGACGACGACCAGCTCGACACGCTGGCGCGGGCCCGGCGCGGGGTGGACCGGATGGACGGCCTGATCAGCGACCTCCTCACCTTCGCCGCGCTGGGCGCACCACCGCGGCACGACCTCGTCGACCTCCACGCCGAGCTGGCATCGGCGCTCGACGACCTGGCCGGCCGGCTGCCGGCCGGCGCCCTCGACATCGGCGAGCTCCCGGTCGTACGCGGGGACGCCGCCCAGCTGCGTTCGGTGCTGGTGAACCTGATCGACAACGCCGTGAAGTTCACCGACGACGGTGAGGTGCCCGCGATCGAGGTCGGGTCCTGGGTGCTCGACGGCCGCCGTCGGATCGAGGTGCGCGATCGCGGCCGGGGAGTGCCCCCCGAGCAGCACCAGCGCATCTTCGCGCCCCTGATCCGCCTCGACAAGAGCATCGCGGGCGCCGGCCTCGGCCTGGCCACCTGCCGCCGCATCGTCGAGGCGCACGGCGGAACCATGGGCGTGGCGGAGCGCGAGGGCGGCGGGTCGGTGTTCTGGTTCGACCTGCCCGCCGGCGCCTAGGGGAGCCTGGCCTGCTTCATCTGCCGTGAGGCGTAGACGTTCCCGATCACCGTGCCGTCGAGCCACGCGGTGAGCCGTGCGGCCTCGCGCTCCAGGGCGTCGAGCCCCGCCGGTTCGACGTCCTCCAGCAGCGAGAGGCGTACGACGCCGGCGTCGTCCTGGACCCAGCAGCCGACGACGCGACCGTCCCACCACGCCGTCGTCCCCGCGTTGCCGTTGGTGTCGAACAGGTAGGGCACGTGGGCGGCGTCGAGGTAGAAGGCGCGCGACTTCCAGCCCATCACGGTGGGGTCGAGGGACGGCAGCAGCGCCGCCCACGGCTCGATCGCGCCGACCTCCTCGGTGTCGTCGGGCAACAGCCAACCGGTCGTGCCGTCGTCCAGGGCGACCTCGACAGCCCCGACGTCGGCCAGCGCGCGGGTGACCGCGGTCTTGGTCGAGCCCAGCCACCACTGGACATCGGCCGTCGTGCCCGGGCCGAACGTCCGCAGCCAGCGGCGGACGAGCTCGGCGTAACCCGTGGCCTCGTCGGTCGGTTCGGCGATCGCGCCCAGCCAGTCGGCGGCGATGGTCCAGGTCGGCTTGTTGAGGCGCCAGTGCCCGCCGTTGCGGCCGCGGACGGTGACGCCCTCGAGGCCGAGGTGGGTGAGCACCCACGGCGCGACCGACACCGGGCGGTCCCAGGTCTTGTCGGTGTCGCCACCGATCATCCCGGCCAGCTCGGTCACCGCGGCCCGCAGCTCCGCGGTGGTCGCCGGACCGGCCGCGAGCCGGGCGAGGGTCGCGGCGCGGGCCGCGTCGAGCCAGGCCTCGCCGTCGGGCGCGATGCCGGCCCCGGCGATCGCCTTGGCGATGCGCTTGCGCTCCGAGGTCGCCACCCGCGCGGAGGCGCTTCCCCACGCCGCGGGCAGCAGGTCGCGCGGGAAGACGAAGAGGGTGCGCCGCATCGCGAGCTGCTTCACCACGCTGCGCTCGTCGTAGAGCGCTGCGTCGACGTCGGCGGGAGTGACGCCCTCGGAGCGGGCCGCGACCGCGAGGTGCACGGTCGCCGCCTCGGTGGCGTGGAGGACGGTCATCGCCCGGGTGACGGCCTCGACGGAGCCGAGCCGGTGGGCGGGCGACAGCGCGTGGCGTACGCCGATCCGGCGCCGGCGCTCGGCGTCGCTGACGTGCCTCATCAGTTCGCTGGGCTCAGTCGCGGTGGGACTTGCCGGGCAGGTCGAGCATCCGCTGCAGCGCGACGAGGGCATCCGCCTCGGTCTCGGGGTCGACGGTGATCTGGTTGACCACCTGGCCGGCGACGAGGTTCTCCAGTGCCCAGACGAGGTGGGGGAGGTCGATGCGGTTCATCGTCGAGCAGTAGCAGACGTTGCGGTCCAGGAAGACGATCGCCTTGTCGGGGTGGGCGTCCGCGAGGCGCTTGACGAGGTTGAGCTCGGTGCCGATCGCCCAGGTGGTGCCGGGCTCCGCGGCCTCGATGGTCTTGATGATGAACTCGGTCGAGCCGACGAGGTCGGCCTTGAGCACGACCTCGTGCGTGCACTCCGGGTGGACCAGGATGGAGATGCCGGGGTGCTTCGCGCGGAGCTCGTCGACGACGTCCGCGGAGAATCGGCCGTGCACCGAGCAGTGGCCCTTCCAGAGGACGACCCGTGCCTTCTGGAGCTCGTCCGCAGTGAGCCCACCGCCGGGCTGGCGCGGGTCCCACACGACGCACTCGTCGAGCGCGATGCCCATCTGGAGGACGGCGGTGTTGCGGCCGAGGTGCTGGTCGGGCAGGAAGAAGACCTTGGCGTCCTGCTTCTGTGCGAACGCCCAGTCGAGCGCGGCCTCGGCGTTGGACGACGTGCAGACCAGGCCGCCGTTGCGGCCGCAGAACGCCTTGATGTCGGCGCTGGAGTTCATGTAGGTCACCGGCACGACGCTGTCCTGGATGCCGGCGTCGGCCATCGCATCCCAGGCGTCCTCGACCTGGCGAAGTCGCGCCATGTCGGCCATCGAGCACCCGGCGGCCAGGTCGGGCAGCACGACCCGCTGGGTCGGCGAGGTGAGGATGTCGGCCGACTCGGCCATGAAGTGCACGCCGCAGAAGACGATGAACTCGGCGTCGGGCCGCCCGGCCGCGTCGCGAGCGAGCTTGAAGGAGTCACCGGTGACGTCGGCGAACTGGATGACCTCGTCGCGCTGGTAGTGGTGGCCGAGGACGAAGAGCCGGTCGCCGAGCGCGGCCTTCGCCGCGCGGGCGCGCTGGACCAGGTCGGGGTCCGACGCCGCCGGGAGGTCACCGGGGCACTCCACGCCACGCTCGGCGTCGAGGTCGCGGCCCTTGCCGAGGGGGAGGAGCGGCAGGTCGACGAGGCTCATACGGGTCATCCTAAGAGGGGGACCTGACAGTGGTGGCGGCGTGGCAGTCTGACCTCCGTGTCGCGACGCGGTGAGGTGCTGGCCCTGGTCCAGGCGGGCGGGCAGGGCTCCCGTATGGACGTGCTCACCCGCGAGCGCGCCAAGCCGGCCCTGCCGTACGGCGGGGTGCACCGGCTGGTCGACTTCGCCCTCTCCAGCCTCGTGCACGCCGACCTCGCGGACGTGTGGGTGTCCCTGGAGTACCAGGTGACCTCCATCGACGACTACCTCTCGGGTGGCCGCCCGTGGAGCCTGGACCGCAACCGCGGCGGCTTCCGCCGGATCGTGCCGCAGACGGGGACCGGGCCGGCGACCGAGAGCGGCTTCGCCCACGGCAACGGCGACCTGCTGCTGCGGATGTCGGCCGACCTCGAGACGTTCGGCGCCCCCACACTGGTGGTCTGCAGCGCCGACCACGTCTTCAACATGGACCTCGGCCCCGTCGTGGAGGAGCACGTCGCCTCCCGACGCACGGCGACCGTGCTGACGAGCGAGGTCAGCAAGAAGGACGCCTCGGAGAACGTCGTCGTGCTCGCCGGCCGTGGAGGCAGGGTGACCGGGATCGAGCACAAGCCCTCACGCCCGTCGGCGGGCACGGTGGCGACCGAGATCTTCGTCTACGACACCGAGGCGCTGCTCGCGACCCTGCACGACCTGCGGCGCGAGCTGTCGGGGGAGCAGGACGAGGACGACGACGAGGAGGACAGCGGCATCGGTGACTTCGGCGAGCACCTGCTGCCCCGCCTGGTCGAGAGCGGCACGGTCACTGCCGTGCCGCTCACCGGCTACTGGCGCGACGTCGGTCAGCCCGGGCTCTACCTCCAGTCGCACCGGGACCTGCTGGCCGGCAGGGTCGACGTCTTCGACCACCCGGACCGGCCCGTCATCTCGCACTGGCCGGACCGGCCCGCCGCCCGCGTACGTGCGTCGAGCAGCTGCCACGACTCGCTGATCTCGCCCGGCGCGGACGTCTCCGGAGTCGTCGTCGGGAGCGTGCTCGGTCCCGGCGTCGTCGTCGAGAAGGGCGCGGAGGTGCACGACAGCGTCGTGATGGAGGACTGCGTGATCCGCGCCGGCGCCGTCGTGCGCACCACCGTCCTCGACGAGCGCTGCGAGGTGGGGCCCCGCTCGCGCGTCGGCGCCGAGCCGACGCGGCGGCTCGCCCACGACGACGACATCGTGCTGGTCGGCCGTGACTCCCGGGTCGCGGGCGAGGTGGCGGCAGGCGCGCGCCTGGAGCCGGGGTCCTCCCTGTAGGGCCTAGAGGAAGGTGCTGTGCGGGATGTACGTCGTGGGCGGCTTCAGGTGCCGGGTCGCGAGGAAGTTGCGGGGGTGGATCTCCAGCCGCGCTGCCGTCGCGACGTCGAGCGCCCACTGGTTGGCCGACGTCACCCGTGGGATCTCGACGGGCACGTGCGGGTCGGACGCCGCGAGCGACTCCCACAGCAGGAGCCGCGCCGTGCGCCGGCTGTCGGCGGCCAGGCACCGCACCCCGCCCGCCTTCGCGAGGTAGGCGTACCCCTGTCCCGATGCGTGGTCCACGACGACCAGCCGGAGCTGCTGGGCGAGGAGCGCGTGGTCGGGGCCGTGCGCCGCGCCGCGCGTGCGGCGGTCCAGGCTGTCGCAGAGGTCGCGGTCGGCGGGCGTCCCCTCGCGGACGTGCGGCACCGCCGGGAGCAGGTCGCGCGCCACCGTGCCCCGGAGCACCATCTGCGGGTGCAGGTCGAAGCCCGCCTTGCGGTAGCGGTGCAGTGCGCCCTGGTCGTGGCTCGCGATGAACATGCCGCGCAGGCAGCCGTCGCCGTAGCGGGTCGCCGCGTCGAGCAGCAGCGTCCCGAGCCCACGCCCCTGCGCCTCGGGGGCGACGGCGAAGGAGCAGAGGATCCACATCAGCTCGCGGCGCAGTGACGTGGCCAGCCCGACGACGACGCCGTCCTCCTCGGCCACCCAGCAGCCACCGGGGTCCGTGGACAGCGTGTGGCGCGACTTCGCCAGCCAGTCGGCGCGGCCGGATCCGGACCGGGGCTGCGGGTCGGGCCACGAGCGCTGGAACGTCGCACGGTCGACCTCGTAGTAGGCGGCACGGGTGATGGCCTCGCAGGTCGGCAGGTCCTCGGCCCGCATCGGGCGGACGAGCAGGGTCACGACACGTGCGCGGCGTAGCGGCGGAGCAGGTCGTCCCAGTGGGTGTACGTCGCGCGGAGCTCCTCGGTCCCGGGCATCCACCCGCTGTGCACCAGCCGGACCACGCTGCCGCCGGCGTCGACCTCGGTGAAGCGCACGTCCAGGACGGTCGCCTCGTCCTCCGGGTGGCCGAGCCAGAACTCCTGGGTGTAGCGGCCGATCGGGTCCCACTCCATCACCCGGCCCCAGACGTACTCCTCGTCGCCGTGGACCATGGCCACCGGCCCGGCGGGGTCGATGGCGATGTTGGTGAAGGTGGCCGGGTCGGGGGTCAGCACCGGGTCCCACCACTCGCCCATCTGCGCGGTGAAGCCGACGAAGGCCTCGGTCGGGGTCACGGGGACGGTGACCTCCGCGACGACGGGGTCGAGGCTCGCGCCCGAGCCGGGGGACGATGACATGCGCCCAGCATGCCCGACGGCGCCGCTGCAAGGATGCATCCATGCGCGTGCTGATCGCCCCGGACAAGTTCGCGGGAACCCTGACTGCGGTCCAGGCCGCCGAGGCCATCGCCACCGGGTGGCGGCGGCGGGCGCCGGACGACGAGCTCGACCTCGCGCCGATGGCCGACGGCGGTCCCGGCTTCGTCGACGTCCTGCACGCCGCGCTCGACGGCGAGCTGTCGGCCGTCACGGTCTCCGGCCCGCACGGTGCCCCGGTCCCGGCGGTCGTGCTGCGCGTGGGGGAGACGGCGTACGTCGAGAGCGCGCAGGCGGCAGGCCTGCACCTGGTCGACGGTGACCCGGAGACGGCGACGAGCCGCGGGGTCGGCGAGCTGGTCCTCGCGGCCGTCGACGGCGGCGCGACGACCGTGGTCGTCGGGCTCGGCGGCACCGGCACCAACGACGGTGGCGCGGGGTTGCTCGCCGCCCTCGGTGCGACGTCCGACGGAGTGCTCGACGGCGGTCCGTCGTCCCTGGCGTCCGTGACCGGCGTGGACCTCGCCGCCGCCCGCGACCGGGTCGCCGGCGTGACCCTCGTCGCGGCGAGCGACGTGGACAGCCCGCTCACCGGGCTCTTCGGCGCCACCAAGACCTTCGGGCCGCAGAAGGGGATCGGCGAGGACCGGATCGCAGAGGTCGACGGCTGGCTCGAGGGCTTCGCGGTCGCCACCGATCGGCGTACGTCGCTGGACAAGGGCGCCGGCGCGGCGGGGGGCATCGGCTACGCGCTGCTCGTCCTCGGCGCCACCCGCGAGCCGGGCATCGACCTCGTCACCGCCGCCGTCTCCCTCGCCGACCGGGCCCGCCGCTCGGACCTCGTGGTGACGGGCGAGGGGTCGTTCGACTTCTCCAGCCGCGCGGGCAAGGTGCCCTACGGCGTCGCGGCCGTGGCGTCGGAGGCGTTGCGGCCCTGCATCGCGCTGGCCGGGCAGGTCCTCGTGGGCTCGCGGGAGATGCGCGCCCTCGGCATCGAGTCGGCGTACTCCCTCGTGGACCTGGTGGGGGAGGAGCGAGCCCTCGGCGCTCCCGCCGACGCGCTCGCCGACCTCGCCCAGCGGGTCGCGAGGACCTGGTCGCGCTGAGGGGTCTGCCTCGCCCGCGAGGCTGGCGGCTTGCCTGCCGCCCTGTTATCCGGCCCGCCGGGGGTGGCGGCACATTGCGTCCAGTCGCCTCGACCCGGTGCAATCTGCCGCCACCCTGGTACGCCGCCCGCCGGGGGTGGCGGCACATCGCGTCCAGTCGCCTCGACCCGGTGCAATCTGCCGCCACCCAGGTACGCCGCCCGCCGGGGGTGGCGGCACATTGCGTCCAGTCCCGTCGACCCGGTGCAATCTGCCGCCACCCAGGTACGCCGCCCGCCGGGGGTGGCGGCACATTGCAGAGCCGAACGTGGTCCCGGTGCAATCTGCCGCCACCCAGGTACGCCGCCCGCCGGGGGTGGCGGCACATTGCAGAGCCGAACGTCGACCCGGTGCAATCTGCCGCCACCCAGGGGCGGGCGCCATCGAGCGTCCACAGGCTGCCCTGAGAGCCCGGTATCCACAGGAGACGAGGGGACGGGGCGACAGGCGAGGCGACCACGACCGAGATTCGTGGCATGGAACCGACCCCTATCCGAGGGCACCGACGCGGACAGCGGTGGGCGTCCGTCACCTACGGGGTGCACAGGGGATCGACCCCGGCAGTTCAGGTCGATCACCCACCCTTCTGGATCGAGGAGGACCTGGCCGGCTGGCAGCTCCTGATGACGGATGTCGGGTGCTTCACGGCGCTCACGGCGCTGGAGGTGCACGGCGTTCCGCTTCCTCCGCTGCCCCGTGAGTGCCTCGTCTTCATGGCTCTTGCCAAGGACGACCCGCGACCCATGCGCGACGGTGTGCACACCAGCCGCCACATCCAGCCGGTGGCGTACGACGTGGTGCGCGGGCTGCGTGTCGCAGTCCTTCCCGAGGCGCTCACGGCCGCGGCGCGCTGGGTGGGACTCATCGACCTGGTGGCGATGATTGACGCCGCGCTCTACCTCGAGCTGGTCTCCTTGAAGGACCTCGAAACGATCTCGCGGTCGCGTCGACCGGGCAGCCGGCGGCTGCGAGCAGCCCTGCCCCTGGTCGACGGGCAGGCCGAGTCGCTGTGGGAGTCGCTGCTCCGGCTGCTCCACGTCCTGTGCGACATCGAGGTCGAGCCGCAGTGGAAGCTCGCCGACGCCGACGGGGTCGTCGTGGCGAAGGGCGACCTGTGGCTTGTCGGGACTACTGCTCTGCACGAGTTCGACGGCGACGAGCACGAGAAGGCACCGCGGCGCGTGGTTGACCGGCGACGGGATCGGCGAGTCGACCGGGAGGGATTCGTCCGCCGCGGCTACACGTCGGGCGACGTGATCCACCGAGCGGTCACGATCCTGGAGGACGCGGATCGCTCGCTCGGCCGGGCGCACGACCCCACCCGGATCCGCGGGTGGCATCGCCACCTCAAGGACTCGCTGTTCACGCCCGCCGGCCGGACCGCCTTCCTCAGCCGGATCCCGGTCGCTCCGCCCCGGCGGCGTACGGCCTGAGGGTGGCGGCACATCGCGTCCCGGGGACCCGTTCAGGCGCGATGTGCCGCCACCCCAGTGCCGCCCCCGGCGGAGGTGGCGGCAGATCGCGGCCAGGAGACACCTGGAGCTGCAATGTGCCGCCACCCCCAGTGCGGCCCCGGCGGAGGTGGCGGCAGATCGCGGCCAGGACACACCTTGAGCTGCAATGTGCCGCCACCCCCCGCGGGCGCCGGCGGCAGGCGGGCGAAGACGTGGGGAATATCGCGCCGTGTGCGACCATTGAGCCAAGCAGTACCCGAGACTTCTGGAGTGATGAGATGACCGAGCAGGTCGAGACCACCGAGCGCCGCACCGACCAGATCAACCTGTCCGATGTCGCTGCCGGCAAGATCAAGAGCCTCCTCGAGCAGGAGGGTCGCGACGACCTGGCCCTGCGCATCTCCGTGCAGCCGGGTGGCTGCTCGGGCCTGCGGTACCAGCTCTTCTTCGACGAGCGCACGCTCGACGGCGACGTCACCACCGACTTCGACGGCGTGACCGTCGTGGTCGACCGGATGAGCGTCCCCTACCTCAACGGTGCCGAGATCGACTTCGTCGACACCATCGAGAAGCAGGGCTTCACGATCGACAACCCCAACGCCACGGGCTCGTGCGCGTGCGGTGACAGCTTCCACTGAGGCACACAGCCCACTGGGCTGAGACACGACGAAGGCCCCCGCCAGCTGGCGGGGGCCTTCGTCGTCTGAGGGTGACTGCTCAGTCCAGGTGCAGGTGGAGCGCGTTCGCGATCCGGGCGGCGGCGTCGGAGACCCGGATCTCGCGCTTGCCGATCTCGGCCGGGTAGTCCTCGAAGCGGAGGCTCGGCGGGGCGGTGACGGCGACCCGCGCGGCCCGCTCCAGGCGACGCTCGAGGCCCAGGTTGCGCCCGGTCTCACGGCAGTCGGCCGCCAGCTCGGCGGGGGTGCCCAGGTCGTCGGAGACGAGGTAGGGGAGTCGTCGGGGAGTCGTCATGGGGACGACGCTATTGGCTACTGAGGGGTATCCCGAACCGTACCGAGAGGTAGTGTTCCGCGTCGTGTCCCTCCTCGTAGCCGGATCCATCGCGACCGACCACCTGATGTCCTTCCCGGGGAAGTTCACCGACTCCCTGGTGGTCGACCAGCTCGACAAGCTGTCGGTGTCGTTCCTGGTCGAGGACCTGGAGGTACGCCGCGGTGGCTGCGCGGCCAACATCTGCTTCGGCCTCGGCAACCTGGGCCTGCGACCCGTGCTGGTCGGCGCCGTCGGCGAGGACTTCGCGGAGTACCGCGCCTGGCTCGAGCGGCACAACGTCGACTGCGACTCGATCCACGTCTCCGAGACCCGGCACACCGCCCGCTTCGTGTGCACCAACGACAGCGCCCACGCCCAGATCGCCAGCTTCTACGCAGGCGCGATGAGCGAGTCCCGCGAGATCGAGCTCAAGCCGATCGTCGACCGCGTCGGCGCACCCGACTACGTGATCATCGGCCCGGACGACCCGCAGGGCATGCTGCGCCACACCCAGGAGTGCCGCCAGCGCGGCTACCCGTTCCTGGCCGACCCGTCGCAGCAGCTCGCCTTCGGCGACGGCGACCTGATCCGCCCGCTGGTCGACGGCGCCGAGATCCTGTTCTCCAACGAGTACGAGGCCAGCCTGATCACCCAGAAGACCGGCTGGAGCCGCGAGGAGATCCTCTCGCGGGTCGGCACGTGGGTGGTCACGCTCGGCCCCGACGGCGTACGCATCGACCGCGCCGGCGAGGAGTCGATCGTCGTCGCGGCCGTGCCGGAGATCGAGAAGGTGGAGCCGACCGGCGTCGGCGACGCGTTCCGCGCGGGCTTCCTGGCCGCCCTCAGCTGGGGCCTCGGCCACGAGCGGGCCGCCCAGCTCGGGTGCCTGCTCGCCGTCTACGTCGTCGAGCAGGTCGGCACCCAGGAGTACGAGATCTCCCGGGCCGACTTCCTCGCGCGCTGCGCGGCGACGTACGGCGACGAGGCCGTCGCGGACTTCGAGCCGCACCTCCGGACGATCCGACCGTGACGCTCAGCTGAGCCGTCGTACGACGTAGCGCGGGCACCCGTCCGGGGCGACGTCGGCGCCGACGTACGCCTGGCCCTTCATCCGGCACCAGGCCGGGACGTCGACCTCCGCGGCGGCGTCCATGGCGACCACCGCGAGCAGCTCGCCGACCTGGACCTCGCCGAGGTGCCGGGCGAGCTCGATGACCGGCATCGGGCACGGCAGGCTGCGGCAGTCGAGCTCCAGGGCGACGTCGCGGCCTTCGTCGGGAGTGCTCACAGGCCGACCCGCGACCGGATCTCGGCGACGACGTCCGGGAGCGCGTCGCAGAAGGCGTCGACGTCGGCACGCGTGGCCTCGCGCTGCAGGGAGAGCCGGACGTTGCCATGGGTCAGCACGCCCATCGCCTCCAGCACGTGGCTGGGGGTGAGCGTCGACGCCGTGCACGCGGATCCGCTGGCGATCCCGTAGCCGCGCCGGTCGAGCTCGGTCACCAGCGCCTCGCCGTCGACGTAGAGGCACGAGAACGTGACCAGGTGGGGGAGGCGTCGCACCGGGTCGCCGACGACCTCGACGTCGGGCACCTCCGCTGCCACCCGTCGGCGTACGACGTCGACGAGCTCGTGGTGGCGCGTGTTGACCTCCTCGCGCTCGGCCACCACCGCCTGGAGCGCGGCGGCCGCGGCGAGGACGGCGGGGATGTTCTCGAAGCCGGTCGACCGCTCGTCGACGCGGTCGTCGCCGGGGAACGGGTTGCGCCACCGGGCGCGGGTGCGGACCAGGAGCACGCCGACCCCGGCCGGTCCACCCCACTTGTGGGCGGACCCGGCGGCGGCCGCCCAGCCCGACGGCAGCGGGAGGCGGCCCATCGACGCGCAGGCGTCGGTGAAGAGCGGGACGTCGGGCGGCAGGTCGAGGCGCCCGACCGGCTGGACGGTGCCGACCTCGTGGTTGGCGCTCTGGACCGCGACGACGCCCGCCTCGGTCCGGGCGGCCCGTGCCAGCACCTCAGCGGCGTCCACGCGGCCGTCGGCGTCGACGGGCACCTCGTCGGCCCGGGCACCCCACTCGACGGCGTGGCGGACTGCCGAGTGCTCGACCGCGGGGTGCACGACGAGGTCGCCCCGGCGGGCGCCGCGCACCAGGCCGAGCAGCCCCAGGTGCACCGCATGCGTCCCGCTCGGGGTGAAGGTCACCTCGTCGGCGCGCACGCCCAGCGCGTCGGCCGTGGCCTCGCGGGCGTTGTCGAGCAGCAGCCGCGCCTCGCGCCCGGCGCGGTGCAGCCGACGCGGGTCGGCGTACCCCCGTTCGAGCGCGGCGAGCATGACCTCGCGCGCCGCCGGGTGGAGCGGGGCGGCGGAGGCGCTGTCGAGGTCCCCCTGCGGAGGCACGGGCCCGGTCACAGGACGAACTGTGCCACTCGCGCGGGCAGGACGACCGTGACGTCCGCCGATCCCGCGACACCCGACCCTGCCCCGCACAACGGGGCCGGTTGGGGATAGTCTCTGCATGTCTGAAATGGACCGAGAGAGAGGCTCGTCAGTGGGTCTGCAAGTCCCCAAGATCTCGGGTGCGCCTGCGCGGCGCGTCCTGAGGGTCGCGCTGCTCGGCGTGACGATGCTGGTGCTGGCCGGGTGCTCCGCGGCCGACGAGCACCAGATCCGGAACCTCGCCATGCCGGACCGTGTCACCGAGCAGGGTCCCTACACCTACGAGCTCTGGAAGTGGGCCTGGGTCGCCGCGATGGTGACCGGCGTCATCGTCTGGGGCCTCATCTTCTACGTCGTGGTGAAGTTCCGACGCCGCAGCGACGACGAGGTGCCGCGGCAGACGCGCTACAACCTGCCGCTCGAGGTCTTCTACACGATCGCCCCGGTCCTCATGTGCATCGTGTTCTTCTTCCACACGGTGCGCGTCCAGGACGTCCAGACCGAGCTGTCCACGCCCGACGTCACCGTCGAGGTCACCGGTCAGCAGTGGTCGTGGACGTTCAACCACGGCGTCGGCGAGCAGAACCCCGACGCGACGGGCGACGCCGACGACTACGCCTACGAGTCCTACGTCTACACGTCCGGTGACGGCAGCGAGATCCCGACGCTCGTCCTCCCGGTCGACCAGCGGATCCAGTTCAACCTCCGCTCGCCCGACGTGATCCACAACTTCGGCGTGCCGTCGTTCCTGACCCGCATGGACGTCATCCCGGGCCGCATCAACCAGCTCCAGGTGACGCCCACCGTCGAGGGCGACTACCTCGGCAAGTGCTACGAGCTCTGCGGGGCCTACCACTCCCGCATGCTCTTCAAGGTCCAGGTCGTCAGCCAGGCCGACTACGAGCAGTACCTCGCCGACCTGGCCGACGCCGGCCAGACCAGGGAGCAGCCGATCACCGGTGGCGCCAACGCCACCACGCAGACGGGGCTCGGCGAGAGCCAGTCCCAGGAAGGGAGCGAGGAGTGAGCGCCGCATCCGCTGCTGTCCCGCAGCGCAAGCCCCTGGGCGAGCAGGTCGTCCGGATCCTGACCACGACCGACCACAAGCTCATCGGCAAGCTCTATCTCGGCACCTCGTTCGCGTGGTTCCTGATCGCCGGCCTGATGGCCATGCTGATCCGCTCCGAGCTGGCCTACCCGGGTCAGCAGGTCGTGAGCGAGCAGCTCTACAACCAGCTCTTCACGATGCACGGCACGATCATGCTGCTGCTGTTCGCGACGCCGCTGTTCTTCGGCTTCGCCAACGTGATCATGCCGTTGCAGATCGGTGCGCCCGACGTGGCGTTCCCGCGCCTCAACATGTTCAGCTACTGGCTGTTCCTGTTCGGCGGGATCATCGCCGGCTCGGGCTTCCTGACGCCCCAGGGTGCCGCCGACTTCGGCTGGTTCGCCTACACGCCGCTCTCCGACGCCGTACGCAGTCCGGGTGTCGGTGGTGACCTCTGGATCATGGGCCTCTGGATGGCCGGTCTCGGCTCGATCCTGGGTGGCGTCAACTTCATCACCACGATCATCTGCATGCGCGCGCCCGGCATGACGATGTTCCGGATGCCGATCTTCGTCTGGAACACGCTGATCACCAGCATGCTCGTGATCATGGTGTTCCCGATCCTCGCGGGCGCGCTGCTCTCGCTGGAGGCGGACCGGATCCTCGGCGCCCACGTCTTCGACCCGTCGCACGGCGGGCCGATCCTGTGGCAGCACCTGTTCTGGTTCTTCGGCCACCCCGAGGTCTACATCATCGCGCTGCCGTTCTTCGGCATCATCTCCGAGATCCTGCCGGTCTTCAGCCGCAAGCCGATCTTCGGCTACGTCGGACTGGTGGCGGCCACGCTCGGCATCGCGATGCTGTCGGTGGCCGTGTGGGCCCACCACATGTTCGTCACCGGCGCCGTCGACCTGCCGTTCTTCTCCGGCATGACGTTCCTGATCGCGGTGCCCACCGGCGTGAAGTTCTTCAACTGGATCGGCACGATGTGGGGCGGGTCCCTGTCCTTCGACACCCCGATGCTGTGGTCGATCGGCTTCCTGACCACCTTCCTCTTCGGTGGCCTCACCGGTGTCATCCTGGCCAGCCCGCCGCTGGACTTCCACGTGTCCGACTCCTACTTCGTGGTCGCGCACTTCCACTACGTGGTCTTCGGCACGGTGGTGTTCGCGATGTTCGCCGGCTTCTACTTCTGGTGGCCGAAGATGACCGGCAAGATGCTCGACGAGCGTCTCGGCAAGCTCCACTTCTGGATCCTGTTCGTCGGGTTCCACACCACCTTCCTCGTGCAGCACTGGCTCGGCGTCGAGGGCATGCCGCGTCGCTACGCCGACTACCTGCCCGACGACGGCTTCACGACGCTCAACCAGATCTCCACGGTCGGGGCGTTCCTGCTCGGTGCGTCGACGCTGCCGTTCCTCTACAACGTCTACGTCTCCGCCAAGGGCCCGAAGGTCGAGGTCGACGACCCGTGGGGCTGGGGCCGCTCACTCGAGTGGGCCACGAGCAGCCCGCCGCCGCGCCACAACTTCCACACCCTGCCGCGGATCCGTTCCGAGTCGCCGGCCTTCGACCTGCACCACCCGGAGATCGCGCTCATGGAGCTGCACGAGAACGACGCCGAGCGCGACGGTGACGCACCCGCCGATGCGCCCGAGGTGCACGGGCGCGAGGAGATGCTGCAGGACCGCCTCGACGACAGCACCACCGAGACCGAGGGGGACAACCGATGAAGGCAGAGGCCTGGGTCTTCGGCATCACCGCACTGTTCGTGGCGGTCGTCGCGCCGGCGTACTGGTTCCTCACCGAGGACCCGACCGGCACGTCCGCCCTGGTGATGACCGCGCTGCTGTTCGGCATGGTCACCCTCTACCTCGGGTTCCACGCCTCGCGCATGGACCCGCGCCCGGAGGACCGCAAGGAGGGCGAGATCGCCGAAGGCGCCGGTGAGCTGGGCTTCTTCCCGCCCTACTCCTGGTGGCCGCTGTGGTGCGCCCTCGCCCTCGGCGTGATCGTCTACGGCACCGCGCTGGCCGCGTGGTGGCTGGTCTTCATCGGCTTCACCGTCGGTGCGATCGTGCTGTGCGGCTTCATCTTCGAGTACTACCGGGGTGAGCACGCTCACTGAGCTCTCCCGCTGCGAGCATTTTTGGGGAACCCGTCCGCGACGTACGCTGGACGGGTTCTTCTGATCTCGGCTCGTCGTCATTCCTGGGGGGTACGTCGCATGCGCACTCGCGCGTCCGGTCCACTGGCTCATCGTCGTACGACGTTCGCGGCGGCGCTGCTGGTGCTCGCCGGCGGCCTCGCGGCCTGCAGCTCGACGACCGACGGCACCCCCGGTGGCGCCGACGGCTCGGGCGCGGCAGCGGGATCGGAGCTCCGCCACGCCGGACCCCGTGCGCCTGTCCACGAGCTTCACCGACGCGGCCGCCGTCCCGATCGACGGCGCGCTGACGGTCGCGGCGAAGGGCGGCGCGCTGGACGCGGTCGAGGTCACCTCGGCGACGGGCGCCGTGACGGGCGAGGTGTCCGGTGACACCTGGACCGCCTCCGACCGGCTCGAGCCCGGCACCGACTACGTCATCACGGCGTCGGCGACCCGCAGCGACGGCCGCAGCCTGGAGCGCACCCGCAGCTTCCACACCGTCGACCTGACGCTCGACGAGCAGACCTACGCCGCCATCGCCCCGCTCGACGGCGAGACCGTCGGCGTCGGGATGCCCGTCGTGGTCACCTTCGACATCCCCGTGACCGACAAGGCGCTCTTCGAGGAGCACATGCACGTCACGAGCACCCCGAAGCAGCGCGGGTCGTGGCACTGGCTGAACGACCAGGAGGCGCACTACCGCCCCGCGTCGTACTGGCAGGCCGGCACCGACGTGTCGGTGGACCTCGACATCAACAGCCTCCCCGCCGGCAACGGGGTGTACGGCCAGGAGTCGCGGAGCATCGACTTCCAGATCGGCGACGCCCACGTCTACAAGGTCGACGCCCGGACCCACCAGATGCAGGTCTTCTCCAACGGCGACCTGCTGCGAACCCTCCCGATCACGACCGGCAAGGCCGGGTTCATCACGCGCTCCGGCACCAAGGTGATCCTCGAGAAGTTCGACAAGAAGCGGATGAACTCCGAGACCGTCGGCATCAACCGCAACAACCCCGAGGCCTACGACATCGACGACGTCCAGTGGGCGATGCGGGTGACGTACTCCGGTGAGTTCCTCCACGCCGCGCCGTGGTCGGTCGGCTCGCAGGGCAACGCCAACGTGTCCCACGGCTGCACGGGCATGTCGACCGCGGACGCCGGCTGGCTCTACGCCATGAGCCGCCGCGGCGACGTCGTCGAGTACACCGGCACCGACCGCCCGATGACGCTGGAGAACGGCTACGGCGACTGGAACCTCTCCTTCTCCGACTGGAAGTCCGGCTCCGCCCTCTCCTGAGATCCTTCGTCTCCCGGTCGGCTCCGCCGCGCGGGCGGCACCAGGCCGACACCCCACGGACGACGAGGGCCCGCCGGGATGCTCCCGGCGGGCCCTCGTGTGTCGTACGACGATCAGTGGTCGCGCAGCGGCACGTCGTCGGTGTCGCGCAGGCGGTGGTCGTCGAACTGGTGGCCGTCGACCGGGTGGTCGAGACCCGCCTGGAGCTCCGCCTCGTGCTCGGCGTGGTGGTGGGCCTCCTCGAGCTCGGCCCGGGTGGGCTTCTGCACGTTGTGGCTGTACATCCACGACGACAGCTTCGCGCGCAGCTTCTCCGAGCGCGAGTTGGGCGCCGCGACCCCGGCTGCGTCGGTGTCGCCGGCGACCGCGTGGATCTCGTCGCGGTCGCGCGCGGTGAGCGTGTAGGCGTTCGTCCCGCTGATCGGCAGGTGCCGCTCGGCGTACTGGCCCTCGGCGGAGCGGGTGATGATGCCCGTCTCGTAGCCGTGGAGCAGCTTCTCGTTGTCGTGGCGCTGCAGCGAGATGCACCAGCGGCGCGTGATCCAGAACGCCAGGACGGGACCGAGGAAGATCGCGACCCGCATGAAGTAGGTGATCTGGTTGATGCTGGCGTGCAGCTTGATCGCGATGATGTCGTTGCCGCCGGCCGCCCAGGCGAGGCCGTAGAACGTCATCAGGGCCACCATCACCGCGGTGCGCGTCGGAGCGTTGCGCGGGCGCTGCAGCAGGTGGTGGTCGCGCTTGTCGCCGGTGATCCAGCCCTCGAGGAACGGGAGCACGATCAGCACGGTGAGCATCAGCGGCGGCACGAGGAGGATCGGGATGAGGATGTTCCACGAGATCGTGTAGCCGAAGAGCACCGTCTCCCAGCCCGTCGGGATGATGCGCAGGAGCCCGTCGGGCCAGCCCATGTACCAGTCGGGCTGCGAGCCGGCCGTCACCTTGGTCGGGTCGTAGGGACCGAACTTCCACACCGGGTTGATCGACAGCAGCCCACCCATGATGGAGATGACGCCGAAGACCATGAAGAAGAAGCCACCGGCCTTGGCGGCGTACACCGGCAGCATCGGGAAGCCGACGACGTTCTGCTCGGTGCGGCCGGGCCCGGGCCACTGCGTGTGCTTGTGGTAGACGAGCAGCAGCATGTGGGCGGCGATCAGCGCGAGCAGGATGCCCGGGATCAGCAGCACGTGGATGATGTAGAGCCGCGGGATGATCGACTCGCCGGGGAACTCACCGCCGAAGAGCAGGAACGACATGTACGTCCCGGCGACCGGCGTGGCCTTGAGGAAGCCGTCCGCGGCGCGCACGCCGGTGCCGGACAGCAGGTCGTCGGGGAGCGAGTAGCCCGTGAAGCCCTCGAGGGTGCCGAGGAGCAGCAGGATGCAGCCGATGACCCAGTTGAGCTCGCGCGGCTTGCGGTAGGCGCCGGTGAAGGCGACGCGGAGCAGGTGCACCATCATCGAGGCGATGAAGATCATCGCGGCCCAGTGGTGCATCTGGCGCATGAGCAGGCCGCCGCGCACGTCGAACGAGATGTGCAGCGTGGAGGCCATGGACTCCGACATGCCGATGCCGCGGAGCTGGTCGTAGGAGCCCTCGTAGGTCACGTGGCCCATCGACGGGTTGAACCACAGCGTCAGGAAGACACCGGTGAGGAGCAGCACGACGAAGCTCCACAGCGCGATCTCGCCGAGCATGAACGACCAGTGGTCCGGGAAGACCTTGCGCAGGTTCTTCTTCATCATCGTCGCCAGGCCGAGGCGGTCGTCGGCCCAGGAGGCCAGCGAGCCGGCCGGGCTCGGCTTCGATGCGGTCGCGGCGTCCGTGCGGTTGCTCGTCGCGACCTTGCTGGTGTCGACGCTCACTGCTTCTCACGCTCCCAGTAGCTGGCCCCGATGGGCTCGGTGAAGTCGCTCTGTGCGACCAGGTATCCCTCTTCGTCGACCTCGATGGGCAGCTGAGGAAGGGGACGGGCAGCCGGACCGAAGACGACCTTGGCGTGGTCGGCGAGGTCGAAGGTCGACTGGTGGCACGGGCAGAGCACGTGGTGCGTGGTGCGCTCGTAGAGCGAGATCGGGCATCCGACGTGGGTGCAGATCTTGGAGTAGCAGATGATCCCGTCGACGGTCCACTTCTCCCGGCCCTTGGCAGGGGTGATGTCGTCGGGGTCCATCCGCACGATGATGATGGCGCCCTTCGCCTTCTCGGCCTGCTCCTCGGCGCCGTGCAGCTCGGGGTAGCCGTTCTCCTCGGTCGGGAACATCGCCTCGGGGGCGGCGTTGATCAGGTCGCCGACCTCGATCTCGCTGGCGAGGATCGGGGTGCCGACGACATCGCGCACGAGGCGCATCTGCGGCTCCCAGATCGTGTGGGCCAGCTTGCCGATGTCGAGGGTGCTGCCCGGGGCCAGGTCGCGCAGCAGGACGACCGCCGGCAGGCCGAGGATGCCGACGGCACCGAGCATCGTGTTGCGCACGAGCGGGCGACGGCCGATGCCGGCCTCGTCGAGGCCGTCGTTGAGGGCCTGGATCGTGGCGTCACGGTCCTCCTGCGGGGAGGAGGCGGGGTGGCGCATCTCGATGATCTCGTGGTCGGCCATCAGCTTGCGGGCCAGGTGGATGATGCCGATGCCGATGAGCAGCAGCGACATGCCGAGCGTCACGCCGAGTGCCACCGTCGAGGCGCCCAGGCCCGCGAAGGTGTCCCAGCTGTCGCCGACCGAGAGCGAGAAGTAGGCGACGACGAAGAGGACGGCGCTGATCATCGCGCCGATGAACAGCGCGGCGATCTGGCGCTCGGCGCGCTTCTCGGCCTTCGGGTCCACGTCGGTCGGGCGCCACTCGTGCGGCGGCAGGCCCGGGTCAGGGATCGGCTCGGACTCGCGGTGCGACGGCACGTGCGCGTCGTACGTCGCCGGCGTCGTCGCCGGCGTGTCGCCAGCGGTGACGGGCGTGCCGTCGGGGGCGTTGACCGGGTGGTCGTGGCTGCTGTTGCTCACGCGTTCACCTTGCTCTTCTTGCTCCGGGTCGTGTGCGACGCGATCCACACCGCGGCGCCGACCAGCGACCCGATGCCGACGAGCCACGCGAACAGGCCCTCCGAGACTGGGCCGAGGCCGCCGAGCGTGAAGCCCGCGTACTCCGGGTTGTTCTGGATGCTGTCGAGGTAGGCGATGACGTCGCGCTTCTCCTCGGGCGAGAGGTTGCCGTTGCTGAAGTTGGGCATGTTCTGCGGCCCGGTCAGCAGCGCCTCGTAGATGTACTTGCCCTCGACGCCGTGCAGCGACGGTGCGTAGCCGCCGCGCGGCATCGCGCCGCCGGCGCCGTTGAAGTTGTGGCACGCCGTGCAGTTGGTCAGGAAGATCTGGCCGCCGCGGGAGATCGCCTCCTCGCGCTCCTCCTCCGACAGGCCCTCGATCGAGTAGTCCGACTCGTCGGGGATGGCGGGGCCGGGGCCGAGCGAGGCGACGTACGCCGCCATCGCGTCGATCTCGTCCTGGCTGAACACGACGGGCTTGCGGGGCGCCTGGGCGCCGGGGCTCGCCATCGGCATGCGGCCGGTGCCGACCTGGAAGTCGACGGCGGCGGCGCCGACGCCGACGAGCGACGGCCCGATCTGGTAGCCGTCGCGGACGGTCGGGATGCCCTCGCCGTTCTTGCCGTGGCAGAACGCGCAGCTGGCGAGGAAGAGGGCCTTGCCCTCGGCGACCTGCTCGGTCTCGCTCGCCTGGCTCCGGGCCTGGGCGGGCGCGAAGGCGGTGTAGAGGGAGCCGCTGACCAGCAGCCCGAGCAGGAGCACGACGAGACCCGCAAGAGGTCCCCGGCGGTGCCTGGAGAGGCGACCAGCGGTTCGGTTGAGCATGCGCACAATGAGTCCTTGCCGGTTTCGGGCGGTTGTTCTGGGCTGCTTACTTGATGACGTAGATCGTGAAGAAGAGGCCGATCCAGACCACGTCGACGAAGTGCCAGTAGTAGGACACGACGATCGCTGTCACGGCTTGCTCATGGGTGAAGCGGCGCGCCAGGTAGGTGCGTCCCAGCACGAAGAGGAAGGCGATGAGACCACCGGCCACGTGGAGGCCGTGGAACCCGGTGGTCAGGTAGAACATCGAGCCGTAGGCCGAGCTCGGGATCGTCACGCCCTCGTGGATCAGCTCGGCGTACTCCAGGGCCTGTCCGCCGATGAAGACGGCGCCCATGAGGTAGGTGAGGATGAACCACTCGCGCAGGCCCCACTTGGCCACGTTGAACAGCGACCCGGCGCGTCCGACCTGGCCGCGCTCGGCGGCGAAGACGCCCCACTGGCAGGCGAAGGACGAGGCCACGAGGATCGCGGTGTTGGCCGTGGAGAACGGCACGTTCAGCTTCTCGGTCTCCTGGAGCCAGAGGTCCGGGCTGACGGCGCGGATGGTGAAGTAGGCCGCGAACAGCGCGGCGAAGAACATGAGCTCGCTGGAGAGCCAGATGATCGTGCCCACGCTGACCATGCTCGGTCGGTCGTGGTGCCCGTGCAGACGGGAGGCCGGAATCGTCGCTGTTGCAGTCGCCACTCGGTCATTATGGCGGTTCATTCCTCTTGAGGGCACCCCGACCCCCTGTGCAACCGGGTCATAAAGTTCACAGTGTGGTGACCGTCCTTTCAGCCGACCTCGAGGTCCTCCCCAGATTCACTCTCGGACGGGTCTTCAGCGACTGGGGGATCGACCCGATCCCCTTCGTGGTGACCGTCTGGGCGGTGGGTCTCTACGCCCTCGGGGTGGTCGTGCTGCGCCGTCGCGGCGATCGCTGGCCGATCGGCCGGACGTTGGCGTTCGTCGGCCTCGGGATGGGGTCGTTCTTCTTCGCGACGTCGTCCGGGCTGGGGCGCTACGACACGACGCTGCTGAGCGTGCACATGGTCCAGCACATGCTGCTGTCGATGGTCGTCCCACTGGCGCTCGCCCTCGGCGCGCCGGTCACGCTGGCCCTCCGTACGCTCCCCCCGGCCCCGCGCCGGTGGCTGCTGGCCGTGCTGCACTCGCGCTTCGCCAAGGTCCTGGCGTTCCCGCCGCTCGCGTTCGCGCTCTACGTCGCCTCGCCGTGGGCGCTCTACTTCAGCTCGTGGTACGACGCCAGCCTGGGCTCGGTGCTCGTCCACCAGATGATGCACGTGCACCTGGTGCTGGTCGGCACGCTCTTCTTCTGGCCGCTGATGGGGATCGACCCGGTCCCCGGTCGGGTGAGCCACCCGTTCCGGGTGCTGCTGACGCTCATGACGTTGCCCTTCCACGCCTTCCTCGGCGTCACGATCATGGGCCAGTCCACGCTCATCGGCGAGGAGCACTACCTCGCGCTCCGGGAGGGACCGATGGGGGCCTGGCTGCCGCCCGCCCTCGACGACCAGCACCTGGCGGGAGGGATCCTCTGGGCGACCGGGGACCTGATCGGCGTCCTCTTCTTCGCGGTGCTCTTCACCCAGTGGGTGCGCTCGTCGATGAAGGAGGCAGCGCGCGAGGACCGACGCCTCGACCTCGCCGAGCGCCGATCAACGTGACCGCCGTTGGTCGAGGAGGGACGAAGTCCCGTCACGAGACCGACCCGGTTACGATGCCTCCCGTGTCTGAAGCCCCCGCCGCCCGCCCGGTCAAGGTCCTCGTCTACAGCGACGACGTCAACACGCGCCAGCAGGTGATCCTCGCCCTCGGTCGTCGTCCGCACCCGGACCTTCCCGAGTTCGAGTACGTCGAGGTCGCCACCGAGCCGGTCGTCCTGCAGAACATGGACTCCGGCACGATCTCGCTCGCGATCCTCGACGGCGAGGCGGTCCCCGCCGGCGGCATGGGCATCGCCAAGCAGCTCAAGGACGAGATCTACGAGTGCCCGCCTGTCGTCGTGCTCACCGGTCGCCCCCAGGACGCCTGGCTGGCCACCTGGTCGCGCGCCGAGGCCGCGGTCCCGCACCCGATCGACCCGATCCAGCTCGCCGAGACCGTCGTCGGCGTGATGC